>NZ_JANJOU010000007.1 GCF_024594815.1 Roseomonas populi | reverse complement strand
CACCTCAGGACATGTTCCTACGCGTTACTCACCCGTCCGCCACTGACATTGCTGCCCGTGCGACTTGCATGTGTTAAGCATGCCGCCAGCGTTCGCTCTGAGCCAGGATCAAACTCTCAAGTTCATCAACACCTCAGCCCAAAAGACCTCGGCATCTCAGAGAAGACCCTAACCAAAACTCCACTCGCTACTCTCTCTCCCGTATCCCTCCCCAGCTTCAAGATCAGAACACATGACACTGGCCACGCATCCCTCCCCTCTCCGCCAAGCAAGAGCTACAAAACTCTTCCTCGTCTTCAGGAAAACAGATTTGACTTTCAAGGAACAAATGATCCTAGGCTCCGGGTCTCCCCGGTCGGGCAAGCCCAACCTCTGATCGAAACCGCGATCGAAGCGATCAGCGGGGCAACGTATCTAGCAGCTCGAGGCCGCTTCGTCAACCCTGCCCACTCGCTTCTTTCCGGGCCACCTCAGCGTCCTCGCGGGCGCCGTCGGTGTGGGGCGGCTTATATGGGCGCGCCCCACACCTGTCAAAGGGGTGTCACACAGTTTCCGCAACCGTTCCGACCGGCGATACTTCTAGGCCATCGGGCCCGACCGCAACGCCCAGAAGTTGACCGTCGCGAACCGTGCCCTCCAGCAGCATGCCGGCCAAACGGTCCTGCAAGTTGCGCTGGATGACCCTCTTCAGGGGCCGCGCACCGTAGGTTGGGTCGTACCCGGCCTCGGCCAGCCAGTCCCGCGCGCCCTGATCGAGTTCCAGCGTGATCTTCCGGTCGGCAAGCAGCTTCCGCAGCCGCCCGAGCTGGATGTCCACGATGGACCCCATGTCGCCGCGCGCCAGCCGGCGGAACAGCACCACCTCGTCCAGCCGGTTGAGGAACTCCGGCCGGAAGCGGGTGCGGACGACGTTCATCACCTGGCCGCGGACGAGATCGACGTCCTCGCCCTCGGGCTGGGCCGCCAGTATCTCGCTGCCCAGGTTGCTGGTCAGGACGATGAGGGTGTTGCGGAAATCCACCGTCCGCCCCTGCCCGTCCGTCAGCCGCCCGTCATCGAGCACCTGAAGGAGGATGTTGAAGACGTCGTCATGCGCCTTCTCCACCTCGTCGAAGAGGATGACCTGGTAAGGCCGGCGCCGCACCGCCTCGGTCAGCGCGCCGCCCTCCTCGTAGCCGACATAGCCCGGGGGGGCCCCGATCAGGCGCGCAACGGCGTGCTTCTCCATGTACTCCGACATGTCGATGCGCAGCAGCGCGCGCTCGTCGTCGAACAGGAAGCTCGCCAACGCCTTCGTCAACTCCGTCTTGCCCACGCCCGTCGGGCCGAGGAAGAGGAAGCTGCCGATCGGGCGGGACGGGTCCTGCAGCCCGGCGCGGGCGCGCCGCACGGCCTTGGAAACCGCCTCCAGCGCCTCCTCCTGGCCAACGACCCGCTTACGCAGCTCGTCCTCCATGCGGATCAGCTTCGCACGCTCGCCCTCCAGCATCTTCTCGACAGGCACGCCGGTCCAGCGGGAGACGACGGCGGCAACGCCTTCCTCCGTCACCGCCTCGTTCACCAGCCGGCCGCCATCATCGGCTGCCTCCGCGATCTGCTTCTCGAGCGCGGGGATCACCCCGTAGGTCAGCTCGCCGGCGCGGGCGTAGTCGCCCTTGCGCTGGGCCAGCTCAACCTCCGTGCGGGCGCGGTCCAGCTCTTCCTTGGCCTTCTGCGCCTCGCCCAGCCGGTTCTTCTCCGCCTGCCAGCGCGCGGTCAGCGCGGCGGAGCTTTCCTCCAGCGCCGCAATCTCGCGCTCCAGCTTCTCCAGCCGGTCGCGGCTCGCTGCGTCCGTCTCGCGCTTCAGCGCTTCCCTCTCGATGCGGGAGCGCATGAGGTCGCGGTCGATCGCGTCCAGCTCCTCCGGCTTGCTGTCCACGGCCATGCGAAGGCGGGAAGCCGCCTCGTCCACCAGGTCGATTGCCTTGTCCGGCAGGAACCGGTCGGTGATGTACCGGTTGGAGAGGGTCGCGGCCGCGACCAGCGCGCTGTCCGCGATCCGCACGCCGTGGTGCAGCTCATACTTCTCGCGGATGCCCCTCAGGATGGAGATGGTATCCTCCACGCTCGGCTCGCCCACGAACACGGGCTGGAAGCGGCGCGCGAGTGCCGCGTCCTTCTCCACGTGCTTGCGGTACTCGTCCAGCGTGGTCGCGCCGATGCAGTGCAGCTCGCCGCGGGCCAGCGCCGGCTTCAGCAGGTTGGAAGCGTCCATCGCGCCATCCGCCTTGCCGGCGCCAACCAGCGTGTGCATCTCGTCAATAAATAGGATGATCTCGCCGTTCGCGGACTCGATCTCCGTCAGCACGCCCTTCAGGCGCTCCTCGAACTCGCCGCGGTACTTCGCGCCAGCCACCATCGCGCCAAGGTCGAGCGCCAGCACGCGCTGGCTCTTCAGCGCTTCTGGTACGTCGCCATTGATGATGCGCAGCGCCAGCCCCTCGACGATTGCGGTCTTGCCGACGCCGGGCTCGCCGATCAGCACGGGGTTGTTCTTCGTGCGGCGGGCGAGAACCTGGATCGTGCGGCGAATCTCCTCGTCGCGCCCGATCACCGGATCCAGCTTGCCGTCGCGCGCGGCCTCGGTCAGGTCGCGGGCGTACTTCTTCAGCGCATCGAACTGCTGCTCGGCATTCGCGCTATCCACCTTGCGGCCCTTGCGGACCTGATCAACCGCCGCTTCCAGCTTCTGCGCCGTGGCGCCCACCTTCACCAGCAGGCGGCCGGCCGGCGTGTCGCTGGCCGCGATTGCCACCAGTAGCCGGTCCTGGGCGACGAAGCTGTCGCCTGCCTTGCTCGCCATGCGCTCGGCGGCGTCCAGCACGCGCACGAAATCGGGCGTGACCTGCGGCTGGCCGGCGCCGCCGCCGGAGACGCGCGGGTTCCGGCCGACCTCGGCATCCACCTCGCGCTTCGCTGCCGCCGCATCGCCGCCCGCGGCGCGGATCAGCCCGGCGGCCGCCCCCTCCTCGTCGTCCAGCAGCGCCTTCAGCAGGTGCTCCGGGGTGACGCGCTGGTGGTATTCCCGGATGGCGATGGTCTGCGCGGCCTGCAGGAAGCCGCGCGCCCGCTCGGTGAGCTTCTCGATGTCCATATCTCTCGTGTCCCTCATGGAGGCGACCGCCCTCCCCGCCCCAACTGGCAACGGGTTCGGCGTTTGATCGGGATGTGGTATCGCTCTTCCGCCCCCTTCAAGGGGTTGTTTTCGGGAGATCAAGAGGATGCGGGTGGAGCGGCTCTATCGGTACCCGGTGAAGGGGCTGACGGCCGAGGCGCTGGAGGAGGTGAAGCTCACCCCGGGCGAGACCATCCCCCACGACCGCCGCTTCGCCCTCGCCCAGGGCGACTCTCCGTTCGACGAGGCGGCGCCGACCTTTCTGCCGAAGCAGAACTTCGCCTGTATGATGAAGAACGGGAAGGTGGTGCTGGTCCGTGCCGCCTTCGACCCGCACGACGGCACTCTGGCCCTGGCGGCCGCGGGCCACGAGCCACTGATCGCCCGCACGGGAACGGCGGAGGGCAGGGCCGCCCTCGGCGCCTGGCTCATCCGCTTCCTCGGCGAGGAGGCGCGCCACGGCACCGCACCGGACGGGTCCCCCCGCCCCCCGCGCTTCACCGAGGCGCCAGGCCACGCCTTCACGGACCAACGTCTGAAGGGCATCTCCCTTCTCAACCTGGCGAGCCTCGCGGAGGTGGAGAAGGCGATCGGGCGGCGGCTGGACCCGCTGCGCTTCCGTGCGAACGTCTACTTCTCCGGCCTTCCCGCCTGGGCGGAGCACGAGTGGGTCGGGCGGGAGGTGCTGCTGGGCGGCGCCCGGATTTCCGTGTTCAAGCGGACCCAGCGCTGCCCGGCGACCCAGGTGGACCTGGAGACGGGTGAGCGCGACGTGGACCTGCCGCGCCTGCTGCGCGAGCATTTCGGCCATATGGACCTGGGCGTCCATGCCACCGTGGCCGAAGGCGGTAGGGTGGCGGTCGGGGATGCGCTGGAACCCGCCTGACCTGTTGCTGCACCGCAACCGCGCCATCATTTGTTTGTTGTAGCCCCGGTCCCCGGCCGGGGCGCCGGCCGGGGCCGGCGGGGAGGCCCGAGGATCCGGAGAAGTCCTCAACCCATGCGCATCGCCCAGGTCGCGCCTCTCGCCGAAGCCGTCCCCCCGAAGCTGTACGGCGGCACGGAACGGATCGTCTCCTACCTGACCGAGGAACTCGTCGCCCTCGGGCACGAAGTCACGCTCTTCGCCAGCGGCGACAGCCTCACCTCAGCGGAACTGGAGCCGATGCTGCCCCAGGCCATCCGCCTGGACCCCTCCATCCGAGACGCCACGGCGCCGCACATGTTGATGGTGCAGCGGGTCCTGGACCTGGCCGCGCGTTTCGACGTCGTGCACTTCCACATCGACCACCTGCACCTTCCGGCCATGCGCGGCCGCGGCCTGCCCTTCGTCTCCACCTTCCATGGCCGCCTGGACCTGCCGGAGATCCAGCCCCTTCTCTCCGCCTTCCCGGACGCGCCCTTCATCTCCATCTCGGACAGCCAGCGCCGGCCGCTGCACCACGTGGACGTGAACTGGGCCGGCACGGTGCTGCACGGGATCCCGCAGGACCTGCTGCCTTTCAGCCCGCGCCAGGGCGGCTACATTGCATTCCTCGGCCGCATCTCGCCGGAGAAAGGGCCGGACACGGCCATCCGCATCGCCCAGGCCGCCGGAATCCCGATCCGCATCGCCGCCAAGGTGGATCGCGCCGACCAGGCCTATTTCGAGGAGGTGGTGCAGCCCATGCTCTCCCTCCCCGGCGTGGAGTTCATCGGCGAGATCAACGAGGCCCAGAAGGCCGAGTTCCTGGGCAATGCCCTCTGCCTCCTCACCCCTATCGCCTGGCCTGAGCCCTTCGGGCTGGTGATGATCGAGGCGATGGCCTGCGGCACGCCCGTGGTCGCCTTCAACCGCGGCTCCGTGCCGGAGGTGATCGAGGACGACGTCTCCGGCTTCATCGTGGAGGACGAGACGGGCGCCCTGGCCGCGCTGAAAAAGGTGCAGGCTATGGATCGCGCCCGGGTACGCCAGGAGTTCGAGGCCCGCTTCACCGCCCGCCGCATGGCGGAGGACCACCTGGCCATCTACCGCCGCCTGCTCGGGCGGGAGCGCACAACCATCCTCCGCGCGGTCTGAGAGGGGCTGTCCCGGCCGCGGCCCAGGCGCCGTCCGGCCGGGACGTTACGCCGGCGGCGGCAACCCCGGGGCCGGCGCGGCATTCACCGGATGTTCGCGGCAAAGGATCTGTACATGGACGACGAAGGGGCGGGCCTGCCGCGGTCGGAGGAGGAGAGTGGCTGGAGCGTCGCCGCCACGGCCGCCACGGCCCTGGCCCTCTACCGGCCGCGCACGCTGAAGAACGGCTCCTCCTTCCTGGTTCTGGACCATTTCGGCGATGCCCAGGCCATCGGCTCCACCGCTGAAGGCTTGTTCCACGACGACACGCGCTTCGTCTCCCGCCTCTCCCTCCGCGTGGCGGGAATGCGGCCGCTGCTGCTCTCCTCGGCGGTCAGCGCGGACAACACCGTGCTGACTGTGAACCTCACCAACCCCGACCTGACTGTGGCGCCGGACCGCAAGCTGCTCCGGGACACGGTCCATGTGGAGCGCCAGATGGTGCTCGGCGCGGGGATGGTGCGGGAGCGCATCTCCGTGCGGAACTTCGGGGAGGCGCATCTCTCCACGGAGATCTCGCTCTCCATCGCCGCCGACTTCGCCGACATTTTCGAGGTGCGCGGGCAGAACCGCGCCCGGCGCGGGGAGCGGCGCGCCCCGGAAGCCCGCCCGGATGGCAGCCTCGTCTTCGCCTATCTCGGGCTGGACGGGGTGGAGCGCCGCACCCGGCTGGAGTTCAATCCACGGCCGCAGGGCACCCCGGCCCGCGACAACCGTTGGCCAGTAGAACTCGATCCGGGCGGCCAGACGGTCATCGAGGTGATGATCCTCTGCGAGTCCGGAACCGAGGCGGCCGAGGCCCCTTCCCCGCCCGGCTTCGACGCGTTGCTGGCGGGCATCCGCAACTGGTGCGGCGCGCGGGAACGGCAGCGGGCGACCGTGATCTCCTCCAACCAGGCCTTCAACGACTGGTTCGCCCGCTCCGCTTCCGATCTGACGATGCTGACGACGGAGACAGAATCCGGCCCCTTCCCCTTTGCCGGCATTCCCTGGTTCTCCTGCCCCTTCGGCCGGGACAGCCTGATCACGGCCATTCAGTGCCTCTGGGCGGACCCGGAGCTGGCGCGTGGCGTGTTGCGCTATCACGCGAAGCTGCAGGCAACGGAGCTGGACCCGGCGCGGGATGCGGAGCCCGGCAAGATCCTGCATGAGAGCCGCAGCGGCGAGATGGCGGCGCTGCGCGAGGTCCCATTCGGCCGCTATTACGGCTCCGTCGATTCCACGCCGCTCTTCGTCGTGCTCGCCGCGCAGTATGCAGAGCGCACCGGGGACTGGGCACTGGTCCGGGAGATCTGGCCGCATATCGTCGCCGCGCTCGGCTGGATCGAGCGGTACGGCGACATCGATGGCGACGGGCTGCTGGAGTACGACCGGCAGTCCGTGAACGGGCTGGTCAACCAGGGCTGGAAGGACAGCTGGGACAGCGTGTTCCACGCCGACGGCAAGCTGGCCGAGGCGCCCATCGCCCTGATCGAGGTGCAGGCCTATGGCGAGGCCGCCTGGCGCGGCGCGGGGCGCATGGCCAAGGCTCTCGGCCATGAGGACGAGGCCGCCCTATGGACCGATCGGGCTGACGCGCTGCGCGCCCGGGTGGAGGAGGCCTTCTGGATCGAGGAGCTCTCCACCTACGCCCTGGCGCTGGACGGGGAGAAACGGCCCTGCCGCGTCCGCTCCTCCAACGCCGGGCACGCGCTGCTGACCGGCCTGCCCACCCCAGAGCGGGCACGGCGCATCGGGCAGACCCTGATGACGCCGGAGAGCTTCTGCGGCTGGGGCATCCGCACCATCGCGGAGGGTGAGAGCCGCTACAACCCGATGAGCTACCACAACGGCTCAGTCTGGCCCCACGACAACGGGCTGATCGCGCTGGGGATGAAGCGCTACGGGCTGAACGCTCAGCTGGAGCGCCTGCTGACCGGGATCTACGATTCCGCCCTGGCCGTGGACATGTACCGCCTGCCGGAGCTCTTCTGCGGCTTCGCGCGCCGGCACGGCGAAGGGCCGACCTCCTACCCCGTGGCCTGCCTGCCGCAGGCCTGGGCGGCGGCGACCGTCTACGCCGCGCTGGGCGCCATGCTCGGCGTCTCGTTCCGGCCGGAGGATGGGGTGATCCGCTTCCTCCGCCCCTTCCTGCCCTCCTGGCTGGAGGAGCTGCGGATCGAGAACCTGCGGCTCGGCACGGCGATGGTGGACGTGAGGCTACGGCGCCACGACGCCGATGGCGGCGTCTCGCTGAACGTGCTGCGCCGCCGCGGGCAGGTGGAGGTTGCGGTCATCACCTGATGGCCCGGACCGGTGGCCCGGCTCGGCGGCCATCACCTAGCCGCCAGCCCGCCTTTTACTGACCCGCTTCTTACTGAAGGGTCTCGCGGGCCTCGCCCTCGGTGGAGGCGGTGTCGTAGCCGGCAGGGGCGGTGATCTGCGCCTCGCCCTCGCCCTCGGCAAAGCCGTCGCCGCCGCTCTCGTTGCCCTGGTAACGGCGGCCGCCGTGCTGCGGGCCGGCCCCGCCGCCCTGCTGCTGCTGGGCCTGGTTCATGGCGTTGAGGATGCGGAAGTAGTGTTCCGCGTGCTGAAAGTACCCTTCCGCCATCACCCGGTCGCCGGAGCCGGTCGCGTCGCGGCCGAGCTGGAGGTACTTCTCGAAGAGCTGCTGGGCAGTGCCGCGCATCCGCATGTCCGGCCCGATCGAGTCGAACACATGGTTGCGGTTCATCGGCTGATTGCCGTTGTGCTGCGGGCGCGGACCACCGCCGCCACCGCCGCCGTTGTGGCCACCCTGCCGGAAGTTCCCGCGGCCGCGCATACGCTTCATGTTCATCTGGTTCTGGTTCGCACTTCCATGCTCGCGCCGCCGATCTGCGCGCCGTTGGGCTAGGCCCCTGCGGAGACCGGCTGGCGGGTGCTGTCCCCCAATGGGGAAAATGTTGTGCCTGGCGGCGGGCCGGGCGCGCGGCGCACCCCGAAAAGGGGGCCGGGGGCTCCGGTTGACCCGCCGCGCTTCACGCGATGGGGGCCGCAGAGCAAACGTAGTGAGCCCGAGCGATTCCGCCAAATGGTTTTTTACAGGCCTGCCAGAACCAGGGCGCGGGGGACGCCACCCAGATCGGGGCGGCATTCCAGGATCCGGAGCCCGGCTGTGCGGGCCAGGGCGGTCACCGCCATCTCCTGCCCCTGCCCTAGTTCGAGCACGGCCCGGCCGCCCGGCGCCAGAAGGCCGGGAAGCGCCCCAGCCAAAAAGCGATAGGCGTCCAGCCCGTCCGCCCCGCCATCCAGCGCCAGGGCGGGCTCGTGCAGCGCAACCTCCGGCATGAGGGCGGGAATGACGGCGGATTCGATGTAGGGCGGGTTGGACAGGACAAGGTCGAAGCGGCCGGAGAGGGCGCCGGCCCAGTCCCCCGCCACCATAAAGGCGCGATCCGCCAGCCCGTTCCGGGTGGCGTTGGCGCGGGCCAGGGCCGCCGCGGCAGGCTCCCGGTCCACCCCCACGCCGAAGGCCGTGGGGAACTCCGAAAGGGCGGCGAGCAGCAGCGCGCCCGTGCCCGTGCCGAGGTCCAGCACCCGGCGCACGGCACCCCGATTCGGGAAAGCGTCCAGGGCTGCCTCGACCAGCGTCTCCGTGTCGGCGCGGGGGATGAGGGTGGAGCCGTCCACCAGCAGGTCCAGGGTCCAGAAGCCGGCATGGCCGAGGAGCCGCGCCATGGGCACGTTCCTGGCCCGGGCGGCCAGAGCGGCGCGAAAGACGGTCTGGGCGGCCGGCGGCACTGGCGCCCGGGGGTCGCGCAGCAGGTCCTCCTGCCGGCAGCCCATGGCATGGGCGAGGAGGAGGCGGGCCTCCATCCGGGGGCCCTCGATCCCAGCGGCGCGAAGAAGCTGCCCGGCCTGGCAGAGGAAGGCCCCCACCGAAACGCCGGGCTCGCAGTCGCTCATCCCTCCTCGGCCGCCAGGCGGGCGGCTTGGTCCTCTGCCATCAGGGCATCGATCACCTCGTCCAGCTCGCCCATCATCACCCGGTCCACCTTGTGCAGGGTCAGGCCGATGCGGTGGTCGGTCACGCGGCCCTGGGGGAAGTTGTAGGTGCGGATGCGCTCGCTGCGGTCCCCCGTGCCCACCTGCCCCTTGCGGTCCGCGGCCCGGGCGCCCGCCAGGGCCTGCCTCTGGGCCTCGTAGATGCGGGCGCGCAGCACCTTCATCGCTTTCGCACGGTTCTTGTGCTGGGACTTCTCCTCCTGCATCGCCACCACGGTCCCGGTGGGGATGTGGGTGATGCGGACGGCGCTGTCCGTCTTGTTCACGTGCTGCCCGCCGGCGCCGGAAGCTCGGTAGGTGTCGATCCGCAGGTCGCTCTCGTTGATCTGCACATCCACCTCCTCCGCCTCCGGCAGCACGGCGACCGTGACGGTGGAGGTGTGGATACGCCCCTGGGTCTCGGTGGCGGGCACGCGCTGCACGCGGTGCACCCCGCTCTCGAACTTCAGCTTGGCGAAGACGCCGCGGCCGGTGATGGAGGCGGAGGCACCCTTCACGCCGCCCGCCTCGCCCTCGTCCCACTCCAGGATCTCGAAGCGCCAGCCCTGGGCTTCCGCGTATTTCTGGTAGGCACGGAACAGCTCGCCGGCGAAAAGCCCGGCCTCATCCCCGCCCGCCGCCGGGCGTACCTCCAGGATGGCTGAGCGCTCGTCCGCCGCGTCCTTCGGCAGCAGCATGATGCGGATCTCGTGCTCCAGGGCGGGCACGCGATCGCGCTGCTCGTAGAACTCGGCCTCGGCCAGCTCCCGCATCTCGGGGTCGGCCATCATCCCCTCGGCATCGTCCCGGGCGCGCTCGGCCTCGCGCAGCTCTTGCACCTTGGCCACCACGGGCTCGATGTCCGACAACTCCTTCGACAGCGCGCCGAAGCGGCTGCCATCGGCCGTGCCCAACTCGTGCCGCAGTTCCTCCGCACGGGTGAGGAGGCGGTCCAGCTTTGCGGGAAGCGCCATCAGGCCAGCCGGGCGGCCAGTTCCGCCAGGACAACCCGCTCCTGCGTGCCGGCATCGAGGTCACGAAGCTGCGCGGCCCCCTCCGCCAACTCCTCGTCTCCGATGATGACCGCGGCGCGGGCGTTCAGGCGGTTGGCGCGCTCCATGCGGCGCTTCAGGTTGCCCTTGTAGGCGATCTCGGCCGTCACCCCGGCCCGGCGGAGGGCCTGGACGGCATCCAGAGCGGCGCCCTCGGATGCCTCGCCGACCGGGATCACGGCCACGGGGCGCGGCGCGGCGGGTGCGGCGTCCAGCAGCATGGAGAGCCGCTCCACCCCTGCCGCCCAGCCGACGGAGGGCGTGGCGGGGCCGCCCATCTCCTCCACCAGCCCGTCATACCGCCCACCACCCATCACCGTGCCCTGAGCCCCCAGGCGCTCGGTGACGAACTCGAAGGCGGTGTGACTGTAATAGTCCAGGCCGCGCACGATGCGCGGGTTCTCCCGGAAGGGCACCCCGAAGCGCTCCAGCGCGCGCTTCACCTCGGCATAGTGCCGGGCGGCGCCCACGGTCAGGTGCTGGTGGATGGTGGGCGCATCGGCGACCAGGGCGCGATCGCCGGGGTCCTTGCTGTCCACGATCCGCAGCGGGTTCTTCTCCAGCCGCCCACGGCTCTCCTCGGAGAGCTTGTCCACGGAGGCCTGGAAATAGGCCACGAGCGCGGCGCGGTAGGTGTCCCGGCTCTGCGCGTCGCCCAGCGTGTTGATCTCCAGCACCGTCCCCTCGGTGATGCCGAGCGCCTGCTGGATGTGCCAGCCGCAAGCGATCACCTCGGCGTCCGAGAGCGGCTCGGCCGCGCCCATCACCTCGGCGCCGATCTGGTGGAACTGGCGGTAGCGTCCCTTCTGCGGCCGCTCGTAGCGGAACATGGGGCCGGCGTAGAACACCTTGCGCGGCAGGTTGGACTGGGTCAGGCCGTTGGTCACCAGCGCGCGGCAGGCGCCGGCCGTTCCCTCCGGCCGCAGGGTCACGCTCTCCCCGCCCCGATCCGTGAAGGTGTACATCTCCTTCGAGACGACGTCGGAGGTCTCGCCCAGGCTGCGGGAGAAGACGCGCGTGTCCTCGAAAATCGGGGTGGCCCACTCCTCGAAGCCGTAGAGGGAGGTGATGCGCCGCGCCGTGTCGATGACGTGGTGGTGGCGCCGGAACTCCTCGCCGATCAGGTCGTGCGTGCCGCGGGCGGGCTGAAGGTCGGGCTTGGCCATGGTGGCGGGCGCATTAGCACCGCCGGGAGGCGATGTCCCTACCCCCGCTTTGCGCCCGGCCCGGCCACGCCCTAGAGAGGCAGGATGATCGGCTACCGGATTCTTTTTGTGCTCGGCGCGCTGGTGGCCCTCGCGTTCCTGGCCCTTGTCGGCATGGGCCTCTTCGGTGCCCCCGGCGCGTCGGAGGTATTCCTCCTCGCGGCGGCAGCAGGGGTCCTGGCCGGAAGTCGCGCCCTCGCCCGGCGGGGGCGGCCATTCCTGGCCTGCCTCCTCCTGCTCGTCCTCGTCGTGCCGGGCCTGCTTGCCGCGGGAGCAGCCCTCTACATCAGCGCCGTGGGCTTCGGCCCGCATCACTGACGAGGGGGGCTCAGCCCTCCCGCAGCACCGTCACCGCGCGGCGAAGATGCTCCTTCGCCTGCTCGAAGACCTCGGCGTCCTGCTCGTCGAGCGGGCCGTGCCCCTCCTCGAACTCCTCCAGGAGATCGAGTATCGCCTGCTCCATGGCAGCGAGGACGGGGTGCTGCTCCCCTTCTTCTGCGCTGGGCATCACTCGGCCGCCTGGATTGCGAGGGGGATGTCGCCGACCGCCTCGGCGGCCTTCGCGGCCTCCTTCTCGGCGGCCAGCTTCTCGGCGCGGGCCTCCACCAGCCCGACGATGTGGTCGATCATGTCGCCCGTCTTCGTCGTATGGCTCGTCTTACCCGCGGAGTAGACCATGTGGGTGCCGGAGCCGCCGCCGGTCAGGCCGATATCCGTCATCAGCGCCTCGCCCGGCCCGTTCACCACACAGCCGATGATGGAGAGGGTGATGGGCTGCTCGATATGGGCCAGCCGCTCCTCCAGCGCCTCCACGGTCTTGATGACGTTGAAGCCCTGCCGCGCGCAGGAGGGGCAGGAGATGATCTTCACACCGCGGTGGCGGATGCCCAGGGACTTCAGGATGTCCCAGCCCACATGCACCTCCTCCTCCGGCTCAGCGGAGAGGGAGACGCGCAGCGTGTCGCCGATCCCGGCCCAGAGCAGGTTGCCCAGGCCGATGGAGGACTTCACCGTGCCGGCGCGCTTACCGCCCGCTTCGGTGATGCCGATGTGCAGGGGGTGGTCGCAGGCCTCGGCGAGCTGCTGGTAGGCGGCCACGGCCAGGAAGACGTCGCTGGCCTTCACGCTGATCTTGAACTGGTCGAAGTCGTTCTGGAGCAGGTGGTCGGCGTGCCACAGGGCGCTCTCGACCAGCGCCTCCGGGTTGGGTTCCCCATACTTCTCCAGCAGGTGCTTCTCCAGGCTGCCGGCGTTCACGCCGATGCGGATGGAGCAGCCATGGTCCCGCGCGGCCTTCACCACCTCCTTCACCCGCTCCGCGGAGCCGATATTGCCGGGGTTGATGCGCAGGCAGGCGGCGCCGGCCTTGGCGGCCTCAATGGCGCGCTTGTAGTGGAAGTGGATGTCGGCCACGACCGGGACGTTCACCTCCCGCACGATCTCGGCGAGGGCCGCGGTGGCCTCCTCCGTCGGGCAGGAGACGCGGACGATATCCACCCCGGCGATCTCGGCGCGCCGGATCTGGGCGATGGTCGCCTCGGCGTCCTCGGTCGGGGTGTTGGTCATGGTCTGGACGGTGATCGGCGCATCCCCGCCCACGGGAACCTTTCCCACCATGATCTGGCGGGACTTCCGGCGCTCGATGTGCTGGTACGGACGATAGGAGGACATTGGCGGGACTTTCCCGAAGTGCCCCCCCGATATGGCAGGCGGCGCGCCGCCGGCCAAGGGATGATCAGGTGACCATCCCTCCTCCGCCGAGCGGAAGCACGGTCCGCCTCACCGCGCCGGGGGCGCTGGGCGGGGCTGGCGAAGCTGGTCAGGGTTGAGCTGGATGTCGCGCACCACGCCCGTCCGCCCTTCCAGGACAGGGCTTGCCTGCCCGTCCACCACGATTTCCAGGCCCTGGGCCTTGCCGGTGGTCAGCACCAGCCCTTCGCGCGGCACGGCGTAGGTCTCGCCCGCGCGCAGAACGCGGTTCAGCACGGTCTGGCCGGAGCGCGGATCACGAATCTGCACCCAGGACTCGTCCGTGGCGCGCAGGGTCAGCCGGTTCGGCGGCTCCGTCGGGGATGTAGGGGTGGTCGGCGGCGGCGGCGCGGGTGCCGCCGGGGCGGGAGTGGCGGCCGCGGGCATCGGGGCGGCGCCAGGTGAAGGCGCCGTGCCGGGCAGCGCCGGCGGGCGGAAGCCGGGCTGCGCCGTGCCGGCGGGCGCGGGAGCCGCTGCCGGGCCTGCGGCAGGCGGCACAGCGGCGGCGGGCGGCTGGGCCGCGGCCGGACCGCCAGGGGGCGGCGGGGTCACGCCAGGCCGGCCGGCCGCGGTGCCCGGCGTTGCCTGCCCCAGCGTCGGCGGGAGCACCGGGGCCGTGTCGGCCGGGGGCATGCCCGTGGCCTGCCTGGCGTCGCGCGCCGCCTGCTCGATCCGCGCCGGTACGGGCGGCACCTGGTCCACTGTGCGGTCAGCCGATCCGCTCCACCGCCACCAGGCCGCGTAGGCGCCGACCATGATCACGACGCCCAGGAGGATCACCGCACCGGCCGGGATGCCGCGCTCCGGCACCGGCTCGGGGAAGACGAGGTCCCTGCCCTTCCCGGGCGCGCCGGTCTCGCGGTAGCGGCGCGCCATGTCGTCCGCGTCCAGGCCGAGCGCCCGGGCATAGGTCCGCACGAAGCCCACCGCATAGGCCGGCCCTGGCAGATCGCGGCTGCGGCCCTCTTCAAGCGCGGCGAGGTAGCGGCGATTGATGCGGAGGCTGTCCGCCACCTCCTCCAGCGTGGCGCCCAGGGCGAGGCGGGCGTCCCGCAGCTCTTCGCCAACGCGGGCTGCCTCCGCCGTCATCATTTCGGGCTTCACCATAGGGGGAAAGGAACTTCTCGGGGGTGGATCGGGGCAGTCCTAACGCGCGGGGCGGGGGTGCGGAAGCCCTGCCCGATCACGATCCTCCGCACGAGGCCCGGGCGCCTGCCCAGGGAAACTTGCGACCCCCGGCGCGGTTGCGCGGGCCGCTTGCGCCGGCCCGCGTAGCTTCAACCGGCGCGGGCGGCCACGGCGGCCGCCGCTTGCGCCGTCAGCTCGGCCAGGATCTCGGCCACGGGCGCTTCCCCGTTCACCATGCCCACGCTCTGCCCGGCCATGAGGGAGCCGTTCTCAACATCCCCGTCGATCACCGCGCGGCGGAGCGCGCCGGCCCAGAAGTGCTCGATATCCAGCTGGGCGGCGGCCTTGTCCAGCTCGCCTGAGCGGTGACGCCGGATCACCTCGGCCTGATGCTCCAGGAAACGCCTCGTCCCCTCGTTCTGCAGGGCGCGCACGGGAATCACGGGGAAGCGCTCGTCCAGCTGCACCGTGGGCAGGGCGTCGCGCGCCGCGCCGCGGATGAAAGCCTTCTTGAAGTTCGGGTGAGCGATGCTCTCGGCGGCGCAGACGAAGCGGGTTCCCATCTGCACGCCCGCCGCGCCCATCTCGAGGTAGGAGAGCATAGCCTCGCCCCTGCCGATGCCGCCGGCCACGAAAACGGGAACTTCGGGCGCCATGGCGGGCAGGATCTCCTGCGCCAGCACGTTGAGGGAGACGGGGCCGATATGCCCGCCCGCCTCAGAGCCCTCGATCACCAGCGCGTCCGCGCCGGAGCGGACGAGCTTCTTCGCCAGGGCCAGGGCGGGGGCGAAGCACACCACCTTGGCGCCGCCCTCCTTCGCCTTGCGGATGGCGGGGGTGGGCGGGATGCCGCCGGCGAAGACGATGTGACCCACCTTCGCATCCAGGCAGACCTGCACCAGCTCGTCCAGCCGGGGATGCATGGTGATGAGGTTCACGCCGAAGGGGCGGTCCGTCAGCGCCTGGGTGGCCGCGATCTCCTCCGCCAGGCGCGGCGGCTCCATCGCTCCGCAGGCGATCACCCCGAAGGCCCCGGCATTGGACAGGGCGGCGACAAGATTGCGCTCGCTGATCCAGGACATGGCGCCGCCCATCACGGCGACCTCGCTGCCCAGGAAGGCCGCGCCGCGCGCCATCAGCCGCGCCAGCCGGGCGCGGGCGGCCGCGTCCGAAGGACCGGCCGGGGGCGGCGGCACCGGGCCACCCGCCGTCTCCGCCGCGCGGGTGCCGGGCGTATCGCCCTGGGCGGGCGGGATCGCGGGCAGGTCCATCATCGGGCCCCTCTCCTCAGGCCGGGGCGTCCAGCCCGTAGGCGGTGTGCAGGGCACGCACCGCCAGCTCCGTGTACTCGGCGCCGACCAGCACGCTCGTCTTGATCTCGCTGGTGGAGATGACCTGGATGTTGATCCCCTTCTCCGCCAGCGTCTTGAACATGGTGGCGGCGACGCCGGCGTGGCTGCGCATGCCGATGCCGACGATGGAGATCTTCGTCACCTCGGGGTCCGCCAGCACCTCGGCATAGGCGATGGTCGGGCGATGGCTCTCCAGCACCTCCCGCGCACGCGGGAGGTCGGCCTTGCCCACGGTGAAGGTCATGTCCGTCGTGCCGTCGGAACCGAGGTTCTGAACGATCATGTCCACGTTCACATTGGCATCGGCCAGGGGGCCGAACACGGTGGCCGCGATGCCAGGCTTATCCGGCACCCGCCGCAGCGTGACCTTCGCCTCGTCCCGGGAATAGGCGACACCCGTCACCAGGGGCTGTTCCACGATCTCGTCCTCGTCCACCACCATCGAGCCCGGCTTGTCCTCGAAGGAGGACAAGACCTGGACCCGGACCTTCTGCTTCATCGCCAGCTCGACCGACCGGGTCTGCAGCACCTTCGCGCCGACCGAGGCCAGTTCCAGCATCTCCTCATAGGCCACGGCCGGCAGCTTCCGCGCCCGCGGCACGATGCGCGGGTCGGTCGTGTAGATGCCGTCCACGTCCGTGTAGATGTCGCAGCGGTCGGCCTTCACCGCCGCCGCCACGGCCACCGCCGAGAGGTCGGAGCCGCCGCGCCCGAGGGTTGTCACCCGGTCATCCGGGCCGATGCCCTGGAAGCCGGCAACCACGGGCACCTGGCCGCGCTGCATGCGCTCAATCAGCCGGGCGCCGTCGATCTCCTCCACCCGCGCCTTGCCGTGGGCGCCGTCCGTGCGGATGCCGGCCTGCCAGCCCTGCCAGGACCGGGCATCCACGCCGATCGTCTGCAGCGCGATGGCCAGGAGCCCGATCGTCACCTGCTCGCCGGTCGCGACCACCGTGTCGTACTCCCGCGCGTCGTGCAGCGGGGAGAGCTCGGAGCACCATTTGACGAGCTGGTTGGTCACGCCGGACATGGCGGAAACCACCACGGCCACCTCGTGGCCGGCCTCCACCTCGCGCTTCACGCGGTTGGCGACGTTGCGGATACGGTCCAGGTCGGCGACGGAGGTGCCGCCGAACTTCATGACGATGCGGGCCATCGGGGGGTCGGATTACCGCCGTGTCTGTGGGCGCGAGAGGGGCCGCGCGGGTTGCGTCCCGGCGCGGGGCGGCACAGATACCGGCCCCGGCCCCCCTGGGCAACCTCGCGGGGCAGTGATTGGGGGATTCCGATGCAGCAGGGCACCGTCCGGGCCAGCGAGGTCGCCAAGTTCGATGCCCTGGCGGCCGAGTGGTGGCAGCCGCGCGGGCCCATGGCCCCGCTGCACGCCATGAACCCCCTCCGCACCGGCTGGATTGCGGAACGGCTCGCCCGCCGCCACGGCCGCGCCGGGCGGGACCTTTCCGGCCTGCGGGTGCTGGATGTGGGCTGCGGCGCCGGGCTGGCCAGCGAGGCCCTGGCCCGCTTCGGCGCAGAGGTGACAGGGCTGGACGCCGCCGGCGCCGCCCTCTCCGCCGCGCGCGCCCATGCGGATGCGGGCGGCCTGTCCATCGACTACCGCGAGGGCCGGCCGGAGGACCTTTCCGGCACCTGGGACGCCGTCGTCTCGCTGGAGGTGATCGAGCACGTGGAGGATCGCGCGGCCTTCCTCTCGGCGCTGGCGCGGGTGGCGCGGCCGGGCGGGGCAGTGTTCCTCTCCACCCTCAACCGCACGCCCCGGTCCTTCCTGGTCGCGAAGCTTGGGGCGGAGTACGTGCTCCGCCTGCTGCCGCGCGGGACGCATGACTGGCGGATGTTCGTCACCCCCGCCGAACTCGGCGCGGGGCTGCGCCGGGTGGGCCTGCGCGTGGCCGACATCGCCGGGATGAGCTTCGATCCCCTCTCCGGCGTGTGGCGGGAGAGTCGGGACCTGGGCATCAACTACATCGCAATGGCGGAGAAGGACTGAGCCGCCCTACCCGTCCGCCCGGGGCACCCAGGGGATGCTGCCGATCTCGATCCCCTCGTCGGCCAGCGCCTCCGCCTCCTCCGGGGTGGCGTCGCCGTAGATCCCGCGGCGCTCGCTCTCGCCCCGGTGCATCTTCCGCGCCTCCTCGGCGAAGTCGCGGCCGACATGGTCGCAGTTCTTCTCCACCTCCGCCCGCATGCGCTGCAGCAGCGCCATGAGCTGGGCGGGCATGGGGCCGGCCGTCGCGGCGCTCTCCTGCGGGGCGGGCTGGGTCTCGGCGGGCTTCACAACGGGCGCGGGCTCGGCGCGCGGCTTGGCGATGGCCGGCGCCATCAGGTCCCGCCGCGCCTTCGTGTCGCCGCAGACGGGGCAATCGACCAGCCCGGCGGCCGCCAGCTTGTCGAAAGCGGCGCTGTCCTTGAACCACCCGTCGAAGCCGTGGTCCTGGCTGCAGCGAAGCTGGTAGTGGATCATCTCTCGTCTACTGATCTGCGGGTCGAAACGCCCGTTCTGGCACTCCCGGGCCGGAAGTGCCAGCCTGGTGACCACGGCTCAGGCGGCAAGGAGCGCGTCCAGCTTCCCCGCCCGGTCCAGCGCCGCCAGGTCGTCCGAACCGCCGATCGCCTGCCCGCCAATGAAGATTTGCGGCACGGTCGTGCGCCCGCCCGAGCGCTCGATCGCCGTCTTCCGCGCGGGCGAGCCGCTCGGCGCGTCGATCTCCTGAAAGCTCGCGCCCTTGCGCGTCAGCAGCGCCTTCGCGCGGTCGCAGTACGGGCAGTAGGGGATGGTATAGATTTCGATCTCGGCCATCCCGCTCATCTCGGTAACGGGATGCCGCCCTTCAAGGCATCCGGGCGCCGGAGAGCCGAGGATCCGGCACGCGCGCCGCCGCCAGCACATCCACTTGCGCGGCGCCCGCCTCCAGCAGCGCGGCGGCGCAGGCATCCGCCGTGGCCCCGCTGGTCAGAACGTCATCCACCAGCAGCACTCGGCGGCCCCGGAGCCTTGGTACGGCCCGCGGCGCGGCCTCTATGGCGCCCCGCAGCGCCGCCCGGCGGGCCTCGGCGCCCAGCTTGCCCAGAGAGGGCGTCGGCCGGGCCCGGCGCAGCGCGTCCGGCAGCACCGGGCGGCCCGAGAGGCGACCGAGCCTGATGGCCAGCAGCGCCGCCTGGTTGTAGCGGCGCGCCAGGAGGCGGCGGCGGTGGATCGGCACGGGCACCAGGATTTCCGCCGCGTCCAGCAGGGCGGCACCGGCCCGCGCCATGTGCTGGGCCAGGGGCGCGGCCAGTTCCGTCCGGTCCGCGTGCTTCAGGGGCAGCACCAGCCGAGCCACGGCGTCGTTGTAGGCGAAGGCTGCCCGCGCACGGGTGAAAACCGGCGGCGTGGCGGCGCAGGCCGGGCAAAGGCCACCCTCCCCTAGCCCTTGGTGCTCGAAAGGCACGCCGCAGAGACGGCACATGGGATCGACGAGGAGATGGAGCGCGCCGAAGCAGGAGGAGCAGAGCGATCCCTGTTCCGACACCGGCCGATCGCAGGAGAGGCACTGCGGCGGCAGCACCGCGTCCAGCAGCCCACCGGCGCCCCGGCGCAGCGCGACCAAGAGGGCCCCCATGCCCCGCTCCCCCTCTACCAGCACCTCCGGAACCATCGCAGGGCGCGGGCCTAGCTGGAAGGCCCCTGGCGGTGGAGACCAGGCCACGACATATCCCGGGAATGAGCGGATCGTCCCATCTCGTCTTCGACCGCACCCTGCTGCGCCGCCGGCGGGACCGGGCCGTCGCCACACAGCACCGGGTGGCCCCCATCCTCGAGGCCGCGGCGGAGCGCCTGCTGGATCGATTGGACGACACCACGCGTCGCTTCGGCCGGGTGCTGGAGATCGGGGGGCGGGGCCTGATCGCGCCGGCCCTCCGGGCGCGCGGCGCGGAATTCGTGGTCTCGATGGACCTCTCCTCCCGTCAGGCCGCCGCTGCCGGTGGCCTGCCCCTGGCCGGGGATGAGGAGTGGCTGCCCTTCGAGGCCGGCAGCTTCGACCTAGTGGTCGCCAACCTCTGCCTCCATTGGGTGAACGACCTGCCGGGCGCACTGGCCCAGATCCGCCGGGCCATGGTGCCGGACGGGCTCTTCCTGGCCACCCTGCCGGCGCTGGGCACCCTGCAGCCGCTGCGGGAGGCGCTGACCGCGGCCGACTCGGCCCTTCGCGGCGGCGCGGCGCCCCGTGTCTCGCCCTTCCCCGAGCTCCGCGACGGCGCGGCGCTGCTTCAGCGCGCCGGCTTCGCCATCCCCGTGGCGGATCTGGAGGATATCGCCCTGGCCTACCGCGACCCGCTGCTGCTGCTGCGGGATCTCCAGGCGGCGGGCGAGGGAAATTCCGTCCTCGCGCGCGACGCACGCATCCCGCCGCGCGCGCTGTTCCCCACGGCCTTGTCCGCCCTGCCCGCCGGCCCGCAGGGGATCGGCGCGACCCTGCGGCTGCTGACGCTGACGGGGTGGAGTCCTGGCCCCGACCAGCCGAAGCCCGCACGGCCAGGCAGCGCGAATGCGCGGCTGGCAGACGCACTCGGCACGGTGGAGAGGAAGGCAGGAGAACGGCCGGGCTGATCGCCCGGCCGCAGCGCCGTCACACGCCGTAGCGCAGCACGAAGCGGTCGTGCTCGGCGCTGACGAGGTTGGTCTGGATGTCTGGCTCGGCACCCGGCTGGGCGGCGATCCAGCCGGCATGCAGCCCTTCCAGCACCGGCCCCATCCAGCCGCCCGCGCTGTCCTGCCCGGTGCCGAGATGCGGCGCGGTCTCATGGGTCAGCACCAAGGCGGGCCCGCTGGAATCGAGGGCGATGGAAACGGTGCCCCAGCGCGGCTCGGCCAGCCGCTCGTTGATCCTCGCCTCCAGCCCGGAGAGCGTGTCCTCCGGCGGAATGGGCGAGAGCGCGGCCATCTGGGCGCCGATGGCGCGCAGCAGCACGGCACGCTCCTCGGCGGGCATATGGGCGTCGAGCGTGTCCAGCAGGGCGCGGAGGAAGACCTCCCAATCCGGACGGGGATCGGCCTTGGCAGTCATCAGGCGCGTCGCCTCCTCACGGGTCAAAGCGGTAACGGGCATAAACCAGGGCACGCCATTCGTTGTAGTCGGCCGACTTGTCGTAGCGGCCGGAGGCGCCGACGCGGAGCGTGGGCGTGAGCGCGTACTCGACGTCGGCGCGCGCGCCGGCGATGAAGTTCGTCGCGCTCTGGCCGTTGTAGCGCGTGGGGATAACGATGGCGGATGCGGCCGCGGAGGTTGCCCTGTCCTCCAGCTGACCCTGGAGATCCGGATTGTTCGGGAAGATCGCCGTGTCCCGCTCCCGGAAATAACCCACGCCGACGCTGCCGCCCAGGCGATAGGCCCAGTTCCCGCGCCGCTCCCGCCAGTCCACCGGGATGGAGGCGGCAACGTAGGTCTGCGGGCTGAAATAGCCGCCATTGCCGAGGGTGAAGTTCCGGAGGTTCTTCTCGTAGTTGAAGTAGACGAGATCCAGCCCCGTCACGAGCTCCTGCTCGGGATTGCGGACAATGGCGTAGCTGACGCCGCCCTGGGCCTGCCAGCGCTGGTTGTCCGCCACGTTGTGGCCGGTGATGGAGGAGTAGCCGCCGCCGATGTAGCCACCCCAGCGGCCCGGATAGTACTCCAGCTGCGCGATGCCGGTATTCCGCGTCACGCCGCCGAAGGTGAGGCCGCTCTGCGTGTCCCGTACCCCGGCCCATGAAAGCACGCTGTCCGTCACGGACCGCCGCTCGCCCCGAAGGCGAAGCTGGAAATTCTCGGCCAGGCGTGGGGTCAGCTCCACGCCGCCCAACACCGTGCTCTCGCGGAAGCCGAGCGGGGTGGAACCGATGTCCACCGTCACGCCGTTCCGTGCGTAGGCGATGCCAAGGCTGGTTCCCGTGGCGGTCGTGTCGCGCACGCGCGCAGCCTCTGTCTGCAGCGCGGTCGGGGCGATCGGTTGCCCATCCGGGGTGATGCCGATACCCGGCAGATTCAGCGGGTTGGTTCCGAAGCGGCGCAGCCTCTCCGTCGAAGTGCCGGCATCACCGGCATCGAGCGTCACGGCCTGCACGCGGGCACTCAGCTCGCCGCCGATGCCCGGAAGCGGGGCCCCGGCCTCGATGCCGCCGCCGTACTCCCGCAGCCGCTCCAGCCCGCGCTCGCCGGATCGGGCGCGGAAGGCGAAGTTTGGCACCACGCGGCCGGAGGCCTCCTGGTTCACCTCCAGCAGCTGCCGGCCGATCTCGCTGAGCAGCGGATCCTCGGATTCGCGGAGCTGGCTGGGCGTGACGCCCACCTGCGCCGCGCTGGCCGGATTCGAGTCGATCGGCACGAAGGAGGATCCCTGCCCATCCCCGGCCGCGGAACCCGCGAGCACCGTGCGACGATAGGGCACTGCGACCATGCCGAGCTGAGCGCGGCGCTGATCGGCCGCAAGTTGCAGTGCCGTCTGCGCCCGGCGACGATCGCCGGCCACGCGGGCCAGCTGGGCCTCCGCCACGGAGATGCGCGGGTCGCTGGCGTTCAGGAAGCGACCCTCGGCCACCAGCGCCTCGGCGGCGTCGACGTCACGCCGCATCAGCGCGGCTTCCGTCGCGCCCAGCCGGGCCTCCACGTTGCGCGGGTCGCGCCGCAGCACCGCCTCGGCGATACGGCCGGCCACGCGCGGGTCGCGCGCCCCCTCGTAGATCCGCGGCGGATCGGCTTGGATCGGCGCGGGAGGCGCGGCCGGCGCAACCGCGGCGAGGCGGGGTCCGGCGGGCCCGCCCAGCGCGACAACCTGCCGGCGCTGTGCGGCCGGCAGCCCGGCATCGGCGGCCAGGGTCCTGAGGAGTTCAGCGCCCTCGCGCGGCATGCCGGCATCCGCCAAGGCACCGGCCAGGGCGATCCGGGCCGCTGGGCTGCCGCCGCGGTTGGCGGCCAGGGCCGCACGCGCCGCATCTTTCGAGCCGTCCCGGTCGCCCGCGCGGAGCAGGCCCCGCACGGCCAGCAGAGCCCCCTCTCCCGAGGGGTCGGGCCGGCCAGCCAAGGCGAGCAGCGCGCCGCGCATCCCGGCCGGATCCTGCGCCAGGGCGGCCGTTACTTCGACCTGCCAACGCACGGTGCGGAGAAGGCGGGCGCCGGTGGAACCGCGCAGCCTATCAGGCACGCGCTCGAGAAGGCGGGTTGCGTCGGCGAAGCGCCCCTCGTCGGAGGCAAAGAGAGCGGCCGCGAGAAGGTCCTCTGGCGCCGGGCTGGCGGGCAGCCCGCCCTCCAGGAGCGCACGTCCCTCGGCCCCACGGCCCTGCCGGGCAAGGAGACGGGCTAGGTCGAGCTTCGCCCAGGGCGTCGGCGAGGCCTCGGCGGCCTTGCGAAGCAGCGCGGCCACGGCCTCGGGATCGTCGGTGCGCGCCGCCTCGGCCCGTAGCGCCTCGGCGCGAGGCGAGGCCCCGGCGGCCGCCTGCCGAGCCAGCGAGTCGGCCTCAGCGATCCGGCCGCCGCGGCGCAGCGTCTCCAGCAGCCCGTCCCGGGCGGCGGGCAGCGCCGGGCGGCGCAGCTGCGCGTTGCGGAAGCGCGCCTCGGCTTCCCCCAGATCTCCGGCGCGGAGCGCCAACTCGCCCAGCAGCGCCTCGGCCTCGGCCCGGTCCATGGCCTCGCGGCGCACCGCGCGCAGCAGCAGCGCCTCGGCCGTGTCCGCTTCGCCCCGCCCGATCTGGCGCCGCGCCGCGGCCAGCTCCGCCGCGAAGGCGGCCTCCTCCAGCGGGGCGGCCCAGCGGCGCGCGGCCTCGTCGGAGACGGCAGCGGCCCGGCCCAGCAGCGCCGAAGCCTCCTCCGCACGGCCTTGCCGCAGGCGGATCAGGCCGAGCCCGCCCAGCGCCCCGGCATCACGGGGATCCCGGACCAGGGCGGCCTCGAAGTCGCGGGCCGCCGCGACGGCGTCCCCGCCCTCCAGCGCCCGCTGCCCGGCCTGGCGCGCCTGCGCCACCGCGGCCGGGGCCGTGCGGTCCAAGGCGGCCTTCAGTGCGGCCTCCACCTTCGCCACCCGCGCATCCCCAACGGATGCCACCTGGCGTAGCCGCTCCAGGATGTCCTGCGCCTCGCGGGGCTGCCCCAGATCAAGCTGGGTCAGCGCCGCCGCGGCCAGAGCGTCCGGGTTGGAGGGCTGCGAGGCCAGGGCGCGCTCCAGCGCCGCAGCGGCCCGGGCTGGCTGGCCCTGCGCCCGCCAGTAGCCCGCCTGCTCCACCAGCACCTGCACCCCGGTGCCCTGCGCTAAGGCGGGGACCGATGCCAGGGAGGTCACCGACGCCGCCGCCGTCGCGGCCGCGGCCAGGAGGTGATGGCGAAGGGAGCTCATGTCCGGATCCTCAGCCGGCGAACGGCCCGGCGGCGCAGCGTCCAGTAAAGCGGGATGGCGATGATCAGCGCCGCCACGACCAGCAGGCCGAGCATCAGGTCCGGCCGGGTGGTCAGGTAGCGCTGCGGCAGCAGCGTGATCGGCAGGCTGCCCACTCCGTAGTTCCGCGACACCTTAAAGGATTCGACCCGCCCATTGGAGATGGTGGACACGTCGCCCTGGATGCGCGGCTGCTGGTCGGGGTCGCGCAGCGCGCCGAGCATCGCCTCCATTCCCTGCGGGCTGGAACCCGTCAGCGCCACGACGGAGCGATCACCGTTCAGCGGGCTCTGGAAGCCGATGAGCAACCCGCTCCCCTCGCCGCCCTGGCCGCCCAGCGTCGCCGTCAGGCGCTCGCGCTCCAGGCGGCGGTCGTCGGAGATGAAGATATTGCGGAAGCCTTCCAGCGCGTCCGGCAGGGCCACCGTCACGCGGTTGCCGTCCACCGTGATCGGCCCGTCGCGCAGCAGCTGAGCAAGCGCCGGCTGGCGGTTGAGCGGCCCGATGACGATCAGGTCGCGGTCCTTCACCGCGTCCAGCCCGCCCGGCCGGGCCACGTCGATCCGCGTGGCCGGGTAGCCGACGATTGCCGCGATCCGCCCGACGAGGTTCAGGGCGGAGGAGACCTCCAGCGCCGAGGCGCGGTCCGGCAGGACCACCGCGGTCGTCGAGAGGTCCGCCATCTTTGTGTAGGGGAAGCCCGACCCGACGAAGTAGGCGAGGTTCGGCAGCTCCGTGAAGCGATACGCGGCGGAGAGGTCGATCGTGCTGTCGGCGTCGATCGAGGAGCGGATGTCGCCCGGCACGCTCACGCAATCGCCGCGATGAAGCGGGCGCAGGTCGAAGCGGAACTGCAGCTCATTCAGGCCGAACACGAGGTAGGGAGGCAGGCCGAAGCTTCCCTCGGCGCGCTCGGAGCCGGTGCTGCCGACCGTGCGGTACACCCAGTTCCAGGGCCAGCCCGGGTCGCCCTCACGCAGCGGGAACGACTTCAGGTAGACGTCGTTCAGCGCCGCATCGAGGCGAGAGACGGCGAGGTCCAGGATCGGGCCCGGGGGGGCACGGAAGCGGACATCCACCGGCAGGTTGCGGTCGCGGAAGGTATAGAGGTCCGGCGCCGTGCGGAACGGGATGGAAACCGGGCCCGGCGCGTAGCCGTAGGACTGCAGCTCCGCCGGATCCACCAGCTCGCCGAAGCGCACCGGGCGGTCGTTGCGGATCCAGCGCGGCGCATCATATGGCTCGCGCGCCGGCAGGTTCTGCACCTGCACAGTCGCCGTCTCACCCGAGAGGCCTTCCTTCGCGGTGGCCAGCACCTGGGCGGCGGTCGCCGCCTCAGCGCCCGACCGGCCGCCGACCAGCAGCAGCACGGCATTCGGGTCGTTAGGGTTGGGCAGGATGGCGAGCGTCGGGCCATCCATGCGTGGCAGCGTCAGGCCAGGAACCGAGTCCGCGCCCGTGGCGATGACGATCGCGTTGCCGCGCGCCGGCACCACGGCGCTGACCGGGAAGCTGGAGCCGCGGTAGTCCGCCTGCACGGCAAACCAGGAGGAGGTGACGAGCGCCGCACGCACCGCGTCGTTCCCCGCGCCCTCGGCCATCACCACCGGCAGCACCAGCGGCTCGCGCAGCAGGCGCGGATCAAAGAAAGGCTCGGGCAGGCGGGCCAGGTCGCGGTTCAGCGGCAGCCGCTCCAGCGTGAGCTGAAGAGTTGAGAGATCGGAGACCGTGGACCAGAGCAGGCCGGATAGCGGATCGTTGCACTCCACCGCGTAGCGGCCGGTGAAGCGGAAGTTCAGCCGGTTGCTGTCGGCGAAGAACACCGGGTTGATCTGGAACTCCACGGGGCCGAAGGCCGGGCGGGAGCGGTCCGGCGTGATAGTCCCGACGAACTGCTCGTTGATCGTGACCGCGATCTGGGACAGCTCCGGGATCAGCGCCGGGCTCGTGGCGCCTTGGAGCGTCAGCTTCGCGCCAGTGACCACCTCGTCCGACCGGATGCCGAACAGGATGCCCTGCAGGTCCGCGAGGCCGCGCAGCTGCATCGGGCTCCTCAGGCCAAGCTGCCGCAGCGTCCGCGTCTCGGTACGGGAACCGGCGCCGGGCGTAGCGTCCCCGCCAAAGGTCACGGGGGCGGAGGGGGCGACCTGCGCCGGCGGCGGAGCGGCCGAGGGAGCGGCTGCCGGTGCCGCGGACGGCGGCAGCGGGGACGGCGCGTACTGCGGCACGGGCGCCGCGGCCGTCGGCGCAGGGGCCGGCGTGAAAGCCGGTGGCGCGGAGGACTGGGCCGCCGGCGGCTGGGGCGCGGGAAGCTGGGACGCGGAGGACGGCGCAGCAGGCCCGCCACCGGGCAGCGGCGGCGGGGTGAAGGCGTTCTGCGAGTTCGCCGTAGCCGGCAGGCCAAGGCCCAGCGCCAGGAGGATCGCGGCGGAACGGCGGGCGCGCTCGGCGGAACGGCGCGATGCGGCCTCCACGCCGCGGGCCTGCTGCGGCACGGCGGGCGCCGCGGGGCGGGGTGCCCCGGCGCGGGCCGCGCGGGTCGCGGCCTGGCGGCGGGCACGGCGGGCGCGTAGGGAGAACTGACTGTCGCCGCGGAACAGGCCGCCGATGCTGCGGACCACCTCGCCCAGCGAGCGGAGCGGCCGATCCTGGCGCACGTCGTCCCAGTCCACCCAGGCGTCGGCGCGGCCGAGCACCACGCGGGTGATGTTGCCCTCGTCACGGGCGTCCTGCGGCATGAAGCGCATCTGCAGGCGGTCGTTTTGCCAGCGCAGCACCTCGGCCGGGATGGCGACGCGTTCCGGACCCAAGTCGATCTCCAGTGTCACAAGTACGTTCTCCGAGAGCCCGTCGGGCCGCGGCGCGGCCACGGCCACGCCACCGAGCGAGAGGTCCAACGTCTCGCCAGGGACGAGGCGGCCGTCCGGCAGCACCACGCTCACCGGCATGATCGCGCCGATGCGGGCGCGCTCGCGAACCTGTCGGCGCTCACGGCCCACGGCCAGGCCCGCCAGGACGGTCAGCAGCGAGAGCACGACCCAGATGGTGTTCAGCGCATAGGCCTGGAAATCCAGGCTCTCCGGCGGGTTCGCCGCCATGCCATAGATGCCGGACAGGAGGCCGAGCACGAGTACGATCGCGAGGACGAAGTTCGGGCCCGTGGCGCGGAAGTCGAAGTACCCCTCCTCCAGCGTGCCGCCCTTGTCCGTCACGTTGAACTTGCCGCGCTTGGGGTCCAGCAGCGTCGTGAGCACCACGGGCAGCAGGTAGAGCGCCAGCACCGTCTCGTAGATCTCAGACCAGAAGGAGTGCCGGACCCGCGCCTGCAGCTTCGAGTTGGTGAGCACCGCGTGAACCACGTGCGGCCCCGCATAGGCGATGATCGCCAGCGGCGAGGCGGCGATGATGTTCTGCCCGAACAAAAGGAAGGCGAGCGGCGCGGTGAGGAAGATGAAGCGCGGCACCGGGAAGAGGAAGTGCCACATCGAGGCAACGTAGCAGAGCCGCTGCGTCAGGTTCAGTCCCGGCCCGAGAAGCGGGTTCTCGATCCGGAAGATCTGCACCATGCCGCGCGCCCAGCGCATGCGCTGGCCGATATGCGCGATCAGTCGGTCCGTCGCGAGGCCAGCCGCCAGGGGCAGGCGCAGATAGGCGGTGCGCCAGCCCAGCCGCTGCATCTTGAGCGAGGCGTGGCAGTCCTCCGTAACCGTCTCGGTCGGCACGCCGCCGATCTGCTCCAGCGCCGTGCGCCGGATCACGGCGCAGGAGCCGCAGAAGAAGGCCGCGTTCCAGAGGTCGTTACCCTGCTGGATCAGCCCGTAGAACAGCAGTCCCTCGTTCGGCACGCGGGTACCGGAGGCCAGGTTACGCTCGAAGGGGTCGGGCGAGTAGAAGTGGTGGGGCGTCTGCACCATCGCCAGCCCGGCGTCGCGCACCATCCAGCCCATGGTCATCTGAAGGAAGGCGCGGGTGGCCACGTGGTCGCAGTCGAAGATCAGCACGTACTCGCCGTCAGTGCGGGACAGCGCGTGGTTGATGTTGCCGGCCTTCGCGCCCTTGCTGTCCGGGCGGATCATGTAGCCGCAGCCGACCATCTGGCAGAAGGCGCGGAACTCCTCGCGCCGGCCGTCGTCCAGCAGCACCACGTTCATCTTGTGGCGGGGCCAGTCCATGGCCATCGCCGCGAAGATGGTGGGCTTCACCACGTCCAGCGGCTCGTTGTAGGTCGGGATGAAGACATCGACCGTCGGCCAGTCCTCCGGATCATCCGGAAGAGGCGCCGGGCGGCGCTCCAGCGGCCAGAGCGACTGCAGATAGGAGAGCAGCAGCGCGAGGACGGCGTAGATCTCGGCCAGCAGGAGGCCGGTGCCAAGGAAGGTCGAAAGGAAGTTCGTGTAGTCCAGCGTGTCCGTGATCCGCCAGTAGATGTAGCGGCTGGAGATCACGCCGGAGAACAGAGCCAGGAAGACGAGCGAGCCCTTCCCCGGCACCAGCGAGCAGATCGCGAACACCAGCAGGCCACCAACGGCGACCCAGGCCTGCTGCTCCGCCTCAAGCGGCGCGACGATGAACGGCAGGGCAATGATGAAGCCGGCCAGCACGGCCAGCCTTGCCAGCCAGACGCTCCCACCCAGGGTGCGGCTGAAAGCCTTCATCGGCTGGCCTCAACGGTGGGCTGCTGCGGAAGGGGTGCCGCCGAGGGCGCCAGCGCGGCCTCCGGCGTGGGTGGCGTGGCGGCCATGGTCGGGGGAAGCGCCGCCGAGATCAGCCGCGCCACCTCCTTGAGGTCGGACGCGGCGCGGCTCTCAGGCGCGTGGTCCAGCAGCAGGCGCTGGCAAGCCAAGCTCTCGGCAACCGTCTCCTCGCGGCTCATGGCGCCGAGCATGCGGAACCCGAGGTGCCGTGCCACCGCCTCGGCCGAGGCGCGCGAGAGGCGGGAGGAAAGGTCCACCCCGTTCAGCACCACGCGCAGGCGGCCAGCGAGCAGCGCGGCCATGGTCCCCGTGCCGAGGAAGCGCCCGCTCTCGATCTCCGGCACGAGCGCCGCGCTGATCGCCTCGGCCTGCAGCACACCGATCACCATGGTGGCGAGCGGCGCCAGCAGCGCCAGCGCCTGCGAAGGGCCGGGTGGAAGGTCCGCCAGCACCACGAGGTTCGGTTCCGCCAGCATCTCGCGCAGCGGTTTGCCGAGCAGCTCCGGGTCGCGGTCCAGTGCGGCGGCGAGGTCCAGCGCGCCGCGCAGATCCATCGCGCCGTGCGGCAGCAGCAGCACACCGGAAGGCGTCTGCCGCAGGTGGGAGCGCCAGTCCGCATTCCCCTGCAGCAGCTCCGAGACGAAGCCGCCCCGGTCTGTCAGCGGCACGCCGAAATGCAGGCGCAGGGCGTTCTGGGCGTCCAGGTCCACCGCCAGAACGCGATGGCCCAGGCGCTGCAACGCGTCGGCAATGTTGGCGGTGAGCGTGGTCTTGCCGACCCCACCCTTGGGCGACGCGAAGCAGATCAGCGGCACGAAATTGCTCCTGAACTCAGGCGGCACTGCGGGCGAAACGGACACCGGTGGCGATGCGCCGGAGGAGCTCCGGCAGCGCTATATCCACCCGCGCGGCGGGCCAATGGCGCGGCGATGGCTCACCCGCGGTGCCGCGCATCGCATCCCCGAGCGCATCCAGCAAGGGGTAGTGGATCGTTCCCGCGGACGAGCCAGCACCCACGCCCATCAGCGTGTCCAGCAGGGAGGAGCCGGTCCCGCCGGCGAAGCCGGCCGGCGGCCAGGACGCCGCCGGAAGCGCGGTGAGCATTGGCATAATCAGCGGGGCCGCGGCCTGCGGGACGACGGGCACCGGTGGGGGCGCGCGATCCGCGAGCGGCTGCGCGGGGGGCTGCACGGGCGCGACCTGCACCGGGGCGGCAGGCGCAACGGGCGCGACAGGCACCGGCACGGGCTCGGGCACGGGCGGCGGCACCGGCTGCGGCTGGACAGGACCGCCGAGCAGCACCTGAAGAAGGCTGGAGGCGGGCGGCTCCGGCGCAACGGCCACAGGGCGCGGCGCAGGGGGCAGCGGAGCAGGTTGCGGCGCCGGAATGGGTGGGGCCGCCGGAACCGCCTGCTGGTATGCGGGGGCCGCAGGCACCCCGGACGGCACGACGGCCATCGGCTGCGCGGCGGGCAGCACAGGAACGGGTTGCGGCGGCTCGGGCGGAACAGGCGGGGGCGGCGCCATCTCCAGCGCGGCGTAGGGATCTGGCGCCAGGGGCTCGGCAATCCCAATCGGATAGGTCGGATAGGAGTCCCGGACCGGCAGCATCGGCGCTTCGGTCGGGACCGGCGCGGCACCGCCCATCACGGCATCGGGCGGCAGGTCCTCCACCCCGGCCAGCGCATCGCCGAGGACGCTGAAGGCCTGCTCCTCGGCCTGCTGGGGCGGCGTCTGCGGGATGGGGTTGCGGACAGCCTCGTTGCCGAAGCTCCGGTAACGCATGGACGGCGTCCTCAGCGCTGCTGCCATCCGGGCAACGTCTGTGTCCTGAGCCATCCCACCACCCCACTCACAGCAGCGCCGGAATCGGGGCGCTGTCCTCGGGCGACTTGTATCTTATTTTTTCGCCAACCCTAGTGGTTTTAGAGACGTGCCTGACGCTCTGCTGTTCCCATACGTGCGAGGAGCGCAAGAGCTGTGTCATAATAATCACGGTCTGGTTGAACGGCTTCCTGGCCCCAGCGGTCCCAACGGAAGCCGCGCTGGAGGGCGGCGAAGCGCCCGATCTCCCGGACGCCCGGCCCCGCCGCATAGGGAGCAACGCTGTCGTTCGACAGGTCCGCCCAGGCCGGCATTTGGCGCAGGCTTGCATCCGACCAGAAGTTCAGCGGCGCGCCGACCGCCGCCTCGTCCGAGAGGCCGGCCCAGGCGAGCCAGAGCGGCACGCGCACCGCATCGTAGGAGAAGCGGGCCGGCCAGCCCGGGGCCGGGGACACTTTCCCGTCCAGCCGGGAAACGGAGAGCCAGTCCGGCGAGAGGCCCCAGCGGCCGAAACGGGCCGAGCGCAGCAGCCTGAGCCCATCGCCCGCCACCCGGAGCCAGGCCGGGTCGGGAACCGCCTCCGCGACCGCCGCGATGGCGGGGTAGGAGTAGTAGGACGGGTTCAGCACCACATGTGTCCGGTGTTCGAAGCCGCGGGCGCCAGGCAGCAGCACGAGGTTCCCCGCGGCACGGCGGACCAGCAGCCGCAGCACGTCCCGCGCCACTGCGGTGCCCTCCTCCGTCAGCGCCGGGTCTGACCAGCGGCGGCCGCCTTTCAGAAGGGCACTGGCAATGAACAGGTCTCCGTCGGTCGCGTTGTTGGTGTCCTGAACCGCCGGGATACGGTCCGGCAGCCAGCGCCAGGAGTGCAGATGGTCGGAATCGCGCCGCAGATTCCGCCGCGTCCAGGTCAGCATCCGGTCGAAGGCGGGGCGGTCGTCGAAGTGCTCCGCCAGGGAGAGGCCCCAGCCCTGCCCCTCGGAGTGGGACTGGTTGGCGTTGCCGTTGTCCACCACCCGCCCTTCCGGCGAGAGGAAGCGGGCCTTGAAGGCTACCCAGGCACGCGCATCCTCGGACGCGACGGCGGTGCCGCCGCTCATCGCGGCTGCCGCGGCTCCGGCGAGGAGGCCCAGGGCGGATCGGCGCGGGATGTGGATCGGCATGTCCCCAGCCTGCCTGCCAGGCCTTAACAACCCATTGCCGCACCATTCTGGGCGGCGGGATCCTGACGGCGGCGCAGGTATAACATCACAATTGCGGGAAGCTAGAAACTTCTCGCGCAGCGCGTGTGACGTTACGCCCGTGCCAGGAAGCGCCGGGAATGCCATATGCCGGCCATGGCACCCCCCATCCTTCTCCTTCAGGACATCCGCCAAGGCTTCGGCCAGACCCCCCTGCTGCGCGACGCCGGCCTTGCCGTTGGTCCGGGCGAGAGGTTGGCCCTTGTCGGGCGCAACGGCTCCGGCAAGTCCACGCTGCTGAAGGTCGCGGCAGGTCTAGTGGCGCCCGAGTCCGGCACGCGCTTCCTCCAGCCTGGCACCACGTTGCGCTACCTGCCGCAGGAGCCGGACCTCTCCGGACATGCCAGCACGCTCTCCTACGTGGAGGCAGCGCTCGGGCCGGGGGACGATCCCTACCGGGCCCGCTACCTGCTGGAACAGCTCGGCCTTACCGGCGAGGAAGAGCCGGCCCGGCTCTCGGGCGGTGAGGCCCGGCGTGCGGCGCTGGCGGCGGTTCTTGCCCCCTCCCCGGACATCCTGCTGCTGGACGAGCCGACGAACCACCTCGATCTGCCGGCGATCGAGTGGCTCGAGTCAGAGTTGGCGGGGATGCGGGCCGCCCTCGTCCTCATCAGCCACGACAGGCGTTTCCTGGAATCGCTTTCCCGCGCCATGGTCTGGCTGGACCGCGGCACGACGCGGCGGCTGGAGCAGGGCTTCGCGCATTTCGAGGCCTGGCGCGACCAGGTCCTGGAGGAGGAGGAGCGCGAGCACCACAAGCTCGCCCGCCAGATCGTGCGGGAGGAGCACTGGCTGCGCTACGGCGTCACCGCCCGGCGCAAGCGCAACATGCGCCGCGTGGGCGAGCTGCAGGACTTGCGGGAGAAGCACCGGCAGCGCCGCGGGCCGCAGGGCGGCGTGCGGATGGCGGCGAGCGAGGCGGACGGCTCGGGCACGCTCGTCGTCGCGGCGGAAGGGATTTCCAAGACGTATGGCGGGCGCGCCGTGGTGCGCGACTTTTCCACCCGGATCCTGCGCGGAGACCGGGTGGGCATCGTCGGGCCGAACGGGGCGGGCAAGACGACGCTGCTGAACATGCTCACGGGCGTTCTCGCACCTGATTCCGGCGAGGTGCGGCTGGGCACGGGGATCGAGATGGTCACGCTGGACCAGCGCCGGGCGAGCCTGGATGATTCCATGACGCTGTCGGACGCGCTGACGGAGGGGCGCGGCGACATGGTGCATGTCGGCGGCGCGCCGCGCCACGTTGTCGGGTACATGAAGGAGTTCCTCTTCCTGCCGGAGCAGGCGCGCACGCCCCTGGGCGTGCTCTCGGGCGGGGAGCGGGCGCGGGTGATGCTGGCGCGCGCCATGGCGCGGCCGAGCAACCTGCTGGTGCTTGACGAGCCGACGAACGACCTCGACCTCGAGACGCTCGACCTCCTGCAGGAGATGATCGCGGACTACCCGGGCACGGTGATGGTAGTGAGCCACGACCGCGACTTCCTGGACCGCGTGGCGACGAGCGTTATCGCCTACGAGGGCGATGGGCGCTGGCAGGACTATGCGGGCGGCTACTCGGACATGGTGGCGCAGCGCGGCCACGGGGTGCGGGCCCGCGCCTCGGCCCCTGCACCCACCGCCGCGCCGAGGCGGGCGGCCAGCGCCAGCGCGCCGCCTTCCGCGTCCCGGCCGCGCCTGAGCATGGCGGAGATGCAGGCGCTGAAGACCCTGCCGGGCGAGATGGAGAAGCTGAACGCGGAGGTGGCGAAGCTGAACGAGATCCTCGCGGACCCGCAGCTCTACGCCCGCGACCCCGCCCGCTTCGCTAAGGCCAGCGAGCTCCTCGCCGGGCGCCAGGACGCGCTGGCGAAGGCGGAAGAGCGCTGGCTGGAGCTGGAGATGCGGCGCGAGGAGATCGAGGCCGCCTCCTAGTCCCGGGGAAGCGGTCCCCCACCCCCCGGGTTCCCGCCCCTGGGCTTCCAACCCCCGGGGCGGACCGCCCTAGTTCACCGGCACATCATCACCGGCATGTCGGAGTTCTCCAGCACGTGCCGCGTGACGCCGCCGAGGATGAGCTGGCGGATGCGGGAGTGGCTGTAGGCGCCCATGCAGAGCAGATCGGCGCCGAAGTCCCGCGCCGCGCCCAGCAGCCCCGCGCCAACCTCCCGCGTGACGGGGGAGAACTCCTGCGGCACCGCCGTGATGCTGTGCCAGCGGAGATAGGCGAGGATCCCCTGAACGTCCGGCCCGCGCCGCTGGTAATCCTTGCTGTGAAGCACCTGCACGGCCTCGGCCCGGTGCAGCCAGGGAAGGGCGGCGGCCACGGCCGCGGCGCTCTCGGCCGTGCCGTTCCAGGCGATGCAGACGCGGGTGCCGATCGTCTCCGGCGGCAGACGCGGGGCGATCACCACCGGGCGGCCGCTGTCGAACAGCACGGCGTGCAGCGCGTCCGAGGAGGAGACATCCTCCTTCGAATCGGGGTGCGGCACCACGGCGAGATCGTAGAGGCGCGACTGCTGGGCCACCAGGTCCTCCTCGCGCCCCGCGACGGAGGCGAAGGAGAGGGTGGCCGAATCAGCCTTCTCGGCGGCCTCGGCGGAACTCGCGAGGACCACGTCCTTGTCCGTCACGAAGCGCTCGAACAGGGACTGGACGCGCTGGGCGCGGTCCCCGGATTCGCGCTCCGTCGCGGCCATCATCTCCTCGATCATGGCACCGGACAGGCCCTCGCCCGCCAGCGGGGCCACGTCTCGCGCGTCCACGCGCACGTGAAGGCAGTGGACGTGGCTGTGCCATATGCGCGCGGTCATCACCGCGGTCTGGAGCGCGGCCTCGCCGGCCGATGTGCCGGTCAGGGGCAGGAGGATGCGGCGGTAGGCCATGGCGGAACTCCGTCGTGATCCGGGGAAGGAGGCGTCACCCCCTCCTCCGCGCCCCGCCGAATCCGGCACGGCGCAGTCCGGTCTAGCATGATTGCAGGTGGGCGACCGCAAGCGCCGCCGCCAGGGGGTCGCCGGAGGCGTCCAGGCGGTGCCAGGTCACACCGCCCAAGGGCTTCGAGGCGGCGTATTCCAGCACCGCCACCGTCGCGTCGGATGCATCACCCCGCCGCGCCGCGATGCGGCCGCGCAGAACCTCCAGCGGCGCCTCGAGCCAGAGGCCGGTGAAGGGCACGCCCGCCTCCCGCGCCACGGCCTCGATCCCCGCGCGGCGCTCCGGGTCCAGGAAGGCGGCGTCGGCCACGACGGAGTGCCCGCCGCGCAGCGCGGCGCGGGCCTGCGCGAAAAGCGCCTCGTGCACCGCGGTGCTCGCTTCGGGCGTATAGGCTCCGGGCGGCAGCGGCGTTTCCGGCGGCACTCCGGCGAGGCGCTTTCGGATCTCGTCGCTCCGCAGGTGCAGCGCGCCGGGTGCGGCCCCGAAGCGGGCGGCAAGCGCCCGGGCCAGCCGCGTCTTGCCCGTGCCTTGCAACCCGCCGACGGCGACGATGCGCGGTGGCGGGGGCAGCAGATAGGCTTCCGCCTCCGTCAGGAAGGCCTGCGCCCCCTCCCCCTGCCCGGCCATGCGCGCCAAGCAATGGGCGCGGATCATGGCGCGGGTGGAGAGCCAGAGCGGCAGCGCCCCGACGGCGCCGGCGTCGCCTCCCAGCGCGACGGCGCGGGACAGCACGCGGCAGGCGGCGGGGCGCCCGCAGCGGTGCAGCAGGTCGGCGATCAGGAACGCCAGGTCGTAGCCCGTGTCGATCGTCGCCAGCGCCTCGTCGAACTCCAGCGCGTCGAACGGCACGGGGCGGCCCTCCCAGAGCAGCACGTTGCCAAGGTGCAGGTCGCCATGGCACCGGCGCAACTGCCCCTCCGCCGCCCGCGCCCGCAGCAGCGGGGCCAGGCGCCGCAGCAGCCGCCCGGCCGTACGGCGCCAAGCAACGACGCGGGCGGGATCCAGCCCGGCGCCGACCGCCGCGCGCGCATTGCCGCGCAGGACGGCCCGGAAGGCAGCTTCGGGTTCAATGGGCCCCGCCGCCCGAGGGTAGGCGGCGCGAAGGGAGACGGCCATCGCGCCCAGCGCGTCCTGCAGCGCCTCGTCGATTCCGCCCCGCGCCGCCACGGCGTCCAGGAAGTCCTCCGGCGGCACCGGCGCCATCTCCAGCGCCCACTCCGTGGCCGAGGGGTCTTCCGGGCCCACCAGCCGGTCGGCGGCGGCGGTGATGCCGTGAAGGGCCCGGTACAGCTCCGGCGCGGCGGAGGCGTTGATCTCCAGTTCCCGCGCCGCGAACCGGTGCCGCGCCTCGGCGGTGGTGAAGTCGAGGAAGCCGAGACTCACAGCCTTCTTCAGCTTCAGCACCCGGTCCGGGCCGATGAAAACGGCGGAGATATGGGTCTCCACCGGCCCTGCCCCGCCCGTAAGTCGGGACAGCAGCGCCGCCGCCCTGGCCTGGGCGGCCGGAATGCTCAAGGGTAGAGCCGCGTGGTGCGCCAGCCCTCCTCGTCGCGCTCGAACACCAGCCGGTCATGCATGCGGAAGGGCATGTCCTGCCAGAACTCCATCGCCGCCGGGATCACCCGGAAGCCGCCCCAATGTGGGGGGCGGACGATGGCGTCGCCGGGGCAGGTGGCGTCCAGCTCCCTGATCCGAGCCTCGAAAACGGCACGGGAGGGCAGCGGGCGGGACTGGTCCGAGGCCGCGGCGGCGAGGCGGGAGCCTCGGGCACGCGATGCGAAATACGCGTCCGATTCCGCTTCCGTCACCCGCTCCACCCGCCCTTCCACCCGCACCTGCCGGCGCAGCGACTTCCAGTGGAACAGGAGGGCGGCCTGCGGATTGGCGAAAAGCTCCCCGCCTTTCCGGCTCTCCTCGTTCGTGTAGAAAACGAAGCCCCGCTCGTCCCGCCCCTTGAGCAGCACCATGCGGGAGGAAGGCCGGCCCTCTGGCGTCGCCGTGGAGAGGCACATGGCGTTGGGGTCGTTGGGCTCCCCGGCCGTCGCCTCGGCGAACCAGGCCTCGAACAGGCCGTAGGGCTCCCGGGCGTCGGGAATGCCGGCGGCGCTGGCCTCTCCGGCGGGGACCTCGGTGGTCAGGCTCATGCGTTCGGCCCCTTGTTCCGTTCCATCCGGTGTGCCACCCCTCCGCCCCCGTCGCAACCGATGCCCCCGCGCGTGGAGGACACCCCATGGATGACGCCGAAACCGTGGCCGGCGCTCCCGTGCTGCCGATGAAGGGCGACCTGATGAAGGGTCGCCGCGGCATCGTCATGGGCGTGGCAAACGACCGCTCCATCGCCTGGGCCATCGCGCAGGCGGTGGCGGCGCAGGGGGCGGAAGTTGCCTTCACCTATCAGGGTGAGGCGCTGGAGAAGCGCGTCAGGCCCCTCGCCGCCTCCGTCGGCTCCGACCTGCTCATCCCCTGCGACGTCTCGGACGAGGCGGCGGTGGACGCCGCCTTCGCGAAGGTCGCGGAGCGGTGGGACGGGATCGACTTCCTCGTCCATGCCATTGGATTTGCGGATAAGCAGTACCTGCGCGGCCGCTACCTGGACACGCCGAAGGAGGCATTCCTCCAGGCGCTGGACATCTCCTGCTACTCTTTCGTCTCCGTCTCCCGCCGGGCCGCGGCGATGATGAAGCCGGGCGGGTCGCTCCTCACCCTCTCCTACCTCGGCGCCGAGCGCTGGACGCCGCACTACAACGTCATGGGCGTGGCCAAGGCCGCGCTGGAGGCGAGCGTGCGCTACATGGCGGCCGACCTCGGCGATTCCGGGATCCGTGTGAACGCCATCTCCGCCGGGCCCATCAAGACGCTGGCCGCCAGCGGCATCGGCGACTTCCGCTACATTCTGAAGTGGAACCAGTACAATTCCCCCATGCGCCGCAATGTCGGGCTGGAGGAGGTGGGCGGCGCCGGCCTCTACTTCCTCTCCCCCCTCTCGGGCGGGGTGACCGGCGAGGTCCACCACGTGGACTGCGGCTACCACATCGTGGGCATGAAGCACCCCGAGGCGCCGGACATAGCCATCGAGAAGGGCTGATGTCCCACAACACCTTCGGCCACCTCTTTCGCGTCACCAGCTGGGGTGAGAGCCACGGGCCAGCGATCGGCGGGGTGGTCGATGGCTGCCCGCCGGGCCTGCCGCTGACCGAGGCGGACATTCAGCCGTTCCTGGATCGCCGCCGGCCCGGCCAATCCAAGTTCGTGACGCAGCGGCAGGAGCCGGACGAGGTCCGCATCCTGTCCGGCACCTTCGAGGGCGTGACAACTGGAACGCCTATCTCTCTGATTATTGAGAATAAAGACCAGCGCTCGCGCGACTACGGCGAAATAGCCGAGAGCTTCCGCCCAGGCCATGCGGACCTCACCTATCATCTGAAGTACGGGGTGCGGGACTATCGTGGCGGGGGCCGCTCCTCCGCGCGGGAAACCGCGGTGCGCGTGGCCGCCGGGGCGGTCGCGCGCCGTGTGCTGGGCGCGGGCGTCACCATTCGCGGCGCGCTGGTCGCCATGGGCGGGGACGCGGTGGACCGGGCGGGCTGGGACTGGGCGGCAGTGGATGAGAACCCCTTCTTCTGCCCCGACCGCGCCGCCGCCGCGCGCTGGGAGGAACGGCTCCTTACCCTGCGCAAGGCCGGTTCCTCCGTCGGCGCGGTTGTGGAGGTGGTGGCCGAAGGGCTGCCGCCGGGGCTGGGCGCCCCCCTTTACGGCAAGCTGGACGCGGAGATCGCCGCCGCCCTCATGTCCATCAACGCCGTGAAGGGCGTGGAAATCGGCGACGGCTTCGCCTCCGCAGCCCTCACCGGCGAGGAGAATGCCGACGAGATGCGGATGGCTCCCGATGGAACGGTGGACTTCCTGGCCAACCACGCGGGCGGCATCCTCGGCGGCATCTCGACGAGCCAGCCGATCGTCGCCCGGTTTGCGGTGAAGCCGACCTCGTCCATCCTGGTGCCCCGCCGCACCGTGGACCGGAGCGGGGCGGAGCGGGAGTTGGTGACGAAGGGCCGTCACGACCCCTGCGTGGGCATCCGGGCCGTCCCGGTGGGCGAGGCAATGATGGCTTGCGCTCTGGCCGACGCCCTGCTGCGCCACCGGGCGCAGGTGCCGGATGGGCCGATGTCTACCCGGCTCCCGAGAAACTGAACGGCGACTTTCTTTATCCGACTGCTTCACTCGGTTAATCAGACGGGGCGCGAGGTGCCCCATGCCGAGTCCTGCCACGACTGCCGAAGCCAGCCCCCCTGCTGCCGCACCTCTCGACGGGTTCCTTGGCCTGGCCGGGGTCCAGCAATGGGACACGCGGATGGCCGAGATCGGCCGCCGCGCCCGTGGCGCGAGCCTCACGGGCCGGGCCGTCCAGGAACGCCACGCGCTGGAATTGACTCTCCAGCGCCTCTCCACCGCGGAGGCCATGGCGGGAGCAAGCAAGCCGGAGCGCGAATTGCTGGCCCTCGCGCAGACGGCGGCACGCCTGGCCGATACCCTTCCGGCCGAGCCCCGCCAGCGGCTCCGCGCCCTGGTCCTCGCGGGGCTGACGGGCGAGGCGAACCTCATCCCCCTCTTCCACCTCCTTCGTGTCGCCGCGCTTCACCGGGAGCGCGGCTTTGAGGTGCGCTTCACCGGGCTGGCTGAGGGTACGCCCCACGACCTCCTGATCTCGAACGGCGGGACGGAGGCGGAGGTGGTCTGCGAGGCCCTCTCGGCCGAGGAAGGTCGTCCCCTCCTCCGGGGCGACTGGTGCACCTTCGTGGACGGCATCAACCCCGACCTTCAGACCTGGCTCGCCGCTCATCCCGGCCGCTACGTGCTCAAGATGACGCTGCCGGACGGCCTGGGCGGAGATGCGCTCGACGGTCCGGCCCTGCAGCGCCGGATCATGGAGATGCTGCGGGACCGGCGCCGGCAGGACTCCAACACCGCTGCCGTCCTGAAGCTGGACCCGCTGGTGCTGGCCGGCGCGCAGGTGGCCGTACCGGCCCAGGCGCTACGTGCCCTGTTCGGGCCCGAGGCGCAGCTCGCGGTGGCGCAGCAGGGCAGCGGCAACATGCTCGTCCTCGCGGCCCGCGCCGGGCAGGCGAGCGACATCGCCAAGGCGGTGTGCCGCCGGATGGTCTCCGCTGCCTCGCGGCTGGGCGGGCAGCGGGCGGGAATACTTGCGATGTTCCTTGATGACCTCGGGCGCCAGGAGTGGCGTGGGCTGCGCGAGAGGCGGGATCTGGAAGGGGCCGTACGCCGCTTCCTTACCACCCCGGAGGCGCGGCGCGTCTCAGCGGTATCCTGCGCCTCCCGCATGGAGCTGTTCGGGATGGCACCGCCTGACGCGGCGCCCGAGGGAGAGCTGCGCTTCCGCAACCCGGCCCGCCCGCACAGCCGGGAACCGGCCCTTCTTCCGGCCCTCGTTTCCACGCCATGAAGTCGTAACCGGTTTCACAGAACCGGGATCGTTCGGGAAACCTCTGGCCCGACTCCCTCGTTTCCGGGAATGCTGCACCGCAAGACGACGAGGTTGGCAATGACGGAAGCGGAGAAGGAGACGGCCCTTGAGGAACTCGACCGTCTCCTGAACGACCCTGAGGTCCGCATGGACCCAGCACGTGTCTGGGCCCTGGCGGGGCGTCTTTCTGAAGGTGCCGAAGCCGCGGAGAGCTGCGGCTAAGGGAGGATAGGATTACGCGCCTCCCGGGAGAGGCGCGGTGAGACCCCCGAGGGCGTGGCGGCCTGACCTGCGGCCGCCCCTCTCAGCCTTGCTTCCGAGCCCCGATCAGAAATTCCCTGTTGCCCTCCGGCCCGGTGATCGGGCTCTCCTCGATGCCCAGCACGCTCCATCCCGGCAGTCCCGACCACCAGGTCCTCACCTTCGCGCAGACGGCGCGGTGCACGTTCGGGTCCCGCACCACACCCCCCTTACCCACCATCCCCGGCCCGGCCTCGAACTGAGGTTTGATCAGCGCCACGGCGAAGGCACCGGGCGCGGCCATGGAGAGGGCAGCCGGAAGCACCGTGGACAGGCCGATGAACGAGGCGTCGCAGACCACTGCCCCCACCGGCTCGGGCACCTGGGCGGGCTCCAGGTAACGGGCATTCACGCGCTCCAGCACCACCACGCGGGGATCGTTGCGGAGAGTCCAGGCCAGCTGCCCGTGGCCGACATCCACGGCATAGACCCGGGCCGCGCCGTGGTGCAGCAGCACGTGGGTGAAGCCTCCGGTCGAGGCGCCGACATCAATGCAGACCCGGCCCTCGGGCTTCAGCCCGAAGGCCTCCAGCCCATGGGCCAGCTTCAGCCCGCCCCGGCTGACCCAGGGGTGGTCCTGGCCCCGCACCTCCAGCGGCTCGCCCTCCCTTAGCTCCTGGCCGGGCTTGTCGATGCGCCGCTCGCCGCTGAACACCTTGCCGGCCAGGATCAGCGCCTGCGCCCGCGTGCGGCTCTCGGCCAGGCCGCGCTCCACGAGGGCGGCGTCGGCGCGCTGCTTGGCGGGCTTGGGCTGGGGCAAGGCGGCGCTCCTGGGTAGAGCGAGCCAGGATAGCAGGACGCGCGGCGCAGCGGGACTTGCCGAGGCGGCGGGAGGAGCCGAAACAGGGCGCAAGCGGCCAGGCGAGCGCCGCAGGGAGAACTCCATGGCCCAACGCTCCGTCCCCACGCCCGGCCGCCGCGCCCTGGTTGCCCTTGCCGCCTCCGCGGGCGCGTCGGCCCTTGCCCGTGCCGCGCTTGCCCAGGGCGGCTGGCCCGCAGGCCGGGCGATCGAGATCATCGTCCCCTACCCACCCGGCGGCGGCATCGACATCGTCGGGCGGCTTATGACGAAGTACCTGCCACAGCAGCTGCCCGGCGCGACCTTCGTCGTCACGAACCGGGCCGGCGCCGGCGGGCAGATCGGGAACGAGGCGGTCTTCGCCGCGCGGCCGGACGGCTTCACGCTGGGCACGGTCGCGACGCTCAGCTTTATCACCCATCCGTTGGAGCGCAGCGTGCGCTGGCGCACGGAGGAGTTCACCTACCTCGCCAACGTGGTGGACGATCCTGGCGCCTTCTGGGTGCGCGCGGACTCACCCCTGAAATCCATCGCAGACCTGCGCGAGGCCATGGCAAAGCGGCCCGAGGCGGTCTCGGTCGGTACAGCCGCCGGCACGGCTTCCGACGACCATCTTCTTCTCCTCGCCTTCCAGCAGGCGACCGGGGCGAAGGCGCTGCACGTCCCCTACAACGGCACGGCGCTGGCCGTGCGGGACCTGCTGGGCGGGCAGCTCGACGTGGCCTCCTACAATGACAGTGAGGGGCTCTCCCTGCTCCGGGAAGGCCGTACGCGCTGCCTCGGCCAGGCCGCTCCCGCCCGCTGGTCCGCCATGGCGGAAGTGCCGACCTTCCGAGAGCAGGGCGTGGACGTATTGGGCGGCTCCGCCCGTGGCTTCGTTGCGCCGCCGGGCCTTCCGGGCGAGATCGCGGAGCGGCTGGTCTCCGCCTTCCGCGCCATCCTGACGGACCCCGCCTTCCTGGCAGAGGCCGAGCGCCTCAACCTGCCGCTACGCCCTCTGCTCGGTGCCGAGTACAAGGCTGACGTGCTGAAGGAGGCCCAGAACACGAAGGCTCTCTACGACCGCACGCCCTGGTCCTCCGCGAACTGACAGGTCCCGAATGCGCCACGTCGCCGTCCTCGATCCCATCCACCCCGACGGCATCGCCCGGCTCCAGGCCGCGCCCGGCCTGATGCTGGACCATCCCGGCGCCCCAGCCGGAGCCACCCTCGCCGAGCGGCTGCGAGAGGTGGAGGCCCTCATCGTCCGCGGCACGCGGGTGGACCAGGCGCTGCTGGACATGGCGCCCCGCCTCCGCATGGTCTGCCGCCATGGTGTCGGCTACGACCTGGTGGACGTGCCGGGCTGCACCGCGCGCAACGTGGCCGTGATGATCACGCCGGAAGCCAACGCGGCCTCGGTGGCGGAGCACGCGTTGATGCTGATGCTCGCCGTGGCCCGGCAGGTGGTGCCGGTGGATGCCGGGGTGCGCGCCGGCCACTGGCGCGTGCAGGGACAGTCCCGAGCTTTCGAGCTGGGCGGCCGGCGCGTGCTGCTGCTGGGCTTCGGCCGCATCGGCACCCGCGTGGCGCGGCTCTGCGCCGCCTTCGGGATGCAGGTCTCGGTCCACGATCCCTTCCTGCCCGCGGGCACCATCCGCGGCGCGGGCTACGTCGTGGAGAAGGACCTGGTTCCCGCCCTCGGCCGCGCCGACATCGTCTCGCTCCACCTGCCCGCGAGCGACGCCACGCGCGGCATGGTGGATGCCGCTTTCCTGGCGGCGATGAAGCCGGGCGCCGTCCTCATCAACACCGCCCGCGGCACGCTGGTGGACGAGGATGCCCTCGCGGCAGCCCTCTCCGCCGGGCATCTCGGCGGCGCCGGGCTGGACGTGCTGCGCGTGGAACCGATGGCCGAGCCGCCACCCCTCCTCGCGAGCCCAAACCTCGTCGTGACCCCACACGTCGCGGCCAGCACCGCCGAAGGGCTGCAGCGCATGGCCTGGGACGCGGCTGGCAACGTGCTGGATTTCCTGGCCGGGCGGCCGGACCCGGACGCGGTGGTGAACCGGGAGGTGCTCCGGGCGCCCTAGCCATCCGCTTCGCGCCGGGCGCCGGGCACCGGAGGCGCGCGGAATCGGGTCAGTTCGGTCCTAGCTGCCTGCCGGGGCCAGGAGGAGGGTCGTCTCCACGCGGTTCCGCCCGCCGGCCTTCGCCTTGTAGAGAGCGGCATCCGCCGCCGCGAGCAGACTGCCCGGCATCGACATGGTGCCACCGATGCGGGAAAGCGCCGTTGCGGCCCCGATACTTGCCGTCACCTGCCCTCCGCCCTCCGGATTGCCGGCGTGCGGGACGCCGAGTGACTGGATCGCAGCGCGGATCTGCTCCGCAACCGCGGCCGCGCCATCCGCTCCCGTCCGGGGAAGGATGACCGCGATCTCTTCGCCGCCATAGCGGGCCGCCAGATCGGCGGGGCGGCGGACCGAGCTGCCGACGACCGCCGCGACAGCGCGCAGGCAGTCGTCGCCGACCTGGTGCCCGTAGTGGTCGTTGAAGGCCTTGAAGTGGTCGACGTCGAGCAGGAGCAGCGACATCATCGCGTTCTCCCGGATCGTGCGCTGCCACTCCGCCTCGAAGGCCTCGTCGAAGGCCCGGCGGTTCGCCAGGCCGGTCAGCCCGTCCTTCCGCGCCAGTTCGGCCAGCTGCTGCTCCAGCTCAACCCGGCGCGTGACATCCCGGAGGACCAGCACCGTATCGGTAGGGCGCTGCGCGGCTTCGTCCCACACCATCCGCGCGGTGACCTCCGCCCAGAAGACCGACCCGTCCCTCCTCAGGGAGCGGGCGACGGTTGTCAGACGATCCGTTTGCCGGGCGAGCAAGGTCCGGATCGCGTCCTGGACGATCCACCGATCCTCGGGCGCGGTCAGCTCCTTGGCGGAACGTCCGACAATCTCCTGGGGTGTCCAGCCAAACAGCTCCGCTGCCGAGGGCGAGACGTATCGGACGGTCCCATCCGGTCGGACGTTGAAGATGACATCCAGGCTGTGCTCGGCGAGAAGCTGGAAATCCGTCGCCTCGCCCGTCCCGCCTGTGCTCGCGGCCGATGCCTCCGCCAGTTTGCCCGGCCTGAGGAGCCCCCTGACGAAGTCGGTTAAGTATCTCATGCACCGACACGCCAGACCGGCGCCTCCCCCACGCAGAACAACAACTAGCGCGGGAAAGTTGCAACCAGAAGCTGTATGTCCGTCGCTGCCGGCCTCGGACCGTCGTCGCAGCCTTCGCCCACACGGGGAAGAGGCAGGCGATCGGGTCGGGTCAAAGCACCGGCTGGGCGGCTACCGACCTACGACAACGACGTTCGGGTTCGGTCCGGACCTAGGCGTGAGCCCTGGAGAAAGAATGGAGCCGGGCAATCCGGAGAGGGGTGGGAACCCCTCTCCGGTACTGAGCGTCAGGCCCGCGCAGGTTGGACGGTCGTCTCGCGGCCGAGTGCGTCCCGCGCCGCCTGTGCGATCTGCGGCCCGTTGAGGCCGGCCAGGTCGTACTGCTTCTTCGGCGAGTCATGGTCGATGTAGCTGTCCGGCAGGACCAGCGGGCGGAAGCGCAGGCCGCCGTCGAGCAGCCCAGCATGGGCGAGGTGCTGCGCCACGAGGCTGCCGAAGCCGCCGACGGAACCCTCCTCCACGGTCAGCAGCACGGCGTGGCTCCGGGCAAGCCGCTCCACCAACTCCGTGTCCAGCGGCTTGGCGAAGCGCGCGTCGGCCACGGTGCAGGAGAGGCCCTGGGCCGCCAGCTCCTCGGCGGCCTTCATCGCTTCGGCCAGCCGCGTCCCGTAGGAGAGGATGGCGATCGTGCTCCCCTCCCGCAGAACCCGGCCCTTGCCGATCGGCAGCACCGTGCCGCGCGCGGGCAGCTCCAGCCCGGTGCCCTCACCGCGCGGGTAGCGGAAGGCGATCGGGCCGGAATCATGCGAGGCGGCCGTGGCGACCATGTGCACCAGCTCCACCTCGTCGGCGGCCGCCATCAGCGTCATGTTCGGGATGCAGCCGAGGAAGGCGACATCGTAGGCACCGGCATGGGTGGCGCCATCTGCACCCACCAGCCCGGCGCGGTCCATCGCGAAGCGCACGGGCAGGTTCTGCAGCGCAACGTCGTGCACCACCTGATCGTAGGCGCGCTGGAGGAAGGTGGAGTAGATCGCCACGAAGGGCTTCAGCCCCTCCGTCGCCATGCCGGCGGCGAAGGTCACGGCGTGCTGCTCGGCGATCCCGACATCGAAGGTCCGGCGCGGGAACTTCTTCTCGAAGGCGTCCAGCCCCGTGCCGCTGGGCATGGCGGCGGTGACGGCCACCACGGTCGGGTCAGCCTCGGCCTCCGCGATCAGCGCCTGGGCAAAGACCTTGGTGTAGCTCGGCGGGCCGGGCGGCGCCTTCACCTGCTCCCCAGTCACCACATTGAACTTCACCACGCCGTGGTACTTGTCCGCGCTCGCCTCGGCCGGGGCATAGCCCTTGCCCTTCTGCGTCACCACGTGGAGCAGGATAGGCCCGCCCTCGTCGGCCTCGCGCAGGTTGCGCAGCACGGGAAGCAGGTGGTCCAGGTCGTGCCCGTCGATCGGGCCGACATAGTAGAAGCCCATCTCCTCGAAGAGGGTGCCGCCGGTGAGCAGGCCGCGCGCGTACTCGTCGGCGCGCTTCGCCGCCTGGGCCAGCGGCCGGGGGAAGCGGCGCGCGAGCCGGCCCATGACCTCCCGGATGGAGAGGAAGGGGCGCGAGGAGATGAGGCGCGAGAGATAGGCCGACATGGCGCCCACGGGCCGGGCGATGGACATGTCGTTGTCGTTGAGCACGACGATCAGGCGGGACTTCAGCGCCCCCGCGTTGTTCATGGCCTCATAGGCCATGCCGGCGGACATGGCGCCGTCGCCGATCACGGCGATGACGTTCTGCTCCACCCCCTTGCCCTTGCCCAGCGGCGCGAGCAGGTCCCGCGCCACCGCCATGCCGAGGCCCGCGGAGATGGAGGTGGAGGAGTGGGCGGCGCCGAAAGGGTCGTACTCGCTCTCGCTACGCCGGGTGAAGCCGGAGAGGCCGCCGCCCTGGCGCAGGGTGCGGATGCGGTCCCGCCGGCCGGTTAGGATCTTGTGCGGATAGGCCTGGTGGCCGACGTCCCAGATCAGCCGGTCGTCCGGCGTGTCGAAGATCGCGTGGAGCGCCACCGTCAGCTCCACGACGCCGAGCGAGGCGCCGAGATGCCCGCCGGTCGTGGAGACGGTGTGGATGGTCTCCGCCCGCAGCTCCTCCGCCAGTTGCTTCAGCTGGTCCGGCGAGAGGTTGCGCATGTCCGAGGGATTGCGGACGCGGTCGAGGAGGGGCGTGGCTGGTGGGGCGGACATGCGTCGTGCTCTCTCGATCGCCGCCTAGTTCCGGCGGCGGATGACGTGGTCGGCGAGGGCGCGCAAGAGGTCCGCGCGCTCGTCGAAGTGCTCAAGATGGCCTTTGGCCTGCTGTACCAGCCGCTCGGCCTGGGCGCGGGCGCGCTCGGGGCCGAGCAGGCCGAGAAGGGTCGCCTTCCCCGCGCCGGCATCCTTCCCCGTGGCCTTGCCGGTTTCCTCCGGCGTGGCGGTCAGGTCCAGCAGGTCGTCAGCGATCTGGAAGGCGGCGCCGATCTCGCGCCCGTAGAACAGCAGGCATTGCCGCGTCTGCGCCGCCGCCTTGCCGAGGATGGCGCCGGCCTCGGCGGCGAACTCGATCAGCCGGCCGGTCTTGAGCTGCTGCAGGCGGACGATGGCAGCCTCGTCCAGCGGCGCGGTCGCGGACTCGGCCATGATGTCCAGCATCTGGCCGCCCACCATGCCGCGCGCGCCGGAGGCCTGGGCGAGGTGGAGGCAGAGCTCGGCGCGCACGGCCGGATCCGGGTGTGTCTCCGGCGCGGCAAGGGTGGCGAAGGCCTGGGTCTGCAGCGCGTCGCCGACCAGGATGGCGGTGGCCTCGTCCCAGGCCTTGTGGACAGTGGGCTTGCCACGGCGCAGGTCGTCATCGTCCATCGCCGGAAGGTCGTCATGCACCAGCGAGTAGGCGTGCAGCATCTCCACCGCGGCGGCCGCGCGCAGCGCGGAATCCCGGGCCACGCCGAATTGCCGCGCCCCCTCCAGCACCAGGAAGGCGCGCATCTTCTTGCCACCGCCCATGGTGGCGTAGCGCATGGCGGCGAAGAGCTTCCGCTCGTCGCCCTCCTCCTTCGGCAGCAGCGCGTCCAGCGCCTCGTCCACCTCGGAGGCGGCCTCGGCCATCGCCGCCTTCAGGGTCTCCGCCGGGGCCGCGTCGGTCATCGTCTCGCTCATCGGCGCCTCTACTCCACGTCCCGCAGGCCCGGCACGGGGCCGGGCACCAGGGCCTGCACCCGCGCCTCGGCCTCGTCCAGCTTGCGCTGGCAATGCGCGCGCAGCGCGGTGCCGCGGGCGTAGGAATCCATCGCTTCCTCTAGCTTCGCCTGCCCGCCCTCGAGCCGGCGCACGATGGACTCCAACTCGGCCATCGCTTCCTCGAAGGAGAGGTTCTCGACCTCGGGCAGGGTATCAGACTGGTCGGACATATGGGGTGGGTTCCGGGTTAGGCGCGGACCAGGGCGCGCAGATGTGCGGCCACCGATCGGGCGAGGGCGCCGAGGTCGTACCCGCCTTCCAGCAGGGAAACCACCCGGCCGCCGCAGATGCCGTTGGCCGTCTCGCAGATCGCTTCCGTCACCCAGCCGAAATCCTCCTCCACCAGGCGCAGGGAGGCGAGCGGGTCGGCCCGGTGCGCGTCGAATCCAGCGGAGACGATGATCAGGCCGGGCGAGAAGGCGGAGACCGCAGGCAGGATCTCGCGTTCCCAGACCCGGCGGAAGGCCGGCCCCTCCGTGCCGGAGGCGAGCGGCACGTTGAGGATATTCCCCTGTCCCACCTCCGAGGCCGCGCCCGTCCCGGGATAGAGCGGCATCTGGTGCGAAGAGGCGAACATGAGCGAGGGCTCGGCCCAGAAGGCGGCCTGCGTGCCGTTGCCGTGGTGGACATCGAAATCCAGCACCGCCACCCGCTCCACTCCGTGCACGGCCTGGGCGTGGCGGGCGGCGATCGCGGCGCTGGAGAAGAAGCAGAAGCCCATGGCGGTGTCGGGCTCGGCGTGGTGGCCGGGGGGGCGCACGGCGCAGAAGGCGCGCGGGAACTCGCCCCGCATCACGGCATCCACCGCCTCGACCCCGGCGCCCGCGGCGCGCAGCGCGGCCTCCGCGGTGCCCGCGCTCATGCCGGTGTCGGGATCGAGCTGGATCCGCTCCCCCTCCGCCGGGCGGATCGAGAGGATCCGGTCCACATGGGACTCGGGGTGGACCCGCAGCAGCTGCTCCCGCGTCGCCTCTGGCGCCTGGGCGCGGACAAGGGCGGAGAACTCCTGCATCTCCAGCACCTGCATCACCGCCCGCAGCCGGTCCGGGCATTCCGGGTGGTGCGGGCCGTTATCGTGGCGCAGACAGGCGGGATGGGTGAGGAGGAGCATCAGCCCCCCTTCCCCGGCTCGACCCGCTTTCGCAGCGTGAAACGGAAAACCCCGGCGCTCTCGCTGAAGGAAACAAGGGCATGGCCGGTCTCCCGGCAATAGGCCTGGAAATCCACCACGCTGGCAGCATCCGTGGCCAGCACGGTTAGCCGCGCGCCCGGCGCCAGCCCGCGCAGGGCCTTGTTGGCCTTCAGCACGGGCAAGGGACAGGTCAGGCCCTGGACGTCGAGCAGGGTCTCTTTGGTGTTCCCGCTTGGGGAGGCGTTGGATGGCGCTGCCATAGAGCCGGCCAATCCACCACCTGAAACGTCACAAGTCCAGCGCCCGCGGCCCCTTCCCGCGCGATGCTCCGCTGGACGTGTCCCCGGTGCACCGGCATCTATCGCCCATGACGATCAGGCTCGGCGTGGACCTCGGCGGCACGAAGACGGAAATCGCGGCCCTGGGCCCGGACGGGGAGGTGCTGCTGCGCCGCCGCCGCCCGACCGGGAACGGCTACGAGGCAACGGTGGCAACCATCGCCGCCCTGGTACGGGAGGCGGAGGCCGAGCTGGGAGCCACGGGCAGCGTGGGCGTGGGCATTCCCGGCAGCATCAACCCGCAAACAGGGCTGGTACGGAACGCCAACAGCCAGGCCCTGAACGGCCGCCCGCTGGACCGGGACCTGGAGGCGGCGCTGGGCCGCCCGGTCCGGGTGACGAATGACGCCAACTGCCTGGCGATGAGCGAGGCGGCAGACGGCGCCGGTGCGGGGCACCACATCGTCTTCGCGGCCATCCTCGGCACAGGGGTGGGCGGCGGATGGGTCGTGGACGGGCGCCCGCTGGAGGGGCTGAACCGCGTGGCCGGGGAATGGGGCCACACCCCCCTGCCCTGGATGCGGCCGGAAGAGTTCCCGGGCTCGCGCTGCTGGTGCGGGCTGCATGGCTGCCTGGAGACCTTCCTCTGCGGCCCTGCCCTGGCCGCAGACGCGGATGGGCCGGGCGTGCGGGACGCGAGTGGGCTTGAGGCCCGGGCGGCTTCCGGCGATCCGGCGGCGGCCGCGGCGCTGGACCGGTACGCGGACCGGCTGGCGCGGGCCCTGGCCCAGCTGGTGAATCTGATGGATCCGGAGGTGATCGTGCTGGGCGGCGGTGTCTCAAACTTCGCCCGGCTGTACGAGGCGGTGCCGGGGTTGATGGCGCCCTTCATCTTCGGGGACGCCAAGGCGGTACGGCTCGTCCGGGCGCGGCACGGGGACAGTTCCGGCGTCTTCGGCGCCGCGCGGCTCTGGGATGCGGCCTGACGACTCGGGCCCTTGTTCCCGTTCCGTGCTAGAGAGGGAATATGCCCTCCCTCTGCCGGGACTGCTTCTCCCATTCCGCAGAAGCGCCACGCCGCTGCACCGCCTGCGGCAGCGCGCGCGTGGTCTCGCACCCCGAGCTCTTCTCCCTTCCTATCGCCCATATCGACTGCGACGCCTTCTTCGCCAGCGTTGAGAAGCGTGACCGGCCGGAACTGGCCGCCCGCCCCGTGATCGTAGGCGGGGGCCAGCGCGGCGTGGTCTCGACGGCCTGCTACCTGGCGCGGACGCGCGGGGTGAAATCCGCCATGCCGATGTTCAAGGCCCTGGCCGCCTGCCCGGACGCCGTGGTGATCAAGCCGGACTTCACGAAATACGTGGCCGCCTCGCGCCAGATCCGGGCGCTGATGGAAGCGCTGACCCCACTGGTCCAGGCCATGTCCATCGACGAGGCGGTGCTGGACCTCTCGGGCACCGAGGTGCTGCACGGCGCCCCGCCCGCCGTCGCCCTCGCCCGCTTCGCCAGGACGGTGGAGAAGGAGGTGGGCGTCACGGTCTCCATCGGCCTCGCTCCCAACCGGCTGCTCGCCAAGATCGCGGTGGAGCGGGACAAGCCGCGCGGCCTGGCCGTGATCGGTGTCGCCGAGGCGGCCGCCCTGCTGGCGCCTGAGCCGGTGACGATTTTGCCGGGCGTCGGCCCCGCCTTCGCGGCGAAGCTGGGGGGAATGGGCTTCTCCACCCTCGGCCAGCTCGCCTGCCTGGACGCGCGGGAGGCGATGCGCCGCTTCGGGGAGGACGGGCCGGCCCTGGTAGCCCGGGCCCGCGGCGAAGACTCCCGCCCCGTCCGGCCGGAGCGCGAGACCAAGTCGGTCTCGGCCGAGACCACCTTCGAACGCGACATTGCTCGGCCGGAGGAGATGGAGCCCGTCCTCTGGCGGCTCTGCGAGAGGCTGGCGCGGCGGCTGGCGGAGAAGGGCTTCGCCGCCGGCGGGGTGGTGCTGAAGCTGAAGACCGCCCGCTTCGCCCTACGGACCCGCAACGCGCGGCTGGCTGGGCCCAGCGCGGTGCCGGAAACCCTCTTCGCCGCCGCGCGCCCGCTGCTGGCGCGGGAGGCGGACGGCACGGCCTTCCGCCTGATCGGCATCGGCGCCCAGCCCCTGGTGGAGGCCGCCGCCGCCGACCACGGCGACCTGGCGGACCCGGAGGCGCCGCGCCGGGCCGCGCGCTGGACCGCGATGGAAGCCCTGCGGGCGAAGTTCGGGGATGGGGCGGTGGCGGTCGGGCGAGGTCTGGCCGCACGGCGCTGACCGCCGCGGCCTAGCCGAGCCGCGCCACCGTCGAGGCGATGGTGAGGCCGATGGCCATGTCCATCAGCACGAACATCCCGGCCCGGATACCGCTGATGCGGAGCGCCGACTTCGCGACGAACCACTCCATCCAGAGCGCGTAGGCGAAGGCCAGGAGGGTGAGCAGGCCGCCCACCCCGCCGGGCAGCAGGCGCCCGAGGAGCGCGGCGGCCAGGAGTGCCGCGTACTGGGCGAGGTTGGTCCAGTTCCACGCGGCGATGAAGAGCGGCCAGAGCGGCCCACGGCCGGAGGCATCCACCAGCGCCGTGGAGGCGAGCGGGAAGACCACCCAGCCCAGCATGTAGCCGATCAGCTCCACCGCCAGCCCGCCGGAGAGGAGGGCGTCGTCCCCCATTCCGCGGATGATGAGGAACGGGATGAGGCAGGCCGCGCCCGCCCAGAAGGAGCGCGCGGCACCCTCCATGGAAAGGAGGGCGAAGCGCAGCCCCTCCTCCCTGCCCTGGGCGAGGAGGAAGGCGGCGCGCAGCCCGGCCGCGATCTGCGTCTCGAGGGTGACGGCGGGAGTGCTCAGCCCAGGCACTCCCGGATCACGGCGCCGTAAAGGGTAGAGAGGCGGCGCAGTTCCTCCACCGGCGTGCGCTCGTCCACCTTGTGCATGGTGGTGCCGACCGCGCCGAGCTCGGCGACGGGGCAGAGGCGGGTGATGAAGCGCGCGTCCGAAGTGCCGCCACCCGTGTCCAGCGCGCCCTCCTCGCCCGTGCTGGCCTGGACCGCGCGGCGAAGCGCGTCCACGAAGGGGCCGGGCTGGGTCAGGAAGGCGTCGCCGGAACTGGAGAAGCGCGCCTCGTGGCGTGGCGCCTCCTCGGCGAGGATCTCCCGGATCCGCGCCTCCAGGCTCGCGGCGGAATGGGTTGGGTTGAAGCGGATGTTCAGCCGGGCGAAGGCGCTGGCGGGCACGATGTTGTTCGTGGAATTGCCCACGTCCACCGTGGTGACCTGCAGCGTGCTGGCCTGGAACCACCCCGTGCCGCCGTCCAGCGGCTCCGCCGTCAGCCGGTGGATCACCCGGGCCATGCGGTGGATCGGGTTGTCCGCCCGGTCGGGGTAGGCGACGTGGCCCTGGATGCCGTGGATGGTGAACTCGGCGGAGAAGCTGCCGCGCCGGCCGATCTTGATCGTGTCGCCCAGCCGCTCCTTGCTCGTCGGCTCGCCCACCAGACACATGTCCGGGACCAGGTGGTTCTCCGCCATCCAGTCCAGCACCTTCGTGGTGCCGTCGGTGGCCACCCCCTCCTCGTCCCCGGTGATGAGGAAGGAGAGGGTGCCGCGATCCGCCGTGCCGTCCGCCACCGCATCGGCGGCGGCCGCGACGAAGGCGGCAACCCCGCCCTTCATGTCCACTGCGCCGCGCCCGTAGAGGGTGCCGTCCGCGACCTCCGCCGCGAAGGGCGGGTGCGTCCAGCCCTCCCCCGGCGGCACGACGTCCGTATGGCCAGCGAAGCAGAGATGCGGGCCGTTGCCGCCGGAGCGGCGGATGGCGAAGAGGTTCTCCACCTCCCCAAAGCGCAGCCGGGTGCACTGGAAGCCGAGCGGCGCCAGGGCCCCCTCCAGCACCGCCATCGCGCCCTCATCGGCGGGCGTGACGGAGGCGCAGCGGATCAGAGCCTGCGCGATGGGGAGCGGATCGGTCTCCATCAGTCCCCCCGGTCAGTCACGAAGCAGCTCGTTGATGCTCGTCTTGCTGCGGGTCTGGGCGTCCACGCGCTTCACGATGACAGCGCAGTAGAGGCTCGGGCCCGGCGTGCCATCGGGCAGCGCCTTGCCGGGAAGGCTGCCCGGCACCACCACGGAATAGGGCGGCACCTTGCCGACGAAGACCTCGCCCGTCGCGCGGTCGATGATCTTGGTGGATGCGCCGAGGAAGACGCCCATGGCGAGGACCGAGCCCTCGCCGACGATCACGCCCTCCGCCACCTCGGAACGGGCGCCGACAAAGCAGTTGTCGCCGATCACCACCGGGTTGGCCTGCAGCGGCTCCAGCACGCCGCCGATGCCGGCGCCGCCGGAAATGTGGCAGTTCTTGCCGATCTGCGCGCAGGAGCCGACGGTCGCCCAGGTGTCGATCATCGTGTTCTCGTCCACGTAGGCGCCGAGGTTCACGAAGGAGGGCATGAGCACCACGCCCTTGCCGATGAAGGCAGAGCGCCGGACCACCGCCCCGGGCACGGCGCGGAAACTGGCCTCACGGAAGCGGTTCTCGCCCCAGTCCTTGAATTTCAGGGGAACCTTGTCGTAGGCGCCGAGGCCGACATCCATCGGCGCACTGTCCTCCAGCCGGAAGGAGAGCAGCACAGCCTGCTTCAGCCACTGGTTGACGCGCCAGCCCCCCTGCCCGTCCGGCTCCGCGACCCGGGCCTTGCCGGAGTCCAGGGCCTCCAGCGCCGCCTCGATCGCCTCGCGGTCCTCGCCCTTGGTGGCGGGGCTCAGCTCGGCCCGGCGTTCCCAGAGGGCCTCGATTCGGGGCTGGAGGGCGGCGAGGTCCATCGGGAAGTCCTGCATGTCGTCGGCGGTCGGAGGCGGACCCCATCGCGCGCGGGGCGCGGGCTGTCAACGCGGGCGACGCAAGGGATTCAGCCTTCCCTAACCTTCGGGGTGCAGCTTGGCGGCAGCAAAAGGCTCCGGCGCCGCGGGCGCGGGACCTCCCTGATCTGGAGGTGACGATGCAAGCCGAACTGGCCGTCTCGCCCCGCCGCATGGACGATGCCGCGCGGGCGAGGCTGGCGGAGCGGGCAGATACCCCGCTGGAGATGCTGTTCTTCCTGGCTAACGACCCCGCTATCACGGTGCGGGCCGCGATCGCCGCGAACGCCGCCACGCCGCCCCTGGCGGACCACCTCCTGGCACGCGATTCGGAGCCAGGAGTGCGGCGCGTGCTGGCGCGCAAGCTAGCCACGCTCGCCCCGCTGCTGGATCCGGAGACGACGGACCGGCATCGCCGGGCCACCTGGGAGGCGCTGCTCCTCCTCAGCGACGATGACGCGGTGGCCGTGCGCGCCGCCGTGACGGAACTGGTGGCGGAGCTGGCCCATATCCCCCGACCGCTGATCCTCCGCCTGGCGCGGGACGTTGCCATGGCCGTGGCCGAGCCCGTCCTGCGTGGTTCCCCAGTGCTGGAGGAGGGTGACCTCCTCCGCCTCATCGCCGACCCGCCCGTGCCCGAGACGCTTGGGGCGATCGCGCGCCGGCCCCACCTGCCGGAAGCGCCCTCGGCCGCGATCGCGGAGCGGGAGGAGGAAGCCTCGGTCGCCGCCTTGCTGGCGAACGCGACGGCCCGCATCCGCGAGGCGACGCTTCTCGCCCTGACGGAGCGCTGCGGCGGGCATGCCGGCTGGCAAGCGGCGCTGGTCCGTCGCCCCGGGCTGAGCGCGGCCGTGCTGCGCGGGCTGCAGGACATGGTGGCCGGGGAGGCGCTGCGGATCCTCCTCTCCCGGCCGGATCTGGGCACGGCCGGGCCAGCCGGTGCCCATCCGGGGCTGGCCGCTCCTGGCCCCAGCCCCGCGGGGTTCCCCGACCCTCCTTCCGGCCCGGTCAACGAGGAGAGCTTCATCGCCGCCGCCCGGCATTCGCGCCTGCCGGAATGCGCCCGGATCCTCGCGGCGCTCAGCGGCCTGCCCGGCGGGGTGGTGACCCGCGCGCTGGAGGGCCGGGACGCGCGGCTGCTGGTTTCGCTCTGCTGGAAGGCCGGGCTTTCCGGCCGGGCAGCCACCTTCGCCCAGATGCGCCTGGCGGGCAGCGCGCCAGAGGAACTCCTGGTCCTGCCCGGCGGAAGCTGGGCGCTGGCGCCCGAAACGATGCAGGAACTGGTCGGGGGGCTGCTCGCCCCCTCCTGATGCCAGTTCAGGCCTTGATAAGGGTGCCCGCGCCGCCCTCGGTAAACAACTCGGCCAGGACCGCGTGCGGCACCCGGCCGTCCAGGATCACAGCGCCCTGCACGCCCTTCTCTATGGCGTAGATGCAGGTCTCCACCTTCGGGATCATGCCGGCCGAGATCCAGCCCTCGGCGATCCCCGCCCGCACATCGGCCACGCTCATCTCCGGGATGTGCTTGCCGTCCGGGCCGCGCACGCCGGCCACGTCGGTCAGCATCAGCAACCGCACGGCGCCCAGCGCGCCGGCGATCGCGCCGGCCACGGTATCCGCGTTGATGTTATAGGTCTGGCCATCCGGGCCCACGCCGACGGGGGCCACTACGGGCACGATGTCTGCCCCGATCATCAGGCGCAGAACCTTGGTATCGACCTCCGCCGGCTCCCCGACATAGCCCAGGTCCAGGGGCCGCGGCTGCTTCGTCTCGGGGTCGATCACCGTGCGCTCGGCCTTGCGGGCGCGGATCAGGTTGCCGTCCTTGCCGGAGATGCCGACCGCGATCACGCCCGCCCGGGTGATTGCCTCGGCCACCTGTTTATTGACGGTCCCGGCGAGGACCATCTCCACCACGTCCACCATCTGCTCGTCCGTCACGCGCAGCCCGTTCACGAAGGTGGACTGCACGTTCAGGCGCTTCAGCATGGCGTTGATCTGCGGCCCGCCGCCATGGACCACCACGGGGTTCACGCCCACCTGCTCCAGCAACGCGATGTCGCGGCCGAAGCGCAGCGCTGTGTCCTCCTCGCCCATTGCGTGGCCGCCGTACTTCACGACGATGATCTGATCGTCGTAGCGCTTCAGGTAGGGCAGAGCGCCGGCGAGGATCGCCATCTGGTCGTGCGGGTCGGTCATGGGCGGTCCCTGTAGGCGGCGCGTCAGGTCGCGCCCGGCCGGGGTGGCCCCGGGGCCGCGCGCATGGGCCGGGGTGGTAAGGGCGGCGGACCGGGGCGGTCAACCCGGGCCTGCGAAGAACGGGCCAGCGCGGGCCGCCCGCCGCACGGCCCGGTTCAGCCGCCGGCGGCGATCTCCGCCAGGGCCGCGCGCAGCTCCGGAATGCCCGTTCCCTTGTTCGAGGAGGTGGTGAGGACGACCGGGTGCGCCGCCACGCGCTTCCGCACGATCTCCGCCATCTCCGCCTGCCGCTTCTCCAGCCGGGAGAGGGGCTTGGTGTCGTCGGATTTGGTCAGCACGATCTGGAAGGGCACGGCGGCCTCCCCCAGCAGGTCCATGGCGGCCCGGTCGCCGTCCTTCGTCTCGATCCGGGCGTCCATCAGCAAGATCACCCGGCGCAGCGTGGGGCGGCCGCGCAGGTAGTCGAACATCAACCCCTGCCAGTCCGCCTTCACGGCCTTGCTGGCCTGGGCGAAGCCGTAGCCCGGCATGTCCACGATGGTCAGGGGCGTTTCCGTCCCCTCCCCGGCCGCGAAGAAGTTCAGCTGCCGCGTGCGCCCGGGCGTGTGGGAGACGCGAGCCAGGCCGTGATGCCCGGCGATCGCGTTGATGAGGGAGGACTTCCCCACGTTGGAGCGGCCGCAGAAGGCCACCTCCGGCGCCTGGGCCGGGGGCAGTCCCTCAAGCTTCTGGGCCGCGAAGAAGAAGTTGACGGGGCGCGCGAAGAGAAGGCGCCCCGCCTCGATCCGGGCGGCCTCCTCCGCCGCCGCGTCCGCGCTATCGCTCACGATCGTGCCGCCGCCTTCTCCAGCCGCTGCGTCTCCCGGTCATGCCGGCTGATGTAGTACTGCTGGGCCACGGAGAGCAGGTTGTTCCAGGACCAGTAGATCACCAGCCCGGCCGGGAAGCTGGCCAGCATGAAGGTGAAGATGATCGGCATGAAGCTGAACAGCTTCGCCTGGATCGGGTCCGGCGGCGTCGGGTTCAGCTTGAACTGGATGTACATCGTGATGCCCATGATGATCGCCCAGGCCGGCATATGCAGGAAGGCCGGGGGATCGAAGGGGATCAGGCCGAAGAGGTTGAACAGGTTCGTCGGATCGGGTGCCGAGAGGTCGCGGATCCAGCCGAAGAAGGGCGCGTGCCGCATCTCGATGGTGACGAACAGCACCTTGTAGAGCGCGAAGAAGACGGGAATCTGGAGCAGGATCGGCAGGCAGCCCGCGGCGGGATTGATCTTCTCCGCCTTGTAGAGCGCCATCATCTCCTGCTGCATCTTCGCAGGGTCTTCCTTGTTGCGCTCCTTCATCTCCTGCATCTTCGGGCCCAGGGCCTTCATCCGGGCCATGGACTGGTAGGACTTGCTGGCCAGCGGAAAGAACAGGGCCTTCAGCGCCACCGTGAAGATCAGGATGGCGATGCCGAAGTTGCCGACCACGCCGAAGAGCCAGTCGAGCGCATAGAAGAACGGCTTCGTCAGGAACCAGAACCAGCCGAAATCCACGGCCGAGTAGAAGTCCTTGATGTGCAGGTCGTTCGTGTAGGCGTCCAGCAGCTTCACCTCTTTCGCCCCCGCGAACATGCGGGTGGCATAGGCGGCGGTGGCACCGGGCGCGGCGGTGATGGCGCCCGTGGGGGCCACGTCCACCTGCCAGCGGTCCTGCCCGCCCTCCTGCGTCGCGCGGAAGGCGGCGTGGCTCGGGGCGGACTGGTCGGCGGGCAGCACGGCGGCCAGCCAGTACTTGTCGGTGAAGCCGGCCCAGCCGCCGGGGCCATCGGCCTCGAAGGCGGGGGCGCCGTTGCGGCGCTGCGCCTCGGTCTTGGCGTCGGCGTACTTCCACTCGCGCAGGCGGCCGTCGATCACGCCGACGAAGCCCTCGTGCAGGATGTAGTAGCCGGCCACCTGCGGCGTGTGCTCGCGCCGCACCCGGGCCCAGGGGAGGAGCTGCACCGGCTCCGTGCCCGTGTTCACCACGCGCTGCTCCGCCGTCACCATGAAGTTGGCGTCAAGGGAGAGCGCGATCTCGAAGCGCTGGCCCTGCCCGTTATCCCAGCGCAGCGTGACGGGGGAGGAGGGCGTCAGCGTGCCCTCGGCCGTCCAGTCCGTGTTCGGGCCGGGCACGGCGGTGCGGCCATCGGCGGCCGTCCAGCCCCACTGGGCGAAGTAGGAAGCATTGTCCTCGCGCGGGGCGAGGATGCGGACATTCGGGCTGCCCGGCAGGATGGTCTCGCGGTAGTCGCGCAGCACCATATCGTCGATGCGGGCGCCGCGCAGGTTCACGCTGCCCTGCACGCGCGGGCTCTCGATCCGCAGGCGCGGGGCCGGCGTGGTGGGTGCGCCGTCGTTCGGGCCGGTGCTGGCCACGCCCGCGGGGTTCAGCGCGGTGTTGGCCTGGGGCAGCGGCTGGCCCGTCGTCTGGCTCTGCTGCACGTTCTGCGCGGCCTGCCGCTGCGCCTCGCGCGCGGGGCGGTTCCACACGTCGAAGAGCAGCAGGATGCCGATCGAGATCGCGATCGCGGCAAGGAGTCGCTTGTTGTCCATCGGTCCGGCGTTCAGCTCGTCTTGGCGGCGGGCACCGGGTCATAGCCCCCGGGATGCCAGGGATTGCAGCGAAGGATGCGGCGGGCGGTCATGGCGGTGCCGCGCAGCGCGCCGTGCTCCGTCAGGGCCTCGATCGCGTAGGCACTGCAATGCGGGTGGAAACGGCAATGCGCCCCGATGAAGGGGCGCAGCGTGAACTGGTAGGTGCGCACGCCAATTTTCAGGGCCTCGGCGGCGAGGCCCGGGCTTCTCGTGATGGAGCTGCTCATGCCGGCACGCCCGCCTGTCGAAGCGCGCCGCGCAGGTCACCCTGGAGCTGCGTGAAGGGACGCCCGCGGGTCTCGTCGCGGCCGATCAGCACGATGTCCCAGCCCTCGGGCGGGGCGGCGCCGAGCACGAGGCGCGCGGCCTCGCGCAGGCGGCGCTTGGTGCGATTCCGCACCACGGCGTTGCCCACCTTCTTCGTGACGGTAAAGCCGAGGCGCATGGGGCCGCCCGTGTCCGGCAGGGCCTGGATCACCAGCCCCGGCCGGGCAGCGCGCTTGCCGCGCTGGGCGGCGCGCAGGAAGTCGCGCCGCTTCTTCATCCGGGGCAGCTTCATGCGGGAAACGGTCTCCGGGGCATGGGATCAGGCCGCCCCGGAGGGGCTGCTCAGGCGGAGAGCTTCTTGCGGCCCTTGGCGCGGCGGTTGGCGAGCACCTTGCGGCCGCCCACCGTCTCCATACGGGTGCGGAACCCGTGCCGGCGCTTCCGGACGAGCTTCGAGGGCTGGTAGGTACGCTTCACGGCAAGGCGCTCCGTCTGAGTGCCCGCCACCCAGGTCGTTGGGGCGGCGGCAAGAGGTGGTCTGGTGGCCAGTGCGGTCCCGGCCGCCCCTTCCGCCTCTCCGAGTGGCGGAGGAGGCAGACGCGGGCAGCCGCGGCGGGACGCCCGGCGCGGGTGGCGCTGTATAGGAAGCCGCCCGCGCCCGCGTCAACCAAAGCCTTTCCTTCGCGGAACGCCCCTACCCTTCCCGCCGCATCGCGTTATGCGTGGCGCTGCCCAGCCCGATCGCCGGAGGGCGCCGCATCGCTGGAGGGACCATGCCGGAAACCGACATCGCCGTGATCGGCGCGGGCGAGGCAGGCCGGGGCATCGCCGCCCTCGCCCGCGCCCTCGGCTTGCGCGTCACCCTTTTCGAGCGCGGCGCCATGGGTGGCGAGGCGCCGGACCCCGCCATCACCGCCGCCTCGCTGCGCGGCCTCGCCGCCCGCGCGGCGCTGATGCGGGATTCCCAGCGCTTCGGACTCGGCGAGGGGCCGGTTGCGGTAGACTGGCTGGCGCTCCGCACCCACCTCGCCGCGGCCGACGCGGACGCGGCACCCGATTCGACGCCGGCGCGCTTCGAGGCCATGGGAATCGAGATGGTGCGCGGGGCGGCGCGCTTCGCCGGACCGGACCGGGTGGGCGCGGCGGGGCGGGAATGGACCTTCCGCCGCGCGGTGATCGCGACCGGCGCCCAGCCGGTGGTTGCCGCGCTGGAGGGGCTAGAGGTGCTGCCCTACCTCACCGAGGACACGCTGCCCGAGCTTGAGGACCGGCCCAACCACCTCCTCATCCTTGGCGGCGCGCCGTTCGGGCTGGAGATGGCCCAGGCCCTCGCCCGACTGGGCGCGCGGGTGACGCTCGTCTCCCCCATGCCCCTGGCCCCCGGCTTCGACCGCGACATGGTGGAGGGCGTGGCTCGCGCCCTGCGGCGCGACGGCGTGAACCTGGTTGAAGGCGTGGAGGCGGCGCGGGCGGAGCGCGCCGCCGACGGACTCGCCCTGCTGCTCGCGGACGGCACGCGGATCGAGGGCTCCCACATCCTTCTCGCCCTGGGCCGTGTGCCGCGGCTGGCGGGGCTGGACCTGATCGCCGCCGGAATCGGGGCTGAGGGCCCGCTGGCCGTCGATGGCGGGCTTCGCGTGGCCGGGAACCGGCGGGTCTGGGCCGCGGGCGGGGCGATCGGCCGGCCGGGCGCGGGCGACGTCGCGGTGCTCGCGCGCTCCATGCTCTTTCGCCTGCCCACCCCCGCCGCGGCTCCGGAGCCGACTCGGGCGATTCGCACCGAGCCTGCCCTGGTCCAGCTCGGCAACACCGCCGGGGAGGCTCAGCGCCTGCGATGGCCGCTGGCCGACACGGCGCGCGGCGCGGCGGAGGATGTCGGCGAGGGCCTGGTGACGCTCTTTGTTGATGGGGGCGGGCGTCTGGCGGGCGCGTCGCTTCTCGCGCCGGGGGGCATGGAGATGGCGGGGATGCTCGCCATGGGCCTCGGGCGGCCTGTCTCGGAGCTCGGCGGTGCGCCCCTGCCCCACCCTGCCCTTTCAGCCGGCATCGCCCGCGCGGCGCTGGAACACCGGGCGCCGGCCCTGTCCAACCCCGCCCTGCGCTGGGTGGCGGGGATTGCGAAGCGCCTGCCCTAGGCGTTCTCTGCGCCCCGACAACCTGGAGATCCTGCCTTGAGCAAGTCCCTGGAGGGCCGCACGGCCCTCGTCACCGGCTCCACCAGTGGCATCGGCCTCGGCATCGCGCTCGCCTTCGCGCGGGAAGGGGCGAAAGTGATGCTGAACGGATTCGGCACGCCGGATGCCATCTCCGCCGCCCGCGGCGAGGTCGCCGCCATCGCCGGGGGCGAGACGCCCTACTCCGGCGCCGACCTCTCCAAGGCCGAAGGCGTGCGGCAGATGTGCACGGAGGCGGAGGCCGCCCTCGGGCGGGTGGATATCCTGGTGAACAATGCCGGGATCCAGTTCGTCTCCCCGGTCGAGGAGTTCCCGGACGCGAAGTGGGACGCCATCCTCGCCATCAATCTCTCCTCCAACTTCCACGCCATCAAGGCGCTGCTGCCCGGCATGAAGGCGCGGAATTGGGGGCGGATCGTCAACGTCGCCTCCGCCCACGGCCTCGTCGCCTCGCCCTTCAAGGCAGCCTATGTGGCGGCCAAGCACGGGGTGGTCGGGCTCACGAAGACGGTGGCGATCGAGGTCGCCCGCACCCCGATCACCTGCAACGCCATCTGCCCGGGCTTCGTCCGGACTCCCCTGGCGGAGGCCCAGGTCGGGCCGCTGGCACAGAAGCACGGCGTCTCCGAGGAGGCGGCGCTGACAGACTTCCTGCTGGAGAAGCAGCCGAGCAAGCGCTGGGTAGAGGTGGATGAGGTGGCCCAAATGGCCCTCTACCTCTGTGGCCCGAACAGCGGCGCGGTGAACGGCGCGGCCCTCTCCATCGACGGGGCCTGGACCGCTTCGTGACTGCCGCCGGGAAGGAAGGGCTTCCCCCGATCGAGGGGACGCCCGCCGCGCCGGCCGTGGCTCGGCCGGCGGAGCCCCACAGGATCAGCCTCGCCCTCCAGGGCGGTGGCTCGCACGGGGCCTTTACCTGGGGCGTCCTGCTGCAGCTTCTGGAGGAGGAGTCGATCCAGGTCGCCGCCATCTCCGGTGCCTCCGCTGGCGCCCTCAACGGCGCTGCCTTCGCCCAGGGCATGGCGGAGGGCGGACGCCACGGGGCGAAAGCGCTGCTGGACCGTCTCTGGAAGGCTGTCGGCTCACGCTATGCCTTCAGCCCTCTCCGCAACACGCCGCTGGAGCAGTTCATCTGGGGCCCGGACCTCAGCCACGGCCTGGCCTGGCAGACCTTCGACACGCTGACGCGCTTCTTCTCCCCCTACCAGCTCAACCCCTTCCCCATCGAGATGAACCCGCTCCGGCGGGTGCTGGAGGAGGTGCTGGACCTAGACGTGCTGTGCCACCATCCGAACGCGCCCCACCTGCACGTCGCCGCCACGAATGTCCGCACCGGCAAGCCGCGGATCTTCTCCCGCCATGAGGTGACCCGCGACTCGCTGCTCGCCTCGGCCTGCCTGCCCAACCTGTTCCGCGCTGTGGAAATCGACGGCGAGGCCTACTGGGACGGTGGTTTCCTCGGCAACCCCGCACTCTGGCCGCTCTACGAGCGCCAGGGCAGCCCGCAGGACATCGTGCTGATCGGGATCAACCCTATTTCCCGCCCGGACATCCCCCGTACGGTCCAGGAAATCGAGACCAGGGTGAACGAGATCAGCTTCAACGCCTCTCTTATGTACGAGATGCGGGCGATCGAATTCGTCCAGCGACTTGTGGACCAGGGAGTGTTGCAGCCCCCTCGGTATCAGCGCCTCTACATTCACCTCATCGAGGACGAGGAGAAGATGCGGCGACTGGGAATGACTAGCAAATACAACGGCGACTGGAATTTTCTTTGCACGCTGCGCGAGGATGGCCGCGCTGCCGCCGAGGCTTGGCTGGCGGAACACCGGGGCAAGCTGGGGCAGCGGGACAGCGTCGATCTGCGGGCGCGATTCCTGTAACCACTCGGGACAACCTAAAGTAAATAGCGGGGCCATGCCCCTCTACTTCGTGCTTCACCGGCTCCGTGTTCCCTTCGGCTATCTCGGGAAGTTCTTCGTGGTCGCTTTCCTGGCGATCCACCTGCCGCTGGTCAGCGCGCTGTTCCTCCTGTTGCGAGACCGGCCGGCCGACTGGACCCTGCTCGGGGTGCTGCTCGCGGCCACCCTCCTCGGCACCATCCTTTCCCTCCTTGGAATGCGGGCCCTGCTGGACCCTGTGCGGCTGAGCGAGGTGGCGCTGCGGGCCTACGAGGCCGACGAATCCTTACCTGACCTGCCCGTCGGGCTGCCGGACATGGCGGGGCGCCTGATGACGACGGCGCAGGAGACCTTGGCGAGCCTCGACACCGCCCTTGTCGCTGCCCGGGGCGCCCAGCAGGAGGCGATGAACGCCGTGCGGCGGCGTGAACGCGCCCTGGCCGAAGTGACCCATGAGCTGCGGACCCCGCTGAACGCCGTGCTTGGATTTGCGGAGCTGCTCCAGATGCAGCCCCATGGCCCGCTGGGCCACAAGCTCTACGCCGAGTTCGTGAACGACATCGCGGAGGGCGGGCAGCACATGCTGGCCCTCATCGAGGACGTGCAGCGCTTCGCCGTCCTGCAGGAGGGGCGCACGGCGGTGGACCCGCGCCCCGTGGAGCTCGCCCCCGTCGCCGAGCGCGCCGCGCGGCTACTCCGGGCCGAGGCGGCGAGCCGCGACATCGAGGTGCGGATCCGCGTCCCGCCCGGCCTCCAAGCCTTGGCCGATTCCCGTTCCCTCCTGCAGATCCTACTCAACTTGGTCGGGAATGCGGTGAAGTATGCGGGGCCGGGCTGCCGGGTCGCCATCGCGGCCGAGCGGACGGAAGGCCTCGTGACCGTGCGCGTCGCCGATACCGGCCCCGGCCTCACGCCAGAGGAGCTGACGATCGCGCTGGAGCCTTTCGGCCGGGTCAAGGGCACGGGGGAGCGGGGCACAGGCCTCGGCCTCCCCCTGGTCCGCGCCCTCGTGGAGCTCCAGGGCGGGCAGTTCACCCTGGAAAGCGCCCCGGGCCGCGGAACGACGGCCCGGTTCACCCTGCCGGCCGCCTAGGCCGGCCCGCTTTTTCCGGCGGCGCTCAGCCCCGGCGTCTCACTCCCTGGTCGCCTGCCGCGCCTCGGCCGGCGCTGCGGCGGTGTCGATGCTCACCACCACGGACATGCCGGGCGAGAGCTGCTCGGCGAGCGCCTGGCCAGGGTCGATGGCGATCCGCACGGGCAGGCGCTGGGCCACCTTGGTGAAGTTGCCGGTCGCGTTGTCCGCGCGGATCACGCTGAACTCGGAGCCCGTGGCGGGGGAGAAGCGCTCCACGCGGCCGGTCAGCGCCGCGCCCTGCAGCGCGTCCACATGGAAGGTCACGGGCTGGCCGACGCGCATGCCCGGGATCTGCGTCTCCTTGTAGTTGGCCACCACCCAGCGCAGCGAGGGCACGAGGGAGGTGAGCTGCGTGCCGGCCGTGACGTACTGGCCCACCCGCGCGCCCACTTCGCCAAGTCGGCCGTCGCGTGGGGCGACAACCCGGGTATTCTGCAGGTCGATCTCCGCCAGGTGCACCGCCGCCTCAGCACCCTGGACGGAGGCCTCCAGATTGGCGCGGCTGGCCAGGGTCTCGGCCAGGGATTGCTGCGCCACCGTCTCGTTCGCGCGGGCCTGGTCCAGCCCTGCCTCGCCCTGGCGCAGCGCTGCGTTCAGCTGGTCGCCGGAGGCGCGGGACTGGATGTTCTGCTCGATCAGCGGGCTGATCCGCCGCACGTCCGCGCGGGCCTTGGCCAGAACGGCCTCGGCGTTCTCCACCTGGGCGCGGGCCACCTCCACCTGCGCCTGCTTCGTGCCGCGCTGGACGTCGAGGTTGCGCAACGCGGCCTGGCTGGCCGCGAGCTGGGCGCGGGCCTGGGCGAGGCGCGCCTGGTAGATCCGGTCCTCGATGCGGGCGAGGAGATCGCCCTCCTTCACCAGGGCGTAGTCCTGCACGGGAATATCGACGACGTAGCCCGCCACTTGCGGGCTGATGACGGTCACCTGCCCCCGCACATAGGCGTCGTCGGTCACCTGCACCGTCGAGGTGAAGGGCGGCAGGCGCCACGTGTAGAGGACGAGGAGGACGGCCACGATCCCGATGAGCAGGGCCGGGATCGTGGCGCGGGAGAGGGAGGACTTGAAGGACATGGCTTTCCGGGATCAGGCGGGCTGGGCCGTGCGCGCCGCGTCCGTCCGCGCGCGCCGCCGGCCGAGCCAGAGGATGAACAGGTGAGAGAGGAGGCCGAGGAGGCAGAGGGCCGAGACGATGGCGACCACGAGAAAGAGGTCGTTATAGGCGAGGACGTACGCCTCCCTCGTCGCGGCCTGGGCTAGCAGGGTGGAGCCCTCGGCCGAGCGCAGCGCCGGGTCTCCCAGAACGCGCCCGTAGGAGGCGCCGTACTGCTGGATCCGCTGCACGACCAGCGGGTCGGCCCCGGTAAGGTTCTCGACGATCTGGCTGGAGTGGAACTTCTCCCGGATCACCAGGAAGCTTCCCAGCCCCGCCGCGCCCAGCAGGCCGCCCAGGTTCTGGGAGGCGAGGAAGATCGCGAAGAAGCTCGTCAGGTGCTGGATGCCCCATTTCAGGGTGTGGGCAAAGCTCCACCCCACCGCCGGCGGCAGGAAGATCGCGCCGCCGAAGGCGACCAGCCCCTGGGAGAGCAGGACATCATGCGGCCGGGTGAGGCTGGTGCCACGGCTCTCCATCCAGGCGCCGATGGCGATGAGCGCCAGCCCGGTGCCCTGGATGGCCGCCCGGTTCTCCGGCTTGTTGATGGGCGCGACGCCCAGGAAGCCGGCGAGGGTGGCGAAGAAGATGACCCACATCATCCCGGCCATGTGCTCGTTCAGCAGGCCGAGGTTCTGGAAGAAGCCGATGGCCCCCGTGGTCTGCTCCGACAGGATGAAGCGGGAAAAGAACATGGACCCACCGAAGATGATCATGTCGGTGGAGGAGAGCCAGTGCAGGTTCACCAGCGGCCGTTCGCGGTTCAGCTCGATCGCGACGAGCAGGGTCAGGCAGACGAGGCCCACAGCGAGGCAGAAGCCGAGCCAAGAGGCCTCCGTCCACCAGTAGTAGCGGCCGAGGCTGAGCACGACGGCGATCAGGCCCAGCCCGACGATCAGCAAGGGCAGGCTGATCGCGTCCACCCGGTCGAACACCTTCGCGGAGACCGGCGGGGTGATCGGCAGGACGAGGATCCAGACCAGGCACATGAGGGAGAGCACAAGCTCCACCATGTTGAGCTGGGGCCAGAGGCCGATCTCGAGCAGGTGCGGCGAAATCAGCCGCGAAAGGGGTACGGCAATCTGCGAGCCGAGCAGCCCGAGGGCGATGCCGGTGGTGAGCTTGTGCCGCAGCGGCAACGCTTCCAGCACGTAGAGGAAGGCGAGGGTGTTCAGGATGGCGCCCGCAAAGCCCGCCACGGCCCGCAGCAGGACCGCCGAGTGCAGGTCGCTGACCACGACATGGGCCAAGGAGATGACGACGAGGAAGACGAGCGCGATCTTGGCCACGCGGCGCAGCCCGAACTGCGTCCGGAGCTTCCAGAGCAGGAGGGAGGCGGTGATGCTGGTGGAGCTGTAGCCCGCCATCAGCCAGACGGCCTCGTTCGTCGTCGCACCGAAGGTAGCCTGCACCGCCTGGAGATTTCCCGAGACGAGGTAGTTCCCCATCCCTTGGGCGAGCCCGAAGGTGAGCGAGGCGAGCATGTAGAGCGCTAGCTGCGGCGGGGAGATGTTCTCCGGCGCAGGGGGTGGCCCGGCTGGCGGTGAAGCGCTCGCCGGCGCGGCAGGCGCGGGTTCCTGGGCTGGCGCGGTCGTGGCGGCGTCGCTCATCCCTGCCCTCCCTCTGGCGCCGTGCCCAGCTTCTCCAGCCGGGCCGCCACCATGTTGAGAACCCGCAGCGCCGTTTCGAGTTCCGCCCGCGGAATGTCGTGGAGCACGCGCTCGCGCAGCCCCTCGGAAACCCCGTCCACCTCCTGGACCACAGGGGCGGCGGCGTCGGTCAGCACGATCCGGTTGGCGCGGGCATTGCCTGGCACGGGCTCGCGCCGGATCAGCCCCTGGCGCTCCAGCCCGTCCAGCAGGCGGACAAGGGTGGGGTGCTCGACCGAGAGCGCCTCGGCGAGATCGCGCTGCATGGCGCTGCCACCGGACTGCGAGAGGATCAGGAGGGCGCGCGAGCGCCCGAGGGTCTGGCCACTCCCTCGCAGCTCGGCGTCCCAGAGGGTGCGCCAGCGCTGCGTCACCCGGCGCAGGGCCGTGACGAATTCGGCGTTGAGGCTCATGGATGCGGAACTATTGTAGCAAGCTAACATTAGCAAGCTACATAAGCGCGGGGCAGCCCTGTTCAAGATCTCCTGGACAGGCTGCCCCGCTTCCGCTGCGGGTCAGAAAAGCTGCAAGGTCAAGGCCTTGAGGTACACACTTTCAGGCAGCATGGGATGGATCGGGTGGTCCGGACCGGCGCCGGTGATGGCCAGGATGCGCGCCTCGCGCCGGGCGCGGCCCAGCCCTGCCAGCACGCTGTCGGTGAACTCGCCCGATGGGACATGGTGTGAGCAGGAGGCGATGAAGAGGATGCCTCCCGGCGCCACGAGCCCGGCCGCGATCCGCGCCAGGCGGGAATAGGCGCGCACAGCCTGGGGGATGTCCTTGCGGGACTTGGCGAAGGCCGGAGGGTCCGCCACCACCACGCCGAAGCGGGCGCCGGAGGCGGCCATGCGCTCCAGCGTCTCCATGGCCTCGCCCCGCACCGCTTCCACCCGGTCCTCCAGCCCGTTGCGCCGCGCCGTCTCCATCGCGGTGGCGAGGGCGTGCTCGGAGCGGTCCAGCAAGGTCACGCGGGACGCGCCGGCGGCGGCAGCTTGCAAGCCGAAGCCGCCCGTATGGCAGAAGGCGTCCAGCACCGTCTCGCCGCGCGCCAGGTTGGCCACGCGGGCGCGGTTCTCCCGCTGGTCGAAGAACCAGCCGGTCTTCTGCCCGCCGAGCGGATCGACGGCGAAGGAGACGCCTCCCTCCTCCACCGCGCCGGTCGCATCCGCGCCGCGTAGCAGCAGCGTGGCCTCGGGCAGCCCCTCCAGAGCGCGCACCGAGGCCTCGTTCCGCGCCACCACGGCGCGTGGGGCGATCAGGGCGTCGAGGGCACGGAGGATGGCTGGCGTCGCCGCCTCCATCCCCGCCGTGTTGGCCTGGAGCGCGACCAGGTCGCCGTAGCGGTCCAGGATCAGCCCGGGCAGCCCGTCCGCCTCTGCATGGGCGAGGCGGTAGTGTGGCGTGGGGAACAGGCGGGTCCGCAGGGCCAGCGCCTCGGCGATTCGGCCCTGCCAGAAGGCATCGTCGATCGGCGTGGCCGGATCGCGCGAGAGGCGCCGGCCCGCGATCAGGGAATGCGAGTTGAAGTGGTGGATCCCGTGCCGGACCCCGTCATCCCCCTCCACCCGCACGGGGGTGCCGGGCGGGATGGCGCGGACCTCCGCGGTCATGGCGACCTCGTTGGAGAAGATCCAGGGGTGGCCCGCCTTGGCGCGCCGATCGCGGCCGGGGAGAAGACGGAGGAGCGGCAGGTCTGACATGGGGGGCGGACATAGAGGGGATCGCCGCCCGGCGCATCCCGTCAGCCGCGCTGCATCCCTTCCCGCATCGACATGGCGAGGAGGGGATCGTCCGTCGCGAAGGCGTCCACGCCGAGTTCCAGCGCGCGCCCAATGGCGGGAGCCCGGTTGGCGCCCCAGACCCCGACACGGAGGCCCGCCCCGCGCAGAAGCCCGAGCAGGGCGGGGTCCATCGCCGACTCATGCGTCTCGACCAGCCCCGCCCCGACCCGGCGCGCCACGGCCGACACGCCGTCCACGCCGAGGTACCGCAGCATGGGCGGCGCGAAGAGCCAGGCGACGTCCTTCAGGCCGCCCGCCGCCACGGCGGCGGCCGCGACCTCGGCCTCAAAGGTGATCACCTCTGTCCGGGGGCGGAGGCCGAAGCGGTCGAGCTCGATCAGCGTCCGCTCCAGCAGGGCCAGGTCCGGCTTCCCGGAAAGGCCTACCTTGATCTCCACCTGCAGCCCCGCCGAGCCTTCCGCGAGGAGGGAGAGCAGGTCCGACAGGCGGGGCGGCGGCTCGCCATCGGCCGAGACGAGCTTCAGCCCGGCCAGCTCCGCCGCCGTGCGCCCGGCGATCGGGCCCTCGCCGTTGCTGGTCCGCTCCAGAGTCGGGTCGTGCATTACCATCGGCACGCCGTCCGACGAGAGGTGGACGTCGCACTCCACCGCGTCCACGCCAGCGGCGATCGCCCTCCGGAAGGCGAGAAGACTGTTCTCCGGCCAAAGGATTGCGCCGCCGCGATGGGCGATGATCTCTGTCATTCCGCTTTACTGCCGTTTCGTTATGCTTGATCCGGGCACGCCGCGCTGGGATGCTGCGGCGGCCACCGGGCGGGTTCTAGACCTGCCTCCTCCCGGGCGGGAAGCCGGGAGAGGGATCGGAGAGGAACCCATGACGCTGTGCCTGGTGCTCCACGAGCTGCCGGAGGGCGGGGCCGAAACCCTGGAAGCCGCGATCTGGGAGCTGAGCGAGAGCCACTTCACCCTCACCGGAGGGATGCTGGTGGAGACGAGCGTTTCCGCCGGCTACCTGCTCTCGCACCTGAACATGGCGCTCCGCAGGGCCGCGCTGGAAGGCCCGCTCCTCGTCTCGGAGGTCCAGGACGCGCTGCACATGTCCGGACTCGGCCCTGCGGTGAAAGACTGGGTCCGCGGGGCGCTGGAACAGGCGGCCGGATAGCGCCCCGAAGCTCGCCGCCCGGTTCCGCGGCAGGCTTCAGGGCAGGCGCGCCAGCCTCCCGCCCAGAAGGGCGAAGAAGCCGTCCGCGTCCAGCGCCTCAACCAGGGTGACATTCGGCGCGGCCCCGCTGCGGCCCCAGCGGTCGATATGCGTCCTGCCCCGCGCCGGGCCGGGGCCGAGATCCACCGCCACTGCCGCGGGCACCGCGTGGAACAGCTCCGGCATCGCCAGCCAGGCCACGGCGCAGGGGTCGTGCAGCGGATGCCCCTCCCCGCCCAGGCGACGGGAGGGCGGGACGGCCGCCATGATGTCGCACGCCGTTCGCAGGCAGGCACCGCCGCCCAGGGCGCGGAGGGAGGCGATCCGCCCGGGCGTGACCAGGGCCTGGGCGGTCAGTTCCAGTGTCACCAGCGTCACGGCGATGCCGGCGCCGAGGAGGACGGCCAGGGCCTCGGGGTCGCTGGCCGCGTTGAACTCGGCGGAGGGGGTCCAGTTCCCCTCTCCCCAGGCGCCGGCCATCAGCACCACCTCCTGCACCCGGTCCGCCAGCGCCGGCTCGGTGGCGAGCGCCAGGGCGAGGTTTGTCGCCGGCGCGATGCCGAGCAGGGTGACGGATCCCGGCCGCGCCTCCCGCAGCATGGTGCGGATGGCGTCCGCTGCCACCGCCCGGACCGGCGGCGGCCCGGGCGGCAGGCCGATCCCGGCCAGCCCATCCGCCCCGTGCACCGCGCCATCGCCCCTGAAGCCGCCGAGAAGCGGCCGGTCCGCCCCCGGGACCACGGGCACCACCGCGCCGGCGAGGCCGATGACGGCGCAGGCGTTCTGCACCGTCCGGTCCAGCCCGGCATTGCCGCCGGCCACCGTGACCAGGCGAAGGTCGATTTCCGGCGAGGCGAGGGCGAGCCAGAGGGCGACGGCATCATCCGTGCCGGGGTCGCAGTCCAGGATCACCGGGCGCCGCGCGCTCATGCCCCCTGCCCCGTCCTCGCCTGGCCGCGAAAAAAGCCCGCGCCGGTGATCGAGCCCGCGCTGCTAGAGCCGGCACGGTGAGTAGGGGGCTGCGCGGGGCCTCGCCGGGCCGTCATAGGCGCGGCGCGCGGCTCCGGGGCCTCGGCGGTGGGCATGAGAGACGCGGCTCCGTCGAGAAAGGGGACGGAGAGGATGCCACTACAGCCAAGCCCCAGCCAAATCGAGCGCTCCTCGGCCTGCTTCGTTGTGCTGGGATGCCGCGAAAGGGTGTTGCGGCGGGGTGACGCCGTGGCCGGCAAGACGCGGCCGGGCATGTCTAAAATAGCGACACGGTTGCGGCTCCTTTAGATATTCCCTTACACCCGGACCGGCCGATTCCCGCCCGCCCGGAAACGGCCCACCCCCGCGAAATTTCTGCGCGGGCCCGGTGACGAGAGGCCTGAACAGCCGGGCGGATGGGGGATGGCATGGCGGAGCTGAGGGGCCCGATGAGGCGGCCCAACACCGGGCGGGTCGGGGCGCGCGGCACCCCATGATCTTTGCTTCCTTCGAGTTCCTCTGCCTTTTCCTGCCGCTCTTCTTCGCGGTCTACTTCCTCACTCCATTCCGGTTCCGGAACTGGCCGATCCTCATCCTGTCCTGGGCCTTTTACGCCTGGTGGCGGGTAGACTTCCTGCTGCTGCTGATGTTCTGCACGATCTTCACCTTCTATACGGTGAAGGCCATGGATCGGGCGGGGCCGAAGACCCGCCGCGGCACCACGCTGTTCATCATCGGCCTCGTCGGCAATCTCGGCGTGCTGGCCTATTTCAAGTACGCGAATTTCGGCGTGGGGATCATCAACGATTTCCGGGGCGCGCTGGGCTACCAGCCCATCCCCTGGGTCGAGATCATCCTGCCGATCGGCCTCTCCTTCTACGTGCTGCAATCCGTGTCCTACCTCGTGGACATCTGGCGCGGCACGGTGCCGATCACGAAGAAGCTGCTGGACTACGCCACCTACAAGGCGATCTTCAGCCAGCTCATCGCCGGCCCCATCGTCCGCTACGCCGAGATCAAGGACGAGCTGGTCTACCGCCCGCACACGCTGGCGCAGTTCGGCCTCGGCGCGCGGCGCTTCATGACGGGCTTCACCATGAAGGTGGTGCTGGCGGACACGGTGGCGCTGGTGGCGGACGCCGCCTTCGCCCTGCCGAACCCGACGCTGATCGATGCCTGGACGGGCGCCATCGCTTATACGCTGCAGCTCTACTTCGACTTCGCGGGCTACTCCGCCATGGCGATCGGGCTGGCGCTAATGATCGGGTTCCACTTCCCCGAGAACTTCAACCACCCCTACCTGTCCGGCAGCATCCAGGCCTTCTGGCAGCGCTGGCACATGACGCTGTCGCGCTTCCTGCGCGACTACCTCTACATCTCGCTCGGCGGGAACCGGAAAGGCGCCTTCCGCACCTACCTCAACCTGTTCCTGACCATGGTAATCGGCGGCCTCTGGCACGGCGCCAACTGGACCTTCATCGTCTGGGGCGCCTGGCACGGCGCGCTGCTGGCGATCCACCGCCTGTTCCAACAGGCGGGGTTCAGGCCCATGCCCTTCATCCTCGGCAACGCGCTGACGATGCTGGCGGCGATCATCGGCTGGGTGGTGTTCCGCGCCCACGACATCCACAACGCCATGACGATGTATGGCGGCATGATCGGGCTGAACGGCGCGCCGCTGAGCGACGCCCTGGCCTGGCAGGTCACGCCCGACCAGTGGTGGACGATCCTGATCGCGATCATCGTCGTGTACCTGCCGCTGCTCGGCCCGCGCCTGCCCTTCCAGCGCCCGCCGGAAGCCATGGGCGCCTTCTGGCGCGCCCTCTGGGTGGTCGGGCCGCTGGCGGGCTTCATCCTGGGCATCGTGCTGCTCTACAGCCGCGCGGCCGTGCCCTTCCTGTACTTCCAATTCTGAGAGGACGCCGATGAGCGAGACCTCCTGGAAAGGCGCCCACGCCGCCGCGGTGTTCCAGGGCGCCGCCGCCATCCTCCTGCTGGCGATCGGCGCCTGGCAGGGGGTCGCCGCCATCGCGAGCGAGCGAGGGCAGGAGCGGCTGCGGCCGACGCTGAACGCCGAATCCTTCCTCTCCGGCAAGCTGACCGGCGCCGTGAACCACGTCATGGCGCATGAGCTGCCGGCGGACCCGCTGCTGCGGGCCAGCGGCGGGGTCTTCCGCTACGACCTGTTCGGCTCCGGCGGGCCGCAGGTCCGGGTGGGCTGCGACGACACCCTCTTCCTGACCGAGGAGCTGCGCCCCTGGCCCGGCGCGGAGGCCGCGATGGCCGAGCGCGCGGCGATCGTCCGGCGCGTGCGCGACGCACTCTCCCAGCGCGGCATCCTCCTCACCGTCGCGCTGGTGCCGGACAAGGCGCGGGTGAAGGAGGGCAAGCTTTGCGGGGCTCCGCATTCCGCCCAGGCCGTCGCCCGCTACGACGCCTTCGCTGAGGCCCTGCGCGGCCAGGGGGTCCAGCCCATCCTCCTGCTGCGGCCCCTCGTCGCGCGCGAGACGCAGGGCGGCGCCTACTGGCGCACCGACACGCACTGGAGCCAGGAGGGCGCCCGCTCCGCCGCCGCCGCCATCGCTGCGGCCCTGCGTCCCCTCCCTCTCTCCCGCGCCAACACCTTCCGCACCACCGCAGCGCCGGAGGAGACGGACGGGCCGGGCGACCTGCTGCGGCTGATGAGCCTGGACCGGGTGCCCAACGCGCTCCGCCCCGCGCCGGACCGCCAGCGCGTCGAACGGACCGAGCCCACCGAGTCGGGATCCGGCGGTGGAGGGCTGCTGGACGAGACCCCGGCGCCGGAGGTCGCGCTGATCGGTTCCTCCTATTCCGTGAATGCGAATTTTCACGGCGCGCTGCAGGAACTCCTCCGCAGCACGGTGGTGAACGCCGCCAAGGCCGGCGGCGGCTTCGCGGGCAGCGCGAAGGACTACTTCAGCGGCCAGACCTTCCGCGAGACGCCGCCGCGCCTCATCATCTGGGAGATCCCGGAGCGGGTCGTCGGCCAGCCCCTGGGCCAGGGCGAGCGCGACCTGGCGGGCGGCTGGTGAGGCACGCTCCCGTGGTGCAACGCGCACGCCGACGAAACGCTTTCTATCCTGCACGCGCGGGATAAATTATGAGACAATCCTGCTGCCGCCTGGTCCGGGGAATTCCTGCCTGATGTCCACTCGCCATCCCCTTTCGGCCCTGGCCGCTTCGGCGGCCGACCGGCCCGGCGGGCGGCGGCTCCTGCCCGGCGGGACCGTTCTCCTCCTCGCCGCGCTCGGCAGCGCATCGGCCCTGGCGCAGGCGCCGGCACCGTCCCCTTCCCGGCCGCCCGCGGCCACCCCCGCGCCCTTGCCCACGGCCACGACGACCCCGGCGGCAGAAGCGGGGCGCTCGGTGCCGCGCGGCATTGCCGTGCTGATCGACCAGGCGAATTTCTGGAGCGCGCAGGGGCGGCCCGAACTGGCGCAGCAGGCCCTCGATCGGCTCCTGACCGTGGATCCGAACAGCCCGGACGTGCTCCTCGCGGCGGCCGAGGTGGCGGCGCAGAGCGGCGACCGTGCGACGGCGGAGGTCTATACCGCGCGCCTCCGGCAGATCGCGCCGGATAGCGCCCAGCGGGCCCAGGCCGAGTTGGCGCTCCGCGCCGCCTCCGTCGACCAGGCGCTGCTGAACGAGGCCCGCAACCTCGCCCAGGGCGGCCAGCGCGAGGCGGCGATGCAGCGCTATCGCCAGCTCTTCCCCAATGGCGAGGTGCCGACGATCTTCGCGGCCGAGTACTACCAGACGATGGCCGGTGCCTCCCCCGAGAACTTTGAGGAGGCGCGCGCGGGGCTCGAGAACGTGCTGGCCCGCGCGCCGGAGAACCGCCCGCTGCAACTGGCCTATGCCCAGATGCTCACCTACAGCGAGGCCTATCGCTTCGAGGGGCTCCGCAGGCTCCGTGCCCTGGCCGGGGAGCCGACGGTGGGCGAGGCCGCGCGGCAGGCCTGGCGGCAGGCCCTGCTCTGGCTCCCCAGCGACCCCGACGCAGCCGAGGAGATCGCGACCTACCTCAAGGCCACGAATGGCAACGCGGACGCCGAGATCCAGGCCAAGTACAACGAGGCGAAGGCGACGGTCATCCCGCCCTCCGTCACCAGCCGCCTGGCCGGCTGGACGGCGATCACCGAGGAGAGGGTGGCGGACGCCGAGCGCTACTTCAGCTCCTCGATCGCGGAGGACCCGCAGGATGCCGAATCCCACATCGGCATGGCCATCGTCCGCAAGCTGCAGGGCCGCTTCGCCGAGGCGCGGGAGTTCTTCGCCAAGGGCGTGGAGATCACCCCCTTCCGCGAGGAGGAGTTCCGCAACAGCGTCGGCGACCTGAGCGGCAGCGCGGCGCCCGCCACCGCCGGAACGAACCGCGGTGGCCAGGGCGGGCGCGGCGGCGGCCGCGGCGGCGGCAACTACACGAGCAACTCCTTCCTTGCCTGGCAGAGCCTGAACCGCGGCCAGCTCGACCGCGCGGCCGCCAGCGCTCAGCTCGCCCTGCGCGGCAACCGCGACGAGAAGCTGCAGGGCGAGATCGTCCTCGGCATGGTCGCGCTCCGCCGCAACAACTTCGCGGAGGCGGAGAGCCGCTTCCGCCGGGTCCTCGCCACGCGCCGCAACCAGCCGGCGGCCCAGGCCGGGCTCTACGAGGCCCTGACGCGGCAGAACCGCCTGCCCGAGGCCGACCGCTTCCTGGCCGATAGCGGCTATCGCCCGCCCGAGGGCGGCCTGGCCACCCGCTCCACCGCGCTGCGCCAGGAGGCTACGGCCACCCGCGACCCGGCCGCGAAGATAGCGATCCTGCGCGGTGCCCTTGCCTCGGACCCGAACAGCGCCTGGGTTGCCTTCGACCTCGCCAATGCCCTTAAGGCGAATGGCCAGACCGAGGAGGCACGGCGGCTGGAGGCACAGCTCGCCGGCCGCCGCGGCGCCGCCGACGCCCTTTTCGCATCGGCCCTGCTCGCCAATGCCGATGGCCGGATCGCCGAGGCAGCGGACCGGCTGGAGGCCATTCCAGACCGCGCCCGCCCGGCCGACGGCGACCGCCTGCTGGACCAGACCCGCCGCACGCTGCAGCTGCGCGACCTAGAGAGGCAGGCGCGCGGCAACCCGCAATCCGATGCGGCCCGGCGCCTGCTCGGTCTGGCGGCCCAGCCCGATCCTTCCGGCCAGACCCAAGCCGGCGTCGTCCGGGCCTTCGCGCGCCTTCGGCAGACCGGAAACCTCGAGGCCGCGTCTCGCGCGGTTCTGGCCTCGCCCGCGGGAACGCCGGCCGGGCGCGTGGCCGTGGGCTTCGCTCTCGTCGAGGCGGGACGGACGGCAGATGCCGAGTCCCTGGTGGGCGATCTGGCCACCGACGGGCGGCTGACCCGGGAGCAGCGCCAGCAGGTTGCAACCATCCGTGCCAGCGCCGCCGCCACGGCGGCGGAGCGGCTGACCGCCCGCGGGGACCAGCGCGGCGCCATGGACCGCGTCTCCCGCGCGCTCAACGAGATGCCGGACAACCCCGAGGTCCAGCTCGCCGCCGCCCGCATCATGGCCCGGACCGGCCGTGCCGATGAGGCGCAACGTGTCGCTGAGGGCATCCTGAGCCGCGATCCAGACAACGTGGCCGCGCGCTCCGTGGCGGGCGAGGCGGCGGTTCTCAACAACTCCATCGCCCGCGCCGAGCAAATCCTCGCCGACGGCCGTGCCCGGCGCGCGGATGGGCTGCAGATGGCGCTTCTCGAGGCCCAGATCGCCCGCGCACGGCGCGATCCCGTCCGCGCGAGAGAGGCTCTGGAGGAAGCCGCCCGGCTACGCGGCGCCCAGCTCCGCGCCAGCGCGCGCTGAGGCGGCCCGCCGGCCAGAAGGCCGCAACGAAAATGGCGCGGCCTTCAGGCCGCGCCTTTCGATTTTCGGGGTACGCCCTCTCGCCCGGGCTGGCGGTCAGCCCCGCCAGCGCGCCGTGGTGTCGCGGCTGATGAAGGAGATCAGGTTCCGGCCATCCGGACGCATCAGCCAGATGCTGTACATGCCGCCAGCCTCCAGCCCCGAGAGCTTGAAGGTCGGTGCGGACTGCCCGGGAGCGCAATCGGCCCGGATGTCGGCCGTCACGGGGTTCACGCTGCGCGCCTTCGCGGTGCCGGGTGCCACCTGCTCCAGCACCGCCGGGCCGTTCGGTGCCAGCACGGCGGAAGCAGAGGCGCAGTCCGGCGTGGCGTTGTAGAAGCTCAGGCGGGAGCGGGCGCGGTTGAAGTCCGCTTGGTCAACCACAGGCTTCATGACCAGGGAGTTACCCTGCGCCTGGACGATGATGGTGTTGAAGGAGCCGGGCTCGAACTTCAGCGCGGCACGGCCGGTACGGCTGCCCGCACTCGCCTCCACCACCATCTCCCGCCCGCCGGTGACGCGCTGGGCGACGCCGAAGGAGGTGACGCGCTCCTCGGGCTTGGTGCCAAGGCGCTGGGCGGGCAGGAAGGCCGGGCGCAGCTGCAGGTCCTCGCCGAGCGCGTTGACGAAGCGGACATAGGCGGAGTCCGGCGGCGGCTGGGGATCATAGACCGCGGCCTGCCCTTGCGCGTGGCCGGGTCCGGCCGAGGCGGTGAGCAGCGCGAGGGCGGCGGTGGCGGCCCCGAGGTTGCGGCGAAGGGAGCGGGCGGCCATCACGCGCCCACCCCGCGGCGAAGCTCGCTGATGAAGCGCTCCGGCGGCATGGCGTTCTGCGACCAGCCGCCACTGCTCGGCCCGGCGATGAGGTCAAGTTCGAGATGGGTCCAGATGATCACCTTGGGCCTCTGCTGCTTGAAGAGATCGCTCGAAAGGTACTGAAGGATCGTTGCCCAGGGGCCGACGTTGTTCGGCTTCCAGAAGAGCGACACGGGCCGCATCAGCTGGTTGGAGAGGATGGGCTGGAACAGGTATCTCGGCTCGACGTAGCTGTTGCCGATCAGCGCCACATCGGCCGTGTCGTCCGCGATCAGGTCATTCTGTGAGCCGGAGGATGCGATCTCCCGCACCTGGTACGGCTCCATCCCGTAGGCGTCCCGCTGGCCCTGCGGCAGCAGCCGCACGAGGTCGCCGCGCGGGAGCTGGCGGTTGATCAGGGTGGTCACCTGTGTTCCCGGCCGGCTGCTCGGCGGCAGGGTCGGCCCCACGGCCTTCGCCATCTCCACCGCCGCGATCTCGGCCGCCATCGGGGTCCAGTGCGAGTCGGTCTTGAACCAGAGCTGGACGGCGGATTGCCGCGCGCGGAAAGTGGCCTGGATGTCCGGCACGATGGCGCCGGCGCGACGGAACTCCTCCATCGCGATCCCGTAGCGGCGATCCAGGTCCGCCTGGAACCGCACGTTCGGGGGCAGGAACTGCTTGTAGAGCACGGTCTTGGACGGGATCAGCAGGATCGACATCTGGATCCCCGCGCCGCGCATGATCCCGATGGCCTGGCTGATGAGCGGGTTGGCCAGCCGCATGTTCTCCAGCGGCCAGTCATTCGCCTTGTCCCAGACCGTGAACAGCCAGCCATTCGTGCCGGCGACGACGAGGCCCGGGGCCTGGGCGCGCACGGCCGGTGCGGCGAGCGTGGCCGCGGCGGCCCCGAGAAGAAGTGACCGGCGCGCCGTCCCGGAGGTTGGCTGGGGCTCAGGGGTGGTCATGAATCATTGCTGCCCGGACTGGAGATGTAAGGTCCCACAGGGTGGAACCTCGGAGAGAGTAAAGGGCTGCGCCCGTTGCGGCATCCCCGGGAGCGGACGGCCCGGGAAAGCGTCACGGAGGTCATCCTGCTTCCTTCCCCGCCGGCCACGATCGGCGGGACGTTATTCGCGGCCCGCCGCATCAGCAATGGTACGGCGGGACCGTTGCGCGCCCAGCGCTCATCAGCCGCGCGATCAGCGCCCAAGAAGGGCCGTCACCCGCGGCTCGAGCACGGTGGTCAGCCTGGCGTAGCCGTCCGGCGTCAGGTGCAGCCCGTCGGTGAAGACACCTGGCAGGGGCCGCCCCATGGAGTCGATCAGCACGCTGCCGAGATCGGCGAAGAAGACGGACCGGTTGTCGGCGCAGGGGGCGATCAGCGAGTTGACCCGCTGGTTCAGCACGCGCGCCGGATCGAAGGGATCCGCACCGCGGGGGAGCACGCCGAGAAGAAGGATGCGCGTGGTGGGGGAGCGGCGGCGGATCACGCGGATGATCTCCGCGATCCCCAGCGCCGTGTCCTCAGGCGGGTTCGCGTAGGTCGAGTTGTTGGTGCCGATGAGCAGCACGGCGACCTTGGGCCGGAGCGTGGCGGGCCACTGCCCGCCCTCCTGCAGGCGCCAGAGCACCCCCTGGGTGAAATCCCCGCCAACGCCGAAATTCGCCGCCCCGCGGGAGCCGAAATTGGCCTCCCAGACCGGCGGATCCCAGAACTGGGTGATGGAGTCGCCCAGGAAGATCGTCTGCGCCCAGCCCATGCCGCGCCCGGCCACGCGCGTCAGCTCCGCCGTGCGGGCCCGCCAGTAAGGCTCGACGATGTTCTCCGGCTTCGCTTCCCGGGGCATCGGGTTGCGGACGGGAAGGCCCGGGCAGGCCAGTTCCACCTGGGACAGGGCCGGTGCCGAAGCCCCCATCAGGCCGAGCCCCGCTCCCAGCACGGCGGCCAGCGCGTTCGCCGGGATCCGCAGGCGCGCCAGGAGCCGCGCGGGGCCCCTCCGGCGTAGCACGGTCCCGTTCCCCACCTCCTCAGGCCGCCCGCGCATCGAGCCTCTCTTCACCGGCATAGATGGCGCGGAGCGCGCCCACGAACTCGTCCCGCCCGATCACGTCGCGCACGCTTCCGGCCAGCCGCTCATGCGTCTGGGGCTCCGAGGCCTGCAGCAGGGCGCGGGCGAGGTCGGGGGCGGAGCCGGCACGGAAGTGCAGCCCGTCCACACCCTCCTGCACCTTCTCCGCCATGCCACCGATTCCGGAGACGATCAGCGGCGTGCCCGCCCGCTTCGCCTCCTGGATCACCACCGGGGAGTTCTCCCACCAGATGGAGGGCATGATGACCCAGCCCACGGAGGACATCAGCCCCACCACGTCGGCCGCGTCGTAGCGCCCGGCGAAGGTGAGGCGGTCCCCCGCCTCCTCGATCGCCTTCTCCAGCTGCGGAAAGAAGCGCAGCGTCTCCGCCTCCGTCGCGCCATAGACGCTGAGGCCGAGCGACGGATCCTCCTGCACCGCCGCCGCGAAGGCGGGGATGAGGACGTCCAGCCCCTTGAACTCGGTGGGCTGCCCGAAGAAGGCGAAACGGGCGGAGAGGCGGGCGCTGTCCGGCCGGCGCCGGGGCAGCGCCAGCAGGTCGTCGCCGAGGTAGTTCTCCAGCACCGTCGCCCGGTCGGGCGAGAGGCCCCAGGCGCGGTAGCGCTCCGCGATGAAGTGGCTGGGGTAAATGAAGTGGTGGAAGTGCCGCAGCCCGGAGAGCATGAGCGCCTTGCGCAGCCGCAGGCGCTCCAGCGTCTGGTCGGGGAAGCAGGTCAGGCAGCGCTGCGCCGTCTCCTTGCGGCACAGCTCGCGGGACCGGGTGCGGATCATCTGCCCGTGGTGGCTGCAGATGGCCAGCATCTCGTGCAGGGTCACCACCATGCGCGCGTCCGGGCGCGCCTCGGCCAGCTCCGCCACCAAGTCCAGCCCAACGCGCCAGTAGTGGTGGAAGTGGTACACATCGGCCTTCAGCCCGGCCAGCAGCCGCACCAGGGCGCGCCGCTCCTCCGCGCTGCGCCACCACAGCCGGTCGTCCTCCATGCCTCCCACGGCGTAGAGATACTCGCTCTCGCCGTAGCGGGCGAAGGACTCGCCCCGGTCGGCGGGGGACTGGCCGTTCGGCAACTCGATCGCCGAGACGAAGCTGGCCCGCCAGCCCTCGCCCGCGAGGGTCTGGTACTGGCGGTAGGCCGCCGTCTCCCCCCCGCCCTTGGAAAAGTCGGGATGGGCGTGGGAGATCACGCAAACGGAAGGTGGGCGCCCTGCCCCGCCCGGACGCATCTGGCCGCTCATCGTGGCGCTCCCGCCATGGGCACCATTTCCCACAATCCACGAAGGTGCTCGGCGATCAGCCCGCCGATCGGGTCCGGCCGCTGCGCCGGCACCGGAAGCGCGGAGGCATCCACACCCGCCATCATGGCCACCACGCGGCGCATCGTCGTCTCCATCGTCCCCGTGCCCGCCACCGCGTGCAGTCCGGCTATATAGGGCAAGCTGCCGGCCGGCAGCGAGTTCGCGGTCAGCCGCGCCGCGTTGCCCTCGATCGCGGCGTCCACCAGGGCGGCCGTGTCGATCGGGGCCACGCTGCCCCCGCCCTGCGCGGCCAGGGTCAGCGCGCTCTCCGCATCGCTCTCCACCGCCACCTCAGCACGGCCACGGCGCATCAGGGCGGCGGCGGCCCTCCCGGCGGCGGCGCCGCTGAGCACGATGCGGGCGAAGCGCGCCTCCATCTGGGGCGCGAGCAGCGCCAGCACCCGGGCCGCGTACTCGTCGTTCATGTCGAAGAGCAGTGCCGTGCCGCCGGGCCCGGCCGGGGCGCCCGAGAGCGCCATGGCAGAGAGGTAGCCGTGCAGGGCGCGCGAGCGCTCCGCCAGCACGCCGCGCAACCAGCTCTGCAGCGCGCCCGAATCAGCTGCGGAGATCTCAATACCGGGCAGCGTGAGCGCGGCCAGGAAGTCGGGCAGCCCGGCTGGCGTCGCCTCGGCCCGGAACCACCAGGCGGAATCGCCCCGCCGCAGCTGCACCAGCGCCTCCACCGTGCAGCCGGGCGGCGCGGCGACGATCCCGCTGAGGACGAAGCCGCCCTCCAGCGGCGCCGATGTCTCGGCCGCCAGCGGCACCACGGAAGCGGCCCCGCCGGGGGCCCGCACCATGGCGCAGCCCATCGCCTCGATCCGGCCCGGCGGCGCGTCCGGCATGTTCAGCCCGCCGGAGACCACCAACTCCCCGTCCGGCAGCAGCCGGGCGCGGGCATTGCGGAAATCCATGAACCAGTCCGCCGACCCGGCGAGCCGCGGCAGCCGGTCCAGCCAGTCGCCAAAGATGCCGGCGGGCCCCTCCTCCGCCCGCAGCGTCCCGATACGCACCGGATCCAGGGCGGAGGCGCGCAGGAGCTGGTAGGTGGCGCCCCACTCGCGGTTCAGCGTCACGGCCTGTACGTCCACCGGCAGGTCGTAGGCGAGGAGGTCGACCGCCACCTCCTGCCGGCCGGTGGGGCCGCCGGAGGTGCCGATCACGAGGATGCGGCCGGTCATCTGGCGGGGGATGTCGTGAATGAGGCTGAAGCCCGTCACGGCCATGCCCTCGACGACATCGACGTCGCGGCGGGGGTGCAGGTCCCGCAGCAGGATCTCCACGGGCTCGCCCGGGCTGCCCTCCACGCGCAGTTCCGGCAGCTCTCCGGCAGGGTGGCGCACCCAGCCGAAGACTGCGCCCTGATCCGGGCTGACGTCGCCCGCGCAGTCGAGCCCTGCCTGCAGGGTCCGTCCGAACTCAAAGTACATGCGCGGCCAAGACCCCCTGGGTACGCGGCCAAGATGGCGCGAGGCGATGCTGCGGTGCAAGCATGGAACGGCACCCGCTTCCGCGGCCCCCTCGCCCCCCCTATCCTGGGGCCCCTGCCCGGTCCGGAGACCCGCCCGATCCCTCCCGCGACGCCCCCTGGGATGCGCTGCCTCGTCATCTCTCCCACACCGACCCATCCGCAGGACGCCGGCAACCGGCAGCGCATCCACGCCCTGCTCCGGGCGCTGCAGGGATTCGGGCACCGGGTGGAGTTCGCCTTCATCGGGCGCGAGGCGGTGGATTCCGGCGCCCTTGCCGCGATGGAAGAGGCTTGGGACGCCCTCCACCTCATTCCGTACGACCGCTCCGCCGAGAGCCCGGGCCTGGGGGAGACCTTCGCCCTGGACGACTGGTTCCCGCCGGACGTGGAGGCGGCCGTTGCCGCCCTGGCCGATGCGGCGCGCTACGACCTCGTGCTGGTGGAGTACGTGTTCCTCAGCCGGGCGCTGGAACTGTTCCCGCCCGGCACGCTGCGGGTGCTGGACACGCACGACGTCTTCGCGGACCGCCATCTCCGCCTCCGGGCGCTCGGCCTTCCCGTCGGCTTCTTTCATACGACCCGGGAAGAGGAGGCCCGCGGCCTGGACAGGGCCGACCTCGTCCTCGCCATCCAGGACGACGAGCGGGCGGTCTTCGAGGCGATGACGCGCTCCCCCGTCGTCACCCTCGGCTTCTTGCCGGAGGCCGAGCCGCTGGATTCGGGCGCGCATGAGGAGATGCGGATCGGCTACTTCGGCAGCGGCAACCCGCTGAACGGCCACGCCCTGACCCGCTTCATGGGGGCGCTGGACCTGACCGCCCTGCGTGAGGCGGGGGCTGCGCTGCACGTCGCCGGCGGTGCCTCCCGCTTCGCCGGCCCGGCCCGGCCGGGGGTGGTGCCGATGGGCGGCGTCGGCCGGCCGGAGGATTTCTACCGGGCCGTGGACCTCGTGGTGAACCCGCACGAGGGCGGCACGGGGTTGAAGATCAAGACGGTGGAGGCCCTGGCCCATGGCCGCCCCGTGATCGGCACGGCCGAGGCCTTCCGCGGCCTCGGGGCGCGGGCCGCCTTCCACGCCGCGCCGGACGCCGCGGCCACGGCGGAGTACGCCCGCCGCTGGGCGCGCGAGCCGCGCTTCCGGCGCGACGTGGCGGTGGAGAGCGCCGATCTGGCCGCTCGCTACGCGCGGGAGGTGCGGCGGCAGCTCGCCCCCTTCCGGTCCCGCCAAGCGCTGGAGACGCTGATCGACCGCCCCCGCGCCCTGCTCGTGACGGACATCCCGTTCTGGCGGGAGAGCCTGGGCAACCAGGCGCGCATCGCCGCCATGCTGCGCCTGCTGCGCGCCGAGATGGACGTGGACACGCTCTTCCTCGGGCCGACGGAGCCGGAGGACGAGGCGCGGGCCGCGGCGGTGCTCGGCCAGCGCGGCCGCCTGATCTCCTCCCCCGGCGATCCGGAGGGCCGGCAGGGCGAGCCGGTGCCGCGCCACGCCCGGCTGACGCCCTTCGAGCGCGGCCATTTTGACGCCCCGCACTTCGCCGCGCTGGAGGAGGTGCTGGAGGAACGGCGCCACGCGGCGGTGATTCTGGAGTACATCCGCCTTTCCTACCTGCGCCACGCCCGCCCGGCCGCGCCGTTGCGCGTGCTGGACACGCACGACGTGATGGCCTTGCGGGTGCGGAACTTCGAGCATTTCGGCCGGGAGCACTTCCTGCGGATCGGCCTGCTGGAGGAACTGGGCATCTTGGACGGCTTCGAGCAGGTGCTGGCCATTCAGGAATCGGAGCACGCGCTGCTGCACGGCGCCCTGCCCGGCCGGTCCCTGCTGCTGCCCCACGCCCTGCCCGACCTACCCTGCCCGGACGCGACGCGGCGGGTCCGGCGGATCGTCTTCCTCGGCGGGGACAGCCCGATGAACCGGGACGGGCTGCGCTGGTTCCTGGACCAGGCCTGGCCGGCGGTTGCCGATCTCGGGGCGGAGCTGCACGTGGCGGGGCGGGTCTGCGATTCCTTCGCCGGCTCCCGCATCCCCGGCCTCGTGCTGCACGGCGAGGTCGAGGAGACGGCGGACTTTCTCGACGCCGCCGATATCGGCATCAATCCCGTGTTCTACGGCGGCGGACTGAAGATCAAGACCGTGGAGTACCTTTGCCGCGGTATCCCCTCCGTGCTGACCGAGGAAGGCGCCTTCGGCCTCCACGGCGGCGAGGGCCGGGCATGGCTGGTCGCCCGATCCCGCGCGGAGTACGTGGCCCATCTGCGGGCCCTGATCCGGGACCCGCTGCTGCGGCGGCGCCTGGGCGAGGGCGCCTTCCACTACGGCCGCGCGAGGTTCGGCCCCACCGCGGCCCGCGCCGCCTGCCGTACTCTCGCGGCACTCGCCGGCAGCGTGCGGCCGGATGCCGCCCCGCACGCTGCCTGAACCCCCGGAGATCCCATGCGACCGGACCTTCCCACCGACGGCCTCGACCTGCTCGCCCTGCGGGAAGCCGATGCCGCCGTTTCCGCCGCCGCCGCCCGTGCCCGGGCGGAGGCGCTCCGCGGACGGATGGCGGCGGAGCTGGATGAGCTTCCGGCACCCTTCCGCGCGGTGATGGAGCGGCTGATCGACGCCGTCGGCGAGGTGGGGGCGGAGGCCGCCACGGCCCTGCAGGCCGCCACGGAATCTCGGCGGGAGCGCGGCGACTGGCTGCAGATCGACCCGCTGCGCCACATCCCCGAGGACCGGCGCGCGGCCCCGCCGCCGCCGCCCGCGCGCCACGAGCTGAACGCCGCCGATCCCGAGTTCACCGGCTATGGCTGGTACGGTCCGGAGGGACGTGGGCGGGAGAGCCGGCGGTGGAGCGGGGGCGCGGCGGCCGCCTCGATCGTGCTGCCCGCACTCGGCCCGGGCACGGTGTCCCTTGAGATCGACCTGGAACTGCCGTTCGCCACGCCCTTCGAGGCGGATTCCGTCGCCATCCTCGCCAATGGCGAGCCGCTGGACCTCATCCTGGCGGAGGCGCACGAGAACCGCGCCCTCCTCACGGCCCAGTGGGGCGGGTTCGAGGCCGCGGGCGCGAATCTCGGCCTCGTGCTGCTCGGGCCGGTCTATGCGGATCCGCGCGGTCGGGACACGCGCCGCCTGGGGGTCGGGTTCCGCCGCCTCGTCGCCACGCGGCTCGCGCTCGGCGCCTGATCAGGCGGCGCCACGCGCCAGCTGGACCTGGAAGTCCGTCGTCAGCTCGTTGAAGCCCCAGAAGTTCCGCAGCGAGGTGCGGAGCGCGTTGGGCGGCCGGCGGAAGCCCTGCCCGTCCAGGCGCGTCACGGGCATGAGCGGCGCGAGGATCCGGCGCCAGAAATCCGTCTCGCCCCAGGCATCCACCACGCTCAGGTGCTGGCCAGGTGCCGCCTCCCTGCGCGAATCCGGAATGTCGAACGGCGATTCATGGAGGATCACGGCTTCCAGCCCGAAGTAGCGGGCCTCCAGCAGCGCGGAGGAGCTGACGCCCACCACCCGGCGCAGCCCTTCCGCCGCCATCAGCGCGTAGATGTTCTCCTGCGTCAGGTGCAGGGCGCGGAAGGAGAGGCCGGCCGCAAGGGCGCCGAAATCCGTGTTGGCGTAAGGGTGCGGCTTGAAGGTCGCCCGTCCCTCGCCCACCGCGGCGTGCAGCGCCGGCGCGAAGTCCGAGAGGTCCACCAGCCGGCCGCCGCGGACCAGGGAACGGTCCACCCTCGTCTGCCCGACGAGCAGCGTTTCGCCGCGCAGCCGCAGCTCCGGCCGCGCCTTCAGGGCCGAGGCGGCGAGGAGGCCGGCGGCGCCGTAGAAGGCGCCGTCCTCCGTGTGATCCGGCAGCATCGCCTCGAACACGGCGGCGTCGTTCGTCTGCACGGCGAAGAACACGTCGTCCAGGAAGCGCAGGGGGTGCACGCTGAAGTCGATGAAAGGAATGCCGAGCAGGCTGAAGATCCGCTTCATGGATTCGGCCAGCTCGAAGCCGATCACGACCGAATCGCCGAAGGCGCGCTCCATCGCCGCCAGCACGCCCTCGGGCGCGAAGCCGGCATCGAAGATCTGCGCCCAGCCCCGCCAGCTCTTCTCCGCACCCCACAGGCCGTAGAGGGCGGGCGTGTCGATCCCCTTGCCCCAGGTCACGGCGGAGACCTCGCAGCGGGCGGCTGCGGCGGCCTGGGCCCGCACCAGCCGATGGAACCAGAGAATGTTCTCCGTCTGGCCCGGGCGGAAGGCGGCTTCTCCGGGGCGCAGCACGTCGCCGGTGAAGACGATGCGGCGGGGATAGCCGGCGGAAGCCACTATCCCGCCACGGGCATGGCCAGGGGCTCCGGTGCCGTGGCCAGGAAGTCGAGGAAGCCGTGCGCGGCGCGCTCCAGCGCGGGCAGGCCGTGATTGTGCTCCACGTGGCGGCGGGCGCGGCGGCCCATCATGCGGCGCAGCCCTTCCTCGCGCAGCAGCAGTTCAACCGCCGGGCGCAGCCCGTCCCGCCCCACCATGAATCCGTGCTGCCCCTGGATGAACCCGCCGTTCACCGTGGAGGAATAGACGATCACCGGCAGGCCGCAGGCCATTGCCTCCACCACCGATCGCGGCAGCCCATCCATCCGGGAGGTGTGCACCATGATCCGGCAACGCTTCAGCAGCGCCATCACCTCGGGCTGCGGCAGGCGCCCGGTGAGCGTCAGCTTCTTCGGATCGGCCACCGCCGCCTTCACCTCCGGCCGGGGTGAGCCAGGGCCGACGAGGGCGACGCGCCAGGAATCCGTGAAGGGAACCACGTCCTCCTGGTTCTTCCGCTTCTCGTGCAGCCCGCCGACATTGACGATGTCGTGCAGCGGCGGCTCCGGCGCGGGGTCCGGGCGCGTCGCGTCCAGGTCCACGTATTTCGGCATGATGAAGGCGCGCCCGGCTTCCGCGAAGCGCGGGAAGTGCCGCTTGAGCTGCTCGGTGTACTCGCCGAACACGAAGTCGGCGCGGTCCAGCAGCGGATCCGTCACGCTGCCGCCAACGACGAATCCCGTGAGAGGCGCCGGGCCGGAGGCCAAGAGTGCCTCATGCAGCGCCGCGTTGATCCGGTAGCTCAGTCCCTTGAAGAGCACGGCGTCCGGCGCGAAGCCCCGCACCGCCTCCACCAACGCCGCCGAGACCTGGCGGTGCGGGATCTCCTTCGGGTTATCCGAAGGGGTGAAGGTGACGGGCACCGCGCCGTCCAGGAAGGCTTCGTGCTCCACCTCGGCGCCGGGGTGAAGGCGGAACACCGCGATCTCCGCCCCGCCCGCCGCCAGGAAGCGCATGAAGTGCATGTCCCGGAACGCGCCGGCCATCGACCGGTCGGCGTGGCTCATCAGCAGGGCGATCCGCATGGTCAGGCGCTCACAACCTCCTGCACCGCCATGCCCTTGTATCCCTGGGGATTGCGGGAGCGCCATGCGTAGGCCGTGCCGACGATATCGTCCAGCGCGCCCAGGCGGGGCGTCCAACCCGTCTCGCGCCGCAACCGCTCGTTGGAGGCCACCAGCACCGGCGGGTCACCCTCCCGGCGCGGGCCGAGGGTGTGCGGCACCGGCCGCCCGGCCGCCCGCTCCACCGCGGCGATCACCTCCATCACGGAGGCGCCCTTGCCACTCCCGACATTGTACCGGCAGGAAGGCCCGTCCACGAGCTTGTCCAGCACGCGGACATGCGCGTCCGCCAGGTCCGCGACATGAACGTAGTCCCGGATCGCCGTGCCGTCCGGCGTGTCGTAGTCCGTACCGAAGACCGTGAGCGGCGGGCCGAGGCCGAGCACGGCGTTCACCGCGTTCGGGATCAGGTGCGTCTCCGGGCTGTGGTCCTCGCCCAGCAGACCGCCGGGATCGGCGCCGGCGGCGTTGAAGTATCGCAGCGAGGCGGAGCGCAGCCCGTGGATGCGGTCCGCCCATTCCAGCCCGCGCTCGGCCATAAGCTTGGATTCGCCATAGGCCGAGACAGGCCCGAGCAGCTCCTCCTCATCGATGGGGATCCGGGTCGGCATGCCGAAGAGCGCGGCGGTAGAGGAGAGGACGAATCGGCGCACCCCGGCGCGCACCGCCGCATCGGCCAGCCACATCGTGTTGCCGAGGTTCTCGGCGATATAGCGCATCGGCTCGCGCATGCTCTCGCCCACCAGCGAGAGAGCGGCGAAGTGCAGCACGCCGTCGAAGCGCCAGCCGTCCAGCACCTCCCGCACCGTTTTGTGATCGGCGAGGTCGCCGACCACCAGTTCGGCCCCCGGCGAGACGGCTCCACGATGGCCCTGCCGCAGGTTGTCGAGCACCACGACGTCGTCGCCGCGCTCCAGCAAGGCCAGCACCACATGGCTTCCGACATAGCCCGCGCCGCCTGTCACAAGGTATCGCGCCATCTGTCATCCCCACGGCTCGCCCCCGGCCCATGCGATGGGCCGTTCCGGAGCACGCCCCGGTCTTAGCGCATCCCGGTTACTAATCGAAGAACGCATGTTGCATCGCCGCATCAGCAGGTTTCCGCAGGGCCGGGCATGGGCGGGCGCGGCCGGGAAGGTTAGGATGGGCGAATGCTCAGGACCTCTCGGGCGCGGCGGTTGCTGGTGCTCTTTCCCGGTGGGCGGTTCGGCGGGGCGGAGGCGCACACGCTCCGGATCGCCGACGCGGCCGCCGCTTCCGGCATGGGGGTGACGCTTGCCGCCGCGGCGGCGCTGCACCCGCCCATGGCGGGCCGCGGCCGGGCGCTGCTGGACCTGCCCCTCGCCTGGCGCCGGGGCCTGCCCGAGACGGCGCGGCGCGCGCAGGCGGACGCCGCCCGAGCCGCGCTGGCCGCCGCCTCGCCCGACATCGCCCTTCTGCCGCTGCCCTGGCCAGACCAGGCGGGCGGCGCGATGGAGGCGCTGGCGGAAGCCGGGATCCCCACCCTGGTCGTCTCGCACCTCGCCCCGCACGGTGACGAGACGCCAGGGGGGCTGGACGGGGAGGCGCTGGCTGCCGCCGCGGCGATGCGCGCGGACTGGGTGGCCGTCTCCGGCCCCACGGCGGCCCGGCTGGAGCGGTTCCTCGACCTGCCGCCAGGGCGCGTGGCGACGATCCCGAACGGCGTGGATCAGCCGGCCCCGCGCGACCGTGCGGCCACCCGTGCCGCGCTCCGCGCACGGCTGCGGGTACGACCGGACACCCCCGTTGCCCTTTTCCTCGGGCGGCTGGACGCGGCCAAGGGCGCGGACCACCTGCCGGAGCTGGCGCATGCCTTCGCCCGCCGGACGGGCGGGGTGATCGCCTGCGCCGGCACCGGTTCGCTCGAGGAGGAGCTGCGACGGGCCGCGCCGGCGGGGCACCCGCTGCGGCTCCTCGGCCGCGAGGCCGATCCGGCGCCGCTGCTCGCCGGGGCGGATGTCCTGGCCCTGCCCTCCCGGCTGGAGGGCGCCCCCCTGGCGTTCCTGGAAGCCGCCAGCCATCTGCTTCCCGTCGCCGCCAGTCCCGCGGCGCTGGAGGCGCTGGGCGAGGCCGCGCCGGAGCTGGCCGCCCTTGCCGATCCCGACGACCTCGGCGCCATGGCCGATGCTCTCGCCAGCTGCCTCGACCCTGCCGCGGCCGGAACTCGGGTCGAGGCCGCCTGGCGACTCGCCGCCTCCTGGGATGCGGCCGCGATGGCCGATCGCTACCTGGCCCGGCTGCGGGGGCTTCTTCTCAGCGCGCCGGGGCTGCGGGCCTCGTGAGTTCTGAGGAGGGCGGGGCCGGCCCGGAGATCGCGCCCGAGATCGCGCCCGAGATTTCGCCGGAGATCGCCGTGGTGATCCCGGCCTTCCGCCAGCCGGCGCTGCTTGAGGAGGCGATCCTCTCCGTACTCGCCAGCCGCGGCCCGCGCCGCGTGGCGGCCGTGGTCGTGGATGATGGCTGCCCCATGCCGGGCACCCGTGCCGCGGCCCTGCGCTTCGCCGCCGCCCATCCCGGCTGCGTTTTTCTGCTGCGGCGCGCGAATGGCGGGCTCTCCGCGGCGCGGAACACGGGGATCGAGTTCGTCCTCCGCGCCTGGCCGGGCTGCCGCGCCGTGTTCTTCCTGGACGCCGACAACCGGCTGGGCCCCTGGCTGCTCCACCGTGCGGCGGCTCTGCTGGAGGCGTCCGGACCAGCGACAGGCTGGATCTATCCGGACTTCGACTTCTTCGGCATCCCCGAGCACGCCTCTGCGGCCGGGGAGCACTCGCTCTTCATGCACCTGCTGGAGAACACGAGCGACGCCGGAAGCCTCGTCTCACGGCGCGTCCTCGAGGCCGGGCTGCGTTTCGACGAGACGATGCGGCAGGGCTTCGAGGACTGGGACTTCTGGCTGCGTGCCGGCGCGGCGGGCTTCCGCGGGCGCCACCTGCCGATGGCCGGTTTCGGCTATCGCCGCCGCGCCGGCGGGATGCGGGTGGAAGCGGAACGGCGCCGGGTGGGCATCCTGGCGGGAATGCGGGGGAAGCTGCGCCCCCTCGCCCACCCCCGCCGCCTGCTGGCGCTCGAATCGGCGGAAGTGCCGCGCTTCCTGCTGCACCGGTCCGGATTGCCCGTGGCGGAGCCGGTGGTCGATCCGCTGCGGCCGTCCCGCCCGGCGCTCGATCGCGCCGCCGCCCGGCGGCAGCTCGTCGAGGCCGCCCGCCATCCGCAGGCCGTGCACGCCCCGCCCTTCCTCCTCTTCGCCGCCGCGGGCGCGTTGGAGGTGCTGGCCGGCTGGCGGCTGCTGCACAACGCGCTCTGGCATGCCGAGATCATGCTGCGCGGGGCGGACGCGGTCGGGATCGTCCTCGCCCCCGGCCCCGCCGGGCGCCTGGGCGTGGAGCGCGCCGAGGGGCTGCCGGACCATCCGGCGCTCCTCCTCTACCGGACCGAGGCCTGGCAGGAGGCGGCCGCCCTCGGGGCACCATTCGCCTCTGCGGCGCGCCGGGGCGCCACGCTGCGCCTCACCGTGCCGGACGCGCCCGCCCTGCCGGATCCCCGGCCCGAGGCCGAGGCCGAGTTCGCCGGGCTGGTGGACGCCTTCGCCACCCGTCACCCGGAGCGGGGCGAATGGCGCGGCGACTGGCGCCGCCCCCGTTCCCGCGCCCATCTCGGCTATGCCGAGTTGATCGACGCGGGCGCCGTGCTGCCCTGGGCGGCGCCGGATGCACGCGACGTCGCTCTCGCCGTCCCGGTCTTCGAGATGGGCGGGGTGGAACGCGTCCTGGCCCGCTACGCCGGCGTGCTGCGGGATCGGGGCTGGCGGCCGCACCTCGTGCTGACGGGAGCGCAGACGGCCCTGGTGCCGCCGGACACGCTGGCCGCCTTCGAGACGGTGCAGTTCCCCGCGCGCGGGATCGAGGGGGTGGACCCGAACGAGGCGCATCTCGGCGCGCCGCTGCCGGGCGCGAGCGGCCTGGGCGACGGCGTGCTGCGCGACGCGGTGGGCCAGCTCGCGCCTATGGCCGCCGTGCTGGCCACCCATGCGCGCGGCATCCACGCCATCGCGGGCGCGCTGCGCAGGATCGGCGTCCGTACCGCCGCCGGGCTGCACGTGGTGGAGCGGGAGGCGGCGGGAGCCCCCATGGGCAATCCCCACGCCCTGCTGGCGCATGAGGCCGACTACGATGCGGTGGCCGTGGTGTCCGAGGGCCTGCAGAATTGGGCACTGGCGCAGGGTATCCCCGCCTCCAAGCTCCTCCTCGTCCCGAACGGGCCGGGGCACGAGGCGCGGGCGGGCGCCGCTGAGTCGGCGCTCGCCGCGCGGCAGGGACGCGAGGGACGGCTGCGCTCCCTGTTCCTCGGCCGGCTTGACCCGCAGAAGGGGCTGGACCGGCTGCGCGACATCGTCGCCCTCACCCCCTGGGCGGAGTGGCGCGCCGCGGGCCGCGCGGTGCTGGCCCGGGAGCCGGAGCCGATTCCCGGGCTGACGGTCGAGCCCCCGGCGGAGGCCGAGGGGGTGGACGCGCTGCTCGCCTGGGCGGACGTTCTCGTCCTTCCCTCCCGCTTCGAGGGATCCCCGCTGATCATCCTGGAAGCGCAGCGCATGGGCTGCGTGCCGGTGGTCACGCGCACGGGCGCGGTGGCCGAGATGGTCGCGGACGGGGTGGACGGCCTCCTTGTCGAGGAGCGCACCGACCCCGCCGTAGCCGCCGCATTCGCCGACCGGCTCGCCTCCCTGGCCGCAGACCGGGGGCGGCTATACGCCCTGGCCCGGGCCGCCGGAGCCCGCGCCGCCTCCCTTCCCGACTGGGCGGCGCGCATGAGCCCCCTCCTCGCCTGGCTCGACGCCGGGCAGGATGCGCCGCCCGATCGCCCAACGACGTGACACCAGAGGTCCTCGCCCCGTGATGCTCCACGCCGACCCCCTGCACCTGCCGCGCCTTGCCGGCGGGCGACCCATGGTGATCGTGGCGGAGGGGGTGATGGACCCCTCACCCCTTGCCACGCCCTCGCTCGAGGTCTGGATGGCCTCCCCGCGGCAGGGGGTCACGCTGCTGCACCCCGCCGGCACGCGCGCACCTGATCCGGCCGCGGCGACGCCGCTGGAGACGCCGCCCGCCGCCGCCGTCGCCCTCATCGCGAGCGAGCGGCTGCGGATCGCTGCGCTGAGCCGCTGGTGGGAGGAGGCCGCGGGCCTGCCGGCCCCGCCCTTCCTTCTGGCCTCGACCGGTCAGGCGGCCCTGCCGGGCCTGCTTGCCCTTGTCACCGAGGCGCTCGCCGCCGCCCGCACGCGGGAGGCGCAATCGGCCGGGGCGGTCGTGGCCGGGCGGCAGGAAATGGAGCTGAGCCGCGAGGCGATGGCCGACGCGGCGCGCTACCTGGCCCACCGCCCCCCGGCGGCGCCGCGCCTCGTCCTCTCCGGCGAGGCGGGGGACGGGCCGCCCATCACCGGCGCGTTCCGCCAGCCGCTGGGCACCGGGCTGGCCGGGCTGGCCGCGATTGCCGTCCACCTCGCCGGGACGGGAAGCGGAGACGGCCTTCTGCGGGTGCGCCTGATCGGCGCGGAGGGCGGGCGCGTCGTGGGGAGCTGGGCCGTGCCCGCCTCGGCACTGGCCCCGGGCTGGCTGACGCTGGACCTGCCCACCCCGCTCGGGCCGCAGAAGGAGACGGCGGTGCTGGAGGTGGCGCCTGAGGGCGAAGGCCTGCCCGGCCTCTCCCGCGACGCGCGCTGGTCCGGGCCGGAGGGCGAGCACGGCGTGGCGGCCAGCGCCTGGGCCGGAACCCCCGGGAGCCGCTACCTGGCGCCTTCCCATTGGATGCCCGAGGAGGCCGGGCTCGTCCTGCCCGGCGATGGCGTGCCCCTGGGCCTGCCCGAATCGGCCTGGGCCGCGGCGAGGGCACTGGAGGGCGAAGCGGAGGCCGTCGCCCTGGGCGAGGAGCCGCCGCGCCCCGTGCTGCGCGCCGCCGCGAAGGGGCGGGCCGTGCTGCTGCTGCCCCACCTGCACCTGCCAGGGCTGGACCGCCTGCAGATTACCCTGAACGGCGGCAAGGGCGCCGAGGTGGCGGCCTGGGTCTACCCGCTGGATTCGGTGCCGGAGGACGCCGCGGAACTCGAACGTCTCTCCTCCGGCAGCGCCGGCACGGGCTGGCGCACGGTACCCGAGGAGGGGCTGGAGCTGACCCTGCCGCTCTCCGCCCGCCTCGCCGGCCGTGCCGGGCTCGCCGTCGCGCTCCGGGCCGGGGACGAGCCGGCGACGGCGGAGATCGCGGGCGTGACGGCCTCCTCCGTGCGGCCGAGCGCGCCCGAACCGGAACCGGCGGCCGCGCTGCCGTCCGATTCCGTGGCTTCGGTCGAGCCCCCGGCACCGAGCCAGCCCTCCGGGACCGAGGCTGCCCCGGCAGCCCCCGCCGCCGCGGCGCCGCCCGCCCCCACGCCCGATCCGGTCCCCGCCGCGCCAGTGGTTGCCGTACCCACCCCTGCACCGGGCGCGCGCCCCGAGCCCGAGGTGGTGACACCCGCGGCGCCGCCGCTTCCGGCAGGTCTGCCGGTGATGCCCCCGCCGGTCGTGACTGCACCGCCTCAAACCGAGCTCCAGCCGGCGCAGCCCCAGCCCGCCGTGGCCGCCGCCCCGCCGCCGGCCGCTTTGCCGGAGGCGCCGCCCATCGCCCTCGTGCCGCGGATCTCCGAGGCGCTCCGCCCCACCATCGCCCTGTCCGTTCCGATGCCCGGCCAGCCCATGGCTCCGCCCATCCCGGGAGCGGGCCCGGCGCCCGGGCCGGCTGCCCCGCCCTTGTCCGCCGTCCCTCCGGTGGCGCCTCCGGCACCGCGGGCCCCGGAGCCGGCGCCTGCCCCGGCCCAGGGGACCGCAAGCAGCCTCTTCGCGCCTCAGCCGGCCGGGGCGGGTGCGGGGGCGCCGCAGCCGGTGCGCGCCGTGCCGACCAACGTGCAGCCCGGCCGCGCGCCGGCGCGCTTCGAGGCCGTGCGGCTGCACCAGCACCTGCCCGGCCCCTCCTACCGGCACCTGGACATGACGGTGGCCAGCCTCGCCGCGGGCCCGACCCGCTGGGCCTCCGTGCGCGTGAAGCTGCAGAGCAAGGACGGGGAGCCGCGGCTTGAGTTCCGCCAGGCCGCGGGCTGGCCGCACATGTTCCGGGACTGGCTGGGCCGCACCAGCGACAAGTTCGGCCCCTTCCTGCGCGTCTCCGCGCCGGAGCTGCAGGGCTTCCTGGACACGATCACGGACGAGCGCGACGCGGCGATGATGCAGGCGCTGCTGGCCGTGCTGCCGCGCGCCGTGGAGGATGCCTGCCGCCAGGCCGGCCTCTCCGTCGCCGAGACCAACGAGTGGGCCGAAACGGCGAAGGGGCTGCAGGAGGAGAGCCGCCCCGCCGGATGACGGGGCGGCCAGGAGGGTCGCCTCAGACCCGCTCGATCACCATGGCGATGCCCTGGCCGACGCCGATGCACATGGTGCAGAGCGCGTAGCGGCCGCCGCGCCGGTGCAAATCGTGCACCGCCGTCTGCACCAGCCGCGCACCACTCATTCCCAGCGGGTGGCCCAGCGCGATGGCGCCGCCGTTCGGGTTCACGTGCTCCGCGTCGTCAGGCAGGCCGAGATCGCGCGTGACGGCGAGCGCCTGGGCGGCGAAGGCCTCGTTCAGCTCGATCACGTCCATGTCGGCCAGCTTCAGGCCCGCCTTCTCCAGCACCTTGCGCGTGGCCGGCGCCGGGCCGAAGCCCATGATGCGGGGCGGCACGCCGGCCGTGGCCATGGCCACCACCCGCGCGCGGGGCGTCAGCCCATACCGGCCAGCCGAGGCCTCGTCCGCCACCAGGATGGCGCAGGCGCCGTCGTTCACGCCGGAGGCGTTGCCGGCCGTTACCGAGCCGCCCTCCTTGCGGAAGGGGGTGCCCAGCTTCGCCAGCCCCTCGGCCGTGGTGTCCGGGCGCAGGTGCTCGTCGCGCTCGAACACCACCGGATCGCCCTTGCGGCGGGGGATGCTGACGGGAACGATCTCCTCGGCGAAGCGGCCGGCGGCCTGGGCCGCGGCGGCGCGCTGCTGGCTGCGGAGGGCGAAGGCGTCCTGGTCCGCGCGGCTCACCTGGAAGTCCTGCGCGACGTTCTCGGCGGTCTCCGGCATCGAGTCGACGCCGTGCTCCTTCTTCATCAGCGGGTTCACGAAGCGCCAGCCGATGGTGGTGTCGTAGATCTCGGCGGCGCGGCCGAAGGCCTCCGCGCTCTTGCCCTGCACGAAGGGGGCGCGGGTCATGCTCTCCACCCCGCCCGCGACCATGAAGGACGCCTCGCCCGCCTTGATGGCGCGCGCGGCCGTGCCCACGGCATCCATGCCGGAACCGCAGAGGCGGTTGACCGTGCTGCCGCCGATCGTGTCCGGCAGGCCGGCCAGCAGCAGCGCCATGCGGGCCACGTTGCGGTTGTCCTCGCCCGCCTGGTTGGCGCAGCCGAAGATCACGTCGTCCACGCCAGCCCAGTCCACGCCGGGGTTGCGCGCCATCAGGGCCTTCAGCGGCACCGCGCCGAGGTCGTCCGCCCGCACGGCCGAGAGCCCGCCGGCATAGCGCCCGATCGCGGTCCGGGCAGCGTCGCAGATGAAGGCTTCGGCCATGGCGGTTCCCCTTTGGTCTCTCGGCGCCAGAGGAAACCCATCGCAAGCCCCAGGGCAAGAGGCAGCCGGCCGGTCAGCCCGGGGAAGACGCGGGCCGGCCGTCCTCCGCCCCGGCCGCGTCCGAATCGGCGAGGGGGCCGCTGGTGGCGATCCGCTGCGCCGCCGCCTCCAGCGCCATCCGCAGGCGCCGCACCGCTGCCTGCGGCACGGCCGCCCCTGGCGGCGGCCGCCCGGCGAGCGGTCCCGGCACGGCGGTGGCCGCCATCGCGGCGGCGCGTGGTGGCGGCACGCCCGGGTGGACGAGTGTGGTTTCATGTTCCATGGGCACAACTTGCGGCCAGGATCGTGAACGCATGATTGATGCCCGGCCTTCCACATCGACGAGCACCCTTCCACGAACCCGTCATCAAATTGTAGTCTTGCTGTAACGCGGGGCGGCTAACCCCGGGCCACTCTCCATCAGGGAAGGAAGCTTCATGCGGCGACGCTATCTTGCCGCCGGCGCGCTCGCGCTGGCGAGCCTCGCGGCCCCCTTCTCGGCCCGCGCCCAGCAGCCGGTCGAGATCCAGTTCTGGCACGGCCTGAACCAGCCGCTCGGCGGGATGCTGGAGCAGCTGGCCACCGACTTCAACGCCACGCAGAACCAGTACAAGGTCGTGCCGAGCTTCCGCGGCAGCTACGCCGAGACGGTCGTCTCCGCCATCGCCGCCTTCCGCTCCAACAGCGCGCCGCACATCGTGCAGATGTTCGAGGTGGGCACCGGCACGATGATCAACGCCGGCCGTGCCATCAAGCCGCTGCACGAGATCATCGCCGAGACGGGCGTGGCCATCGACCCGAAGGACTTCATCGGCCCCGTGGCCGGCTACTACGCCGCGGCCGACGGCCGGATGATGGCGATGCCGTTCAACAGCAGCACCTCCATCACCTACTATAACAGGGACATGTTCCAGCGCGCCGGACTGGACCCGAACGCCTTCCCCGCCACTTGGCAGGGCGTGGAGGAAGCGGCCCGCAAGCTGAAGGCCGCCGGGGTCGCCTGCCCCATGACGACCTCCTGGCCGTCCTGGATCATGGTGGAACAGGTCCTGGCCATCCACAACGTGCCGCTCGCCTCCCGCAGCAACGGCTTCGAGGGGCTGAACACGGAGCTGAACCTCGCCAACCCGATCCTGACCCGCCACCTGACGAACCTGGCGAACTGGCAGAAGGAAGGCCTGTTCCGCTATGGCGGGCGCGACACCGCGGCCGAGGCGCTGTTCCCCACGGGCGAGTGCGCCATCTCCTTCATGTCCTCCGGTTCCCAGGCCCGGGTGAGGCGCGAGGCGCGCTTCAACTGGGGCGTGGCGATGCTGCCCTACTACGAGGGCGTGGCCGGCGCGCCGCGCAACTCCATCATCGGCGGCGCGGCCCTCTGGACCATGAACCGCGGCCCGAACGGCCAGCGCAGCCGCGAGGAGCTGCGCGGGGTGGCTGAGTTCTTCCGCTACATCTCCAGCCCCGCGGTAATGGCGAAGTGGCACCAGGACACGGGCTATGTCCCCATCACCCGCTCCGCTTACGAGGCCACCAAGGCGGCGGGCTACTACCAGCAGAACCCGGGCGCGGACGTGCCGATCGAGCAGATGCTGCGCGGCGGCGATCCCACCCCGAACACCCGCGGCATCCGCCTGGGCGGCTTCATCGAGATCCGGAACATCATCCAGGAGGAGATGGAGAAGACCTTCCAGGGCCAGCAGACGCCTGAGCAGGCCCTGCAGAACGCCAATACCCGCGGCAACCAGGTCCTGCGCAACTTCGAGCGCACGAACCGCAACAACTGACTGAACGGCGCCGGGCGACTCACCCCGCCCGGCGTCCCAAAGGGCGCGATGCAGAAAAAAGTCATCTTCCGGGGACGCCTGCTGCCGATCGCCCTCCTGGCGCCGCAGCTCGCTGTCACCTTCGTCTTCTTCTTCTGGCCCGCGGGCCAGGCGATCTACCAGTCGCTGCTGCGGGAGGACGCCTTCGGCCTCTCGCGCGAGTTCGTGGGGCTGGAGAACTTCCAGGAGGTCCTGTCGGACCCGACCTGGCTCAACGCCGCGCTGAACACCGTCGTCTTCTCCGGCTGCGTTGCCGCCCTGGCGCTGGGCCTCGCACTCTTCCTGGCGGTGCAGGCGGACAAGTCGCTGCGGGGCGCCACCGTCTACCGCAGCCTCCTCATCTGGCCCTACGCGGTCGCGCCCGCCGTCGCCGCCGTGCTCTGGCTCTTCCTGTTCCAGCCGGAAGTCGGGATGATCGGCCGCGGGCTGCGGGCCGTGGGAATCCCCTGGGACTACCGGCTGAACGGCACCCACGCGATGGTCCTCGTCGTCATCGCCGCGGTCTGGAAGCAGCTGGCCTACAACTTCATCTTCTTCCTCGCGGGACTGCAATCCATCCCCGCCTCCGTGCTGGAGGCGGCCGCGATCGACGGCGCCCGGCCGGCACGGCGCTTCTGGACGATCATCTTCCCCCTTCTCTCCCCCACCACCTTCTTCCTGCTGGTGGTGAACCTGACCTACGCCTTCTTCGAGACCTTCGGCATCATCCATGCCCTGACCAACGGGGGCCCCGCGAAGGCGACGGAGACGCTGATTTACAAGGTCTATGTGGACGGGGTGGAGAACCTGAACCTCGGCCAGTCCGCGGCACAGAGCGTGATCCTGATGATCATCGTCATCGCGCTGACCGCCATCCAGTTCCGCGCCGTCGAGAAGAAGGTGCATTATTGATGGCCCCCGTGATGGCCCCCGTCGCGACTCCCGCGGCACCCGCGCGCGACGACGCGCTGCTGCGCGCCACCCGGCGGCGCCGCATGCTCTCGCACCTCATGGCGCATGGGGCGCTGATCCTCGGCGTCCTCATCGTCGCCTTCCCGATCTGGATGACGCTGGTCGGTTCCACCCACGATGCCGGCACGATCGGGCGCGGGGACGTGCCCCTGCTGCCCGGCAGCCACGCTGCCGAGAACTATGCGATCGCCTGGAACGAGGGCGGCGGACGCACCCGCACCACGCCCGCCAGCACCATGCTCATCAACAGCCTGCTGATGGCCCTGATGATCGCGGCGGGGAAGATCGCGATCTCCATCCTTTCCGCCTACGCCGTGGTGTTCTTCCGCTTTCCCTTACGGATGGCGGCCTTCTGGGCCATCTTCATCACGCTGATGCTGCCCGTGGAGGTCCGGATCATCCCTACCTTCCAGGTCATCGTGGACCTCGGCCTCGTGAACACCTGGCCAGGGCTGGTGGTGCCGCTCATCGCCTCCGCCACCGCCACGCTGCTCTTCCGCCAGTTCTTCCTGACCATCCCCGACGAGTTCGTGGAGGCGGCGAAGATCGACGGGGCCGGGCCGCTGCGCTTCCTGAAGGACGTAGTCCTGCCGCTGTCCCTGACGAACATCGCGGCGCTCTTCGTCATCCTGTTCATCTATGGCTGGAACCAGTACCTCTGGCCGCTCCTCATCATTAACGACCGCTCCATGGAGACGATCGTGGTGGGGCTGTCCAAGATGATCGGGCGCGGCGACAGCCAGAACGACTGGAACACCATCATGGCGACCGCCGTGCTGGCCCTGCTGCCCCCCGTGCTGGTGGTGGCGCTGATGCAGCGCTGGTTCGTGCGCGGCCTGACCGAAACCGAGAAGTAAGCCCCATGGCCACGCTGTCCCTGCGCGACGTGCGCAAGTCCTTCAACGCCACCCCCGTGCTGCACGGCATCGACCTGGAGGTCGCCGATGGCGAGCTGGTGGTGATCGTCGGCGCCTCCGGCTGCGGCAAGTCCACCCTGCTGCGGATCGTGGCGGGGCTGGAAACCCCTACGTCCGGCCAAGTGGTGATCAACAACCGCGACGTGACCGGGCTGGAGCCGGCGGACCGCGACATCGCCATGGTGTTCCAGAACTACGCGCTCTACCCGCACATGACGGTCTTCGGGAACATGGCCTATGGGCTGAAGATCCGCGGCCTGCCGCGCGCCGAGATCGAGAAGCGCGTGAAGGATGCCGCGGAGATCCTGGGCATCGGCGCGCTGCTGGAACGCAGGCCGAAGCAGCTCTCCGGCGGGCAGCGGCAGCGCGTGGCGATGGGCCGCGCCATCGTGCGCGAGCCGGCACTGTTCCTGTTCGACGAGCCGCTCTCCAACCTGGATGCCAAGCTGCGGGTTCAGATGCGGGCGGAGATCAGGCGCCTGCAGCGGCGGCTCGGCGTCACCTCGCTCTTCGTCACGCACGATCAGGTGGAGGCGATGACCCTCGGCGACCGGCTGGTGGTGATGAACGCCGGGCGCCCCGCCCAGGTGGCGCCGCCGATGGAGATCTTCTCCCGCCCCGCCGACACCTACGTGGCCGGGTTCATCGGCAGCCCGGCGATGAACTTCATCCCCGCCACGCTCGAGGAAGGCGGCGCGGCGGCGCGGCTGGCGAAGGGCACGGTGATCCGCTTCGCCGACGGCCCGCGCCCCGGCCCGGCCGGGATGCCCCTCACCCTCGGGCTACGGCCCGAGCACGTGGTCCCTGGCGACGGGCCCGATTCCGTCCCGCTCTCCGTGGAGCTGATCGAGCCGCTGGGATCGGAGACGGTGGTGCACGGCCGCGGCCCGGGCGGCCTCGCGATCACGGCGCGGCTGCCGGGCGCCTTCTCCGGCGCGGCCCTGCCGGTCCGGCTGCCGGCCGGGCACCTGCACGTGTTCGATGCCGGGACCGGGCGACGGCTGGACCCCTGATCGCCTCTTCCGGCCTGCCTCGCGGCCCGCTACCCATCAGGTGATGGACGCCTGGCCGAACGAGACCCCCGCCCCCTCGGAGGAGCCCGCCCGCCTGTGGCACGAGGGGCGCTTCGCCGAGGCGGCGCAGCATTACGCGGCCCGGGCGGCGGAACTGCCTGAGCCCGCGGAGGCGCTGCTCTGGCAGGGCCACGCGCTGAGGCTGGCGGGCGATGCCGAGGCGGCGCTGGCCGCCTATGCGCGCGCTGCCGCGGAGGCCCCGGCCGACCCGGCGCCGCACCGCCATGCCGGCCACGCCCTGCGCGCCGCCGGCCGGGCGGAGGAGGCCTGGGGGCGCTACATGATGGCGGTCGCGCTGGAAACGGGCGCCACATCCGGCCCGGCGGCAGAGGCGGCCGTCGCCGCCCTGGCCGAGGCGGACCCCGCCCCGCCCGAACCGCCGAGGCCTGCCCCGATCGCCCGCCCCGCTGCCGCGGCGTTGCCATCTCCGCCGCCGCCTCGCCCGACGTCGCCCCCTGCCACACCCGCGCCGCGGATGGTCACGATGCTCGCCCCGCCGCCGCGCCCGCGCATGGCGATGCTGCGCGCCGGCACCTCCGCCGCCTCGCGCGGCGCCGCCCCCTCCGGCAGCGGGATTGCCTTCGACGTCAGCGACCTCCTCCTCCATTTCGGCGGGCGGCGGACCCTGACGGGGATCCAGCGGGTTCAGGCCAGCCTTCTCGGCGCGGCGCTGGGTGCCGGCCTGGACGCCGCCTACCTCGCCTTCGACCGCGACCGGACCGCCTGGCGGGCGGTGCCGGCGGAGGCGCTGCAAAGGCTTCTGGCCGCCGCCGCCGCGGGAAGCGACACGGCGGACGAGGCCTGGATCGCTGCGCGGGACCCGGTGCTCGAGATGGCGGCGCGCGGCCGCCAGCACGCTTTCGCCCCCGGCACCTCGCTGGTGAACCTCGGCAATTCCTGGGGCATCCCGGACTATTTCCGCGGCCTGCGCGCCGCCCAGCGGAGTTCCGGGCTACGCTACGTGCCCTTCCTCCATGACTGCGTGCCGCTGGTGATGCCGGAGCACTGCGTGCGGACGCTGGTGCAGGACTATGTCCGCTGGTTCTCCTCCATGGGTGTCCACGCGCACGGGGTGCTCTGCAACTCCGAGTGCACGCGGGCCGACGGCCGCCGGTTCCTGGACGCGCTCCTGCCCGGGCTGGAGCTGCCCATGGAGGTTGTCCGGCTGGACGCCGACCCGCGCGGGAACGCCCCCGCGGACCCTTCCGCGCTGGACGGAACGCGCGCCCCGCGCCCGCCCGAGCCCTACGTCCTCTTCGTCGCCACGATCGAGAGCCGCAAGGACCACCTGACCGCTTTCCGCGCCTGGCTGGCGCTGCTTCGCCGCCACGGGCCGGCGCGTGTGCCGCGGCTGGTCTGCGTCGGTGCGCAGGGCTGGCACGCCGAGGCGGCGATGAACCTGCTGGAGGGGAGCCCCGAACTCTCCCGCCACGTCGTGCTGCTGCACGACGTGTCCGATGGCGGGCTGGCGGCGCTGTACCAGGACTGCCTATTCACCCTCTACAACTCCCACTACGAGGGGTGGGGCCTGCCGGTCACGGAAAGCCTCGCCTGGGGCAAGGTGCCCGTGGTGCCCGCCCACTCGGCCCTGCTGGAGTCCGGCGAGGGCGTGGCCATCCTCATCGATCCGCAAAGCGAGGCGAGCATGGCAGCGGCGGTGGAGCGGCTGCTCTTCGAACCCGGCGCGCTGCAGGCGGCGGAGATGGCCGTGGCCGCCCTGCCGGCGCGGCGCCGTTGGGGCATGGTTCTCAACCAGGTGGTGTCCGCGCTGGCTTCCTTCGCGAAGGAGCCCGTGGCGCCCGTGCAGGACCGGATCTCCCTGCCGCTCGGCCTTCACCTGCCGCTGCATCGCGCCGACGAGACGGCGCCGGACCTGACCATCGCCCTCTCGGAGATGGTGCGGGAAGGTTCGGGGTGGCGGCCGGCATCGGAATGGGGCACCGCCCTGGCCGGCGGCCCGGCCCGGCTACGCCTGCCCCTGCCGCCCGGGACCGAGGGGCTGCTGCGCCTGCACCTGGAGCTCCGGGCGGAGGGCGGCGGCACGGTCCGGCTGGCCCTCTTCGCGGATTCGGCGCCGGCCGGCGGCGCGCAGATCACGGACCTGCCCGCCGGCGACTTCGCCACCGCCCTGCCCGTGACTGTGGCCCCGGGCGCCACGGCCCTGGAGCTGGAACTGGACGCCCCTGAGGGGACCGGACTGCGCGGCCTGATGCTGTGCCGGGATGACGACCTGCTGGCGCGGCTCTCCTTCCTGGAAGCCCAGGGCCTGCCCTCACCGCAGATTGGCTGAATTACAGCCGGAAGTTGCTGGAGTGTTAACGGCCGGGCCGGTGAAGCTGGGCCATGCACATCGCCCGATCCGCTCGGTTAACCCGGGATTCACGACTTTCCGGCACCATCCTTCGCATGATCAGCAGCAACTCCCTGGCCGCCTTCACGCAGGATGTCTCCCGCGCCGCCGGCATTGGGGAGGTACGCCCGGTTCGGCCCGCCGCCGGAGGTGCGGAACGGTCCGCGGCGCCGGCCCAGCGCGCGCTGGAATCCGTGCCCGCGGCGCCAGCCGCGCCCCTGCCCCGCGGCTCGCTGCTCGACCTGCGGGTCTAGGGCGATTCCGGCGGAGATACGTTCTTCTCGAACGCTCTAACACTCTGATCAAACAAGGGATTCAAAAATCGAGCGGAGGTCGCCGGACAGCAACCTGTGGAAGCGCGATCCCCGGACGCTGACCGCTAAGGGGTTGTGACGGGACCGGCCCGGCGCCATTCTGATGTGCATGGCCGGTCAGTTCGAACGGGTGCGGCAGGCGGACGACGATCGCGACCGGTTGGTCTGCCGCGATTGCGGCTACGTGGCCTACGAAAACCCGAAGATCGTCGTCGGTTCCGTCGTCTCCCTGCCGGATGGTTCGGGCGGAGAGGCCGTGCTGCTCTGCCGCCGCGCCATAGAGCCTCGCCAGGGCTTCTGGACGCTGCCCGCCGGCTACATGGAACTTGGAGAGACGGCCGAGGAGGGTGCCCGCCGCGAGGCGTGGGAGGAAGCCTGCGCCCGCATCCGCACGGAAGGGGTGCTGGCCGTCTACTCCATCGCCCGCATCGGCCAGGTACAGGTGATGTTCCGCGCCAGGCTGGAGGAGCCCGGCTTCGCCGCCGGTCCGGAAAGCCTGGAGGTGCGCGCCTTCGCCTGGGACGAGATCCCCTGGGACGACATCGCCTTTCCCACCGTGCGCTGGGCCCTGAATGCCTGGCGCGACGGCGCCGGCCATCCCGGCCCCGCCGCCCTCAACCCGCCCGAGGACCTGCGGGGAACTCTCCCCCTGCCCGGGCACGTCCTGGCCGGAGGTGCCGGATGATTGCCACACTCGCCCTTTCCGCGCTCCTCCTGGGTGCCCCGCCGAATGGCGGCCTGCCGGGGGCGGGCATCCAGCTCGTGCAGGACGCGGTCCCGGAGGCCGCCCCCGCCCCGGCACGGCGCCGCCAGCCCCGGCGCCGCCCGGCGCGCCGGCGCCCCATCGCACCGCCTCAGGAAGAGGCGCTGACCATCCCCTCGCCGTCGCCCGCCCCCACGCCCAGGGTGGATATCGCGCCGATGCCGAACCGTTCGATCGAGGCGCCGCGCGCGCCGACCCCGCCGGAGACGGCGACGATCCGCCCGGACCTGATCGAGCCCCGCGCGCTGCCGGACGCCCGCACCCAGTCCGGCACGAACAACTACACGGAGCGGCAGGACCGCCTGTTCCGGGATCCGGCGGCCGGGGCGCGGCTGAACATTCCCTTCTCCTACTGAGCGGCGCGCCCGGCGCGGCCGGGTGCCCAGACATCGTCGGGCGTGGACCAGAGGGCCGGGTCGCGCAGGCCCTTCGCCAGCGCCTCGGCCATGGCGGCCAGGATGCGCTCGCCCTTCTCCGCGGTGGCCGCGCGCGGGTCGCCCCGCACCCCGGTCACGGGCGCGCGCTCCGCAAAGGACCAAAAGCGCTGAAAGGCGCTGCCGCCGACGGAGCGGGCATCGGGCGAGAGCGCGTCGGCGATGCGATCCTTCCGGACGCCATCCGCGTCCAGCGCCAGATAGAGGCTCGTCTCGGCCTCGCAGGCGTGGAGCGTTCCGGACTGCGTCTCCAGGATACCGGCGATCGCGGCCGCGGCGGCGTTGTGAATGGTCACGGTCACGATGGGGATGCCCGTCTCCGCCCCCAGCTCCCGCGCGATGACCATCAGCGGCTCCACGTTCCCGCCGTGGGAGTTGGAGAGGAGCAGCTTGCGGAAGCCGCAGGCCCGGATGGAGCGCACCACGCAGGCGATCACCGCCTGCATCGCCCGGAAATCCAGGCTGATGGTCCCGCCGAAAGGCAGGTGGTGCTCGCTGATGCCCTGCCACATCGGCGGCAGGACGATCGCGGGCGCGTCCCCGGCCACCAGCCCGGCGGCGCGGATGGCGGTGGCATGGCCGATCAAGCTGTCCGTCCAGACCGGCAGGTGCGGCCCGTGCTGCTCCAGCGCGGCCACCGGCAGGATCACCGTGGCGTCGCGCGCGGCCCATTCGCCGATCTCGGCGGCTGTCATCCGCTCCCAGCGGAACTCGGTCTCCCCGGAGGCCATCAGGAGAGGCCCACCAGGGAGCGCGCGTAGTCCCGCGCCTCGAAGGGGCGAAGGTCGGCGGCGGTTTCGCCCACGCCCACGGCGTGGACGGGCAGGCCGAACTCCTCCGCCAGGGCCACGACGACGCCGCCCTTTGCCGAGCCGTCCAGCTTGGTGACGATCAGGCCGGTCACGTCCACCATCTCGCGGAACACCTTGCACTGCTGCACGGCATTCTGGCCGGTGGTGGCGTCCAGCACCAGCAGCACGGCGTGCGGCACCTCCGGGTCCAGCTTGCGGAGGACCCGCACCACCTTGCGCAGCTCCTCCATCAGTCCGGCCTTGTTGTGCAGCCGGCCGGCGGTGTCGATCAGCAGGATGTCCGCGCCCTCGGCCTTCGCGCGCTGCAGGGCCTCGTGCGCCAAGCCCGCGGCGTCCGCACCCTCCTTCGCGGGGGCCACGACGGTGCTGCCCGTGCGCTCGCCCCAGATCTGCAGCTGCTCCACGGCGGCGGCGCGGAAGGTGTCGCCAGCGGCCATCATCACGCGGCGGCCCTCCGCGCGGTAGTTCTGGGCCAGCTTGGCGATGGTGGTGGTCTTGCCCGTGCCGTTCACGCCGACCACGAGCACGACATAGGGCTTCCTGCCCCAGTCCGGCTGCAATGGCTGCGCGACGGGGGCCAGGATTTCCGCGATCTCGTCGGCCAGGGCGGCCTTCACCTCGTCCTCCCCCACCTCCTTGCCGAAGCGGGTGCGGCGGAACCCCGCCACGATGCGCTGGGCGGCGGGAAGGCCGAGATCGGCGACGATCAGGGTCTCCTCCAGCTCCTCCAGCGCCGCGTCGTCCAGCCGGCGTTTGCGGAAGAGGCCGGTGAGGTTCTCCGTCAGCCGCGCGGTGGAGCGGGAGAGGCCCGCCTTCAGCCGGGCGAAGAAGCCACCGGGGGCGGGCTCCTCCGGTGACGATTCCGGCCCGGGGGCGGGCGGCGCCGGCGGGACTTCCGCCTGGGGCGCCGCCGGCGCCGGGGCCGGCTCCTCACGCAGCACGGAGGGGGTGGAGGGCGGAGCATGGAGGTGCACCACCTTCGGCGCCGGCTCCGCGATCTCGGGCTCGCCGGAATCAGGCTCCTCCGGGATGCCCGGCATCACCGGCCGCGGCGGCGGCGGGAAACCGGCCTCGCCTGTCGGCATCGGCGGGGGCTGCGGCGGCGCGAATCCGGGGATGCCGGAGACGGAGGGCAGCAGGTGGTCCGGCTGCCGCGCCTGGATCGGCGGAGGAGAGGCGGGCGGGTCGCCGACCGTCGGGTCCGGCTCCGGAACCTGCGGCTCCGGCTCGGGCTCCTCCACCGGTGCGGGCGGCTCCGAGGGCGAGGGCGGGATCGCCGGCGCATCCGGCTCGATGGCCGGCGGCGGCGAGACCGGCTCGGGGGTGGCAAGGCGGCCGGTCAGCCGCCCCCACAGGTCCTTCAGGGCCATGCGCCCTCCTTCTGGCTGGGACCTCTCACGCCGGATAGGCGTCGAGGTCGATCATGCCGGTGAACGCCGTGGCGGTGGGCCCGGCCATCAGGACGTGCCCGTCCTCCCGCCACTCGATCCGCAGGTCGCCGCCGGGCAGGGAAACGGTCGCGGCACGGGCGGAGAGGTCCCGCCGGGCCGCGTTCACCAGCGCGGCGCAGGCGCCGGTGCCGCAGGCAAGGGTGAGCCCCGCGCCACGCTCCCACACCACCAGCTTCAGGTGGTCCGGCGCCAGGACCTGGACAAAGCCGATATTCGCCCTCTCCGGGAAGAGCGGGTCGTGCTCCAGCGCCGGGCCGATGCGCGGGATGTCCAGCGCGGCCAGGTCCGGCACGAAGAAGGTCGCGTGCGGGTTGCCCATGGAGAGGGCGGCGGGGTCGGAGACGCCTTCGGCCGAGAGGGGCAGGTGCAGCGTGTCCAGTTCCCGCGCCAGGGGCACCTCGCCCCAGCCCAGCCGGGCCGGGCCCATATCCACGCGGACGCTGCCATCTGCCAGACGTTCGGAGGGCAGCTCGCCGGAGATCGTGCGGACGGAAAGGGCGTCGCGCCCCGCCTCCGTCATCACCAGCTCCGCCACGCACCGGGTCGCGTTGCCGCAGGCCCCGGCCTCGGAGCCGTCGGGGTTGCGGATGCGCATGAACACCTCCGCCCCCTCCCCGCCCGGCTCCATGACGATGAACTGGTCGCAGCCGATGCCCGTGCGGCGGTCCGCGATGGCCGCGGCGCGGGTGGCGGTGATGGGCAGCGGCGCGGCGCGGCCGTCCAGCACGACGAAGTCGTTGCCGAGGCCGTGCATCTTGCGGAAGGGAATGATCATCGCGCCGCCGATATAGGCGCCGGCAGGGCGCGCCGGAAGCGGCGCCCCTTGCCGGCTGGGCCGATTTGCCGGAGGGACGGGTTTAACCCAGGGCAAGAGCCCTACGGGGGAGCCAGGGGGAGGACGCCATGGGAGACGGGGCCGCAGGGGACGGGTCCGCCGCCATGCCGGCGCGAGTGGTGGTCGTCATGGGCGTGTCCGGGGCGGGGAAGACGACCGTGGCCCGGCTCCTCGCGGCACGGCTGGGATGGGCCTACCTGGAAGGCGACGACATCCACCCGCCCGCCAACGTGGCGAAGATGGCCAGCGGCACGCCGCTGACGGACGAGGACCGCTGGCCCTGGCTCCGCGCCATCGCGGCGGAGATCGACGGCTGGCTGGCCGAGGGACGCTGCGGCGTCGTCACCTGCTCCGCGCTCAAGCGCCGCTACCGCGACATCCTCATCGGCGGGCGTCCCGGGGTGCGGCTGGTTTTCCTGAAGGGCGCGACCGATCTCCTGTCGCCCCGCCTCGCGGCCCGTGCGGGCCATTTCATGCCGGCGGGCCTGCTGGACAGCCAATTCGCCGCCCTGGAGCCGCCGACCGAGGACGAGGACCCGATCGTCATCGTCCCGGACCGTCCGCCCGAGGCCCTGGTCGAGACGGTGGTCGAGGCGCTGCGGCAGTAGGCCGGGACAGCAGGCGGCAACCGCCTGTCCGTTGCAAGTGGCTCGCATCCCGGCCCGCCCGGGCCTATAGCGGCGGGATGAGCAGTACCTCCCTTTCCGCAACCGACGGGCAGGCCGCCGACCTCGGCGCCCTGCCCGTCGGCTTCCAGGGCCGCATCCGCGCGATCCAGGTGGATGCCGGGACGAGTGGGCCACTGCCGGGCCCGGAGCTGGAACGGCGGTTGCTGGAACTCGGCTTCACCGAGGGCGCGCCGGTGGAGATCCTGCACCAGGGCCTGTTCCGCGATCCCATCGCCGTGCGTGTGGCCGGGACGACGGTGGCGCTGCGCCGGCGCGAGGCCCGCGCCGTCCTGGTCGAGCCGGCCTGACCACGGCATGAGCGAGGCCCTCGTCGCGCCCCTGCCCGCCGCCTCCGGGGCAGCCGCCCCCTGGGTGGCGCTGGTCGGCAATCCGAACTGCGGCAAGACGGCGCTGTTCAACGCGCTGACCGGCAGCCGCCAGCACGTGGCGAACTACCCGGGCGTGACCGTGGAGCGGAAGGTGGGCCGCTGCATGACCGCGGGCGGCCGCGAGGTGCGGCTGATCGACCTGCCTGGCACCTATGCCCTGCGCGCCCGCAGCCCGGACGAGGCCGTGACACGCGACGTAGTGCTGGGCCGGCTGCGGGGCGAGGTGGCCCCGGACCTGCTGCTCTGCGTAGCGGATGCCACGAATCTTCGCCCGGCGCTGCGGTTGATCCTTGAGCTGAAGGAGACCGGCCGGCCGATCCTGCTGGCGCTGAACATGATGGACATCGCGCGGCACCGCGGCTTCCGGATCGACCTCGAGCGGCTGTCGCGAGAACTCGGCGTGGCGGTGGTGGAGAGCGTCGCCGTCCGCCGGCAGGGGACCGGGGCGCTGCTGGCGCGGCTGGACGGGATGCTCGCCGACCTTCCCGCCCCTGGCACGGTCACCTGGCAGGAGGGCGCCGCGGGCGCGGTGCGCGCCGCCCAGCGCGAGGCGGACCGCATCCTAGCCGCCTGCGTGGTGGCGCCGCGCGACTCCTCCTCCGGCACGCGCCGGATCGATGGGGTGCTGCTGCATCCCGTCTTCGGCCTGGTGATCCTGCTGGCGATCCTGTTCCTGATGTTCCAGGCGGTCTTCGCCTGGGCCACCCCGGCGATGGACGCGATCGACGCGGGTTTTTCGGCGATGGGCGACCTGACGGACGCGCTGCTGCCGGAAGCCGGCGCGCTGGGCCTGCTGCGCAGCTTCGTGCATGACGGGCTGATCGGCGGCGTCGGCAGCGTGCTCGTCTTCCTGCCGCAGATCCTGATCCTGTTCCTCTTCATCCTCCTGCTGGAGGATCTCGGCTACATGGCCCGCGCCGCATTCCTGATGGACCGCATCATGGGCGGGGCCGGGCTGCACGGGCGCGCCTTCATCCCGCTGCTCTCCTCCTTCGCCTGCGCCATCCCCGGCATCATGGCGACGCGCGTGATCGACAGCCGGCACGACCGGCTGGCCACCATCCTCGTGGCGCCGCTGATGACCTGCTCGGCCCGCATCCCCGTGTACACGCTGATCATCGCCGCCTTCATCCCGAACCGGCCTGTCGGCGATGGCATCCTTTCCTGGGTGAACCTGCAGGGGCTGGTGATGTTCGGGCTCTACGCCGCCGGCATCGCGTTCGCCCTCCTCGTCTCCATCGTCATCAAGAAGCTACTCTGGCGGCGGCACCCGACCGAGCCCTTCATGCTGCCCCTGCCGGACTACAAGCTGCCCAGCGGGCGGAATTTGGCAATCGGGCTGTGGCAGCGGGCGCTGGTCTTCCTGCGCCGGGCCGGGACCACGATCCTGTCCATGATGGTTCTGATCTGGTTCCTCTCCTCCGTGCCGCGCCCGCCCGAGGGCGCGACGGAGCCGGCCATCGAGTACAGCTTCGCCGCGATGATCGGCCGCGCCGTGGAGCCGGTGCTGAGCCCGGTTGGGTTCAACTGGCAGATCAGCATGGCGCTGATCCCCGGGATGGCGGCGCGGGAGGTCGCGGTGGCCTCCCTCGGCACCGTCTACTCCGTGGCAGGCGGGGAGGAAGACACGGCTGGGCTGGGCGAGGCCCTGGCCACCAGATGGAGCCTTGCCACCGCCCTCGCCTTCCTCGCCTGGTACGTTTTCGCCCCGCAATGCGCCGCGACCTTGGGGGTGATCCGGCGGGAGACGGGCAGCCGGCGATGGATGCTGGTCAGCTTTGGCTACATGCTGGCGCTGGCCTATCTAGCCGCGTTCGCCACCTACCAGGTCGCAGTAGTGCTGGGCGCCGGCTGAGCCGCACCCGCCGCTGCCCGCGGCACCGCTCACGCGCTGCCGCCATCACCGGTTCTCAGCGGGCCGGAAACGGCGTCGGGTCCAGGGTGGCGGCCGCGCCCGCCTCCCCGGGCATGAGCTGGCGGAGGATGTCGTCCGGCACCGCGTCGAAACGCAGCCCGGCCTCGACGAAGAGGCGCGCCGAGATGTGGCCGCGCCGGTCCCACTCCGACTTCGTGCCGTTTCGCGGCGCCGCGGCCACCACGCGCCGGATGCCGGACTGGATGGAGAGCACGGCGCAGTGATTGCAGACGGGCTTGCCCACGACATAGAGGGTGCAGCCTCGCGCCTCGCGCCCTGCGAAGAGCAGCGCGGACTGCTCGGCGTGCACCATCATGTCGAGCTTCGTGGGCTTGTCGGAGAGGCGGTCCAGGTCGTCCTCGATCCGGGTGGGGAAGCCGTTGAAGCCGGTGGCGACGATCCGGTTCAGCTCCGGCGCCACGAGCACGGCGCCCACCCGGCCGCGCGGGTCCTTGGACCATTCCCGGATATGCGCGGCGAGGCCGAGATAGCGCCGGTCCCAGCGCCCCAGCCCCGTCTCCTGGTCCTGGGTCATGCCCCGGTCTCCCGCGCGCGGACCACGGTCACGCTGCACGGGGCGCGGCCCGCAACCTCGCCGGAGACCGAGCCGAGCACGGTCCGCAGCATCGAGTTCGCCCGCGCGCCCATCACCACATGATCCACCCCATTCGCCTCCGCGTATTCCAGCAGGGCATCGGCGGCCGAGGAACCCTCCAGCACATGGAAGGTGATGCGGCCCTCCTCCAGCCCCAGGGGGGCGGCCCAGTGGCGCAGCTCCGCCAGGCGCTGCACGCGGGCGGAGCGGCCCTGATCGTCATGCGGCGTGTCGCCGGTGATGAAGCCGTCCAGCAGCACGTTCAGGCAGGCCACGCGCGCCCCGGGCAGGGAGAGGAGGACGTTCCGCAAGCTGGCCAGGATGGCCTCGGACAGGGCCGGGCTGCCCTCCCGCATGTCCAGGGCCACCGCGATGATCGGGGCGGAATGGGCGGTGGGGGCCGCCAGGCGGCGCGGGCCGGGGGTACGGTCCAGGTTCACCCGGCGCTCCAGCACGGTCAGCCAGCCGTCGCGCCGCGCCTTCGCCGCGCGCGGCGTCAGGCGCACCGCCTCCGGGTTCCGCAGCTCGAAGGCGAGCTGGGCGGCGTTGGGGTGGCGCCGGGACGGCTCCACCTCCAGGCAGCGCAGGATGATTTCCTGCAGCCAGGGCGGGACTTCCGGACGTAGGCGGCGGGGCGGATGAGGGTCGCGCCAGAGGCGGCGGCGCACCGCGGCCAGGTGCAGGGGTTCCCCGAAGGGAAGCTGGCCCGTGGCGAGCTGATAGAGGACGACGCCGAGGGAGAAGAGGTCGCTGCGCGGATCGTCCCGCCGCCCCATCGCTTGGCCGGGGGACATGTACGGGGCGGAGCCGTAGGGAAGGCGGAACTCCTCGGCGATCAGGTCCGGAAGGCGGCCGTGATGGGCCAGGCCGTAGTCGATCAGCACGGCATCGCCCCGCAGCCCGTCCGGGGTCTCGCGGAAGAGGATGTTCGCAGGCTTCACGTCGAGGTGGGAGACGCGCTGGCGGTGCAGCGCGGCCAGCGCCAGCGCCACCTTGGCCCCGACCGCCGTCACCTCCTCCGTGGCCAGGGGCAGGTGGCGCAGGCAGGATTCGAGGTTGGGGCCGGTGATCCGCTCCATCGCCAGGTAGGGCTGCGGCGCCTCGAACCCCGCCGCCCCGACGAAGCGTGGAACGTGCGGGCCGGTGAGGCGGGGCAGGATCATCTGCTCCATCTCGAAGGAGACGATGTGCGCGGCGTCCGTGCCCTCAAGGTGGGGGAACTTGATAACCAGCGGGATCTGGTGGTCGGGGTGGGTCGCCTCGAAGACGGAGGCCATGCCGCTCTCGCGCATCGGCGTGCCGAGGGTGAAGCCGTCGATCGTCTCGCCCTGGCGCGGCCGGCGGGGGGCCATGGCTAGGTGCCGCTGAAAAGGCGGGTGGCGAGGGATTCCGGCAGGCCGGCGCGGCGGATCTTCGTTGCCGCCGTCTCCACGTCGTAGGGCACGCGCATCCAGCGCATCTCGGCCGTCTCCTCGTCCAGCAATGCGTAGCAGGCGGCTGGGTCGCCATCCCGCGGCTGGCCAACGGCACCCATCACGGCCAGCCAGCGGCGGGCGCGGGAGAGCGGGATGGGCGAGTCGTGCGTGGGCGCGAAGGCCGTGCACTTGTCCGCCGCCGTCAGGCCGAAGAGGCGGGGGACGTGGACGTGGCCGCAGATCGTCACGCGCGCCGGGTTGCCCTCGAAGCTGCGGCGGGCCTCCTCGGCGTTGGTGACGTAGCGCCAGTCGCCGGGGGCGGAGGCGTCGGCGTGGACGTAGAGGGTGTCGCCCTCCGCGTGCTCCATCGGAAGGGTCTTCAGGAAAGCGGCGGCGTCGGGGGAGAGCTGGTCGCGGGTCCAGGCGATGGCGGCGGCCGCGCGTCCGGTCATGCCCTGCGTGCCGGCGAAGATCGCCTGGTCGTGGTTGCCGAGGATGGCGACGGCGCCGTGAGCGATGCGGTCCATGACGGTGCGGAGGCACCAGGCAGGGTCGGCGCCGTAGCCGACATAGTCGCCGAGGAAGACGAAGCGCGTGGCCCCCGCCCGGTCAGCGTGGTCCAGGCAGGCCGAGAGAGCCTCGCGGTTGGCGTGGATGTCGGAGAGGATGGCGATCATCGCGGGATTCAGTGTGGCGCTCCCTTCGCCGTCCTGAAAGGGCGTTGCCTTCCCGGGGTTTGCACCTTATACCCCGCCCTCCCACGCGCCCCGGGCTTCTCTGGGCTGCCCGGCCGTGGTCCCGGCCCCCGCCGCATGGTGCGGCCCGCCTCCTTACGGGGGCGGCGCAAGGTGGGGCCGTCCATCCCCCGACCATGAGGAGGACCAAATGCCCAAGATGAAGACGACGTCTTCGGCCAAGAAGCGCTTCAAGATCACGGCCACCGGCAAGGTTCTCGCCGGCCCGGGCAAGAAGCGCCACAACCTCTCCGCCCGCTCGCAGAAGGTGAAGCGCCAGAACCGCGGCAGTCAGGTGCTGCGCGATCAGGACGCGAAGACCGTCATGCAGTGGCTGCCCTACGGCCTGTAAGCGAGAGGAGACAAAAAAATGGCTCGTGTTAAGCGCGGCGTTACCGCCCACGCCCGTCACAAGAAGGTCCTCAAGCTCGCCAAGGGCTATGTGGGTCGTTCCTCCACCGCCTACCGCCCCGCGCTCGAGCGGGTCGAGAAGGCGCTGCAGTACGCCTACCGCGACCGCCGCAACAAGAAGCGCGACTTCCGCGGCCTGTGGATCCAGCGCATCAACGCCGCCTGCCGCGAGAACGGGATCGTCTACTCCCGCTTCATCGCCGGCCTGAAGGCCGCGGGGATCGAACTGGACCGCAAGGTCCTGGCCGCCATCGCCTATGACGACGCCGCGTCCTTTGCCGGCCTCGTCGAGAAGGCCAAGGCGTCCCTCCCCGCCCAGGCCCCCGCCGCCTGAGCACGGTGCCTCGCCGCCAGGCGAGGCCACCCGCCGGACGCTGAAAGGCGCCGGATCGAATACGCCAAGGGCCGCTTCCGCCGGGACCACTCCCGGTGAAGCGGCCCTTGGTCTATCTGGACCCCGACAGAGGACAGGGCCGGGAATGGCTGACGATCTCGACATGCTGCGCGCCTCCATCGAGGCGGCGATCGCGGAGGCGGCGGACCCCCGCGCGCTGGACGCCGTGCGCGTCTCCGCCCTGGGCAAGAGCGGCGAGGTCACCGGCCTGCTGAAGGGCCTGGGCGCCCTGCCGCCGGAGGAGCGCAAGGCGCGCGGCGCCGAGGTGAATATCCTCAAGGCCGGGATCGAGCGTGCCCTGGAGAGCCGGCGCGCGACGCTGGAAGCCTTCGCCCTGGATGCCCGGCTTGCGGCGGAGCGGATGGACATTTCCCTGCCTCCCCGCCCCTTCGCGCCCACGGGGCCGGAGGCGGGGTCCATCCACCCGATCTCCCGCACCATGGAGGAACTGATCGCCCTCTTCGGCGCCATGGGTTTCGCGGTGGCGGAAGGCCCGGACATCGAAGGCGACTGGCACAACTTCTCCGCCCTCAACATCCCCGAGCACCATCCGGCCCGGCAGGACCACGACACCTTCTACCTGACGCCCCCGGAACCCGGTAGCCGCCGCCCGGTGCTGCGCACCCACACCAGCCCCGTGCAGATCCGCACCATGCTGAGCCAGGAGCCGCCGATCCGCGTGATCGTGCCCGGCCGCACCTGGCGCGCGGACCACGACGCCACGCACTCCCCCATGTTCCATCAGGTGGAGGGGCTGGTGATCGGCCGCGACATCACGATGGGGCACCTGAAGGGCACGCTGATCGACTTCCTGCGCGCCTTCTTCGGCATCGCCGACCTGCCCGTGCGCTTCCGCAGCAGCTACTTCCCCTTCACCGAGCCCTCCATGGAGGTGGACATCGGCTGGAGCCGGAAGACCGGCGAGCTGGGCAGCGGGGGCGACTGGCTGGAGATCCTCGGCAGCGGCATGGTCCACCCGAAGGTGCTGGCCAATGTCGGGCTGGACCCGCGCGTGTGGCAGGGCTTCGCCTTCGGCATGGGGATCGAGCGCATCACCATGCTGAAGCACGGCATCCCCGACCTTCGGCCCTTCTACGAGGCCGACCTGCGCTGGCTGCGGCACTACGCCACAAGCCCGCTCTCCCCCTTCACCCTGCACGACGCGGCCTGAGAAGCAGACGATGAAGTTCACCCTCTCCTGGCTGCGCGACCACCTCGAGACCGAGGCGACGCTCGAGCAGATCCTCGCCACCCTCAACACCATCGGGCTTGAGGTGGAGGGCGTGGAGGACCGCGCCGCCGCCCTCGCGCCCTTCCGCATCGCCCATGTGGTGGAGGCCGAGCAGCACCCGAACGCGGATCGCCTCCGCGCACTGAAGGTGGATGTGGGCGACGGCACGCTGCGCTCCGTCGTCTGCGGCGCACCGAACGCGCGGGCGGGGATGAAGGGCGTGGCGGCGCTGCCCGGCGCCTTCGTGCCGGGCACGGGCATCACGCTCAAGCAGGGCGAGATCCGCGGCGTGAAGAGCGAGGCGATGATGCTCTCCACGCGGGAGATGGGCCTCGGCGACGACCATGCCGGCATCGTGGAACTGCCGGAGGACGCGCCGGTCGGCGTGTCCTACGCCGAATGGGCCGGGCTGGGCGACCCGGTGATCGAGATCAGCGTCACCCCCAACCGCGGCGACGCGCTGGCCGTGCGCGGCGTGGCGCGTGACCTGGCCGCCGCCGGGCTGGGCAAGCTCAAGGCACTGGAATTCGAGGCCGTGACGCCGGCCTACGAGACGCCCCTCCACTGGACCATCGACGACCCGCGCGCCTGCATCCAGGTGCTGGGCCGCGCCGTGCGGGGCGTGACGAACGCCCCCTCGCCGAAATGGCTGCAGGACCGGCTGACGGCGATCGGGCTGCGGCCGATCAACGCTCTGGTGGACGTGACGAACTACTTCACCTTCGATCTCGGCCGCCCGCTGCACGTCTTCGATGTGGCGAAGGTGCGCGGCACGACGCTGACCATGCGGTTGGGGCGCGAAGGCGACGAGTACCTGGCGCTGAACGGGAAGACCTATCGCCCGACGCCGGAGGACATCGTGATTACGGACGAGGCCGGGGTGGAAAGTCTCGCCGCCATCGTCGGCGGCGAGTCCACGGGCTGCGACGAGACCACGCGCGAGGTCTTCGTGGAGTGCGCGCTCTTCGACCCCGTGCGGATCGCGCTCACCGGCCGCCGCCACCAGGTCCACAGCGACGCGCGGGCGCGGAACGAGCGCGGGCTGGACCCGGCGGCGCAGCGCGCCATGCTGGAAGCGGCAACGCGGATGATCATCGACCTCTGCGGCGGCGAGGCGAGCACGATCAGCGAGGCGGGCGAGGAGCCCGCGTGGCAGCGCGAGGCCACGCTGCGCTACGAGCGCATCGCGGGGCTGGGCGGTTCCGGCATCCCGGCCGAGGCGGCGGTGAACTCGCTGGAGCGGCTGGGCTTCACAGTCGTCGCGCGCGACGCGGCCGAGGTGACGGTGGCCGTCCCCTCCTGGCGGAACGACATCGCCTCCTCCCGCTCCGCCTATCGCGCCGGCGGTACGGAGCTGACGCAGGAGCCGGGGATCGACCCGGCCCGCGCCCGCGCAGCCGCCGAGGGCGCCGAGGCGGTGGAGGCCGAGTGCGACCTGCTGGAGGAGGTGCTGCGGCTGGAGGGGCTGGACGCCATCCCCGCCGTATCCCTGCCCGCCGAGGGGCGGCTTCCCCTGCCCTCCCTCACCCCGCGCCAGAGCCGCGCGGCGCTGGCCCGGCGCGTCCTTGCCTCCCGCGGGCTGGCCGAGGCGGTGACCTTCGGCTTCACCGCGCGCGGCGTCGCCGCCCTGTTCGGCGAGGTGCCGGAGATGCTGCGGGTGGAGAACCCGATCGCCGCCGACCTGGATCAGATGCGGCCGACGCCGGTCGCCACGCTGCTGCAGGCCGCGGGGCGGAACGTCGCGCGGGGCTACGCCGACGTGTCGCTCTTCGAGATCGGCGCCTCCTATGCAGCACCGACGCCGGAAGGGCAGCTCGCAACCGCCGCTGGCGTGCGGCTGGGCGGCACGCCGCGCCACTGGGAAGCCAAGCCGCGCTCCTTCGACGCGCTGGACGCCAAGGGCGACGCGCTGGCGGTGCTGCTGGCGCTCGGCCTCTCGCCCGCGGCGCTGACCGTCACCACGGACGCGCCGGGCTACTACCACCCCGGCCGGTCCGGCGTGCTGCGGAGCGGGCCGAAGCTGCCCCTCGCCCGCTTCGGGGAACTGCACCCGCGCGTTCTCTCGACGCTCGGCATCGACGGGCCGGCGGTGGCCTTCGAGGTGCTGCTGGATTCCATCCCCGAGCCGAAGCGGAGGAAGAAGTCTGCGCCCGACCTGGCCGCCTTCCAGCCCGTGCGGCGCGACCTGGCCTTCCTCGTGGACGACACGGTGCAGGCCGACGCGCTGCTGCGGGCCGCGCGCAACGCGGAGAAGGCGCTGGTGGCCGAAGTCTCTCTCTTCGACCGCTACGCAGGGGAGCGCCTGCCGGAGGGCAAGGTCTCCTTGGCGCTGGAGGTGGTGCTGCAGCCGCGCGAGCGGACGCTGACGGATGCGGAGATCGAGGCGGTGATCGCCAAGGTCGTCGCGGCCGTGACCAAGGCCACTGGCGCCACGCTGCGGGGCTGAACCCGGCGTGCTGGAGCAGTTTCCGTTCGCCTTCGCTCACTTCAACCGCTCTAGCCTGTTGTTTGTAGAACCGATTCACCCGTTCCGGTGATTCCACCGGAACGGGATCGGCTCTAGGCTTTCTGGGCGCCCGCAGAGGCGCCCAGGAAACGGAACCGCCCATGCCGAACGACGCCGCCCGCCCCTTCCGCTACCCCGTGCCTGAGTTGGCGGAGCTGCCGGACGACATCCGGGAGAAGATCCTGGCGGTGCAGGAGAAGGCGGGCTTCGTCCCCAACGTCTTCCTGCTGCTGGCCCGCCGCCCGGCGGAGTTCCGCGCCTTCGTCGCCTATCACGACGCCCTGATGGAGAAGCGCGAGGGGCTGACGATCGCGGAGCGCGAGATGATCGTCGTCGCCGTCTCCGCCGCGCATTCCTGCCAGTACTGCGTGGTGGCACACGGGGCGATCCTGCGCGTGCGGGCGAAGGATCCGCTGATCGCGGATCTGGTCGCCACCAACTACCGCAAGGCCGGGCTCCCGCCCCGCCACCGCGCCATGCTGGACTACGCGGTGAAGGTCGGCACGCAGTCCCATCTCGTCGGGGATGCCGACCACGCCGCGCTGGCGGAGGCCGGCTTCACCGAGGACGAGGCCTGGGACATCGGGGCGATCGCCGCCTTCTTCTCCATGTCCAACCGCCTGGCGAACGCCACGGACCTGCGCCCGAACCGGGAGTTCCACAGCCTCGGGCGCTAGCGTAGCCCCCTCAGTCCTCCACCGTCTCGTGCGCCCCGGCGGCGCCGAGGCGCCAGTAGCCGGCGGCCTTCACCCGATCCTTTGGCAGGCCGTGATGCTCCGTGAGAAGCCGCCGCAGCCCGCGGGCCACCTCGATCTCTGCGGCCACCCAGGCATGGCCGCTGCCGGGCGGCAGCGCGACCGCCCGCAGCGCGGCCGTCAGGCGGCCGGGATCGCCGGCCGGCGCGCCGCCCCGGCTGAGCCAGGCCACGTCCAGGCCGGGGCGCTCCGGCAGGGGCTGGCGCTCCGCCTCGTCCGCCACCTCGATCACGGCGATCACGCGCGCCGTGGCGGGCAGCTCCTCGATCCGGCGGGAGATGGCGGGGATGGCCGTCTCGTCCCCGGCGAGGAGATACCAGTCCAGGTCGTCCGGCAGGATGAAGGAACCCTTCGGCCCGCCCACGCCGAGCTTCTGCCCCGGTGCGGCGGCGGTGGCCCACTCCGTGGCCGGGCCGGATTCGTGCACGGCGAAGTCGATGGAGAGCTCGCCCGCGGCCGCGTCATGGCGGCGCGGGGTGTAGTCCCGCGCCACGGGGCGGGGCTTGCCCTCCGGCATCACCGGGCCGTTCGGGCCAAAATCTGGCATGGAGGGCTCCGCCTCGCCCGGGGCGGGGAAGAAGAGCTTCACGTGGTCGTCGAAGCCGGGGCTGGCGAAGCCCGCCAGGTCGTCCCCGCCCAGGGTCACGCGGATCATGCGGGGAGTGATGCGCTCCACGCGCCGCACCGTCAGAAGCCGGCGTCGCAGCTCGTGCCGGACCCGGTGGCCCAGCTTGCCTTGCGTCGCGCTCATCAGATCCGCTCCACCTTGTGGGCCACGTCGTCGATCATCGCCACGATCCCATGCAGCTGCTCCTCCGTCAGCGGCCCGCGGGAGAGGCGCATGCGCAGCGCGTTCCGCAGGTTGTGCACGGCCCGCTTGAGCTGGAGGACCGAGCCGTCCGGCTGGTCGCCGGCCAATGCGTCCATGCGGGCGAAAAGGGCGTCCGCCTCCTCCCTGCTGCCGGCCAGGGCGGCCTCGCCCTCGGGCGTGACGGCGTAGAGCTTGCGGCCGCCCTCGGTGGACCGGACGGCGATCTGGCCCAGTTCCTCAAGCAGCGTAAGGGTCGGATAGACCACGCCGGGGCTCGGCGAGTAGGCGCCGGCCAGGCGCTCCTCGATGTCCTTGATGATCTCGTAGCCGTGGCGCGGCCGCTCCGCGATCAGGCGGAGGATGACGAGGCGCAGGTCGCCCGTGTCGAAGAAGCGCCCGCCACGTCCGCCGCGCCCGTGGCGGCGATAGTCGGGGGCTGAAGCCGGGACCTCGCGGTGATAGCGGCGCGCCTCGGAGCGGCCGCAACGGTGACGGAAGGGGCTCATGCTTATCGTACTCCTGAACAGTCTCGATATATCGAACTACAGTTTAGATATATCGAGATTGTTCTCGTTTCAAGAGTTTCCGCCAGCGCCTGTCCCTGGCGCAGAGGAGCTTCTCTGGACGAACATGCGCGTCCGGCTTCGAGTCTCCCGCTCCCGGCCGCCTCACTGCCGACCGTGACCATCGCCCATGAAGCTGCATGCCTCGGGCACCGGCCTCGCCGCCCTGCCCCCCGACCGCCGCCTCTTCCGAGAGCTGTATTACCGGGATACGGCCCGCGCCGTGCGCTTCCGCTATGGCCTGCTGGTGCTAGACGCGGTGACCCTGGTCTTCATCGTCGGCACGTCCTTCATCCCGCGAAGCACGGCCGTGGAGCTGGCCGACACCGCTTTCGGCCTGATCCTGCTGGCGGAGTTCTTCGCCCGGCTGCGCGCCAGCCCGCGCCCCTGGAGGGAGCTGGTCCTGCCGGCCACCCTGGCGGACGCGGTCGCCATACTCTGCTTCCTCATTCCCGGACTGGGCGCCGCGGCGGGGTTCCTGAGGGCGCTCCGGGTGGTCCGCCTGCTCCGCTCCCGGCGGATCCTGATGCGGCTGCGCCGGGACTTCCCGTCCTTCCGCCGCCAGGAGGACGCGACGGTCGCCGCCGTGGACCTGGCGGTGTTCATCTTCATTATGACCGGGCTGGTCTACGAGACCCAGCACCGGTCCAACGAGAACATCCGGGACTACGCGGACGCGCTCTACTTCACCGTCACCGCCCTCACCACCACGGGGTTCGGGGACATCACCCTGCCCGGACGCTGGGGGCGGCTGCTGACGGTGGTGATCATGTTCTGCGGCGTCACCCTGTTCCTGCGACTGGCGCAGTCGCTCTTCCGGCCCTCCAAGGTGCGCTACCCCTGCCCGGAATGCGGGTTGCAGCGGCATGAGCCGGACGCGGTGCACTGCAAGGCCTGCGGCCACATCCTGAGCATCCCGGACGAGGGCGACTGACCGCCAAAAGCTTGGCCTGGGGGCCCGCCTGCCTTATCTGAGGGCTGAAATCGCACCCGGAGTGGCCGGGGCGGCCCTTCCGCCCCTTGGCCCGGAACCAGATGACCGACACGCCCCTCGACCGCATCCGCAACTTTTCGATCATCGCCCATATCGACCACGGCAAGTCCACCCTGGCCGACCGGCTGATCCAGACCACCGGCGCCCTCTCCGCCCGCGAGATGACGGAGCAGGTGCTGGACAACATGGACATCGAGAAGGAGCGCGGGATCACCATCAAGGCGCAGACCGTGCGCCTGAACTACCGCGCCCAGGACGGGAACGACTACGTCCTGAACCTCATGGACACGCCGGGCCACGTGGACTTCGCCTACGAGGTCTCCCGCTCCCTCGCGGCCTGCGAGGGATCGCTGCTGGTGGTGGATGCTTCCCAGGGCGTGGAGGCGCAGACCCTGGCGAACGTGTACCAGGCGCTGGACGCTGGCCACGAGATCGTGCCCATCCTGAACAAGGTGGACCTGCCGGCCGCGGAGCCGGACCGGGTGAAGCAGCAGATCGAGGATGTGGTGGGCCTGCCGGCCGACGACGCCGTGATGATCTCCGCCAAGACCGGGCTGAACATCGAGGGCGTGCTGGAGGCCATCGTCGCCCGCCTGCCCTCGCCCAAGGGCGATGCCTCCGCGCCCACGAAGGCGCTGCTGGTCGATAGCTGGTACGACCCGTATCTCGGCGTGGTCATCCTCGTCCGCGTCAAGGACGGGCATCTCCGCAAGGGGCAGAAGATCCGCATGATGGCCGCGGGCTCCACCCATGTGGTGGAGCAGGTCGGCGTGTTCCGGCCGAAGATGCAGACCGTCGAGAGCCTCGGGCCGGGCGAGATGGGCTACATCACGGCCGCCATCAAGACGGTGGCGGACACCAATGTCGGCGACACCATCACCGACGACCGCAGCCCCGCCGCCGAGCCGCTGGCGGGCTTCAAGCCCTCCATCCCCGTGGTGTGGTGCGGCCTGTATCCGGTGGACGCGGACGACTTCGAGAAGCTGCGCGACAGCCTGGCGAAGCTGCGGCTGAACGACGCCTCCTTCCACTATGAGGCGGAGAGCAGCGCGGCACTCGGCTTCGGCTACCGATGCGGCTTCCTCGGGCTGCTGCACCTGGAGATCATTCAGGAGCGCCTCTCCCGCGAGTTCGACCTGGACCTGATCGCGACGGCGCCGAGCGTCGTCTACAAGCTGAAGATGACGAACGGGGAGGAGCGCGACCTCCACAACCCCGCGGACATGCCGGATGTCGTCTCGATCGACAGCATCCAGGAGCCCTGGATCAAGGCCACGATCTTCGTGCCGGACGAGTACCTCGGCAACATCCTGACGCTTTGCAGCGAGCGGCGCGGGCAGCAGGTGGAGCTGACCTATGTCGGCAGCCGCGCCATGGCCGTTTACCGCCTGCCGCTGAACGAGGTGGTGTTCGACTTCTACGACCGGCTGAAGTCGATCTCGCGCGGCTATGCCAGCTTCGACTATGCGATGGACTCCTACGAGGAGGGCGATCTCGTGAAGATCTCCATCCTCGTGAACAACGAGCCGGTGGATGCCCTCTCCTTCATGGCGCACCGTTCCCAGGCGGAGCGGCGCGGGCGGCAGATCTGCGAGAAGCTGAAGGACCTGATCCCCCGCCAGCTCTTCAAGATCCCCATCCAGGCCGCGATCGGCGGGCGCGTGATCGCGCGCGAGACGATCGGCGCCATGTCGAAGGACGTGACCGCCAAGTGCTACGGCGGCGACATCAGCCGCAAGCGCAAGCTCCTCGAGAAGCAGAAGGAGGGCAAGAAGCGCATGCGGCAGTTCGGCAAGGTGGAGATCCCGCAGAGCGCCTTCATCGCCGCGCTGAAGATGGATTCCTGAGCCGGCCTCTGACGTGACATCCGGGGGCGCCGTTGCGCCTCCGGAACCCGCTTGACAGCGCGCCCCGAATCCTGCGACCGCCCGTGCATAAACGGGAGTTCACGTTCATGCTCGGAATGACGCGCCGCCGCGCCCTTCTCGCGGGCGCCGCCCTGGCCGCCCCTGCCCTTGCCCCGCGCCTTGCGGGCGCCCAGGCGGCCTATCCCAACCGTCCCATCACCATGATCATCCCCTTCGCGGCCGGCGGCCCGACGGACGTGGTTGCCCGCCTCTGCGCCGAGGTGATGGGGCGCGACCTCGGCCAGACGATCGTGGTGGAAAATGTGGGCGGCGCCGGCGGCACGCTCGGCGCCCAGCGCGTCGCCCAGGCGCGGCCGGACGGCTACACCATCCTCTGCCACCACATCGGCATGGGCACCACGCCCTCGCTCTACCGGCGCCTTGCCTACGACGCGGTGAATGGCTTCGAGACCATCGGCCTCATTACCGAGGTGCCGATGACGATCATCGCCAAGAAGGACTTCCCGGCGAACAACCTGGCGGAGCTGGTGAAGGTGCTGAAGGAGCGCGGGCATGGCGTGAACCTCGCCAATGCCGGCGTCGGCGCCGCTTCCCACATCTGCGGCCTGCTGTTCCAGTCCGCGATCCAGACGCAGCTCACCACCGTGCCCTATCGCGGCACGGCCCCGGCCATGACGGACCTGATGGGCGGCACGGTGGACGTGATGTGTGACCAGACCACCAACACCACCCAGGCGATCCAGGCGGGCTCGGTGAAGGCATTCGCCGTCACCACCTCCACCCGCAACGCCGCCCTGCCGAGCCTGCCCACGGCCGCCGAGGCCGGGCTGCCGGGCTTCGAGGTCTCCGTCTGGCACGGGCTCTACGCGCCGAAGGGCACGGACGCCGCGATCACCAGCCGGCTCTCCAAGGCTCTGCAGGTGGCGCTCGCCGATGACCGGCTCAAGACCCGCTTCGCGGAGCTGGGCACCGCCCCCGTTTCCGCCGATCAGGCGACTCCGGAGTTTCATCGTCGCTACTGGCAGGCGGACATCGCCAAGTGGCGCCCGATCATCCAGGCGGCCGGCCAGTACGCCGACTGAGGCGCGCGCCCACAACCAGGGCGTGCTACGTGCCGTAATAAAAATCCGCCACCCTTGACAGGGTGGCGGGGCGGCGTCACCCCGGCATGATCGGGGACTGTGCCGCGCGCCGCGCGGGCGAGTGGGAGAGTTCGCATGGCAAGCCTGGCCGGGCGGCGCGTTCTGGTGGTCGAGGACGAAACCCTCGTGGCGATGCTGGTCGAGGACACACTCGCCGATGCCGGCGCCGTGGTGCTGGGCCCCGTTGCGACGGTGACGGAGGCCCTCACCCTCCTCGCCTCGGAGCGGCCTGACGTCGCCGTGCTGGACCTCAACCTGGCCGGCGAGACTTCCGAGCCGGTGGCCGACCGCCTGGCCGCCATGTCCGTTCCCTTCGTCGTCGCGTCCGGCTACGGCGCGGCCGGGCTGCCGCAGCGCCTGTCCGGCGTGCCCGTGCTGGCCAAGCCCTACGCGCCCGAGGACCTGACCGCCGCCCTGGCGAAGCTGCCGGCCGCCTGATCCGCAGCGGTGGCCGGCCGGTAGGCACAGGGCGGGCAAGCACGGGCGTTCTGCCCCGGCCCGGCGCTTGCTAACCTACCCCGCATGACCGCTGGCTCCATTGCCTTCACGCTGAACGGCACCCCCCGCACCCTGCCCCCGGGCACCTCGCCCACCCTGACGCTGCTGGACTGGCTGCGCGGCCCCGCCGGCCTGACCGGGACGAAGGAGGGCTGCGCCGAGGGCGATTGCGGCGCCTGCACCGTGGTGATCGAGGAGGCCGACGGCGCCCGCGTGCCCGTCAATTCCTGTCTCGCCCTGCTCGGTCAGGTGCATGGCCGCAGCATCCGCACCGTGGAGGGGCTGCGCGGCGACGGGGGCGCCCCCCACCCCGTGCAGCGGGCCCTGGCCGAGGCCGACGCCACGCAGTGCGGCTTCTGCACCCCGGGCATCGTGATGACCGCCTGGGCCCATGCCCGGGAGGGGGGCGACGTGCACGAGGCGCTGGCGGGGAATCTCTGCCGCTGCACAGGCTACCGTCCAATCGTCGAGGCATTCGGGGCGCTTCACGACGATCCCGCTTGCCCCGCTCCCCCGCCGCCCTCCCCGGCCACGCGGCTGGAGGCGCCGGGACAGGTCTTCCACCGCCCCGCCACGCTGGACGCCCTGCTCGCCCTTCGGACGGCCCTTCCCGGTGCCTGGCTGCTGGCCGGCGGCACCGATCTCGGCCTGCGCGTCTCGGAGCGGCGCGAGGCACCGGCGGAGGTGATCTGCATCTCCGACGTGCCGGAACTGCGGGGATTGGAGGCAGGACCGGCGGGCATCCGCATCGGCGCGGCCGAGAGCTACCGGCTCCTACTGGCAGCATGTGCGGCCGATCCCGCCTTCCTGCCCCTGGCGGGCCTGCTGCGGCGCCTCGGCTCCCGCCAGATCCGGGGGATGGGGACGCTCGGGGGCAATCTCGGCACGGCCTCGCCGATCGGGGACGCGCTGCCGCCGCTGATCGCGCTCAACGCCACGGTCCGGGTCGCCGGGCCGGATGGTGAGCGGGAGATGGCGGTGGAGGACTTCCTCACGGGATACCGGACGAACGCGCTCCTGCCCGGAGAGGTGATCCGGGACGTGCTCATCCCCCGCCCGCCGGAGGGTGCCATCTTCGCCGCCGAGAAGCTCTCGAAGCGGCCGGACCAGGACATCAGCACCGTCGGCCTCTCCGCCCTGATCGCGCTGGAAGGCGGGCGCGTGGCCTGGGCCCGCATCGCGCTCGGCGGCACCGGCCCGCGCGCCGCCCGCTGCGCCCGCGCCGAGGAAGCCCTGGCCGGCCGCCCCTGGAACCGCGAGACGGTGGATGCTGCCGCCGCAGCGCTGGAGGAGGCCATCGCGCCGCTCTCGGACTGGCGGGGCACCGCGGAGTACCGGCGCATCGCCACAGGGAACCTGCTGCGAAGGCTTTGGCACCGTCAGGCGGAGGCGGCGTGATGGACGCGCTCACCCGCCACACCGGCCCTGGCGCCTCGCTGCGGCAGGACAGTGCCCTGAAGCACGCGACCGGCGAGGCCCGCTTCGCCGACGACCTGCCCATGCCGCCCGCCCTTCTGCACGCGGCCCTCGTTCTCTCCCCCGTCGCCCACGGGCGCCTGGCCCCGATCGACCTCTCCCCTGCCCTCGCCGTTCCCGGCGTCGTGGCGGCGATTGGTCCGGGTGACATTCCCGGGCGCAACGACATCGCCCAGCCGAAGCGCGCCCAGGAGCACATGCTGGCCGAGGGGCTGGTGGAGTACTGGGGCCAGCCACTCGCCATCGTGGTAGCCGAGACACGCGACGCCGCCCTGGCCGCTGCCGCCGCCGTGCGGCCGCAGATCGAGCCTCTGCGGCCCGTGCTGTCCGTGGAGGAGGCGCTGGACGCCGGCTCCTTCCTCTTCCCGCCCATGGTCATGGCGCGCGGCGACGCGGCCTCCGCCCTTGCCGCCGCCCCGCGCCGCCTCTCCGGCACCTTCCACGCGGGCGGGCAGGAGCACTTCTACCTGGAGGGCCAGATCGCCCTGGCCGTGCCGGGCGAGGACGGGGATCTCACGATCCACTCCTCCACCCAGAACCCGACCGAGGTGCAGGTGATGGTCGCCCGCGTGCTGGGCTGCGACCACAACCGCGTCTCCGTGCAGGTGCGGCGCATGGGCGGGGGCTTCGGAGGTAAGGAGAGCAACGCGTCCTGGGTGGCGGCCTGCGCCGCACTGGCGGCGCGCTGCACCGGGCGGCCGGTGAAGCTGCGCCTGGGCCGCAAGCAAGACATCGCCGCCACCGGCAAGCGCCACCCCTTCCTCTACCGCTGGCAGGCCGGATTCGACGAGACCGGGCGCATCCTGGCGCTAGAGGCCACCATGGCCGCCGATGGCGGGCACAGCGTGGATCTCTCGGGCGGCGTGGTGTTCCGCAGCGTGACCCACGCGCCGAACGTGCTGGACGTGCCGGATGTCTCCATCACCGGCGTGGCCTGCAAGACGAACACCGTCTCCAACACCGCCTTTCGCGGCTTTGGCGGGCCGCAGGGCGTGCTGCTGATGGAGGACGTGACCCATCACGTCGCCCGCTCGCTCGGCACCACGCAGGAGGCGGTGCGCGAGCGCAACCTGGCGGGCGGCCAGAACGATGCCGTCACGCCCTATGGCCAGGCTCTGGAAGGCGATCTGCTGCGCCAGGTCTGGGCGGAGTGCCGGGACGGTGCCGAGTGGGAGCGCAGGCGCGCGGAGGTGGACGCCTTCAACGCCGGGCATGAGGTGGTGAAGCGCGGCCTGGGCAGCTTCCTCCTGGCCTTCGGCATTTCCTTCGGCATCATGTCCATGAACCAGGCCGGCGCGCTGGTGCATGTGTACGAGGACGGCTCCATCCGCCTGAACCACGGCGGCACGGAGATGGGCCAGGGCCTGTTCATCAAGGTCGCGCAGATCGTGGCCGGCGTCTTCGGCGTGCCGGTGGAGCGGGTGCGGATCACCGCGACCTCCACGGCGGAGGTGCCGAACACCGCCCCCACCGCCGCCAGCACGGGCACGGACCTGAACGGCTGGGCGGCACAGATCGCGGCCACCACCATCCGCACCCGCATGGCGGAGCAGGCCGCGGCAGACTGGGGCGTGGCGCCGGACGAGGTACGGTTCGAGGAGGACGAGGTCTTCGCGGGCAACCACCGCATGGGCTTCGGGGAGCTGGCGCATCGCTGCGTGCAGAACCGCGTCTCGCTCTCCTCCACCGGGTTCTACAAGACGCCGGGTATTCACTGGGACCCGGGCGCCATGAAGGGTGAGCCCTTCTTCTACTTCTCGTATGGCGCCGCTATCGCGGAGGTGGAGTTGGACCTGCTGACGGGCGAGCACCGGCTGCTGCGCGCGGACATGGTGCAGGATTGCGGCAGGTCCCTGAACCCGGCCGTCGATCGCGGCCAGATCGAGGGCGCCTTCGTCCAGGGCCTGGGGTGGCTGACCTGCGAGGAGCTGTGGTGGGATGCGGAGGGGCGGCTGCGGACCCTTGGCCCCTCCACCTACAAGATCCCCGGTTCCCGCGACGTGCCGCCCATATTCAACGTGCGCCTGCTGGAGGGCGCGCCGGCGCGGGCGGACACGATCTTCCGATCCAAGGCCGTGGGCGAGCCGCCGCTGATGCTGGCGACCGCCGTGTGGAACGCGCTGCGCAACGCGGCGGGGGCGGATCGGCTGGACCTGCCGGCCACGCCGGAGCGGCTGCTGATGGCGGCGCGCCGGGCCAGGGCCTAGCGCAAGGGCTTGGCTCCCCGGCGCTTGCGCCGCCCACCCCGCCCCCATACCGTTCCCCAGAGCCCGCCATGACGAGCGGGCCCGGGGAACGGCCAGGGGCAGCGCATGAGCAACAGCTTTCGCGGACTCGATTTCGGCCTCGGCGAGACGGCCGATGCGCTGCGGGAGCAGGTGGCCGCCTTCGCCGCCGACGAGATCGCCCCGCGCGCGGCCGAGATCGACCGCAGCAACGACTTTCCCATGGACCTCTGGCGCAAGTTCGGCGACCTCGGACTGCTCGGGATCACCGCGCCGGAGGAGTATGGCGGCGCGGCCATGGGCTACCTGGAGCACGTGGTGGCGATGGAGGAGTTGAGCCGCGCGAGCGCCAGCGTTGCCCTCTCCTACGGCGCCCACTCCAACCTCTGCGTGAACCAGATCACCCGCAACGGGAACGAGGAGCAGCGGCGGCGCTACCTGCCGAAGCTCATCTCCGGCGAGCATGTCGGCGCGCTGGCAATGAGCGAACCGGGTGCCGGATCGGACGTGGTGTCGATGCGCACGCGTGCGGAGCGCAAGGGCGACCGCTACGTGCTGAACGGCAGCAAGATGTGGATCACCAACGGGCCGGACGCGGACGTGCTGGTGGTCTACGCCAAGACGGATCCGCAGGCCGGGCCGCGCGGAATGACGGCCTTCCTGATCGAGAAGGGCTTCAAGGGCTTCTCCACAGCGCAGAAGCTGGACAAGCTGGGCATGCGCGGCTCCAACACCGGAGAACTCGTCTTCGAGGACTGCGAGGTGCCTGCCGAGAACGTGCTGGGCGCCGAGGGCCGCGGCGTGAACGTGCTGATGTCCGGCCTGGACTACGAGCGCGCGGTGCTGGCGGGCGGCCCCACCGGCATCATGCAGGCCTGCATGGACGTGGTGATCCCCTATGTCCACGAGCGCCAACAGTTCGGCCAGCCAATCGGCACCTTCCAGCTGATGCAGGGCAAGCTGGCGGACATGTACACGGTGATGAACGCGGCGAAGTCCTACGTCTATGCCGTAGCGAAGGCCTGCGACCGCGGGCAGACCACGCGCAAGGACGCAGCGGGCGCCATCCTCTACGCGGCGGAAAAGGCCACCTGGATGGCGCTGGAGGCCATTCAGTGCCTCGGCGGGAATGGCTACATTAACGACTACCCCACCGGCCGCCTGCTGCGCGACGCGAAGCTCTACGAGATCGGCGCCGGAACCAGCGAGATCCGCCGGATGCTGATCGGGCGCGAGCTCTTCGCCGAGACGGCCTGAGATCCGGACACCCCGGGAGCATGGGCCGCCCATCGTGAGGGCGGCTCAGCCCCGTGGTAGCATCGGCCCGGCTCCCGCGCCCTGACGCCGGCTGTCAGGCGCCCGTCTTGTGGCCCGGCCTGCCGCTCGCCGCCTTCTCGGAACCGCTGCCGCCGATGTCCCGCTGGTTGTCGTGCTTCGCGCCCTGCGACGGCGCGGTGCCGGCACCGGCGGAAGGGCCCGCCTCATTGCTCGTCCCGCCCTGGCCGGAGCCCTGCTTCTCCGCCCGCTCGTTAGCCTTCTTCTCGGTGGTCACCGGCGATCTCCTCTCGATTGGCGCGGGGTTGCGCCCCTCGCGCCGGGTTTCGGTCCAGCCCTGGCGCGGGAACGCGGGTCAGCGCGCGGAGCGGGCGGCCGGACGCCCGCCGCGCACCAGGGATTCGCACCGGTTGTCCTCGCCCGTCCCGAACTGGATCGTCGGCAGCAGGCCCGCCACCGGCGCCACCAGCGCGGCCAGCCCGCCAATGATCCCGCCGCGCGCCGCCAGTTCCGTCATGTCCGGCCCGATGTCGGGGTTTCGGAAGCTCCCGTCGATGAGGATGGAGGTGGGAACGGCGCCGATGGTGAAGGATTTGGAGTCGCTGCGCAGGCGAACGTTGAGGGCCTCACGCGCGATGTTCACGTTGCCCGTGGCGTTCACGATCACGTCCTCCGTATCGACGATGACCGTCCGCAGGTTCGCGTTGCCCCGCTGCAGCACGACGTTGCCGACGAAGCACTGCACGGTGGTGCGCCCGGGCACGCCGAGAGCGGAGAGGACGGCATTGCCGATCCGCAGGCCGGAGAGGTCCACGAGAAGGGCGGAGAGATTGCCGCCCGACATGCCCAGCGTGATCTCGCCGTTGCCGGTGCCGAGGATGTCGGCGAAGGACTTGCCCGTGCCGTCGATCCGCGCGCGCCCGTTGATGCGGCCCGCGCCCTCGAAGGTATTGGTGGCCTGCATGAGGCGGGAGACGTCCAGCCGCTGGAACTGCACGTCGGCGCGGGCGTGCAGCCGGTTCCCCTCCTGCGGGGTGAGCGCGATGTTGCCGGAGATCTGCCCGGTCCCCACCCCGACTGCCAGCGGCTGCAGGGTGATCGCGCCGTCCTTCACCTCCATCGCCGCGCGCATGTTGTCGAACGGGATGTTGCGGCCGACGATGTCGTCCGCCCGGTAGTTCAGGCGCACGTTGGCGGCGTCGATCTTGGGGAAGTTGATGGGGTCGTCCGGCAGCACGCGGCCGCGGGACTCGTTCCGCGCCACCTCGCGCCGCTGCTGCGGGCTCTGGCCGCGGGTGGAGGCGCGGCCCGGCTCCTCGCCGATGAAGCCGCCAAGATCGGCGAAGTCCACGCGGCGGGAGCGCAGGTCCGCCTCCACGAAGGGCTTCTCGTCGCCGGTAGTGACGGAGATGGTGCCGGACAGGTCGCTGTTGCCCATGCGGCCGTTGAAGTCACGGAAGCGCACGCGGCCGTCCACGTAGTCCAGCTGCCCGGCGATCTGGTAATTCGGCGTCTTCGGGATGGGCACGCCCGTCAGCGGCTGTAGCAGGCCCATGTCCGGTCCGCGCAGGTCCAGGCCGATGTTGGCGCCTTGCAGCTCCAGCGGGTTCTGGAGCGTGCCGTTCAGGCTCACCCGCGTCGGCCCGTTGGCGATCTGCATTTCGATCGGCCAGGGCTTGCCCGTTTCCTGCAGCGCCAGCACGGCGCCGCCCAGGGCCGTGCCCGTGATGGGCTGGCCGGCATAGGTGCCCTTGGCTTCCACGGCGATTCGGGGCTGCTCGGTCTCCTCGTCCCGCGTGGCGATCGCCATCTGGAAGTCGGCCTTGAGCTTCGGGATCGCCACATGGGCCTGCCCCTCCACGATCCGCAGCAGCCCGATCCGGGGCGCGGCGGAGGGGTTGGACGGCGGCGGCGCGGGCTGGCTCTCGCCGGCCGGCTTGCCTGTGTTGAAGTCGTAGTTGGTGCGGCCATCCTCCAGCGCGCGGGCTTCGACGACGGGGCGGGTCACCTCGATGGCGGGGATGACGATGGCGCGCTCATGCCAATAGGCCATCACGTCGAGCTTGGCGGAGAGCCGCTCAGCGCGGGCAAAGGGCGGGTCGTCCGGGAAGCCTTCAGGGTTCGCCACGCGCACGCCGTCGGCCGAGACCTCGGTGACCCGGCCCAGGCGGACGTGCAGGTGCTCGATGGTCACCTTCCGCCCGAGGGCCGCGGAAGCGCGGGATTCAGCGAGCGGGATGAACCAGTCCCAGGACCAGAACACCACCAGCAGCGCGACCAGGACTGCGGGAACCCCGGTCCAGATCATCCAACGCGGTATGCGTCGCGTCGCCATAAGGCCTCCCCGCTCCACCCGGCCCGTAGCCTCCCGATATAGCGCGCGAGACGGCCCAGGGTTGACCGGGAGGTGGCCGGGGAGCGGCGGAACCCCTCAGATAACCCCTGCCCGCAGCAGATCGTGCAGGTGGATGATGCCGACGGGCCGGCCGTCCTCCATGACGAACAGGCTCGTGATCTTCCAGTCCTGGAGCTTGGCCAGGGCTTCCTCCGCCATCGCGTCGCGCCCGATGACGCGGGGGGAGCGGCCCATCATGTCGATCACCCGCTCATCCTCAAAGCCCCGGGCGAAGGCGCGGCGCAGATCGCCATCCGTCACCACGCCAACGAGGATGCCGTCCCGGTCCACCACGGCCGTGACGCCGAAGTGCTTGCGCGTCATCTCCATGATCGCCTCGGATAGGGTGGCGCTGTCCGGCACCACCGGCACGGCCTCCCCGGAATGCATGAGGTCCTGCACCTTCCGCAGGCGCGACCCGAGCTTCCCGCCGGGGTGGAATTGCCGGAAATCGCTGGCCGTGAAGCCGCGCATGGAGAGCAGGGCCACCGCCAGCGCGTCCCCGATCGCCACCTGCATGGTCGTGGAGGTGGTGGGCGCGAGCCCGTTGGGGCAGGCCTCCGGCATCACCGGCAGCACCAGCGGCAGGTCGGCCGCGGCCCCCAGCGTGCCCTCGGCGCGGGAGGTGATGGCGATCAGCAGCACCCCGAAGCGGCGGGTATAGGCGACGATATCCGAGAGTTCCGGCGCCTCCCCGGACCAGGAGAGGGCGAGCACCGCGTCCTCCGGCCGGATCATACCGAGGTCGCCGTGGCTGGCCTCGCCGGGATGGACGAAGTAGGCGGAGGTTCCGGTGGAGGCGAGGGTGGCGGCGATCTTGCGGCCGACATGGCCGGACTTGCCCATCCCCGTGACCATCACCCGGCCGCCCGCATCCTGCACACGCCGGATGCCGGCCGCGGCCCGCTCGAACTGCGCGCCCAGCGGGCCGTCCAGCGCCTCCCGCAGGGCGGCGAGCCCGTTCGCCTCCAGCTCCACCGTGCAGCGGGCCGTGGCGACGATATCGCCCAGCTCGCCGCGGAGATCGGTCCGTCCGTCCATGCTCAGCCTCCTCCTCCGGCACCGCCCCGCGGGGGCGTCAGGTGCCGGCGGGCGATGGCCCGGCGAGGAGACGCCGGGCGTGTTCCAGATCCTCGGGGGTGTCCACGCCGAGCGGCACCTCCCCCACCTCCATCGCGTCGATCCGCATGCCCGCTTCCAGGGCCCGAAGCTGCTCCAGCTTCTCGCGGAGTTCCAGGGCGGAAGGCGGCAGGGCCACGAAGCGCTCCAGCGCCGCCCGGCGCCAGGCGTAGAGGCCGATGTGGTGGTAAAGCGGCCCCTCCCCCCAGGGAGCGGTGGCGCGGGTGAAGTAGAGCGCGCGGAAGCGCCCCTCCCCCAGCGGCGTGCCGACCATCTTCACCACGCTCGGCGCGCTGCGTTCCTCCTCCCGCCGGATCGGCGCGACGGCGGTGCCGATCGCCACCTCCGCATCGGCGAGCGGCAGGGCGGTGGCGCGGACGGTCTCCGGCCGGACCGTCGGCAGGTCGCCCTGGAGGTTGATGACCACGTCGCTGCGCCGGTCCGGGTCGATCCGCCCTAGCGCCTCGTGGATCCGGTCGGAGCCGGAGGGGTGGTCCTCCCCGGTCATCACCGCCTGCCCGCCGGCCGCGCGCACGGCCTCCGCGATGGCCGGCGTGTCCGTGGCGACCCAGACTGGGCCCACATCCGCCTCCATCGCGCGGCGCCACACGGCGACGATCATCGGCTCCCCGCCGAGATCGGCGAGCGGCTTGCGCGGAAGCCGGGTGGAGGCGAGGCGCGAGGGAATGAGGACGAGCGGCCTCACGCCGCGCTCGCCCGCTGCGACTTCGCGAGGCGGTCCAGAGCCACGAGGTCGCGCATCAGCCCCTCGAACTGCGACAGCGGGACCATGTTCGGCCCGTCGGAAGGCGCGTGGTCCGGATCCTCGTGCGTCTCGATGAAGAGCCCGGCGACGCCGACTGCCACTGCCGCCCGCGCCAGAACCGGCACGAACTCCCGCTGCCCACCGGAGCTGCCGCCGAGCCCGCCCGGCTGCTGCACGGAATGGGTGGCGTCGAACACCACCGGCGCGCCCATCCCCGCCATGATCGGCAGGCCGCGGAAGTCGGAGACGAGGGTGTTGTAGCCGAAGCTCGTGCCCCGGTCCGTCAGTAGCACGTTGGGGTTGCCGGCCTTGGTCAGCTTGGCCAGCACGTTCTTCATGTCCCAGGGCGCGAGGAACTGGCCCTTCTTCACGTTCACCGCCCGGCCCGTGGCGGCGGCGGCGAGCAGAAGGTCCGTCTGGCGGCAGAGGAAAGCCGGGATCTGCAGCACATCCACCGCCTCGGCCACCGGGGCGCACTGCGCGGCGTCGTGCACGTCCGTCAGCACCGCCAAGCCCAGGCTGTCCCGGATCTCGGCCAGGATGGGCAGGGACTTCTCCATCCCCAGGCCGCGCGCGGCATCGGCGCTGGTGCGGTTCGCCTTGTCGAAGGAGGTCTTGTAGACGAGGCCGAATCCCACCCGCGCCGCGATCTCCTTCAGCGCGGCGGCGGTTTCCAGCGCGTGGGCGCGGCTCTCAAGCTGGCACGGCCCGGCGATGACGGAGACCGGGAGATCGTTGCCGAAACGGGCCGAGCGGGTCTCCACGATCGGGGCGGCTTCTGACATGCGGGGGCCCTCTCGGCGGTCTGGCGGCGGGCGCGGTTTGTAGCCCAGCCCGGAACCCCCGCACAATCGAACCGCCCCGCGCGGCGGGAGGGCCTCCCCCGCGCGCCGGGCGGGCCCTGCTGGAGCCGGGTTCAGGCCCGGATCAGGCCCGGATCAGGCCAGAATAGGGCCGGACCGCCGACGTGTCCGGGAAGACCCGCGTGATCGCGGCGGGCGGGAGCTGAAGGTGCTCTACCATCACCCCTGCCAGGACGGCGCGCAGGTCGGTGGTGGGGCGCAGGTCCCGTCCCTCGTTCAGCTGCTCCGGCGCCAGGCCCGGCCAGTCAGCCAGCACGCGGCCGCCCTTCAGCCGCCCGCCCAGCAGCAGCGCGGCGGTGGCCATGCCGTGGTCCGTGCCGCCCGTGCCGTTCAGCCGGGCCGTGCGGCCGAATTCCGTCACCACGGCCACGATCGTATCGGCCCAGACTGGGCCGAGGCCCGTTCGCAGCGCGCCCAGCGCGTCGTCCAGCGCGCCCAGCCGGTTCGCCAGGCCGCCGCGGGCAGTGCCCTGGGCCGCGTGCGTGTCCCAGCCGTTCAATCCCAGGGCGGCCACGCGCGGGCCATCCGGCTGGGCCATGATCCGGGCGGCCGCCGCAGCCTCGGTCACGAAGTCCGGGCGGCCGGGCACCCGCACCGTGCCGGGCTGGCCGGGCGGTGTCTCCTGCATCATGTTGTCCAGCATGGCGCCGGAGCGCAGGGCCTCTGCCAGCCGCGGGTCGCGGGCCTCGTAGAGGTCCAGCAGCCGCGCCACGAGGTCCTCGTTGGCGTAGCGGAACTGCTGCAGCTGCCAGGTCTCGACCGGCGCCGGGCCCTGCATGATCACCGGCACGACCGGCGCCACGGCCAGCCCCTTGGGCGGCGCCACCCGCCCACCGCGCGGCAGAGCGACCAGGGCGCGGTTGAGCCACCCCGTGCGCTCCCCCGTCGTCACGCGCGGCAGGCCGCTCTCAAGCACGTCCTGGCCGTCGAAGTGGGAGCGGCCGCGATAGGGGGTGTGGGCGGCGTGCAGGGCCAGCGCCTCGCTCTCCCGGAACATGGCCAGGAGCTTCGGCATGTTGGCGTGGAGCGCGAACATGTTGTCCAGCCGCACGGACTCGCCGGCATCCGCCCCGCGCAGGGCGGCGAAGGCCGGATCGCCCACGGGCTGCAGCATGGAAATGCCGTCCAGCCCCCCGCGCAGGATCACCACCAGCAGGCGCGGGTCCCGGCCAGCCGCATGGGCCAGGCGCGGCACGTAGGGCCAGGCGAAGAGGGAGCCGAGGCCGCCGAGGACGGCGCGGCGCATCACGGGGTGGCTCATGGCCTCGGAACCTCCGGGGATGGCGGCGCGGCGCCGGGCCACCCGCCTGGGGCACCGGAGCAGCGCATGAGTAGATGCGGCCCGCCCCCGGCCGGTTGCAAGCACTGCCCGCCGCCGGATGCAGTTTGCAATCCCGATCCGGGCCTGGAGGGCGGCTTGGCGTCGTCTATCTGGCGTCGTCTAGATGAATTGGCCGCGCAGGAAGCCGAGGGCCGGTAGCGGCCGCCAGCTGCGCGGCAGGTCCGCACGGCGGATCGCCGAGACGCTGTAGTTGGGCAGCGGCATCCCCGAGCCACGCAGGAAGGAGGCATAGGCCCTCACCTGCTGCTCCCGCCAGCTGCGATCGGCGTCGGCGGCGGCGCGGCTGGCGTGGATCTCGGCGATCCGGGTCTTGCGGCCGATGGCGGCCACCACGGCCCAAAGCCTGTCCTCGCGCGCGCGGCTGAGGCTGAGGACGGGCGCGGGAGGCGCCCCTTCGGCCGCCCCGCTCATGCGCCCCCACTCATGCGCCCGGCCCTTTCCGTGAAGCGCCGGCCCAGCGGCGCCCGGTTCTCGCGTGCATCCCGGAAATCTGTGCTTCCGGTGGGCCCGGTGCAAGGGCCGGATGCGGCCCGTTCAGCCCGGCGTGACGGGCGGGGGCATGGCCGCAGGGTCCAGGATGGCACCTTGCGCCGCCAGGACCTGCCGCACGGCCGCCGCCTCCATCGTGCCCTGCGCCGCCCGCATCGCGGCCGCAACGCCGGCCGCCTGCCCGGTGGCGAAAGCCGTGCCCATCACGCGCAGGGATGCCCCGGCCTCGCGGTCTGCGTCCGCGGTGCGGCCAGCGGCGAAGAGGTTCGGCGTGTCCGCGCTGATTAGGCAGCGCAGCGGGATGTCGTAGGTGCCGCCTCCCTCCCGCTCCCGCCCCGGGGGGTAGATGAAGCTGCTCTCGTAGGTGGTGCGGTCGTGCCACTCCACGCCCCAGGCGCCGAGCGCGACGGAGTCCTCGAAGCGGCGGCCGGCGGTGATGTCCTGCCATGACAGCCCCGCCACGCTGTTGATGTGTCGGCTCTCCCGCGTGCCGAAATCGGGCCCGGTCGAGGCGAGATAGGCGCGCCCCCATCCCGGCAGGGCGCGCAGCGCTTCCAGATAGGCCCAGGCCTGGGCGCGGCCGCCCATCTCGGCGCGGCTGGCGCTGCGGGCATCGCGCGCGTCGTAGTCCTCGCTCGCCAGGTAGCAGACCACGTCGCCGGAGATGGGCAGGCGGGTGACGACGCTGCGCGTCTTCGTCAGCGGCCCGATTCCGCGCGCCCGCGCCGTCTCCACGGCGCGCATCACGGCTTCGGCCGAGACCTCGGCATCGGGCGCGATCCCGCCGAAGCGCGTGCCGAGCGTGCCGAGGTTCACCGCGCCGTTGTTGCCGTAGCGGGTGGAGGCGCCGGCGAAATGGGCCAGGTCGCAGTCCCCGCTGGCATCGACGAAGGCCTCGGCCTCCAGGCTATGCAGGCCGGAGTGATCCGCCACCTCGACCGAGCGGACGAGCCCATCCTCGCGTCGCGCCGCGGCGACGAAGGAATGCAGCAGCACCTCCACCCCGGCCTCCCGGCACAGATCGTCCAGGGCCCGCTTCACACCCTCCGGATCGAAGACGACGAAGACGCCCCGGTGACGCTGCGGCGGCGTCACGGCGCCCCAGCGCCGCAGCTTGGAGAGCACCTCCTCGGCCACGCCGGCCACCGCCTGCTGCGGCCGCTCGCCCAGCGTGTAGAGGCCGCAATAAGTGAGCACGTTCCGCATCGTCGCCGCGCCGCCGAGACAGCCGGCGGATTCGACCAGCCCTACGCGGGCGCCCTGCCGCGCCGCGCCCAGCGCCGCGCCCACTCCGGCGGAGCCGCCGCCCACCACCAGTACATCGTAGCGTTCCGCCGCGCCCATCGTTTTCTCCCCTATCTTGCCGCCGGGCTACTGCCGCAGGGCGGAACCGTCCACCGCCCCTCCGATTGCCGGGGGATCGCCAATCCTGCTAATGAGAGCCACTCGCAAGCCTGTAACCTCTCCTGAAGGCAAGACCTGCAATGCCGATCATCGAAGCAAGCCGCCACCACCCCGTCCTCTCCCGGCGCCACGTCTTCGCGCTGCTGGGCGCGGCCGGGATTGCCGCGCGGGTCGGCCCCGCGAAGGCTGCGCCGGCCGTCGAGAAGAGCGTGAAGCTGGCGCCGGGCCTCTACGAGCTCGTCGTCAGCACCACGACGAACCTCGTCCATGTGGCCAGCGCCGGTGCCCGTGGCGCCAACAACGCAAAGATCATCGGCCTGGACCCGCGCACGCTGGAGACGCGCTCGACGATCGAGCTCGGCGCGGACGGCGCCTTCGGCCTGGCGGTAAACGACACCACCGGCACGCTCTTCGGCACGGAGACGCGTGGCGGGAAGCTGGTGGCCATCGACCTGCGCAGCGGCGCCGTGAAGGCGCGCATCGCCGAGGGCGAGGGTGCCCATCCCCGGCAGGTGGTGGTGGACGAGGCGCGGAACCGCGCCTTCGTCTCCATCTTTGGCTTCCGCGACAAGCCGAGCGCGATCTGGGTGGTGGACACCGCCACCAACACGGTCTCCGCCTCCATCACCGAGGGGCTCGAGGGCGGGATCACCGGCCTTGCTTATGACCCCGCCGGCGACCGCCTCTTCGCGACGGCGCTGGAGCCCAACCAGGTCGTCGAGGTGAGCCTGTCCCGCCGCGCCGCCGTTCGCCGCTTCGCTTCGGGCGGCGAGGGCGCGGTGAACGTCGCCGTGGACGCCGCGGGTGGCCGGCTCTTCGTCACCAACCAGAAGAGCGGGCAGCTCGCCGTGCTCAACGCCGCCTCCGGCCAGCCCATCAAGGTGCTGGAGACGGGCGCGGGCGCGCTCGGCGTCACCCTCTCGGCCGATGGCGCGCTGGCCTATGTGACCAATCGCGGCGCTGGCACGGTGAGCGTGGTGGATGCGCGCACCCTGGCCGTCATGGCGAATCTGGAGACGGGCACGCACCCCAATACGGTGGCGCTGGATAAGCGCTCCGGTCTTGCCTACGTCAGCAACAAGGCCCGGATGGCGCCGCGCGGCCAGCCGCAGCCGGCGGCGGAAGACCCGAACGGGGACACGGTCAGCCTTATCCGCGTCTGACGCCGGACAGGCTGCACTACAAAGCTTGCCTTCGCATCGTTAATTGAGCGAAATGACGGCCCATGCCCTCTCCGGCGTGGGCCGTTTCCCGTTATGCGTGCTTTCAGAGATGTGACGCGATCATGATTGCAACCACAAGATGCAATCGTTAATCGAGCACACGCTCTGAAAGGGCTGCCGAACGAAGCAAGGCGAGGAGAACATCCATCATGCGGCAGCGGGACGCCTCCTCTCACGCCAGTGCCGCGACGCCTGAGGTGGCCCGTGACGTTGTCCCTCCGCCGCGCACGGCTCCTTCCTCACCGGATGCTACCGCGGGGCTTGCCGGCGATGCGATGAATGGCAGCTCCCTTCCCGGCACGGCGGACCGGACCGGGCAGGACGAGGCCGGGCTGACTGTGCGGCTCCTGGACGGGGCCGGGCAGCCCTTGGCGGCGCTGACCGTCCGCAGCGGCGCACCCTACAGCTTCACAGGGCTGCCGGCCGGCCAGTACCAACTGGAGTGCGCTTCCGCCGGCGCCGATCCGGGAGATAGGAGCGCGGGCTTCCGCAGCGCCGTCTTCACGCTCGCCTCGGGCGGTACCGTGACCCACCGCGCGGCGACCATCGATTGCCCGGGGACGGTGATCGGTTCGGCCCACCCTGACGCCGAGGACTCCGGCGAGGGGGCCGGTGCCCCTGGCGCCACCATCCGCCTGCTGAGCGCGGCGGGCGCGACCGTCGCCACCACCACCACGGGGGCGGGCGGAAGCTACGCGTTCCAGGGCATCGCGCCCGGCACCTACCAGATCGGGTTCCCCGCCGGCGATAGCAGGGACGGTGCGGCCCCCCTCCGTTCCGCTTCCTTCGCCGTTCCCCCGGCCGGGTCCGAGGCGCGCCAACCCCGGGCAGGGCGGATGGCCCGCGCGGCCGACAAATCTCAGCCCATCAGGCGCCGTAGCGCCGGGGCAATCAGGCGTGTCGCCTCAGCCCCGACCATCTCCCCGTGAAGGCAGGGTAGGTCCACCACCTCCACCCCTGCCGCATAGGGCGCCCACATCGCGGGTGACAGGGCGCGGCCGGCGTGGTCGCGGGCGGCGCGGAAGTGGGTAAGGACGCCGTCGAGGCGCCGGTGATGGTGGCCGCGGACGAGGCGGTTGTTGCCCTCCACCACGCGCACCACCCCATCCAGCACGGCCTCCGGCAGGCGTCCAAGGGGCGTTCCGCCGCGGCGCAGGAAGTCGATCACTGCGCCGCGCTCCATCGGCAGATCCGGGTGCTGGGAGGGGTCGTGGCCGGCGATGGCGATCAGGGCCCGCAGCATGGCGCCCGCATCCGGCTCCGGCTCGGCGCGCCAGGCATCGGCCGGGTAGGCGTCCAGCAGCGCCAGCGCGCCCACCTCCCGGCCCATCTCGCGCAGCCGCACCGCCACGGCGTGGGCGATGATGCCGCCGACGGACCAGCCCGCGAGGTGGACCGGGCCGGGACGGCCAGCTGCCACGACGCGCGCGGCGTAGTCGGTGGCCAGCGTGTCCAGGCTCGTGGGCGGCAGCACCTCAGCATCGAGGGAGGGTGCCTGGAGGCCGAGCACGCTCCGCTCCGGCGCCAGGGCGCGGGCGAGGTTGCCGTAGCACCAAGCGATGCCGCCCGCGGGATGAACGACGAAGAGCGGCGGGCGCGATTCGTCCCCCTGCCCCAGCCGGATGAGCGGGCGCAGCCCGTTGTCGCCCGGCGGGAGGGAGGCGGCGTCGATCACTGCGGCCAGACGCGCCACCGTGGGGTGCTCGAAGAGGGCGCCGAGGCCCGGGTCTCGGCCGAAGCTCTCTTGCACGCGTAGCATCAGCTCCACCGCCAGCAGGGAGTGGCCGCCGAGGGCGAAGAAGTCCTCCTCGGCGCCCACCTCCGGCAGGTCCAGCACCTCGGCGAAGAGGGCGGCGAGGCGGTGCTCGGTTTCCGTCTCCGGCGGGCGGCCCCTTCCCTCTCCCTTGGCCTGTCCCATCTCGGGTGTCGGGAGGGCGGCGCGGTCCAGCTTGCCGCTGGTGTTCACGGGCAGGGCGTCCAGCGCCACGAAGGCCGAGGGCACCATGTAGTCCGGCACGCGCGATGCGACATGGGCGCGCAGCGCGGCCCCATCGTAGCCCGGCGCCGGGACGAGGTAGGCGACGAGGCGCTTGTCGCCCGGCCGGTCCTCCCGCGCGATGACGCGCACCTGCTGCACGGTGGGCGAGGAGGCGACGGCCGCCTCGACCTCGCCCAGCTCAATGCGGAAGCCCCGCAGCTTCACCTGCCCGTCGGAGCGACCGAGGTAGAGGATGGCGCCATCGGCCCGGAAGCGCGCCAGGTCGCCCGTGCGGTACATGCGCTCGCCGGGATGGAAGGGATCGGGGATGAAGGCCCGCTCCGTCAGGTCCGGGCGGGCGAGGTACTCGCGGGCGAGCTGCACGCCGGCGATGAAGAGGTGGCCGGTGACGCCGGGCGGCACCGGGCGCAGGGCGTCGTCCAGCACGTAGAGGCGGGTGTTCCAGACGGGCCGGCCGATCGGGATGGGACGGCTGCGGTCGCCGGCCGAGGCGTCCCAGAAGCTCACATCCACCGCGGCCTCGGTCGGGCCGTAGAGGTTGTGCAGCTCCGACCGCATCGTGGCGTGGAAGCGGTCGCGGATATCGGCCGTCAGCTCCTCGCCGGAGCAGAAGACGCGCGCCATCTCCAGCCCGCGCGAGGCCGGGTGGGCGAGGAAGGCGGCGAGCATCGAAGGGACGAAATGCGCGGTGGTGATCCCCTCCTCCCGGATCAGCCGGGCGATGGCGGCGGGATCGCGGTGGGCGCCGGGCGGCGCGAGGACGAGGGTGGCGCCCGCGATCAGGGGCAGGAAGAACTCCCACACCGAGACGTCGAAGGTGGCGGGCGTCTTCTGCAGGATGCGGTCGTCGGCGGTGAAGCCGTAGTGCTGCCGCATCCATTCCAGGCGGTTCACGATGGCGCGGTGGCCGATGACCGCGCCCTTGGGCTCGCCGGTGGAGCCGGAGGTGTAGATGATGTAGGCGGCGTCGTCCGGTGCTGGCCCCTTGGGCGCCGTGCCCTCCTGAGGCCAGTCGGGGGGCGGCAGCAGGGCCACATCGCCTGGCAGGGCGGCGGGCGCCAACGCCAGGCGCGGCTTCGCGGAGCCGAGGATGCGGGCCAGCCGGTCCGCCGGATGGGCGGGATCCAGCGGCAGGTAAGCGGCGCCGGCGCGCATGGTGCCGAGCAGCGCGATGACGAGTTCCGGCGAGCGCTCCAGCGACACGGCGACGACGTCGCCCGGGCCGATACCGCGCGCGACGAGGGCAGCCGCAAGGGCGGCGCTGCGCCGGTCCAGGTCGCGGTAGCTGATGGACTGCCCTTCGAAGCGCAGGGCAGTCGCTTCGGGGCGGGCCCGGATCGCTGAATCGATCAGCGCGACGAGGGTGGTGTTGGGCACGGCATGCGCCGTCTCGTTCACCTCGTGGACGAGGCGACGGGCTTCCTCGGGCGTGGCGGTCGGCACCTCGGCGAGGCACCCGGCGGCAAGCGCGGCGGTGACGAACCGGGCCGCGCGCATGGCGTGGGCCTTCGCGTCTTCCGCCGAGTAGAGGTTCGGGTTCGCCTCCACGTCCAGGCGCAGGGTCGCCGCCCCGGGGTCGGTGCGGAGGTCGAAGGTGATGTCGTCTACCGGGCCCGTGCCGAGCAGGCGCAGCCCGGCCGTCAGGCCGGGAAAGGCGGGGATCTCGTGGAAGGGCTGGATATTGACGATGGCGCCGTGCAGCCGGCGGCCCGCGCCCAGGCGGCCGAGGTCGCGCCGGAGCTGCTCTCCACGGTAGCGGCCGTGCCGGCGCATGCGCGCCAGCTGCGTAACTGCGTCCTTCACCGCCTCGTGCAGCGGCAACGCCTCGTCCGGCCGGATGCGGAGCGGGAGGACGTTCATCTGGGTTGAGGGCGCGCGCGCCGCGGCGCTGCCGAAGCGGTTCATGAAGGTGACGCCGATCATGGACTCCGCCTCGCCGGTCAGGCGGCGGCAATAGGCGCCGAGCAGGGCGGTCAGCAGGTCCGGCCAGGCCATGTCGTGCGCGGCGGCGATGCGGCGCAGCGCCTCGCCGGCCTCGGGGCCGATCGCGGCCTCGGCGCGGTGGGCGGAGCGCGCGGTCATCGCCGCGCCTTCCGCGATGCCTGTCACGTCAGGGGCGCCGTCCATCGCCTTGCGCCAGTAGGCCGCGTCCGCCTCCCGCTTCGGCGAGGCGCGGTAGGTCAAGTCCTCCTGCACCGTTGCTGCGAAGGGTGCGAGGGGTTGGCCGGGATCAGCGCCCGTCAGCCGCGCGGCGTAGAGGCCGGCGACGCGGCGCACCAGCAGCTCCGTGCCGAAGCCATCCAGCACGAGGTGGTGCGCGCGCTGGTACCAGAGGTGATGTTCCGGTGAGAGGCGGTAGAGACGTTCCGCCGCCATGCGGCCGCGCGCCGGGTCCACCGCGCGGGCCATGTCGCGCGCCATCGCTTCCCGCGCCGCGCTGGGCGGGTCCGCTTCCGCGGAGACGTCCACCACCTCCAGCCAGGGGCGGAGCGCCTGGTCCAGGCGCTGCACGGCCCCGCCCGGCGCATCGTGGATGCGGAGAGCGAGGGAGTCCGCCTCCGCCACCATGCCGTCCACCGCCGCGCGGAAGGCGGGAAGGTCCAGCGGGCCGCGCAGGTCCAGGTACTGGCCAGTGTTGAAGACAGGGTTCCCGGGATCCAGCCGCTGCGCGAACCACAGGCCCTCCTGGGCCTCGGTCAGCGGCAGGTCGGGGGTGGAGGTGCCGGAGCCGTCAGCCATTCGCCTGCTTCGCGATGGCGCGTTCCGCCACGGTCCACCAGGCGTCGAGGGTCAGCTTCTCCGCCAGCTCGCCGAAATCCAGCTGCAGCCCGCCCTCGGTCCAGCGCAGCACCATGTTCATGGCGCGCATGGAGTCCAGGCCCAGGTCGTTCAGGTCGTCGTCGCCGCCGACCTCCTCGGGATCCATGCGGAGGGCGCGCGCGATGTCGGCGCGCATGCGCTCCCGCGTCATCGGCGGCTTCGTCTCGTCAGCCATTTCCGGTTCTCCTAGCCAGCGCCTTCCTCGGCCAGCAGCCGCGCGCGCAGCCGTGCGCGCAGCTCCTTCCGGCTGATCTTGCCGGCCGCCGTCGTCTCGAAACCGTCGACCAGCACTACCTGGTCTGGCACCTTGAAGTCAGCGATGCCACGCGTGCGCATCCATGCCTTCAGCGCAACCGCGCGTGGACGATCTCCTTGCGGGATGACGAAGGCGCAGATGCGCTCGCCCAGGAACTCATCGGGGATCGACACCACCGCGGCGTCGAACACGTTGGGGTGCGCGAGAAGGTGGTCCTCCACCTCCTCCGCCGAGATCTTCTCGCCCGCGCGATTGATATGATCGCCGGCACGGCCCTGCACGACGAGGTTGCCCCCCGGCGTCCGGCGCACAATGTCGCCGGTGCGGTAGAAGCCGTCCGGCGTGAAGGAGCGCGCGTTCGCCGCCTCGTCGTTGTGGTAGCCGCGGATGGTGTAGGGGCCGCGCGCGAGCAGGTAGCCCGGTTCGCCCTCCGGCACGGGCTCGCCCATGTCGTCCACGATCAGCACCTCGTCGTCCGGGCTGATGGGGCGGCCCTGGGTTTCGAGGATGACCTCCTCCGGGTCGTTCAGGCGCGTGTAGTTCACAAGCCCCTCGGCCATGCCGAAGACCTGCTGCAGGGTGCAGGGCAGCGCGGCCACGACGCGGCGCGCAGCCTCCGGCGTCAGCTTCGCGCCGCCGACCAGCAGGACCTTCAGGCTGGAGATGTCGTGCTTCGCCGTGGCCGCCGCCTGCGCCCAGAGAAGCGCGAGCGGCGGGACGAGGCCGGAGATCGTGACCCGCTCGCGCTCGATCAGCGGGAAGGCCGCGTCAGGGCTGGGAACGGGGCTGAGGACGACGCGGGCACCGGCGTAGAGCGCGCCCATGTGGCCCGGGGAACTCATGGGGAAGTTGTGCGCGGCCGGCAAGGCGCAGAGGAAGACGCTGTCCCCGGTGACGCCGCAGATCTCGTTGCTCGCGCGGAAGCTGTAGATGTAGTCGTCATGCGTGCGCGGGATGAGCTTCGACAGGCCGGTGGTGCCGCCGGATATCTGCAGGAAGGCGACGCTGGCCGGGTCCGGATCCCCGGGAAGCGCCGCGCGGCAGCCGTCCAGCGCATCGAAACCGGTGAACTCCGCGGCGTCGCCGACGATGATGACATGGCGCAGGCCGGGCGAGGCCGCGCGCAGGCCACGCGCCAGGGTGCGGTAGTCGAAGCCGTCCGTGCCGCGCTCGGCGGCCAGGTAGGCGGCCGCCTCCGACTTGGCGACGAAATGGGCGATCTCGGTCAGGCGATGGGCCGGCAGGGCATAGACGGGCACCAGCCCCGCCCGGAAAAGGCCGAAGACGGCGGAGAAGAACTCCGGGATGTTCCCGAGTTGCACCACCACGCGGTCGCCCGGGCGCAGGCCGAGGGCGAGGAAGCCGGCTGCCGCCCGCTCCGCCCGCTCATGCAGCTCCGCATAGGTCCAGCGCCGGTCGCCGCCTACGACGGCCACGGCGCCGGGCCGCTCCGCCGCGCGCTGGCGCAGGAAGGCCGGGAAGGTCTCGCCGCGCCAGTAGCCGGCCGCGCGGTAGCGTGCCGCGAACTCGGGGGGCCATTCCTGTCGGAGGGGAATCACGTCAAAGGGTCCTGGCGCTGCTGGGCCGGGCGGCATGGGACCTGACGGCCGCGATGCCCAGCACTTCTTGATAAGCATTCTCAATAGGGTCGGCGCCGCCGGTGGGCAAGGCCGGACGTTCCGGACTCACCCGGCCGCGATCTCCTCCGGCGAACGCCCGAGGGCGAGTTTCAGCGCGTTCGAGATCGAGGGAGCCATCATGGTGCCGTGGTTCTCCTCCGGCATGTCGCGGAAGCCCACGCGCAGCCCGGGAATGGCGGCCAGGGCCGCCGCGGTGTCGCGCCCGTTGGGTGGCCCCATTCGCGCCACGCTCTCCGCCCGGCCCGGCTTCCCGGAGATGGAAACCAGCACCCGGACCGGGCGGGCGGCCCGCCCGCCGGCGAGCCGCATCCCCGCCAGGAAGGCGGCCTGCTCGTCCAGGATGGACCGCCGGTTCCACCAGATGGATGGGTCGGCCAGCGCGTAGGCCTCGAACATCTCAGGCCGGGTGAAGAGGACGTGCAACCCGAACAGGCCACCCAGCGAGTGCCCGAACAGCGTCATCCGCCCGGGGTCCAGTGGCAGGCGGCGTTGCAGCTCCGGCCGCAGGACCGTGTCGAGGAAGGCGAGGAAGGCACCGCGGCCGCCCGTCTCCGGCGGGTCCTCCCTGCGCCGCTCGCCGAAGGTCTCCGGCACCGTCGGTGGGGTCAGCTCCAGGAAGCGGCGGGCATTGTCGGGGCGGCCCTCACCGGGATGGCCGATGCCGACCAGTGCCACGCCCCCTGCCCCGGCCCCGGCCTGCTGGCGGGCACGCCAGGCCATGGGGAAGGTCGCGTTCCCGTCCAGCAGCCAGAGGCAGGGATAGCCGCCGGCCGGCGGGGGTCCTTCCGGCCGGGCCAGGGTGATCCGCCACTCATGCCCCGCCCCGCTTCCCAGGTCGAAGGTCTCGATGCCCGGGCCGCTAACGGCCTCGGGCGGGGGCCCGGGCTGGGCCGTGGCGCTGCGGGCAGCGGAGAGCGCGGGCAGTGCGGCCAGCAGCGCCCGGCGGTGGACGGTCGGGCTCAATCGACCTTCACTCCGGCAGCCTTTAGCAAGGGCGACCAGCGCGCGCGCTCCTCTGCCAGGAATTTGCCGAATTCGGTGGGGCCCAGCAAGGCCGGCTCCGCCGCCTGCTCGGAGAAGCGCGCGGCCAGGGCGGGCTCGGCCATGGCCTCGGCCGCGGCGGCGTGGATGCGAGCCACGATCTCCGGCGGCGTGCCCGCGGGGGCAGCGAGGCCGAACCAATTGTCCATCTCGTAGCCCGGGACCGTCTCGGCGATGGTGGGAAGGTCGGGCACAAGGCGGGAGCGGTCCTTCGTGGCCACGCCGAGCAGGTGGATGCGCCCGGCGCGGCCGAGCGGCAGGAAGACCGGCCCGGTGCCGATGGAGGCGTCCAACTTGCCCGAGAGGAAATCCCCCATCATCGGCCCGCCGCCGCGATAGGGGACGTGCAGGAGCTGCACCTTCGCCAGGTGCTCCAGCAGGATAATCCCGAGATGGCTGCCGGAGCCGATGCCGGAGGAGGAGAAGACCACTTCGCCCGGCTTCCCCCGTGCGGCGGCCAGCAGCTCGGCAGCGGAGCGCCAGGGGCGGTCCCCCGGCACCGCGAGGATGTCCAGGATGCTGCCCAGCCGCGCGACGGGGGCGAAGCCCTTCTCCGCGTCGAAGGACAGCTTCTCATAGATGGCGGGGTTCACCGTCAGCGGGCCGGGGGTGGCGAGCAGCAGCACGTGCCCGTCCGGCGCCGCGTTTGCCACGGCTTCGGCGGCGATGTTGGAGCCGGCGCCAGCGCGGTTCTCCACCACCACGGGCTGGCCGAGGCGGGCGGAGAGCGCCGGCGCGATCAATCGCGCCACGATGTCCACCGCTCCGCCCGGCGCGAAGCCGACCAGGAGCCGGATCGGGCGGTTCGGGAAGGCGCCCTGGGCCCGCGTGGCGATGGCGGGCAGGGCCAATGCGCCGGCCGTGCCGAGAAGAGTCCTGCGCCGCATCATGCCTCCCGCTCCCCTGCCCCGGCACTCCCCAGGGCGTGGTGGACGAGGCTCACCCAGTAGGCGGCGCCGACGGGGATCAGCGCGTCGTTGAAGTCGTATTTCGGCGTGTGGACGTGGTGGAAGCTGCCATCCTCCGCCACGCCGTTGCCCACCAGCATGAAGGCGCCCGGGCACTCCTGCAGCATGTAGGCGAAGTCCTCGCCCGCCGTGATGGGCGGGAAATCCGTGTCCACCATCTCCGCGCCGGAGAGCGCCCCGGCGGCTTGCGTGGCGAGCTGGACGTGCTCCGCCGTGTTCACCAGGGCTGGATAGTCGTGGCGGTACTCCACCTCCGCCGTGCAGCCATGGGCGGCAGCCAGGGCCTGGGCGAGTTCGCGCAAGCGGCGCCCCATGATCTCCCGCACCTCCGGCTTGAAGGACCGGCCGGTGCCGGAGACCCGTGCCTCGGAAGGGATCACGTTCGGCGCGCGCGCATCGCCGGCGGCGACGTGGCCGACGCTGAGCACGCCCGTCTCCCGCGCCGGCAGGTTGCGGCCGATCACGCCCTGCAGGGCGGCGATGAAGGCGGCCAGGGGCTGCGTGGGGTCCGTCGCGCGGTGCGGCACGGCGCCGTGGCCGCCGGTGCCGCGGAAGGTCACGGACCAGGTGTCCACGTTCGCCAGCATCGGGCCGGGGCGGATTCCGAAGCGACCGAGGGCGAGGCCGGGCTCATTGTGCAAGCCGAACACCGCCTCCACGGGGAAGCGGCGGAACAGGCCCTCCTCCACCATGCGGCGGCCACCGCCCAGGCCCTCCTCGGCGGGTTGGAAGATGAAGTGGACGGTGCCCGCGAAGTCTGGGTTCTCGGCCAGCTGGCGGGCGGCGCCGAGGAGCATGGTGGTGTGCCCGTCATGCCCGCAGGCGTGCATCACGCCGGGGTTGGCGGAGGCGTAGGGCAGGTCCGTCGCCTCCTGGATCGGCAGGGCGTCCATGTCGGCCCGAAGGGCGATGGCGCGCTGGCCGGGGCGGCGCCCCTTCAGCGTGCCGACCACGCCCGTTCCCGCGATCCCTTCCTCGACCGCGATGCCCCATTCCCGCAGCTTGCCCGCGACGAGGGCGGCGGTGCGGCTCTCCTCGAAGCCCATCTCGGGATGGCGGTGCAGATCGTGGCGAATGACGGCCAGGTCCCCCTGCCGCTCCGCGAGGCGATGGATCAGGTCCTGCAAGCCGAGGGGCTCCTTCGGGCCGGGTTGGAAGGTCATTCCGGGAAGCCGGGCGCCGTCTCGGCGCGCGCGGCGCGCATCCAGACGGAGAGCGAGATCCCCAGCAGCATGAGGCCGACCAGCACGTAGGGCAGCGCCGGGGCCAGCATGTAGAGAAGGCTTCCTGCCACCGGCCCGACGACCATCCCTAGGCCCTGCGCCGCCCCGGCTGCACCGGCCGCCCCGCCTTGCTCCGCCGGGCCGACAGAGTTCGCCGCCATGGCGGTGAAGCCGGGGAAGACCCACCCCATCCCGGCTGCGGCGACAAAGTAGCAGGCGCCGAGCATCCAGGCCTGGTCGGCGAAGGCGACGGAACCGAAGCCGACCGCCGCGACGAGCGTGCCCACCCCGATCATCCGCTCCGGCGCCAGCCGGAGGCGCGAGGCGATGGACTGGGAGATCACGAGCGCGACGCCCACCAGCATCAGCGCGGTGCTGGCGGCGCGGGCGGCGGCCTCGGGCGGCAGGCCCAGGCGGTCCAGCGCGTAGAAGCCGATGCTCACCTGCGCGATGGCCACGCTGAACATGGCCGTGAAGCTCACGGCCAGCGGATGCCGCAGGCGGGTATCGAGGAGGGAGATGGCCTTGCGCGCGGGCCGCAGCTGCGGGGGCTCGGCGGGCAGGCGCCACCAGAGGAAGAGAAGGGCGAGGAAGGGCAGGAGAGCGGTGGCGATCAGCGGCGCGCTCAGCCCATAGGGCACCAGCAGCGCCGCGATGGCCGGGCCGAGGACGAGCCCCGCCCCGCTTCCCGTGCCCAGCAGGGCCATGGCGCTCGCCCGGCGATCCGGCGGGACCCGGTCCGCGACCAGCGCGCCACCGGCGGCGGGGATGGCGGCATAGGCGCCACCGACGAGCGCCCGCCCGATCACCAGCCCGATGAAGGCGGCCAGGGGCGGCACGGCGCCCTGCAGGACGGCGTGGATGAACAGGCACAGCGCCGAGTAGGTCACCGTGAAGCCGATTGCCCCGGTGAGGAGCACGGCCCGGCGGCCATGCCGGTCGCTGGCCAGGCCCCAGGGCCGGGCGCCGAGCATCCACATGATCCCGGAGGCCGTGACGGCGAGCCCGGCCTGCCAGGGCTGCAGCCCCGCGACGCGCGCGATGGGGCCGATGAGCGCCACGAAGGCCATCATCGCCAGGCTGCCCGAGAAGGTGGTGACCATGAGCGGGAGGAGGACCTTGTCGCTCCTCAGGAGAGGCGCGCCGCCTGTTCCGCCGCCGTCGCGCGCCATCGCCACACCCCCTCGTCTGCCGGGCAGCCGGCTGCCCCGGGCCGTATTGAAGCCATTGCGTGTGAATCGCAATAAGGCGGGGGAAGTCCGGCGACGCCCCTCGGGGGCGCCGCCGGCGCCGGATTATTCCGGCAGGAAGTCCGGCACGGAGAGGTAGCGCTCACCCGTGTCGTAGTTGAAGCCGAGCACCCGGGCGCCCGCGGGCAGTTCCTTCAGCTTCTGCGCGATGGCGGCCAGCGTGGCGCCGGAGGAAATGCCGACCAGCAGCCCCTCCTCCGTCGCGGAGCGGCGAGCATAGGCCTTGGCGTCGTCGGCCGAGACCTGGATCACGCCGTCCAGCAGCGACTTGTCCAGGTTGTCCGGCACGAAGCCGGCGCCGATGCCCTGGATGGGGTGCGGAGAGGGCTCCCCGCCGGAGATCACGGGCGAGGCGGCGGGCTCCACGACAAAGACCTTGAGGCCGGGCCACTCCTTCTTCAGCACCTGCGCGCAGCCCGTGATGTGGCCGCCCGTGCCGACGCCGGTGATCAGCGCGTCGATCCCTTCCGGGAAATCCGCGAGAATTTCCCGCGCGGTCGTGCGGACGTGGATGTCCACGTTGGCGGGGTTGTCGAACTGGCCGGGGATCCAGGCGCCGGGGGTGGATTCCTTCAGCTCGACCGCGCGGGCGATGGCGCCCTTCATGCCCTTCTCGCGCGGAGTCAGGTCGAAGGTCGCGCCATAGGCCAGCATCAGGCGGCGGCGCTCCACCGACATGCTCTCGGGCATGACGAGGACGAGCTTGTAGCCCTTCACCGCCGCTGCCATGGCCAGGCCGATGCCGGTGTTGCCTGAGGTCGGCTCGATGATCGTGCCGCCAGGCTTCAGCAGCCCGTCGCGCTCCGCCGCCTCGATCATGGCGATGCCGATGCGGTCCTTGATGGAGCCACCGGGATTCGCGCGCTCGGACTTCACCCAGACCTCGGCCTCCGGGAAAAGCCGGCGCAGCCGGATGTGCGGCGTGCCGCCGATCGTCTCGAGAACGCTGTCAGCGCGCATGCCACCCTCCGGCCGGTTCCTTGTCGCGCGGTGGTTTGCAGCACGGGCGGCGGCGCGGCGCAACGAGGGTAGGCTTTTGCACCGCCCCGGCGCCCGCTGCTCTGCCCGCGGCGGATCAGGGCTGTGCGGCAGGCCGGTCCGCGGAGGGGACGATGATTCCCGGCCCTGCGGCGGCGGCCAGTTCGGCCAGGAGTTGGCCTTCCATTCCGGCGTAGCGCGGCGAGAAGTGGAAGGGCTCCACCCGCCGAACCCCGGCCGCCCGCGCGATCTCCCCGGCGGCCCGTGTTGTCAGGTGGCAGCGGTCCAGCGCGATGGCGGCGTCCTCCGCCGCGAAAGTGGCCTCGATGAAAAGTGTATCGGCACCGCGGGCCAGGGCGATGGCTGCCGCACGATTCGACGGCCGGTCCGCGAGGTCGGTCAGGTAGGCCAGGCGCTGCCCGGGCGTGATGGAGACGAGGTCGCGCAGCGTGCCCAAGGGAAGCGAGGTTGCATCCATCGCTTCGGAGGGCCGGGCGAAGACCGGGATGGGGTGATCGTCGGGACGCCCTTCCATCACGGCCGCCTTCAACCCGGCCAGCCAAGGCCCGGCCGGCAGGCCGCGCTCGTCCAGCCGGTTCCGCCATACGTTCAGGTGCGCCTCCTCCTCCAGCACGAAGCCGAGGCAGGGCGTGCCGTGATCCAGCAGGGCGGCGCGCAGGCGAAGGGGGCCGCTGCGGAGCACCGTGCCGTCCGGCGCGGCCGGGATCGGGGCCAGCGGCTCTGGCTGGAAACCGCCGTGGAGGCGCAGGCGCGTCCGGGGCCAGGCCGGGCCTTCCACGATTTCCGTCACCTCGAAGACCAGATCGGCCGGGATCCGGTGCGCCAGGTTCCAGGTATATCCCTGAAGGCGGTGGAAGACCCGCTGCGCGAAGCCGGCCGGGCCGACCAAGGTCAGCCTCTTCTCCCGCCCGATCAGCGGGCGCAGCAGCGTGTCGAACCCGGCCCAGTGGTCCATGTGGGCGTGGGAGACCGCCACGATCTCCACCCGCAGCAGGTGGCGCGGCGAGAGGGCGGAGAGGTCGCCGCAGTCGATCAGCACCAGCCCGGTCCGGTGCATCGCCTCGACTAGGATGCCGGGGTCTCCGCTGCGCCCATTCAGCAGGCGCGGGTGCAGGGTGGGCCTCATCCCGCGCTCAGAGCCCGAACGGGTAGGTCTCCTCCGGACCTTCCTTCACGCGCGTGGGAAGGGGCGTCACGGCGGTGGTCTCGTCGAACCAGACATAGGCGTCGAACTGCCCGGGCAAGGTGCATTCGGTGTAGTGGCTCCAGCGCTCCGTCTCCGGCCGGTAGATCACGCCGATGAAGCGCTCCAGCCGCTCCTCCATCAGAGCATCGCGCATCGGCGGATGCACGCCCTCCCGCAGGTCCAGCAGGAAGCGCCGCACGCCGCTCTCGTGTGCGAGCCTTTCGTAGCTGTCGGGGCGCGAGGCGTTCACGCGCTTCACCTCCATCGGCTCGTCCCAGTCGGTCGCGCAGGCGACCGTTCCGGCGTGGGTGCCGAAGCCGATCAGCGCCGCGCCGGCCCCGAAGCGCTCGCGGCAGAGCTGGCCGATGTTCAGCTCCCCCCTCTCCCGGCCCATCTCCGTCATCGCGGCGTTACCGATATGGGAGTTGTGGGCCCAGACGACGGCCTTCGCGCCAGGCCCTTTCGCCTCCAGAAGAGCACAGAGGGTTTCGAACATGTGTGTGTCGCGCAGATTCCAGCTCTTTGCGCCGCCGTAGTACATGGCGCGGTAATAGGCCTCGGCGTTCTTCACCAGGCGGGCGCTGGCCGCAGCGTCCAGGAAGTCCTCGCCGCCGGCCCGTGCGTAGTCCATACTCCGATCTAGTATGTCGCGAAGCGTCCGGACAGCCGCCTCCTCGCAGGGGGCGTAACCGCGCGAGAGAGACATGCGGCCGTAGTCCTGCGGCTCCTCCATCCAGGGCATGAGGCAGCCGTAGCGCTCCCGCGCCACCTTCGCCGCCTCCGGGTCCACGCGGTCCAGGTAGCCGAGCACGGCCTCGATCGATCCCGAGAGGTTGTACAGATCGAGCCCGTAGAACCCGGCCTGGGCGCCATCCGCATGCCCGGCGTTCCAACCGCGGAGCCAGTCCAGGAAGGCGGCGACATCCGTGTTGCGCCACATCCAAGTCGGGAAGCGGCGGAAGGGCGGCTCCGCACCTTCCCGCGGCGGCCGTCCCCTCACCTGCCGGTCCAGCACGGCCGCGTCGGGCCAGTCCGCCTCCACCGCCACAATGGTGAAGCCGTGCCGTTCCACCAGGCGGCGCGTGATGGCGGCGCGTGCCCGGTAGAACTCCGACGTGCCGTGGCTGGCCTCGCCCAGCAGCACCACCCTCGCGCCCGCGAAGCGATCGAAGGGCTCGGCAAAGCCCGGTGCGCCAGGGTCCGGCAGCGGTTCGGCCGCGGCCCGGATCAGGGCGGGGATGCTGTCCGTTGTCATGCTGCCGCCTACTTCTCCCGATGCCGAACAACGCCCGGAACTGCCCGGGGTCGCAGCGGAACCGGCCGGGTTAGCCTTTGATGCCCGCGCGTGAAGCTTCGGCCAGCCGGGGAAACAGGCGCGGCCACCCGGCGTTCACCGGCCACCGGCCTTCCCAAGGAGCCGGCAACTGGGTTCCGCGCGGAAGGGTTCGGCATGGCGAAGACGGTTGGCGACCAGCTCTGGGAAAAGCTCAGCGCCTGGGGCGTGAAGCGGGTCTTCGGCTACCCCGGCGACGGCATCAACGGGCTGCTCGGCGGGCTGAACCGCCACAACAAGGACGAGGCGAAGCAGATCGCCTTCGTGCAGGCGCGGCACGAGGAGATGGCCGCCTTCATGGCCACGGCGCACGCCAAATTCACCGGAGAGCTGGGTGTCTGCATCGCCACCTCCGGCCCGGGCGCCATCCACCTGCTCAATGGCCTCTACGACGCGCGGGCCGACCATCAGCCCGTGCTGGCCATCGTCGGGCAGCAGGCGCGGGCCGCGCTGGGCGGGCACTACCAGCAGGAGGTGGACCTTGTCTCGCTCTTCAAAGACGTGTCACGCAGCTTCGTCCAGATGGCCACTGTGCCCGCCCAGGTGCCGCACCTGATCGACCGCGCCGCTCGCATCGCGATCGCGGAACGCACCATCACCACCGTGATCTTCCCCAACGACCTGCAGGAGCTGGAGGCGGTGGACGAGATGCCGCGCCAGCACGGCTACATTCCCTCAGGCCCGGGCTACGCCTTCCCGCGCGTCGTGCCGGCCGATGCCGACCTGCGGCGCGCGGCGGAGGTGCTGAATGCAGGGAAGAAGGTGGCCCTGCTCGTCGGCGCCGGTGCGCTGCAGGCGACGGACGAGGTGATCGCGGTGGCTGACAGGCTGCAGGCCGGGGCGGCGAAGGCGCTGCTCGGCAAGGCTGTGCTGCCGGACGACCTGCCCTGGGTCACGGGCTCCATCGGGCTGCTGGGCACGGAGCCGAGCTGGAAGCTGATGAACGGCTGCGACACGTTCCTGATGATCGGCTCCTCCTTTCCCTACTCCGAGTTCCTGCCGAAGGAGGGAAGTGCGCGCGGTGTCCAGATCGATCTTCAGGCGCGCAATCTCTCGATCCGCTACCCCATGGAGGTGAACCTGGAGGGCGATGCGGTTGAGACCTTGCGCGCGCTGCTGCAGCTGCTGGAACAGAAGACCGACACGAGCTGGCGCGAGGAGCTGCAGGACGACATCAAGGGCTGGTGGAAGACGCTGGAGGACCGGGCCATGCAGCCGGCGGACCCCATCAATCCCCAGCGCGCGTTCTGGGAACTCTCCTCCCGCCTGCCGGAGCGCTGCATCATCGCCGGCGACAGCGGTTCCCATACCAACTGGTACGCGCGGGACGTGAAGCTTCGGCGGGGGATGATGGCCTCGCTCTCCGGTGGCCTGGCCACCATGGGGTCCGGCATGCCCTACGCGATCGGGGCGAAGTTCGCGCATCCCGATCGCCCGGTCCTCGCCATCTGCGGCGACGGCGCCATGCAGATGAACGGGATGGCGGAGCTGATCACAGTCGCCAAGTACTGGAAGGGTTGGTCCAACCCCTCTTTCGTCTGCATGGTCCTGAATAACCGCGACCTGAACCAGGTGACCTGGGAGCAGCGGGTGATGGAGGGCGACCCGAAGTTCGAGGCCACCCAGGAGCTGCCGGACTTCCCCTATGCCCGCTATGCCGAGCTCATCGGGCTGAAGGGCATCGAGGTGCATGACCCCGAGCGCCTCGGCCCGGCCTGGGAGGAGGCCTTCGCGGCGAACCGGCCGGTGGTGCTGGAGGTGCGCGCCGATCCCAACGTGCCGCCGCTGCCGCCGCATATCACGATGAAGCAGGCGCTGGCTTTCGCGAAGTCCATGGCGGGCGAGCCCGAGCTGGGCGGCGTGCTGAAGAACACGGTCCGGCAGGTGGCGAGCGCGATCCTGCCCGGCAGTTCATGATGCGCCGCCGCCCCGCGACTTACGGCGGGGTGGCGAGTGCCGCCGCGCCGCCGCCGGCGAGGCGGCCGAGCGCCACCGCCGTGAGCAGGCCGTTGCCCGAGAGGTAGCCCGAGGCGTGCGGCCCCGAGACGCCGCAGGCCGCCCCGCCCGCGGCGAAGAGGTTGGGGAAGGCTCTCCCGTCGGACCGCGTGACCCGCGCGCCGGAGTCGACGGCGAGCCCGCCCTGCGTGTGGAAGAGCGCGCCCGTGACGCGCACCGCGCGGTAGGGAGGCGAGATCGGCGGGACGCCCGCGAAGGAGCGGCCGAAGGCATCCGTGCCGCCCGTCGCCTTGAGGTGCTCGACCTGGCCGAGCGTCTCCCTCAACGCTGCCTCCGGCAGCCGCGTCGCGGCGGCCAGGGCGGGGATGCTGTCGGCGGCGAGGATCGCGCCCGCGGCCTCCGCCTGGCGAAAATCCTCGAACTGGCGGGCAATGCCGGCGATGCGCGCGTCGAAGACCGTCCAGGCAATGCCTTCCGGCTGCTCCAGCACCTTCGCGGCCTGCTCGGAGTAGCCGTGGCCCTCGTCGGAGAAGCGGCGGCCCTCCAGGTTCACCTGCACGCCACCCTCGGTGATCGTGGCCCAGGTGATGAGGATGCCGGCGGGATGCGCAACCGATCCATGGCCCTGGTGGCCGGAAAGGTGGCGCGTGGCCGCACTCAGTGCCGCACCCCACAGGATCGCGTCCCCCTGGTTGCCGGGGTGGCCGAAGTAGAGGGCGTCCGACAGCGCCGGGACGTGCTGCCGCACGAGGTCCTTGTTGCCGCCGTAGCCGTTGCAGGCGAGAACGAGCGCGCCGCAGCCCAGCATGTCCTCCGTGCCGTCCGGGCGGCGGAGCGTCAGGCCCGTGACGCGCCCGTCCGGCGCCGCGTGCAGGGCGACGGCCTGCGCGTCGCAGAGAATGTCGATCCCCGCCCGTTCCGCAGCCTCGCGCAGCCGGTCCACCAGCTCCTCGCCGGAGCGACTGGGCAGGCCGTGCATGCGATTGGCGGAGTGGCCGGGGTAGCGGAAATCCGTGATGACCGAGAAGTCCAACCCGTGCGCGTCCGCCAGCCACTCCAGCGCGGGGCCGGCGGCGCGGGTAACGGTCTCCACCTCCGCCGGGTCCGGCTCTCCCCCGGCCTTCGCCATGATGTCGGCGGCGAAGCGGTCCGGGCTGTCCTCGATCCCCGCCGCGCGCTGCCAGCGCGTGCCGGCGGCGGGCACCAGCCCGGCGGAGAGCGCGGTGGAGCCGCGCGGCACCGGGTCGCGCTCCAGCACCAGTACCTCCGCCCCGGCTTCCTTCGCGGCCAGTGCCGCGCAGAGGCCGGCGGCGCCGGCGCCCACGACGACCACGGGGATGGAGACGTCGTAGGCCTCCAGCGCCGGCAGGATCACGCGGAGATCTCCGCCATCATCTCCGCGACCGTGGCGATGCGCGCGACGGGGCGTAGCGCGGCGATGGCGGTCTCGTGCGCCTCCCTCCCGAAGGCCGCGCAGCCGTCCGAGAGGACGGTGACCTCGATGTCCCGCACATGCGCGTCCCGCACCGTGGTGGAGACGCCCCCGTTGGTGACGATGCCGCCGACGATCAGGTGCTCGATCCCGCACTTGCGGATCATCCATTCCAGCCGGGTCATGTAGAAGGCTGAGTAGGCGACCTTCTCGATGGGGATGTCGCTCGGCCCCAGTTCCTCCAGCAGTGCCTGGCCCCAGCTTCCCGGGGCGAAGTCGCCGCGCCGCAGGAAGGGGCGCAGCCGCTTCAGATGCGGCGCGATGATCGGTTCGCCGCCGCGGCCCGGCCACAGCGTGAAATGCGTTGAGGCGATCCAGCCGCCGGCCTTGCGGACGGCATCCGCCAGGGGTGCCAACTTCGCCGGCAGGGCGGCAATGGAAGGGTCCCCCTGCCCTCCCCGCGCATAGGCGCCGTCCGGATGGACGAAGTCGTTCTGCAGGTCGAAGAGGAGCAGCGCGGTGTTGGCGGCGGGGGGATTACTCATGCGGACGCCTCGACAATGACGTTGCCCAGCTTGTCCACGCGCGCGGTCAGGCCGGGATCGACAACCGTGGTCGCGTCGGGCTGCTCCAGGATCGCGGGGCCTGTGATCACCGCGCCGGCCGGCAGGTCCAGGCGCGCGAACACCGCGGCCTCGTGCCATCCCCCGCTGAACCACACCTGCCGCGAACCGCGCCGCGCGCCCTCCAGCGTGGCGCCCGGCTCGGGCGCGAGTGCGGAGAGATCGAAGCGGGGGCGGCGGCCGATTGCGGCGGTGCGGAGGTTGACGATCCGCGCCGGCACGCCTGTGAGAAGCCGGCTGAAGCTCGCCTGGTAGGCGGCCTCGAAGGCCGCGCGGATGGTGTCCTCGGTGATCCCTGTTGTGCCGTTCGCCACCTCGACGGGAAGGGTCACGGCCACCGTGTGGGTCTGCCCGACATAGTGCATGTCCAGCGCGAAGACCGTGTCGATGCGCTCCACCGGCAGTCCGGCATCGGCCACCACCTCGCGCACCGCGGCGGCTTCCTCCACCATCAGCCTGTCCAGCGCCGCCGCGTCGATTCCCTCCAGGGAGAGGTTCACGGTGCGGACCTGGTCATGCCGGATGTCCGCGATCACGCAGCCCAGCGCGGAGTTGATGCCGGGGAAGCGCGGCACCAGCGCCGCCTTCAGCCCCACCTCCCGGATCAGCGCGCCCGCGTGCAGCGCGCCGCCGCCGCCGAAGGGCACGGCGGCGAAGCGCGCGGGGTCGTGCCCGCGCTCAATGGAGACAAGGCGGATGGCCTTCGCCATGTGGCCGTTCGCCACGCGCAGGATCGCCTCAGCCGCCTGCATGGCGCCGAGGCCCAGCGGCCTGCCGACATGCTCCAGGATCGCCGCCTTTGCCGCCTCAACGTCCAGCCGCTTCAGGCTGCCGCCGATCGGCCGCTCCGCGTTGATGCGGCCGAGCACGACATTGGCGTCCGTCAGCGTCGGGCGCGTGTTGCCGCCGGCGTAGCAGACCGGGCCCGGGCGTGAGCCCGCGCTCTCCGGCCCCACTTGCAGCAGGCCTCCCGCGTCGACGCGCGCGATGGAGCCGCCGCCGGCGCCGATGGTGGTGATCTCGATCATCGGCGTGCGGATGACCAGGCCGAAATCGATGGTAGTCTGCGCCGCAAGCGCCGTTTCCCCGCCGACGACGAGCGAGACGTCGAAGGAGGTGCCGCCGAGGTCACCCGTCACCACGTCCGGGAAGCCAGCCTCCCGCGCGATGGCGGCTGCCGCGATCACCCCAGCCGCCGGGCCGGACAGCGCGGTGCGGACCGGCAACCGGCGGGCGGATTCCGTGGACATGACGCCGCCATTGGACTGCACGATATGGAAGCGGCCCGTGAAGCCATCGCTCTTCAGCGCATCGTCCAGCTTGCCAAGGTAGGAGCCGACCACGGGCTGCAGGTAGGCGTTGAGCGCGGTGGTGGAGGTACGCTCGAACTCCCGGATCTCCGGCAGAATCTGGGTGGAGCAGCCGATCGCCTCGCCTTCCCAGACGGAGGCGGCGGCGGCCAGGGCCGCCCTCTCGTTCGCCGGGTTCGCGTAGGCATTGATGAAGACGATTGCCAGCGCCTCCGCCCCCTGGGCGATGAGCTGGCGAACGGCGGCGCGCACCTCCTCGGCGTCCACGGCGTCGCGGACCGTGCCGTCCGCCAGGGTGCGCTCCGTCACCTCCAGCCGCATGTCGCGGTCCACCACCGGGACGAAGTCGCCCCAGAGACCCCAGGTGCGCAGGCGGTCGCGGCGGCGCATCTCGATCACGTCACGGAAGCCACGCGTGGTGATAAGGCCGACCTTCGCGCCCTTGCGCTCCAGCAGCGCGTTGGTGCCGACGGTGGTGCCGTGCACGACCGAGGTCAGCTCGTCCACTGCCCCGAACTGCCGCAGCCCGTTCAGGAAGCCCACCGCTTCGTCGCCGCGGTTGGATGGCACCTTGGCGGTGCGGAAGCTCTTCGCCGTCTCGTCGAAGAGGAAGAGGTCCGTGAAGGTTCCGCCGACATCCACGCCGACGATCTTGGCTGCCCCGCTCATTCCGCCGCCCCGTCCGTCACGTAGCCCATCCGACGATCCCGTTCCGCTGCCGCCGGATCGCGCGAGGCGGGATCGCCCCAGCCGCCGCCGCCCGGCGTTTCCAGGCGCACGCGCTGGCCCGCCGCGATGCGGATGTCCGTCACCTTCGAGACCATGGGCGGGGAACGCATCCCGTCCTCCGTTTCCCAGTGGAAGCGGTTCGGCGCGGCCGCGCCACCGCCGCCGACGCCGAAGGGTGCCACCTTGCCGCGCTCGCCCAGCAGGGAGACGCTGGCGGGCACCAGCGCCTCGATCTCGTACACCGCGCCCAGGCCGCCGCGATGCTGCCCGGCGCCCGCGGAGTCCGGCCGCAGCGCCCATTGCTTGAACATCACGGGGTACGCGGCCTCCAGGATCTCCACCGGCGGGATGGTGGCGGTGGAGATCGGGTTGTTCGCGTGGTTCAGCCCATCACTCTCCGGATTGCCGCCCAGCCCGCCGCCGAAGAAGGAGAACATCACCCAGCGCGAGCCATCCTTGCGGTGCCCGGCCATGGAGAGCGCGTTGATCGTGCCAAAGGGTGCCGCCGTGGCGCGGGAGGGATCGGCCTTCGCCAGCGCACCGAAGATCACGCCGATCAGCCGGAGCACCGTTTCCGTATAGCCCGCCACCGGGTGCGGCGGGCCGGCACCGAGCAGCGTGGTCTCCGGCACCACGAAGCGGATCGGGCGCAGGCAACCGGCATTGGCCGGGACCTCGGTGAAAACGTGCTTCAGCGCCACGTAGCAGCCGGCGATGGTCGTGGCGCGGCTGATGCTCACCGGCCCCTGCGCGGGCGGGGATGAGCGTGAGAAGTCCAGCACCATCTCCTCGCCCTGGATCGTGAGATCCAGCGCGATGGTCAACACCTCGTCGGTGATGCCGTCATTGTCCAGCACATCCTCGAAGGCGTAGGTGCCGTCCGGCAGGCCGGCGATAGAGGAACGCATCAGCGCCTCGGCGCGTGCGGAGAAGGCGGTGAAGGCGCCCTGCACCACCTCCTCCCCGTGCTCGTCGATCAGCGCGCCAAGCCGGCGCTCCCCGAGGTCCAGCGCGTTGATCTGGCCGTTCAGGTCGCCCCAGTTGGAGGCGGGAACGCGGGAATTGGCGGCCAGGATGTCCACGATGTCCTGGTTCACGGCACCGTCGCGCATCAGGCGGACGGGCGGCAGGCGGAAGCCCTCCTGGAAGCTCTCCACCGCCTTCGGGTTGTAGCCGCCGGGCACGTTGCCGCCGACGTCGAGCCAGTGGCCGACGGATGCGATCCAGCAGAACAGCTCGCCTTGGCGGAACACAGGGCGCACCAGGCGGAAGTCGTTGAGGTGCGTTCCACCGTCATACGGATCGTTGAACAGGAAGGTGTCGCCGGGGCGCAGATCGCCCTCCCGCGCCGTCTTGTCGATCACGACCTTCACGGCGAAGGCCATGGCGCCGACGAAGATCGGCAGCCCGCTCGTGCCCTGCACCAGGGTTTCGCCGGTGGCGGCGTGGTACAGGCCGTGGCAGGCGTCCTTCGCCTCCGCGATGATGGGGTTGAAGGCGGAGCGGAAGAGGGTCGCGTCCATCTCGTCCGCGATGCCCTCCAGCCGGCCCTTCAGGATGGCCAGGGTCACGGGATCGGGTGTGGCGGGATCAGGTGTCATTCGGCGGCGTCCCGGGCGTCGTAGCGCGCGCCGAGCTCAAGCATCTCGGGCGTGCCGATCAGGGCATTCAGCCCCTTGAAGTCCAGCATGCGGTCCGCGAAGGGCTGGTTGGAGCCGTGCGCCGCGAGGGAGCGGTAATAGGCCTGCGCGGTCAGCGCGAGAGCGCGCACGATGCCGCCCGGGAAGATGACGAGGCGGAAGCCCAGGCGCCCTAGCTCCTCGCCGGTGGAGATGGGCGTGTCTCCGCCCTCCACCATGTTCGCCATCAGCGGCCGCAGCCCACCCAGGCGCGCGACCACCGCCGCCATCTGCGTGGCGTCGCGCGGTGCCTCCACGAAGAGCACGTCCGCACCCGCCTCGGCATAGAGCGCGGCGCGGTCCAGCGCGGCCTCGATCCCCTCCACCGCAACGGCGTCAGTGCGGGCAATGATCAGCGTCTCATCGCTCGCCCGCGCATCCACCGCGGCGCGGATCTTCCCGACCATCTCGGACGCGGAGACGATCGACTTGCCCTGCAGGTGGCCGCAGCGCTTGGGCAGCGTCTGGTCCTCGAGCTGCAGGGCGTTCGCCCCGGCGCGCTCGTACATGCGCACCGTGCGCTGCACGTTCAGCGCGTTACCGTGGCCATTGTCGGCGTCGACGACTAGCGGGATGGAGACGCGGTCGCGGATCAGCGAGACCGTCTCCGCGACCTCCGCCATGGAGACGAGGCCGATATCGGGCCGCCCCAGCCGCGTGTAGGCGATGGCGGCGCCAGAGACGTAGGCGGCCTCGAAACCCGCCTCCTCGGCCAGGTGGCCCGTTAGCGCGTCGTAGACGCCGGGGGCGGTCACGGGCCTCGGCCCGGCCAGGCGCCGCTTGAGGGAATTGGTGGTCATGGGTTCCTCACAGGCCGAGATAGACGCGGCGCAGCTCCGGGTCGTCGCGCAGGGCGGCGGCGGGTCCGCTCATGGCGAAGGTGCCGTTTTCCAGGATGAAGCCGCGCGAGGCGATCTCCAGCGATTGCACGACGTTCTGCTCCACGAGCAGGATGGGTAGCCCACCCGCGTTCAGGCGGAGGATCAGCGCGAACATCTCCTCCACCAGCAGCGGGGAGAGGCCCAGGGAGGGCTCGTCCAGGATCAGGAGGCGCGGCTCGGCCATCATCCCGCGGCCGATGGCGAGCATCTGCTGCTCGCCGCCGGACAGGGTGCCGGCCGCCTGCCGCGCCCGCTCGCGCAGGCGGGGGAAGGTCTCGAAGACGCGCTCCAGATTGGACGCCCGCCGGCGGCGCGCGCGGCGGTAGGAGCCGAACTCCAGGTTCTCCCGCACGTTCATGTTCGGGAAGATGCGCCGCCCTTCCGGCACGTGGATCAGTCCGGCCTCCACGATGGCGGCGGGGTCCATGCCGTCCAGCCGCGCGCCGTCGAAGCGAATCTCGCCGGCCCGCGCCGGGACCACGCCGGAGAGCACCTTGTTCAGCGTCGTCTTGCCCACGCCGTTGGCGCCGAGCACCGCCACGATCTCTCCGGCGGAGACCGCCATGTCGAGGCCGCGCAGCACCTCCACCGGCCCGTAGCCGGCGCGCAGGCCTTTCACCTCAAGCATGGGCACCGCCTTCCGCGCCCTGGGCCGCGATGCGCGCTGCGGCGCCATGGCCGAGATAGGCCTCGATCACCCGCGGATCGGCCGTCACCTCGCGCGGCGGGCCGGAAGCGATCATGCGCCCGCTCGCCAGCACGTGGACGTGGTCGCACAGGTTCATCACCGCCTGCATCACGTGCTCGATCATCAGGATCGAGACGCCGCGGTCTCGGATAGCGCGGATGACAGGGATGATGTCCCGCACCTCCGAAGGGTTGAGCCCGGCGAGGACCTCGTCCAGCAAGAGTAACTTCGGTTCCGTCGCCAGCGCTCGCGCCAGTTCCAGCCGCTTGCGCCCGGCCACCGTCAGCGCGGAGGCCTGCTGGTCCAGCATCGGCCCCAGCCCCACCTCGGTCGCCACGGCCTCGGCGACGCGCACGGCCTCCTCCCGCCCGGGATGGCGGAGATAGGCGCCGACGAGGATGTTCTCCCGCACGCTCAGCCCCGCGAAGGGCTGCACGATCTGGAAGGTACGAGCCATGCCAAGTGCCGCGCGCCGGTGCGGCGGCTCGCGCGTCACGTCCTCGCCGAGGAAGTGCACGCGCCCGCCACTGGGGGCCAGGAAGCCGGAGACCAGCGCGAAGAGGGTTGTCTTCCCCGCCCCGTTCGGACCGATGAGGCCAATCAGGCCGCCCTCCGGCACCTCCAGGGAGGCCCCGTCCACGGCGAGGAGCCCGCCGAAGCGGCGCGAGAGGCTTTCCGCCCGCAGCAGGCTCATCGCGGAAACCTCTGTACCAGCCGCCGCAGCCCGCCCATCACGCCGCGCGGCAGGAAGGCGATGCCGACCACCAGCAGGGCGCCGAAGACCACGAGGTCCACCCCCGGCACCGGGCCCGCGACCTGGCCCAGGACGATCTTCGCGACCTCCCCCACGCCGTGCAGCGCCAGCGCGCCGAGGACGGGCCCCAGCACGGTTCCGGCACCGCCCAGCACGCAGGCGATCAGCACTTCCACCGAGATCCAGGTCCCGTAGGCGATGCTGGCATCCAGGTAGAGGAAGTTCTGCGCGTAAAGGCACCCGGCCGCCGCCGTGACAGCACCGGAGAGCGCGATGGCGCGCAGCTTCACCGCCAGCACGTCCACGCCGAGGGCACGGGCGGCGTCCTCGTTCTCCCGCACCGCGACCAGCCGCGCGCCGAAGCGCCCGCGGGCGATCCAGGCGGTGAGCAGCAGCACCGCCGCGACGGTGCCGGCCACGAGCCAGAGGAAGACGGCGCGCGAGGGGAACTGCAGGTTCTCCACCCCCGGGGAGAGGCGGATCAGCAGCCCCGCGGCGCCGCCCGTGAAGTCCGCCGCATTCGCGAGGATCCGCAGCACCTCGGCGAAGGCCAGGGTGACGAGGGCGAAGTAGGAGCCGCGCAGCCGCGCGCGGAAGGAGAGCGCGCCGATCACCCACCCCACCACGGCGCCGAGCGCGATGCCGGCCGCCAGCCCCGCCCAGGCATTCACCCCGTAGCGGATCTGCAGGATGGCGGTGGCGTAGGCGCCCATGCCGAAGAAAGCCGCGTGGCCGAAAGAGAGCTGCCCGGCATAGCCGCCGAGGATGTTCCATCCCTGCGCCGCCAGCGCGACGATCAGCGCGGAGAGCAGGAAATTGAGGACGGTGTTGGATGCCACGAAGGGCATCAGGGCGATGAGGGCCAGCAGCGCCAGCCCCGGCCAGAGGTCGCGCGCGCTCATGCCCGCGCCCCGAAGAGGCCGGTGGGCCGCAGCAGCAGCACGAGGATGAAGATCACGAAGATGCCGAGCTGCCCGAGACTCTCCCCCAGCAGCAGCCCGCCCAGGCTCTCCACCACGCCCACGAAGAGGCCGCCTACGAGGGCGCCGGGGATGGAGCCCATGCCGCCGAGCACGACGATGGTGAAGGCCACCAGCACGAAGGCATTGCCGACGCGCGGATTCACATAGAAGGTTGGGAGGAGCAGGCAGGCCGCGACGGCCAGGCAGGCGCAGCCCAGCCCGAAGGTCACGGCATATACGTGGCGCGGGTCGATCCCGCAGAGCTGTGCGCCGAGCTTCTCCTTCGCCACGGCGCGGATCGCCTTGCCCGTGTCGGTGGCCGAGAGCACCGCCCAGAGCAGCGCGGCGGCGAGGAGCGAGACGCCGAAGCCGATCAGGCGCGGGCGGGAGAGCAGCATCGGCCCCAGCTCCACCACGTCGAAGCCGGAATCGGCGCCGAGCGTGCGAGTGTCGGACCGGAACAGGGCCAGCAGCGCGTTCTCGATCACGATGGAGAGGCCGAGGGTGACGAGAAGCGTGTTCCCGTCATCCCCGTGGCTGGCGGGGCCGATCACCCATCGCTGCAACCCGTATCCCAGCGCCATGAAGCCCGCGGCCATGGGCAGGATCGCCAGGTAGGGATCCAGCCCGAATGCGGCGTGCAGCCCCCAGGCCGCGAACATCGCCAGGGTCAGCAGCGCGCCGTGCGCGAAGTTCACGATGTGCAGCACGCCGTAGACGAGGGTGAGGCCCAGCGCCACCAACGCGTAGGCCGCCCCCGCCAGCAGGCCGTTCGCAACGGCCTCCGCCATCAGCTCGATCGGCACGTTCAGCCCTGGATCGGGAAGACGGGCCGGGAGTCCGCGACCTCGTTAGGGAAGATCACCTTGATGTCGCCGTCCTGCACCTGCGTGTTCACCGGGCGCGCGCCCCCGTTCTGGCCGTTGACGAAGCGCGTGGGGCCGTAGGGCATGATGTGGCCGGAGTAGTCGGAGGCGGCGAGCGCCTGCAGCACCTTCGCCCGGTCCGCGGCGCCGGCGCGGTTCACCGCATCCGCCACCAGCTTCACGCAGGAGTAGTTCAGGGGGATGTTGTAGCCCCAGAACTTGCCGGAGGCGTCCACCTGGCGCTTCAGCGCGATCGCCTCCGCGTTCTTCGGGTCGTGCCAGTGGTTGCAGTCCATCACGCCCAGCGCCGCGTCCGGGAACTCCTTCACGAAGCGGTAGTTGGATGCGGCGCCGTTCAGCACGGCATAGACCCCCTTCGGGCGGATGCGCTGCTGCCGCATGGTGCGGGAGAGCAGCACGAACTCGCTGTAGTAGGAGGACGGGATCAGCAGGTCCGGCCGCAGCGAACGCAGGCGCAGCGCGATGTTGTTCATGTCGCGCGCGGGGGTGGGATGGGCAATTGTCTCCAGCACCTCGAAGCCGTGCTTCGGCAGCTCCGCCTGCATCAGCTTCGCGAGGCCGGAGCCGAACAGGCCGTCCTCGTGCACCAGCACCACCGTCTTACACGGCTTCCCGGCGGCGTCGTTCAGCCGGATCAGGTTCTCAACCGCTGCCGAGGTCACGTTGCCGAAGCCCGGCGCCAGGCGGAAGGTGTTGGACAGGCCGCGGGAGACGATCTGGTCTGCCACGCCGACATCGACCACATAGGGCAGATCATAGCGGGCCACGGCCTGGCTGGCGGCAAGGCAGATCGGGCTGGCGAAGCCGCCCACGATCGCCACCACGCCCTCGCCCTGCAGCTTCTCCACCTCCTGCACCCCGGCCTCGGGGTTCGAGCGCGCATCGGCCACGACCAGCTCGATTTTCGCCCCGCCGAGCGCGGGCAGGCCGCCATCGCCGTTGATCTTCGCCACGGCGGCCTCCGCCCCGATGCGGCCGAGGTCGCCATCCTGCGCCAGCGCGCCCGTCAGCGGCTGCAACAGGCCGATCTTCACGGGCGCGGGTTGCGCCCGCAGCAGCCCGGGCATCGCGAGCAGCGCCGTGCCCGCGGCGGCGGTGCCGAGCAGCGCGCGGCGGGTGGTCGTGGGATGCGTGGTCATGAACCTGTTCTCTCCTCGTCCCGCGGGCTCGGCTCCCGCCCTGTGCCATTCGCGTTGGCCGGTTCCGCGCCCGCCGGCACCATCGGGCTCCAGCGCCGCTCGCCCTCGGCGCCCGTGCGCTGCATCTGCATCTCGAAGGAGAAGCGGTCCGGCCGGTACAGGGCGTGCAGGTGCTCCACCGGCCGCCCCGCCTCGTCCTGCACCAGCCGTGTCAGCGCGATCAGCGGGGCGCCGATCCCCACCTCCAGCACCTCCGCCACGTCCGGCCCCGCCAGGGTGGCGCCGATGCTCTGCCGCGCACGGCCGATCCGCAGGCCGGATCGCTCCAGCAACGCCAGCAGGGGCTGGCTGGCCAGTTCGGCCTCCGAGTAGGTCTGCCCGATCCGCGCGGGCACATGGGTGGTGAGGTACGAGAAGGGCCCGTCGGCGGTGCGGCGGACGCGCACGGCGCGCTGCGCCGCCTCGCCCGGCAGGAGCTCCAGGGCCTGGGCCACCGGGGGCGGCGGCACGGCGTAGCCAAAGGAGAGCAGGCGCACCTCGGTGCGCCGCCCCATCTCCTTCAGGTGCGTGAAGACATCGGCGAAATCGGCGGTGGCCGGTGGCAGGGCCGTGCCGCCGAGGACGAAGGTGCCCACGCCAGGGCGGCGCTCCACCAGCCCGTCCTGCGCCAGTTGGTCCAGGGCGCGGCGGACCGTGACCCGTGCCACACCGTGCTCGGCGGCCAGGTCGGGCTCTCCGGGCAGGCGCGCGCCCGCCGGCAGGGCGCCGCCCGCGATGCGGTCCCGCAGCACCAGATAGACCCGACGCGACTTGAAGGGTTCCACCGCCGCGCTCAACGCCAGCCCCCTCTCTTTCGTCCTGCTGCTGTCCTATGACCGGGACAGCATCCTGTCTAGGGCCAAGGACAGGGCCATTGCATTCGGCCCCGCCAAGATCCTATCTCTCGGGAAGCAAGAGGGAGACCGGGCATGGCGGGGAATGGGCCGCGCACGCTCTTCGATAAGGTCTGGGACGCGCACGTCATCCTGACGCGGGAGGACGGGCAGGCGCTGTTGCAGATCGACCGGCACTTCTTCCACGAGGGCTCCCACCACGCCTTCAACCAGCTCCGTGCTCGCGGAGCGCGGGTCGCCCGCCCCTCGCAGAACATCGGCGTGGCCGACCATTACGTGCCCACGCGCGGCCGCGGCGCTCCGATCGCGGACGACACGATCCGCCGCATGGTGCAGCAGCTCTCGGACAATGCCGTGCAGCACGGGCTCCGCCTCTTCGGGCTGGACAGCCCGGCGCAGGGCATCGTCCACGTCGTCGGTCCGGAGCAGGGGCTCACCCTCCCCGGCCTGACGGTGGTGTGCGGCGACAGCCATACTTCCACGCATGGCGCCCTTGGGGCGCTGGCTTTCGGCATCGGCGCCTCGGAGGTCGCGCACGTCCTGATGACGCAGACGCTGTGGCAGCGCCGCCCGCGCCGGATGCGGATCGCGGTGGAGGGGAGCACCGGCCCCGGTATCGCCGCGAAGGACATTGCTCTCTCCATCATCGCCCGCATCGGGACGGATGGCGCGCAGGGCCACGCGGTGGAGTATGCGGGTTCCGCCATCCGCGCGCTTTCGGTCGAGGGGCGCCTCACCCTCTGCAACCTCTCCATCGAGTCCGGCGCGCGCTGCGGCATGGTGGCGCCGGACGGGACGACGCTGGATTTCCTGCGCGGCCGTCCTTTCGCCCCGAAGGGAGACGCCTTCGACCGGGCCGCCGAGGCCTGGCTCGCCCTTCCGGGCGATACCGGGGCGGAGTTCGATCGCGAGGTGGTGCTCGACGGCTCGGAAATCGCCCCTGTCGTCACCTGGGGCGTGAGCCCCGAGGATGCGCTGCCCGTCACCGCGACGCTGCCGGACCCGGAGCGCGCCGCCGATCCCGCCCGCGCCGCGCAGATCCGGGACGGGCTGGACTACATGGGCCTGCGCGCGGGGCAGAGGCTGTCGGACATCGTCGTGGACCGCGTCTTCATCGGCTCCTGTACGAATAGCCGGATCGAGGACCTGCGCGCCGCCGCGGCGGTCCTCGCCGGCCGCCGCGCCCGCATCCCCGGCCTTGTCTCGCCGGGCTCCACCCTGGTGAAGCGGCAGGCAGAGGAGGAGGGGCTGGACCGCATCTTCACCGAGGCGGGGTTGGAATGGGCGGAATCCGGCTGCTCCATGTGCGTCGGCATGAATGGCGACCTCGTCGGCGCCGGGGAGCGCTGCGCCTCCACCACCAACCGCAACTTCAAGGGCCGGCAGGGCAAGGGCGCGCGCACGCACCTCATGTCCCCGGCCATGGCCGCCGCCGCGGCCGTGACGGGCCACCTGACGGATGTGCGCCCCCTGCTGGAGGGCCGCGCGTGATGGAACCTCTCCGCGTCGTCACCGCCACCGCCTGCCCCCTGCCGATGAGCAACGTGGACACGGACCAGCTTATTCCTGCCCGCTTCATGAGCCGCCCGCGCAGCGCCGGTTACGGCGACGTTCTGCTCTATGACCTGCGCTTCGGGCCTGACGGCACGCCCCGCCCGGACTTCCCGCTGAACCGGCCGGATCGCGCGGGCAGCGCCGTGCTCGTCGCCCGCCGCAACTTCGGCAGCGGCTCCTCGCGTGAGGCGGCGGCCTATGCGCTGCTGGACCACGGAATTCGCTGCGTGCTGGCGCCAAGCTTCGGCGACATCTTCAGCAGCAACGCCGTGAACAACGGCCTGCTTCCCGCGCGAATGGAGGAGGAGGCGGTGGAAGCCCTTCTGGCCTGGCTGGAGGCGGGCAACACAGAGGTCACGGTCGATCTCGAGGCCCGCAGCGTCGCCGCCGGCGGGGCGCGCTGGGATTTCGCCATCGATCCGGTCTGGCGCACGAAGCTGCTGAACGGCTGGACCGACCTAGACCTCACCCTCAGCCACGCCCCGGCGATCGAGGCCTTCATGGAGGCGGACCATGCCCGCTGCCCCTGGGCCTGGCTCGACGGGCCGGCGGATCCCACCGGCCCGCGCTGAGCCCCTTCGGCGGCGCGGCCCCGGCCTCGACAGCCGCACGGCGCGGCTTTAATCCAGACCTCACGAGGAACGCGCGCGCCGCCACTCAGCCCGGCAAGGGGTGGGGCGCGGCGTACCGCTGACGGCGCGGCACACCGGAACCACGCGAGATCGGCCCCGCGCCGGGGCGGCTGAGGGACAGGGCATGGTGCAATCGGTGATCGTGCTGGGCGCGGGGATGGTGGGCGTTTCCACCGCCCTACACCTGCGGCAGCGCGGGTGGGACGTGGTGCTGGTGGACCGGCGCGCCCCGGGCGAGGGCGCCTCCTTCGGCAATGCCGGGCTGATCCAGCGCGAGGCGGTGTTCCCCCATCCGTTCCCGCGCAGCGTGTCCGAGATCGCGCGCATCGCGAAGAACCGCTCCGTTGACGCGGTGTACCACGCGAACGCCCTGCCGAGCCTCGCCTTTCCCCTGCTCCGCTATTGGTGGAACTCGGCGCCGGAGCGCTACGAGGCGATGGCGCGGGCCTATGCGCAGCTCATCGTCACCTGCCTGGACGAGCACATGGCCGTGGCGCGCGAGGCCGGTTCCACTGACCTGCTCCGCCCGATCGGCTGGATGCGCCTGTTCAGCACGGAGGCGCAGCTGGAGGCGGCCCGGCGGGAGGCGGAGGCGGCCCATCGCGACCACAATGTGGGCTATCGCATCCTGGACGGGCAGGCGCTGGCGGAGGCGGAGCCGCATCTCCTCGTGCGCCGCGCCGGGGCGGTCCACTGGACCGATCCCTATTCCGTCAGCGACCCCCACGCGCTCACCACCTCTTACGCCCGGCTGTTCCAGACGAAAGGCGGCCGGATGGCGACGGGCGACGCGGCCACGCTGGCCCGGGCCGGCGCGGGCTGGCGGGTGCAGACGGCGGAAGGCCCCGTGGAGGCCGGACAGGCGGTGATCGCGCTCGGCGCCGCGGCGGGGGACGTAACGCGGCGCTTCGGCTATGCCCCTCCCCTGTTCGGGAAGCGCGGCTACCACCTGCACTACGGCATGAAGGGCAATGCGGTGCTGAACCACCCCTTCATCGACGAGGCCAGCGGCTTCTGCCTTGTGCCCATGCGCGCGGGAATCCGCCTCACCACGGGCGCGGAGTTTGCCCGCCCGGACGCGCCGGAGACCCCGATCCAGATCGAGCGCGCCGAGCCGGTGGCCCGCACCCTCCTGCCGTTGGACGAGAAGGTGGAAGGGCGGCCCTGGATGGGCACCCGCCCCTGCACCCCGGACATGCTGCCCGTGATCGGCCGTATTCCCGGGCAGGAGGGGCTCTGGGGCGCCTTCGGTCACGCCCACCAGGGGCTGACGCTCGGGCCGACAACCGGGCGCCTGCTTGCGGAGATGATGGGCGGCGAAGCCCCCTTCATCGACCCGGTGGCGTACCGGCCGGAGCGCTTCGCCTGACGCGCTGCCCTACACCCGCGCAGCGCCCTCGCGCACCACGTAGGTGTGCAGCCTGACCTCGCGCTCGCCCTTCGCCTCCCGGTACACGCCCTGGATTTCGCTCTCGAAGCCCGGGAAGCGGTTGGCGGCGCGCTCGAACACCTTCAGGTAGTCGATCATCGGCCGCGCCCGCTCGCCCAGCCGCTCACCCGGTATGATGGTGGCGATGCCTGGCGGATAGACCACCCAGAGGGTTGTCGCGATGCGGTCGTGCAGCTCGTCCAGCGGCAGGTAGTCCACCCTGTTGCGGACCAGCTCCTTCACCGCGCGGTGCGGCAGCATCGCCATCTCCGGGATGTGGCCCGCCTGGAACTGCGCCGTCTGCAGCGTGCTCACCGCTGCATCGCGGTAGAAGGCGTGCATCTCCGCGCAGAGGTCGCGGAGCCGCATCCTTGCGTAGCGCCAGCGGCGGCGCGCGACGAAGTCGGGGATCACCTCCTCTAGCGGCGCGTTGGCGTCGTGCAGCTTCTTGAAGGTGACGAGGTGGGATAGCAGCGTGCCGGCCTTGCTGCTCTCCACCCCGGGCGTCAGCAGGAAGAGAAGGCTGTTGAGGTCGTTCTTCTCCGGCACGATCCGGTTCTGGCGCAGGTACTCCGCCACCACCGGCGCAGGGATGCCGTGGTCCGCATATTCGCCGGTGGTGCGGTCGAAGCCCGGCGTCAGCAGCATCAGCTTGTTCGGGTCCGTCATCGCCCAACCCTCCGGCACGTCCGGAAAGCCGTGCCAGCGCGCCCCGCGCGCAAGGCTCCAGAGGCGCGCGTCCGAGGCCAGGCGGTCGGTCGGCACATCCTCCCACGGGATGGGGGCGCCATTCGCTTCGTCCAGCGTCACGACATCGGGCACGAAGGGATCGAAGAACCAGCGCCGGGCCGGGTCGGCCTCCTTTTCCTCGAACTCGCGGCGGCTGAGGCGCAGCTTCTTGCGGGTCTCGATGCCCAGTCGGACGGTGTCGTCCCACAGCACCTCGCCGGAGCGGCCCTTCATCATCTGCGCGCCCACGTCCAGCGAGGCAAAGAGCGGGTAGAAGGGGCTGGTGGAGGCGTGGACGAGGAACATCTCGTTCAGCCGCTTGTGCTCCACGCGCCGTTCCTGGCCGCGGATATGAGCGTCCTTCACATGGATCTGAGAAGCCTGGGAGAAGCTGGCGAGCTGCTTGTGCGTGCTCTGCGTCACCATGATGCCCGGCGAGTCCGGCCCCAACCCCTGCAGCCCCATGCCGAAGCGGCCGGCGAAAAGGGGGTGGAACTTCATGAAGCCCGCCCAGGCCTCGTCGAAGAGGATGTAGTCGCAGAGATGGCCGATCTTCGCGATGATCATCTCGGCCGAGTGGATAGTGCCGTCATAGGTGCACTGTTCGATGACCGCCGCGCGGAAGGGGCGCGGCCGTTGCCAGGCATCCGGATCCTTGACCAGGGGGTTGGTGCGGATGCTCTCGCGCAGCCTCGCCTCGTCCAGCGCGTCCGGCAGGACCGGCCCGATCATGCCGTGCGCGTTGCGCGCCGTTTCGACGAAGATCGGTGTCGCCTCGCCCAGGATCAGCGCGCCGTGATGCGCGGCTTTGTGGTTGTTGCGGTCGAACAGCACGAGGTCACCCTCCGCCAACAGGGCAGTGAGGACCACCTTGTTCGAGGTGGAGGTGCCGTTGAGGACGAAGTAGGTCTTCTCCGCCCCGAATATCGCCGCGGCCTCCTTCTGGGCGCGGAGGGCGGGCCCCTCATGCGTCAGCAGGTCGCCGAGCTGGAGGACGGAGTTGTCCAGGTCGTCCCGGAACACGGCGTGGCCGAGATGCTCGACGAAAATGCGCCCGATCGGCGAGCGGCTGTAGAACTGGCCGCCATTGTGGCCCGGGCAGGTCCAGAGCTGGTTCCCTTGCTCCGCATAGTCCACCAGGGCGCCGAAGAAGGGGGTCTTCAGCGTGTCCGCGTACTGGCGCAGGCGCGAGATGAGGTTGCGGGCAATGAAGTCCGGCGTCTCCTCGGCCAGGAAGACGAAGCCGTCCACGTCGTCCAGCACCTCGACCGGGATGTCCTCCAGCCGGTGGCGGCGGACCAGCACGATGATCGGCACATCCAGCCCGCGCTTGCGGACCAGCGAGATCAGGGCGGCGGAACGGCCCTGCAGGCCCTTCTTGCCCCAGTCCACGATCACGCAGCCGATCGCCGCGTCGGTCCGGACCACCAGCTCGGCATCGTCGTCGCGCCGGGCGCGGAGGGCGGAGTAGCCGGCCCGCTCGATCCGGGCCACGATCTCCTGCAGGCGCGCGCCCTCGAGGTCGGTTTCGTCGAAATTCGGCGCACAGACCAGGAACTTGAAGCGGCGCGCGTATTCCATGGCAGCGTATCCCTTCCCGGCCCACTGGGGCGAGCCGCCTTGCCGAAGGTGCCGAAAGGCGTCAATCGCGCCTCCATGACGATTCGATAGCCGAGTCGAGCGGACCCCGGCCGGTGCCGCCATCCCGCGCAGCCTCCCCGCCCGTGGCAGGTTGCTTCTCGCCAAGGCGGATGGGCCGCCCTACACACGCGGAACGTTCCCGGGTGCCAGAGCGGCCGCAGGCGGGAAGAGATCGAAGGAGGAGCCATCCATGACCACGATCACCGGCGAGATGCTGATCGGCGGGGCTGCGGTGCGCGGCACCGACAAGCCGGTTCGTGCAATCGAGGCGGCCAGCGGGCAGCCGATGGAGCCCGCCTATGGCGGCGGCACCTCGGCGGATGTGGAGCGCGCCTGCGCGCTCGCCTGGGCGGCCTTCGACACCTACCGTGAGACCACGCCCGAGGCGCGCGCCGCCTTCCTGGAAACCTGTGCCCAGAACATCCTGGATATCGGCGACGAGCTGATCACCCGCGCCATGGCCGAGAGCGGCCTGCCGCGCGGGCGGCTGGAGGGCGAGCGCGGCCGCACCGTCGGCCAGCTCCGCCTCTTCGCCTCCGAGGTGCGGGACGGCACCTACCTCACCGCACGGATCGACCCGGCCCTCCCGGAGCGCGCCCCCCTGCCCCGCCCGGATCTTCGGCTGCGCATGATCCCGCTCGGGCCCGTGGCGGTGTTCGGGGCGTCCAACTTCCCGCTCGCCTTCTCGGTGGGCGGCGGCGACACCGCCTCGGCGCTCGCCGCCGGCTGCCCGGTGGTGGTGAAGGCCCATTCCGCCCATCCCGGCACCTCCGAGCTGGTCGGGCGGGCGATCCAGGCGGCGGTGCGCGCCTGCGGCCTGCCGGAGGGCGTCTTCTCCGTGCTCTTCGGCTCCGGCCAGGTGGTCGGCCAGGGGCTGGTGGCCGATGCGCGCATCAAGGCCGTGGGCTTCACCGGCTCACGCGCCGGCGGCACCGCGCTGATGAAGACCGCGGCCGCCCGCCCCGAGCCCATCCCGGTCTACGCGGAGATGAGCAGCATCAACCCAGTCTTCCTGCTGCCCCAGGCCATGGCGAAGCGGGCGGCGGCGATCGGCAAGGGCTTCGTGGGCTCGCTCACCCTCGGCGCCGGCCAGTTCTGCACCAACCCCGGCCTCGTCCTGGCCCTTGAGGGCCCGGAGCTCGACACCTTCCTCTCCTCCGCCACGGAGGCGCTGGGCGGCGCGCCGGCCCAGACCATGCTGACACCCGGCATCCTCTCGGCCTACCAGACCGGTGTGTCTCACCTCGCGGGCAACAATCGGGTGCGCAAGGTGGCTTCCGGCCAGCTCGCCACCGCCTCCACCCAGGGCGAGGCGGCGCTGTTCGAGACCACGGCTGCCCACTTCATGGAGGATCCGGCGCTGGCCGAAGAGGTCTTCGGCGCAGCCTCCCTGGTCATCCGCTGCCCGGACACGGAGACGATGCTGCGCCTGGCCGAGGGACTGGAAGGGCAGCTGACCGCGACCATCCAGATGGAGGAGGGCGACGTGGAGATGGCAAGGCTGCTGCTGCCGGTGCTGGAGCGGCGTGTGGGGCGCATCCTCGTCAACGGCTACCCCACGGGCGTGGAGGTGAGCCACGCCATGGTGCATGGCGGGCCCTACCCCTCCACCGCCGATGGCCGCTCCACCTCCGTCGGCACGCTCGCCATCACCCGGTTCCTGCGGCCCGTCTGCTATCAGGACATGCCGGACGCCCTGCTGCCGCCCGCGCTGCGCGATGGCAACCCGATGGGCCTGTTCCGCCGCGTGGACGGGGTGCTCGGCCAGGCCTGAACGGTCCGGAGAGGGGTGCCGCGCCTGACCCGGGCACGGCGCCTCCCCAGCCCAGGCGGGGATATGGCGGGACCGTCTGCACCGCCGGGAACCGTGCCCCGGCGGTGCGGCATTCGCGCGCCGGCTAATCCGCCTGGATGCTGTGGTCCCGGATGAGCTTCGTGTAGGTCTCGGTGGAACTCGCCAGCCAGGCCGCAAGCTGCTGCGGGCCGTCCGTGCGCTGGGTGGCGCCGAGCTCACGCAGCTTCGCCGCGACGGGCGGCGCACGCAGAGCCTCGCGCGCGCTCTCGTGCAGCTTCGCGATTAGGGCCGGCGGGGAGTTGGCCTGGACCATCATGCCCTGCCAGGTGCCGGCCTCCGCCGCGGGCCAGTTCAGCTCCTTAAAGGTGGGTACGTCCGGCAGGCTCGCCATGCGCTCCGGCCCGGTGACGGCGACGGCCCGCATCTGGCCGCTCAGCGCGAAGGTCTGGGACTGGGTGGCGCCCTGCGCGGTGATGCTGGCCTCTCCGGTGCTGACCGCCAGCAGGGCCGGCGCACCGCCGCGATAGGGCACGTGCGTCATCGGCGTGCCGAAGGCATCTTCCAGCTGCACGAGGGTCAGGTGGGTGGAGGTGCCGGTGCCGGCATTCGCCGCGTTCAGCTTGCCCGGGTTCGCCTTGGCGTAGGCGGCCAGTTCCTGCGCCGTGCGGATGTTCAGGTTGTTGGCGACGCCCAGGATGTAGGGCGCGTAGATCAGCATGCTGACCGGCGCCAGCTCCGTGTTCTTGAAGCCCAGACGCGGGAAAAGCGCGGGGTTGGTCGCCAGCGTCGTCAGGTCCATCAGCAGGACGGTGTGGGCATCCGGCGGGCTCTTCGCGACCAGCTCGGCCCCGATGTTGCCGCCGGCGCCGGCGCGGTTCTCCACGACCACGTTCTGACCCAGCGCCTTCGTCATCTCCGGCGCCATCAGGCGGGCCAGGATGTCGCTGGTACCGCCCGGGGCGTTCGGGATGATCAAGCGGATCACGTGATCAAATCCGGCGCCGCTGCCCTGGGCGCGAACGGCGGGCGCGGCCAGGGGCGAAAGGGCGGCGCCGCCGAGCGCGGCCTGGAGAAGGGTTCGACGTTGCATCCTCGGTGTCCTCACTCTCGTTCTTGTCAGGGCAGGGCGTCGGGCCGCCGGCCCGTTCCCCGCCTTCCGCCAGCCTACGCTGCAAACGGGCTAGAAGTGTATCGACCTCGCGCGGGTGATCGCGCGTCAGCCAAAGGTTGGGCTGGCGCCCGGCGGCGCGGCGGCTGCTTGCGGGCCGCCACGCCCCAGAAGCCCTGGTCCTCGTGGTTCAGCAGCGGCAGAGATGTGCCGAGGACGTACCGCGCCGCGTGCAGGCGATAGACGTGGGAGAGCACCTTCGGGTGTGAGGAGCCGGCCATGCGGCCGTCCGCGCAAGGGTCCAGCTCCGGCAGTGGGCAGAGCGAGTTGCTTTCGGTGTGGATAGCGACGCGCCTATCCTGACCGGCCCGCATGTGGGGAGGATTTGGCCGGACGCGGGATATCTTCATGCTCTAACGCCCAGATTCGAGGGCGGCGCTCGGTCGGTGGGAGGATGGAGGACATGATCACCCGCGCGGAGAAGGGGAAGTTCGGCAGCACCATGGGCACCGTTGCCGGTGCGGTCGGGCACTGCGCGTCGCGTTTGTTCAGGCAGGCCGCCTGGCGCGACGTGCCTTTTCGACTCCACGATCACTTCGCCCTCCTAGCCCTGGCTCTTCGGCCAACCTGTCCAATCGAGGTTCCATATTTCTCCTTCGCAGGACAGATTTGACAACTTCTATAAGTTCGGCACACCATCCCTGGATCGAGCTTCGCAATGTCCTCCCAGCGATGAAGCGTACGACCACCTCTTGGACCTGCTGGGCTCGGGAAGATCCCCGCGCGACTTAGGAAGCAGATGATTTCCGGCAATTACCTGGCGCGCGACCTTGCGTGGCGGGTGAAGGGCGATCGACTGCCGGAGATCGCGCAGGAGTACGCCCGCATCGCGGACCCTATCGCGGAGGCAGATGAGGGAGCCGCACGACAGTCGGTGGCAGGCCACTTGCCGGCGGCGTCCGGCGCCTGAGCAACGCGTTCCTCACCGTGGCGCGGCGACCATCCCTCTTGCCTTCGGGGGTGATCACCCGCCATGTTAACGACAAGAAATAAGCTGAGGGAGCGTTCGGGTGGGCGAGCACGCGCCGATCCTGCAGGCGGATTCCGTGTCCCTGCGCTTCGGCGGCATCAGGGCGTTGACGGACGTGTCCTTCGCCGTTCGGCAGGGCGAGGTCTTCTCCGTGATCGGCCCGAACGGCGCGGGCAAAACGTCTATGCTGAATCTCGTCTCCGGCCGCTATCGCCCGACGGAAGGTCGCATCCTGTTCGACGGGCACGACATCACGCGGATGCGCCCCAACCGCCGCGCCGCGATCGGCATCGGCCGCACCTTCCAGAATCTCGCGCTGTTCGGGCACATGAGCGTGCTGGACAACATCATGGTCGGCCGGCACCACCTGCTGCGCTCCGGGTTCCTCTCGGGCATGGCCTACTGGTTCGGCGGAGCGCAGAAGGAGGAGTTGGCGCACCGGCGTGAGGTCGAGGAGATCATCGACTTCCTGGGCATCCAGCACATCCGCAAGGCGCAGGCCGGCACGCTTTCCTACGGGCTTCGGAAGCAGGTGGAGCTGGCCCGGGCCGTCGCGTTGCGGCCCAAGCTGCTCCTCCTCGACGAGCCGATGGCGGGCATGAACCTCGAGGAGAAGGAGGACATGGCCCGCACCATCCTCGACCTCAACGAGGAGTGGGGCATGACCGTGATGATGATCGAGCACGACATGGACGTGGTGATGGACATCTCGCACCGTGTCATGGTGCTCGATTTCGGCCGCAAGCTGACGGAAGGGCGGCCGGAAGACGTGCTGGCCCATCCGGAGGTGCGCCGCGCCTATCTCGGCGAGGACGACGCGATGCCGGAGCCGGTGGCCGCATGAGCGCCCCTGCCCGGGCGCCCGAGGACACGCTGCCACGCCTTCTCCGCCGCAACGCGCGCGACCATGGCGGCGAGGTGGCGCTGCGCGAGAAGGCATTCGGCATTTGGCGCTGCTTCACCTGGGCCGAGTACGAGGCACGCACCCGCGCCATCGCGCTCGGCCTGCGCAGGATGGGCATCGGGGATGAGGCGGTGATCGCCCTGATCGGCGACAACCGGCCGGACTGGGTAATGGGTGAGATCGCCGCCCACGCGCTCGGCGCCCGCTCCCTCGGCCTCTACCGCGACGGGCTGGAGGACGAGGTCGCCGACCTTCTCTCCCGCGCCGGCGCGACGGTGGTGATCGCGGAGGACGAGGAGCAGGTGGACAAGCTCCTCAACGTCGCGGATTCCGTGCCTGGGCTGCGGCACATCATCTATTCCGACCCGCGTGGGATGCGGAAGTACGGGGATGCCCGCCTCCTGCCGATGGCGGATCTGGTTGCCTCCGGCGAGGCGGCGCACGCAGCGGATCCGGCGGCGTGGGACCGACTGGTGGACGCAACCGACGGCGAGCGCTGCGCGATCCTCTGCACAACCTCCGGCACCACCTCGCGCCCGAAGCTCGCGATGCTCTGCGGGCGCGCGCTGGTGCGGCACGCAGAGACCTATCTGACGGCCGATCCGAAGGGCCCGGCGGACGAGTACGTCTCCGTCCTGCCGCTGCCCTGGATCATGGAGCAGATGTACGTCCTCGGCTTCGGGCTGGTCGCGCGGATGCGCGTCTCCTTCGTGGAGGAGCCGGAGACGACGATGGCCGACCTGCGGGAGATCGGGCCGAGCTTCGTGCTGCTGGCGCCCCGCGTGTGGGAGACGATCGCGGCCGAGGTGCGGGCGAAGGTGATGGACGCCTCCCCGCTCAAGCGCCGCGCCTTCGAGCTGGGGCTGAAGCTCGGGCTGGCCGCACAGGCGAAGGGGCGGCGATCCCGGCTGGCGAACCTGCTGCTGTTCCGCGCGCTGCGGGACAGGCTGGGCTTCACCCGCCTGACCTCCGCGGCCACCGGCGGCGCGGCCATGGGGCCGGACACCTTCCGCTTCTTCCAGGCCATGGGCGTGCCGCTGCGCCAGCTCTACGGCCAGACCGAGCTGCTCGGCGCCTATACGCTGCACCGACCGGAGGCGGTGAGCCTGGACACGGTGGGCGTTGCCTTTGAGGGCGTGGAGCTGCGGGTGCTGGATCCCGACGCCAACGGCGTGGGCGAGATCGTGACCCGCCACGGCAACATGTTCAGCGGCTATCACGGCGTGGTGGAGAATTCTGACGTCCGGGACGGCTGGCTGCACACCGGGGATGCCGGATACTTCGACAAGGACGGGCAGCTTGTCGTCATCGACCGCGTGAAGGACATCGCCACCACGCAGCGCGGCGAGAGATTCAGCCCGCAGTTCATCGAGAACAAGCTGAAGTTCAGCCCCTATGTCGCGGAGGCCGTGGTGCTGGGCGATGGGCGGCCGCATCTGGCGGCCCTGATCTGCATCCGCTTCCCGATCGTTTCCAAGTGGGCGGAGCGCAGCCGGATCTCCTTCACCACCTACTCCGACCTCTCCGCACGCCCGCAGGTGCTGGATCTGCTGCGGGCCGAGGTGGAGAAGGTGAACGCCACCCTGCCGCCTGCGCAGCGAATCCGCGAGTTCGTGCTGCTCTACAAGGAGCTGGACGCCGATGACGAGGAGCTGACCCGCACGCGCAAGGTTCGGCGCGGCGTGATCAACCGGAACTACGGCGCGATTATCGATGCGATCTACGCCGGCGAGGAGCAGATCCCCGTGGACACCACCATCACCTTCCAGGACGGCACGAAGCAGCGCGTGCGGACCACCCTTCGCGTCGCCTCGATGGACCGCGCGATGGAGGCGGCCTGAGCATGGGCGGGTCCTTCCTTCTCCAGCTCCTCATCAACGGGCTGATCGTCGGCGCGCTATACGGCGTCGTCGCCATGTCCTTCGTGCTGATCTACAAGGCATCGCAGGTGGTGAACTTCGCCCAGGGGGAGTTCCTCCTCGTCGGCGCCTGGGTTTGCTGGTGGTTCCTGACCGAGTGGCAGCTACCCTTCGCCGTGGGGTTCGTCTTCACCCTGGTCTTCATGACGCTGTTCGGCATCATCCTGCAGGCGGTGGTGCTGCGGCCGCTGATCGGGGAGCCCGTGATCAGCGTGATCATGGCCACGATCGGGCTGGGCATCTTCTTCCAGGCGCTGATGAAGTGGATCTTCGGTGTCTTCGCGAAGCCCTTCCCGGCTGTGTTCGGGGCTGAGCGCGTCTCGGTGCTGGGGCTGGAGGTGCAGTCGGCCTATCTGCTCTCGCTTGGCATCTCGCTCGCCATCATGGCGGGGTTCGGGTGGTTCTTCCGCTACTCCCGCCACGGGCTGGCCATGCGCGCCACGGCTTTCGACCAGCAGGTGGCGCAGTCGCTCGGCATCTCCGTCCCGCGCGTCTTCGCCATGGCCTGGGCGATCTCTGCGGCCGTTTCGGCGGTGGCGGGGGTCACGGTGGGCATGGTGAACGGTGTCTCGGCCGCGCTCTCGGTTTACGGGATCAAGGTTTTCCCGGCCGTCATCCTCGGCGGGCTGGATTCTGTGGTTGGCGCGGTCCTGGGTGGGCTGATCGTCGGCGTGCTGGAGAACCTGGCGCAGTACGTGGACAGCGAGTGGCTGAACATCGGCAACATGTATCAAGTGGCGCCCTTCTACGCCCTGCTGGTGATCCTGCTGATCAAGCCTTACGGCTTGTTCGGCACGAAGAACATCGAGCGGATCTGACGCCATGTCCGTGCTGACGCCGACCGGCGACTTCCGCACCAGCTACCGGGCCGACATCACCATCTTCCCGACCTTGGGCAGCCGCATCGGCCTCTGGGCGGGGCTGGCCCTGCTGTGCTGCGCCCCCCTCGTGCTGGACCGCTACTTCCTCGGCCTGCTGATCAACGTCGGCACGCTCGGCATCGCGGCGCTGGGGCTGAACATTCTCGTCGGGTTCAGCGGGCAGATCAGCATCGGACACGCGGCCTTCTTCGGCTTCGGCGCCTTCGCCTCCGCCTGGCTGCACGAGCGCTTCGGGATCCCCGTCCTGCTCTGCATCCCGATCGCGGGAGTGATGACTGCGGTGGTGGGGCTGGTCTTCGGCGCGCCGGCCGCGCGGTTGAAGGGCCTCTATCTCGCGATCGCGACGCTGGCCGCGCAATTCATCCTGGAGGACTTCTTCGCCCGCGCGCAGTGGTTCACCGGCGGCGTCTCCGGCCGGATCACGGAATCCCCGGCTATCGGCGGCTTCGCCTTCGACCGGGAGGAGAGCTACTTCTACCTCGTCCTCGCCTTCGTCATCGTGATGTTCATCGGCGCCGCGAACCTCATGCGGACCCGGGACGGGCGCGCCCTGGTCGCGGTGCGGGACCACTATCTTTCCGCCGAGATCATGGGCATCAACCTCGCCTACTACCGTACGCTCTCCTTCGGGATCGCCAGCTTCTACGCGGGGGTCGGCGGCGCACTCTACGCGCACCACCTTCTTTTCGTCAGCGTGGAGGCGTTCAACATCCTCTTCTCCATCCAGTTCCTGGGGATGGTGATCATCGGCGGGCTGGGCTCCATCATGGGCAGCCTCATGGGCGCGGCCTTCATGGTGGCGCTGCCGGAGGTTGTGCAAACAGGGGCGGACCTCGTCGCGGGCGGCGCGCTGGACCGCACACTGAAGATCGGCGGCAACATCTCCTTCCTGCGGGAGATGGCGATCGGCGCGGCGATCATCCTCTTCCTCATCTTCGAGCCGGATGGGCTGGCCCATCGCTGGAAGCTGATCAAGGCCTACTGGAAGCTCTACCCCTACTCGCACTGAGCCCACACGCATTGGCACGAGCCGCGGAAAGCGGCCGGCAACAACAGAGGGAAACGGACGCATGAAGGCACTCCTCGCCCTGGCGGCGACGATCGCGGTGGCGGCGCCGGCAATCGCGCAGCAGCGCATCCCCGTCGGGCACCTGATGGACAATTCCGGCGCCACCTCGGATGTCGGCGTACCCTATGGCCAGGGAGTGGCGGACACGCTGGCCTGGGTGAACCAGACCCGGCAGGGCATCGCCGGCCGGCAGTTGAACGTGCTGGGCTTCGACTACGGCTACCAGGCACCCCGCGCCGTCTCCCAGTACCAGGCCTGGACGGGCCGGGAGCGGGTGGTGGCCATCCAGGGTTGGGGCACGGCGGACACGGAGGCGCTGGTGCGCTTCGTCAATCGCGACAAGATCCCCTTCATCTCCGGCTCCTACTCCGCCGCGCTGACCGATGCGGGCGGCAAGTCGGGCCGCGCGGGCGTGGAGGCCTCGCCCTACAACTTCTTCTTCGGCCCCTCCTACTCCGACGCGCTGCGGGGAATGCTGCGCTGGGCGGCCGATGACTGGAAGGCGAAGGGCAGCCAGGGCCGGCCGAAATACGTCCATATGGGCGGCAACCATCCCTACCCGAACTCGCCGAAGGAGGCGGGGGAGGCCATGGCGCGGGAGCTGGGCTTCGACGTGGTGCCGGCCATCCAGTTCGCCCTCGCCCCCGGCGACTACACGGCGCAGTGCCTGACGCTGAAGCAGCAGGGCGTGAACTACGCCTATCTCGGCAATACGGCGGGCTCCAACATCTCCGTGCTGCGGGCCTGCCAGGCGGCGGGGGTGCAGGTGCAGTTCATGGGCAATGTCTGGGGCATGGACGAGAACGCGATGAAGGCCGCGGGCACCGCCGCCAACGGCGTGGTCTTCCCGGTTCGCACGCAGGTCGTCACGGGCCAGGACGCGCCGGGGATGGAGGCGATCCGCGCGATCAGCCGCATCTCCGACCCGGCCGGCAACACCTACCGGCCCGTGCACTACCTGGCCGGCGCCTGCGCGGCGATGCTGATGGTGGAGGCGATGGACACCGCCGCCGCCAATGGTGGCCAGGTGACGGGCGAGCGCATCCAGAAGGGCTTCTACGAGCGCGCCAACTGGGTGCCGAAAGGGTTCGAGGGCGTCTGCACTCCTTCAACCTTCACCGCCGACGACCATCGCGGCACGATGCGCGTGGCTATCTACCGCGCCGTCGTCACGGGCGATACCGCCCAGGGGAGCGTCGGTGACCTGATCCGAGCCGGCACGATGCGGCTGGAGCCGGTCACCACCGTGGAGCTCGAGCGCAAGCGCGAGCTGCTGGGCTGGTGATGTTGGACGCCGCGCAGCAACCCGCGTCTTCCCCTGCCGCGGCGGTCGCGCCACCGCTGCTGGAGGTGGCGAACGTCGAGGTCGTGTACAACGACGTCATCCTGGTGCTGCGCGGCCTCTCGCTCGCGGTGCCGCAGGGGAAGATCGTGGCTCTCCTCGGGGCCAACGGCGCCGGCAAGTCCACCACGTTGAAGGCCATCAGCGGCCTGCTGAAGACGGAGGAGGGCGAGGTCACGCGCGGCGAGGTTCGCTTCGCGGGCGAACGGATCGACGGGATCGACCCGCACGAGATCGTCCGGCGCGGCATCTTCCAGGTCATGGAGGGGCGCCGGATCATTTCCGACATGACCTGCCTGGAGAACCTCCGTCTCGGCGCCTTTACGCGGCGGGACGCCGAGGTGCGACGCGACATCGAGATGGTCTACGAGTTCTTCCCACGCCTGAAGGAGCGCACGGGGCTGGCTGGCTATCTTTCGGGCGGGGAACAGCAGATGCTGGCGATCGGCCGCGCGCTGATGGCACGGCCCAGGCTTATCCTCATGGACGAGCCCTCGATGGGCCTCTCGCCGCTTCTGGTGAAGGAGGTTTTCAGCATCGTTCGACGCATCAACGCGGAGTTGGGCGTGACGATCCTGCTGGTGGAGCAGAACGCCCGCATGGCGCTCTCCGTCGCGGACTACGGCTACGTCATGGAGGGAGGCAAGGTGGTGCTGGACGGCACGGCGGCGGACCTCGCCTCGAATGAGGACGTGAAGGAATTCTACCTCGGCGGGCACGGGACGGACCGGCGATCCTTCCGCGGGCTTAAATCCTACAAGCGGCGGAAGCGCTGGCTGTGACCGGACACTTCGACGACCTGGAGACCCGCTCGCCGGAAAGGCGCGAGGCGGAGTTGATGGAGAGCCTTCCGTTCCTGCTGGCTCGTGCGGCCGCGGGATCGGCCCATGCCGCGCGCAGTCTCTCAGGCACGGCGCCGGAGGACGTGGTGTCGCGGGAGGCGCTGGCGAGGCTGCCCGTAACCCGCAAGTCGGACCTCATCGCGGCGCAGACGGCGGACCCGCCCTTCGCGGGGCTGAACGGCGTTCCGGTGGGCTCGCTCGCTCGCATCTTCGTCTCGCCCGGGCCGATCCATGAGCCGCAGGGGCGCGGGGCGGACACCTTCCGCTTCGCCCGCGCCCTGCATGCCACGGGGCTGCGGGCTGGCAACGTGGTGCAGAACTGCTTCGCCTACCACTTCACCCCTGCCGGCTTCATGCTGGAGGGCGGCGCGATAGCGCTGGGCTGCCCCGTCATTCCCGCCGGCACCGGAAACACGGATGCGCAGGCTGGGGCGATGGCCCGCCTGCGACCGCGCGCCTGGTGCGGCACGCCGGATTTCCTGCGGATCATCCTGGAGCGGGCGGACGCGCTGGGGCTGGACACGTCCTCCCTGCGCTTCGGCCATGTTTCCGGCGGCGCCTACCTGCCCGCCCTGCGGCAGTGGTACGGGGACCGCGGACTGACGGTGCTGCAGTCCTACGCCACCGCGGAGTGCGGCATGATCGCCTATGAGAGTGAGGCGCGCGAGGGCCTGATCCTGGACGAGGAGGTGATCGTCGAGATCGTCCGGCCGGGAACTGGTGATCCCCTGCCGGATGGCGAGGTGGGCGAGGTGGTGGTGACCGTCCTGGGCGAAGCCTACCCGCTTATCCGCTTCGCCACGGGCGATCTCTCGGCGATCATGCCGGGGACCAGCCCTTGCGGCCGGACCAATACCCGCATCCGCGGCTGGATGGGCCGCGCCGATCAGGCGGCGAAGGTTCGCGGCCTGTTCGTGCGCCCGGAGATGGTGGCGGCGCTGGCGCGGCAGTTTCCCACAATCGGTCGCCTGCGCCTCGTCGTCTCGGCGGATGAGGCCGGGGATCGGCTGGAGTTGCGCGCGGAGGCGCGGGAGGACGCCGCGTTGCGGGAGATGCTGGCCGACGCGGTCCGCAGCGTCACCGGGTTGCGCGGGGAGGTGGTGCTGGTCGCGCCGGGATCCCTGCCGAATGACGGGCGCATGGTGGACGACACGCGCCCGGTCCCGGCTTGAAGGACACCCACGAAGGGGACCGGGCAGCGGCGGCGCGCCGAGGGGGTGGGGGCTCTCAATAGTCTTGAGCCCTTAGGCCCGGCCCTCCCCCGCCCGCGTCCACGTGATCGCATTCCAGTCGAGCTTAGGGATCAGCCGTGTGCCGGCGTGGGCCACCTCCACCCCGCTGCCGCCGAACTCCCAGACATAAAGGAGGAAGGTCTGCTGCACGACGCGATTGTGCAGCCCCATCCCCATGTGCGGGTTGGTCTTCAGGAAGGTTTCACACGCCTTCGTCGCTTCTTTCCCTCCCGGTTTCAGATCTGGTCAGGCTTGGCTATCGCCTCGACGGCGCCTGCCACGAGCCGAGGCTCAAGGTGATGGAGCATGTGCCCCGCGCCTTTCACGACCCGCAGATTGCTCCCCTTGATGCTGCGGTGAAGCCGCTCCGCAGACCGCTTGAACACCACCTTATCGCCATCGCCGGCGATAATCGTGACCGGCATCGAGAGCATCGGGTAGCGATGCCGAAGATCCAGGACGCTGGGGATCATCAGGGCGCCGTCGGCCGCCGTCGCGCGGATCTGGGATGGCCGCAGCGCCATGGCGGGCGAGAACTCTCCCGCGAATCTCCTGGTGATCCTTGCGGGCGAGAACAGCGCCCGCTTCACCAGCGGCATGGTGAGCCAGCCGAAGATGGGCGAGACGGTGTAGCGCAGGATATCCCCGAGAACCGGAACCGCGCCGAGGCTGACCATCCATACGTCCGGTCGAAGGGTCCAGAAGTAGTACCCGGACAGCAGCACGAGGCCGGCGGTATCGGCCGGGTGGCGATCGGCAAGGGCGAGGGCGACGATGGCCCCCCAGGAATGGCCGACCACGATGGGCCGCTCGATGCCGAGCTGGCGGAGGGCCCCGTGGAGCAACTCGGCCTGCTCGGCTGCCGCCCACACGCGCCCGCGGGGGCGTTCGCTGTACCCGAAGCCCGGGCGGTCGAAGATGATGACACGATGGGATTTGAGCAGGAGCTCGGCGAGGCCGCTGGTGTTGTAGTCATCCCCGGTCACCATGTTGCCGTGGATCAAGACGACAGGGGTCCCCGTGCCCCGGTCGCTGTAGTGCAGGCGTACGCCATCCACCTCAATGAAGGTGCCTCCCGGTGGGTGCCGACGCTCCGCCCTGCGCGCGAAGAGGTGATTGACGAGAGCAAGGGCGCCCAGGGCACCGGCGGCCCAGGCCAGGGATCGGCCTGCCAGGGCTGGCCGGGATGAACGACGGAGGAGGTTCATTGCTGTCCCCTGTTTGGCGTATCACCAACGACCGGAACGACCGCCCGGCCTTCCAGGGGCCAACGCATCAGGCGAGGCATCTGCTGCAGCGCAACCCGGCCAGCCCGTCGGACGGCAGCGGGCCTGGTGCAGGGCCTGGGGTCCTTCGGCCGAGGACGGGGCATGAAAGGGCGAGGGCCGCCCGCCACCTCTTCAGGCCCCCCGCCCTACCCTCCTCCGGACCGCGCCCATCCCGCCGCCCGCGAGGAGCCGTCGCCGGGTGATGCTCCGGATCAGGCCCACAGCCCCTTCGCCACGAGCCAGTCCTGGACGAGGGCCGCGACCTGATCGCTGTTGCGGTCCATCATGATCATGTGGCTGTTCCCGCGGATGCCGCGCTCCGGCAGGTTCACCACATCCACGCTGCCGCCGGCGGCGCGGATCGCCTCGGCAAAGCGCACCCCGTTGGCGCGGATGGTCGGCCAGCGCGCGTCGCCGTCGATGTAGTCGCCGTAGAGGACGAGCATCGGTACGTCCTTCAGCGCGGCGGCCTTCGCCATGTCGCCGGTCGCCGCCGGTTCCACCAGCACGAGGGCGCGGACCTTGTCCGGCCTCTCCTGTGCCGCGCGCCAGCCGAAGAAGCCACCTTGGCTGTGCACCAGCACCACGCTCGGGCCCACGCGGTCCAGCAGGGCGCCGTAGGATTCCAGGGTCAGCTCGTCGGTCGTGGTGAAGCGCGGCACGTTCTGGCGCATGAAGTTGCGGTAGCTGTCCTTATCTGCCGGGAACTGGTTACCCGGCAGGGTGGTGCCCCGCGCGAGCGAGCCGGGGCCGTCACCGATGCGGAAGCGCTCCCAGGGGTTGTTCTCGGTTAGGAAGACAGGCTGGCCGCCAGTCGCCTCCGGGATCATCGTCCAGCCCGAGCGTCCGCGTTCCGTCGCGTCGGACACGTAGACGGGCCAGCCGCGGCGCAGGAAGAAGTGCTGCCAGCCCTCGCGCCCGTCGGGCGTCGTCTCCCAGGTGACGCCCGTCAGGCCGCCGCCGTGCCACATCAGCAGTGGGAAGCGGCCGCGCTGTGGCGAGGGGATCATGTAGCCGGCGTACATGCCGCCGATCACGTAGGTGCCGTTGGGATCGACGCGCGCGGGCTGGCCGCCGGGGGAGAAAAGGACTTCCCGCGCCGGCTGGCCAGAGATGACGAAGTCGCGCCCGCCGACGTGGAAGGAGCCGAAATCGGAGAGAGTGATGGGCGCCTTCCCCGGGGCCGGGCCGGCCATGGGCGCGCCGGCCGGCGCCGCGGTGCCCTGGGCCGGAGCAGCGTCCGGCAGCGCCGCCACCGCCGCGGTCAGCGCGGCGCCGCGCAGGAAGGTCCTTCTCATCCCTGTTTCCTCCGTTCTCATCCGTTCCGCAGCGCCTCGCCCTGCTTCCGGCCGGGTCGTTGCGCGATCCGCACGCCGTCCGCCGCTTGCAGGGCGGCGATGCGGGGGCTTCCCGGATCTTGGCCCGTCTCCCGTGCCCGGGCCAAGCGGCCTGTTCTACAGGCGGAAGGCTTCGAGGGAGGCGGGGTGGAACAGCTCTTCCGGCCGCAGACGGCGGGAGGAGAGGCCCTGGGCGTGGTGCGCCTCCAGGAAGACGTCCAGCCCGTGGCGGTTCGGCTCCAGCCCGTAGGACCAGAAATCGTCGCCCATCAGCGAGCGGGCGTGCTGCAGGCGCTCTTCCACGAAGGGCAGCGTGACCTTCGTGGCGGCAGTGTTGGTCAGCTTGGCGAGGGCGACGGACTTCGCCTCCTCGAACGCCTTCACCAGGGCGCCGGGGAGGTAGCGGTGGCTTTCCGCGATGTCCTTGCGGATCCCGAGGACGTGCATGATGGGGAAGATCCGGTGCTTCCCGTACCACTCGGAGGCGGCGGCGACGGGGTCGGACCAGAGGCGGCCGACATTCGGTGCGCCACGCTCGAAGCAGGAGGGGGCACGGGGCCCGATCACCGCGTCGATGGTGCCATCGGCGAGCGCGGAGGAGATGGTGGCGCCAGGGGGAAGGCTTTCCAGGCGAACATCGGCGGGGAGCTGAAGGGCGATCTTCTCCTCGCGGCCGGGGTGCTCGTAGCCGCCGCGGACCCAGGTGATGTCGGCGGGGCGGACGCCGTACTCCTCGAGGATGACGCGCACCCAGACATTCGCGGTGAGCTGGTATTCGGGCAAGCCGACCCGGCAGCCCCTCAGGTCCTCCGGCTTCGTGATGCCACGATCCGTGCGGATGTAGACGGAGGTGTGCCGGAACGCGCGGGAGGGAAAGACGGGAACGGCGATGTAGGGGCTTTCGCCCTTCGCGGTCTTCACCGTGTACGAGGACAGGGAGAGCTCGCAGATGTCGAAATCGGCGTACTTGAAGGCGCGGAAGAAGATCTCCTCCGGGTCGAGGATGGACATGACGGGATCCACCCCGTCGATGCGCACGGTGCCGTCGGCGATCGGGCGGATTCGATCGTAGTCACCGATGGCGAGGGAGAGGCGGAGGGGGTTCAAGACGTTCTCCTAGCGTGCGCTGCTGGCGGCGGCGGCGAGGATGGCCACCAGGTCGGTTTCCGCGGCGGTTGCGGAGGCGTAGCGCGGCTGCGTGGTGACGAAGGGCGCGGGTGCGTCGTGCGGGTTGTAGATTTCCAGGAAGTACAGGCCGGTGCGCTCGTCGCGCACGGGTTCGATGCGGATCAGGGCCATGGTGGCCTCCCTCACTCCGGGGTGATGCCGGCGGCCTTGATGATGGCCGCGCCGCGCGCCTGCTCGGCGGCCAGGAGCTTCGTGAAATCCGCCGTGCTCTCCTCGATGGGCGCGCAGCCGATGGCGGCGAGGCGGGCGATGATCTCCGCGTCCTTCAGGGCACCGAGGGCGGCGGCGTGCACGGCCGTGACACGCTCCTCCGGCAGGCCGCGCGGGCCCCAGATGCCGCACCAGCCCTCGAACAGCATGTCGGGCTGGCCGACCTCCGGCATGGCGGGGGTGTCGGGCATGGAGGAGAGGCGCTTCGGAGCGGTGACCGCGTAGGCGCGAAGCTGGCCGCCCTGGATCATCGGCAGTACGGCGCCGACAGGGGCGAACATCAGGGGCACGGCGCCGGAGATGACGTCGTTCACCGCGGGCCCGGTGCCGCGATAGATGACGGTGGTGGCCTCGATGCCGAGCTTCTGGCCGAGCGCCGCGGCACCGAGGTGGCCGACGGAGCCGAGGGAGGAGCAGGCGAAGGTGTAGCGCGCGGGCGCGCGCTTCACGTCCTCGATCAGGGCGCGCGGGTCCGTCGGCCGGTCGGAGCGGGCGCCGCCGACGAGGACGTAGGGGATGCTGACGGTGCGGATGACGGGGGTGAAGTCCGCCAGCGCGTCGAAGGGCACGCCGCGCTGCACCAGCTTCAGGATGGGATGGACCTCGTTGGAGTAGAGCAGCGTGAGGCCGTCCGGGGTGGAGCGGGAGACCTCCTGCGCGCCGATGGCGCCGCTGGCGCCGGAGCGGTTCTCGATGACGCAGGTGCTGCCGAGTCCTTCGCCCAGCCTGGCGGAGAGGAGGCGGGCGGTGACGTCGTTGGTGCCGCCGGGCGCGTAGGGCACGACGAGGCGGACGGGGCCGCGGCCAGGCTGGGCACGCGCCAGGGTGGGAACCGCGGCGCCGAGGAGGGCGAGGCGGAGCGCGTCCCGGCGCTTCCAGGGCTGCTTGGTCATCGCTTCTCTCCCGTGGCGCGTCATGCGGCGCCTTGATGGTGCAGTTGAACTTCCCGGCCGTTGCGAGCGGATTCGAGCAAGGCGAGGCAGATCTCGGCGGTGGCGGTTCCCCAACTGCCGGAGTGCAGCGGGGGCACGCCGTGGCGCAGGGCAGCTTCCAGCTCGTCGATCACTTCGGCGCGGGGCACATCGGGCGGTGGCAGGGGCTCGAAGCGGCGCTCGTCATCGGCATAGATCGCCACGCCGCGCGGGGTGGGGCGAAGGTCGGCGCGCTCGCACGAGGCGAGAACGAGGCCGAAGTGGTTGTAGGCAGGCGGAGGCGGGGCGGCGCGTGCCTCCGTGGCGCCCGGGCCTCGGCCGTAGGCGCGGCGCTCCTTCAGCGCGGCCTCCTCCTCGCGCGTGGTGACGTGCCGGAGCGCGGCGCGGGCGGTGCCGTAGACTGCAGGTTCGCGCGGGGTGCCCATCTCGCCGGTCCAGTCCTGGAACTCGTCCGTGTCGAAGTGAGCGTGGCCGTTATAGGTGAGCGTGGCGGAGAGGCCGTCGCCGAAGTCGATCAGGGCGTTGTAGGCGCCCTCTGTGCCGCGGGCGCGGTCCCAGACGGAGGCGGTGGCGCGGATGCTGCGGGCGGGCCGGCCGGCGAGGAGGCGGACCACCTCGATCTGGTGCGGCGCCTGGGAGAAGATGGCGCCGCCGCCCTGCGAGGTATCCAGTTCCTCGGGGCGGCGGGGGCGGTAGAGATAGTCGGTGAAGTTCACGGCGGTGATCATGCGGACCGCGCCGTGCTCGCCGCCCTGGATCATCGCGCGGGCACGGAGATAGGGGGCGTCGAAGGAGTGGCTGTGGCCGACGATAAGGTGGATGCCGGCTTCCCGCGCGGCATCGACCATGGCCTGGCAGTCCGCGAGAGCGAGGGCCATGGGCTTCTCGACGAGGACGTGCTTCCCAGCGGCGGCGGCGGCCCGGACGTTGGCGACGTGGAACTGGTGAGGGGTGGCGATGTAGATCGCCTCGATCGACGGGTCGGCGCAGAGGGCTTCCACCGTCTCGTGCGCGCGGGCGTCGGGGAAATCCAAGGTGAAGCGGGTGCGGGCCTCCGCGCGCGGGTCGGCGCAGGCGAGGACGGCCAGGCGCGGGTCGCGTGCCAGCGTCGGCAGCATCAGCATGAAGGCGCGGCCGAGGCCGGCAACACCAAGCCGGATGGGGTCGCCCGCCACCGCTAGAGGTCCAGCACCAGCGTGCCCTTGGCGCGGGAGACGCAGATCATCACGGCGTCGCGGCGCTCGGCATCCGTGAGGACCATGTCGCGATGGTCCACCTCGCCGGAGAGATAGCGGGTCCGGCACGTGCCGCAGGTGCCGCTCTCGCAGGAGGAGGGCTGCGGGCGGCCGTGGGCGCGCAGGACCTCGAGGATCGTGCTGCCTACCGGGACTTCGAGTGGGGCGCCGCTTGGACCGACCTGCACGGTGAAGGGCTGGTCGTCCTCGCGCGGGCGGACAAGATCGGAGCCGAAATCCTCGAAGTGGACGGCGTTCTCCGGCCAGTGGCCGGTCATGTCGCGCACGGCGTCCATCAGGGGGCGCGGGCCGCAGCAGTAGATCTGCGCCTTGCTGGGCTCCTCGAAGACGGGCCAGAGGTCGTAGGCATCGTCCGGCACCCCCTCGTCATGGTGGATCGTGACGTGGTCGCCCAGCGCCGCGATCTGGTCCCGGAAGGCCGTGCCAGCGGCGCTGCGGGTAAGGTAGAAGAGGCGGAAGGGCTTCCCCGCGGCCTGCACGGCGTGGATCATCGCCAGGATCGGCGTGATGCCGATGCCGCCGGCAACGAAGATGTATTCCGGCGCGCGCGTGTCCAGTTCGAACAAGTTGCGCGGGGTGGAGACCTGCAGCGTGTCGCCCTGCTGGGTGGCGTCGATGAGGCCGACGCTGCCGCCGCGCCCCTTCTCCTCCCGCTTCACGGCGATGACGTAGCGGTCGCGCTCGTGCGGATCGTTGCATAGGGAGTAGTTCCGCATCGCGCCCGAGGGGACGCGCACGGCAAGGTGGGAGCCGGGGGTGAAAGGCGGGAGCGGGGCGCCGTTGGGGTCGCGCAGCTCGAAGAGCTGGATGCCGTCCGCCGCGGGTTCGGCACGGGCGACGCGCAGCGTCATCAGCTCCGCATCGGGGGCGGGCGTGTCCAGCATCGTTCTTGGCCTGTCCTCCCGGTGGTCCCACTCGGGGTTTCACCGTCGGGAATATGGTTAGGCTTCTAAGTTTACGTTGGCAAGGCCCGGGATGATGAAGGCCCTGCAATCCTAGATGTTGCGAGAACTCGCAACCAAGCGCTGCCTTGTAGGATTTCACTTGACGGCACGCTTGCCCGAGATAAGGTTAGAAGCCTAAGCAGTTTTCATCCGGACCAATGCTTGCCCGGGTGCCGGGAGGAATCGCCCCATGCTCACCGCCCAGGAAAACGAGACGCTTTGCCGCGTGGAGGGCGAGGCGCCGATGGGCCGCCTGATGCGCCGCCACTGGATCCCTGCCCTGCTCTCCGAGCAAGTGGCGGAGCCGGACGGGAAGCCCGTGCGCGTCACCATCCTCGGCGAGAAGCTCGTCGCCTATCGCGACACGGAAGGGCGCGTGGGCGTGCTGGGAGAGATGTGCCCGCACCGCAAGGCGTCGCTCGCCTTCGGGCGCAACGAGAATTGCGGGCTGCGCTGCCTCTATCACGGCTGGAAAATGGACGTGGAGGGCAATGTCGTCGACATGCCCTCCGAGCCGAAGGAGAGCGGCTTCGCGGAGCGGGTGAAGCACAAGGCCTATCCGGCACGGGAGGCCGGCGGCTTCGTGTGGATCTACATGGGCGAGCCGGCGCTGATGCCCGCCTTCGAGCCGCCGCCCTGGGCGCCGACGCCGGAGGCGCATGCCGCAATCGTGCGGATCGAGCTGCCCTGCAACTGGGCGCAGATCATGGAGGGGCAGATCGACAGCGCCCACTCCTCCTCCCTGCACTCCTCCGACATGCGGCCGGCGCGCGGCGAGGCCGCGGCGAAGGACACCCACTGGGTGCGGCCCTCCACGGACAAGAACCCGCGCATCCAGGTGCAGGTGACGAACTACGGCATGCGCTACGCCGCGATCCGCCGCCCGATCATGAACGCGGCAACGCAGGACTACGTTCGGATCACCACGCTCGTCGCGCCCTTCATCGCGCTGATCCCGCCCAACGCCACCTACAACGTGGCGAGCGTGATCACCCCGAGGGACGACACGAGCAGCTACTTCCATTTCATCGCCTGGCATCCGGAGCGCGAGGCGATCACCACCGAGGCCTGGCGCAAGTTCTGCGTGGCCGAGGTGGGCGTGGACGTGGACGCGGAGTTCCGGCCGATGAAGCGGCACGCCTGGAACGACTACCTGCAGGACCGGGAGTGGATGAAGTCGGGCGACAGCTTCACCGGCATACCCGGCATCCCCAACCAGGACATTGCCATGTGGGAGAGCATGGGGCCGATCGCCGACCGCACGAGTGAGCGGCTGGGGGCGAGCGACATCGCCGTGATCCAGTTCCGCCGGATCATGCTGGACGCCGTGGCGCGGCACGAGGCGGGGGCTGAGCCGATCGGGCTGGCTGAGCCGCATCTGCCGATGGCGAAGCTGCGCTCCTACCAGGGCGTGGTGCCGAAGACGGAGAACTGGCGGATCCTCGGGGCATCCGAGGAGGAAGCGGCCGCCCTCGGTGGGATCGAGGAGGAGGAGGACGAGCGCGCCATGTCGCAGGCGGCGGTGGCCTGAGGCACGGATTCCGGCCTCGGCCGATCCCGTCTAGGCTCACGCCATGACGACGCAAGCCGAGGCCCGTGCCGACCCACTTCCCTTCGACCGGAGCATCGGTTTCCTCGTCCGGGACCTGAACCGGGCCATCCAGCGGCATCTGCAGGCGCGGCTCCAGGCCTTCGGCGTGGCGCCGGGCGCTTGGTACTTCCTGCGCGTGCTCTGGGAGGAGGACGGCATCACGCAGAGCGACCTGGCGAGGCGCGTGGGCATGATGGAGCCCACCGCCGTGATCGCCCTGCGCGGGATCGAGGCCCAGGGCTGGCTTCGTCGCGAGCGCTCCGGCACCGACCGCCGCAAGGTCCACATCTTCCTGACCGATGAGGGCCGCGCACTCCGGCAGACTCTACTCCCCGAAGCCCACGCGGTGAACGAGATCGCCACGCAGGACATGTCGGAGGCGGAGGTGGCCATGTTCCGGGCGCTCCTGAACCGCGCGCGGGCGAGCTTCCCGGCATCGGAGTGAGATCACCGCCGGTTGCCGGGCCGGATCGTCACTCGATCTGTACCTTCGCCTTGCGGACCACTTCCCCCCATTTCGTGACCTCTTGCCTGATGTAGGCTTCGAAAGCATCGGGCGAGTTGCCGACTGGCTCGGCCCCCTGCTCCACAAGCTTGGCCTGGAACGCTGGCTGGCGCACCGCGTCCTGCAGCGCGGCGGAAATGGCCTCGATCGCCGGGCGCGGCGTGCGCCCGGGGGCCACCGTACCGAACCAGGCGACGGCCTGCACGTCGGGGAAGCCCGCCTCGGCCGTGGTCGGCACATCGGGCAGGGATGCATTGCGGCTCGTGTCCGTCACCGCCAGGGCGCGGACGCGTCCGTCCTTGATCTGCGGCAGGGCGGAGGGAAGATTGTCCACGAGGATTTCGACGCGCCCGGCCGCCGCTTCCATCAGCATCTGCGAGGCGCCCCGGAAGGGCACGTGGGTCATGTCCAGCCCGTTGCCGCTCTTCAGCATCTCGCCCGTCAGGTGCAGGCTGCTGCCGACGCCGGAAGAGCCGAAATTGAAGGTTCCGGGAGCCTTGCGCGCCAGCTCGACGAGCTCCGCCAGGGTTCGCGCGGGAATGCGGTTCGCCACCATGATCACGTTCGGCACAGTGCAGATGTTCGACACCGCGGCAATGTCGGACGGGCGATAGCCCAGGCTGCGGTAGATGGCGTAGTTGATGGCGCCGGTGCCCACGGTGGCCAGCCCTATCGTATGGCCGTCCGGGTCGGCCTTGGCCAGCACATCCGTTCCGATGGTGCCGCCTGCCCCGGCCCGGTTCTCGACGATGACGGGCTGCCCGAGGCGGGCGGAGATGGCCTCCGCCATCATGCGGGAGAGGATGTCGGCCGTTCCGGCCGGCGCGAAGGGCACGATGTAGCGCATGGGGCGCGTCGGCCGCCATTCCTGCGCTTGCGCGAGGGCCGGCGCCGCGAGCGCCGCCCCTGCCAGGCCGAGCGTGGCGCCGAGCGCCTCCCGCCGAGAGAGTGTCGTCATTGTTCCGCTTCCTCCGTCGCGCCGGCATTTTCGCCTTGGCGCCAATGCTGTTCGCCGCGGGGCGGCGGGGCTAGGGCATGGCGACCCCAAGCTTCCCGGCCCAGGGCCGCAGCGCGTCGAGGATGCCCTCGCGCAGCGCCACGCCATTCCCTTCCGCATCCCGGTAGCGGCGCAGCCCGGCCTCGCCGGGCAGGCGCACGGGGCCGAGGCCAGGGCGCGGCGGGCTGGCGCGGCAGCCATCGGCGATCGCGCCGGTCTGCCGCGTGAAGGCGTCCAGGCCCGCGAAGGCGGCAGGATCGATCACCTGCAGGAAGACGGCGTTCACCATGCCCTTCGGCCCGTCCGCCCTGCCCTGCCCGGACAGCCCCTGGCTCAGCGCCTCCGCGGTCAGCGCCCAGCCATAGCCCTTCTGCCCGTGGTCCTGCCCGCCCGCGGGCAGCACCGTTCCGCCGCGCTGGAGCACGGCCGGATCGTCGCTGGCTTCGCCCTCGGCGCTCATCAGCCACGGCCTTTCGTAGCGCCGCCCCTCGCGGGAGAGCCGCATCGCCATGTTGTTCGTGGTGATGGAGGCGCTGACGTCGATCATCACCGGGTCGCTGCCGGTGGGAAAGCCGATGGAGAAGGGCGCGGGCGAGAGGGCGGCGCGCAGCCCGCCGAAAGGTGCGACCGTCGCGATCCCGGGCGCCGAGGAGTGAATGGACAGCACCAGGCCGCGCTCCGCCGCACGGCGCAGATAGGCGGCGAGGCAGCCGATGTGGTGGCCATTGCCGATGGCGACGCTCACGGTGCCGTACTGCTCCACGCGCTCGAAGGCGATCTCCATCGCGCGCGTCATCAGCCACGGGCCGGGCAGGCGCCGGCCGTTCCAGGCCAGGCATGCCCCGCGGTCGGACAGCACCTCCGGATCGCCGGAGGTCGTCATGCCACCGGCCTCGATGTCGCCGAGGTAGCGCACGGCAAGCTCCAGCCCGTGCGTGTCATGGCCGAGCATGTCAGCCTCGACCAGGATGTCCGCGACCGCTTCAGCTTTGGGCCCATCAAGGCCGGCCCCGGCGAAGAGCTCGGCGGCGAAGTGGCGCAACGCACCGGCATCGTAGCGGGCGGCGGCCGCCCGGCTTTCCACCGCGCTCACGCCGTGATCCCGATCGGCCAGGGCACGAACTCATTGGTGCCGACGCCCGCCAGCTCGCTCTTCGTCCTCTCGCCGGAGGCGTGCCGCAGCAACTGCTCGAAGATGCGCCGTCCGACCTGCTCCAGCGTTTCCTCCCCGTCGATGATCGTGCCGCAGTTCACGTCCATGTCCGCCTCCATCCGCTCGTACATCGGCGTGTTCGAGGCCAGCTTCATGGTCGGCGCCGGCAGCGAGCCGAAGCAGGAGCCGCGGCCGGTCGTGAAGATCACCATGTTCGCGCCGCCGGCGATCTGGCCGGTGGCAGCAACGGGATCATAGCCCGGCGTGTCCATGAAAACGAAGCCACGCGCCGTCACCGGCTCGGCGTACTCGTACACCGCCATCAGCCCGGTGCTGCCGCCCTTCTTCGAGCCGCCGAGCGACTTCTCCAGGATGTTGGCAAGGCCGCCCGCGTTGTTGCCGGGCGCGACCTTGCCGTTGATCTGGCTGTCCCGGCCCTCGCTGTGGCGCAGCCACCAGTCCATCCGCTCCACCAGCTTCTGCCCGACCTCCGGCGTCACCGCCCGCGCCGTCAACGTGTGCTCCACGCCGAAAATCTCGGTGGTCTCGGAAAGGATGGCGGTGCCGCCATTGCGGATCAGGATGTCCATCGCCATCCCGAGGGCGGGGTTCGCCGAGAGGCCGGAGAAGCCGTCCGAGCCGCCGCACTGCATGCCGATCGTCAGGTGCTCCGCCGAGACGGCCTCCCGCGTCACAGCATTCGCCACTGGCAGCATCTCGCGCACGAGCGCGATGCCGGCCTCCACCGTGCGGCGCAGCCCGCCCTCCTCGCCGATCACCAGCGTTCGCAGCGCCGGCCCGCGCTCCAGCCCCTGCCCTGCCAGGAAGCCATCGAGGTCATTCGCCTCCGCGGCCGAGGCGATGACGAGGGCGGCGGCGGTGTTCGGGTTCCGCAGCGTGCCGCCGATCGTACGCCGTAGTAGCGCCATGGGCTCGCCGCCGCGCTCCATCCCGTCCCCGCCCTCATGCGCGAACGGGGCCACGCCGTCCACCAACGGGAAAGCCGCGAGGCGGTCGGGCGTGAAATGGGCGGCGATCCGGCGCGCGGCCGTGGCGCCCGCGGAGCCGAGGGCGAAGACGCCGACATAGTTGCGCGTGCCCACCCGGCCATCTTCGCGGCGGATGCCCTGGAAGGTGGCGCGCCGGGCCTCCGGAACGAGTTCCGTGGGGCGGTAGTCGCGGGAGTAGGCGTAGTCCTTCTCGACATCATCGAAGAGGATGTTGTGGCTGTGCATCCAGGTGCCCGGCGCCAGGTCCTCCGACGCGTAGCCGATCACCGTGTCGTACTTCCGCACAGCCTCGCCCTTCGCGATGAAGCGCGTGGCGATCTTGTGGCCCGCGGGTACGTCCTGCAGCGTGACGACGCCCTCTGCCGGCACGGCCGTGCCGGCCGCCACGGCAAGGCGCGCGACCACCACGTTGTCCCGGGGATCCAGGCGGATGAACGGGTTGTAGTTGGGGCGGATGATGTCGCCATCCATGATGAATCCCTCCCTCTCGTTCAGGAGCAGACGCCGATGGGCCAAGGCGCGAAGCCGCTCTCGCCCATGCCCTCGATCTCGCCCTTGGTCTTCTCGCCGGATGCGTGGCGCAGGATGGCCTGAAAGATCCGCTCCCCGGCGGCTTCCACCGTCTCCGTGCCGTCCAGAACCGGGCCGGCATCGAGGTCGATCGCCTCCGACATGCGCCGGTAGGTCTCGCTGTTGGAAGCGATCTTCACTGTCGGCGCGGGCAGCGAGCCGAAATCGGTGCCCAGGCCCGTCGTCATCGCGATCAGCGTCGCGCCGGCCGCCGCCTGCCCGGTGACGGAGACGGGGTCGTGGTCCGGGCTGTCCATGAAGACGAGGCCAGGCCCCCTCACCCGCTCGGCGTAGCGGTGCACTGCGGCGATCGGCGTGCTGCCCGCCTTGCCCAGCCCATCGAGCGCCCTCTCCAGCCCGCTCGCAAAGCCGCCGCGTTCACCGCCCCGGTCGAGGTTGCCATCCAGCCGGGACTCGCGCCCGCTGCCGTACTCCTGCCACCAGCCCAGCCGTTCCCGCAGGGCCGCAGCGACCTCGGGGCTTGCCACGCGTCCAGCGAAGGCATCGCCGGAGAGAAGGATGTCCGGCGTCTCCGACAGGATGGCCGTCCCGCCCTGGGCTACGAGCATGTCCACCGCCACGCCGAGCGCGGGGTTGGCGGAAAGGCCGCAGAGCCCATCGGCGGCGCCCGTCTGCAAGCCCAGCACCAGCCGCGATGCCAGGACCGTCGTCCGGCGCGCCGCGTTCGCCGCCGGCAGCATGGCCTGCACGCCCGCCTTCGCCGCTTCCACCGCCGCCCTGGTGCCGCCCACCTCCTGCAAGGTCACCGTCCGCAAGCGGTCGCCAACCTCCAGCCCTTCCTTCTCCAGGAAGACCTTCAGGTTGTTGCGCTCGCAGCCCAGGGCGACGATGACGGCGCCCGCCATGTTGGGGTTGCGGATCACCCCCGAGAGAGTGCGGCGGAGCAGGTCCATCGGCTCCCCCGTCATCTCCATGCCGCACCCCATGGCATGGATCAGGGGAACCACCCCGTCCACGTTGGGGAAATCCGCCAGGCGCTCCTCGTCGAACCAGTCGGCGGCCTGCCGCGCCGCCGTCGCGCCGCAGTTGCTGGCGATGACCACGCCGATGAAGTTGCGGGTGCCCACGCGCCCGTCCTGCCGCAGGAAGCCCTGGAAGGTCGCAGCCGCCGTCGCGCGGGCCGGGCCTGCCACGGGAAGCGGCGCGGCCGTCGCCGGCGCCAGAAGGCCGCCGTGCACGCGCGCCCCGGCCGGGATGTCCACCGCCGCTACGCCGATGGGAATGCCCGCCTTCAGCACCGCCTCGCCGCGCCCGATGTCGCGCAGGGCGAGCTTGTGCCCGGGCGGCACATCCTCGCGCGCGGTAACGCCGGCATCCAGAACGGCACCGGCCCGCAACGGGCGCAGGGCAGTGGCGGTGTTGTCCCGCAGGTCAGCGCGGATGGTGGTCGGCCGCGACAGCGGGGCGGCAAGGCCCATGGACATCCTATCCTCCCGGCCGGCGCCCGATCGGGATCCGGCTCTCGTTTCCCGGGCATTCTATTTTCGGCTTGATGCTTGTCCAACACCGATACAGCATCGCGGTGATACCGAACTCATATCACCAAACCGGACGTTTCATGGATCTCGGCCATCTCCGCTCCTTCGTTTGCGTGGCCGAGGAGTTGCATTTCGGCCGCGCCGCGCGGCGGCTCGGCATGACGCAGCCGCCGCTGAGCCGGCAGATCCAGCTGCTAGAAGCGAGGCTGGGGACCGTGCTGCTGGACAGGTCGCGCCACGGCGTCGCGCTCACGGCTGCAGGCCAGGCCTTCCTGGCGGAGGCGCGCGCCGTGCTGGCGGCCAGCGAGCGCGCGATCCAGGCCGCGCAGCGCGCGAGGGAGCACCGCACCGGCGGCGTACTGAAGCTGGGCTTCTTCAGCGCGAGCACCTACGCCTTCCTCCCCAGGCTCATCGCCCGTGCGCGCGCGGAGCTGCCCGGCACGGAGATCGTGCTGCTGGAGATGAGCGGAGCGGCCCAGCTGGAGGCCCTCAGGGTAGGGCGCCTGGACATCGGCCTGGCCCGCCCCTCCCAGGACATGCTGACCCTCTCCTCCCGATGCGTGTCGAAGGAGGAGCTGGTCCTGGCGTTGCCGCTGGACCACCCGCTCGGCGCGCGCCGCCGCCTCGTGCTCCGCGACCTCCAGGACCAGGACTTCATCGGGTACTCGGAGGAGGGCCCCTACATGCGCGCCCTCGTCGCGCAGGCCCTGAGCGTGGCGGGCGTGACGCCGCGCATCGTGCAATCCGTCGCGCAGGCGCAGACGATCCTCTCCCTGGTGAGCGTCGGGATGGGGGTGGCGCTGGTTCCATCGGATGCGCGCAGGATGGCCTTCCCGAACGTAACGACCCGGCCGATCACCGTCCCTCCCGGGCTGACGGTGGAACTCTACGGCGTCTGGAGGGCGGATAACGGGAATCCGGCCCTGCAGGCGCTTCAGGGCCTGCTGCAGCGCCTCTAGCCGGGCGCGCCGTCCGGGGTTGGATCGGGCGGGATGCCGCGCCTCGCGGGATCCGGGCCGCGGCGGAGCAAGCCGGTTCCGCCGCGCGGACCACCCCTCACCGCAGGGTCAGGGCCTCCACCAGCGCCCGCTCGGACGGCACCGCGAGGGCCAGGGCCGCGTGCTCGGCCACATGGGCGGAGGCACGACGGGCCGGGCCGCCGAACTGCTCCGGCGACAGGGAGACCAGGGCGGCGAGGGCCTTCTGCAGCCGCACGGGCACTTGCACGATCCCGGCGCCCTCGCGCGCCAGCGGATGGAAGAAGTCCTCGATCAGGTCGCCGGAGGACAGCGCGGGCACGCGGATCCGCGGGTACTCGGGCTCGGGCGCCACCTGGCCCGGCTCGGGCACCCAGTTCGACAGCACGCGCAGCCCGGCACCGATCACCGCGATAGCGGTGCCGTAATCCGCCGCCGTCGGAGGGAGCGACCTGGACCCGATCTCGGCGAGGACCGAGAGGCCGAAGCGAGGATCCTGCTCCCAGGACCGGTCGTGCTCCACCAGGAAGGCGTCCCGCACCCTGTCCAAGCAGGCGGCGTCCATGTCCAGTCCGACCCAGGCCAGCGGCGTGGCTGGGTGGACGAAGGCTCCGGGCAGGACCGCCACGTCCAGCACCGTGTCACCCTCGCCCAGCACCCGTGCGAGGGCGGACACGTCCACGTGCTGGACGTAGCCGATCCGGTCCGGGAAGACCGGCCTGGGCTGGCGGCCGGCCGGGGCGGGCGGCGCGCCCCCGAGATGCGGCCGGTCGCGCCGGGCGCGCAGCGCACTGGCCGCCGCCTTCTCGACCAGCCGGATCGTCTCGCCGACCCGGCCGAAGCGGGTGAGCTGCTGCATCCACCTCAGCAGGGTGACGACGATGAGGCCGATGACCACCACCGTCGCGCCGAGCAGGACCAGGCGCCCGCCAGGGCCGTAGATCCGGGTGGACAGGGCGATGATGCCCACGATCGAGAACATGAAGGCGCCCAGGAATGTGGCGAGCGCGTTGTGCGCCCGCCGGTCCTCGCTCCAGAGCGTGGTGGCGCGGGGCGTTACGCCCGAGGAGGCTGAGCCCAGCGCGTTGACGAGCACGGTGAGCGAGAAGGTCGTCACCGTCAGCATCGAGGAGGCGAGGATCCCCAGCACGTTGCCGACCGCGTCCGCGCCAACGCGAAGGGCGAAGTCCTCGGGCACCAGGAACTGAAAGCGCCAGGCGAGCAGCGCCGCAAGCACGCCGCCGGTGCAGTAGAGCGCCGCCCGCACCCAGGCCTGGCGCATGGTGCGCGAGAGGATCAGCCGCCAGCGCGGCAGCAGTTCGGTCCGGCTCAATTCGGCTCCTACGCTGGGGTTTCCGTGCAGTCCGGCGGGACGGATTCCTCCTCCAACGCCCGAGAGGCCGGACGGGTGCGGTTCAGCCTCCCGCCGCATCCCGCCAGAGCAGCACCAGCACCGCCATGACGGCGGGCCCGACGAAGAGGCCGAGCAGCCCGAACGCCTCGACCCCGCCGAGGATGCCGAGCAGCACCCAGAGGAAGGGCAGCCGCGTGGCACCCCCGATCAGGGCGGGCCGGACCGCGTGATCCGCCACGAAGAGCACGACCGTGCCGAAGGCGAGGACCCCGACGGCCGCGCCGGGGCTGCCCTCCGCCACCAGCAGCAGCGCCGCCGCTCCGAAGACGAGCGGCGCCGCGAAGGGCACCATGGCCGCCACGGCGGTCAGCGCGCCGAACATCAGGGGATGCGGCACTCTCGCCACGGCGTAGGCGATGCCGAGCAGCACCCCCTCCCCCAACCCGACCAGCACCAGGCCGCTGACGGTGCCGCGCACGGACGCGATCGCCTGCCGCCCTACCCGCTCCATCCCCGGGCCGAAGAGGCGTTCCGCCACGCGGAGAACCTGCGCCGCCAGTGCCTCCCCGTCCCGGAAGAGGAAGAACAGGGCGAGCAGGGTGAAGCCGAACAGCACGGCCCGGTGCGCCACCGCTCCGCCGAAGCTGCGGCCCAGCCCAATCAGCTCCCCCTCGCTGAGCCGGTGCAGGAAGCCTGCGCCCAGTTGCGGTGCGGCCAGGGTCTGCGCCCACCAAGCCGAGGCCTGCGGGCCGAGCAGAGGCAGGCCAGCTACCCAGCCCGGTACCGGCGCGCCCTGGAGGTGAGCTTCCTGCGCCCAGTGCAGCGCTTGTCGGGCTTCCTCACCCAGTTCCAGCGCCGCGGCCCCGAGCGGCAAGAGGAAGACGAGCGCCATTCCCACGGTGGCCAGCAGAGGCAGGACGAGCCGGGAAGCGGCCGGACGGGCGGCCCGGGCGCGACAGTAGAGCGGCCAGGTCGCGACGGCGAGGATGACGGCCCATCCCAACGCCGGCAGGAAGCCCCGGATCATCCAGGCGCCGAGCACGAACAGAAGGAGCCCGGCGAACAGCCCCGCCAAGCGCTGCGCTCGGCCGGGCAGCAACGGATCGGGAGGGTCCATGCGGCCACGATGCCGCGCCGGCTCCGCCAGGACCATGGGGATCGTCACGCCACGCACAGGCGCCGCCCTGCCGGCATGGCGGGGTTCCAGGAGGCAAATGCCCGCACCGCCTGCGCGGGCAGCCGGCGCGCGCTAGCCCTGCTGCGAGTCCCGCCCGACGAGTTCCGCCGTTCGCACGAGGTCGGCGAGCGTCCGCACGTCCATCTTCCGCATGACATTCGCGCGGTGGAGCTTCACGGTGATCTCGCTCAGCCCCAGCTCGCCCGCGATCTGCTTGTTCATAAGGCCGGAGACGACGAGCGCCATCACCTGCGCCTCGCGCGGGGTGAGCGTGGCGTAGCGCGACCGCACCGCGACGGAGGTCTCCTGGGCGCGCCGCCGCGCGCGGTCCTTCTCCAAGGCGGCGTCAACCGCGTCCAGCATGTCCTGGTCTCGGAAGGGCTTGACGAGGAAGTCAGCAGCCCCGGCCTTCATCGCGCGGACGCTCATCGGGACGTCGCCGTAGCCGGTGACGAAGATGATCGGTGGGTGCTCCCCGCGCTCGGCCAGGCGCGCCTGGAACTCCAGCCCGCTCATGCGGGGAATGCGGACGTCCATGATGATGCAGCCCACGTCGTCAGGCAGCGGACCATCGAGGATCTCGTGCGCGACCTCATAGAGGCGCGTGCTGTGACCGACCGAGCGGAGCAGGCCGTCGATGGCGTGGCGGACCCTGGCATCGTCGTCCACCACAAGCACGAGGGGCCGGGGCTCCTGTTGATCGTCCAGGTCCCTCTCCTGCCCCATTGAACCTCCTGGCGGAAGCGCCTCGGGCCTTGATAGCGGCGCCCCTTCCCCACGGCAATGTGAATGCCGCGTGGCGCGCCGGGCCCGCCGGAGGACCGGCGAGGGGCAGGGTTGCTCCTGGCCAGCCGCCTCCTCTCAGCCCCGGCCGGGGCTGACGGTCAGGAAGTGCCGCACCACCGGCGCCTCCGGCCCCGTGTGGAAGCGGCGCACCGCCTCCTGCACGTCCGCGTCGGCGCGGGACACGCGGTGGTGCTGGCGCAGGTGCTCGGCCCAGGATTCGACCATGAACCACTCCACCAGCCCTTCCGGGTCGGCCGCGTCTTCGGTGATGCCCCAGCCATAGGCGCCGTCGCGCCGACGCTCGACGGAGAGGCCCTGGATGGCGTGCATGAAGGCCGCGCGATCGGCCTTCCTGACCCGGTACTCGATGAGGATCAGCACGGGGCCACGGTCATGCGGGACCGGATCGGCCGTCAGCGGCTCCGGCCAGTGCTTGGAGGGAACAAGGTCCGCCTCTCCCGCTGGCAGCTTCACCCGGTGCAGCATGAAGCCGACGAGCACAAGGCCGGCGGCCCCGGCCAGCAACGCGGCCGGCACCCCGACCGCCTCCGCCACCAGGCCCCAGCCGAGGCTGCCCAGCGCCATCGCCCCGTTAAACACGGTGAGATAGACGGCCAGCGCCCGGCCGCGCACCCAGTTCGGCAGGATGGCCTGCGCCGCGCCGTTCAGCGTGGTGAGCGCGATGATCCAGGCGGTGCCGAGCAACAGTAGGACTAGCAGCGCCAGCCAGCGCGGCGGTGCCAGGGCGAGGACAGCCATGACGGCAGCCGCCGTGATGCTGGCGGCCAGCATCAGCCCGTCTGCATCCAGCACCGCGCGCAGGCGCGGCAGCAGCAGCGCCCCGCCGATCGCACCCAGCCCCACGGCGCCGAGCAGGATCCCGTAGAAGCCCGCATCGCCGCCCAGCAGGTTGCGCGCGACCAGCGGCAGCAGCGCCCATACCGCGCTGGCGAAGGCGAAGAAGATCGCGGCCCGGAGCAGCACCACGTGCAGCTCCCGACTGGCGCGCGCGTAGCGCAGCCCGGCACGGAAGGCGCCGCCGAAATTCTCGGCGAGGGCATCCTCGGACCGCGCGGGCCGCTTCCACCAGAGCAGGGCGAGAATCACCAGCGCGTAGCTCGCCACGTCGGCACCGTAGGTGACGGCGGCGCCCGCCGCCGAGAGCAGCAGCCCCCCCGCGGCCGGCCCGATGGAGCGGGCGATGTTGATGCCGAGGGAGTTGAGCGCAACCGCGCCCTTCAGCTCCTTCCCCGGCACCAGTTCCGGTACGATCGCCTGCCAGGTGGGCGCCATCAGGGCCGCGCCGATGCCGCCGACGAAGGTGAGCGCGACAAGCGCCGTGACCGTCATCAGCCCGAGCCAGGAGAGCACCATCAGCCCCGCGCTGACCGCCGCCAGCAGCAGCTGCACGGCGATGAGGAAGCGGCGGCGGTCCAGGATGTCGGAGAGCACGCCGGCCGGGATCGCCAGCAGGAAGATCGGCAGGGTTCCCGCCGCTTGGATGAGGGAGACGGCGGCGGGACCGGCGCCAAGATCCGTCACCAGCCAGGAGCTGGCGACATCGCGCATGAAACTGCCGGTGTTGCCTAGGACGGTGGCCGCCCAGATCACCGCGAAGGTGGTCTGGCGCAGCGGCGCGAAGGGGCCGGGCGCGGCGCTCATGCCACCCTCCGGTCATGCAGCGCGACCAGGAGGAAGGCGCCGGCGAGGCCAAGGTGCTCGTAGAAGGAGTTCGCCATCATGAAGCGTTCCATCCCGCCCGGCAGTTCCCAGTAGCGGTTCGCGATGAGGGTGGCGGCGAGGGTGAAAGCCATAAGCCCCAGCGCGCCCAACCTGCGGAACCATCCCGACAGGATCATCGCGCTGGCGCCAAGCTCCAGGGCGATGGTGAGGGCGGCCACCACGGGCGGCAGCGGCAGCCCGAAATGGGCCGCCTCCGCCACCGCCCCCGGATAGTCGACCAGCTTGTTCAATCCGCCCTGAAGATAGGCCGCGCAGAGGCCGAGCAGGCCGATGAGGGTCAGCGCACGCCTCGCGGTGGGGCTCATGCTCAGAAGGCCCAGCATGAGCACCCGAGGGCACCCCAGAAGCCCTTGTCGGCGCCGGCGGGGGTGGGAGCCGCCCAGGCGCGGGCATGATCGTGCCCGTGCACGCCGCAGGCGGCATCGCAGCAGCCGCCCACGGCGCGGGCGAAGGCACCCGCCGCGCCGGGCTTCTCCGCCCGGCGGTCCTGGTAGCCGCCGAAGCGCCGCACGGGGGACCAGTCCGGCATGGCGGGCGGCAGCGGCGGCGCGAGGGAGGCGTAGTCCCCTGCCCCGTGCACCACCTTGCCACCGACGACGGTCAGGATCGAGGTGATGTCCTGCACCTCGTCGCCGGGCACCTTGAAGTAGTCGCGGTCGAGTACGGCGAGGTCGGCGAGCTGGCCCTCCGCGATCAGCCCCTTCTTGCCCTCCTCGTTGGAGAACCAGGTGACCTTCTCGGTCATCATCCGCAGCGCCGTCTCGCGGTCCAGCGTGTTGCGCTCCGGCGTGATGCGGAGGCCGCCCACGGTCTTGCCGGTGGTGAGCCAGTAGAGCGCGACCCAGGGATTGTAGGAGGCGACGCGGGTAGCATCCGTGCCGGCCGAGACCTTCACGCCCATCTCCAGCATCTTCGCGACCGGCGGCGTCGCCTCCGCCGCGCGGTTTCCGTAGCGCTCCACGAAGTACTCGCCCTGGTAGGCCATGCGGTGCTGTACGGCCACGCCGCCGCCGAGGCGGGCGATACGCTCCAGGTTGCGCTCCGTCACCGTCTCCGCATGATCGAAGATCCAGTGCAGGTCACCGATCGGCATCTCGGAGTTCACCTTCTCGAACACGTCGAGGGCGCGGCCGATGGTCTGGTCGTAGGTGGCATGCAGCCGCCAGGGCCAGCGGTTCTGGACGAGGATGCGGACCACGGCCTCCAGCTCAGGCTCCATCTCCGGCGGCATCTCCGGGCGCTCCACCCGGAAGTCCTCGAAGTCGGCGGCGGAGAAGACCAGCATCTCGCCGGCACCGTTCAGGCGGAAGTAGTCGTCGCCCTGCTGGTACTTCGCGCTGCCTGTCCAGCGGAGGAAATCCTCCTTCTCCTGCTTCGGCTTCTGGGTGAAGAGGTTGTAGGCGATGCGCACCGTCAGCTCGCCATCATCGGCCAGCTTCTGGATCACCTTGTAGTCGTCCGGGTAGTTCTGGTACCCGCCGCCCGCGTCGATCGCGCCCGTGACGCCGAGGCGGTTCAGGTCGCGCAGGAAGTGCCGGGTGGAGTTGAGCTGGTAGTCGAAGGGCAGCGTAGGACCCTTGGCCAGCGTGGCGTAGAGGATCGTGGCGTTCGGCTTGGCCAGCAGCAGGCCGGTCGGCGTGCCGTCCGGCGCGCGCTGGATCTCGCCGCCCGGCGGGTTCGGCGTGTCCTTCGTATAGCCCGCCGCCCGCAGCGCGGCGCCGTTCAGCAGCGCGCGGTCGTAGAGGTGGAGGATGAAGACCGGCGTGTCGGGCGCGACGGCGTTGATCTCGTCCAGCGTCGGGAGGCGCTTCTCCTGGAACTGGTGCTCGGTGAAGCCGCCGACGATCCGGACCCATTGCGGCGGGGGCGTAATCGCCACCTGGTTCCGCAGCATCTCCATCGCGGTGGCGAGGCTGCGTACGCCGTCCCAGCGCAGCTCCATGTTGAAGTTCAGCCCGCCGCGGATCACGTGCAGGTGGTTGTCGATCAGCCCGGGGATGAGGCGGCGGCCCTTGAGGTCGATCACCCGCGTCTCCGGCCCGGCCGTGGGCAGGATGGCGGAGGCGTCGCCGACGGCGGAGAAGCGGCCGCCGGTCACCGCCACCGCCTGCGGCGCCGGGTTGCCCCGGTCCAGCGTGGTGATCTCGCCATTGTGCAGGATCATGTCGGGCGCGGATGCGGCCATGGCGGGGCTCCGGTCGAGGATGGAGAGGCCGAGGGCGGTAAACCCACCGGCGATGCTGCGGCGTGAGAGGTTCGGCATCACACATGGTCCCTTGCTGTGGCGCCATGGCCGGGCAGCCGGCCGAAGAGGTGCTGCGCGGAGCCGGGATGCCATATCGCCGAAATGGGCGAGTGACCGTCCAGCATCCGCTTGATCACGGGCACGACCTGCTCGCCCAGCAGGATGCCGAGCAGTCCCATAAGCGCGATCACCGGCGGCGCCGGCGACCGGACCCCGATCAGGCCGTACACCACGCCGACGAGAAGGCCGGCGCAGAGGGAGAGCAGGTAGGGCTTCATCGCGTCCTCCGATGGGCGCGCCGGGCGCCGTGGCCCGGCGCGCGTTTGCGGGCTCAGCCCTCGTGGGCGTTGAACATCGTCTTGGCGTAGTTGATGCCGATGCCGTAGGCGCCGCCGTACTTCTTTGCGATGCCGGTGGTCATCTCGTAGGTCCCGCTGCGGGCCCAGTCGCGCTGCAGCTCCAGCAGGTACTGCAGCGCGGTCATCGGCCGCGCGCCGGCCTGGATCATGCGCTCCACCGCGCGCTCATGCGCCTCGGTCGAGACGTCGCCGCAGGCGTCGGCGATGAAGTACACCTCGAAGCCCTGGTCCAGCGCGGACAGCGCCGGGCCGACGATGCAGACGCCCGTCCAGAGCCCGGCGAGGACGATGCGCGGCTTCCCGATGCGGTTCACCTCCTCGATCACCGCCGCGTCCTCCCAGGTGTTCATGGAGGTGCGGTCCAGCAGCTTCTGGCCAGGGAAGGGCGCCGTCACCTCCTCGAACATCGGGCCGGAGAAGGACTTCTCCGCAACCGTGGTGAGGATGGTGGAGACGCCGAAACCGGCGGCGGCGGCAGAGACGAGGGCGGCGTTGTTGCGCAGCGCCACGGGGTCGATTGACTTCGTCGCGAAGGCCATCTGCGACTGGAAGTCGATCATGATGAGCGTGTGGTCGGAGGCGTTGAGCAGCAGCTTGCCAGGGGTCGGGGTCGCGGTCGGCATGATGGCCATTCCTGTTGTGGCTGGTGTGGCGGGATGATTACGGCGAGCGCGACGCAAGGCCATGGCGGGAACTACAAGGCCGAGATTGCACCAACGCAATCGAGCATTGAGAGGGGGGGTACCCGCTGAGGGGCACCCGTCCCGATCAGGACCTGGCGAAGGCGAGCAGGTCGGCGTTCAGCTCGTCGCGCGCCGTGTCGGGCAGCGCGTGGGCGACGCCCGGATAGACCTTCAGCGTCGCCCGCGGAGCGAGCTTCGCGGAACGCATGCCGGTGGCCGCGATCGGCACCACCTGGTCGTCATCGCCGTGCAGCACCAGCACGGGGATGTTCAGCTTCTCCAGGTCCTCCGTCAGGTCCGTCTCGGAGAAGGCCTTGATGCAGTCGTACTGATTCTTCAGCCCGCCGGTCATGCCCTGCAGCCAGAAGCTGTCGCGCATGCCTTGCGTCACCTGCGCGCCGGGGCGGTTCGCGCCGAAGAAGACGGTGGTGAAGTCCTGGAACAGCTGGGAGCGGTCCTTCAGCATGCTCGCGCGCAGCCCGTCCAGCACCTCCAACGGCACGCCGTCCGGGCTGGCCTCGTTCTTCACCAACAAGGGCGCGACCGCGCTGACCAGCACCAGCTTCGCGATGCGCGTGGTGCCGTGCCGCCCGGCCACGTGCAGCACCTCGCCGCCGCCGGTGGAATGGCCGACCATCATCGCGCCGCGCAGGTCCAGGTGCTCCATCAGCGCGTAGAGGTCGTCCGCGTAGGTGTCCATGTCGTTGCCCGCGAAGGGCTGCGAGGAGCGCCCATGGCCCCGGCGGTCATGCGCGATGCAGCGGAAGCCGTTGGAGGAGAGGTGCATCATCTGCGCTTCCCACGCGTCGCTGCTCAGCGGCCAGCCGTGGCTGAACACGACGGGCGCGCCGCTGCCCCAGTCCTTGTAGTAGATCGAGGTGCCGTCCCGCGTGGTGAAGGTGGCCATGCTGCGATGTTCCGGATGCCGTTGGGGTTGATGATCCGGCGCGCGCTGCGCGCCGGCGGGGGTGGCCGGAAGGGCCGCGGTGCCGATGCCCCCAGGACAAGGTCGCGGCGGGATGCCGCTCCGGCGGGTGGGCGCTCGGTCATGCCGGTTCTCCTGCCGCGTCCAGGCACTGCGCCGCGCGGGGCTCTCGCTCGGACAGGATCGAGGTTAGGCGCCGGGCCGGCCGGCCTCTTGTCGGGCGCCGACGAATTTGGACGATCCCGACATCACGGCCGTCTCTTCCTGCGGCGACGGCCGTTGGCCCCAACGGGGTGCCCCGCCCTGGGGCTCTGACCTTTCGTATAGTGTCGCCGTGAGGCGCGGCGCGGTATAGCTGTGGTGGGCCGCCGAGCCCGTTGAGGGTCCAAGGGAGGTCGGTTCGCTTGCGAGATCACCTGATCGCTATCGTGGACGATGACGACAGCGTCAGGGTGGCACTGACGAGCCTCGCGCGCTCCGCCGGGCTCAGGGCCAGGGCCTACGCCTCCGCGAACGCATTCCTGGCGGAGGACCTCTCGCCCTTTGACTGCGTCGTTTCCGACATCCAGATGCCCGAGTTGTCCGGCTTCGACCTGCTTCGCGCCGTGCGGTCGCGCCGCGCCGAGCTGCCGGTGATCCTGATCACCGCCTTTCCCGACGAGCGCGTCCGGCAACGCGCGATGGGCGGAGGAGCGCGCTTCTTCCTCGAGAAGCCCTGCGACCCCAACGTCCTCATCACGCGCCTGACGGATGCGATGGAGGAGGAGAGCGGTCCTTGAGCATGGACCTGCTGCCCACCGCAACGGAAGCATCGCCGGACGAGCAGTGGCTGGCCGCACTGGTGATGGAGCCGGTCGTGGCGGATGGATGGGTGGAGACGTTCCGCGCGCTCTCCCCCGCCAGCGACGGGACATGGCTGGTCTCGCGGGCCGCGATGCCGGAGGAGCCGGGCGCCTCGGCCCGGCTGCGCCGGGGCTTCGCGATGCGCGATGCGCTCTCCGCGGACTGGGCCGTGCTGCCGCTGCACCTCGTCCCGACCCTCGATGGACCGGTGCTGATCTCGCGCGACGACGGTGGCGGGCCGTTGCCGGACGCCGGGAGGCGCGACATCGCCGGCTTTCTCCGCTTCGCGGCCGGCGCCGCCTGGGCCCTGGGCCGGGCGCACGCCCTGGGGATGCTTCATCGCGACATCACGCCGGCCAGCCTGTTCGAAGGCGCGGACGGCACGGTCCGGCTGGCGGGCTTCGGGCTCGCGATGCGCGGGAGCGAGGCGATCGCTGCGGAGGATGGCGGCCTCGGCGATCCTGCCTTCACTCCACCCGAGCGCGCGCGGCGGACCCATCCCGTGAGCGACACCCGGGGTGACCTCTACGCCCTCGGCATGGCGCTCTACCGGGTTCTAGCCGGTCGCCTGCCCTTCGAGGCGGCGGACGCGCTCGGCTGGATTCACGCCCACGCCGCCCGCCGGCCGCCGCCGCCGAGCCGCTTCCGTGCGGAGGTGCCGGCGATGCTGGACGCCATCCTGCTGAAGCTCATCGAGAAGGAGCCCGCGCAGCGCTACCGCTCGGCCGCAGCGCTTGAGCGCGATCTGCTGCGCTGCCTGTCAGCATGGGAGCGCGGGCGATGCATCCCGCCCTTCGATCTGGATGGGGCAGCGGGCGAAGGCCCCGTCCCGGGCGCGCCCGGCGCAATGGCCGAGCCGATGGCCCTGTTGCCCGAGGAGGCCACCGTTCGGCCTCGAGCGGAGCGCCTGATCCTGGAGGGCCGTTTCCCCGAGGCCGCCGCGGAGATCGCGCGCCTCCGGCGGGAGGCTGCGGACCTGGCCGGGAGCCTGGCGGCGCTCCGGCTCGACATCCGGCTGCGAAGCCTGCGCTCGGACTTCGCCGGCGCGATCCAGGTGGGGGCGGAGGCGCTGCCGCTCCTGGGCATCAAGTTGCCGGCCTCTCCCGGCACGGCCGAGACGGAGGACGCCTATCGCCGCCTGCGGGCCGCGATGGGCACGCACGGCCCCGCCGCGCTGCCCGGGCTGGAACCCATGGCCGACCCGCTCCTGCGGGAGGGGATGGAGCTGCTCGCCAGCCTCGTGGCCCCCGCCAACTTCGTCGATGACGCGCTGATGTTCGTGCTGCTCTGCGAACAGGTGCGGCTCACCGTCCTGCACGGGATCGCACCGGCTTCGGCGCTGGGCGTGGCCTGGTTCGGCGTTGCCCTCGCCCATCGCTTCGGCGAGTACGGACGCGGGCTGGAGTTCTCCGAGGCGGGCGTTCGCATCGCCGAGGCCCATGGCAGCGCGGAGACGCGAAGCGCCTCCCTCGTCGCGCTGGATCAGGTGAGCGCGTGGAGCCGCCCCTTCGACTTCGCCCTGGGATGCGCCCGCGCCGCGCTGGCCGAGAGCCAGGGCGCCGGCGACGTGGCCATGGCCTGCTACGCCTGCAACCACATCGTCTCCGACCTGATCGTCATGGGCGTCCCTCTCCCTCGGGTGGAGGAGGAGATCAATCGCGGGCTCGCCTTCGCGCGCGGCGCGCATTTCGAGGACGTCGAGGGCATTCTCGGTGTTCAGCAGGCTTTCTTGCACGCGCTCCGGGATACAGGCGCCCTCCCCGCGCAGCCGCCCCGCACGGCGATGACGCCGCTGCTCTGCTGGTACTGGATGTTCCGCGGCATCGTCGCCTACACGGAGGACGACGCGGATGAGGCGGAGAGGTGCCTCGGCCAAGCCAGCGCGCTCGCCTGGTCCACGCCGGCGCATGTCCACGTCATGTGCATCCACCTTTTCTCCGGCCTGCTGCGCGCGGCACGGGGGGATCGGGCGGGCCTCGCACCGCATCTTGCCCTGCTGCGTGGATGGGCAGGGCTGAATGCCGGGAACTTCCGGGACAAGGCGCTCCTGCTGGAGGCGGAGGCGGCACGCCTGGACGGGCATACGCTGCGGGCCCTCTCCCTCTACGAGGAGGCCATCGCGGCTGCCACGGCCGGGGACCGCCCGCAGGTGCGCGCGATCGCGCATGAGCGGGCCGCCGCCTGCTACGCCGCCCACAGTCTGGAGGGCGCGGCACGGCACCACCTGCGCGGCGCGCACGCCCAGTACGAGGCCTGGGGCGCCACGCGGCGGGCCGCGAAGCTCTCGGCACGCCACTCCTTCCTGCCCACGGCCAAGCGGGCGGCCGCCGCCCGGCGCGAGGGCCCGTTCCTCCCCCAAAGCCATGACGGGCTCGACCTCGGCGCGGCCCTGGCGGCCGTGCAGAGCCTGTCGGGCGAGATCGACACCGACCTCCTCGTCCAGCGGCTGCTCGGCCAGGCCATGACCGTGGCTGGCGCGAGCCGCGCCGCGCTGATCCTGACAGGCGGGGGGCGCACCGTCCTGGAGGCGCTCGGCACCCTTGAGGATGGCCCGCAGGCGGGCGGCCCGCCGGGTGCGGGCCGGATCGCCGTGCATTTCGCCCGCGCCGCGCCTTCCCCGCGGGACCTGCCGCTCTCGGTTCTCTACGAGGTCATCCAGCGCCGCCTGCCTGCCTCGATCCCCGATCTGCGGGAGCCGCACGAGCATGGGTTCGACGGCTACTTCGCCATCCGGCCCGCCCGCTCCCTCCTCACCTTGCCGCTGATCAAGCAGGGCACGCTCATCGGCGTGCTGCACCTGGAGAACGAGGTCGCCGCCCATGCGTTCGACAGCTCCCGGCAGGTGCTGCTCGAGATCATCGCCAGCCAGGCGGCAATCTCGCTGGAGAATGCACGCCTCTACTCCGCGCTGCGGGCGAGCGAGGCCTCCCTCGCCCTCGGCCAGCGCATCAGCCGTTCCGGCAGCTATCGCTGGAACCGGGTGACGGACGAGCAGGCCTGGTCGGAGGGGCTGTACCCGATCTGGGGCGCCGACCCGGCGGGCGGCCCGCTGCCGGTCGCGGCCATGCGGGCGCGGACCCATCCCGAGGACCGGCCACGCATCGATGCCCTGCTCGCGCATCGCTGGGGCGGGGAGGTGTCCGGTCCGCACGCCTTCCGCATCCTCGATCCGGCTGGACCGGAAGGCGCGGTTCGGCACGTCGAGCTGCTGCTCGGGCCGGCCGAGCCGGAGGTGTTCGTCGGCGTCCTCACGGACGTGACGGAGCGCCGCGTGACGGAAGCGGCGCTCCGCCGGGCGCGGACGGAGCTGGCCCAGGCGGCGCAGGCGGCCACCATGGGGGAGCTCGCCGCGTCGATCGCGCACGAGATCAACCAGCCTCTCTCGACCATCGTCGCGCAGGCGGGTGCCGCCGGGCGGTGGCTCAATCGGCCCGTTCCCGAAATTGGGGAGGCCCTGGCCGGTCTGGCCGACATCGTACGGGACGGGCAGCGGGCCAGCGACATCGTCCGGTCCCTCCGTGCCCTGGCGCGCCAGACGCCGCCCGAGCGACGCGAGGTCCCTCTCGATGCGATGGTGCGGAAGGTGGCTGGCCTCGTCTCGGCCGAAGTCGAGCTCAAGGGCGCGGTGGTCGAGCAGGTCCTGGCCGCGCCAAACGCCGCCGTTCTCGCCGACCCTGTCCAGCTGGAACAGGTCTTCCTCAACCTCATCTTCAATGCTTCCGAGTCGATGGAGGCGGTCCCGGGCCGTCGGCGCCAGGTCGTCATCGCGTCCAGCCACGATGTGGCGGCGGGGATGGTCGAGGTCACGGTGGAGGATAGCGGGCCCGGAATCAAAGCGGCGAACCTCGCCAGGATCTTCGACCCCTTCTTCACGACGAAGCCCACCGGCCTCGGCATGGGGCTCTCCATATGCCGCTCCATCATGGAAGCGCATGGTGGGTGGCTGGAATGCATCGCCACCGGGCCGCAGGGAAGCCGCTTTGTCGTCAGGCTGCCCGCCCGGCCGGGCGTTGCCGGCGCCTAGCGCAACGATCGGGGTTCGCGGGGATCGAGGGACCGGCAGGCCGGCGCGGAGCCGCCTCGATCTGGCGGACCAGGCGCGCGGCCGCCGCACGATCGTTCCATTCCGGTCGCGCCGGGACAAGATCGGGGCGCTCCCTTGCCCCAATCTGCCAATCCCCGGCCGGCGAAGGCCAGCCACGAGGATTGACGCCATGACCGAAAGCCCACTGCAGACCCGGCGCCTGGCCGCGCTGCTCACGCCCACAGGTCTCTCGGCAGAGGCGGTCCGCGACATCCCGGCCGGTTTGACGGCGCTGCTGGCGGATGTGCTCGCGCTGTACCTGAAGACGAAGAACTTCCACTGGCACGCATCCGGCCCGCATTTCCGCGACTATCACCTCATGTTCGACGAGCAGGCGGGCGAGCTGCTGGCGATGGTGGACCCGATCGCCGAGCGCGCGCGGAAGCTGGGCGGCGCCACCATCCGCTCTATCGGCCATGTCGCGCGGGTGCAGCGCGTGCTGGACAATGATGCGGATTTCGTAGCCCCGCAGGACATGCTGGCCGAACTGCGCGAGGACAACGGCGCCCTGGTGGCCCGTATGCGCGCGCTGCGGTCGATGTGCGACGAGCACGGCGACGTCGCCACGGCCAGCCTTCTCGAGAACTGGATCGACGAGGCCGAGGGTCGCGTCTGGTTCCTGTTCGAAACCGGTCGGCGTGGGAACGGCTGAGCAGGACAGGTCCCGCGGGAAGCTGCCCGGCCGGGGCCCGCACCGGAGTCGCCGCCCTATCTAGGTCTGTTGGCCCTATACTGAAGTATGGCTTCCGCGGCCCCAAGAGCTTACCGGGGTGGACAAGTGCCAGGTGGAGATCGTCACGGCGCTCATCCACTGTCCCGTCAGCGAACATGACGGACAGCGGAGCAGGGCGATGATCTCCAGCCATATTGCCACTCGGGCCAGTGGTCATGAGGAGGTCTGCCGCAGCGGAAACGTGGGCCCGGTCCATCGGCTGCTGCAGGACGCGCTCGACCTGCTCGACCGCGACCGCGGGGCCGCCGTCGTCACCCTGGCCCGTGCCTCCCGCCTGCTGGATACGAGAGGGACAGACCGGCCCGTGATCCCGGGCGGGCTGGCGCACTGGCAGGTTATCCGCGTGTCGCGCTACGTCGAAGCCAATCTCGGCTCCCAGCTCCTGCAGAAGCACCTTGCCGCCGAGGTGCGGTTGAGCTGCGGCCACTTCGCGCGTTCCTTCAAGCAGAGCTTCGGCCAGTCTCCGCATAGCTTCGTGATGGAGCGCCGCATCGAGCGGGCGAAGGTCCTGATGCTAGAAACCCGGGCGTCCCTCTGCGACATCGCCCTGTCCTGTGGCCTGGCCGACCAGGCCCATTTCTCCCGCGTGTTCCGCCGCCTCACGGGCAGCACGCCTCTTGCTTGGCGCCGGCAGCACCAGGGCGCGCCCTCCCGCCAGTAGCCGCCGAAGTAGAACGGGAACACGATCATGGCGACCGGCATCCAGGATGCTCTGCCCCAAGCCTCCGCCGGGATGCTGACACGGGGAGTGACCTTCGCCATGGCCGCCGCGGCGGGCATCGCGGTCGCGAACATCTACTACAACCAGCCGATGCTCGGGATCATCGAGGCTGATTTCGCCGGCTCTGCCAGCACCGCCCTCATCCCCACGGCCACGCAGCTCGGCTACGCAGCAAGCCTCTTCCTGCTGCTCCCCCTCGGCGACCTGCTGGACCAGAAGCGCCTGATCATCGCGCAGTTCGGCGTGCTCGCGGCCGCGCTGGCGCTGGCGGCGCTGGCGCCGAGCGCGCCGGTCTTGGTGCTCGCCTCCCTTGCCGTGGGCCTCTGCGCAACAGTGGCGCAGCAGATCGTCCCCTTCGCCGCCCATCTCGCCGCGCCGGAACGCCGCGGCGCGACCGTGGGGGTGATCACCGGCGGCGTGCTGACGGGGATCCTGCTCAGCCGGACCCTGGGCGGCTTCGTCTCGGCCCATGCTGGTTGGCGCGCCATGTTCTGGCTCGCCGTACCCATGGCTCTGGCGGCGGCGGCGCTGATGGCGGCTACCCTTCCGCGCCGCCCTGCCGCTGCAACGATCGGGTATGGCGCGGCGCTGCGCTCGCTGCTCGGCCTCTGGCGCACACATCGCGCGCTGCGGAGGGCGACCCTGATGCAGGCGGCACTTTTCGCGTCCTTCTCGACCTTCTGGACGATCCTGGCACTCCGGCTGGAGCAGCCCTCGTTCCAGCTGGGGGCGGAGGTGGCGGGCCTTTTCGGCATCGTCGGCGCGGTCGGTGTCGCGGCCGCCCCGCTGGCGGGGAAGCTGGCCGACCATCGCGGCCCGCGGCTTGTCATCGGCCTCGGGGCCGTCCTCACCTTGGCGGCCTGGGCCATATTTGCCGCCTGGCCGGGGATCGCCGGGCTGGTGCTGGGGGTGGTGATCCTCGACTTCGGCGTCCAGGGCTCCCTCGTCTCCAACCAGCACGTCATCTACGCGCTGCAGCCCGACGCGCGGAGCCGCATCAACACGGTCTTCATGACCGGCATGTTCCTGGGCGGCGCAGCGGGATCCGCGGGCGCGATGGCGGCGTGGCGGGTCGGCGGATGGGGCGCGGTCTGCGCCTTCGGTGCGCTCCTGGCGGCGCTTGCCATTGTGCTCGAGCTCACGGCCGACCGCGCACGGACGAGAGTTCCTTGACGCCCTCGGCGGTGCCCATGGCCAGAAGCTGCCGCCTCGGGGCCGATCCCGGCTAGCGCCCGCGCCGAAGGTGATCGCCCGGACGGCGCCTTGTGGCCCCCCTCCCCGGCTGGCACTTTCCCCGCGCACAGGGGATGGCGATGCAAGGGCAGGACATTGGCTGGGGCGAACGGCGATGACGAAAGTCTTCTCGCTCTGGCCAGCCCCATCGGTGCAAGAGCCGCCGCCAGGACATGCCGGCCCCCTGCCGCGCTGGGCGCACCGGGCGCGTCGCGCGGGATGGCCGAGTTCCCTGCCCTCTCATGTCGCGCTGGCGGTGATCCCGATCCTGCTCGCCCTGCTCGCGGGCGCGGCGGCCGCGATCGCAGTCGTGCACGGCGGTGTCTGGGCGGGCCTGGTCGCGGCGCTTCTCGGCGGTGGCACCCTCCTGGCAGGTGTCAAGCTCTGCGCGCGGTTGCAGGAGGCCAGGACGGGCTACGAGGCGCTGTTCGAGCGCAGCGGCGTGTCCCTCTGGCGCGAGGACTGGTTCCCCGTGGCGGAGGCGATCCTGGCCCTGCGGCGGGCCGGCATTCACGACATGCAGGCCTACTTCACAACCCATCCGGACCGCGCGCGACAGCTTCGCCGGCAGGTACGGATCAAGGACGTGAACCGCTTCACCGTGACGATGATGGGCGCGCCGGGGAAGGAAGCCTTCATCGGCCCGCTCGACCGCATCCTCCCGAACACGGACCAGACCTTCCTGCAGTGGCTGGTCGCCATCTCCGCCGGGGAGAGGCTCTACCGCTCGGAGGCACACATCACCCGCCCTGACGGTAGCGAGCTTGAATGTCTCTTCGCAGCGGACCTGCCGGACACGCTGGAGGGCTTCCGGGACATCGTCGTCACCGCCGTGGATATCACGGCCTACAAGGCGGTGCAGTCCCGCCTGCTCCAGGCCGAAGCCGAGATCGCGCGCGCCGCCCGCGTCACGACCGCCGGCACGCTCACCGCGACGATTGCGCATGAGGTGAACTCGCCTCTCGCGGCCATCGTCGGCCACGCCGAGGCATGCCGGCGTTGGCTGGCGCGAGCCGAGCCGGACCTTGCCGAGGCGCGGCACGCCCTGGAGCATGTCGTACGCGATTCCATCCGGGCGCGGGATGTGGTGACGCGCCTTCGCTCCTTCATCGGGAACGCCGCCCGGCGAAGCGAGGCCGTCGATCTCGTCCAGGTCACGCGCGAGGCCATCCTTCTGATCGAGCGGGAGCTCCGGGCCAGCGGCGCCTCCGTCCACTTCGATGCCGGAGGTGGCCTGCCGCTCGTGACCGCCGATCCCGTGCAAATCCAGCAGGTCGTCGTGAACCTGATGCTGAACGGCGCCCAGGCCATGATCGGGCAGCCCGGACCGCACGACCTGACGGTGCGGCTTTCCCGGAGTGACGAGGGCGTGCAGGTGGAGGTGCGGGATGGCGGCCCGGGCATCGACGCGAGCCACCTTCCCCGCGTTTTCGAGCCGTTCTACTCGACCAAGCCCGACGGAATGGGGATGGGCCTCGCGATCTGCCGGAATTGCGTGGAGGCACATGGCGGGCGCCTCTGGGCGGAGAACGCCTCGCCCAGGGGGGCAGTGTTCCGCTTCGTCCTGCCGACCGTGGAGCAGCAATGACGGTGGCATGCCGGCCTTCTCGTACCTGACCGCGAGCACGATCCTGCCCTGGGTATGCATCGTGGCACCCGGGCCCCTCGATGGCTTCGCGACGGCTTGTCGCTTGGCGGATTGCAGCCGGTGCGGGCCGCGGCGCCCGGATGCCGGCCACCGAGCGAGCGCGACAGGTCGGCCGCCACGGCGAGCAGCATCGGGCCGTCCCGTTCCGCAGCCTCAAGGGTAAGCCTGGTTACCGGCCCGCCAGGAAGCCGATGATCCTGTTGCCCGGCCTCGCACCCTCCCCGTTCAGGGCCGATGGATCCTCGGCGAAAGCCATCCCGACCGGGACGAGGCCGCAGAGGGAGATGAGCAGGGACAGGATCGTCAGGTCGTTGATGCCGGGCATTCGCGTCCGCTCCGTGTCTGGTTGCCGTCTCCGGCGACGGGGCGGTGTTTCGCGCGTCCAGCCTGAACCTTCCCTGAGCAGGCTGTTCAGGTGACGTTCAGCTTGGCGTGCTAACCCACGGGGACCATGACGCGCCGGCTCCTCCTTCAGACCATCGCAGCCGCCCTCGCCCTGCCCGCCCTGGCCGGAACGGCGCTGGCCCGCGACGACGACGACGATGATGACGACCACGACCGTGCCCGCGCCGCGCTGGCGGCCGGCGAGATCCGCCCCCTCACGGAGATCCTGGCCGGGGTGGAGCGGCGCTATGTCGGCCGGGTGATCGAGACCGACCTCGACCGCGACGACGGCAGGTGGATCTACGAGTTCAAGCTGCTGCCCCCCACCGGCCGGATGTTCGAGCTGAGGGTGGACGCGGCGAACGGCAACGTGCTGCGGACCAAAGGCCCCGTCCAGGAGCGCCGCTGATGCGCGTGCTGGTGGTGGAGGACAGCGAGGCCCTGGCCGGCCAGCTCCGCGCCGCGCTGGCCGAGGCGGGCTTCGCCGTAGACCATGCGCCCGACGGGGAGGAAGCCCTCTTCCTCGGCGGGAGCGAGCCCTACGACGCCGTGGTGCTGGACCTTGGCCTGCCGCGCCTGGACGGGTTGACGGTGCTGCGCCGCTGGCGCGCCGCCGGGCGCACGATGCCCGTCCTGGTGCTGACCGCGCGCGACGCCTGGACGGAGAAGGTGGAAGGGCTGAACGCCGGTGCGGACGACTACCTGGCCAAGCCCTTCATCATGGCGGAGCTGGTGGCACGGCTGGGCGCGCTGATCCGCCGCGCCCACGGCCTGGCGCGCCCGGAGATCCGGCTCGGCGACCTGCGGATCGACACCACGGCCAGGACCGTGACCTGGAAGGGCGCGCCGGTTCGGCTGACCGCGCTGGAATACGGCCTGCTCGCCTATCTCGCCCACCACCCCGGCCGCCCCGTCTCCAAGACGGAGCTGACGGAGCACCTCTACGCACAGGACTTCGACCGGGACAGCAACACGCTGGAGGTGATGGTCGGCCGCCTGCGTCGCAAGCTGGCCGAAGGCGTGATCGAGACGGTGCGCGGCCAGGGCTACCGCATGGCGGCGGGCAGCGGCTGAGTGCGCTCCCTCACCCTTCGGCTCGCGCTGCTCACCGCCCTCTGGGTGGCCGCCGGGCTCGCCGTCACCGGCTGGTTCGTCTCCGACATCGCCATGCGGCAGATCGAGGCCGCGGCGGATGCCCGCATCTCCGACCTGCTGGACGCGGTGGTGGCCGCGGCGGCCACCGACGACGCCGGCCGGCCGCGGCTGGAGCGCTTCCGGGCAAGCGCCGAGTTCGACCGCCCGCTTTCCGGCCAGTACTGGCGCATCACCGGCCCGGGCGGCACCGCCTCCTCCCGCTCGCTCTGGGATGCCGATCTGCCGCCGCCCGGCCCGCCGGACCTCTCGGCCACCCGCGCCCTCGACGTGCCCGGCCCGCGGGGCGAGCACATGCGGCTGCTGGAGCGGAGCGTGGAGCTGCCCGGCTCGCCCGGCCCGCTGACGGTGCAGGTCGCGGTGGCGCGGGACGCGACCGACGCCGATTTGGCGCGGCTGCATCGCGGCATCGGTCTCGCCTTCGCCGTGCTCGGCCTCGGGCTGGTCGCCGGCGTCGTGGCGCAGGTGGTCTGGCAGCTGGCCCCGCTGCGCGCCGTGCGCCGCGCCCTGGCCGAGGTGCGGGCCGGCACGCGCGACCGGCTCGCCGTCCCGGCCCCGGCAGAGGTGGCGCCGCTGGTGGAGGAGGTGGACGCCCTCATCGCGCAGAACCAGGAGACGCTCGAGCGAGCGCGCGCCCATGTCGGCAACCTTGCCCACGCGCTGAAGACGCCTGTCGCCGTGATCCTCAACGCGCTCGACCGGCCGGCCCCGAACCCGGAGGCCGCGCTGGCACAGGCCCGTGCGCTGGAAGGCATCGTGCAGCACCATCTGGCCCGCGCACGCTCCGCCGCGCTCTCCGGCGCGCAGAGCCTGGCCGCCCACGCCGCGCCGCTCGCCGTGGCAAAGGAGGTGGCGGGGGCGCTGCGGCGGCTGCAGGCCGATCGCGGCCTGAGCATCGCCGTCTCCGGCGATGCCGGGCTCCGCGTGGGGGCTGACCGCCAGGACCTAATCGAGATCATCGGCAACGTGATGGAGAACGCCTGCAAGTGGGCGCAGGCCCGGATCTCGGTGGAGATCCGGGCGGCCGGGCGCGACGCTGCCATCCTGGTCGAGGATGACGGGCCCGGCCTGCCCGCGGATGGCGTGGCCGAGGCGATCGCGCGCGGCGTCCGCCTGGACGAGACGGCCCCGGGCTCGGGGCTCGGCCTCGCCATCGTGGCCGACCTGGCCGGGCTGCATGGCGGCCGTCTGATCCTCGGCCGCAGCGAGCGATTCGGCGGAACGCTGGCCCGCCTTGAACTGCCCCTGGCACCGGGCAGGGGCAGTCCAGGCGGGCGCTGAAGCGCGGCGTTGACGGCGGTGCGGGTCCAGCTGCGCCGGGCCTGGGGTGCCGACGCGGCACCGGGCCGCGCGGCCCGCGTCATCCGGCACGGTTCTCCCGAGCGGCACGACCCGCGCTCCGGATCCTTGCACCTGCAGGAAGGTTTGTGACAGCGAAGAACGGATCCCGCCATGAAGGCGGGCGTCGCCCCAGCTGCGACGACCGGCGCGGCGGCGCGAGCCGCCCCGCCGGCCCGATGCCTAGTTCGTCACCAGCGAGCAGCCGCCCTCAGCCAGGGGCCGGAAGGCCTGCTCCGCCGGCGTGGTGCCGACGAGCTTGAGAAGATCCCAGGGCCCCGTGCTCTCGGACGGCTTCTTCGCCTCGAAGAGATACATGGGGTGGATCTTGCGCCCGTCCGCGCGCACGCTCCCTCGCCCGAAGCAGTCGTCATCCGTCGGCATGGCCTTCATGGCGGCGACCACAGCGCGTCCGTCCGCCTTGGCGCGCGCCACGCCCAGGTCCGACACCGCCTTCAGGTAGTGCAGCGTCGAGGAGTAGGCGGCGGCATGGTCCATGTTGGGCATGCCGCCATTCGTCAGGCGCGGCTTCAGCCGCTCCGTGAAGGCGCGGGTCCGGTCGTTCAGGTCCCAGTAGAAGCTCTCGCTGATCGTCAGCCCCTGCGCCACGTCCAGGCCCAGCGCCTTGATGTCCTGAATGAAGGCGACGAGCGCCGCCGGGCGAATGCCGGCGCGCGTCAGCCCGAACTCGGCCGCCTGCTTCACACAGTTCAGCGTGTCCGCACCCGCATTGGCGAAAGCGACGACGTTCGCCCGCCGTGCGCGTGCCTGGACGAGGTAGGAGGAGAAGTCGGTGGTGCCCGGGAAGGGATGGACCGCCGAGCCCACCACCTGCCCGCCGCCGGCTTCCACGATGCGCGTGGCATCCGCCTGCATGGCCTTGCCGAAGGCGTAGTCGGCCGTGACGAAGAACCAGCGGTTGCCGCCGGTGCTCAGCAGCGATCGCGCGGCGGAGTTGGCGTTGGACCAGGTGTCGTAGGGCCAGTGGATCGTGTTGGCGTTGCAGGACCTGCCCGTGAGGTCCGAGGAGGCGGCGCCGGTGTTGAGCGGGACCTTGTTCCGCTCCGTCACGAGGCCGCCCGCGGCGAGCCCGATCGCGGAGTTGCCGACGTCCAGGATCATGTCCACGTCGCCGCGGTCGAACCACTCCCGGATGATGCCGATGCCGACATCCGGGCGGTGCTGGTGGTCGGCGAGCAGCACCTCGACCCGCATGCCCTTCTCGGCCGCGCCGAAGTCGGCGATCGCCTGGCGCGCGCAGATGGCGCCCGTCTCCCCCGTGATGTCCTTGTAGGGGCCGGACAGGTCGGTGAGGAATCCGATGCGGATGGTCGGCTGCTGCGACTGGGCGCGCGCGCGCCGGGCCCAGCCCGCACCGGCCAGCAGCGATCCCGTACCGAGTCCAGCGCCCAGGACAGCGCGCCGGCCAGGGCCATGACTCCCGTGTGTCATTCTTGGTGTCCTCCAATCGCAGTTCTTGTTGTTCCCGGCCGCATCGCAGGGGCACCGGGGCGGAGGGAGGCACCGGGCCCCTCTCCCTCCACGATGCCCGCTGTCCCGGGCGGCCCGGTTCCGGGCCGACGCAGCGTGTCGGAGGATCAGCGATTGGTGTAGCCCCCGTCTACCACGGGGGCGCGAAGGCGGGGTTTTCCCCGTCAGCGGCGGCGCACTCCGGGCCGGCCGGCCGGCACGCAGAGCGCGGTTCCATCGGAGCCACGCCGTGCTGCCTCGGAGTGTCCGCCGGTGCCGGCCCGGCGGACACCGGACTGTTCAGAACGGCGTCATGCCGCCTGTTGCGCTGATGCACTCGCCCGTCATGTAGCTGGCCTCCTGCGAGGCGAGCAGGACGTAGGCCGCCGCCAGCTCGGCCGGCTGGCCGGGGCGGCCGAAAACGGTCTCGCCGCCAAACTTCTCGACCTTTTCCTGCGGTTGCCCGCCGGAGGGCTGCAGCGGCGTCCAGAACGGGCCCGGCGCAACAGCGTTCACGCGGATGCCCTTCTCCATCACCTGCTTTGCCAGCGCCTTGGTGAAGTTCAGGATCGCGGCCTTGGTGGGTGCATAGTCCAGCAGCGCGGGAGAGGGCTGCATGGCCTGGATGGAACTGGTGTTGATGATGGCCGAGCCCGGCTTCATGTGCGGCAGCGCAGCTTTGGTGATCCAGAACATCGCGTAGACGTTCGTCTTGAAGGTCGCGTCGAACTGCTCGGTCGTCAGCTCCGCGATGGAGTCCACGGCCGTTTGCTTGCCCGCGTTGTTCACGAGGATATCGAGCCCGCCGAGCTGGGCCACGGCGTCCGACACCAGCTTCCCGCAGAAGGCTTCGTCAGAGACGTCGCCGGGCAGCAGCACGGCCTTGCGGCCCGCCGCCTCGATCAGCTTCGCCACGGCGCGCGCATCTGTCTCCTCGGCCGGCAGATAGGCGATGGCGACATCCGCGCCCTCCCGTGCGAAGGCGATGGCGGCCGCGCGGCCGATGCCGGAATCACCGCCCGTCACCAGCGCTTTGCGGCCGGGAAGGCGCCCAGCGCCTCGATAGCTCTCCTCGCCGTGGTCGGCGGGCGGGTCCATCCGCCGCTCCTCGCCCGGGGCGTTCTGCGGCTGCCGGGGAAAGGGCGGGCGGGGGTGCTGGGAACGCGGGTCGCGCATGGCGTGGGGGTTGCCGCCTTCGCTGCTCATCCGGTGATGCTCCTGTACCTGGGCCGGGGCGGGGCCGCGCGCGCCCGGGCCGCCCCCGGCCGGAAGGAACGGCCCGGGCGACCGGGCGTTGCCCTGGACATCCGGACGTCATGGCTCCCCATCCCACTTCGCCCGGAGGCAGAACCGGACCGGGCCCCAGGTCGCCACCCCCATCCCGGGCTGGTAGAGGTTCCGGCGATGGTTGCAGACCTCTTACGCCGCCGCGGGTTGGTCACCACCGCGCTGGGGATCACGCAGACCCTGGCATGGGGGTCCACCTACTACCTCCCAGCCGTCTTCGCGGATCCGGTCTGCGAGGCGTTGGGCATGCCGCGAACCCTGTTCTTCGGGATCTTCTCCGGAGCGCTGCTGCTCTCCGGGCTGGTTGGCCCGGCCGCCGGGCGGCTGATCGATGCCTATGGCGGCCGGGACGTGCTCGCGGCCTCCAACCTCGTCTTCGCGGCCGGTCTGGCGCTGCTGTCGCTGGCGACCGGGCCGGTTACTCTGGCCCTGGGCTGGGCGGCACTCGGCATCGGCATGGGGTTCGGGCTCTACGAGGCCGCCTTCGCCACCGTCACCGGCCTCTACGGGCGTGAGGCGCGCAACGCCATCACCGGCATCACCCTCTTCGCCGGCTTCGCCAGCACCGTGGGATGGCCAGCCAGCGCCTTCATGATCGAGGCCCTGGGCTGGCGCGGCGCCCTGCTTGCCTGGGCCGCCCTGCACCTGGTGCTGGCCCTGCCGATGAACCGCCTTCTCGTGCCCAAAGCCCCGCCACCCGCGCCTGCGGCGGCCCCGGCCGGCACCGCGCCCGGCGGCGTGCCCTGGACCATGGTGGTCCTCGCCGCCGTCTTCGCCGCGACCGCCTTCGTCTCCACCGCCATGGCCGCGCACATGCCGCGCATCATCGAGGCCCTCGGGGCGACCCCGGCCGCCGCCGTCCTCGCCGCCTCGCTGATCGGCCCGGCGCAGGTGGCGGCCCGCGTGGCGGAGTTCGCGCTGCTGCGGCGGGCATCGCCCCTCGTCACGGCCGGGCTCGCTGCCGGCTTGCACCCGGTCGGCGCGGCGCTGCTGGCGGTCCTCGGCCCGGTCGCGGCACTGCCCTTCGCGCTGCTGCACGGCGCGGGCAACGGGCTGCTGACCATCGCGCGGGGGACGCTGCCGCTCGCCCTCTTCGGGCCAGTGGGCTACGGCCTGCGGACGGGGCTGCTGGCGGCCCCCACGCGCCTGCTGCAGGGCGGGGCGCCGCTGCTTTTCGCGCTGGTGCTGGACACGACCGGGCCGCGCGCCGCGCTCCTGCTCTCCGGCACCCTCACGGCGCTGTCCTTCCTCGCGTTGCTGCTCCTGTCACGCCGGAGGAGCAGCCCGGGCGCGTCCTGACCGCGCCCGCACGATGGATCCCGGCGCTTCGGAGCGGCGCCAGAAGAACGCCACGCACGTCAGCCGGTGCAACCGGGGTGCGGACATCCCCGTCCAGGCCATCAGCATTCGGTTTACCGAATCGGTCGAAGATCGCCGCATTCCCCTGCTCGCGGCGGCTCCATGGAAATCAGCTACGATCCGGATGGTCGATCCTATGTCTCGCGGTACGAGGTGGGCGATCTCGTTCGCCTCCGCACCTCAGAACGGGGCGAGATGGCCATGGGCCGGGTCGGGGACTGGGGCATGGTCGTCTCCGTCCAGCCCGGGTTGAGCGAGAGCTTCGACGTGCTTCTCGCCGGCTACTCGGAGAGCCGCACCTCCAGCCTCAAGCGGCTGACGGGCCTAACCCGCCGTGTCGTCGTGCCCTGCGACCGCACCGGCGTGCCGATCCCCTTGCCGGAGCGCAGCGGCCTGCGCGCGTTGGATGCCGGCATGACGCGGAAGGTGGGCCGCGCGCGTTAGCCCCCCCCCGCCCGCCCTGGCATCGTTTCTGCTACATCCCGGCCCGGCAACCGGAGACCGCGCATGGATATCGCCCTCTTCAACCTCATGTCCCAGAACCGTCCGGACGAGACGCCGGGCGAGATCCTCGGCATGACGGTGGAGAAGGTGCGGCTGGCGGAGGCGCTGGGATTCGACGGCGCCTGGTTCGCCGAGCACCACTTCACCAGCCACTCCGTCTGCCCCTCCCCGCTGATGATGGTGGCCCACGCGGCCGCCGTGACCACACGCCTGCGCCTGGGCCCGGCCGTGGTCGTGCTGCCCCTCCACCATCCCCTGCGCGTCGTGCAGGAGGTCGGGATGCTCCAGGCCCTCACCGGCAACCGGCTGATGCTCGGCCTCGGCACCGGCCACCAGCCGCACGAGTTCCGCACCTACGGAATCCCCATGGCCGAGCGCACGGCCATGCTGGAGGAGGGCTGGGACATCATCGCCGGGGGCCTCACCACGGGGCGCGTCGGCTACCAGGGCCGGCACTTCTCCGTACCGGACGCGCCGATCGCCGCCTTTCCCGGTGCCGTGCCGCCCCTCTTCCTCGCGGGCGGGGAACCGCGGCTTCTCCAGCGCGCGGCCCGCTCCGGCGGCTCGCTCTTCATCAGCCAGGGCCATCGCCGGGCCGCCGCCGCCCTGCCGATGCGCGAGAAGCTGCTCGCCGCCCTCCGCGCCGGGGGGCTGCCCGAATCCGCCCTGAAGCTCGCCATCCAGCGCTACGTCTTCGTGACCGACGATCCCGCCGAGCGGCGCCAGGCCGCGGAGGGCATGCTGCGCTTCGTCCGCACCACCCTCTCCCTGCGGGAGGAGGCGCCGCAGCGCGACGGGGCCTTCATGCGCTCCATCCCGTTCGAGGGCGAGCCGAGCATCGAGTGGCTGCTGGAGAACGCGCCGATCGGCCCGGCGGACCGCGTGGCGGAGTTGCTGACGGAGGACTTCCACGCCCTCTCGCCGAGCCACTGGAGCCTCTACATGGGCTTCACCGGCCTGCCCGCGCCGCGCGTCCTCGCCGCGCTGGAGGCCTTCGGGACGAAGGTGCTGCCGGAACTGCGGCGGCTGAGCCCGGAGCCGGTGCGGATGGCCTCCTGAAGGGGGCTCCGGCCTACCCCGCCCGCGCGCCGCGGATCGCGGAGAGGAACCGCCGGGTCCCGTCCACCTGCTGGCGCCACCAGCCGCCCTGCACGAGGCTCGGCGGCGCCTCCGGGTCGCCCGTCCGCGGGAAGATGTCGCGCCGGAAATCGCCCGTGCGGAAGATCATGTCCCAGACCGGGAAGAGCACCGCGAAGTTCCGCCCCTCCTCCCCGGCCGAGAGGATGCCGTGGTGGAAGCGATGGAAGCGCGGGGAAACCAGCAGCCGCTCCCCCACCGCCCCGAAGGAGAGGCGGACATTCGCGTGGGACAGGCTCTCCGCCACGCGCATGATGAGGACGATCAGCGGGAACTGCCCGGGCGGCACGCCGATCAGCAGCGCGATGCCGCCAACCCAGAGAGCCGCGATCATGTCGTCGATCAGGTGGTTCCGGTCATCCGTCCAGAAGGTCATCTTCTCCTGGGCGTGATGGATGGAATGCAGCGCCCACCACCAGGGGATGGTGTGCTGCAGCCGGTGCCGCCAGTACTCGCCAAAGTCGATGATGAGGATATAGAGGGCGAAGGCCAGCAGCGGCCGCGTGTCCAGGCCGGGGATCAGCGTCTCCAGCGTTGGCGGCACCCAGCCCATGTCGGTCAGCCAGCCATCGAATTGTGCCTGAACACCCGCCAGCAGCACGAAGGCGATCAGCGGCAGCACGCCGAGGCGGGCCAGCAGCGTGTAGGTCACGTCCGTCCAGACCACGCGCCGGTCGTCCCACCGCTCCACCGGGCGCCAGGCCTCCAGCGGGCGGCAGATGGCAACGACGACGAGCACCTGGATCACGCCGAGGACGAAGAAGTCCATCCAGGCGAAGGCGTCCTCCTCCCACTCCATCATCCCGAAGGCGTAGAGCAGGGGTTGCACCCCGTTCTGGAACAGGAAACTGGTGAAGGCGTCGTAGCCGCGGGAGATCGCGTCCAGCATCAGCGCCGCCCCTCCGCGGGAAGGGTCTCGAAGCAGAAGCCTCGCGCCTGCAAGCCGGCGATCAGCGGCTCCAGGATGCCGGCGAAGGGCTCGCGCCGGCTGCGGACGCCCCAGTGCATGATCAGCACCTCGCCGTCGCGGATATTGGCGAGGTTGCGGTTCAGCAGCGCGGAATTGGGGTGGGCGGCGGCGTCCAGCTCGTCGCCCAGGAAACCGTTGGCGGTCCAGCCCTGGTGCGTCAGCCCGCAGTTGCGGGCCATAGCCACCGCGTTCGGCGTGGTGCGGCCGCCCGGCGCGCGCCAGAGCGGCAGGATCCTGGCCTCCGGCACCATGGCCTTCAGCGCCTGGACCGGCCGCTCGAGCTCGGCACACAGCGCCGCCCCGTCCAGCACTTCCGCCCCCTCCCCCGCGCGGCGGGAGGCGTAGCGGACGCGCCCGGCCCCGGGATCGCCCGAGAAGTACCAGTGCCGCCATGTGTGGCTGGCGAAGACGTGCCCCTCGGCCGCCCGCGCCCGCCAGAACTCCGCCCAGGCAGGGGAGAGCGTCCGGTCGCCCCGGAAGCTCGGCTCGTCCGCGACGAAGAGGGTGGCGCGCACGTTGCGGCGCCGCAGGACCGCGGCGATCTCCTCGGCTTCCCGGGACCAACCCGTGTCGATGGTCAGGTAGAGCGTGCCCCGGCAGGCCGGGCCCTGCGCCAGGGCGGGGGTGGCGGCCAGCGCCGTCAGCCCGCCCAGGAAGGCCCGCCGCAGCCCCGAACGCCAGCCCGCGGCCACGGCTACTGCGCCACCGGCGTGGCCGGCGCCTCGTTTCGGGCCTGCACGAGGTCCTTGGCTCGGAAGAAGATGCCGTGCGGCGAGCGGCCCACGGGCGAGGTGGTCAGCTGCCCCGTCTCCGGGTCCAGCAGGCCGAGCTGCCGGTTCCATCTCAGCGTGGTCCACAGCCGCCCGTGCTCGTCGAAGGAGATGCAGTCCGGCCCACCCGGCACGTCGTAGGTCCGCATCACGTCCAGCGTCACCGGGTCCAGCGCCGTAATGCGGCTGTCCACGCGGCTGGTCGCGTAGATCGGCCCGCCGCCCGGCGAGGGGAACAGCGCGTGCGCCCCGCGGCCGACCTTGATCTGCCGCTCCACCTTCCGCGCCTCGGGGTCCACCACGGCCACGTAGTCCGCGCCCATGACGCCGACCAGCAGCTTGCCGTTGTGCCAGATGATCCCGGCCGGTTCCCGCCCCACCTGCAAGGTCCAGACAACCTGCCGGGTTTCCAGGTCGATGGCCGCGATGGCGCGGCTGCCCTGGACGGTGACGTAGGTCATCTTGCTGTCGGGCCGGTAGGCGATGTGGCTGGGCATGTCGCCGGGCTTCACGCGGCCGAGCAACGTCAGGCCCATCGTCGGCCCGTCCCAGGCGTAGATGTCCACCTGGTCCCGACGCAGCCCGGTGACGACGAGGGTCTTCCCGTCCGGGCTGAACTCCAGGTTGTAGGGGTTTGCGATCCGCTCCCGCTTCTTCACCTCTCCGGTGACGGGGTCGAGGAAGAGGATCTCGTTCCCCCCGGAATCGCCGACCAGCAGAACGTCCTTCGCCGGGGAGATGGTGAGGTGGTGCGGCTCCCGCAGCACGGGGATGCGGCGGATCTCCTCCCGCGTCTCGGAATTCACCACCTGGATGTCGGGGTCCATGGAGTTCACCACGAACACCACCTCCGCCCTGGCGGCCCCGGGAAGGAAGCTTGCCGCGACGAGGGGCAGCGCGAGGGCGAGGCGACGCATGCGGGCGGCTCCGGTCGTGGGTCGGGCGGCGCGGCCGTCGCGCCCGCGGAAGGTGGAACGATGAGGCGGGCGGGTTAACGGGTCCGACATCCCGGCGCCATCCCTTCCGCGCCATTCTCGCCACATGGCTGCCCACCCCAAATGCGCTGGATCAATGTCGGGCCGGGAATCGGCGGCGGTCCGGCTGGCGGGCCCTGTAGCACGGACCCGCCCCGCGTGGATGTCATCTAACCACGGCGACAGCGTGGTGGAAGGCCGGCGTCACTCCAGCGCGATGCCATCCTCGTCCGTCGGATGGAAGTCCAGCGCCACGCCATTCATGCAGTAGCGCAGCCCGGTCGGTCGCGGCCCATCGGGGAAGACGTGGCCGAGATGCCCGCCGCAGGCGGCGCAGCGCACCTCCGTCCGGACCATGCCGTGGGAGCGGTCCGAAATGGTGGACACGGCCCCCTCGATCGGCCGCCAGAAGGACGGCCAGCCCGAGCCGCTCTCGTACTTCGTATCGCTGGTGAACAGCGGGGACTGGCAGCCGGCGCAGTGATACACGCCGTCCCGCTTCTCCACGTTCAGCGGGCTGGTGCCCGGCCGCTCCGTCCCGTGGCAGCGCAGCACGCGGAAGGCCTCCGGGGAGAGGTCCTCCTTCCACTGCTCCTCGCTGCGCTGGATGATCTCCTCGCTCATGCCGCGCGCTCCTTCAGGCGATGGGCGAAGCCCTTGCGGAACTTGGCCACCTTCGGCGCCACCACGGCGCGGCAGTAGCCGGACCAGGGGTTGCGGGCGAAGTAGTCCTGATGCTCCGGCTCCGCGGGGTAGAAGACCGGGGCGGGCAGCAGGTCCGTCACGATGCGGCCGCTGTACAGCCCCTCGCGCTCCACCTCGGCCATCACCTCCTTCGCCGCAGCCTCCTGCTCCGTGCTCTCGAAGAAGATCACGCTGCGGTACTGCGGGCCCACATCCGCGCCCTGCCGGTCGCGCGTGGTCGGGTCGTGGATGGTGAAGAACACCCGGAGGATGTCGGAGTAGGAGATCACGGCCGGGTCGAAGGCCACTCGCACCACCTCGATGTGGCCGGTGGTCTTTGAGCAGACCTGCTCATAGGTCGGGTTCGGCATCTGGCCGCCGGCATAGCCGGAGACCACTTCGGAGACGCCGGCCAGGTTGCGGTACACGGCGTCCAGGCACCAGAAGCAACCGCCGCCGAGCAGGGCGACCTCAGTGCCGGGAGGAGATGGCTGGGGGGTCTGGGTCATGGCCGGAGATGTGGTGATTCCCCCGTGCAACACCAAGCCGCTGCGGCGGTTTCCACCCCCTTTGCCAGGGCGCCGCGAGGGTCCACCCTGCCCGGCGATGAGCTTCCCACCCCCCTTCCCCGCCCACTTCCCGCAAGCCGCGCCCGAGGCGCTGCGCTTCGACCCCGCCCGGCTGGCGGCGGCGGTCGCCTTCGCCGCGGCGCATGAAAGCCCCTTCCCCCGCGACCTGCTGGCCCATCTCGAGGCCGGGCACTTCGAGCCCGCCCCTGACAACGAGGTCCTCGGCCCCGTGGTGCCGCGCGGCGCCCCGAACGGGCTGGTGCTGCGCGACGGCGTGCTGGCCGCCCGCTGGGGCGACACCCGCCGCGCGGACATGACCTTCTCCGTCGCCAAGTCCTGCCTCTCCATCCTCGCCGGCATCGCGGTCCTGGATGGGCTGATTACCGACCTGGACGCCCCCGTCTCGGCCAGCGTGGACGACCCTGCCTTCGCCGGCCCGCGCAACGGCGCGATCACCTGGCGGATGCTGCTGCAGCAGACGAGCGAGTGGGAGGGCACCCTCTTCGGCAAGGCGGACCAGATCGACCGCGGCCGCGACCTGGCGAGCGAGGGGAAGAAGCCGAAGGGTTGGCCGCGCCCCCTCGCCGCGCCCGGCGAGCACTGGGAGTACAACGACGTCCGCGTGAACGTCCTCTCCCTCGCCCTGCTGCACCGCTTCGGCCGCGCGCTGCCGGAGGTTTGGAAGGAGCGGGTTGCGGACCCGATCGGATCCTCCCCGGACTGGCGGTGGGAGGGCTACCACAACGCCGCGGTGGAGATTGGCGGCCGGTCGGTTGTCTCGGTCCCCGGGGGCGGTCACTGGGGCGGCGGTATCGTGACGGATGCCGAGGACCAGGCCCGGCTCGGCCTTCTGATGCTGAACGACGGCACCTGGGAGGGCCGCCGCATCCTGCCGGAGGGCTGGGTTGCGGAGTCCGGCCAGCCCGTCGCGCTGCACCCGGATTACGGCCTGCTCTGGTGGCTGAACCGCAGCGGCCGCTTCCCCGATGCGGACCGGGGCAGTCTTTTCGCCGTGGGCGCCGGCGGCAACACGATCTGGATCGAGCCGTCGAGCCGGATCGTCGCCGTGTTCCGCTGGCTGGACCCGCAGGCCCTGCCAGGGATGATCTCGCAGATCGCCGCCGCCCGTACGAAGTAAGATCCATGCACGCCGAGATTCACGCCGAGACCCTCACCCTCGACACCCATGTGGACATTCCCTGGCCGGACCACGTCGATCCGCGCGGGGTGACCCAGCGCTGCGTGGACTATGCCCGGATGAAGGCCGGGGGGCTGAAGGCGGTGGTCTTCATCGCCTATACGCCGCAGGGCCCGCGCACGCCGCAGGACCATGCCGAAGCGGGCGCCCGGGCGGAGGCCATGTTGCGCGCCATCCGGGACACCTTCCACGGCGAGGGCCGCCGCCTGGCCACCCGCGTGGCGGAGCTGGAGGCCGCCCATGCCGCCCGCGCCACCGCCGCGCTGATGGCCGTGGAGAACGGGAACGCCATGGGGCACGACCTGTCCCGCCTCGCTCTCTGGCGGGGGCTGGGGGCGATCTACCTCACCCTGACCCATGATGGGCACAACGACCTGGCGGACGCCGCCCGGCCCCGCCACGGGAGGCCGGAGCCCGCGACCCTGCATGGCGGCCTCTCCGCCCTGGGGCGCCGTGCGATCGAGGAGATGAACCGGCTGGGTATGCTGGTGGACGTCTCACACGCCTCCCGCGATTCCATGATGCAGGCGGTGGAGGCCTCCCGCGCGCCGATCGTCGCCACCCACGCGTGCTGCGCCGCATTGCGGCCGCACCCCCGCAACCTGGACGACGCACAGCTGGACGCGCTGCGGGATTCCAACGGGCTGGTTCAGATCACCGCCGTTCCCGCCTTCCTGCGGGAGCCGGGGCCGGATGGCCGCTACGCCGCGACGGTGGAGGACATCGCGGACCACGTGGACCACGCCGTTCGCCGCATCGGCCTCGCCCATGTCGGTCTTTCCTCCGATTTCGACGGCGGCGGTGGCGTGACGGGCTGGATGCACGCGGGCGAGACCGGCGGGCTGACGGAAGCGCTGCACCGCCGTGGCTACGACCGGGAGGCGATCGGGCTCCTCTGGGCCGGCAACTTCCTCCGCGTCTGGCGCCGGGCCGAGGAAGTGGCGTCCGAGGGCTTTTGAGCCGCCCTTCCCGGCCGCTGCCTAAGCGGAGGCCGGGGTGGACGGAAGGCGGCCCGCGCAGGACCGCTCCAGCTCTGCCAGCAGCGCCTCCCGCGTGACGGGCTTCGCCAGGTAGCCCGTCATCCCGGCCTCCCGGCAGGCGGCGTTGTCGCGGTCGAAGACGCCAGCCGTGAGCGCGACGACCGGCACGGAACGCGCGGCCTCCTCCGGCAGGGCGCGCAGGCGGCGGGTCGCCTCCAGGCCGTCCATCCCGGGCATGGCCAGATCCATCAGCACGATGTCGAAAGGCCGGTCCTCCCGGGCGGCGGCGGCCACAACCTCCACGGCCTCCGCGCCGCCCGAGGCCATCTCCGCCTCGTGGCCGGCGCGCTCCAGCAAGGCGCGGGCGACCAGCCGGTTGGTCGGAACGTCGTCCACCACCAGCACCCGAAGCCGGGTCGCCCCGCTGGCCACGGAGGTCGATGCGGCGGGACTGGGCGCCGCCGGCAGCTCCGCCCGCTCGAGCGGGAGCTCGACCCAGAACCGCGCGCCCGTCTTGCCCTCGGCCGTCGCCTCCGGGTTGTCATCCACCCCGATACGCCCGCCCATCGCCTCCACGATGCCGGTGGAGATGGCGAGGCCCAGGCCGAAGCCGTCCGCTACGGGGATGTCAGGGCCGGTGCGCTCCAGCCGCACGAAGTCGCGGAAGATGTTGCCGCGCTGGTCCGGGGGGATGCCCGGGCCTGTGTCCAGTACCTCCAGCCGCAGCTTTTCGCCCGCTCCCTCGCCCTTCGTGAAGGAGAGCAGGGTCACCCGCCCGCCGGGAGGGGTGAACTTCACGGCATTGGAGAGAAGATTGAGCACGAGCTGCCGCACTCGCATGGAATCCAGCATCATGCCTGGGGGCAGCGCCGGGTCGTGCCGTGCCGAGACGGTGATGTCCCGCGCGGCGGCCGCCGGGCGGATCAGGTCCACGCAGGTGTCGAACAGCGGCGTCGGCGCCGCCGGCGCGCGCCGCAGCGGCATGCGCCCGGCCTCCACATGCGCCAGGTCCAGCACGTCGTTCGCCACGCCCAGTAGGTGCCGCCCCGCAGCCTCCAGCATCGCCGCCCTGCCCCGCTGCTCCGGCGTGAGGTTCGGGTCGCTCGCCAGGACCTGAGCCATGCCGAGCACGCCGTTCAGCGGGGTCCTCAGCTCGTGGCTCATCCGCGCCAGGAAGCGGCCCTTGGCGGCACCGGCCGCTGCGGCCTGGTCCCGCGCCTCGGCGAGGTCGGCGGCGGCGCGCTTTTGCTGGGTGATGTCCGTGCGGATGCCGACGGAGCCACCGCCGGGCACGCGGCGTTCCGTCACCAGGATCCAGCGGCCGTCCGGCAGCAGGCGCTCCACGGGCGCCGTGTTCCAGGGATGGCGGTAATGCGACATCGCCTCGGCGACGAAAGTCTCCTTGTCGGGTCCGGCCTGGGGATACTGCCCGTGCTCCGCGCCGTACCGCATGATCTCCGTCAGCGTCGCGCCCGGGCGGATGGCGGGCGCGCTCTCGCGGTAGAACTCCCGGTAGCGATCGTTGCAGACGATCAGCCGGTCCTCCTCGTCCCACATGACGAAGCCGTCCGACATTGCCGCGATGGAGGATTCCAGCAGCTGGCGCCCCCGCGCGCGCTCCGCCTCGGCCGTGTCACGCTGCCGCAGCATCGCCCAGAGCAGGGCGGCGATGGCCACCGTCAGTCCGGCGAGCCCGCCCGCCGCGTAGAGGATCCGGTTCTCGTTGTCCTCCCAGTCGCGCAGCGCCGGGCCACTGTCCTGCACCGTCACCACGTGGATGCCGGAGTAGAGCGTGCGCCGCAGCGCCGTGAAGCGCCCGGGATCCACCCCCTCGGACAGCGGGCGCGCGACCGGGCGGCCGATCCGCGCCTCGTCATGCGGGGCGCTCGCCAGCAGAACGCGGTCCTCGCTGCGGATCAGCAGGATCCGCAGCCCGTCCGTCTCGCCGCGGGCGCCATAGCCGGTCAGCCCGGCGGCCACCACGGGCACGGGCACCTCGGCCACGGCGAGAAGCGGCGGGAGTCCCGACAGCCTCACTGGCCGCGCCAGGAACAGCGCCCATTCCCCGGTGGCCGGATTCGGCACCGGGCCCGCGACGGTGACGCCGCCGCGGGAACCCGCGGCGGCTTGGGGTGGTGCGAGCAGCGCCGAGTGCGGCAGCGGCGGAGGGCGCCGCCGCGAGCCGGGAACGGCGGCAGCCACCGGCGTCCCTCCCTCCACCGGCAGCAGGATGAGGTCGCGGAAGCCGAGGCTGCTGTCGCTCAGCCCCATCAGCACGCGCGAGAGGGCGGCCGAGCGGGCCGCCGGCGTCGTATCGGGCGCCATGCTCGTCAGCGCGGGGGCCAGGAGGTTCGGCAGCCCAGCCAGGGCGCTGTCCACCGCCAGGAAGCTGCGGTTGATGGAGGCCGCCGCATTCTCCGCCGAGGCGGCCGCCTCCTCCTGCGCGTTCCGCACCGCCGTGTCGCGCCCCTGCCGCACGATCATCTGCACCACCCCGGCATAGATCGCGAGGAGGGCAACCGTGCCGATTAGGATCGAGAGTCCGATGGAGCGGGACTGCATGGAGCGGAGCAGGCGGCGCGCGGGCATGGCTTATCTGGGCGCCGTCACCGCTACGCCGAGTGTCTCGCCGGCGCGTTCGTTCCAGCCCTCCGCGCAGCCTGGCCCGCAGTGATCGGCCCAGCGGGGAAGGATCACCTCGCGGACCAGCCGCCGGCGCAGCGCATCATCCTCCGCCGTCACCTGCACCAGCGTCATGCGCCCCTTCGCGCGCGGCTGAGCCGAGCCGGGCTGAACCAGCTGCTCCGGCGGGCATTCCGGCTGGCCGGTGTTGCAGGCCAGGCCCAGCCCGGTCTCGGCATCGGACGCGTCCCAGATCCGTTGCTCCAGCTCGCGCAGCTCACGCCGCAGCATGTCCCGAAGCGACATGGGCAGGCCTTCCCAGGCAGTGAGGTTTGCCCCGAAGAGCGAGACGCCCCAGGTGAGGGCCATGGCGTGCACGTGGCTCGTCACCTCATTCAACCCGATCTGCCATCCCGAGAGGGTACCGGTGATGGCGCATTCCACCACACCCGCACGGATGGAGGGAACGATATCCGCGAAGGGAATGACGACAGGCACCGCACCGAGCGACGACACCCATTCCGATTGCGCGGCAGAGGAGGTGCGGATGCGCCGCCCCCGCAGGTCCAGCAGGCTGTTGAAAGGCCGGGCGCAGAAGAAGACCTGGGCGGGGTAGACGTACACGGCCAGCAGCTCCGTGTCGTGCCGCTCTCGCAGCATCTGCTCCAGCCAGGGGCGGTTCGAGGCGATGACGCGGCGCAGGGTCGCCATGTCCGGGGAAACGCCGGGTGTATCCAGGGCCGAAAGTTCGGGCTCCTCCGCCGCGGCGAGGTTGAGGAGCGCGGTGCCGAAGGGCGTGACGCCGAGGCGGAGGAGCCGCAGCGATTCCTGCCCGCGAATCCCGCTGCGGTCGAAGGGAGAGATGTCGGCCGTCACCCGCCCGTTGGTGATCTCGGGCAGGCGCTGGGTCCAGAAGGGTTCCTCAAGGCGGGTATACTGGCTGACGCCGGCCAGGCCGCCCACCACCTGCAGCCGGATCGGGGCGTCGCTCTCCGGTGCCGCTAAGGCAGTCGCGGCGTGAATCAAGGCGGTGGCGGCAATCAGGCGGGAACCGCCCCGGAGGATGCGGCGGAAAAGGTCCTGGCAGGCTCCCATGGGTCTCTCCGGCGCTGCGCGGACCAGCCTCGGCGATTTCGGCCCGCTTTCCTAGTATCTCACGATATCCTAGCAGCTTGCCATTTAGGCAACCATAACGCGAGATTTCCTCGGCCGTTTCGCGCATCCGGTGCGCATCCCGGGCCCTAGGGCCGGCTCCCAGACGGGGTTCAGCGGGGTGACGGGATCACGTCGATATCGCACGCCCTGCTGTTTTGGTCCGACTGCATCCCGAAGGGGGTCAGCCGAGGCAGGGTCGTGCGGAGGGGGACGGCTGGCCATTGACGCCGGCGGACTGCGCCCCGGGGCGGGAAACTCGGCGAACGAGGCCGCGATCCTCACCCCGGTTGCACCTGTCCCAAAATTCTCGCAGGTTGCCCCTGAGGTCCATACGGGCAAATTTTCAGACGCCTCGGGCCAGAAGGAAGTCGATGACCACTCCGCAGCCGCTGGGCAGTTCCTACGCCTATATCCCGGAGTTGGATGGCCTGCGCGCAGTATCGATCCTGCTCGTCGTGGTGAGCCATGCAGGGCTGGGCGGGATTGTCCCGGGCGGTTTCGGCGTCACGCTCTTCTTCGGCATCAGCGGATTCATCATCACCCGACTCCTGCTGGCTGAATGGGCCGCGACTGGGCGTATCGACTTCGGCGCCTTCTACTTGCGCCGCGCGGTGCGGCTCTATCCCGCCCTGCTGGCCTTCATCGCGCTGTCCTGCCTCGCCCTGTTGTGGTTCCGCGTGCCGCTACACCCGGGAGAGCTGGTATCGGCGCTGTTCTACGGGGCCAACTACTACAGGGTGTGGATCGGGTTCTCCACGGTTGTGCCCAGCATTCCCTCCCCTTTCGGGGTGCTCTGGTCCCTCGCGATCGAGGAGCACTTCTACCTCCTGTTCCCCTTGTTCCTGGTGCTGGCGCTGCGTCGCGGCGGGTTCGTGCTCTGGGTGGGGCTGCTCATCCTCGCGAGCCTGGCCTGGCGCCTCGTGATGCGGACGGGCTGCATGCCCGGCGGATCCTTCGAGGGCTCCCTCGCACTTTGCGGCATCAGCGTGACGGAGCGGATCTACGCCTCGACCGACACGCGGCTGGACGCCCTGCTCGTTGGCTGCCTCCTCGCATGGCTCGCGGGCCGTGCGCGCGCGCCCTGGGTGACCGCCGTCCTCCGCCACCCCGGCAGCGCCGTCCTCGCGGTGCTCATGGTGCTTGGCAGCCTTCTCTACCGGGACCCCTTCTTCCGCGACACCTGGCGCTACTCCGTGCAGAGCGTCGCCATCCTGTTCGGCCTCGGCGCGCTGCTGTTCAGCCCCGCCCTGGGCTGGGCGCGCGCCCTTCTCAGCCGGCCGCCGATGCTGCTGATCGGGCGAATGAGCTACGTGCTGTACCTGACGCACTGGTTGGCGCTCGTCCTGGCTTGCGAATACACCGGCGTGACTGTTCCCGAGGAGCTCGCGCCTGCGGCCTGGTATCTCGTCTACCTGCCGGTCACGGCCGTCCTCACGGCGGCTCTGTACTGGGGCATCGAGAAGCCGGCCGCGCGGCTGAGGCGCCGCCTGCGCCATGAAGGAGCACCGGACCGGAGCCGCGCCGTTCCCGCAGTGCCGTGAGGCAGGACTGACGGCAGGCATTCCTTTCCGGGTGGCTGCCTGGGGCCTGCCTGTCGCCCCCGCTCATCTCTGCCGTACCCCCCTGGCGCCGCCGGCCCGAGGCCTGACGAACGAGGGCGCGCGATGCCTGGCCACCAGCTTGCTCATCGGCAAAATGGTCGCCGGCCCGATCGGACTGGAAACGGCACGGCACCTCCGGCCGTAGCGCCTACCCTTGCTCCTCGGCGAGCTTTCCTGCGGCATCTTCGGCCGCCGGCCGCGCCTTTACCTCAGGCCCGGACCGTTCAGGCCGGGAACACCGCTGTCCCGGCCGGCGCGCGAAACGCCGGCGAGGACCAGCACGGCGAACACCCAGTACGCCGTCATGAGGTCGGCGCCGAGCAGCACGGACTCGCTCCTGTTCAGGATCGCCATGGTGCCGATGAGGAGCAGCGCCCAGGCAGCAATCCGGTGCTTCCCCAGCCAAGCCGCCCGCATCGCGAGCAGCACGGTCACGCCCCCCAGGCACCAGACCAGCAACGTGCCCAGGAGACCGAGCTGCAGCCTTACCTCCAGGTACCCGCTATGGGCGCTGAGCACGTCCCAGGCCACGTAGTCCCAGACCCGCAGCAGGTTGCTGGAGCCCTCTAGCCAAAAGGCCGCATAGCCGTAGCCGGTCAGGGGCCGCAGTGCGATGGCTTGGTTGACCGCCTCCCACACCGCCGTGCGGCCGGTGAATGAGGCATCCTTACCGATGAGGTCGAGCAAGGCCTCGGTCGGCACAGCGAAGAGGATGAGGGCCGCGGTAACCGTCCCGACGAGAAGCATGATCGCTGTCGCGATCCGAACCGCGCCCCCGGTGCCCAGGGCGATCACCACCACCGTCACACCACTCACCATCAGCGTGAGTAGAAGCGAGGTTGTGGAGCGAGACAGGACGAGAACCACGAGGAGGAAGAGAATGGCGGCTCCGTCGGCGAGCCGCAGGCGGCCGCGCGCGAGCACTCCGTAGGAGAGCGCCAGCGCCCCGGCCAGGAGTGCCTGACCGAAGGCGTTCTTCTGGCTGTAGAGTCCGCGGACGGCATTGGCGTACTCGCCGACGTCGAACCCGATGGCGGGCCGCAGCGCAGCCTCCAGCAGCGACAGCACGGCGGCGGCGACCATCGCTCGCAGGGCGATCCGCATCCAGCGCTCCGGCCCGAGCGTTACCTGCGAGCAGAGCGCGAAGAGAAGCAGCGCGGTCATCGTGACCGTGCGGCGCACCGTGTTCTCCGGCGAGTAGGACCAGGACGCCGATGCCAGCATGACGGCCAGCATGAGGACGAAAGGCAGCATCGGCAGGATCGTCGGGACGAAGCGGCGGGCATGCCGGAGGAGGACGATCGTGCCGCCCAGCAGGAGGACCAGCGTGATCAGCGTGTTGAGCGGATCGGAGCCGCCCATCAATGTCTCGTCCGAGCTGCTCAGCCGAATTCTGGCGCCGGAGTAGAAGGCGATGATCGCCCCGACGAACGTCGCGTAGAGCCATGTGCCGACCCCGGCGAAGCGCGAAGGGGCCGGTGCCGCCGTCTTTCGGGTTCGAACCGTTGCTGGGGTCCCGGCGGCCCGCCGCGCGACGATCGGCACGGCCATCGGGGCGCCCTGGAGGGCACGGATTGGACGAGGGACGGCTCCCATCGCGCTGCTAGGCGATGTTCCGGCCGGCCGGCGATGTCATCTCAGGTGCCCCGAGCGCGGCAGGTGGAAGCCGGCCACGCAACCCGGATGCAGTGCCGCTCCTCAGGGCCGGATAGCCGGGGACGTCCGCCCGCCCCATCAGAAGGGTACCGCCGAGCTGCGGTTCACCGCATAGGAGAAGGTGCGCTGGAAGGGAATCAGGCGGTTGATGTACTGATCCACCCACTGGTTGATCTCGCCGATCCGACTGCGCGGCACGTAGACGATATCGCCGGGAAAGAGCGGGATGTCGTTGCCCGGCTGGCCCGGCTCCGCGGAGGCGGTCTGGATGAAGCCGCGCACGTCCAGGGTCCGCAGCATGGGGCGGTTGTCGGGGCCCCGGCGGATCAGAACCACCTCGTTCATGCGCGCGTCCTGCTCGAAGCCGCCGGCCTGGATGATAACCTCCAAGCTCCCGCTGGGGCGGCGCAGGGGCACCGCTCCCGGCTGCTTCACCGCACCGCCGACGAGAACCGTCGCTCCTCCGGCATCCTCGAGAGCGGCCGTGACAATGGGATGGTTCAGGACCCGGCGGGAGGCGCGGGTGATGGCGGCCTCAAGCTCCTTCGCCGTCAGGCCCGCCGCGGCCAGGCTGCCGGTCGCGCGCGTGCTGATGGTGCCGTCGGGCGCGATGAGAGAGGTCTCGTTCATTTCGGGGGTCAGCAGGAACTGGACGCGCACCCGGTCCCCTGCGCCGAACCGGTACACCGGGGTGGTTTCGGTCCAGGGAGCGAAGCCCTGCGGCTCGTTCGGCACCGGCCGCAGCTCCTGCGTGGTGCAGGCGGCCAGGAGGCCGAGCAGGAGGTAGGCCGGGAAACGCATGGTCAGGCGCATGGTCACGCGATCCGGGCCAGGGCTCTCGGCAGGATCTTACGCCTCCCGGTGAAGACGAAGCCGAGCAGCGTGCCGCCCGAGCCGAGGATCCAGTCGCGCAGAGCCCGCGCCCGAGCCCCTTCCGTGCGCTCCCCGCGCACGACGATCACGTTCGCGTCCATCATCGCAGTCAGGCGGCGCATCGCATAGTTCCCGTCGAAATCGGGGCCGATCACGATGACCGCGTCGAAGGCGCGCCGCAGCCGTTCCAGCAGGTTCCGGGTTCCCTCGATCGTCACCTCCGGGTCTAGCAGACTGGAATTCTGGGCGTCGTAGGAAATCCACAGGTTCGGCACGACGGTGTTGAACACCAGAAGGTGCCCGGGGACCCGTTCCACCTCCATGGGCTGCGAGCCGAGGGCGGCGAGCTGCGCCCGCCCGTCGCTCTGGAGATCGATCAGCAGGATGTCGGTGTCGGTTCGGCGCGCGTACTCCAGGGCGATGCTGCGCCCCAGCTCCTCCCGCCCGTCCTCAACGCCCGTGGAGACGAGCTGGATCAGGCAGGGCCGCCGACTGGAGATGCGGACGTCCAGCATCATGGCGACGAAGTCCGCCACCTCCGGCACGCGCTTCATGTCGTCGGCCGAGGGCTTGAGCGAGGCGAAGCTGGCCAGGGATGGCAGGCCGAGCCCGCCCTCCGCCTCCTCGGTCGTGGCGAAGCTGCGGCGCGTCAGGGCGAGGAGAAGGAGCGTGATCCCGGCCAGCGCCATGCCCGCAATCACGCCGCCCGCCGCGATCAGGCGCCGTCCGCTCGTGCCCCGCAGCGGCGCCGTGGGGGACTGGACGATGTTGATGCTCGGGCTGCGCTGACGGCGGCTGTCCTCCTCGATCCGGGTCCCCGCCTCCCGCGTGATGAGCTGGCGGACCACGACCTCCAACCCGTCCCGCTGGCGGCCGAGATCGCGGAGCTGCGCATCGGCCTGCACCAGTTCCGCCCCGCGCACCTCGGCGGCCTGGCGCTGGCGGCCGACCTCCACGAGCTGCTGCTGGATGGCGTCCTTCTCCACCTGCAGCGTCGCGACGCGGCTGGCGAGCTGGTCCACGACGGGGTTGCGGGTTTCACGCGTTGTCTGGAAGGTGTTGCGGGCGGCGTCGCGCATGGCGGCCCGGGCGGCCGCGATGCGCTGGTCCAGGTCCGCGAGGCCAGGCCAGCCCGGCGCGTACTGCGCCGCCATTCGCTCCCGCTCCTGCAGCAGGCGAGTCAGCGAGTTCCGGGCCTCGTCGCCGCTGACCACGTTCGTCGCCTCGGAGGAGGCGTAGACGCGAGTCGGCTGGGCAGCGAGCCGGGCCTCGGCGGAGCGGAGCTGCGCGTCGGTCAGCGTCGCCTGCTCCCGCAGCTGGTCCTCCCGCCTGACGATCCCGTCCAGACGAGTGGAGGTGAGCTGCAGCTCGGAGGCGATCTCGACGATGCCGTACCGGGCCTTCACGTTGCCGATCGCGCTCTCCAGCTCCCTGAGCCTGACCCGGTAGTTCTCCGCCTCCGCGGAGAGGAGGCGCGAATTGCCCTCCGCGAAGAGGTCGGCCCGGCGCTCGAGATAGGCGTCCAGAATGGCCCGGAGCGTGGCGAGGGCGACGTCCCGGTCCGGAAGCGTCAACCAGACGCGCAGGACGTTGCTCGTGGTGTCGGCGTCCGACCGGAGAGCGCGGCGCAGGTTCTCCACCGCCGTGACGGTCTGGTACTCCTCCCGCTCCTCGGCCGTGTCGCCCTTTGGATCGCGCATGTCCGGGAAGAGGCGGGCAATCCCGACACGGGTCACGGCGCGCCGCAGCACCTCCTCGCTCCGCAGGATCTCGATCTCTGCGCGGACAGCCTTGAGGATCTCGACCGAGATGACGTTCGGGCCGAAGCCGCTCAGATCCGTCGCGCCCGCGTTCTCCCGGCTGACGAGGACCATGAGGACGGTCTCCGCCGTGTAGCGCGTGGGCACCATGAGGGCGATCGCCAGCGCCAGCACAATGGGCGCCACGAAGGCCAGCACGATCAGCTTCCAGCGCAGCGCGAAGGTGACGACGAGGTTGGAGAGGGTGAGGAAGGCGGCGGGGCCGCGTGCCGGGCCCGCGAAGGTCGTGACAGCGTCCTCGGCCATCTCGTCCCGCACGGACGGAGCTGGCCGGGGGGACAGGACAAGAGCGTCGCTCACGGTCCGAAGGATGTCCCACAGGGCTGGCGGGTATCAGGGCCCATCGTCCGGCCCGCATCCTTTGCTGTCCCGACCACGCCCTTACCCGTCATCTGGCCACGGCTCGCACACAACCATGACTGGCGCACAAGGAGAAGCGCCCGCAGGGCGGATCCAAACACCCGAGCTACGCCCCCGCGAGTTACGGTCTGAGTTACGGCAGCCCGTGTGCACCATAATAATAATGTGATATCGTCCCAGAACAAGAGAAAACTGCCGCCGCTTCCCGGGCCGGCAGTGCGCGACCCGCCGGTTCACGGAGGATCACCAGACATGGCGACGGAAGGGGCGGAGCGCCGAGCCTCGCCACGGGGTGGCGCGATTGCTGCGCAACGGCTGCTTCACACCCGCCTGGATATGGTCGACCTCGGGCAGGCCCTGTCCATCGTCGCGGAGCGCCCCGCCGTCCTCCCCTTCGCCTATGTCGTCACGCCCAACGCGGACCACCTCCTTCGCCTGGAAAGCCCTGGGGGCGAAGCGTTGCGGGCTGTGTACGAGAACGCCTGGTTGTCCCTCCTCGACAGCCGGGTCCTCCGCCTGCTGGCGGCGCGCCGTGGGTATCGGCTCACCGTCGTGCCCGGATCGGACCTGGCCCAGGCGCTGTTCCGGACGGTCATCCGGCCGGACACGCCAGTAACGCTGATCGGCGGCGGCGCGGCGGTCGCCGGCCGTCTCCGCGCCAGCTTCGGGCTGCGGGCCCTGGCGCACCACGAGCCACCGATGGGATTCATCGACGATCCCGCGGCGGTCGAGGCCTGCGTGCGCTTCGTGCTGGAGCATCCCGCGCGCTTCGTCCTGCTCTGCGTTGGCTCGCCGCGGCAGGAGCTGCTGGCGGCCCGGATCGCCGCCACGGGCCGGGCGACGGGCCTCGGTCTCTGCCTCGGTGCGGCGGTCGAGTTCGTGGCCGGGGTGAAGCGCCGCGCCCCGCGATGGGTGCAGCGGGCCCATCTCGAATGGCTGCACCGGTTGGCGAGCGAGCCGCGCCGGCTCTGGCGCCGCTACCTGCTCGAGGCGCCGCGCCTGCTCAGCCTGATGCGCCGGCTGCCCCCTGCCCCGGTCGCGGCCGTGCCTGGTTCCCCTCTGTCCTGCGCGGCGGCCTGGCCCGGCCGCCAGGCCCGGAAGCCCCGATGAGAGCGCTCGTCGCGATCACCACCTACAACCGCCCGGCCATGCTGCTGGACGCCGTGCGGAGCGCGCGGGCGCAGGTCTTGCCGGATGGGATCGCCGCCCGGGTTCTCGTCGTGGACAACTCGCGCGACGCGAACGCCCGGGATGCTGTCCTGGTGGAAGCGGCGCGTACCGGCCTACCCCTGCACTACCTGTCCATTCCCGAACCGAACATCTCGCTTGCCCGGAACGCGGCCCTCGCGGCCTGCGACGACGACTGGCTCGCCTTCATGGACGACGACCAGGTGGCCAGCACGACCTGGCTCGCCAACCTGATCGCGACAGGCGAGAGGACGGGCGCGGACGTCGTGTTCGGTGCCGTACTCCCGATCTTCCCGGCCGGGCCGCCATCATGGGACCCGACGGGCCGGAGCCTGACCCGCGACATCGCCCTGCCGGACGGAAGCCCGATCGGGCTCGACCACGACGCCCGGTTGAGCGGCCTGTGGATCGGCACGAACGGCTGCCTGCTCCGCTCCGCCACCACCATCGCCCCTCATGCAGGGGCGGCGCCGGCCTTCAATCCCGCGCTCGGCCGCACCGGTGGGGAGGATTACGACTTCTTCGTCCGGCTGCACGCGGCAGGGCGCCGCTTCGTCTGGTGCGCGGACGCGCCGCTGCGGGAGGTCATCCCGGCGGAGAGGCTGACCACGGCCTATCGCCGCGCCCGGTCCTTCCGCGCGGGGCAGCTCTACGCACGCATCACGCTGGAGCACGCCCGAAGCCGCGTGATCGCGACGGCGGAGCTCGCGGCGCGCGCGGCGGTCCAACTGGTGCTCGTCAGTGGCCTCTGGGGTCTCGGCCGCCTGCGGGGCAGCCCGGACGCGGACCGGCGGAGCTTGAAGGTCGCCGAGGTGGCCGGCAAGCTCTTCTGGGGCGGCCGGCCGAGCGATCATGTCTGACATCATGTCCCCGCCTCGCCTCCTCATCGTTTCCACCCAGCCATGGCCCTTTCCGGCCCGCCTCTGCATGGCGCTGCGCCGCGCCGGCTTCCATGTGGAGGGCGCTTCCCCACCGCGCGCCTATCTCGGCCGGAGCGCCGCGCCCGAGACCTGGCACCGGCTGCGTCCCTGGCGGCTGCTCCCGGACCTCGCCGAGGCCGTGGGGGCCGCGCGGCCGGATCGCCTGATCCCCTGCGACGACGTCTCGGCGATGCTCGTCGTCGCGCTGCACGCGGATCCGGCGATGCGGGCTACCGTGGAGGCTTCGATGGGCGATCCGGGCGGCTACCGCGTCGCCCTCTCCAAGGGTGCCCAGATGGCGCTGGCGGCGGAAATGGGCCTGCCGATCCCGCCCACCCTGCACCTGCCCGACCGGGCCGCCATGGACGCCGCGATCGCCGCCGGGCCGATGCCGCGCGTGCTGAAGGTGGACGGCAACTGGGGTGGCGAGGGCGTGGCCGTGCTGCGCGATGCCGCGGCGGCCGGCCCTGCCTGGGACCGCCTGACCGCCCCCCCTTCGCTCTTTGCGGCCGCCAAGCGCTCGGTGCGCGAGCGAAGCGTGCGCGCCATCGTCGCACGCCGGGAGTGGCGCCCCTCGACGCCGCATCTGCAGGAGTTCTCTGCGGGGATACCGGCGAACCGCGCGGTGCTGTGCGAAGGAGGCCGGGTGCTGGCCGGCCTTTCCGTGACCGCACTGGAGACCGCGGGGGCGAGCGGCCCCGCCACAGTCGTGCGGGTGATCGACAATCCGGTGATGAACGCCACGGCGGAAGCCTTCGTGGCCCGGCTGGGCCTCTCCGGCTTTCACGGCTTCGACTTCATGGTGGCGCCGGATGGGGCGGCCCTCATGCTCGAAATGAACCCGCGCGTGACACCGATCTGCCATCTATCCCGGGGGGACGGGCATGGACTCGCGGCGGCGCTGCTGGCTGCGATGGGGGGCGATGCTCCGCCCGTTTCCCTGCCCGCCCCCGGCGACACGATCGCGCTGTTCCCGAACGAGTGGATGCGCGATCCGGCCAGCTCCCATCTCCGGGGGTGGCACGACGCGCCCTGGGACGACCCGCCCCTGCTCCACGCCAGCATCGCCGACATGGCCGCGACGGAGCGCATGGAGCGCGTCCGGGACCGGCTGCGGCGGCTGAGCAGCCGATGATTCCGTCCCTGCTCCGGCGCAGGCCGGCCGGCGGGCCCACCCCTGCCGGCATCGCCCGCCGCGCCGTGCTCGCCAGCCTGCCGCCGCTGCTCGCGCCGTTGTCCGGGATGGCGGCCGAGGACGGGCTGCTTTCCCTCGCCAAGGCTCGCGGCCTGAATTTCGGCTGCATGATCACGCGCCCCTACCTGGAGCAGACGCCGGAGCTTCTGCCCCCGCTGCGCGCCGATGCGGGCTTTCTGGCGCCGGGCTTCGAGCTGAAATGGAGTCGGCTGCAGCCTGCTTCGGGCGGCTTCGAGTTCCGCGACGCCGACTTCCTCTTCGACCTCTCGGCGCGGGAAGGGTTCGGGAAGGTTCGCGGCCACACCCTGGTGTGGCACGAGGCGCTGCCGCGCTGGTTCGACCCGAATGCCGGCGCCTCGGAGATGCGCCGGACGCTGGCGCTGCACATCCGCACCGTGGCCGGGCGCTATGCCGGGCGCGTCAGCAGCTGGGACGTGGTGAACGAGCCGATCTTCGAGTGGCATCGCCGCCCGGATGGCCTGCGGGCGTCGCCCTTCCTTCGGGCGCTCGGGCCGGACTACATCGCGATGGCGCTGGAAATGGCGGCGGAGGCAGACCCGGCCGCGCGGCTCGTGATCAACGAGTACGACCTCGAGCTCGATTCGCCGGACCAGGCGTTCCGCCGCCGCGCGATGCTGGAATTGCTCAACGGCCTGGTCCAGCGCCGCGCGCCGGTGCACGCGCTCGGCATCCAGGCCCATATCGCGCCGCGCTCCGCCCCCCTGAACCCGGAGTTGCTCCGGCGCTTCATCCGCGATGTCGCCTCGCTCGGCCTGAAGGTGGAGATCACGGAACTCGACATGGTGGACCGCCTTCTGCCGGCCGACCCCGCGCTGCGCGACGCGGAGAACGCGGCGATGAACCGGGATTTCCTCCGGGCCATCCTCCCGGAACGCGCGGTGGACACCGTGGTGCTCTGGGGGCTGTCGGACCTCCACAACTGGCAGGACCACAGCAGCAGCGCCCGGCGCAAGGATGGGCTGCCCGCCCGCACGAACGCCTATGATCGCGACATGCGCCGCAAGCCAGATTGGTACGCTATTCGCGATGCCTTGCGCGACGCGCCGCGCCCGGGCTGACCCGTGCCGAAGCTTCCCGCGCGCCTGCGGGCGCTGCTCGAGCACGGGACGGTGCGCAGCGTCGCGCGCGACTCCTCCCTGATCTTCGGCGGCTACGCGCTGCAACTGTTGACGCAGATCGGCTGGCTGGTCCTGGCCGTGCGGAGCCTCGGGCCCGACGGCTACGGCATCTTCGCCAGCCTCACCGCGCTGACCGTGGCGGCGTCCTGCTTCGTCGGCTGGGGGTGCGACCAGCTCCTGATCCGCGCGGTGGCACGGGATCCCGCGGCGCTTCGCCCCTGGCTCGGCCACTGCCTCGGCCTGATCACCGCCACGGGCCTCGTCCTCGTTTCTCTCGGGATGGCGATCCTGCCGGTGCTGGAGGTGGGGCGCATCGGCACGGTGCCGCTGCTACTCGTCCTGGTCTCCGACCTGCTCTTCGGCCGCTACGCGAATGTCGGGATCGCGGTCTTTATGGGCACCGGGCAGGCGGCGCGGCAGTCGGCCGTCACCATCATCATCGGGCTGTGCCGGCTGGTGGCGATCGCCATCGCGGCCGCACTTCCCGGTGCGCTGTCCCTCCAGGGCTGGGCCTCGTGGTATGCCGCCTCCTCGGCCGCCGCCGCTGCCCTCTGCCTCGCGCTCGTGATCCGTGACCACGGGATGCCGGTGCTCCGGTGGATGGGCGGGCATGCCGGCGAGGGGCTGGCCTTCGCGGCGGAGAGCGCCCTGCAGGCCTCGGTCAGGGATCTCGACAAGCCCATCGTCCTCGAGGTGGCCGGAGCGGAGGCCGCTGGCGAGTACGCCGCCGCCTTCCGGATCGTGGAGACAGTCGGCATGCCCGTGCGCGCCCTCGCCTCGGCGAGCTATGCGCGCATGTTCCGCCTGGCGGGAGAGAGTTCGGCGGCCTGCGTGAGCTACGTCTACCGGCTCATCCCGGTCGCCGCGGGGATCGGGGCAGCGGGGGCTCTGGGCCTTCTCGTCTTCGCCGGCCTCCTCCCCCTGATCTTCGGCGAGCGCTACGACGACCTGCCCTATGTCGTCCGCTTGGCCGCCGTTTTTCCGCTGATGTCCGGGCTCTATGGGATCTGGGCCGACGGGCTGAGCGCGACCGGCCGGCAGCGCGTGCGGCTGAGCCTGGTCTGCATCTCGCTCGCGCTCACCCTCCTGCTCTGCTGGGCCGGCGTGCAGGCCGGAGGACTGGAGGGCGCGGCGATCGCCCGGGTGATCGTGATGGGCATCACGGCAGGGCTCGCCTGGGCAGCTCTGCCCTCCCGGTCCTGACACGCGGCTGGAACCGGCGGATTTCCTGGCAGCAGGCTAGGAGGCGGCTTTCGCGTCCACGTCCTTCCGGAGCGGATCGTCGCCGTAGAAGGGCGGTTGCGGCCGCCGCCAGAACAGCTTGCCGAGCCCGCCCCAGGCCTGGCCCCGGTGGAACTCCGCCCGGCGACGTTGCCCGAGCAGCCCGGCGACGGCGGCCATCTGGGCGTGCAGGACGAACTGAACGGCGCCGATGCCGCGCCATAGCGCGCGCTGCGCCATGCCGCCCGCATCGGCGACCCGGATCTGCCCGCTACGGAACCGGCGGCGTTGCAACGATGCGCGATTCAGGCGCGAGAGCGCGACGATCTCGAAGCCGACGGCGCTGGGCTCGTAGACGAAGCGGTGCCCCTCCTGCGCGAGCTCGCGAAGGAGCGCCGAGTCCTCCCCGCCCGTCAGGCCGAGTGCCGGGTCGAAGAGCTGTTCCCGCTTCGCCAAGGCGGAGCGCCGGAACAGGGAGAGACAGGTGCCGAGCTTGGCCCTTTCCCGGGTCACGTCCCTTCGCGTCGCGCCGAGATCGCGTGAGTAGGGGCCGATGAAGTGAAGGGAATTCGGCGGGCAGGCCGCTTCCGGTAAGGCGATGTACCGCCCGAAGGCCGCCGAGGCGTTCGTCTCCTCCAGGGCGGCCACGAGGTCGCCAATCGCCGTCTCGACTGTCAGGTTGTCGTCGTCGATGAAAACGATCAGCCCGCCCTTGGTCGTGCTGACGCCGGAATTCCGGGCGTGCGAGATGCCCGGTCGCGGTTCGGCGAGGTAGCGGACCGGGACATCGCCGACGGGCAGCGCGGCCACCACCGGCTCCGCCGAACGGTTCGGGCAGTTGTCGACAACGAGGATCTCGCCGCCCCTGGTCAGCCAGAGGCTCTGCGCCTGAACAGCTTCGAGGGATCGCCGCAGGAGGTGCGGGCGGCGGAAGGTCGGGATGACGACGCTCACGTCGTACTCGCCCGTGGCGACGTCGCCAGCTTTCCGAACCGGCGCACTCAAGCGGGCGCGCCTTTCCCAAGTAGGGTGATCGCCTCTCCGATAGACCGGAGAAGGCACCCCGCCTCGACGGCCGTCCGAACGATATGGTCCAGGGCGATCGCGTGGACGCCATCGGGCCCCGGGCTGGGGCAAAGATCGTGCAGGGTAAAGGCAAGCCAGCCGCCCTGCGTCGCAACCTCGTGGATCAGCGCGATAGCCCGCTGGTACTCTGCTTCGCGCCCGCGCAGAGCGTTCGCCCTGATCGCCATGGGATCGATCCTGCCGCGGTTGATCCCCGGTTCCAGACTTCTTCCCGTCCGGAAGTAGGTTCCGAGACGAGACCTGTCCTCTCGCGAGAGACTGTTCCCGTAGGCGCAATGCTCCAGCAGAACCCCGGGCAGCGCGGACCGGATCCGGGCAGTGCTGCGCTCGATGTCGTCCGCAGTACCGGGCGCGCGGCCTTTCTCTTCATCCCTGCCCGGCGTGACGGCGCACCCGATCTCATGGCCCCGCGCGCCGATATCCTTGGGCGAAAAAGGCTCTTGCGGCGAGACAGTCCCGTAACCGGCAACACCCGTCGGAAGGTAGTAGGTACCGCGCGCCCCATACATCTCCAGAATCGACCCGCCGACGCTCAGCAGCGTTCGCGAGGCACCCTCGAAAGTGAAGCTGACGATGCGGTTGGGGGCGCCAGGACGGCCAATTTGATCAAAAATGGAGAACATGACGTCGTTGGGTTGTCTGGCACGATTTCCTCTCATTTGGTATCAGAAATTTGGACCTCGTTCGCCTCTTGCCGGCCGTCTGGAGGCCGACCTGACGGAGCCGCCCTCCCGCGTGTCTATGGAAATACTACAGACCAGCGGGACGACCCCTTCTTTCGTGCGCTGGACGCACGGGATGCTGAACCGCCTCGTGGCAGCTTCAGACCTGATGCTGTTGCTCTTCGCCGCGGCAGCGCTGGCTTTCCCGCCTGGGCCAACCCTGGAAAGCGAGCTGAAGCCGCTGCAGGTCGCCGTGGTCGTGGTGCTCGAAATGGCGGTGTTCCTCTCGATACACACCCGCCTCGGTGGCTATCGGGTGGAGCACTACACCCAGCCGATCACCGTTCTGGCCTACATCCTCGGCAGCCTGCTGCCGGCCTGGATCGCCAGCTTCCTGCTCCTCGGCGCTTTCGCCCGCTCGGCACTTTGGGAACCGGGCTGGCTGATCGCCTGGCACCTTCTCCAGCTCTCGCTGCTTCTGGCGGGCCGGGTGGCGCAGTGGTGGCTGATCCGTGTCGCGGAACGTAGGCGCCTTCTCCGGCGGCGCGTCGTCATCATCGGCACCGGCGCACTGGCCGAGCGGGTCATCGCCGACCTCGCGACGGCGCAGGGCGAATCCTACGATGTCCTGGCCGTCTTCAAGGACACGGAGGATGAGGCGAGGACCGTGGCCGGCATTCCCGTCGCCGGTGACCTGTCCGTCCTCAGCCACTACGCCCAGGTCCAGACAATCGATGTCATCATCCTAGCCGTCCCGCTATCCCGCGCGCCGGACATCATTCGCCTCATGGATTACGTGAGCTGGATCGCCGCCGATGTGGTGATCCCCTTCGACGTCGCGGCCGTCACGTCTAACTTCGTGGCGATCGTACCGATGGGCCGTCTTCGGGCGCTGCAGGTAATGAGCCGTCCCTTCAAGGGCACGCAGGGCCTGATGAAGGTCGTCGAGGACTACGCGGTGGCCACCATCGCGTTGCTGATCCTCAGCCCGGTCATGCTCCTCGCCGCCATTGCCATCCGGCTGGAGGGGTCGGGCCCGATCCTGTTCCGCCAATGGCGCCCCGGCTACGGCAGGAAGCCCTTCTCCATCTACAAGTTCCGCACGATGCGGGTGAACCCGAACGACGACGCGACGGTCGGAACCACCGGCCCGGCAGACCCGCGCGTGACCCGGGTGGGCGCCGTGCTGCGCCGGCTGAGCATCGATGAGCTGCCCCAGCTCCTCAACGTGCTCAAGGGCGAGATGTCGATCGTCGGCCCGCGGCCCTACGTCGCGGACATGCTCGTCGGGAACGAGCGCTTTTCCGACCTAGTGAACCAGTACGCGGAGCGGCACCGGATCAAGCCGGGGCTCACGGGCTACGCCCAGGCGCACGGGATGCGGAGCTACGCCCTCCGCTCGCCGGAGAACGCGCGGCGGAGCATCGAGATGGACCTCCACTACATGACCCACTGGTCCCTGTGGCTGGACCTGAAGATCATGATCCGCACCCTGCTGGTCGGGCTGGCCGGGCGGAACGTGTTCTGATCCCCGCCCCGGCCGCCCGGGGCTAGCCAGCCCCGAGCGCGCGCGTCTGCGGGTGGCCGTGGACCCTGATCGTGCCAAGCCCGGCAAGGGCATCGCGGATCACGTCGCGCAGTAGCCGCACCTCGCGGATCCGGCCGAAGCTCGGGCGGTGGAACAGTGAGATGTCGCGCCCGGGCAGGGCCGGCGCGCGGATCAGGCGGTAGGCGACCATGTCGTCCAGCAGCGTGCCCACCTGCACGGCAAGCTGCGGTAGGAGAGAGAGGCCGATCCCCGCCCCGATCATCTGCCGCAACGTCTCCAGGCTCGTCGCCTGCATGGCGCCGCCGCCCTGCGTGGCGCGCTGGCCGGAGAAGAGGGCGATGGTCTGGTCGCGCAGGCAGTGGCCGTCGCTGAGGAGGATCAGCTCGTCCGCGGGCACGTCCTCCAGCGTCACGCGCTCGATCACCGCCAGGCGGTGATCGCGCGGGACGGCCAGCACGAAGCTCTCGTGGAAAACGGGCAGCTCGGAGAGCTCGATGCCGCGAATCGGGGAGGAGGCGAGCAGCGCGTCCAGCTCCCCGGCCTCCAGCGCGCGGACAAGGCTGTGCGCCATCCCGTCCACAAGGTGCAGGCGCAGCTTCGGGAAGCGCTCCCGCAGCGGGTTCAGGATGATTGGCGCGACATAGGGCGCGAGTGTGGAGATGACGCCGAGCCGGAACTGCCCGCCCAGCGGCTCGGCGCGCGACTGCGCCATCTCCAGCAGGCGCCGCCCTTCCGCGAGCACGGCGCGGCTCTGGGCAATTACCTCCACGCCGCGATCGGTGATCATCACGCTCCGGCTGGCGCGCTCGAAGACCTGTACGCCGAGATAGTCCTCCAGCTTGCGGACCTGGGCCGAGAGCGTGGGCTGGCTGACGGCGCAGGCCGTGGCGGCCTTGCCGAAATGCAGGTGGTCCGCGACCGCGACGAGGTACTCGATGTCGCGGAAGCTCAGCCCGGCGAGGTTCATCGAGGCCTGCCCTGCCCTGCCGGGACCTGGCTGGGGATTTTTCCTGAGCCGACGTTGAGAAAGCGCGGGACGTCGTTCAGCTCGGGCATCAGGCGAGAGTAGATACCGCACTTCGCCTTGACGAGACGCTATCCGCCGCAGCGTTCCCGCGCCCGGTCGCCCAGGGGCGGGCGGCGACCTCTGCTATCGCCTTGCGAAGGCCCACGCCGTCCGCGCACCCTCCGCGCTGTCGGCAAATCGCCCGCTCCGTTCTGGCCGTGCGCGATGGGGTAGCGGCCGTTCCAGGGAACCAGTGCCCGATCCTGCGTGACCTGTGGTGCGAAGGCGAGCACCGTCGCGCCCGGCGCCAGCAAAGCGAAGGCCAAAGCAGCGTAGCCCCCATGGAATGCCCGTGGAGGAGGACCTCCGGGAGGCCTCGGAACAATCCGTTTCGCGCCAGCCTCTCCAGAGCGCCGTGCAGGGCGGCGTTGCGGAACAAGTCGATGTTGAAGGCCTTTACCGCGGGGACCGAGCAGCCCTCTCGCGCCGCCAGGGCGACGCCGCTGGGGCGCCGGTCCGGGCCCGGCCGGTGGTCGGGCGGACGTTGTCGAAGATGACGACGAGCCGGCTATCACCCGGGCGGAAATCCAGGACGTGGTTCTTCAGCACCCGCCGATGACAGGCGCCTTCGATCTGCTCTTCCCCGTGAGGAAGCCTCGCCAAGCGGCGCCCGCCCCGGCCAGTTCGTTCATGCTCAGGAGTCAGCCCGCAGCGCACGAGTGACCGGAGACTTTACAGTGTGTCCTCCCCTGGTGGCGGCTGCCTTGGCAGAGCGAATCGAAGGAATTTCCCTGGGATGCCGCTCGTTTACGCTTAGTGCCAGTTCGAAGGGTCTGGGCAGTCCCGGACGTTCGCAGGCACGATTACGCCGTGAGACATTGCCATTGGAGCCAACATCCGTGTCGCGTGCAGTAATCGAAGAGGAACCCTTGCTGCCGATACTACCCCTGCTGGTGAGCCATTTCCTGGGCGCAGCTATGGTGGAGGCGGGAAAGCGCCGCGCAAACCTTTCGCTTGTGCGGGATGGGCAGGCTCTACTGTCGGAGCCGCCGGCGAATGATCCTTAACCGCCGGGCGGATGCTGATCCCGGCTCTCGCCACAGCGCCGCTTACGTCCATCTCCGCCAGCGACGCGCCGGACCGGTATGGTGCGGAAGAGCCCCAGCCGCCGATCCGGAGGGTCATCCCGGCGGTTGAGCGGTGCCGCCCGGCCGCAAAGGCTCATCAGGCGAGCCTGTAAGGACGCTGGGGGGAGAAAGTGACCGAGGACGGGAACTGTCAAGGAGCGGCTGGTTGGCCGGTCCGTTTGATAAGCCCGTAAGCTTCGGTAGTTTGCGATGGTGGGCGCACAAGGGCTCGAACCTTGGACCCGCTGATTAAGAGTCAGCTGCTCTACCAACTGAGCTATGCGCCCATCGCATCCGCGATCCGGAGGGAAGCGCTTAGCGCCGCCGTCCGTGGGGGCGCCTTTTAACCGATCGAGCGGACACGTCAACCGCTTTCCCGCAGAATTCCCAGCTTGTTTCAGGCATGCACCGGACCTGCTCTCATTCCCGCGCAGCCGCGAACTCCACATCGCGATGCACATAGGCGCTACCAAGCAGACCGAAGCCGAGCATCACGGTCAGCACGGCGGAGCCGCCATGGCTGATCAGCGGCAGGGGAACGCCGCCGACGGGGATACTGCCCGTCACCATCGCGATGTTCACGAAGACGTAGAGGAAGAAGTTCATTCCCAGCCCCAGGGCCAGCAGCCGCCCGAACTGGTGCCGGCACCGCAGTGCCGTCAGCAGGGCGAAGAGGATCACCAACGCCAGCAGCCCCAGCGTGCCCAGCGCGCCGACGAGCCCGAACTCCTCCGCGATCATGGTGAAAATGAAGTCCGTCTGCTTCTCCGGCAGGAAGTTGAGATGGCCCTGCGTGCCCTGCAGGAAGCCTTTGCCCCACATCCCCCCGGAGCCGAGGGCGATCTTCGACTGGATAATGTTGTACCCGGCTCCCAGCGGATCGCTCTCCGGGTCCATGAAGGTGGTGATCCGGGCCTTCTGGTAGTCGTGCAGGCGCTCATAGGCGATGGGCGCGGCGAAGCCGACGCCAGCGAAGAGGATGGCGAACTTCCACCACCGTACCCCCGCGGCCCAGAACATGGACGCGCCGATCATGCCCGTGATCAGCGCCGTGCCGAGATTGGGCTGCTTCAGGATCAGCGCCACCGGCACCAGCACCGCGATGGCGGGCGGGATGAGGAAGAGCGGGTTTCCCATCCGCTCCCACGAGGCGCGGTGGAACCAGTGGGCCAGGGCCAGGGCGAGCATGATCTTCATCAGCTCGGAGGGTTGGAGCTGGATCGGGCCGATGTCGATCCATCGCTGCGCCCCCTTCCCGATGTTTCCGTGGACCAGCACGAGCACCAGCAGCGCCACGCCGATCGCGTAGCCAACCCAGGCGAAGCGGGCGATCACGCGGATATCCACCAGGGAGAGGGAGAGCATGATGACGAGCCCGAAGCCGAAGCGCAGCGCGTGCTTGCTGGCATAGGCGTCCGGTGTGCCGCCGCCGGCGGAGTAGAGCGCGACGTAGCCGATCGCCGCCACGCCGCAGAGCATGAGGACGAAGACCCAGGGCACCTGCCAGAGCTTCTCGACGATGCCGAAGCTGTACTGCTTCATCAGCAGCCGGCGCTCATAAACGGCCGGTTCGCGAAGCATCATGGCGGGGGTGCCCCCTTTACTGGTTCCGCGGCGTCGCCTCGGCCACCCGGGCGGGCGGGGCGGCCACGGGCTGGCGGAAGCGGTTGATGGTGTCGATCATGATGTCGCGCGCGATCGGGGCGGCGGCGCCGGCGCCCGAGGAGCCGTGCTCGACGATGACCATGACGACGTATTGCGGGTTGTCGTAGGGCGCGTAGGCGACGAACAGCGCGTGGGGCCGCCACTCCCGCGGCATGGCCTCCACCCGGAAGCCGCGCTCGCGCTGCTCGCGGCTCACGCGGCGGACCTGGGTGCTGCCCGTCTTTCCGGCCAGCTGCCCCATGCCGGCGGGCAGCTTGGCCACCTTCGCCGTGCCGCCCTCCTCGTTCACCACGGCCCACATCCCCTCCCGCACCACGCGCAGGTCGCGCTCGGGGATGTTAAGGGAGGGCCAGTCATCCGGCCGCACGCCCTTAACCGGCCGGCCGCCGATGCTGCGCGTCAGGTGCGGCTGCACGGCCCGGCCGGTGGCCAGCCGGGCGGTCATGGTGGCCAGCGACAGTGGGGTGAGCTGGTAGAAGCCCTGGCCGATCCCGTGCACCACCGTGTCGCCGAGGTTCCAGGGCTTGCCCTGGGCCTGGCGCCAGGCGCGGGTCGGCACCAGGCCGCGGCGCGCGCCCGGCAGCTCGATCTCCAGGTCCACGCCCAGGCCCAGCCGGTTCGCCATGGCCGCGATCCGGTCGATGCCCGTCCGCTTGGCCATCTCGTAGAAGTAGCAGTCGCACGAGTGCTTCAGGCCGCCCTTCATGTCCACGCTGCCATGACCGTACTTGGACCAGCAGTGGAAGCGCGTGTCGCCCAGGTCGTAGTAGCCGGGGCATGGCACGCGGTCCCCTGGCGTGCAGACCTTCGCCTCCAGCGCCGCGAGCGCCACGACCATCTTGAAGGTTGAGCCCGGGGCGTAGAGGCCGTTGGTGCACTTGTTGATCAGCGGGGTCTGGCGCTTGCTCGTCCACTCCCGCCACTGGGCGGAGGAAACGCCGGCGTTGAAGAGGTTGGGGTCGAAAGAGGGCTGCGTGGCCATGGCCAGCACCTCGCCGGTGCGGGCGTCCAGCACCACGGCGCTCGTCCCCTCCTCGCAGCGCCCGCGCACGGTGCGCTGCAACTCAGCATCGACGCTGATCCCCACGTCCTGGCCGGGCTGGCCCTCGCGCCGGTCCAGCTCCCGGATCACGCGGCCCACCGCGTTCACCTCCAGCCGGATGGAACCGGCGCGGCCGCGCAGGGTCTTGTCGTGGAACTTCTCGATGCCGGCGCGGCCCACGCGGATGCCCGGCAGCTCCAACAGCGGGTCCTCGCCCATGTCGGCCTCGGCCGGGGGGGCCACGTAGCCGACGATATGGGCCAGGTGCTCCTTCTCCGGGTATTCCCGGGTGGTGCCGACATCCACGGAAATGCCCGGCAGGTCCGGCGCGTTCATCTCGATCCGCGCCATCTCCTCCCAGGAGAGGAACTCCCGGACGGTCACGGGGATGAACCGGCGCCGGCGACGCACCTCCCGCTCAATCCGGGCGCGCTCCGTCTCGGTGAGGGGCACGATCTTGCCGAAGGTGTCCAGCACGGCCGGCACGTCGCGCGCATCCTCGGCCACGATCAGGGCGCGCCAGTTCAACTGGCTGCCGGCAATCACCTTGCCCTCGCGGTCCAGCACGCGGCCACGCGGCGGGGCGAGGAGGCGGGCAGAGACGCGGTTCTCCTCCGCCAGTGTCGCGTAGCGCTCCCCCTCCTCCACCTGCAGCTTGTTCAGCCGGTAGCCGAGGAAACCCAGGGCGCCGAACTGGACGCCGCCGAGGAGCAGGGCGCGCCGGGTGAAGACGCCCCGCCGAGCCTCCTCCTCCTTCCGGGCCGCGCTCATGCCAGCCCCTCGGCTCGCTGCATGCCCCGGTGCGCCCAGCTCATCGGCCAGGCAAGGAGCGGGTAGAGGCCGACCGCCAGCCCGAGCTGCGCGACGGCAGGGGGCGTGGGCGGCACATGCCAGCCCAGCAGGGCTTCCAGCACGAAGCCCAGCCCAACCGCGAGCACCGCGAAGCCGCAATAGACGAGCCAGACCACCAGGAAGGACTGCTTCACCAGCACGCGCCGGACCCGGAGCGCCGCCCCGTGGACCAGCAACAGGGTCAGCACGCCGATGCCGAGAGGGTTGAAGCCCAGGAGGTCCTGCAGCAGCCCGAGGCCGAAGGCGGCCAGGGCGGGCATGGAGGCCGGGCGGAACAGGCTCCAGAAGAACACCCCGGCGAGGGCCACCGCCGGCACCAGGGTGGGCAGCCCCATCGGCGCGGCGGCCAGTACCATCACGGCCAGGGTGGAGACGCTGGGCGCGGCGGCGCGGGCCAGCGCATCAAGCCGCGCCAGCAGACCGGGGGCGGAGGCGGGGCGGCCGCGGCGTGCCATCCACATGCCGTTACGCCCCCTAGTGCCTCGGCCGGACGGAGGGGTCCGGGCGGGTCACGGCCTCCGGCGGCAGGATGCCGGCAAGCCCGAATTCGAAGATACGCAAAAGGTCGAGGCGATCGAGCCGGGCGTAGAGCTCCACCTCAGGCCAGCCCGTCTCGCCGAGATGGACGACGCCGACGGGGAGACCCGCCGGGAAGGTGGCAGATTCGGCAGAGGTGACGACGCGATCGCCCTCCTGGGGCTGCATGCCGGAGGGCCAGTGCTGCAGGCGCGGGCGGGCCCCGTTGGTGCCCACCATCATGGCGCGGGCGCGGGACCCCTCCAGCACCACAGGGATGCGGCTGTTCATGTCCGTGACCAGCAGGATCCGGGCGGAGCGGGAGCCGATCTCAGTCACCCGGCCGGCCAGGCCGCGCTCGTCCAGCGCCACCTGGCCCTTCTGGACCTGCAGATAGGGCCCGGTGGCGATCAGCACGGCCTTGGCATAGGTGCCGCCGGCATCGGCCACCACGCGGGCGGTATGGAACTGCGGGGCGGGGTCCGGCACGAAGGTCAGCTGGCGGCGCAGCAGGGCGTTCTCCGCTTCCAGCGCCAGAGCGGCGGCCTGCCAGCGGTGGAGACGGTCGTTCTCCTCTCGTAGGCGGGCGGTCTCCTCGCGGAGGTTCAGCAGGCCCTGGACCTCCGTCACCGCATCCCGCACCGCGCCGATCGGCTCGGCGACAACCGCGTAGAGGGGAGCCAACAGGTCGGCCAGCGCCATCCGGGTGCGCTCCACGAGCACAGCATCGGCCTTGCCCAGCAGCATCGTCCCGAAGGCGGCCGCGATGAGAACGGGCACCGAGAGCCGCGCCAGGGCATGGCGGAGCGGGACGCTCAGACGAATCATGCCGATCTCCCCCTCTCCGCCCCTTCAGGCCCCTCGCCCAATATACGACGATGAGGGCCTAAAAGCTTGATCGTGAAGAAATTTTATATAACGGAACGCAGCAGCGACTCAGCCCGCCGTACCCCAGGCTAGTACATCGAGGAGAGGACGTGGCGAAGCCGCTTCATTTCTTCCAGGGCGCGCCCTGTTCCAAGGGCAACGCAGGAGAGCGCCTCCTCGGCCACGCTGACCGGCAAGCCCGTTGCTTCCCGTAGAACGTTGTCGAGCCCGTAGAGCAGGGCCCCGCCACCGGTGAGCACAATCCCCTTGTCCACGATGTCGGCCGCCAGCTCCGGCGGGGTGTTCTCCAGAGCCACCTTCACCGCCTCCACGATCTGGGAGACGGGCTCGGCCAGACTCTCGGAGATCTGGCGCATGGAGACGTAGACCTCGCGCGGGACGCCGTTCATCAGGTCCCGGCCCTTCACCTCGGTGATCGGGCCCTCATCCCCGACTTCCGGGGCGGCGGCGGCGCCGATCTCCATCTTGATGCGTTCGGCCGTGCTCTCGCCGATCAGCAGGTTAAACTGGCGGCGAATGTAGGAGATGATGGCCTCGTCCATCTTGTCCCCGCCCACGCGGACGGAACGGGCATAGACGATGCCCCCGAGCGAGATCACCGCCACCTCGGTGGTGCCGCCGCCGATGTCCACGATCATGGAGCCGGAGGGCTCCGTCACGGGCAGGCCGGCGCCGATGGCGGCCGCCATGGGCTCCTCGATCAGCAGCACCTTCCGGGCGCCGGCGCTCTCCGCGCTCTCCTGGATGGCCCGGCGCTCCACGGCGGTGGAGCCGGAGGGGACGCAGACGATGATCATCGGCGAGGCGAAGCTGCGCCGGTTGTGCACCTTGCGGATGAAGTGCTTGATCATCTCCTCCGCGACCTCGAAGTCGGCGATCACGCCGTCCCGTAGGGGCCGGATGGCGGCGATATTGCCGGGGGTGCGGCCGAGCATGTGCTTCGCCTCCTCCCCCACCGCCAGAACCTGCTTGCGGCCACGGATATCGGCGATGGCCACGACCGACGGCTCGTTCAGGACGATGCCCCGGCCCTTTACGTAGACCAGGGTGTTCGCGGTGCCGAGGTCGATGGCCATGTCGGCGGAGAGGAAGCCGAACAGGCGGGAGAACATGCGGATCGGACCTCGGATCTGAGCGGGGAATGGATCAGCCGGCCGCCTGGGGCCGGGCGCGGAGGTCACTAGCCCCAAGGGAGGGGCCGCTCAAGCCGGAAACGCCCGACACCCCGCGCATGACGGATCCGCAACCGGCCCGGGGCATCCGCGTTCAGGACGCACAGTTGAAACAACGGGAAAGCCGACCATGCGCAAGACCTCCCTCGCCCTTCTCGCCATCGCCGGCCTCAGCCTCGGCGCCTGCGGCTACAGCACCGGTGACCGCGCGGTTTCCGGTGGCCTTCTCGGCGCCGGCGCTGGCGCTGGCGTGGCGGCGATCACCGGCGGCAACGCCGGCACAGGCGCCCTGATCGGCGGCGGCGCCGGTGCCCTCGGCGGCGCGCTGACCAGCGGCAACGATATCAACCTCGGCCGCCCCGTCTGGCGCTGAGGCTGGTTCCCGCCCCCCCTTGCGGGGGCGTGACGAGGAAGGGCGTCCCTCCGGGGGCGCCCTTTTTCGTTGCAGGCAGGTTCCGGGATTGCGCGGCCCCGGCGCGCCGGCGTTCCATTGCCCTGCGACTCCGCCGGGACAGGCGGGCGCAAGGGGTGGGAGCGGGACCATGCTGAACCTTCGCTGCGAGCCAACGGGCCATCAGGGGGGTGCCTGCGGCTGCGCCCTGCCGCGCCGGGGCCTGATCCGCGGCGCCCTGGCGGCCGGAGCCGCCGCCATGTTGCCGGTACCCGCCCCCGCCCAGGCCCCCTCGCCCGCCGCCGCCATTCCCCGGCGCCGCCGAATCGATGTGCACCACCACCTGACCCCGCCCGCCTACAGGGACGCGGCGCTGCGCCGAATGGACCTGGTTCCCGTGCAGCGGGACTGGACGCCGGAGCGTACGATCGCGGACATGGATGCCGCCGGGATCGACGTGGCCATGCTCTCGGTCACCACCCCTGGCCTGGGCATGGCGGAGGGCGAGGAGCGACGCCGCCTGGCCCGTGCCTGCAACGAGTATGCGGCGGAGCTGATGCAGCGCTACCCCGGCCGCTTCGGTTCCTTCGCCGCCCTGCCCCTGCCGGACGTGGAGGGCAGCCTGGCCGAGGCCGCCTATGCGCTGGACGTGCTGAAGGCGGATGGCGTGCTGCTCTTCACCAGCTACGAGGGGAAGTGGCTGGGCGACTCGCTCTTCCACCCCCTCTACGAGGAGCTGAACCGCCGCCAGGCGGTCGCGGCCACCCACCCCACCTCGGCCCCCTGCTGTACGAACCTCCAGATGCCGCTCTACCCGGACCCGCTGATCGAGTTCGGCACGGACACGACCCGGACCATCGGCAGCCTTCTCTTCAGCGGCACGGCGAAGCGGTTCCCGGATATCCGCTTCATCTTCTCCCATGCCGGGGGAACGGCGCCCTTCCTGATCGAGCGGTTCGAGTTCCAGGCCCGCATCCCCGCCTCCGGCGCGCAGCTGGCGGGCGGGGTGCGGCCGGCGCTCGGCCGGTTCCTTTACGATACGGCGCAGGCGGCCAACCCCGTGGCGATGGGCGGGCTGCTGAAGGTGGTGCCCGCCAGCCAAGTGGTGCTGGGGACGGACTTCCCCTACCGCACCAGCGCGGAGCAGGTGCAAGGCCTCGCCGGGCTCGGGCTGGACGAGGAGACCATCCGCCGGATCGAGAGCGGCAATGCGGAGGCCCTGATCCCCCGGCTGAGGGCGTAGCGGCCGCGCCTGCGGGGGCGCGGCCGCGCGCCGGTCAGGCGGCCGGGGCGGCCATTTCCGCCGGTGCCGTGCGCTCGCGCTTCACCAGCAGCTTGTTCAGCGCGTGGACATAGGCGCGGGCGGAGGCGACGATGGTGTCGGTATCCGCCCCCTGCCCGTCCACCAGCTTGCCGTGCTCCTCGAAGCGAACGGTCACACGTGCCTGCGCATCGGTGCCGCCCGTGACGGACTGCACGGCGTAGAGCTTCAGCTGGACATCGTGCGGGAAGGCGGCACGGATAGCGTTGAAGGTGGCGTCCACCGCGCCATCGCCGCCCGCGATGCCTTCCACTTCCTCGCCGTCGATCTCCAGCTTCAGGGAGGCCATGGGGCGGGAGTTGATGCCGGAAGTGACGGTCAGTGCCGTGATCTTCACCCGGTCGTTCTGGCGGACCACCTCGTCATCCACCAGGGCAGAGACGTCCTCGTCGTAGACCACCTTCTTACGGTCGGCGAGGTCCTTGAAGCGGCGGAACGCGTCGTTCAGGGCGTTGTCGCCCAGCTCATAGCCCAGGGCCTTCAGTTTGTCGCGGAAGGCCGCGCGGCCGGAATGCTTGCCGAGCACCAGGGAGTTCGTGGTCCAGCCCACGCTCTCCGGCGTCATGATCTCGTAGGTGGAGGCATCCTTCAGAACGCCGTCCTGGTGGATTCCGGATTCATGCGCGAAGGCGTTGCGGCCAACGATCGCCTTGTTCGGCTGCACGTCGAAGCCGGTGATGGTGGCCAGCAGGCGGGAGGTCCGAAGGATATTCGGCGTCTGGATGTTCGTGGTGCGGGAGATGGCGTTGCCGCGCGTGCGCAGCGCCATCGCCACTTCCTCCAGCGCGGCATTGCCGGCGCGCTCGCCGATGCCGTTGATGGTGCACTCCACCTGCCGGGCGCCGGCGCGTATGGCGGCGATGGTGTTCGCCACCGCCAGGCCCAGATCGTTGTGATTATGGGTGGAGAATATTACGCCATCCGCGCCCGGCACGCGCTCCCGCACCATCGTGAAGATGCGCGTCATGTCCTCCGGCAGCGCGTAGCCGACCGTGTCGGGGATGTTGATGGTGGTGGCGCCGGCCTTGATCGCAGCCTCAACGCAGCGGCACAGGAAGTCCAGGTCGGTCCGGCTGCCATCCTCGGCGGACCATTCCACGTCGTCCGTGTGGTTGCGAGCCAGGGTCACGCTGCGGGTGACGGCGGCCAGCACCTCCTCGTTGGACATGCGCAGCTTCACGCGCATGTGCAACTCACTGGTGGAGATGAAGGTGTGGATGCGGCCGCGCCCGGCGGGCTTAATGGCCTCGGCGGCGCGCAGGATGTCCGCATCGGCGGAACGGGCCAGGCCGCAGATCACCGGACCATCCTTGGAGAAGCGCTGCGCGATGGAGCGGACGCTGTCGAAATCGCCGGGGCTGGCGATGGGGAAGCCGGCCTCCAGCACGTCCGCGCCGAGCTCGGCCAGGCTTTCCGCCATGCGCAGCTTCTCCTCCAGGTTCATGGAGAAGCCGGGGGACTGCTCGCCGTCGCGCAGCGTGGTGTCGAAAATGATGACGCGGTCGTCGGCCATGTTGCCGAAGCTGGGATGATTCTGGGCCATGTGGGCCGTTCCTTCGATTGCCGTGTGGTCGTCAGGCGGGCGCAGGGCCCGGGGAACCCCCTGAGCGATGCCGGCCTGTCAGCCGCGCGTCACGCCCAGGGGCGGCGAAGTCGAAGAAGGAGCGGAAGAAGGGCGATCGCCGGGCGCGCGAGGCCACCGGCCGGAAGACCGGTGCGGATGGGCGCGAAACGGGCGGGGCTCGCCTGCATGGCCCGCACACTAGGCGGTGTGCCGGGCCCGGGCAAGCGGCGTCCCGCCTTGATGGCGAAGCTGTCAACACCAACATGGCCGTCCCTTCCGCACCCGCCATGCAGCCCCTGCCAAGAGGAAGCCAGCGACCATGCCGACCGATGGGCCGAAAACCGAATCCGTCCCGCCCGACGCGCTCGGCGACGGGCCGGGCCCGGCCCCTCGGCCGGAGTTGCCGCACGCAACGGACTGGTCGGCAAAGGCCACGGCCGGGGAAGCCTTCTGCCACATGGTGAAGGCAACCCTCGCCTCGCTCGCCGCCCACCGCCCGGCCGCGGTGGCGGGGGAGCCGGAGGGCGTGCACCAGATGCGCGTGGCCACCCGGCGCCTGCGGGCCATCATCTCCACCTTCCATCCCGGCCTGCCCGAGGAGGCTGAGGCCCGCTTCAACGCCGGCCTGCGGCGCCTGGGCCAGGTTCTCGGCGAAGCGCGGGACTGGGACGTGTTCATCACCCAGATCCTGCCCGCCGCCGCGGTTGACGGCCTGAGGATCCACGATCTCGCGCGGCTGGAGGAGGCGGCGAGCCGCGCCCGCGCCGCCGCCCAGTCCTCGCTTCGCGCGGCGGTGAGCGGCCCAGCCTTCACCAACACGATCGAGAGCCTTTCCGCCTGGGCGGAGGATGCGGCCGACCCCTCCTCGCCGCAGGGGCACGGCAAGCTGGCGCGCCAGGCCCGCAAGCTGGCGCCCCGGCTGCAGGAGCGGCTGGCGCGCACGGTGCGGCGGCGCGGCCGCCACATCCGCCGGCGGTCCGAGACGGAGCTGCACGACCTGCGGAAGGCGCTGAAGAAGCTGCGCTACGGGGTGGAACTGCTCGCGCCTCTGCACGAGAGCGGCCGCAAGACCTTCCGCCGGGCCTGCCAGAGCCTGCAGGAGGAGCTGGGCGCGCTGAACGACGCCGTGATGGCCGCCGAGCTGACCCGGCGGCTGGAGAGCGAGGACCCGTCCCTCGCGCCGCAGGGAAAGATGCTGCGGGCCTGGGCACGGAAGCGGCGCGAGCGCGCGATGGAGGCAACGCCCGCGGCCTGGCGCTCCTTCAAGGAAGTGGAGCTGCCGCAACTGGCGGCGTGAGGCGGACGGGGCGGCGGTTGAGCCGCCGCCCCCACCCGGTCAGTTCTTGGCCTGATCGACGAGCTGGTTCTTCTTGATCCAGGGCATCATGGCGCGAAGGCGCTCACCCACCTGCTCGATCTCGTGCTGGGCCAGCTTGCGGCGCGTGGCCTTGAAGCTGGCCTGGTTCACCTTGTTCTCCAGCATCCAGTCGCGGGCGAACTTGCCAGTCTGGATGTCCTCCAGCACCTTCTTCATCTCCGCCTTGGTCTGCGAGGTCACGATGCGCGGGCCCGTGACATACTCGCCGTACTCGGCGGTGTTGGAGATGGAGTAGTTCATGTTGGCGATGCCGCCCTCGTAGATGAGGTCGACGATCAGCTTCACTTCGTGCAGGCACTCGAAATAGGCCATCTCCGGCGCGTAGCCGGCCTCGACCAGCGTCTCGAAGCCCGCCTTGATCAGCTCCACCAGGCCACCGCAGAGAACCGCCTGCTCGCCGAACAGGTCGGTCTCGCACTCCTCCTTGAAGGTCGTCTCGATCACGCCAGAACGGCCGCCGCCGATGGCGGAGGCGTAGGAGAGCGCGATCTCCATGCCATTGCCGGACGGATTCTGATGGACGGCCACGAGGCAGGGAACGCCGCCGCCCTTCTGGTACTCACCGCGCACCGTGTGGCCAGGGCCCTTCGGCGCGATCATGAACACGTCGATGTCCGAACGCGGGTCGAGCAGGTTGAAGTGCACGTTAAGGCCGTGCGCGAAGGCCAGCGCCGCGCCCTCCTTCAGGTTGTCGTGCAGGTGCTCGCGGTACAGGTCACCCTGGCCCTCGTCCGGCGTCAGCACCATCACCACGTCCGCCCACTTCGCGGCATCGGCCGGGGACATCACCTTGAAGCCCGCCGCCTCGGCCTTCTTCGCGGAGCCGCCGGGGCGCAGGCCGATCACCACGTCCTTCACGCCGGAATCGCGCATGTTCATCGCGTGGGCATGGCCCTGGCTGCCGAAGCCGATGACCGCGACCTTCTTGGCCTTGATCAGGTTCACGTCCGCGTCGCGGTCATAATAAACGCGCATTCCAGTTTCCCCTCTGGGTCTCAGTGCAAGTTACGCGGCCGGGCTAAGCAGCCAAACTGCGGGTCCCGCGCGCGATGGCGACGGCGCCCGTGCGGGACACCTCCGCCAGTCCCAGCGGCCGCATCAGCGCCACGAAGGCGTCGATCTTCTCGGCTGCGCCGGTCATCTCGAAGGTCGCGCTCTCGTGGCTGGCATCCACCACGCGGGCGCGGAAGGCGTCGCCCAGGCGCAGCGCCTCCATGCGGGCCTCGCCGCGGCCGACGACCTTGATCAGCGCCAGCTCCCGCGTCAGGTGCGGCCCTTCCAGGGAGAGGTCGGAAACCTTGTGCACGGGCACCAGCCGGTCGAGCTGCGCCTTGATCTGCTCGATGATCATGTCCGTGCCGGTCGTGACGACGGTGATGCGGGACAGCCGCCGCTCCTCATCCACGGGGGCCACCGTCAGGCTCTCGATGTTATAGCCGCGGCCGGAGAAGAGGCCGATGACGCGCGCGAGCACGCCCGCCTCGTTCTCCACCAGCACGGCGATGGTCGCCGTGCGCTGAATCGTGTCGGACATGGTCAGACCAGCACCTTGCCTTCGTCCGTCACGCCCGCGACACCGCCCGTCTGCCCGGCGCCGAGGATCATCTCGTTGTGCGCGGCGCCGGAGGGGATCATCGGGAAGACATTCTCCTTCTGGTCCACTGCGATATCGGCGATCACGGGGCCGGGATGCGCGATCATCTCGCGGATCACCTCGTCCAGGTGGCTCGCATCCGTCGCGCGAAGCCCGCGCGCGTGGAAGCTCTCCGCCAGCTTCACGAAGTCCGGCAGCGCGGCCGAATAGCTCTCGGAGTAGCGGGAGCCGTGCAGCAGCTCCTGCCACTGGCGCACCATGCCCATGTACTCGTTGTTCAGGATGAAGACCTTCACGGGCAGCCGGTACTGCGCCAGTGTCCCCATCTCCTGAATGTTCATCAGGATGGAAGCCTCGCCCGCGATATCGATCACCAGCGCGTCCGGGTGGGCGATCTGCACGCCGGCGGCGGCCGGAAGCCCATAGCCCATCGTGCCCAGCCCGCCCGAGGTCATCCAGCGGTTCGGCTTCTCGAAGCCAAAGTACTGGGCGGCCCACATCTGGTGCTGGCCGACCTCCGTGGAGATGAAGGTCTCGCGCCCGCTCTCGCGCGTCAGCTCGTACAGGCGCTTCACCGCGTGCTGCGGCTTAATGATGGAGCCGGTCTGCTCGTAGCGCAGGCAGTCCTTCGCGCGCCACTCGTCGATCCGCTTCCACCAGTTCGCCAGCGCCTCGCGGTCCTGCTCGGCGTCATCAGCTTTCCAGGCCTCGATGAGCGCGCGCAGCACGGCGGCGGCATCGCCGACGACAGGCACGTCCACCTTGACGTTCTTGTTGATGTTGGACGGGTCGATATCCGCGTGGATCTTCTTTGAGTCCGGCGAGAAGGCGTTCAGCCGCCCCGTCACCCGGTCGTCGAAGCGCGCGCCGATGTTGAACATCACGTCGCAGCCGTGCATGGCCAGGTTCGCCTCGACCGTGCCGTGCATGCCGAGCATGCCGATGAAGCGCGGATCGCTGGCGGGGAAGACGCCGAGGCCCATCAGCGTGTTCGTGCACGGCATGTTCGCCATCCGCACGAATTCCGTCAGCAGCTCGCTCGCTTCCGGCCCGGCATTCACCACCCCGCCCCCGGCATAGACCACCGGGCGCTTGGCGCCCTTCAGCAGCGCCACCGTGCGGCGGATGGATTCAGCATCCGGCCGGGTCTGCGGGCGGTAGGAACGGTGCTCCTCGCGCGGCGCCTCCTCGTAGTTGCCGTGCGCCAGCAGAATGTCCTTCGGCAGGTCGATCACCACCGGGCCGGGGCGGCCGGAGCGCGCCACGTAGAAGGCGTCGTGCACCGTGCGGGCGAGGTCGCCGATGCGCTTGACGAGGTAGTTGTGCTTCGTCGCCGGCCGCGTGATGCCGGTGGTGTCCGCCTCCTGGAAGGCGTCGTTGCCGATCAGGTGGGTCGGCACCTGCCCGGTCAGGCAGACGATCGGGATCGAGTCCAGCAGCGCGTCCACCAACCCCGTCACGGCATTGGTGGCGCCGGGGCCGGAGGTGACGAGCACGCAGCCAACCTTGCCGGTGGAGCGCGCATAGCCCTCGGCGGCGTGCACCGCCGCCTGCTCGTGCCGGACCAGGATGTGGCGGATGGCGTTCTGCTGGAACAGCGCGTCGTAGATCGGAAGGACCGCGCCGCCGGGATAGCCGAAAATGACCTCTACGCCCTGCTCCTTGAGCGCGCGGAGGACGATTTCCGCGCCCGTGAGGGTGCGGGAGTCACTCTGGGCCGGAGCAGTGGCGGACATGCGGCTTTTCCCCTGGGAAAGTTTCGCGGGTGGGTGATCTACGGGGGGCACATCACTCCGTCAACCGCCCATTTTCATCAATGACAAGATTTCAGCGGCATGACTTTCCGAAAATTGCTTCTCACCCTCGATTCGCGCATTGATGATATGCGTGAGGCTCGGGTCAGCCAGGGGCTGGTGCCGGAACCAAGTGGCCTGCCGCTTCGTGTACTGCCCGATGGCCAGCGTCGCGCGCCGCCCTGCCTCCTCCAGCGAGAGCCGTCCGTCCAGCACTGCCGAAAGTTCTGGCACGCCGTGCGCGCGCATGGCCGGCAGCGCCGGATCGAGCCCCAGGGCTCGCAGCGCGCGCACCTCCTCCATGGCCCCGGCACGCAGCATGGCGGCCCAGCGGTTCGAGATGGCCGCCCGCAGCATGTCGCGCGGCGGATCGATCAGCACCGCCCGGAACGCGTAGGGCGCCGGGCCGGTCGCGGGCGCCTGCGCCTGCCACGCGGCGATGCCGCGCCCCGTCGCGCGCCACACCTCCCAGGCGCGGGCGAGCCGCTGGCTGTCGCTTGGCCGCAGGCGCGCGGCGCTGTCAGGATCGGCGGCCAGGAGCCGCGCGTGCAGCGCAGCCGGCCCTTCCTCGGCCAGCAGGTTCCGCGCCTCCTCCCGCGCCCAGTCGGGGATGGCCGGCATTTCCGAGAGCCCGACGGTGAGGGAACGGAAATACAGCCCCGTGCCGCCGCACAGGATGGGCAGCAGCCCCGCCGCCCGCGCCCTCTCCATCTCTGCCAGCGCCGCCTCCCGCCACCAGGCGACGGAGGCGGCCGAGGCGGCGGGATGCACGCCGTACAGGGCGTGCGGCGCCCTCGCCTCCTCCTCCGGGCTCGGCCGGGCGGTCAGCACCCGCAATTCCCGGTAGACCTGCATCGAGTCGGCATTGATCACCACCCCGCCCAGGCGGCGGGCCAGCCCCAGGGCCAGGGCGGACTTGCCGGACGCGGTGGGTCCGGCGATCAGAACGGCTTCAGGTTGCTCCATCGCGGGTCCGGGGGCATGAACCCGGCCCATGTCGCACGTCCTCACCCTCGTCGCACCCCCGGGCCGGCTCTCGGCCGAGGCGATCGCACCGGTCCGCACCACGCTCCACGCTCTGGGTGCCGATCTCGGTGCCCTGGACTGGCTGTCGGAGGGCGAGGCGGCGGACCTGCCCTTCACCCTCCTCAACCCCGACCAGGCCACCGCCGCCGCCCGCACGGCGCTGGGCGAGGCGCCGGTGGATGCCATCGCGCAGCCCGCCGAGGGCCGCCGCAAGCGCCTCCTCATCGCCGACATGGACAGCACCATCGTGACCAGCGAGACGCTGGACGAGCTGGCCGCCTATGCCGGGCTGAAGGACAGGGTGGCGGAGATCACCCGCCGCAGCATGAACGGGGAGCTGGACTTCGCCGCCGCCCTGCGGGAGCGGGTGGCCATGCTGAAGGGCCTCCCTCTCGGCGCGCTGGAGGAGACCTGGAAGCAGACCCACCTCATGCCCGGCGCAAAGGCCCTGGTTCAGACCATGTCCGCCAACGGCGCCCACTGCGCCCTGGCGTCCGGCGGCTTCACCTACTTCACCGGCCGCGTCATGGCGCTCTGCGGGTTCCAGAGCCACCACTCCAACGTGCTGGTGGATAACGGCAAGGTCCTGGCCGGGCGCGTGGAGGAGCCGATCTTCGACCGGGAGGCGAAGCTCGCCACCCTCACCCGGCTTGCGGCCGAGAAGGGCTTGCCCATGGCCGCCACCATGGCCGTGGGCGACGGCGCGAACGACCTGGCGATGATCGGCGCTGCGGGGCTGGGCATCGCCTACCACGCCAAGCCGATCGTGGCCGCGGCGGCGCGGGCACGGGTGGACCACAACGACCTTCGCGCCCTTCTCTTCGTGCAGGGCTACCGGGCGGCCGAGATCGTGGAGGACTGATCCGCCACGCGGTCCAGCCCGAAGGCTTGACGAAGCCCCAGGCGACCGGCCGGCGTCACGTCCAGCGCGCGGGAGCCTGGGACCCGCCGCATCCAGCCCAGATCCAGGCAGCGACTGCACAGCGCCGCCCCCAGCGCGCCGGCCAGGTGCGGGCGGCGCTCGCTCCAATCCAGGCAGGGGCGGCAGAAGGGGCGGCCGCGCGCTTCCGGCACGGCCACGCCCAGCCCGCGCAGGAAACACGCGCCATCATCCGTCAGCGCGCCACCGTCGGCCGAGAGCTGGATCTGCCCGCGCGAAACCATCGCGTCGGCCATGCCCACGGCCAGGCGCCCGGCCAAGTGGTCGTAGCAGGTGCGGGCCTCGCGCAGCGCGGCGTCGCGCGGGCCGGTCCTGGGCGCGCACCGGAGCTCCGGGCGCATGGCGGAGAGCGCCATCAGCCCCTCCAGCACCCGGGCCACCTCCGGCGAGGCGAGGCGGTGGTAGCGGTGCCGCCCCTGGCGCTCCACGGCCAGTAGCCCCGCCTCCAGCAGCCGCGCCAGGTGCCCGCTGGCCGTGGTGGGCGCGACCCCCGCCACGGTCGCCAGTTCCCCCGCCGTCAGCGCCCGGCCGTCCATCAGCGCGCCGAGCATGGCCACGCGCGCCGGCTCTCCCAGCGCGGCGGCCGTCTCGGCAAGGGCAGCGGTAGTGACCATGGCGCGTTCCCGATCCTCCCGCTGCCGGATACCTCCCCCGTCCGGCCCATGCTACGGCGAGAGCCGAAGCATCCCGCGGCGGTCCTGGCGCAGCGTGACGGGACGCCGCTGGGGGATACGCCTTGGACATCACGCTGATCGCCATCGCCACGGTCACCTTCACCCTGGCGGGCTTCGTGAAGGGCGTGATCGGGCTGGGGCTGCCCACCGTCGCCATGGGGGTGCTCGGCTCGCTCATCCTGCCGGCACAGGCGGCGGCGCTGCTGCTCTTCCCCACCATCGTCACGAACATCTGGCAGATGGCGAGCGGGCCGGGGCTCGGCCCGCTGCTGCGGCGCCTCTGGCCGCTGCTCCTCGCGGCCGGGGTGGGCACCTGGCTCGCCTCGGGCCTGATCACCGGCGGGAATCCGCGGCTCGCCCTGGCCGGGCTCGGGGCGGCGCTGATCGCCAATGCCGCCATCGGGCTGCGCCCCCGCCCCTTCCCGCGCCTGCCGCCCCGGCATGAGGCCTGGGCCGGGCCGCTGGCCGGCGCCGCCACCGGGATCGTCACCGGGGCCACGGGCGTCTCCGTGATTCCCGTCGCTCCCTATCTCGGCTCGCTCGGCCTTCCGCGGGACGAGATGGTGCAGGCGCTCGGCCTCGCCTTCACCGTCACCATGGTCGGCCTCGCCAGCGCCCTGGGCAGTGCCGGGGTCTTCGACGCAAGGCTGGCCGGCGCCTCCGCCCTTTGCCTCATCCCCGCTATGGCCGGGATGGCGCTGGGCAACGCCGCGCGGAAGCGGATCAGCCCGGAGGCCTTCCGCCGCTGGTTCTACTTCGGGCTCCTCGCCCTCGGCGCCCAGCTCCTCGCGCGCGGCTTCGGCTGACCCTCAGAGGCCCCGCAGCGCCGCGCAGACCTTCTCGAGCTGCCCATCGGTCATCTCGGGGAAGACCGGCAGGCTCATCACCTCCGTCGCAGCGCGGGAGGTCTCGGCGCAGCCGGCCGGGCCCATCGCGATCCGCCCGGCATAGGCGCCCTGCTCGTGCACGGGCACGGGGTAGTGGATGGCGGTCGCCACGCCCTGGGCCCGCAGCCGCGCCATGACTGCGTCGCGCTCCGGCACGCGCAGCACGTACTGATGGAAGACGTGCTCGGTCCCGGGCGCGCGGTAGGGGGCGGCGCAGGGTCCATTCGCCAGCGCCTCGTCGTACGCGGCGGCAATGGCCTGCCGGCGGGCGTTGTTCGCGTCCAGCACCGTCAGCCGGACGCGCAGGATGGCGGCCTGCACCTCGTCCAGCCGGGTGTTCACGCCTGGCTCGTCGGAGATGTAGCGCGTGTGCCAGCCGTACTGCCGGATGGCGCCCATGCGCTTCGCCAGCTGCGCGTCCGGCGTCGCGGTGATGCCGGCGTCGCCCAGCGCGCCGAGATTCTTCGTGGGGTAGAGGCTGAAGGCCGCGGCATCGCCGATCGTGCCGATCATGCGGCCGTTGAGGCGCGCGCCATGCGCCTGCGCGCAGTCCTCGATCACCGCCACGCCCGCGCCGCGGCAGGTCTCCAGGATCGCGTCGAGGTCGCAGGGGTGGCCGTAGATGTGCACGGGGATGACGGCACGGATCGGCGGCAGGCCGGGCGGCGGGGCGGCGAGCACCGCCTTCAGCTCCGCCATGTCCATGCAGAAAGTCCGGGGATCGATATCGATCAGCACCGGCGTCGCGCCCACCATCTCGATCGCCGCGACCGTCGCGACGGCGGTGTGGGACACGGTGGCCACCGCGCAGCCCGGCCCGATACCCAGGCCGCGCAGGATCAGCGCGATGGCGTCCGTGCCGTTCGCGCAGCCCACCGCCTGCATGGCGGGCGCCTCACCCCCTGCGGAGAGCCAGGCCGCGTATTCCGCCTCGAAGGCGGCGCCCTCCTGCCCCAGGATGTACCAACCGCTGGAGAGCACCCGCGCCACGGCGGCGTCGATCTCCTCCTTCTGTGCGCGGTAGGCGGCGCCGAGGTCGGCCTGGGGAACGATGATGTCCTGTGCGTTCATGGGGCGCTCCTCAGCTGGCGTCGGAGAGATAGGCGGGAAGGCGCGGGCGGAACCAGTCCACGGTGCGCCGCAGCCCTTCGGCCAGGGGCACGCGCGGGGCCCAGCCCGTCAGGGCACGGAAGGCGCGGTCGTCGGCATGGTAGGAGCCGATGTCGATGGAAGCGCGCTCGGCCGGGAACTCGCGCAGCGCGTAGCGCCCCTCCCCCGCGGCGGCCACCATGGCATCGCCCAGGGCCTGCAGGCTGATCGGGGCGTCTCCGCCGATGTTGAAGGCACGCCCGGCGGCCGCCTCCGGGCGGCTCTCCAGGGCCTCGGCGGCGCCGATGAAGGCCGCGACCACGTCGTCCACGTAGGAGAAGTCGCGGAGCTGCGCACCGCCCCAGACCTCGAAGGGCTGGCCCTCCAGCACCCGCCGGACCCAAATGCCGAGGAAGGTCTGGCGCGCGTCCATCACTCGCATCCGCGGGCCGTAGCAGTTCGTCAGCCGCAGCGCGGCCACGGGGCGGCCGTGCACGCGGGTCTCCAGCAGCCAGTACTGCTCGGCGGCGAACTTGGACACGCCGTTGGCGTCCGGCGGCGCGATCGGGTGGCTCTCCGGCACGGGCAGCGTCTGCGGGCGCCCGTAGAACTGCCGGGTGGAGGCGTGCACCACCCGCGCGCGGGGCGCCCCGCGCCGCAGCGCCGCGATCAGCCGGAGCTGGGCGTGCCCGTTGATGGCAAGGTCGGTGAAGGGGTCCGCCTGGCTGCCGGCATGGCTGGTCTGGCCGGCCATGTTGAACAGCACGTCCACGCCCTCGGACAGCCCGTCCAGCTCGGCGTCGCGCAGGTCGCCCTCCACAAGCCGGGCGCCGCTGCCCTCCAGGTTGGCGCGCCGCGCGCCGGTGCCGGGCAGCAGCGCGTCCAGCGCCACCACCTCGGCCCCCGCCGCGCCCAGCGCATGGCACAGCGCCGAGCCCAGGAAGCCCGCGCCCCCCGTGACAAGCACGCGCCTGCCGCGCCAACTCCCTTCCATGCCCCACCTCCGTCACGCCGCACCGCCGGCACCTAGCGAGGGGCGGCGGCGAAACGGGGACGCAATTGCGGCGGCGGACGGGCGGCTGTCCAGCCCCCTACCCGTCCTTTCCCTCCCCGCCCTCCTCGCCCGAGAGGCGGTTCCGGGTGATCTCGTAGAAGCCGAAGAGCAGGAGGATCTGCCCTGCCAGCACCTCCACGGCGGCGAGGAGCCGGGCGCCGTCGTCGGTCGGCCAGATATCGCCGTAGCCCACGGTGGAGATGGTCACGATGCTGAAGTGCAGAGCGTCCCGGAAGCCGAGCTTGATCGGGCCCTCCGGCCCCGCGAAGAGCGGGTGCCGGGAAAGGCCCTCCGCCACGCGGTAGAAGCAGGCGAAGACTATGGTGATGAGGGAGAAGAGCGCGGCATAGGCGGCGATGGGCACCACCAGGGCCGTGGCCCGGCCGCTCAGCGCGTCCAGCAGTTGGGCCATGTCCACCAGCAGCCGCACCAATTCCCGGACCGCGCGGGCGGTCAGCCAGCCGATCACCGCCGCGCCGCCGACCATCGCCACGTCCTGCCATGCCGGACCCAGCCGGTTCGCCGGCAGCGACAGGCTGGCCACACCGACCAGGGCCAGCAGCAGCAGCACCCGCCCGATCCGGCGGAGGTGCAGCTCGTCCGGTGTCTCCCCTTCCTCCACGATCCGGCGCAACCGGTCCCGCCGACGGATCACCGCGAGCAGGAAGGCCACCACGGGCAGCAGGAAGGCCACCGCCACCGCGACGTCCGAGGCCTGCGGGAAGGCGGAGCGGCCGATGACCGTGAAGAGCGCGGCGTAGGTCGCGAAGCCGATCCCGGCGCCGAGGGCGAAGTCCAGGCCGCGCGGGAAGAGGCGAAACAGCACCCCGAAGCCCAGCCCCGCCGCCACGAGCACGGTGAGGGAGAACGGGGCGCCGCCATCCCCCACCCCTGCCGCGACGAGTACGGCCAGCCCCATCGTGGCGAGGAAGGGGCGCCGCCAGCTGCCCTCGGCCGCGATCCTCACGCCCCGGCTTTCACGCGGGATCCGTCACGGCGCGCGGGCGATGCCGGTGATCTCCACTTTCCAGGCGGGGTTCACCAGCGGGGCCTGGATCGTCATGCGCGCGGGCTTGGCCGAGCGGTCCAGCCAGGCATCCCAAGCGCGGTTCATGGCCGGGGCATCGGCGATGTCGGCCAGGATGATCTGGATCTGCAGCAAGGCGCGCTTATCCGTGCCGGCCTCGGCCAGCAGGGCGTCGATCTGGCGGAGGATGTCGGCCGTCTGCCTCTCCGCGTCCAGCGTGGCGTCATCCGCCACCTGCCCGGCGAGGAAGATGAAGCCGCCGGAGACCACCGCGCCGCTCAGGCGCTCCTCCTCGGCCAGTCGGCGGATGTCCATGCGAATCTCCTCGGTCATGCGGCCGGCAGGGTGGCACGGGGCGCCCCGGCGGCAAGGCCGTCAGACAAGCGGCGAGTCCTCGACGCTGCTCTCGTCCCGGTAGCCCACCCGAACGCCATCGGCGGGCTGGCGATCGATCTGCGGGGCCACCCCGTGGCGGGTTCCCACGGCCCGAGCGGCCTGGACCACCTCGTCCTTGTCGCCCTCCCCGCAGAGGATCACCACCGTTCCGCGCGCCTGCGCCGCCCGCTCCAGCCTGTCGTCCCACTTCGTCGCCATGGTTCCTTCCCGCGCGCAACAAGGATGGGAACGCGGCCGGGGCCCACGCGATGCCGGGGGATCGCCGGCTTGTTCATTGCGCGGCCGGGGGCGGCGTGCCAGCACCGCGCCATGGGCGACTTGCTGAACCGCATCATCCTGGCAAGCCGCTTCGTGCTGGCCGCCTTCTACATCGGCCTGATGGTCGCACTGGCCGCCTATGCCGTCGCCTTCCTCAAGAAGGTGTGGGATTTCGCGACCAAGGTCCTCGTCTCCGAGGATCACGACAATCTGCTCGCGATCCTCTACCTGCTCGACTCCGCGCTGGTGGCGGCGCTGATCGTCACCGTCGCCCTCTCCTCCTGGGACACGCTCGTCTCGCGCCTGAAGCACGAGGCGGAGCAGGAGAACATGAGCTGGGTGGCGAAGGTCGATCCGGGGAACCTGAAGATCAAGCTCGCCACGGCGCTTGTGGCGATCTCCGGGATCAACCTTCTCCAGCTCTTCCTGGAGATCAAGCAGACCGAGGACCGCGTCCTCTGGTGGGCCGTCGCCATCCACGGCGCCTTCCTGCTCGGGGTCATCGCCCTGGCGATCGCCGACCGGTTGGAGGGAACGCCGGAGGGCAAGCCGCGCGCGGAGGTGCCGACGGGCCAGAAGGACGGCGCCTTGCCCGGCCAGCCCCGGCGGACGGAGACGGGCCCGGACCAGGAGGCGGCGCGGGCCTGAGAGCCTAGCCGGCGAGGTGGCGGCGCCGCAGCGACCGGGCCAGCACCCCGTCCACCGGCCCCGCCAGCACGGAGGCCGCCCAGACCGCGCCCGCGGAGAGAACCACCGCCGGCCCCGTCGGCACGTCCAGGTGGTAGGACACGAGTATGCCCGCGGCCGAGGCCAGGATCGCGATACCGGAGGACGCGTAGGCCATTCCCCCCACGCTGCGCGCCCAGTGCCGGGCGGCGACGGCGGGCAGCATCATGAGCCCCACCGCCATCATCGTGCCCAGGGCCTGGAAGGCGGCCAGCACGTTCAGCACCACCAGCGCCATGAAGAGCAGGTGCCAAGCCCCGCCTCGCGCGCCCTCTGCCGCCGCGAAGGAGGGGTCGAAGCACTCCAGCACCAGCGGCCGCCAGGCGAGGGAAAGGGCCAGCAGCGTCAGCGTGGCCACCCCCGCCATCATGAGCAGCGCCGGGTCGTCCACGCCCAGCACGCTGCCGAAAAGGAGATGGGTCAGCTCCACCGAACCCGCCGAGGCCGAGACCATGGTCACGCCGAGTGCCAGCGCGACGAGGTAGAGGGCGGCCAGGGCGGAATCCTCACGCCCGCCGGTGGCGCGGGAGATGGCGCCCGCGCCGAGCGTGACCAGCAGCCCCGCCACCAGCCCGCCGACCGACATGGCCGTGACGGAAAGCCCCGCCAGGATGAATCCCGCCGCCACGCCGGGCAGGATGCCGTGCGCCAGCACGTCCGCCGTCAGGCTCATCCGCCGGAGCACGAGAAATACCCCCAACGGCGGCGCCGCCACCGAGAGGGCGAGGCAGCCCACCAGGGCACGGCGCAGGAAGCCGAACTCCGCGAAGGGCCCGATCAGCAGGTCGTAGAGCAAGAGGTCAGGCCGCTCGGCCGCAGGCCGCGGCCGCCTCGTCCCAGCCCTCGGACATCATCCGGGCGCGCAAGCGGTTGGAAGCCGCCAAAGCTTCCTCCGTGCCGCACCAGGCCACGGGATCGCGGGCCAGCAGCAGCGTCTCCGGGAACTCGCGCCGCACCAGCTCCAGGTCGTGCAGCACGGCGACCACGGTGCGGCCCTGGCCGTGCCATTCCCGCACCAGCCGAAGCAGGTCGGCCGCGGTACGGGCGTCCACAGCGTTGAAGGGCTCGTCCAGCAGAATCACCGGCGCGTCCTGCACCAGCAGCCGGGCGAAGAGCAGGCGCTGGAACTGCCCAGCGGAGAGGCTGCCCACCGGACGTCGCGCGAGGCCGCCAAGCCCCACCGCCTCCAGCGCCGCTTCGGCCTGCGCCCGCCCGGCCGGGGCGATGGCCCCGAAGGCACCGCAGCGCCGCCAATGCCCGAGCATCGCCACATCCAGGCAGGAGATCGGGAAGCTCCGGTCCAGGGCGGTCATCTGCGGCAGAAGGGCGATGCGGGCGGGCCGCTCGATCCGCCCCTCGTCCACAGGGTGCAGCCCGGCGATGGCGCGCAGAAGGGTCGTCTTCCCCGCCCCGTTCGGCCCGACGATCGCCGTCAGGCTGCCCGGCGCGAACTCGCCGGAGATGTGGTGCACCGCCGGGTGCCGGTCATGCGACAGCGTGACGTCGCGGAGCCGGATCGCCTCGCTCATGCCGAAACCGCCCAGAGAACGGCCCCCCATAGGAGGGCCGAGACGAGCACGGCCCAGCCCAGCCGCGGCAGGGCGCCGGCCGAGAGGGCCAGGGGATCGGCAAGAGTGGGCAGGGTTCGCATCGTGTTACGACATAACATACCCTTCGGCCACGAAGGCTTCAACGACCATGCCCTGGAGAAGCTGCGCGCCAGTCGCCACTCTCCCCGACACGATGGACATGTCGCCCCCGCCTGCCCCGCCCCGCCTCTCCTCAGACGAAACCGATCTCCGAGCCCGGCTCAACCGCCACAAGACCCTGGCCACCGGCCTGCTGGCCGGGATGGCGGGGGTGACCCTCGGCTCCTACGCCCTGCCGCCGGGCTACTGGACAGACCTGCTCCAGGCTTCGGCCAAGGCCGGGCTGGTGGGAGGGCTGGCGGATTGGTTCGCCGTCACGGCCCTGTTCCGCCGCCCGCTGGGCCTGCCCATCCCGCACACTGCCATCATCCCCACCCAGAAGGCGCGGCTGGGCCAGGGGCTCGGCCGCTTCGTGGCTAACCACGTGCTGACGGAGGCGGAGGTGCGCCGCGTGGCCGGGCGGATCGACGCCCCCGCCCTGCTCCGCCGCTTCCTGTCGGACCCGGAGCAGGTGCGCCCGGCGGCCGAGGCCGTGGCCGCCTCCCTCCCCCGGATCCTCCGCAGCCTCGAGGACGGGCGCGCGCGCCGGCTGCTGCTGCGGCTGCTGCCTCGCATGGTCTCCGGCCCCGCCGCCGCCCGGCTGACGGCCCGCGCCCTGCGCCTGCTGGTCCAGGGCGGGCGGCACCAGGAGGTGTTCGGCCTCGCCCTCTCTCAGATCAAGTCGCTGGTCGCGGCGAAGCAGGACAGCCTGAAGACGGCTGTCGCCGAGCGGGTGCGGGCGGAAGGCGGGGCGCTGGTGGGCTGGGTGGCTGGCGCCGCCGTGGCCCGCCGCGTCCTCTCCGCCCTCAACGCCGAGCTGGAGAAGATGGAGCCCGGCGACAGCGACCTGCGCGCCGCCTTCGACGCCTGGCTGGAGGCGGAGATCGATCGGCTGGAGAACGACCCGGCCCGTGCCGAAGCGATCGGGGCGGCCCTGCGCGGCGCGCTGGCCCATCCCGCCGTTGCCGCCTGGCTGATGGACGCCTGGGCCCGCCTGCGCGCCGCGATGGAGGCGGACGCAGCCCGGCCGGAGGGGCGGACCGTCTCCCTCATCGCCGGCACCCTCTCCAACCTCGGCGACCTCCTGGAGGCCGATTCCGCCGCCCGCGCCCGGGTAGACCGCTTCATCGAGACGACGCTGCTGACGGTGCTGCCCGCCGCCCAGGGCCGGATCTCCGGCTTCATCGCGGAGGTTGTCGCGGGCTGGGACACGGCGACGGTGGTTGACAAGATCGAGCTGCGGGTCGGGCGGGACCTGCAGTACGTGCGGATCAACGGCACGGTGGTCGGCGCGCTGGCGGGCGGCGCCATCTTCGCGCTCCTGCACGCGGTGTTTGGCCGAGTGGCCTTCTAGGCCGCGGGCGGGGCCTGGATCAGGGGGAGGCCGGACCCCGCGGTTGCCCCTCACGCGTCGCCCGAAGCTCGTCCCTGATCTCCTGCAGCAAGATCTGGTCCCGCGTCGGCCCCGTCTCCTTCTCCGGCGTGGCGTAGAGCCTGCGCACCAGGCGGACCAGCCAGAAGACCGCGAAGGCGACGATGACGAACTTGATGACGGCGTTGATGAACTGGCCGACGGCCAGCACCGCAGCGCCGGACTGCCGGGTAGCCGCAAGCGAGGGGCCGCGCTCGCCGGAGATGACGACGAAGAGGTTCGAGAAGTCGATCCCGCCCACCAGCAGGCCGATGATCGGGTTCAGCAAGTCCTCGACGAGACTGGTGACGATGGTGGTGAAGGCGGCCCCGATCACCACGCCCACGGCCAGGTCTATGACGTTGCCGCGGGCGATGAAGGTCCGGAAGTCGTCGAACCAACCGGGCTTGCGGATGGGTAGCTCCATGGTTCAGGCCTCCGCCTTCTTCTCGCGCACGAAGGCGATGTGCCGGCGCAGCTCGTAGATCTTCTCGGCGTAGCTGTCCGGAAGCTTCAGCTTCTCCGCCTCCTTGTCCAGCGCATCCAGCTTCGCGGCGGTCTGCATGGAGAGCCCCTTCTCGCTGGCCTCCTCCACCTTCCGCACCTTGTCGTAGATGGCCCAGAGCTGGCGATCCATCTGCCAGGAGTAGATGGAGGGCGCGATGCGGATCAGCGGCAGCAGCAGGGTCACCAGCGGGATCAGCAGAACCCAGAGCCGGTCCACCGTGACCGCGAGCCAGAACGGCAGGTAGCTCTGCAGGAAGCTCGGGCCCCGCTCGTAGTAGCGCTGCGCGTCCTCCTGCAGCGGCACCTCGTGGTTCAGGCCCGAGGGGAAGCGGCCCTCCGCCGAGAAAAGGGTGCGGCCCTTATGCGTGTCGCGCAGGATCTGCATCATCAGTGCGGCGACCTGGGGGTTGAGGTCGTCCCGTGCCAGCAGCGAGGCGGCAGGGGCCATCATCGTCACGTCGCCGCGCGGCAAGTCCTCCTGCAGGCTCAGCCCGGCATTGGGCAGGCGCGCGGGGTTGAGATAGGGCAGGTTCGCGGCGTAGGCGTCCGCGCGGCTGGCGAAATTCAGCAGGGTCACGCCAGGCGTCCGCATCAGCTTGTTGATCGCGTCGTTCGGCCTGGCAGAAACGAAGACCGCAGCCTGCACCTGGCCGGAGGCGAGCGCCTCCGCGGCCTCGTTGCCCGCCAGCGGGTCGGCCTGAATGGCGTCCGCGCCCAGCCCGTTCGCCGCCAGCAGAGCGAGGGCGAGAATGCGGGTCCCGCTTCCCTCCGGCCCGATCGCCACGCGCTGGCCGCGCAACGCCTGCACGGGGCTGCCACCGCCCTGCTGGGCACGGATGAAGAACCAGGCTGGCTCGAAGAAGACCTGGCCGAGAGAGACAAGGCGATCCCCCCCCACCGCCGGCGCGACGCCGCCCTGCACGAGGGCGAGGTCCACCTTCCCTTCCCGCAGCAGCCGGACATTGTCGGCCGAGCCCTGCGTCGCCACCCGCTCCACCTTGAACTTTTCGGCCTCCAGCCCCTTCGCATAAGCGTCCACGGTCTGCGTGTAGACGCTCTGCGGATTGGACGAGACGGCGAAGCGCACTGTCTCGGGCGGTGCTGGAGAAACGAAGCGCCAAGCCACCGCGAGCCCGGCCACGGTGATGATGATGACCAGCCCCCAGCTGCGGAGAAAGGCTTTGATCGATTCCCACATGCCTGCCGCAACGACAGGACCCGGCAGGGGTTGCCGCCCCGCGCCGGTGCCCGGAAACCCTTTGCCTGGAAGCCACGTTGCGTTGCCGATCCGCCACGGCGGCCAGCCCGGCCGGACAGCGGCATCAGCACCCAGGAGACATTTATGTCCCGCAAGTTTGCGCTTCTCGCCGCCGCCTGCGCCTTCAGCGCGATCATCGGCGCCGCCCCCGGCGCCTTCGCCCAGGCCCAGAGCGACATGATCCCGCCCGGCGCCCCGCTGCCGGGCGGCTCCACCGCCGCGCCGCCGATGAGCAGCGGCGCCGTCTCCCCGGCCGGCCGCACCGCCGTGGGCGGCTCCGCCGGCTACTCCTCCGGTGCGGCGGTGCGCCCGATGACGCGCAGCCAGCGCCAAGCCATGCGCCAGGGCCGCCGCTCCGCCTCGCGCGCACAGGGTTCCGATGCCGCCTACATGGGCGGCGGCGCCGTGTATGAGCGCGGCGCCGACGGCACCCTGCGGCCCGTCATGTGAGTGGGATGAGGGGCGCCGCGGGACGTCGCGGCGCCCCTCTCCTTTTTAGCGGCTCAGCAGCACATCCGGCAGCCAGGTGACCGTTGCCGGCCAGACCGTGATGACGGCCACCGTCACCACGAGCATGAGGAAGAAGGGCAACGACGCCCTTGCAACCGCCGTCTGCTCCTTCCCCGTCATGGTTTGCATGACGAAGAGGTTGAAGCCCACGGGCGGGGTGATCTCCGCGATCTCCACCAGCAGCACGATGAAGATGCCGAACCACACCAGGTCAAACCCGGCCTGCTGGATCATCGGGACGACGATGGAGGTGGTGAGCACGATCATCGAGGTGCCGTCCAGCGCGGTGCCCAGCAGCACGTAAACCACCGTCAGCATGGCGATGATGCCGTAGGGGCCGAGGCCCATTCCCGCAACGGCAGCCGCCAGCGCCGCGGGAATGCCCGTCAGCGCCATCGCCTTCGTCAGGTAGGCGGCCCCAGCCAGGATGAACATGATCATGCAGGAGAGGCGGGTGGCACCCGTTAGGCTGTCCCGGAAGCTCTCCCAGGTCAGGCATCCCGTGACGGCGGCCAGCAGCAGGCTGCCCAGCACGCCGAAGGCCGCCGCTTCCGTCGCCGTCGCCCAGCCGATGAACATGGTGCCGATCACGCCGATGATGAGCAGCGCGCAGGGAATGAGCTGGGCGGACTGCCGCATCTTCTCCATGAAGGAGAGGCTCGGCTCCATCGGCGGCTGCTTCCTCGGGTTCAACACCGCCCAGACAGCGATGTAGAGGCTGAACAGCGCCATCACGATCAGCCCGGGGATGCAGCCCGCGATAAAGACCCGGACGATCGAGACCTCCGCCGCCACAGCATAGACCACCATGATGATGGAGGGCGGGATCATAATGCCGAGCGTGCCGGAGGTCGCGAGGCTGCCGATTGCCACGTCCTCGTCATAGCCGCGCCGCTTCAGCTCGGGCAGCGCGATCTTGGACACGGTGGCGCAGGTGGCGGCGGAGGAGCCGGAGACGGAGCCGAAGATGCCGCAGGCCAGGATGTTCACGTGCAGCAGCCGCCCGGGGATGCGCCGCACCCACGGCGCCAGGCCGTTGAACAGCTCCTCGGAAAGCTTCGTGCGGAACAGGATCTCGCCCATCCAGACGAACATCGGCAGCGCGGCCAGGGTCCAGGACCCTGTCGCCTCCCAGAAGGAAGTGGCGAGGTAGGTGCCGGGCTGCGGGTGCACGAAGGTCATCGCGATGAAGCCGACGAAAGCGAGGCTCATCCCGATCCAGAGGCCGCCGGCCAGGAACAGGCCCAGCAGCAGGAGCAGCAGGCCGGAGAGTTCAAGCATGCCCATGGGCTACACCTCGGCCGAGAAATCGCCGCGCGCGGCACGCTCTTCCGCCGCGATCACGTAATTGGGGCGCCTGCCGCGCAGGACGGTGACCAGCTCATCCAGCACGGCGATCAGCAGGACTGCGGCACCCGCCGGCATGGCCATCTTCGGGATCCAGAGCGGCACCGCCAGCGCGCCCTGGGCGACATCCTCGATCTCGTAGGAGAAGAGGACGTCATCCAGCATCCAGTACAGGGCGTAGCCGCAGCCGATCGCGGCGAAGATCAGCGCCCCGGTCTCGAAAGCCCGGCGCGGGCCGGGGGAGAGCCGCTCGATCAGCAGCCCCACCCGGATCAGTTCGCCGCGGCGGAAGGTGAGCGCGAGGGCGAAGAAGGTGGTGGCGACGCAGAGATAGGCGCTGATGTCGTCCGCGCCCGCGAACTGCATGCCCAGGAAGCGCAGCCCCACCTGCGCCATCATCACCACGAAGATCCCGAACAGGGACAGCGCAGCGAAGCCGGCGCTGGCCGCGTAGAGCGCGTCCAGCGCCCGCCTCAGCATCACTCTCCCCTCAGGCGCGGTAGGATTCGATCAGCTTCTTCCCGTCCTCGCCGGTCCGGGCCACCCACTCATCCGTTATGGTCCGGCTGATGGCGGCCAGCTGCTGCCTCAACGTGTCGCTCGGCTGCAGCACCTGCATGCCGCGCGCCGCCAGCGTGTCGGTCGTCTCCTTCTCCGCGTCCTTGGACATCTGCAGGCCGCGGGACTGCGCCGTGGCCGCGGCCTCCTTGATGGCGGCCTGCTGAGCCGCGGACAGCGCCTCGAAAGCGCGACGGTTCACGAAGACGGCGTTATTCGTGTAGCTGAAGCCGACGGGGGTATAGACCTTGCAGTAGTCCCAGGCCTGGGTGTCCACGCCCGTCGCCGCGCTCGTCACCATGCCCTGGATCACGCCCGTGGCGAAGGCCTGCGGCACCTCGGTGGCCTGCACCAGGGTGGGGTTCGCGCCCATCAGCGTGGCGAAGCGGTTGGTCATGGCGTTGAAGGTGCGGAAGCGCGTGCCCTTGAACACATCCAGGTTCGTCACCGGCGCGTTGCTGTAGAAGCCCCCCGGCGGCCAGGGCACGGTGTAGAGCACCATCATGCCCTGGCGCTGGAAGCGCGCTTCCAGGTAGGGCCGCGCCAGACGGGCCAGCTTCTGCACGTCGTCGTAGTTCGGCGCCAGCACGGGGATCCCGTCCACCTCGAAGAAGGCGTCCTCGTTGCCGTAGGCGGAGGTCAGGATCTCGCCCATCTGCACCTGGCCGCGCTGCACGCCGGCCTTGATCTGCGCCATGGGCAGGAGGGAGGCGTTGGTGTGCAGCTGGATCGCCACCGCGTTGTTCGTGGCCTTCGCCACGTCCTCCACGAAGGCCTTCACGTTCTTCGTGTGGAAGTTCGTGTCCTGGTAGGGGGTGGCGAACTGCCAGCGGGCCTGGGCCCGCGCGCTGCCAGCCCCGGCAAGGGCAACGGCGCCGGCCGAGCCGGCCGCGAGGAGGTTCCGTCGGGTGAACATGGGCCTGCTCCGCTGGATGAACGTTCGGTACGGACGTTCGATTCCCGTGCGCATCATCGGCACCGGCCAGAGCGGGACGCAAGGGCACTGCGGCGCCCGATCGGTGCGGCAAGGCAGGGAATGCCGATTATGGCAGCATCCCGGAGAGGCGGCGCGCCGCTTCTGCCACCCGATCGGGCGGGAGCGCCGGCAGCGGTTCCTGCCGCAGCACGGAAACGGCGGCGCCGCGCGGCGCGCAGCGGGCCGGGTCGCTCTCGTCCCCGAACAGGGACAGGGTGGGGCAGCCCGCCGCCGCGGCCAGATGGGTGGGTCCGGTGTCGTTCCCGACCGCCACGGCGGCACGGCGCGCCACCGCGGCCAGCTCGAACAGGCTGGTGCGTCCGGTCAGGTCCAGCGCATCGGGCGCGGCCTGCCGGATCGCATCCGCCAGGGGGCACTCTCCGGGGCCACCGGCGACCACGGCGGGTACGCCCAGGCGCGAGGCGAGATCCGGGAAGTGAGGCCAGCGCTTCCCGGGCCGGGACGGGCTGGCGCCCGGGATCAGAAGCGCGAAGCGGGGCGGCAGGGCCAGGGCAGAAAGGTCCGCGTCCAGCCAGCGGAGGTCCGGCGGCGGGAAATCCGGGATTCCCGCCATCTCCAGTTGCTCGCGCTGCCTGTCCACCGTGTGCATGGCGTTGCGGTTCGGGTTGGCGTGCGGGTGGCTCGCCCCCTGCGCCACCCCCGACCATTCCGCGCCGTGCCCGACGAACCACCGGTAGCGGGAGGAGCGCGGCGAGGTCTGGAGGTCGTAGACCCGTTCGAAACGCCCACTCCTCAGCTTGCGGACGAGGGAAAGATTCGCCCGCAGGTCCGTGTAGCGCGGCCGCCCCTCCGGCCACACCTCGTCGAACCATGGGCTGCGACGGGCCAGGTCAGCGAAGGCAGGCGTGGTGAGCAGCGTGATCCGCGCGCCCGGATGGTGCGCGCGGATGGCGGCGAAGGGCTGGAAGGCCTGCACGAAGTCGCCGAGCGCGCCGAGCTTGATGACGAGGATGCGCCCGCTCATGCCAGTTCCCGGTACACGGCCAGGGTCGCCTCCTGCATGGCATGGGTGGTGTAGCGCGCGAGGACGGCGGCCCGCGCCGCCTCTCCCATCCTCTCCCGCGCCTCGGCCGGCATGGCCAGGGCCCGCACGATCGCGGCCGCCAGCGCCGCGGGGTCGCCGGGCGGCACGCGCCAGCCCGTCACCCCCTCATTCACCGTCTCGCGCGGGGCACCGAGGTCGGAGGCGATGACGGGGCGGCGCATGGCCTGGGCCTCGATCACCGTGCGGCCGAAGGCCTCCGCATCCGTGCTGGCGTGGACCACCAGGCTGGCGAGGGCCAGGGCCGCCGGCATGTCGGCCACCGGCCCCACGAGACGCACCGTGGCACCGCTCTCGGCCGCCAGCGCCTCCAGCTCCGCCCGATAGGCATCGCGGCCCTGGGCGTCGCCCGCCAGCACCACCAGCGGGCGCGGTTCCTCCAGCATCCGCACGGCGCGCAGCAGGACGGGCTGGCCTTTCCAACGCGTCAGCCGCGCGGGCAGCAGGATCACCGGGCGGTCCTGCGGCAGGTCCCAATCGCGGCGCAGCGCCTCGATGCGCGCGGGATCCACGGCGGCCGGATCGAAGCGGGTGGGGTCCACGCCGCGCGGGATCACCCGCAGCCGGTCCGGCCCCACGCCGTGCCGGGCGCGGACGAGATCGGCGATGTAATCGCTGATGGCGATCACCCGGTCCCCCCTTGCCATGACGGAGTTGTAGAGGCGCTTGCCGGGAAAGCCCTCGTTGTAGCTGCCGTGATAGGTGGTGACGAAGCGCGCGCCCGTCCTCCGCGCCGCCATCAGCGCCGACCAGGCGGGGAAGCGGCTTCGCGCGTGGACGATCCGCACCCCTTCCGCCCGGATGACTTGCGAAAGGGCCGCGGCCCCTGCCAGCAGCGCGCCGGGGCTCTTCCGGTCCAGCGGCAGGCTGGCGTGCCGCGCGCCCACCGCCTCCAGCTCCGCCACCATCGGCCCGCCAGCGGAGGCAACGATCGCGCGGCCTCCTGCCTCCTGGATGGCCTGGGCGATCTCCACCGTACCCCGCTCCACCCCGCCCTGGCCCAGGGCGGGCAGCACCTGCAGAACGGTGGGCAAGGGGGCTGGCATGGCCCGCCCCTTACCCCGCCGCGGCGCCCCCGTCACGGGCGGCCGCATCGGCGCCGCCCGGCTTGCCGCGCCGGGTCCTCCGGGGCTAGGCCGGGCGGATGAACGAGATCCGTGGCACCCTCTCCCGCTCCGATGGCGTCACCCTCGCCTGGGCCGCCCTGCCCGGCGCCGGGCCCACGGTGGTCTTTCTCGGCGGCTTTCGCTCGGACATGGAGGGCTCCAAGGCCCTGCACCTGCGCGACCACTGCGCCGCTGGCGGCCGGGCCTTCCTGCGGCTGGACTATTCCGGCCACGGGATCAGCGGGGGCGAGTTCGAGGACGGCACCATCGGAACCTGGACCGAGGATGCCGCCCTGGTCATCGAGGCGCGGGCACCGGGCCCGGTGGTGCTGGTCGGGTCCTCCATGGGCGGCTGGATCGCGCTACTCCTCGCCCGGCGCTGGGGCGCGGGGCGGGTGCGCGGCGTGGTCGGCATCGCCGCGGCGCCGGACTTCACGGAGGCGCTGATGCCCGGCGAATTCACGGAAGCAGACCGGGCCGCGCTCGAGCGCGACGGGGTGATCCGCCGCCCGTCCGAGTACGGCGAGCCTATCCCGATCACCCGCCGGCTGCTGGAGGATGGGCGAAACCACCTCCTGCTGCCCGGCCCCATCCCCTATGAGGGCCCGGTGCGCCTGCTGCAGGGCATGGCGGACCCGGACGTGCCCTGGCGTCACGCGCTGCGGATCGTGGAGGCACTGCCGGGGCCGGACACGATGCTCACCCTTGTCAAGGACAGCGACCACCGCCTCTCCCGTCCGCAGGACCTCGCGCTGCTCTCGCGGGAACTGGAGGCGTTGCCGGGCTGATCAGCGGCGCAGGCGCCTGACAACGGCGCGGAGCCCCACCGCCGCCGCAGCCAGCGCCCCCAGCCAGAACACGTCCCGCTGGCGGCTGGTGAACACCTCCCACCCCGCTGTCCTGGGCTGGCGATCGTCGAACCGCCCATGCGCGCCGTAAGGGCCGGCGACGGGCTCGAACAGGTTCGCCGGCGCGTCCGGCGCGCGCGGCTCCTCGGTCAGCTGCCCGCTGTATCCTGACTTGGCGAGGTAGCGGTCCACCAGCCCCGGCGCGATCCGGTCCGCCGCGATGGTCACGATTGTCGGCAGCCCGACCCAGACCTGCCGCCGACGATGCGTGGCGGCGTAGAGGATGGCACGCGCCGCCACCTCGGGCTGATAGATCGGCGCGACGGGCTGCGCCTTGCGGCCCATCTTGTTCAGCGACCAATCGAACTGCGGCGTGTTGCAGGCCGGCAGGTCCACCGTGGTCACGTGGACCATGCTGCCGTCGTGGATCAGCTCGGAGCGAAGGGAGTCCGTGAAGCCGCGCGTCGCGAACTTGGCGCCGCAATAGGCGGCCTGCAGCGGGATCGCACGGTAGGCCAAGGCGGAACCGACACTGACGATGGTCCCCCGGTCGCGCGGCCGCATCCGCTTCAGCGCCGCCATGATGCCATGGACCTGGCCGAGATAGGTGACCTGGGTGGCGCGCAGCACCTCCTGCGGCGTCAGCTCGGCAATGGGGGCGAAGACGGTCGCCATCGCCACGTTCACCCAGACCTCGATCGGGCCCAGCTCCGCCTCGGCGCGCTCAGCCGCCGCCTCCACGGCCGCGGCATCTGCCACGTCCGTCGGCACGGGCAGGGCGCGCACGCCGAAGCGGCGAACCTCCTCCGCCGCGCTCTCCAGCCGCCCGGGGTCACGCGAGAGCAGCGCCACATCGTAGCCCGCGCGGGCGAACTCCAGCGCGGTGGACCGGCCGATGCCGGCGCCCGCCCCTGTAACGACGACGACCTTGCTCATGCAGCCTCCTCCGTTCACGCGAGCGGAACGCCGCCCCCGCGCCGGAGTTGGACCGCGCTAGGCCCCGCGCAGCAGCGCGGACAAGGCAGGAGAGAGGCCCAGGGACTCCCGATCGCGCACCGGCGCAAGGGGCCCCTGGCGGGTACGTGCGGGCTTCATCCTGGCCAGCGCCTCGGCCATCCGTACGCCGCAGGTGATCCCGTCCAGCAGCGGCACCGGGGATGCCTCCCGCAGCGCCGGTTCCATCCCCGCCAGCGCCGCGCCGCCAAGCACCACCGCGTCTGCCCCGCCCGCGACAAGCCGGGCGATACCCTCGCCCACCGCGCGCACCGCGCCTTCGGGATCGACCAGCGTCCTTTGGGGCGTGAAATCCACCCCGACCAGGCCGGCGCAGCGGGATGTCAGGCCGTGGCTGTCGATTAGGCGACGGTAGGATTCCGTCCCCCCGAAGGTGACCAGCCCGAAGCGGTTTCCCAGCATGCAGGCGGCGAAGCAGGCCGCCTCCGTCATGCCCACCACCGGGCAGGGCATGAGCTGCCGCGCCGCCTCCAGCGCCGTGTCCAGCGAGACGGCGAGGACCACGGCATCCACCTGCCCCGCGTGCTCCGCCAGAAGATCCAGAATGCCGTGCGCGGCGATCGCATTCTCCAGGCCGGAGGAAATCACGGCCGGGCCGAAGCGCGGCGTGCCCGGCACGATCTCCACCCCTGGCGAGGCGGCGGCGCGGGCGGCATCGGCGCAGAGCCGTGTGATGGCCTCGGTGGTATTCGCGTTGGCTACCAGGATTCGCATGGGCGCTAGCGGAGCCCGGAGAAGCCCGGGCTGTCCAGGCGTGACGGCTCCTCCCGCGCGGCCACGACCGCGGCGCCCGGCACCCGGTCCACCCAGACGAGGAAGGGGTTGAAGGCGAGGATATCCCCCCCGCGCAGGCTGAGAAGGAGCGGCTCGCCCATCGCCTCGCCGATGGCGGCCGGCAACCGGTCTTCCGGCAGGGCGGCATCGTCCCAGCGCGCGGCGAAGACGCCGCCCTCGTTGGAGAAGACGGGCACGGCCGGCTCCCCGCGCGCCTCGTAGAGGGCGGCCAGCCCCGCACGGTCGGTCCGCAGCAGCGCGTTGTGGATGCAGGCCGCCGAGCGAAGCCGCGCGACGGCCGGACCGGTCACGCGCAGCAGCAGCGCGTCGCAGGCCTCCGTGTAGCGGCCGCCGGAAGCGGGTTCGGGGTCCACGGCCTGTCCCAGCCGGGAAGCGAGGGCGCGCAACGGCGCCTCAGGGTCGTCCGAGACCGGCAGGCCGCGCAGCAGGGCGAAGCCGCGCCCGTGGTCCAGGCGGCTCCGCAGCTCCTGGGCGAGCGCGTCCAGGCGGGGGGTGGGGAGGCCGGGCGCGGCGAGTTCGGCGGTGTGCTCCGCACCCAGCGGGATCATCTGCTCGTTCGGGGCCAGTTCGGCCGCGGACCAGAGGATGGGGCCGGCCAGCGAGACCAGGCGGCGCGGGGCGATGTTCAGGGGGTCGCTCATCTCCCCCAGGGTAGCGCCCCCAGCGCCCCGCGCAAAAACATGACGCAAGCCTTCACCCCGGCGCGGCACCGGCGCAGGCTGCCGGACCCCTGCCCGAAGGACCGCGCCGTGGACGCCATCCCTGCCAACCCCGCCCTGGACCTGCCCTTCGACGCGGAGGCCATCCTCGGCCGGCTCCGCCCCTGGGTGGAGTGCGAGAGCCCGACCTTCGACGCCGCCGCCGTGAACCGCATGATGGACCTGGCCGCCCGCGATTTAGCGATGCTCGGTGCCCGGACTGAGCGCATCGCCGGCCGCATGGGCTTCGGCGATTGCGTCCGCGCCCGCTTCCCGCACCCGGACGGAGACGCGCCGGGCATCCTCGTCCTCGCGCACCTGGACACGGTGCATCCCGTCGGCACGCTTGGCGTGCTGCCGTTCCGGCGGGAGGGCGGGCGCTGCTACGGCCCGGGCATCTGCGACATGAAGGGCGGCACGCTGCTGGCGGTGGAGGCCATCCGGGAACTTGCCCGCGCGGGCATCGCCACCTCCCGCCCCGTTACCGTTCTGCTGACCCCGGACGAGGAAGTGGGCACCCCCTCCACCCGCGACGTGATCGAGGCCGAGGCGGCACGGCACGCCGTTGTGCTCGTGCCCGAGCCCGGGCGCCCGACCGACGAAGGTCCGATGGGCGGGGTCGTCACCGGCCGCTATGCCATCGCCCGCTTCAACCTGCGCACCACCGGCCGCCCCAGCCATGCCGGCGCGCGCCTGTCCGATGGGCGCTCCGCCATCCGGGAGATGTGCCGGCAGGTTCTGGCGATCGAGGCGATGACGACGGAGGCGGCCACCTACTCCGTCGGCGTCATTCATGGTGGGCAATGGGTGAACTGCGTAGCCACCCATTGCGACGCCGAGGCGCTGAGCATGGCCAAGCGCCAGGCGGACCTGGACGAGGCCGTGGAGCGGATGCTGGCGCTCAAGCCCAGCGCGCCCGACGTGCTGCTGGATGTGCGCCGCGGCGTAACCCGCCCCGTCTGGGAGCCGGACGGGGCGGCGATGGGCCTCCACGAACGGGCGCAGGCGCTGGCGGCGCGGCTGGGCCATCCCCTCCCGCATGAGAGCGCCGGCGGCGGCTCGGACGGCAACTTCACCGGCGCTATGGGCATCCCCACGCTGGACGGGCTGGGGGTGCTCGGCGCCGGCTATCACACCCTCGGCGAGTACATCCGGGAGGACAGCCTCGTGCCCCGCGCGAAGCTGCTGGCCGGGCTACTGGCGGGCGTGTGAGGGAACGGGCGCGGCGAGGCGGCGTTAGGTAAGGGATGAAATTCACTCGCCTCTCCCCCCTGCTGCTCGCCGCCCTCCTTGCTGCCCCCTTCGCCCCCGCCGAGGCACAATCCGCCTTTCCCACCAGCCGCGCGCCCATCGGCGGCGCCACGGGTGCGGGCTCCTATGGCGACTGGACCGTCGGTCAGGCGCCGACCTCCGATTTCGATCGGCAGGGCATGCCCGTCGGCCAGAACGGGCGGCCCCTGACGCGCACCGAGATCATTCGCCGGCGCTCGGCCGCCGCCATGGCGCAGGAGCGGCGGGAGGACGCGGCGCGGGCGCGCAACGACCGCTCCTAAGGCCGGCTTCCACCTTTCAACAAGCATGAACCCTGGCTCGTGAGCCGGAACGGTGCTTGCGCGGCATGATCCGTCGCGCAATCAATCCGCCGTCTCACACGGAGAGGCGTTCCATGAAGAATCGCACTGCCCTTGCCATCCTGGCGCTCGCCGGCCTGACCGCTGCCGGTCCAGCCCTAGCCCAGGGGGCAACGGGCTCCATCTCACGGCCGGGCTGGTCGCGGGGCCAGGCGCCGAACTCGGACTTCAATGCCCAGGGGGCACCGATGTCTCGCAACGAGATGGTCCGCCAGCGCGCGGCCGCCGCGCGCGGCGAGGCCGCGCCGGCCCCGTCGCAGCCGCGCCGCCGCGCGCGGCGCTAAGGGGCCCGCCCCAGGAAAGGGAACTCCGCGGCAGCCTCCCAGGGGCCCCCGCGGTAGTGCCACAGCAGGAGCCCCTCGGCCCGGGCTTCCCAGGGCTGGAACGCCGCCGCCAGTTCGGCGAGCAGGCCCCGAGCCGCTTCCGGCGTCACCTTGTTCTGCACGGTGACGTGCGGGCGGAAGCCGCCCGCATCCTGCGGCGTCAGCCATTCCCGCCAGTGGGACGCCAGCAGGCGGCGCAGCGCCACCAGCGCCGGCGCCTCCACCTCCAGCGCGACGCCGCGCCCGAGGGGGCGCGGCCCTGTCACGCGCAGCGCCATGGGCGGCGTTCCCGCGCAGGCGACGCGCAGGTTTTCCTCGATTTCCGTCCGTCCCGCACCGGGCAGGGCGTGGAACAGGGTGAGGTGCGCGGGGATGTGGTTGCGCTCCGGCGGGAAATGCGCGCGGCGTAACCCATCGAGCCGCGCGAAGGCTGCGGCGTCGAAGCGCAGCGTCAGGATCAGCGGCGCCGGTTCCATCAGCGCGGCGGAAGCGCGATCAGTGCGTCCAGCCCCGCCGCATCGGCCAGCAGCGCGGCCTTCTCCGCGCGGGTCAGTGCCGCCAAGACTTCCTCGGCCGATGCAGCCGCCGCCACGCGGGCGCGGCCCATGACGAGATTGGGGTCCAGCGCGTCCGCCCGCGTCGGCGAAGGGGCCGGCAGCATTGCGCGGTGCGCGGCGAGCAGCGTGGGATCGGCGCGCAGCCGTGCCAGCGCCTCGCCCTCCGGCGCCAGCGCCTCCCACTCCGCGCGCAGGGCAAGGGTTCGGCGCAGGATGGGCGGCGGGTCGCGCTCCTCCGGGATCAGCAGCAGCCCGGCGCGCCGCAGCCCCTGTCCCGCCGCGCGCCGCGCCGTCCAGGCCGCGAGGGGAATGGCGAGGGCGAGGCCGATTACCACCGGCGACATCCAGGCCGCGAGATAGGGCGAGACGAGGAAGGCCGCGACGCCGAAGGCCAGGCCGAAGGCCGTGTGCCGCCAGTATAGCCGCGCCACCTGCCCCAGCGGCAGGCTGCCATCGTCGCGCGTCTGCGCGGACCAGCCGGAATCCCGCCCGCGCAGGATGGAGAACACGTCCACGGACTGGGTCAGCATCGTCACCGGTGCCAGCAGCCCGGCCAGCACGGTTTCCACGATCATGCTGACCAGGGCGCGCAGCCCGCCGCCATGGCCGCGCCGCCAGGGACCGTCCAGCAGCATGGCGCCCCAGGCCAGCAGCTTCGGCACCAGCAGCAGGCCCATGGTGCCGATGAACACCCATTTCGCGCGGACCGGATCGACCACCGGCCAGTTCGGGAACAGCGCCGGCCCCTGCGGGAAATACACGGGCAGCACGAAGCGCGCCTGCAGCGACAACAGCACGCCCGCGACGAGGAAGAGCAGCCAGAGCGGCGCGGTAATGTAGGAGCCGATCCCGACCAACAGGTGGGAGCGAGAGATGGCATGCAGGCCGCGCGTGGGCAGCACCGCCATGTGCTGCAGGTTCCCCTGGCACCAGCGCCGGTCGCGGATGGCGAGGTCGGAGAGCGCGGGCGGGCTCTCCTCATAGCTGCCGGCAAGCGCGGGGACGAAGTGGATGGCCCAGCCCTGGCGCCGCATCAGCGCGGCCTCCACGAAGTCGTGGCTCATGATTGTGCCGCCGAAGGGCTTGCGCCCGGGCAGGTGCGGCAGCCCCGCCGCCTCCGCGAAGGCCACGGTGCGGATCATCGCGTTGTGGCCCCAGTAGTTCCCCTCCGCACCGTGCCAGAAGGCGATGCCGTGGGCGATGACCGGCCCGTAGAGGCGCCCGGCGAATTGCTGCATCCGCGCGAAGAGGGAGCGGCCGTTGACGATCACCGGCAGGCTCTGGATCAGCCCGACGCCCGGATGCGCCTCCATCGCGGCGGCAAGGCGGATCAGCGCCTCGGCCGACATCACGCTGTCCGCATCAAGGATCAGGAACTGCGGGTAGGCGCCGCCGAAGCGGCGCACCCAGTCCGCGATGTTGCCGGCCTTGCGGTCCACGTTCTTCGCGCGGCGGCGGTAGAAGATGTGCGCGCCCTCTCCGGCCCGCGCGCGGAGGGCGAGGAAGGCTTCCTCCTCCCGCGCCCAGGCATCGGGGTCCGTGGTGTCGCTGAGGATGAAGATGTCGAAGTGATCCGCCGCCCCCGCCTCGCGCAGCGCGGCCTCCATGGCTTCCAGCCCCGCCAGCACGCGGCGCGGGTCCTCGTTGTAGACGGGCATGAGGAGCGCCGTGCGGCCGGACAGCGCGGGTAGCGGGGCGTCCGGGTCGACACCCAGGCCCTTGCCGCCCCCTAGCGCCACGCTGGCCGCGCCGCAGAGGCTGGAGACGAAGGAGAGCGCGATCCAGGCAAACAGCGGCACGAAGAGCGCGAGCACGACCGTACCCGGCGTGAAGGCGGTGGTGACGTCCAGCACCAACGCCATCTCGCGCGTGCCGATGGCCGTCAGCAGGAGCGCCGCGCCGAAGACGAGGATGCGGCGCCACGCCATGCCGCGCGGCGCGGTGTCCGGCCGGCGTGCAGGTTGCGGGCGCGCGCGCAGATCCTGCACGGGCATGCCCAGCGGCGCCTCCGCCGGGAGGGCGGGCAGGCCCCCGGGAAGCGCCTCGGGGCGGGTCAGGGTGTCCAGCGGAACAGCCATGTCTCGGTCAGCGGGCCAGCATCGTTCTTCAGTAGCGCGCGCAATTCGATCAGCTTCTCCCCGCCAGGAACCAACTCGAAGGACATGCGCCAGCCCTCCGTCTCGGGATTGCGCTGCACCACGGCGTTCTCGATCCGCCCGGCGCTCGATGTCACGTCCAAAACCGGCGTCTCACCCGGCTGCAGGGCCGCCAGCCGCCCGCCGGCCGCCTCCAGCACGAAGAGCCGCGTGCCCTGGACCGAGGGCTTCGCGCCCTGGCGCCCGCCGGTGAACTGTGCGGGCGGCGGGCGGTTGGCCGCGCCGAAAGCCGCGCCGCTCGCCCAGTGCAGGCGATAGACGTAGCTGTACTCCTGCCCGGGCTTCAGCGGCGCCTTCGGGCGCCAGAAGGCGGCGATGTTGTCGTGGATCTCCTCCCGCGTCGGGATCTCCACCAGGTGCACCGCGCCCTCGCCCCAGTCGCCGATCGGCTCCACCCAGGCGCCCGGGCGCCGCTCGTAGCGCGCTTCCAGGTCCAGGTAGTCGCGGAAGTTCCGCGCGCGCTGCATCAGGCCGAAGGCGCGCGGGTTCACGTCGGTGAAGACGCTGATCTGCAGCTCGCGAGGGTTTGCCAGCGGCCGCCAGATCGCCTCGCCGCGCCCGGTGGAGAGCATCAGGCCATCGGAGTCGTGCACCGCCGGGCGGTAGTCGTCCGCTCCAACATGGTCGAGCGCGGAGTGGAGGAACATGCTCGTCAGCGGCGCGACGCCGACGGTCGGCATCTCCACCCGCGGATAGAGGCGGGACTCGATGTCGAACACCGTGTCGTCGCCCGGGCGGATGGTGAAGCGGAAGGCGCCTGTGGTGCTCGGGCTGTCCAGCAGCGCGTGGACCACCATGGAGTTCACCCCCGCCCGCGGCCGCTCCAGCCAGAAGGCACGGAAGAGCGGGAACTCCTCCCCGGACCGCTCAGCCGTCGCGATGGCGAGGCCGCGCGCGGACAGGCCATACACATGGCCCTTTCCGATGGCGCGGAAGTAGGAGGCGCCGACAAAGGCGGCCACCTCGTCGTAGTGATCCGCCCGGTTCATCGGGTTGGTAAGGCGGAACCCCGCGAAGCCGAGGTCCGGCACCGGGGACGGCAGCGGCCCGCCGAGCTCGGAAAGGGTAAAGGCGGACGGGTCGTAGGGGATGGGCGTCGCCCGCCCGTCCGCCACCTCGAACAGCCCGACCTTCGCCTTGAACAGGAACCCCCGATGGAAGGGCTGCATCTGGAAGGGCAGGCCATCGGCCCGCCACATCGCGCGCCCCGCGTTGAAGCGGATGGTGCGGTAGGCGTCGTAGCTCAGGTCGGCGAAAGGTGCGGGCAGGCGCTCATCGGGCGCGGCATAGGGCTTGGTGGCCAGTTCCCGCGCCATGGTGCGGACCGTGGTGTCGTCGAAAGGACGGACCGGATCATCCGCCGCCTCCGCGCGCTCGTAGAGCGTGCCGGGGATCCGGGGCATGAGCCCGGCCATGACGAATCCGGCAATGAGAGCGCGGCGGTTCAAACTGTTCTCCCGGCCGAAGCCATGTCTGGGGCGCCTTAACGAAGGTTGGGCGACGGGCCTAGAACGGGTTGCACGAGGATGGTTTCGTGCTGCACTGCGATATGCTTGTGGCGTGATACGCGGGGCACGCCCGCGTGGCCAGAGGCGGCAAGGGAGTAGCACAGGGGCGCATGGATATCCTTCTCCAGGCCCTACCTCTCCTCCTGTTGCTGGTGCTGCTGGGATCGGGGCGGGTGGCGCCCGTTCCGGCCTGCCTGGCGGCCCTGGCCGCCTCGCTCCCCGCCGTCTCGGCCGCGCTCCCGCCCGGCCTGGACCTCACGCGCTTCCTGGCGACGGAGAGCGTCCGCGCCCTCTTCCTGGGGCTGCTGCCGGTGGCCACCCTCTCGGGCGGGCTTCTCTTCAGCCTCGCCGCCGCCCCGCGCGCGACGGAGCCCGTGCCCGCCTCCCCGCGCCGCGCCTACCTGATGATCCTCGCCGGCTCCTTCGTGGAGAGTGTGACGGGCTTCGGCGTCGGCGCGGTCTTCACCGTGGGCGCGCTTCGGGCCATGGGCATCGGCGGGGCGCCGGGGGGCGGGATGGCCGTGCTCTCCCTATGGCTGGCGCCCTGGGGCGGGCTGGGGCCGGGGCTGGCGCTGGGCGCGGCCCTGGCTCACCGCCCGCCGCACGAGGTGTCCTTCGTCACTGCCCTGCCTCACGCCGTCTGGCTCCTCGCGACGCCTCCCGTCCTCTGGGCGCTGCTGGCGAAGGCGGGGCTGCCGGTCCCGCGAGCGGAGCGGCTGGCGCAGCTGGGAATGCAGGCCGCCGTGGCCGCCCTCGTCCTTCTCCTCGGCTGGCTCATGCCGGCGGAAACGGTGGGCTTCCTCTCCGCCGGCCTCGTGCTGCTGCCCGCACTTTGGCACTTCGCCCCGCCGCGCAACGCGCAGGCGCGGGACCGGGCTCTGGCCGCGATCGGGCCATGGGCCCTGCTGACCGTCGTCCTTCTCCTGGCCCGCTCCTGGGCCGGGGCGCCGGGCTGGCGGCCCTACACCGACCTTCCGGCCTTCCAGCTCACCCATGTGGCGGTGGTGCTCTGGGCCGTCTCGCTCGGCTTCCTGGCGAAGCGCCAGGATGGCCACCTGCGGTTCAGGGAAGCGATGCTCCGCATGCGACGCCCGGCCGCCGCCATGCTCCTCTACGTGCTGCTCGGGCGCTGGCTGGCGGGATCGGGCGCGGCCACCGGGCTGGCGCACGGCATCGCGGCGGGGCTGGGGCCGCTGGCGCCCTTTGCCATTCCGCCGCTGGGCTTCATCGGCGGGCTGCTGACGGGCAGCGGCGTCGGCGCGGCCTCCTCGATGATGAGCGTCCAGGCCGACCTCGGCCTCGCCGCCGGCCTGCCGCCCTGGCTGGCGCCGGGCATCCACAACTTCTCCTCCGGCGCCGGCGCCGCCTACTCCTTCGCGATGACGGCAATGGTCTGCGGCCTCCTGGCCGACGGCACGCGCCCGCCCGCCATCTGGCGCGGCGTGTGGCCCCTGATCCTGGTCGCCCTGCTGGTCGGCTGGGCGGCCGTGGCGATCCTGCACGCCCTGGCGTAAGCCGGAGAGATGAGCGCCCGCGCCGCCCGCAAGCACCTCGCCGCCGATCCCGTCCTCGGCCCCGTCATCGCCCAGGTCGGGGCCATGGGGCTGAAGCCGGTGAAGGACCGCGAGCCCTATGAGGCGCTGGTGCGCGCCATCGCGCACCAGCAGGTGCATGGCCGCGCGGCGGAGGCCATGCTGAACCGCCTGATCGCGAACACGCCGGAGCACCCCTTCCCGCCACCCGAACGCGTACTGGCCCTTCCGGAGGGCGCGCTGCGGGCCTGCGGCTTCTCCGCTGCCAAGCAGGCCGCCATCCTGGACATCGCGCACAAGGCCGCCGCCGGCTGGGTGCCGACCCGCCGCGCCGCCGCCCGCCTCTCGGACGAGGCGCTGATCGAGCGGCTGGTGGCACTGCGCGGCGTCGGCCGCTGGACGGTGGAGATGCTGCTGATGTTCACCCTGGGCCGCCCGGACATCCTGCCCGTGGATGATTTCGGCGTGCGCGAGGGATATCGCGTAGCGGCCGGGCTGGAGACGCAGCCGAAGCCGAAGGAGCTGGCCGCCATCGGCGCGCGCTGGGCACCGTTCCGCTCCGCGGCCGCCTGGTATCTCTGGCGCGCGGCGGACCTGAACAAGACGAACAGCTTCAAGGCGCCGAGCGCGATCTGATCAGACCGGCGCGAAGCCCTCGACGACGGCCGCGAAGCCGTCCGGCTGGTCGGCGTGAACCCAGTGGCCCGCGCCCTTCACCGTCAGGAAGCGCGCATGGGGAAAAAGCGCGCGGATGCCCGGCCGGTCCTCGGGCTTGATGTAGGGCGAGTGCTCCCCGGCCACGACGAGGGTCGGGCCGTCATAGGCCGCCCCCTCGGTCGCCTCCCACCCCATGATGGCCGGCAGCGAGGCCGCGATCCCCTCGAGCCCGATCCGCCAGCCGGAAGCGTCGGGCTTGCGGTTGGTCAGGATGAAGGCGCGCACTCCCGCATCGGGCTCCACGGAAGCCAGGCCGGTGTCCACCTCGGCACGCGGTGTGCCGGGCGGCACGGCCCGCATCGCCTCCACCAGCGGCACCCAGCGGGAGGGATAGGCGACGGGCGCGATGTCCGAGACCAGCAGTCGCGAGACGAGCTCCGGCCGGGTCAGCGCCAGCATCATCGCCGCCTTGCCCCCCATGGAGTGGCCCATCACCGCCGCGCGCGGGATGCCCTTCGCGAGAAGAGTCTCTGCCACCGCATCCGCCATGCGGCGGTAGTCCATCGCCGGCGCGTGCGGGCTGGCGCCGTGGTTGGGCATGTCCAGCGCGACCACGCGGCGCCCGCCCGCGGCCAGGCGCCGCTGCAGCGCGCCGAAGTTGCGGGCCTGCCCGAACAGCCCGTGCAGCAGCACCAGCGGCGGCCCCTCCCCCGCTTCGATTGCGTTCAGGATCATCGCCTCTCCCCTACCCGCGCACCGCGAGGACGACGCTCGCGAAGATCAGCGCGCCGCCGACCCAGATGTCCCACCCAACCGGCTCTCCGAGCCAGAGCGCCCCGAGCGTCACGCCGAGGACGGGCACCAGCATGAAGCCCACGGAGGCCACGGTGGAGGGCAGGCGCCGCCCGGCCTCGATCACGCTCCAGGTGCCCAGCGGCGCGGCGATGAGGCCGATGAAGGCCGCGTGCGGCAGCGCACCAAGGCCGATCCCACCGCCCGGTTCCCGCCAAACGGCCAGCAGCAGGAGCAGGAGCGTCGCCAGGCCGAAGAAGAAAGGCAGCAGCTCCAGCATCGGCCGCTGCGGCGGGAAACGCCGCGTGACCACGATGGCGATGCTCCAGAGCACCGAGGCGCCGACGAGGAGCGCGTTCCCCGCGAGGGTAGCGGGATCGGACCAGTCCACGGCCCAGGGGCCCACCAGCACCAGCGCCCCTGCCAGCCCCAGCCCCGCCGCGGCCCAGCGCAGCGCCGAGACCCGTTCCCCGAGCACCAGCACGGAGAGCGGGACGAGGGAGTAGATCGTCACGTTGGACAGCACGGCGATGCGGCCGGCGGGCAGCACTCCGAGCGCGATGTGGGTCAGCGCGAAGAAGCCGCCGATCTGCAGCAGGCCGAGCGCCAGCACCGAGGGCAGGTCCCTCCGCCCCGGCCAGCGCAGCCGCCCCAGGGCCAGCAGCACCAGGCCGGAGGCCAGCGCCGCCAGGCCCGCGCGGCTGGCGCCGAACCAGACGGGCGTGGCATCCCGGAGCGCGTCCTTCGCGATCGGCCACACCCCGCCGAAGAGAAGGACGGCGACGGCCAGCAGCCAGAGGTCGCGCGGGTTCAAGATCCCGTCTCAGGCGACCGTCAGCACGATCTTGCCGATATGCGCGCTGCTCTCCATCAGCCGGTGCGCCTCCGCCGCCTCGTTCAGCGGGAAGGTGGCGTGGATGCGCGGCCCGCAGCGCCCGGCCGAGAGCACGGGCCAGACCTTCCGCTCCAGCTCGTCGGCGATGGCGCCCTTTTCCGCCGCGGTGCGCGGGCGCATCGTGCTGCCCGTGACCACCAGGCGCTTGAGCATAATCGGGCGGATATCGGCCTTCTCCACCTCGTACCCGCCCATCAGCGCGATGATCACCAGCCGGCCATCCTGCCCCAGCACCCGCAGGTTCCGCTGGAAGTAGTCCGCGCCGATCATGTCCAGGACCACGTCCGCGCCGCGCCCGTCCGTCACGCGCTTCATCTCGGCGACGAAGTCCTGGGTCTTGTAGTCGAAGGCCTCCTCCGCCCCGAACTCCAGGCAGGCCGCCACCTTTTCGGCGCTGCCGGCGGTGGCGAAGGGGCGCGCGCCGAACTCCCGCGCGAGCTGCAGGGCCGTGGACCCGATGCCGGAGGTGCCGCCATGCACCAGCATCACCTCACCCCTGGAGAGCCGCCCATGCCCGAAGAGGTTCGCCCAGACGGTGAAGAAGGTTTCCGGCAGGGCCGCCGCGCGCACGGCGTCGTACCCCTCCGGCCAGGGCAGGCACTGGGTGGCAGGGGCCACGGCGTACTCGGCGTAGCCGCCGCCATTCGCCAGGGCGCAGACCCGGTTCCCCGGGCGGAAGCGCTCCACCCCCTCTCCCACCGCCACCACCTCGCCGGCCACTTCCAGCCCGACGACGGGGCTCGCCCCCTTGGGCGGCGGGTAGAGTCCCTTGCGCTGCTGCACGTCCGGCCGGTTCACCCCGGCCGCCATGACGCGAATGAGCACCTCGCTCGCGGCGGCGCGGGGCACGGGGCCGGTGGCGGGCACCAGCACCTCCGGCTCGCCCCCCGGGCCGTGGTCGATAAAGGTCATGCTCTCGGGCAGGTCGGGCATCGGGCGCTCTCCGGGCAGGGCGGCGGAAGGTCGGCGCGGGGGATCGGCGCGTCAAGCGCGGGGCGGGCCAACGATGCGTGACACGATCGGTCACGCCCCGGCCTTGCGCGGCGCCGGTCCAGGGGCGACGATCGGACCGCTCCACGGAATGCAGGGACAGAAGGAACCATGCGCCCGGCCGCGCCGCGCCGCAGCCTCCTCGCCGCGCTCGCCCTGCCGCTCGCGGCCGGGGAGGCACGCGCCCAGGCCCCCGCGCCGCCGGCCCCGCAGCCGCCCGCCGGGCCTTCGGGCGGCAATGAGTGGCGCTTCGGTGCGGTCTACCCCCTCTCCGGCGCGCCGGGCCTCCTCGGGGATGAATCCTTCCGCGGGCTGGAGATGGCGGTGGAGGAGCGCAATGCCGCCGGCGGGCTGCAGGGCCGCCCCATCCGCCTGCTGCGAGCCGACGCCACCGACCAGGCCGCGGCCGTCGCGGAGGCGAGGCGGCTGATCGGGGCGGAGAAGGCGGCGATCCTCTTCGGCAGCAGCGATTCCGGCGTGTCCCTCGCCGCCAGCCAGGCGAGTGACGCGGGAGGCATTCCCTACTTCGAGATGGGGGCCGTGACGGAGGGCATCACCGACCGCGGCTTTCGCTTCCTCTGGCGCACATGCCCGCGCGCGGCCGATTTCGCGGCGGTGACGGCGGAGGCCGTCACTTCGGTGCTGCCGCCCCTGCTGGGCCGCCCGCGCGAGGAGCTCCGTGTCGGGCTGCTGCACGAGGATGGCCCCTATGGCGGGTCCGTCGCCGAGTTGCAGGCCCAGCGGCTGACCGAGGCCGGGATCCGCGTGGCGGAGCGAGTGCCCTACCCCGCCCGCCCCGCCGACCTGACCGCGGCGGTGCAGCGGCTGCGGGAAGCCTTCGTGGACGTGCTGCTGCACGCCGCCGGCCAGAACGACGTAATCCTGCTGTTCCGCAACCTCCGGGAGGCGGGTTGGCGGCCACGGATGATCATCGGCTCCGGCGGCGGGTACAGCCTGTCCGACACGGCCCGCGCCATCGGGCCCGCCTTCGAGGGCGTGATGAACGTCGGCTTCACCGGCTTCGCGATCGCCGACCGCGTGGCCCCCGGCAACGCCGCCTTCGCGGAGGCCTACAAGCGGCGCTACGGCGCCGACCCGCGCTCAGGCCATTCCCTGGCGAACTTCTTCGGCGCACGCGTCGCGCTGGACGCCATCGGGCGCGCCGGCGGCACGGAGAAGGACAAGCTGCGGGCCGCCATGCTGGCCACCGACATCGCGGAGGGCACGACCCCCGCGGGCTGGGGCGCCGCCTTCGATGAGCGCGGCCAGAACACGCGCGCCCGCCCCTGGCTGATGCAATGGCAGGACGGGCGCCTTGTCACCATCCACCCGGAGGCGGCGGCCGTGGCCCCGCCCCGCGCCCGCCTGGGCACGGAATAGAGGAGAGGGGTCCATGAGGAACGACGAATTCGTCTGGCGCGCCGTGGACGAGCGGAAGGAGGACTACGCGGCCTTCTCCGACCGCGTCTGGGACATGCCGGAGATCGCCTATACCGAGACGCGCTCGGTCGCCGAACACGTCGCCATGCTGGAGAAGGAGGGCGCGCGCATCACGCGCGACCTGGCCGGCATCCCGACCGCCGTGATGGGCGAGTGGGGCGAGGGCGGGCCGGTGATCGCCATCCTCGGCGAGTACGATGCCTTGCCCAACCTCTCCCAGGAGGCGGGGATCGCCGAGCACAAGGAGGTGGTGGCGAACGGCCCCGGGCATGGCTGCGGCCACAACCTTCTGGGCGCCGCATCCCTTCTCGCCGCCGCCGCGGTGAAGGACTGGTTGAAGGAGAACAACATTCCGGGCCGCGTGCGCTACTACGGCTGCCCGGCCGAGGAAGGCGGCGCGGCCAAGGGCTTCATGGCGCGGGACGGCGTGTTCGACGACGTGGACATCGCCATCTCCTGGCACCCCGCCTCCTTCTCCGGCGTGAACGACCCCGTCTCACTCGCCAACACGCGCATCGACTTCACCTTCCACGGCAAGTCCAGCCACGCCGCCGCCGCGCCGGAGCTGGGCCGCTCCGCGCTGGATGCCGTGGAGCTGATGAATGTCGGCGTGAACTATATGCGCGAGCACATGCCGGACCACGCGCGCATTCATTACGCCATGCTGGACGGCGGCGGCATCGCGCCGAACGTCGTGCAGTCCCGCGCCAAGGTCCGCTACCTCATCCGCGCGCGCGATCTGCCGGAGCTGAACATGCTGGTGGGCCGTGTCCGCAAGATTGCGGACGGCGCGGCGCTGATGACGGAGACGCGGGTGGAGACGAGCGTGGTCTCCGCCGTCTCCAACCTTCTCGGCAACACGCCGCTGGAGAAGGCGATGTACGACAACTTCCAGCGCCTCGGCCCGCCGCAGTTCGACGACAAGGACCGGGAGTACGCCGCCCAGATCCAGGCGACGCTGACGGAGCAGGACATCCAGAACGCCCATCGCCGCCACGGGCTGAAGGTGGAGCCAGGCAAGGTGCTCTGCGACATCGTCGTGCCGCTGGAGAGCAAGGGCGATGGCGGCGGCGTCGGCTCCACCGATGTGGGCGACGTCTCCTGGGCCGTGCCCACGGTGCAGGCGCGCGGCGCCACCTGCGCCATCGGCACGCCCTTCCACTCCTGGCAGCTCACGGCCCAGGGCAAGTCGCCCCATGCGCACAAGGGCGTGGTGCACGTGGCGAAGGTGATGGCGGGCACGGCGGTCGACGCGATCCGCGACCCATCGCTGGTCGAGAAGGCGAAGGCGGAGTTCAAGGAGCGGACGGGCGGGAAGCCCTATGAGAGCCCGCTGCCGAAGGATCTGGCGCCACCGATCAAGGCGATGGGCCAGGGCGTGTGAAAGCGAACGGGGCGGGAGGCATCGCCCCCCGCCCCGCCTCGTTCAATCCGCCTTGATGCCGGCGGCCTTGATGATCGGCTCCCACTTCGCGATCTCGTCGTCCAGCCACTTCTTGGCCGTCGCCGGCGTGGTGTCGGAGCGGGTGGTCAGCGTGAGGTCGGAGAGGCGCTGCTTCACGCTCTCCATCGCCATCACTTTGTTCACCACCTCGTTGATCTGCGTCACCAGCGGCTCCGGCGTACCGGAGGGCGCCATGACCATGTGCCAGGTATAGGCCTCGTAGCCCGGCACGCCCGCCTCCTGCACCGTGGGCAAGTCCGGCAGCTGCGGGATGCGCTGGGCGGAGGTGACGGCCAGCCCCTTCACCTCGCCGCGCGACACGAAGGGCAGCGCGAAGTTCGCGATGCTGATCATCATGGCGATGGTGCCGTTCAGCAGGTCCGGCATGGCCGCCGCCTCACCGCGATAGGGCACGTGGTTCACGCGCAGCCCGCCCGCCTGGCGCAGGAATAGCTCGCTCGCCAGGTGCAGCGCGGCGCCGTTGCCGGTGGAGCCGTAGTCGTACTTGCCGGGATTCGCCTTCAGCAGGTTCACGAAGTCCTGCAGGTTGTTCACCGACAGGTCCTTGTTCACCACCACGATCATCGGGATCACGCCCGTCAGCGCCACCGGGGTGAAGTCCGCCACCGGGTCGAAGGGCAGCTTCGGGAAGATGGAGCGCAGGGTGGAGTGCGCGATGGTGGTGTAGAGCAGCGTCTGCCCGTCCTTTGGCGCCTTCGCCACCACGTCGGAGCCGACGACGACGCCGGCGCCCGTGCGGTTTTCCACGATTACGCGCTGGGGCAGCATCTTGGACAGCTCGTCTGCAAGCAGGCGCGCGGGAATGTCCGTGGGGCCGCCCGCGGCGAAGGGAACCACCAGCCGGACCGGGGCGCTGGGCCATCCCGTGCCTTGGGCATGGACGGACGGCGCGGCGAGCGGCGCGGTAGCGAGGCCGGCTGCCCCGGCCATGAGGTGGCGGCGCTGAATCATGCGGGGCGTCCTTCCTGAACTGGATGCAATGCTTCAGCCCCCCAAAAGGGGAGACCCGCCTTTCCTGTCAACCGCATCCCGATGAATGACTGACTTATACAGGTCCTCGTCCGTCGATCCTTCCGTGCTGAAGAGCAGCACGCGTGAATCATTCCGTAACTCGAGCACCTCCCGCGCAGCCGCGTCCTGGCCGGCGAGCGCGAGGGCTGCGAGCCCCGCCACCCCGCTCTCCCCGGCCACTACCGGCTCCTCCCGCCAGGCCAGGTGGCGCATGGCGGCGAGCGCGGCCCCGTCCGGGATGGACATGAAGGCGAAGGCGGCCCGCTCCAGCTCCTGCCAGGCCAGGAGGCTCGGCTCGCCGCAGGCCAGCCCGGCCATGATCGTGTCCAGGTCGCCGGTGACGGCTGTCGGCAACCCGGCCTCGGCGCTGGCGAGGAGGCAGGCGGCCCGCTCCGGCTCCACCACCACCAGCCGCGCCCCCGCGCGTCGGGCTCGCAGCGCGACCGAGACGGCGGCGGCAACGCCCCCTACCCCACCCTGGATGAAGACATGGGTGGGCGGCGCGGGCATGGAGTCCAGCGCCTCCTCCGCCATCAGGCGATAGCCCTGCATCACCTCCCGCGGCACTTCCGTATAGCCGGGCCAGGAGGTGTCGGAGACGACGTGCCAGCCATTCTCCTGCGCCATGGCCTCGGCGGCGCGTACGCTGTCGTCGTAGTTGCCCGGCACCTCCCGCACTTCGGCGCCGAAGGCCTCCATGGCCGCGCGACGGCCGGGCGTGACGCCGGGGTGGACGAAGATCACGCAGCGCGCGCCGAAGCGCCGCGCGCCCCAGGCCACGCTGCGGCCATGGTTGCCGTCCGTCGCGCAGGTCACGGTAATTCCGGAGGCCGCCCCGGCGTAGCGGCCGGATTCCAGGTCGGCGGCCGTGGCGGCGTTCGCCAAGCCCATCCGCGCGAGTTCCCGCGCCAGCACGCCCGCCACCGCGTAGGCGCCGCCCAGCGCCTTGAAGGAGCCGAGGCCGAAGCGCGTGGATTCATCCTTCAGCCAGACGGATTCCAGCCCCAGCGCCTCCGCCACCTCCTTCAGCGCGCGCAGAGGTGTGGGCGCGTATCCCGGCCAGGTGGTGATGGCCGCCCGCGCCCGCCGCCAGCCGCCTTCCGGCAGCACGACGACGCCTGGCACGCCATGGCGTGGATTCGGGAACAAGCGGAAGGAGTGCACGGCCTCAGCTCCAGCAGAGGATCAGCTCGATGAGCAGCAGCATGTAGCCCAGCGCCGTCACCACCAGCCCGAGGAAGACGAGGACGATACCGATCCCGTACTGCAGCGTCTGCAGCCCGTAGTGGATCAGCAGCCGTCCGAAGGCTACCGTCTCCCGCCCGCCCGCGCAGCTCCGGCGCGGCGGGTCCGGCCGTTCCTGCGCCATGGGGGCACCGGCGGCGGCGCAGGCAGGGCCGGGCGCGGGCCCGAGCGCCGCCAGGGCCAGGATGGGCAGGGCCATGGCGTGGCGCCTGGTTCGAGTCATGCGGGTGGCGGATCCGGCAAAGGGGCCGCGCTTCTCGCCGGGGCGCGTTGCGGGAATGTGTCCCGGTGCGGTCGGAATGCGACTACAGCCCCGCCCGGTCCAGCCGCAGGATGGCCCGCGCCAGGGCCTGGGCACGCGGCACCATGCTCGCCACCTCCAGGTACTCCTCCGGGGAGTGCGCCTTCCCGCCCACCGGCCCAACGGCGCAGAGGGTGGGCGCGCCCATCGCCGCGGTGAAGCCGCTGTCGGCGCAGCCGCCGGAAAAGTCTTCGGTGATGCTCAGCCCCGCTTCCGAGGCCGCCTCTCGGTACATCTCGAAGACCCGCGCGGCGGCGGGGGTCTGGGTCAGCGGCAGGAACTCGCCGCGAATGGTCATCTCGGCCCGGGTGCCCGGCACGAAGGACTTCGCCACGATCTCGTGGATACGCCCCATGATCTCGTCGCGGTCGCCGGGCTCCACGTAGCGCAGGTCGATCTGCAGTTGCGCGTGCGGGGCCACGGTGTTCACGCTCTGCCCGCCACTGATCAGGCCCACGTTCAGCGTGATGCCGCGCTTGAGGTCCGTCAGCGCGTGGATGGCGCGCACCTTCTCCGCCAGCTCGCCGATGGCGCTGATGCCCTGCTCGAAGTTGCCGCCGGAATGGGCGGCGCGGCCCTCGATCTCCACGGCCATGAAGACGCCGCCCTTGCGGCCCGTGACCACCCCGCCATTGGCGCGGCCGGGCTCGGAGTTGAACACCACGCGGGCGCGGCGGGCCTCCGCCTCGATCACCGGGCGGCCCTCGGGCGATCCGATCTCCTCGTCACCCGTGAACAGCGCCACCATTGGGCCGGGCGCGCCGCCCACGGCCTTGAAGGCGGCCATGACGAACATGTTCATCACCAGCCCCGCCTTCATGTCGGCCACGCCGGGGCCGGTGGCGATGCCGTTCTCCACCCGAAAGGGGCGGCGCTCCGGCTCGCCCTTGGGAAAGACCGTGTCGCGGTGGCCCATCAGCACGATGTTGCGGCGGGCATTGCCCTCGTTCGCTTCGGCACCGTCCGCGTCCAGCGTGGCGCGCAGGCAGTCCCCGAAGCGGGACTGCGGCATCGTCTCTACGGGGATTCCGTGGGCAGCGAAGAAGGCGCGCACCTGGCCGCCCACCGCGTCCACCCCGGCCTTGTCGTAGGAGCCGCCATCGGTGTTCACCATGGCCTCCAGCGCCGCCAGCATCTCGTCCTGCCGGCCGGCCAGCCATTCCAGCACGCGGGCTTCGGTGGTGGCGCTCATCGTCTCACTCCATGGCTGAGGGGTTGGGATGAACCCGGCGCTTGAGAGGCGCAAGGCTCAGGCGGCCAGCGGATCGATCTCCGGCATCTCCAGCGCCCGCTCCAGCGCCCGTGCGCCGCGCAGGCACAGGTCGTCCCGGCCCTGCGCGGCCACGATCTGCACGGCGCGCGGCATCCCGTGGTCGTCCAGCCCCGTGGTCACGGCGATGGCGGGCTGGCGCGTCAGGTTCTGGGCGAAGGTCCAGGGCGCCCAGTCCCGCCACAGCGCCTCGGTGGGCTTCAGCGTGGGCTGGTCGGCGGCGAAGGCGGCGGTCGGGGTCGCCGCCGTCAGCACCAGGTCGTACTTCAGGTGGAACAGCGCCATGCGGTGCGCCGCCTCAACCCGCATGGCGTCGGCGAACAGGAACTCGGTGGCGGGCAGCCCGCCCTCGCGCCGGGCCACCTCGTCCAGCCCGGCATCCAGCTCGCCCCGCTGCGCCTCGGGCACGGTGGCGACGAGCCGCGCCAGCGCCACGCCCCAGACGCGGCCGAAGGCGTGGCGCGTGTCGGGCAGGCCGGGATCGGCCTCCTCCACCAGCGCGCCCTCGGCCCGCAGCGTCTCGGCGGCGCGCTGCAGGGCGGCATCGCCATCCGCGTCCAGCAGCGGCTCAAAGCCCCAGCGGCGGACGAGCGCGATCCGCATCCCCCGTACCCCGTCCTCGATCCCCGCGCGCCACTCCCGCGGCTCGTCGGGCAGGCAGAGCGGGTCGCGCGCATCCGCCCGCCCGATCGCGTTCAGCAGCAGTGCGGCATCCCGCACCGTGCGCGCCATCGGCCCCGCGCAGGACACGGCGGAGAAGGCGCCGTGCGGCCATTGCGGCACGCGCCCGTAGCTGGGCTTGAAGCCGACCACGCCGCAGAAGGCGGCCGGGATGCGGATGGAGCCGCCCGCATCCGTGCCGACATGCAGCGCCCCGAACCCCGCCGAGGCCGCCGCCCCCGCACCGGAAGAGGAGCCGCCCGTGGTGCGGCGGTTGTTCCAGGGATTGCGGGTGATGCCGTGCAGCGGGCAGTCGCCCGGCGTCTTCCAGCCGAACTCCGTGGTGGTGGTCTTGCCGACGATCACCGCCCCCGCCGCCTTTAGCCCCAGCACCGCCGGCGCGTCCTCGGCCTGCGGGCGGGGGTCGGTGGTGCGGCTGCCCCGGCGGGTGGGGAAGCCCGCCAGGTTCAGCACGTCCTTCACCGTGGCGGGCACGCCGTCCAGGAGCCCCAGGGGACGCCCAGCCGCCCAGCGCGCCTCACTCTCCCCAGCCTGGCGCAGCGCGTTCGGGTTCATGGCCGCGAAGGCGTTGATGGCGGGGTTGTAGCGGGCGATCCGCTCCATCACGGCCTTGAGCGCCTCCACGGGGCTGAGGGCGCGGCGGGCATAGAGGGCGATCAGGGTTTCCGCGTCCATCAGCGCGGGATCGGTGGCGGTCATGCGATGCCTGGAACCTGTTCGGCCGGGGTATGGACCCGCCCGCCGCCGGGCGGAACCCCTTCGAGGTCAGTGCTCCGTCGTCAGCCGGTCCCGCGTCTCGGCGATAAGGGAGCGGCTCATCTCCTCAAGCGCGGCCACGGCCGCAATCCGCGCGGCGGCCTCCCGGGCCTCGTCCTCGGAGAGCAGGAGGGCTGTCAGGCCCGTGGCGCGGCACAGCCCTGCCATGAGGGAGTCCCTCGCCTCCGGAATCTCCCCGGCCAGCAGAACCGCCCGGAGCCTCTCGCGCGTGGCGGCGGCGTCGCCGGCCTTCCGGTAGCGCCGATCCGGCAGGATCCAGAACTTCCGTGCCGTCTCCACCTGCAGCAGCCCGCCGGCCACCAGCCGGTCCAGAAGCGCCTGCCGCAGCGCGGGCGCCCCGGGGGCGAGCTGGCCCATCCACCAGCGGCTGTCCTGCGGCTCCGCCGCCATCGCGATCCGCGCCAGCACCGGGTCCAGCAGCGCGTCGCCGCAGGGGTTAGGGTCGGCCACGAAGAGCCGGTCCGGATCGCTGTCCAGCCGCCCGCGCAGGGTCAACTCCATCAGCACCGCGCCCGACAGCGCAAGTGAGAGCGCGGCCGCCGGAAGTTCCAGCGGCCGCCCCGTCGCGTCATCGAGGCTGAGGAGGACCACCTCCTCCGGCACCGTCAGCATCCTGTCCACCATCTCGGCGCGGCACCGGGCCGGTGGCTCAGGAGGCGGTGATCCCCGCCCCTCTCGCCACCGCGCTCCAGCTCGCCGCGTACCGCCCGATCATGGCGGTGTACGCGGCGCCGACCAAGGGCTTCTCGGGCGGGTAGGAGGCGAGGTCGGCCATCTTCGCGCGGATATCCGGCTGCGCCACGGCGGCCAGCACCGCCTCCTCAACGGCCGCCGCCACGGGCGCGGGCAGGCCCCTGGGGCCGGAGACGCCGATCCAGGCCGTGCAGGTCAGCGCGGGCAGGCCCAGTTCTGCGAAGGTCGGCACGTCGGGCGTGGCCGGCACACGGGCGGAGGAGGACACGGCGAGGGCCGTCACCGTGCCGTCCCTGATCATCGCCACGTTCGTCGTCAGCGGGTCGAAGACGCTCTCGATATGCCCGGCGAAGAGATCCTGCATGGCCGGGGCGCTGCCGCGATAGGGAACGTGGTCCAGCTTCGGCACGCTCGCCTCCCTCATCAGCACCTCGCCCAGCAGGTGGGTGATGGAGCCGATCCCGGAGGAGCCGTAGCGCGCCCCGTCCTTGCGGGCCTTGCTCAGGAAGCTCTCCAAGTCGGGCGTGGCGGAGCCCTTGTTCACCAGCAGCACGTTCGCCGTTTCGCAGAGCATGGCGACATGGGTGAAGTCGGCGACAGGGTCGTAGGGCAGGCTGGGATAGACGCCCGCGGCGATGCCGTGCGGCGAGGCGTGGCTGATGACGAGCGTGGTGCCGTCCGGCGCCGCCTTGGCCGCGGCATCGGCGCCGATCGTGCCGCCGGCACCCGGGCGGTTCTCCACCACCACCGTGGTGCCGAGGTTGGCGCCGATCGCGGGCGCCACCAGCCGCGCCACCACGTCCGCCAGCCCGCCCGGCGGGAAGGTGGCGATCAGGCGAATGGGCTGGCGGGGCTTCCAGGGGGTCTGGGCGATGGCGGGCAGCGCAAGGCTGGCCGCGCCAGCGGCCAGGAGGGAGCGGCGACGGATCATGGGCGGTCCTTCGTCACGGCTGGCGCTCCGGGGCGGGGCGCCGCGTCACGTTACGGACCTGCAATCCCCATGCCGCTCTTCGGTCGCTAATCGACCTGATTGGCAGTCAGGAAGAGAGCCTGGGCAAGCGCGTCGAAGAACCGCTGGAACGGCACGGGGTCGGTCAAGGCATCGAGGTTGTGCTGCCCGGAAGCGCGCACGAGAACCCGCTGCCCGGAAATCGGCCGTACTGTGACGGTGAGGCGCACGATCCCGTTCTGCAGTTGCGTGCCGCTGATCGTTCCCAGGACATCATCCGCCCGATCCACGACAAAGCCGAGGTCCTGAAAAGTGGCGATGATGCCGCGGAAGACGGCAGACCGGTCCGCCGTGTCAAAGACACGGGTGGAGATGGCGCGCTGGGCCACCTGAGTGTTTGCAGTGGCCAGGACTTGTTGCCGGCTGTCCATCTGGCATCCCGGCACTGCGAAGGCCGCCGCGGCGAGGGTGAGGAGAAGGCTAGATCTCATGGGCCGCCAGGAAGGTGGACTGGGCGAGTTGGTTGAAGAACCCCTTGTAGAGTTCCGGGTCCTCGATGGTCTCCAGGCGGCTCACCTGCCCGTCCGTGTTCCGAACGAGCCGCTGGAAGGTGACGCGGGCCAGCATACCCGAGCGGTCCGGCACGGACCTTACGACGACCTGGGCACGGATGACCTGATCCCGGTCCATGACCACGCGGTGCTGGGTGCGGGCCGCCGCGGCAAGAAGAACGAGCAGCAGCTGGCCCGCTACCTGTCCTGCCTCTGTGGCGTCGCGCTCCTTGATCCCGGTGACGAGGCCAGCCTGCGCCCGGCTCTCCTCGATAATGAAACCGAGGTCCTGGAGCACCCCAATGGCGGCCTGCATCAGCACCGTATCGTCGCGCGTGTCGAACCGTCGCGTCTGCAGGACGCGCTGCGACACCACGGAAGAAGAGGGCGTGAGCGCGTTGGCGTGGACCTCCTCCTTGCTTTGGCATGCCGCAAGGCCGGCTAAAGACGCGAACAGGCCCGACTCGATGATGGCACGTCGCCGCATGGGCCGTCTCAGAAGCTGCTCGAGCGGTAGCTGAAGTCCCGCACGCGCCCACCCTCGTCGTAGCGGATGATGATGGTCAGGGTGCGCTGCGAGCGCCGCGACGCGCCCGACGAGGAGACGGCCCCGAGGAAGAGCACATTCGCACCGGCGGCCCCTGACGAGTAGGCGCTTTCGCTGGAAACCCGGTCATAGACCCAGTTCTCACGCCGCCGATCATCGGTCGTTACCATGTTCGGAGCGCCGAGTACGGCGACCACTTCGGCGTTCGTCATGCCAATGCGGATCTGGCGCTGAACCGTACCCAGGGCCAGCCGCTCGTCGGTCGCGCCGCCCGCGCCAACCTGAGCCGCATGATCACCGGCCGTCGCGCAGCCAGCCAGCAGCCCGGCAAGGATGAGAATCGGTCGGATCATCGCCGGGCGGTCTCCTGCCGGCCCTGGCCACCAGGAGCGGGGCCGCCACCGGGTAGGTCCGAGGTTACCCGGGGAACAGCCGCGTCGGGAACCTGGGTGTCTGCCGGGGCAGCGAAAGCCTCGCGCCCGAGTGTGGTCGAGAGCGGGGCGAAGAAGTTCTGCTGGTAGAATTGCGGATCATCGACCTGATTTTCGGTCTGGGGCAGGACAACAACCGCGTTCGCCCGCACGGCAGCCCGGTTGCTGTCGACGGGCCGGACTACCGCCGTGAGGCGCAGCCGCTCTAGCTTAGTGGCCGTGATGCTGCCGGCCGCAGGTTCAGCCTTGTTGATGCGGTAGCCAAGGTCCTGCAGCGTAGCGACGACGCCCCGCGTCACGGTGGGTGCATCGCCGTCGATGATGCGCGACTGCATCGCCCGCATCTCCACCGAGCTCTTGTCACTGGCCTGGAACTGCCGCTCCTGCTGGACGGCGCATGCGCCGAGCAGAAGGGGCCCGAGAAGCACGACGAGGCGCAAGCTCACGTGCGGTTCTCCCGCATGGCCATTCCGTTCCGAAGCATTTTGAAGAATTCCTGGTGCATCTCGGGCTGCTGCAGGGGCTCGACGCGGATCTGGCCCTTGTTGTTGGCCACGAGGCGCTCGAACGAGGCACGGAGTTGAGTCTGCCGGCTTTGCGGCACCGGTTGGGAAACAAGAGTCACCCGGATGACCTGATTGGTATCCCAGGTCGGCACATAGGCGACGAGGAACGCCGCTGCGACAACGGTCAGCGCGATTTGGGCCGCCACCTCGCCTGCCTCCGTCGCGTCCCGCGACTTGCTGCCGGTGAGTACGCCCACCTGCGGCGCGCTCTCCGCCACTCCGAAGCCGAGATCCTGCAGGACCTGCGTCGCCTCGGTCAGCAAAACAACCTCATCTGCAGCATCAAAACGTGCCGTTTGCATTTCGCGGAGCTGAGCCGCATCCTTCGGCGGCGCTCCAACTTCCATCGCAATCTGGTTGTGATTCACGCACCCAGCGAGCAGCGTCGTCATCATTACCGGCGCGACGACGACCCCGACGCGCCGGAACCTCCTGAGAATCATTCGAGTGCCCCCTTGCCGGGCAGCAGACCCGGCAACAGCGTTCTAACGTTTCCGCGAGAATTTCCTATCTGATGCCGTTACGTTTCGTAGAGCGAACTCGTGCCTGTGACTTCCATGCAACGACAAACCCGCCAGGCTCAAGTCTTTGCCGCCAGCGCCGCTGACCAGGGTGACATCACGTCCGTGATCCCCTCGGCCACTCCATTGCCGTCCCGCGCGACGAAGTTGGGGCAGGCGAAGTTCACGGGCAGCACCGCGTGCTCCACCACCTCCAGCCCCCCGTCCTGCGCCAGGCCGCCCAGCACCTCGTCTCCCACCCGCCGGTCCGCCGTAACGGAGTCCGGCCCGGAGACGTCGATGCGAGGCGTGTGCGCCGCCGCCTCCGGTCCCATGCCGAAATCGAGCTGGAAGGCGAGCATCTGCATCACGCTCGCCAGGATGCGCCGCCCGCCGGAGGCGCCGCCGGCCAGGATCGGGTTCGTATCCTCCCCGGCCCGCGTGACCGTCACCGGGCTCATGTTGCACAGCGGGCGGGCGCCGGGGCGGATGGCGTTGGCGCTGCCGGGCTGCGGGTCGAACCACATCATCCCGTTGTTCATCAGCACGCCCGTGCGCGGCAGGACCACGCGGCTGCCCATGGAGGAGAGCAGGGTCGTGGTGACGGTGACCATCATCCCGTCCCCGTCGCAGACGGTCAGGTGGGTGGTGCAGGTCTCGGCCGTCTCCTTCGCGCCCTCCCCCGCGCCCAGTCCCGTAAGACGGTCGGCGTAGCCGCCGCGCATGGCCCGCGCGAAGCCGCGATACCAGTCCGCGCCCAGCCCCGCCGAGACGGGCAGGCGCGCCATCTCCTTCACCACCGCCGCCATGGTCGGCGCGGCGGTCAGCCCGCCCGCGGTGTGGATGGTGTGGGTGCCCCGCCAGTCGATCGGCATGGCTTCCCGCACCACCGCGCGGCAGCCCGCCAGGTCGGCGGCGCCGATCACGCTCCCCATGGCCTGGAAGTCGGCCACGAGGTCGGCGGCGAGCCCGCCCTCGTAGAAGTCGCGCAAGCCCTTGTCGCGCAGGCGCGTCAGCGTCTCCGCCAAGGCGCCTTGCTGCAGGAAGCCGGGCTTGCCCTGGTAGGGCGGGTTGGGCGGCAATCCGTCCGGCAGGTAGATCCGCGCGCTCTCCTCGTACAGCCGCAGCACCTTGGCGGAGGCCGAGACCTTCAGCGTGGTGAACCAATCCTGCGCCAGCCCGCGCCGGGCGAGCGCGATGGCCGGCCCCAGCAGCGCGTCCAGGCCCATTCCCGTGCCGAATTCCGTCCGCAGCAGGTCGTAGCCCGCGACGGATGAGGGAATGACGAAGGAGAGCGGGCCGTGGATGTTCACGTCCCCCACCACCTCCGGCCAGGCGAAGAGGTCCTGCTTCCACTTGCCGGTCAGCGGATAGGCGGCCGGATCCACCCCGGCCGGCGCCACGGGGCCGAAATCCACCACCTTCGGCGCGGCGCCGGGCTTGTGCACGATGGCGAAGCCGATGCCGCCCAGCCCGCTGTTCCAGGGCTCGGCCGTGGCCAGCGCGAAGGCGGCGGCCACCGCCGCGTCCGCCGCGTTTCCGCCCGCTTCCAGCACCGCCACCCCGGCCTCCGCCGCCGCCCGGGACTGGGAGGCGACGATCCCTCCCCGGCCGGAGGCGCCGGGCTTGGAAAGGGACCAGTGCTGGATGGTGTGCGGCGGGGGGAGGTAGGCGGCGAGGTCGGACATCTGGCACCTGCGGTAAAAGGGCGGGAGAGCGTCGCGCCGGACGGCCGCATGGGCAAGGCCGCCCGGATGGCGGGCCGGTTTGCCCGCCGCACGGCGCCGGCCTATTGGACAAGGACGCTGCAAGAGGAGGGACACGGCATGGCTGGAACGGGTCAGGGCATGGAGGTCGCCCCCGTCCTCCGTCGCTTCATCGAGGAAGAGGCCCTGGCGGGCACGGGCGTGGAGGCCGGTGCCTTCTGGGCGGCCATGGAGGCCACGCTGCGCGGCCTGGGCGCCCGCAACGCCGCCCTTCTGGCCGAGCGCGACGCGCTGCAGGCGAAAATCGACGCCTGGCACCGCGCCAACCCCGCCCGCCCGGTGGACCGCGCCGCCTACGAGGCCTTCCTGCGCGAGATCGGCTACCTGCTGGACCCACCCGCCCCCTTCACCGTCGAGACGGCGAATGTGGACGACGAGATTGCCCGCATGGCCGGCCCGCAGCTCGTCGTGCCCGTGAACAATGCCCGCTACGCGCTGAACGCGGCGAATGCCCGCTGGGGCAGCCTCTACGACGCGCTCTACGGTACCGATGCCATCCCGCAGGAGGGCCCGAAGGCCAAGGGCTATGATGCAGTCCGCGGGGCGGCCGTGATCGCCCGCGCCCGCGCCGTGCTAGACGCCGCCGCGCCGCTCGAGACCGGCAGCCACGCCGATGTCGCCGCCTACCGCGTTGAGGCCGGGCGGCTGAGCGCCGTGACGGCCGGAGGGCCCCTCACCGGGCTGAAGGATCCCTCGCAGTTCCGCGGGTACAACGGCAGCGAGGACGAGCCGACCGGCATCCTGCTGGCGCGGAACGGCCTGCACATGGAGATCGTGATCGATCGCGCCCACCCGATCGGCCGCACGGACAAGGCGGGCGTCGCCGACCTGCTGCTGGAGGCGGCGCTCTCCACCATCATGGACGCCGAGGACTCGGTCGCCGCCGTGGACGCGGACGACAAGGTGGTGGTGTACCGCAACTGGCTGGGCCTGATGCGCGGCGACCTCTCGGCGAGCTTCGAGAAGAGCGGCGAGACGCTCGTGCGCCGCCTGAACCCGGACCGGAGCTACAAGGGGGCAGATGGCGGGGAGTTCACTCTGCACGGCCGTTCCATCATGCTGGTCCGCAACGTCGGCCACCACATGATGACGGACGCGGTGAAGCTGGACGGCGCAGAGACGCCGGAGACGATCCTGGACGCCTACGTGACCAGCCTGATCGCCCTGCACGACCTGCGCGGCAAGCGGATGAACAGCCGCGCCGGCAGCGTCTACATCGTCAAGCCGAAGATGCACGGCCCGGCCGAGGTGGAGTGGGCCGTGGCGCTCTTCGGCGAGGTGGAGGCGGCGCTCGGCCTGCCCGCCAACACGCTCAAGATGGGCATCATGGACGAGGAGCGGCGCACCACCGTGAACCTCGCCCGCTGCATCGAGGCGGCGAAGTCCCGCGTGTTCTTCATCAACACCGGCTTCCTCGACCGCACGGGCGACGAGATCCACACCTCCATGGAGGCCGGCCCCGTCGTCCGCAAGAACGACATGCGCAAGGCCGCCTGGATCGGCGCCTACGAGGACAACAACGTGGATGTCGGCCTGGCCTGCGGGCTGCGCGGCCACGCCCAGATCGGCAAGGGCATGTGGGCCGCCCCAGATGCGATGGCCGCGATGCTGGATCAGAAGGTGGGCCACCCCAAGGCCGGCGCCAGCACGGCCTGGGTCCCCTCCCCCACCGCCGCCACGCTGCACGCGCTGCACTACCACACGGTGGACGTGGCCGCGCGCCAAGCGGAGCTGGCGAAGGGCGGAGCGCGCGCGAAGCTGGCCGACCTGCTGACCATCCCGCTGGCGGAGAACACCAACTTCGCGGACCAGGACATCCAGGCGGAGCTGGACAACAACGCCCAGGGCATCCTCGGCTATGTCGTGCGCTGGATCGACCAGGGCGTCGGCTGCTCCAAGGTCCCGGACATCCATGATGTCGGGCTGATGGAGGACCGCGCGACGCTCCGCATCTCCGCCCAGCACATCGCCAATTGGCTGCGCCACGGCATCGTGACGCGTGAGCGCGTGGAGGAGACGCTGCGCCGCATGGCGGCGGTGGTGGACAAGCAGAACGCGGGCGACCCGGAGTACACGCCGATGGCGCCGGGCTTCGGCGGCGTGGCCTTCAAGGCGGCCTGCGACCTTGTCTTCGAGGGGGCCGCGCAGCCGAACGGCTACACGGAGTTCGTGCTGCACCGCCGCCGGCGCGAGGCGAAGCTGGGCTGAGCACCCGCCCGCCAACACCGTCCGGCACCTGCCGACGGGGATCGTCGGCTGCCTGAGAAGAGGTTCTCCCGCGCGGGAGAACCTCTTTGGTTATAGCGCCCTGGGTCCTGCTCCGCGATAACGCACCGGCCAAGAGGCGTTTGACGGCTCAGAACACCTTCTACTCGTCTTGGTTGCATTCACCAAATTTGATTCTTCTTATGCGCGAAATGTTAGTACGTTCTCGCGCACAGGGTTGTGTTTTTACAAATCTGCACACCCATTCTCAAAATAGGTTCGGAAGAGACTCGCGCAGACCCGGCCGCAAGGACCGCGGCCGGCTGGATGCGCTGAGACATGCCGGGAGAACCCTCGTGAAAAGATTTCAGGGCGCGCTACTGTCCGCCAGCCTCGTGGCCCTCCCCTTCGTGGCAGGGGCGCAACCCGTATCCGGCCTGTACATCGCGGGCGGCGGCGGGGTGAACTGGACGCAGCGCTCGGACTTCCAGCCCAGCAGTTCCGGCGCCCGCGCCCTGACCGGCAGCGGCTCCATCGACTTCGAGACGGGCTATGGCTTCGTCGGGAGCCTCGGCTGGGGCTTCGGCAACGGGCTGCGCGCGGAGATCGAGGGCAACTACCGCAACAACGACGTGGATAGCGGCCGGATGGGCTTCATCGCGCCGCCGCGGCGGACCAGCGGCCACGTCATCCAGTACGGCGTGATGGCCAACGTGTTCTACGACTTCGCTGTCCCGAACTGGCCCGTGCAGCCCTATGTCGGGCTCGGCGCCGGCTATGGCTGGGTGAACTACCAGGGCGTACGCGTGCAGAGCGCGAGCGGGCCGCGCGTCGATGCCTATGGCACGAGCGGCGACTTCGCCTACCAGGCCATCGGCGGCGTGGGCTTCCCCATCCGGGCCGTGCCGGGCCTGACGCTGACGGCGGAGTACCGCTTCTACGGCACGCTGAACCAGGACGTGCCGTCCAACTACGTCCCCGCGGCGAACACTGTCCTGCAGCGCAAGACGGAGGTGGAGAACTTCAATCACTCGATCATGCTGGGCCTGCGCTACGCCTTCAACCAGCCGCGCCCGGCGCCGGCCCCGATCGTCGCGCCCGCCCCGGCGGCCGCGCCGGCCCCGGCCCGCACCTACCTCGTGTTCTTCGACTTCGACCGCGCCGACCTGACGGACCGCGCCCGCCAGATCATCGCGGACGCCGCCCAGGCCGCGAGCAGCACCAACACCACGCGCATCGAGGTGGCCGGCCACGCCGACCGCTCCGGCACGCCGCAGTACAACCAGCGCCTCTCCATGCGCCGCGCCGAGGCCGTCGCTGCCGAGCTGACGCGCCGTGGCGTGCCGCGTTCGGCCATGTCGATCCAGGCCTTCGGCGAGAGCCGCCCGCTGGTCCCGACCGCCGACGGCGTGCGCGAGCCGCAGAACCGCCGCGTCGAGATCGTGCTGCGCTAAGCAGCCCGATCCCGTCTCGAAGACACGAGGGGGGCGGGGCCGGAAGGTCCCGCCCCCTTCGCCTATGTCTGAAGCAGCCGCGTCACGTCCGCACCCCGCCCGGTCGCCATCCGCCCCTCGATCGCCGGACGATCCAGGTCCACCACGGCCACCTCGTCCGAGGCGAGGGAGACGAAGGCCCTGGCCTGCGAGGGATGCAGCGAGGCCGCGTTCGGCTTCGCGCCGAGGTCGAGGCGCCAGATCTCCCGCATGTCCGCCCGCAGCAGGACGAGTGCGGAGCGGGCTAGGTCGATCATCAGCAGCCGGCCGTCCGGCAGGGGATAGACGCGGAGCGGATCGCCCCCGACCTCCCGCGTGTCGCGCACGCGCATGGTTGCCGTGTCGATCGCGGCCAGCGTGCCGCTGCGCCGGTTGCCGACATAGAGCGTGCCCTCGTCCGGGGAGAGGCAGCACCCCTCGGGCATCCGCCCCGTCGTCACCACCACCGGCGCCACCGACGCGTCGCGCGGGCGGACCAGGCTGGCGGTGTTGGAGAGCAGCCCGGTAACGAAGGCCCGCTCCCCGTCCCGCGACAGCGCGAACATGTGGGTCTTGATGCCGCCCGCCGGCACGGCGAAGCCGGGCGCCTCGTCTTCCAGCGGCCTGTCCAGGGTGAGGAGGACGCCCTTCTCCTCGCTGACCACGGAGAGGCGGCCCTGCGCGTCGACGCCCATGCCGTGCAGCCGGTTGAAGGGCGAAAGGTCAATCCGGCGCGCCACCTTCCGCGCGGCGATGTCCACCACCAGCACGGAGTGCCCACCCTCCCCCGGCCTGGCGGAAGCCTCGACGCCATAATGACCGACGAAGGCGTGCCGCCCTGCCGGGTCCACCACGAACTCGTGCGGGAACTCCGGCAACTCCACCTGCCCCAGCCGCCGCCCGTCGGATGCGTCCAGGAAAGCCAGGCGGGCATCGTTCTTCTCCATCACCAGCAGGGTGCCGGATTTTCCCTGCGCGGCGGCGGGTGCGGCGGTGGCGGCAGCGAGACTGGCCAGGATCAGGGTCCTCCGGTGCATGGCATCCTCCGCAAAGGCAGAGTCGGTCAGGCCCGAAGCGAGTCGCGCTCCTTCAGGGCCGCGATCTCCGCCCGCAGCGCGGCGACCTGCTCCGTCATGGATTCCAACGCGCCCGGCGCGATGCCGTAACCCGTCGTTCCCTCCTCGCAAGGCTTGCCCGGCGGGCGGGCGGGAATGCCGACGACAGTCACCCCGTCCGGCACGGGATCCACGCAGACGGCGTTCGCCCCCACCCTCGCGTTGCGCCCGATCCGGATGGGGCCCAGCACCTGTGCGCCCGCGCCGATCACCACGCCGCTCTCCAGCGTTGGGTGGCGCTTGCCCGGGCGCAGGGTCAGGCCGCCCAGGGTCACGCCGTGGTAGATCAGCACGTCGTCGCCGATCTCGGCCGTCTCGCCGATCACCACGCCCATCCCGTGGTCGATGAAGAGCCGCCGGCCGATCATCGCGCCGGGATGGATCTCGATCCCCGTCAGGAAGCGCGAGAGATGGGAGACAACGCGGGCCGGCGCACGGAAGCCAGCGCGCCAGAGGCGGTTCGCCAGCCGGTGCCACAGCACCGCGTGCAGCCCGGCATAGCAGAGGATCGATTCGGTGAAGGTCGGCCGCGCCGGATCCCGCGCTCGGATGGCCCGCGCGATCTCCAGCGCCTCCCGGATCACAGGAACCTCGTCATGCCAGCCAGCCCGGCACCGGCAGCCCCTTCTCCCGCAAGAATTCCGGGTTGAAGAGCTTGGACTGGTAGCGCGCCCCGCCGTCGCAGAGGACGGTGACCACGGTGTGCCCCGGGCCTAGGTCCTTCGCCACCCGGATCGCCGCCGCCACGTTCAGCCCGGCCGATCCGCCCACGCTCAGCCCCTCCTCGACGAGGAGGGAGAAGCACTGCTCCAGCGCCTCCGCGTCGGAGATCCGCACCGCGTCGTCGATCGGTGCGCCCTCCAGCACGGCGGGCACCTTGCTCGCCTGCCCGATCCCCTCGGTGATGGAGTTGCCCTCGGCCGAGACGGTGCCGGTCTTCACCCAGGAGAAGAGGCCCGAGCCGTGCGGGTCCGCCAGCACAATCCGCACGCCGGGGTTCCGCGCCTTCAGCGCACGCGCCGTGCCGTGCAGCGTGCCGCCGGTGCCGCAGGCGCAGGTGAAGGCATCCACCTTCCCGCCCGTCTGCTCCCAGATCTCCACGCCCGTGGTGCGCTCATGCGCCACGGCGTTGGCGGAGTTGCCGAACTGGTTGGCCCAGACCGCGCCCATCTCCTCCGCCAGGCGGCGGGAGTAGTTCACGTAGTGATTCGGGTCCGCCAGCGGCTTCGGGTCTACCAGCCGCAGGTCGGCGCCGATCATGCGCAGGAAGTCCAGCTTCTCCTGGCTCTGCGTGCGCGGCACGACGATGACGGACTTCCAGCCCCGCGCATTGGCGGCCAGCGCCAACCCGATGCCAGTATTCCCCGCCGTTCCCTCAACCACCGTTCCGGGCTGGAACGGGGTGAGGAGGCCGCGATCAACGGCCTCCCCGAGGATCCCGATCGCGGCGCGGTCCTTCACGCTGCCGCCGGGGTTCATGAACTCGGCCTTGCCCAGGATCTCGCACCCCGTCTCCTCGGAGGCGCGGCGGAGCCGGATGAGCGGCGTATTCCCGACCGCGTCCCAGAAGTCGGTTGCGAGGATGGGCATGCTGGTTCAGGTCCACTCCAGATGGTCAACCCAGCGCAGGTACGGCTTCTCGGCCGTCCAGCCTTTCGGGAAGTGCTTCTTCGCCTCTTCGTCCGAGAGGCTGGCGGCGACGATGACCTTGTCACCCTTCTGCCAGTTCACGGGGGTGGCAACCTTGTGCTTGTCCGTCAGCTGCAGGCTGTCGATCACGCGCAGGATTTCGTCGAAGTTCCGCCCGGCGGAGGGCGGGTAGATCAGCATCAGCCGGATCTTCTTGTTCGGGTCGATCACGAAGACCGTCCGCACCGTCACCGCCGCGTCCGCCTCGGGGTGGATCATATCGTAGAGGGAGGCGACCTTCTTGTCGTGGTCGGAGATCATCGGGAAGTTCACAGGGGTGCCCTGCGTCTCCTCGATGTCCGCGTTCCACCCTTCATGCCGGTCCAGCGTATCGACCGAGAGGCCGATCACCTTCACGCCCCGCTTGTCGAACTCCGGCTTCAGCTTGGCGGTATAGCCCAGCTCCGTCGTGCAAACGGGGGTGTAGTCCTTGGGGTGGCTGAACAGCACGCCCCAGGAATCGCCGAGCCACTCGTGGAAGCGGATGCGGCCCTGGGTGGTGTCGGCCTCGAAGTCCGGGGCGGTTTGCCCGAGTTGGAGTGTCATGCGGCAATCCTCCGTGGAATTCGTTATTCTACGACGCTATCACGGCCTGGCGGTGGCCTCCAAGGCGGGCCGCCCAGGGGGCATGTCGGCGCCCCGCCCCGGCATGCCAAGGTCCCTGGATCAACCGTAACGCGAGAGGCCGAGGTCCGAGACGTCGATCTCCGGCGTGCGGCCGGAGACGATGTCCGCCAGCGCCCGGCCGGAGCCGCAGGCCATGGTCCAGCCCAGCGTGCCGTGGCCGGTGTTGGTGAAGAGGTTGGGCATCCGCGTTCTGCCGATGATGGGCGTGCCGTCCGGCGTCATGGGCCGCAACCCCGTCCAGAACTTCGCCGCCCCGATGTTCCCGCCATCGGGGAAGAGGTCGCGGACGGAGTGCTCCAGCGTCTCCCGCCGGGGCCGGCGCAGGCTGGTGGAGAAGCCCGCGATCTCCGCTGTGCCGCCCACCCGGATGCGGTCGCCCAGGCGCGTGATGGCGATCTTGTAGGTCTCGTCCATCACGGTCGAGACGGGCGCGGCCTCCTCCGCCGTCACCGGCAGGGTCAGGGAATAGCCTTTGATGGGGTAGACCGGCAGGCGCAGCCCCAGCGGCCGCAGCATCGCAGGGGTGTGGCTGCCCAGCGCGGCGACATAGGCATCGGCGGTGAAGTCGCCGTGGTCCGTCTCCACAGCTGCCACGCGCCCGCCCTCGCAGTGGATGGAGGCGATGCCGACGCCCAGGTGAAACTCCACGCCCCTGCCGCGGGCAAGCTCGGCCAGGCGCTGGGTGAAGAGGAAGGCATCCCCTGTCTCGTCCTGCGGCAGGCGGAGGCCGCCGACGAACTTGTCCCGCACCCGCGCGAGCGCCGGCTCCGCCGCGATGCAGCCGGCCAAGTCCAGCAGTTCCCAGGGCACGCCGTACTCGTCCAGCACGGCGGTGTCGCCGCCCACATGGTCCAGCTGCTTCTGCGTGCGGAAGAGCTGCACCGTGCCGCGGGCGCGGTGATCGAACTCGATCCCCGTCTCGGCGCGCAGATCGGCCAGCGCCACGCGGCTGTACTCGGCCACGCGCACCATGCGGCCCTTGTTGCGGCGATAGGCACGCTCCGTGCAGTTCGCCGCCATGCGGGCGAGCCAGGAGAGCATTTCCCAGTCCGGGCGCGGCCAGAGGACGAAGGGGCGGTGGTGCATCAGCAGCCACTTCACCGCCTTCATCGGCACGCCCGGCCCCGCCCAGGGCGAGGAGTAGCCGTAGGAGAGCTGCCCCGCATTGGCGAAGCTCGTCTCCTTGCCCGCCCCGTCCTGGCGGTCGATCACCGTCACCTCATGCCCGGCCTTCGCCAGGTACCAGGCGGTGGTGACGCCAATGACGCCGCTGCCGAGGACGAGGACCTTCACGCGCGACTCCCGCCGAATGCCGGCGGGAACGATGCGGCCTCCCGGCCTCCAGGCAAAGGGGCGGCGCTCAACCCTTCGGCGGCGCGGCCGGCGCTGGCTTGGCGCCGCTCGCCCCGCCCCCATGCCCGGGCTGCCCGCCGGGCTGGGCACCAGACGGGGCACCGGGCTGGGCCCCAGGCCGGGCCGCCGTCACCTGCCGGCCGTCGCCGGTGAAGCTCATCACCGTCTCCATGCCGTTGCCGTCCCGTGCGCGGCAGGTCGCGCGGTGCCAGGTCTGTCCGTCGGCCGTCATGCTGATCTGGCAGGTGCCGCTCACGCTCTTCGCCGCCGTCGTGCCGTTCACCGACGTGTGCATCCGGCTGAGGTTCAGCGTGTACTCCTCCGGCCGCGGCTGGGTGTCGCTGTTTCCCTGGAAGCCGATGGTGCTGGTCGGGGTGGACTGCACGGAAATCAGCACCGTGCCATTCTGGTGCTGCACATAGACCAGGCCGCTGGTGCAGGGCTGCGAGCGGCCGGCCGTGGACAGCTCGCACCGGCCCGGCGCGCCGATGACGACCCGTGGCATCTCGGCGGCATTCCCCGGCCGCGTGCCGGGCGAGACGCCTGGGATGGGCACCGCCCGGGAGGTGTCAGGTGCGGCAGGCTGCGCGGCGGCGGACAAGGGCGCCAGCGCAAGGCCGGCCAGCAGGGCGGTGACGGTCGGGCGCATCCTCTCTCCTTCTGATTGATGTCAGGACAGAGAAGGGGACGGCATGGCCACGGCGGAACCGCCGGACGGCTCACGGGCTCGTGCGAACGATAACAAAGGCTTGTGGAACAACAAGGTTGCTGGCCGCGCGCACGCCGCCGTGGTGGATGCGTAACGCTCTCCGCAATTCCTTGCGTTGCCGTCACGCCGTTCGTTCCGACATGATCCGATCTGGACGGAGGAGCGCTGGAACATGGCGACGGTGACGGGCAGCCTTCTCGGCGACAGGCTCGCCGGCACAAGGGGCGACGACCTGATCGAGGGCCACGCCCCGCTGGCCGCCACGGCGACCGCGCCCGTCTTCACCACCATTGCCACCGGGCTGGGCCAGGCCGTCTTCGCGACCTCGCCGCAGGGCGAGGTAGGGCAGCTCTACGTGCTCGACAGGACAGGCGTGATCCGGGTGGTGGACACGGCCACCGGAGAGGTGCGGGCCACGCCCTTCCTCGACATGAGCGCCGAGGTGGCGACCGACGGGGAGCAAGGCCTGCTCGGCATGGCCTTTCATCCGGATTTCCGGGCGAACGGCAAGTTCTACGTCTTCTTCTCCCGGCTCGACGGCGACAGCCAAGTGCGGGAGTACACGATCGACCCGGAGGACCCGGACACCGCACCGGCCGGCACCGCGCGGGACATCCTCACCATCCCCCAACCCGGTCGCTACACCAACCACAAGGGCGGCTGGATGGGCTTCGGCCCGGACGGGATGCTGCACATCGCGACCGGCGATGGTGGCGGCCCCAACGACGCGACCGGCGGCGGCCAGAACCCGAACGACCTGCGGGGCTCCATCCTGCGCATCGACGTGAACGGGGACGACTTCCCTGGCGACGCCGCGCGCAACTACGCGATCCCCGCCGACAACCCATTCGTGGATGGCGGCGGCGCGCCCGAGGTCTGGGCCTACGGCCTCCGCAACCCCTATCGCGACAGCTTCGACATCGGGACGGGGAAGCTGTGGATCGGCGATGTCGGCCAGAACGCCTTCGAGGAGGTCAACATCGGCGCCCCCGGCGCGAACTACGGCTGGAACACCTATGAGGGCGGGACGGGCCCCGCCGCGGGCTTCACCTTCCCCGTCTATGCCTACGACCATTCGACGAGCGACCGCTCGGTGATCGGCGGCTATGTCAGCCGCGGGCCGGAGACGGGCCTCTACGGCCAGTACCTCTTCGGCGACTACATCAGCACCCGCTTCTGGACCCTGGCGGACAGGGATGGCGACGGCGCCCTGGACCGCACGGAGATAGACGACGGCGGCGCGCTGGCCCGCCACGCCCTCGTCTCCTTCGCCGAGGACGGTGACGGCTCGCTCTTCGTCGTCGGCATCGACGGCACCCTGACCCGGATCTCCACCGGTGCGCCCACGGGCAGCGTGGACGGGGCGGATACGATCGCCGCCGGCGCGGGGAACGACCGAGTTTTCGCCGGGGCGAGTGCCGATCGGGTCCAGGGCGGCGACGGGGACGACCTCCTTTCCGGCATGGAGGGGAACGATAACCTGCTCGGCGGGGCGGGCGAGGACCTGCTGATCGGAGGCGCCGGCGCGGACAGGCTCGACGGCGGCGACGGCTCGGACCATCTGCTCGGCGGCGCGGGGAACGACCGCCTGTTCGGCGGCGCCGGCGCCGACCTGCTCATCGGCGGCAGGGGGACGGACATCCTGACGGGCGGCGCCGGGGCTGACCTCTTCCGTTGGACCACCGCCTCGGACAGCCCGCGCGGCAACCCCGCGGATCGCGTGGCCGACTTCAATGGCGCGGAGGGAGACCGCCTGGACCTCTCGGCCCTGGTTGATGGGCATTTCGCCTTCATCGGCGGCGCCGAATTCTCGGCATCGGGCCCCCAGCTGCGGGCGCTCGACCTCGGCGGCAACTGGCGCGTGGAGATCTCGCTGGATGGCGGGCCGGCGGACATGGTCCTGCTCGTCAGCAGCGCCGTGCCGCTGACCGCGGCGGATTTCATCTTGTAGAAGGGGAGATCCGGCAGGCGGCGAGGACTGGTAGCGGGAACCGGACTTGAACCGGTGACCCCAGCATTATGAGTGCTGTGCTCTAACCAGCTGAGCTACCCCGCCAGAGCGCCGCCTGCCGGGAGGCCGCGAATTAGGCCGCCGGCGCCTCGGCGTCAACCACCGCGACGCGTGAGGCGCGGATGAAGCCGCCGCCCAGCACGCGGTCACCCTCGTAGAGCACGCAGCCCTGGCCTGGGGCGGAGATTACGGGCGTGTCGGGGGTCACGATCAGCCGCCCCGATGACGCGTCCCAGCGCGCCGTCACGGGCTGCGGCACCTCGCGGGCGCGGAACTTCGCCTCGGCGCGGAAAGGAGCCTCCGGCGGGTCGATCAGCCAGTTCACCTCGGCCACGGGCACCTCGGCCACGGGAATGGCACGGGCCGGGGCAACGATCACGCGGCGCCGGGCGGGGTCCAGCGCCGCGACGCGCATCCCGGGATCGCGCGAGAGGCCGAGCCCCCGCCCCTGCCCCACCGTGTAGCGGGCCACGCCCTTGTGGCGGCCGAGGACGTTGCCCGATTCGTCCACGATCTCGCCCTCTTCCGCCGCTTCCGGGCGGAGCTTGGCGACCAGCTCGTGGTAGTGGCCCTGCGGGACGAAGCAGATGTCCTGGCTGTCCGGCTTCTCCGCCACCGCCAGGCCCAGCCGCGTTGCTTCCCGCCGCACCGCCGCCTTGTCCGGCATCTCGCCCAGCGGGAAGCGGGAGAAGGCCAGCTGCTCCCGCGTGGTGGCGAAGAGGAAGTAGGACTGGTCCCGCGCCGGATCGGCCGCGCGGCGCAGCTCCGCGCCGTCCGGCCCCTCGGCCCGGCGGGCGTAGTGGCCGGTGGCCATGGCCTCGCAGCCCAGCTCCCGGGCCAGGGCGACCAGGTCCTGGAACTTCACGGTCTGGTTGCAGCGTACACAGGGAATCGGGGTCTCGCCGCGCGCGTAGCTGTCGGCGAAGTCCGCGATCACGGCGTCCCGGAAGCGGCTCTCGCGGTCAAGGACGTAGTGTGCGATGCCCAGGCGGTCCGCCACGTCGCGCGCGTCGTGGATGTCCTGGCCGGCGCAGCAGGCGCCCTTCTTCTGCACGGCAGCGCCGTGGTCGTAGAGCTGCAGCGTGGCGCCGATCACCTCGTGCCCCTGCTCCGCCAGCAGCCCGGCGACCACGCTGCTGTCCACGCCGCCGGACATGGCGACCATGATCCTCATGAGGCGTTCAGCCCCATCTGCCAGAAATCGGCCTCGAGCCTCGACGCCTCGGCAAAGACGCGCGTCAGCGAGGCGATCCGCGCCGCGCCGCCATGGGTCTCCCCCAGCATGTCCAGCCGCGCCGCCGCACCGGCTGCCACCGCCTGGTAGTCGGGACCCGCGTACTGGACGATCCAGTTCTCATAGGGATTGCCCTCGCGGACACGGCCGGGATGCGCCTCGATCCGCCGCGCCACCTCGCCGTAGCCGACCGTGCAGGGCGCCAGCGCCACTTCCAGGTCCAGAATGTCGCCGCGGAAGCCCTGGTCCATCACCCAGCGCGTGTAGCCCACCGTCTCCGGCGCCTCCGCCTCGGCCAGCACCGCGGCCTCGTCCAGGCCCCATTCCCGGCAGTAGACGAGGTGCAGCTTCGTCTCGTCCAGGATGGCCTGCACCACCCGGCCCTTCTCGCGCATGGCCTCCAGGCTCTCGGCCTTCACCACCGCCAGCGCCTGGGCGCGGGCGAACTGCACGAGGAAGAGGTAGTCCTGCACGAGGTAGCGCCGGAAGGCCGCAAGCGGCAGCGTGCCCTCGGCCAGCCCCTGCACGAAGGGATGCCAGCAATAGGCGTCCCATTCCCGCGCCGCCCCCTGCCGCAGGGCCCGGAACAGCCCGCCCTCGCGGCCATAGGGGGCGCTCATCTCCTCAGCCCGCGTTGCGGCTGCCGGCGGGCAGCTTCACCACCAGCCCGTCCAGCTTGTCCGTCATGATGAGCTGGCAGCCCAGCCGGCTCGTCTCCTGCAGGTCGAAAGCAAGGTCGAGCATGTCCTCCTCGTCCTCGGTCGGGGTCTCCAGCCGCTCGAACCAGCTCTCGTCCACGATGACGTGGCAGGTGGAGCAGGCGAGGCTGCCCTCGCAGGCGCCCTCGATGTCCACGCCGTGCTTGTGCGCGATCTCAAGAACCGAAAGACCCAGCGGCGCATCCACCTCGCGGCGCGTGCCATCCCGCTCGACGAAGGTCATCTTCGGCATCTATCTCTCCTAATCCGCAGGGCGCTACTCGGCCGCCGCGCGGCGCAGCCCCTGCCAGGCGCGTGCCAGCTCCGCCGCCGCCCGGTCCACTTCGGCGGGCGAGGTAAAGCGGCCGATGCCGATCCGCAAGGTCGAACGCGCCTCCGCTTCCGGCAAACCCAGGGCGCTCAGCACGTAGGAGGGCTCGATGCTGGCCGAGGAGCAGGCGCTGCCGGTCGAGACACAGACCCCCGGCGCCGCCTTCATCACCTCCTGCGCGTCCACCCCGCCGGGCAGGGTGATGTTGAGGTTCCCCGCCACCCGGCTCTCCCTGCTGCCATTCACCCGCAGGCCGGGGATGCCCGCCTCCAGCGCGGCCAGGAACCGTTCCCGCTGGCCGGCGATACGGCCTTCGTCCAGCGCCATCTCCAACCGGGCGATCCGCGCCGCCTCCCCGAAGCCGACGACCAGCGGCGCCGGCAGGGTGCCGGAGCGCAGCCCCCGCTCCTGCCCGCCGCCCGAGAGCAGCGGCGCCAGCCGCACCCGCGGCCGCCGGCGGACATAGAGCGCGCCGATTCCCTTCGGCCCGTAGAGCTTGTGGGCGGAGAGAGAGAGGAGGTCGATCCCCATCCCCGCCACGTCGATTGGAACGCGCCCGGCCGCCTGGGCCGCGTCCGTGTGGAACAGCGCGCCCGCCGCCTTCGCGATGACGGCGAGTCCGGCGATGTCCTGCACCACCCCGATCTCGTTGTTCACGGCCATAACGGAAACCAGCACCGTCGGCACCTCCAGCGCCGCGCGCAGCGCCTCCGGATCCAGCAGCCCGTCCGGTCCCACGGGCAGGATCACCGGCTCGAAGCCCTCCGCGGCCAGGTCCCGAACGCTTTCCAGCACGCATTTGTGCTCGGTGGCCACGGTGATCACGCGCCGCCGGCCGCTGCCCTGCCCAGCGGCGAAGCGGGCCGCGCCCTTGATCGCCAGGTTGTTCGACTCGGTCGCGCCGGAGGTGAAGATCACCTCCCGCGCCTCCGCCCCGATCAGTGCGGCCACATGGGCGCGCGCTTCCTCCACCGCTGCCTCGGCCTCGCGGCCCAGCGCGTGCTCGATGCTGGCAGGGTTGGCGAAGTTCGCCTCCCACCAGGGGCGCATCGCGGCCAGCACCCGCGGATCTGCCGGGGTGGTGGCGTGGTTGTCGAGATAGGCGGGGCGGTTCGCGGCATCCCTCATACCGGGAAGATGGGGGATCGCGCGCCGGGGCGGGAGGTGCCGGGGCGCGCATCCGCCGCGCGCCCGGGTCAGCCCTGCCCCGCGCCCCGCAAGCGCGCCCGCATGGCCGCATGGGCCGCGAGGAAGCGCTCCGCCGCGTCCGCCGGCGTGTTCCAGGGCAGGGAGACGCGGATGGCGGAGCCGGCGACGTCCTCCAGCCCCATCGCGGCCAGCACGGGGCTGCGCGCCACCTTGCCCGAGGAGCAGGCCGCCCCGGCCGAGACCCGCACCCCCGCAAGGTCCAGGGCGATAACCTGCGTCTCGGCGCTGGCGCCCGGCAGGGCCACGCAGCTCGTGTTCGACAGGCGCGGCGCGCCGGCACCGGCGACGGGCAGACCCAGGCCGGCCTCGATCGTGTCGCGGGCAGCGCCCAGCCGGGCCGCGGCCGCAGGGTCGGCCGCCTCCGCGGCGGCGCCCAGCCCGGCGATGGCGGGCAGCGCCTCCGTGCCGCCGCGCCGGCCCCTTTCCTGCCCGCCCCCGGCCACCAGCGGGGCCAGGTCCAGCCCGGGGCGCAGGATCAGCGCCCCCGCGCCCTTCGGCCCGCCCATCTTATGGCCGGAGACCGCCATCGTCTCCGCCCCCAGCGCCACGGCGTCCAGGGGCACGCGCCCCGCCGCCTGGACCGCGTCCAGATGCAGCAGAGCGCCGTACCGGCGGCAGATCGCCGCCGCCTCCGCCACGGGATGGATCACCCCCGTCTCGTTGTTCGCCACCATCAGGCAGACCAGGGCGGGCTCCCCGCCCGCCAGGGCCGCCTCCAGGGCGCCAAGGTCCAGCGTGCCGTCCGCGAGCACCGGCAAGGTGGCCGCGCCCTCTGCCGCGCGGAGGACCGCCGGATGCTCCGTCGCCCCCGCCAGCACCCGTCGCCCCCGGCGAAGGGAGGCGATGCCCAGCGCGTTCGCCTCCGTCCCGCCCGAGGTAAAGACGACGTCCCGCGCCGAGGCGCCGAACCGGGCCGCCACCTGGGCCCGCGCCGTCTCCAGCACCCGCCGCGCCGCGCGGCCGTCCGCGTGGACGGAGGAGGGATTGCCCGGAAGCTCCATGGCGGCGACCGCGGCCTCCCGCGCCTCCGGCCGCAGCGGCTCGGTGGCGTTGGCGTCCAGGTAGAGGCTCATCAACCCTCCTCCGGCCCAGTGGGCGCGGGCGGCACGGGCACGGCGCGGCCGAAGGTGCGGCCGTCCACCACGTCCTGCAGGCTGATGGCGGAGAGAAAGAGCCGCACCTGTTCGCCCAGCTCCCGCCAGAGGTCTCGCTGCTCCTGCGGCACGCCCGGCGCTTCCGTCGCCTCGGGCGGGCCCGCGATCGTGTCCTCCACCGCGTCCACCACCTCGGCCACCGTGATTTCGGAGGCCGGTCGCGCCAGCCGGTAGCCGCCCCCGGGGCCACGGGCGGAGCGGACTAGGCCGGCGCGCCGCAACCGGCCGAAAAGCTGTTCAAGATAGGCGACGGAGAGCATCTGGGATTGCGCCACCTCCGCCAGGGACATGGGGGCGCCCGCTCCCTCCACCCCACGCCGGGCCATCTCGGTCAGTGCCATCACGGCATAGCGGCCACGGGTGGAGAGCCGCATCTCAGCGCCGCCCGGCCATGCGCCGCCAGCACCCCGCCAGGGGGACACCCCGGGGGCCAGGACTGCCACCCTGGGCAGCCATGCGCGCTGAAACGTGAGGCCATGCCATGATTTGGTTATGATTCTCGCCGGGCGCTGCCTATATTGGACCGGTCCCGCAGACCGAAAGGCCGCGCGGGGCGCATGGCATCCCCGGAGCCCGGTTGGAGGTCGCCGCTGGTGCGAAGGTTTCCCTTCGCACGGGCCGGCACTGCCGCCTAGCACCTCCAGGGCAGGTTTCGGTTCGGCGGAACGGGTTCCGTCCGCGGCCCCTGGGATACTCCCGCGGGGGCCGGGATTGAACCCGTTCCGCCGGGGCGGGATGCCAGCCTCGATGAAACAGGCGGGGCGATCCCCTCCGGGCGATCCCGGCGGGGCTCGGCCCGCCCCAGAAGAACGCCCCACGGGGCGGAAGGTGATGATGCCCGAGGTGATGTTCGCCGGTCCCGACGGTCGGCTCGAGGGTCGCTACCACCACGCCAAGCAGCCCAATGCTCCCACTGCCCTGGTCCTCCATCCGCACCCGCTCCACGGCGGCACCATGAACAACCGGGTGGTCCACGCGCTGTACGAGCGCTTCCGGGCCATGGGCTTTTCCACGCTGCGCTTCAACTTTCGCGGCGTCGGCAAGTCCCAGGGCCGCTATGATGGCGGGATCGGCGAGATCTCGGATGCGACTGCCGCGCTCGACTTCCTCCAGGCCGTGAACCCGCAGGCGTCCATGCTCTGGGTCGCCGGCTACTCCTTCGGCGCCTATGTCGGCATGCAGGTGCTGATGCGCCGGCCGGAGATGGGCGGCTTCGTCTCCATCGCCGCCCCCGCCAGCCATTACGATTTCGGCTTCCTGGCCCCCTGCCCCTGCTCCGGCCTCATCCTGCACGGCGAGGCGGACGAGCTGGTGCCGGAGCCCTCGGTGCGGAAGCTGGTGGACAAGCTGAACACCCAGAAGGGCATCAAGATCGACTACCGGACCATGCCCGGTGCCGGCCATGTCTTCACGCCGGAGCAGACGGAGAAGGTGGCGGACGCCACGCAGGACCACGTGACGACGGTGCTGAACCGCGCGCGCATGTCGATGGCGGCGGACTGATCCAGGGCCGCACGGCCGAGAAGGGGGCGGCGGCTGCAGGGGCGCCGCCCTTTGTCGTTTCCGGGGCGTCCCGGCCCGGAGCCGGGGCTCAGCAGCCCTCCCCTGCCCTGCCGGGAGGAGCCATGGGTCGGTAGCCAGCAGGGACGACGAGGGCGGCCGTGGTGAAGAGGGCGGCGTCGCATGGCAGCGGCGGGCGCTCCTCGCTCGCGGCGACGGGCAGGTGGCGCAGTGCCGGGGGCAAGGCGCCCAGGATCGCAGCCGTTCGCCCCTCCCGCAGGGCCGCGGCCACGGAGGGCGGCTCCAGCCGGCCCCTCGACCACCGCAGCACCAGGGCCTGCCCTGTCTCCGACCGCCAGGCCAAGGGCTGCGGCGGACTATCCTCCGGGTCCGCGGCGCGCGGCTGTGTCTGCCCAGGGGAAAACGTCCAGGTGCCCGCCTCGCTCTCCAGGCGGTCCTGCCCCTGACGGGATCTTGCGTCGAAGCTTATCCCAGGTGGACGCCCGTCCGGCGACTGATCGGAGGGGCCAGGCAGGTCGGCCTCCACTGGCAACGGCAGAAGCAGCCCGAGAACGTCGGCCACCATGGTCTCGTAGCCGATCGTGAAGATCCGCCGCTCCTCCCCACCCCGGTAGGCCGCGATGGCGCGCTCGGCCGGGAAGGCCCGGAGCGACGGCAGGGGCGGCTCCGGCGCCGGCCTCGGCGGTGCCGGCGCGGGCAACAAGGCTGCCGCGGCGCCCGGCCGGCGGGTCGGCTCCGGCGGGAGCGCCGGTGCTGGCGGCGGCACCGGCCTTGGCGCCGGGACGGTGTACCAGAAGCGCCAGCCGCCGGGCGGCGGAGCGCCGCCGGAGGCCAGGGCGGGCCGGATGATCTGACGAACCACGGCGAGGGCGAGGCAGCGCTCCTCCACCGCGGTGGCCAGGTCCCGCCAGGACAGGCGCTGCTGCGGGAAGATCCCCGCGAGGACCGGCCTCGCGGTGGAGATGCGGATCTGCGCCGGCCCCAACGACCAGTCCGGGCCCATCCCGAAGCGGTCCAAGTGGTGCGCCACGGCGGATTCGAGGCGGCGCCGCGCAGGTGACCGGGCCTGCTGCTCCGTGGCGAGGATCGCGACGGCCAGCCGGGCGGCCAGCTCCTCCTCCTGGCCCCCCGGGTCCTGGCCGCCGAGGGCGCATTCCCGGTCCTGCACCAGCTGCATACCGTCGGCCTCGAAGTGGACGCCCCTGGCACCGACTCCCTCCTCCGGCGTCACCGACTCGGCGCTGCCCAGCCCCGCCCGGACAGCGACCGTGTAGGCAGCCCTCTCTCGAAGGCTGACGGCCTCGACCGGCGGCGGCGGCGCGCTCATCTCAAAGCCGAGGCCGAGCACCGCGGCGGCGGCGATGCCGAGGGCGAGCCGCCGCGCGGAACGGCGCCAGGATTCGGCCAACATCGGCTTCCCCTCCGCCATCGCCGGTCACCCCGCCTTGCCGAGCAGGTCGGCGATGGCCGTCGCGACGATGGTGGTGAAGGAACCGAGGACGGCGAGGCGCAGGCTGTCCGCCCAGGTCACGTTGCGCTCGGCGAAGGCGACCATCGACGCGGGCATGCGCCGGCGGAGGAGGAGCTGGGCGAGGTTGCCGCCGAGCAGGCAGAAGTAGCCGAACGCCGCGAAGTAGAAGAGGTACGCCATGAGGAAGGCCGGCTTCTGCTCCCGCACCGCCGGGGCCGCGAAGACGTCCCAGTAGAGGATGAAGGGCCATGCCATGAGGAAGGCGGCGGCGCTGCCGGCCACGAAGAGCGAGGGATGCAGCGCGCGGAGCTGCCTGCGCCGTACCGGCCCGCCATCCCCCGCCAGCCACACCGGCAGGGCCACCACCAGGAAGCCGGCCGCGACCGGCGCCGCCAGCTTCAGGGCCAGGGCGTAGTAGCGCAGCTCCGCCGTCTTCTCGAACAGGAAGGATTCAAAGGTGAAGTAGAGGTCCGGCGGCAGGATGAGGCTCGCCAGCCGCGCGATCAGTACGACGAGCGCGAGCGCGCCCAAGGTGAACGGAAGGTTTACGAGCATGCCGCGCCTCGTCCCGACCCGTGGGGACGAGCTTAGTCGGGACCGAAACGACCTTGCGAGGAAATAGGGAGGGCCGGAGGCGCGGCGCCTCGCCTAGGCGTAGGCGGGCACGCGCCGCCCGCCCGTTAGCGGGTGCGGCGCCCCGGTGGTGCCGGGGAAGGTCAAGGGCAGGCCCTTGGCGACGCGCGCGGCCAGCACGCCGAAGGCCTGCGCTTCCAGCGCGTCGCCGTCCCAGCCCGCCACCTCCACCGGTCGCACGGGCGCGTCCAGCATGGAGGCGAGCGCCTTCATCAGCGCCGGGTTCCGCCGCCCGCCGCCGGCCACCAGCCATTGCACCGGCGGATCGGGGAAGTGCCGGGCCGCGGCCCCGACACAGACCGCGCAGAAGGCCGCCAGCGTCGCCGCCCCATCCGCCGGCGAGAGCGCGCCCGCGCCGGATTCCCGCAGCGCCGCATCGAAATCCAGCCGGTCCAGCGACTTGGGCGGGGATGCGGCGAGGTAGGGATGCGCCATGAGCCGCCCCAGCACCGCCCCGTCCGGCGTGCCCGCCAGCGCCAGCAGCCCGTCCCGGTCGTAATCGGCGCCCAGGGAACGGCGCGCCCAATCGTCCAGCGGGCCGTTCGCGGGGCCGGTGTCGAAGGCGATCAGCTCCCCCTCGGGCCCGATCCAGGTCACGTTGCCCACCCCGCCGAGGTTCAGCACGGCCACGGGCTTCGGCAACGCCTCTGCCAGGACCCGGTGGAACACCGGCACCAGCGGCGCCCCCTGCCCGCCCGCAGCCACGTCGGCGGAGCGGAAGTCGTGCACCACCTCCACCCCGGTCAGCCGGGCCAGCAGGGCGGCATCGCCGATCTGCCAGGTGTGGCCGGACTGCCCGGGCGCCTTGGCCGGGCGGTGCAGCACGGTCTGGCCGTGGAAACCGATCAGGTCGGCCGGGCGGTTCAGCTTCGCCACGGCCTCCGCATGGATCTCCGTCAGCCGCCGGGCCGCCTCCAGCACGGAGGGGTCGGCCAGCCGCCCCTCGTCATGGAGGGTGGGGGCGGCATCCAGCAGCGCCCGCAGCTCCCGCCGTAGGCTGGAGGGGTAGGGAATGGTCACGGAGGGGCCGAGGCGCCCGATCCGCTCCCCGTCCGTCTCGACATAGGCGGCGTCCACCCCGTCCAGCGAGGTTCCGCTCATCAGCCCGATGGTTCGCAGCATGCGGCACTTGTGCTACGGCCGGGCCGCTTTGCAAGGCCCTTGAGTGACCATCCGATGAACGAGTTCCTGCACCTCGCCCGCGAGCGGGGCTACATCCACCAGGTAACGGACGAGGCGGCGCTCGCCGCCCGCATGGCTCAGGGCGTCCTTCCGGCCTATGTCGGCTTCGACTGCACGGCGGACAGCCTGCATGTCGGCCACCTGCTGCCCATCATGCTGTTGCGCCTGCTGCAACGCTGTGGCCACAAGCCCGTGGCGCTCCTGGGCGGCGGCACGACGAAGATCGGCGACCCCTCCTTCCGCGACACGCAGCGCCCGCTGCTGGACGACGCGCAGATCGAGGTGAACAAGGCCGGCATCCGCCGCAGCTTCGATGCTTTCCTCCGCTTCGGCGAGGGCGCCTCGGACGCGATCATGCTGGACAACGCGGCCTGGCTCGACGAGCTGGCCTACATCCCCTTCCTGCGCGAGGTGGGGCGGCACTTCAGCGTGAACCGGATGCTGACGCTGGACAGCGTGCGGATGCGGCTTGAGCGGGAGCAGGCCTTCTCCTTCCTCGAGTTCAACTACATGCTCCTCCAGTCCTACGACTTCCTGGAGCTGCGCCGCCGCCACGGCGTGGGGCTGCAGCTCGGCGGCAGCGACCAGTGGGGCAACATCATCATGGGCGTGGAGCTGAACCGCCGCGCCGATGCCGCGGAAGTTTTCGGCGCCACCACCGTGCTGCTGACCACTGCCTCCGGCGCGAAGATGGGCAAGACCGCCTCCGGCGCCGTCTGGCTGAACCCCGAGCGCCTCTCGCCCTACGACTACTGGCAGTTCTGGCGGAACACGGAGGACGCCGATGTCGGCCGCTTCCTCCGGCTGTTCACGGACATGCCGATCGCCGAGTGCGACCGCCTCGCCGCCCTCCAGGGGGCCGAAATCAACGAGGCGAAGAAGATACTGGCCACGGAGGCGACGGCCCTGCTGCACGGCCGAGAGGCGGCCGAGGCATCGGCCGAGACCGCCCGCGCCACCTTCGAGGCCGGGCAGGCCGCGGAAACCCTGCCGAGCATCACCGCGGCCCTTCCCGCCAGCCTGCTGGATCTGGCCGTGGCCGCCGGCCTTGCTGCCAGCAAGGGCGAGGCGCGGCGCTTGGTCGGCCAGTCCGGCCTACGGCTGAACGACGAGGTGGTGAGCGACATCGCCCGCGAGGTGACGGCCGAGGACCTGCGCGAGGGGGCCGCCAAGCTCTCCGCCGGTCGCAAGCGGCACGTCCTCGTGCGGGCGGGCTGAGGCTACTCGGTCTCTGCCGGCGGTTCCTCCTGCGGCTGGGCCCGGGGCGTTGGCACGGGTGGCACCCAGGGCCGCGCCCCGCGGCTGGCACGGTCCGAGAGGATCGTTGCACCGTCCCGCCCCAGCCAGATGGCGTGGGCTCCGTCCCGCCACACGGAGAAGCGGTCCACGCGCGGCGTCTCGCGGCAACGGCCGCGGATAGGTTCCAGCGACACCATCACCGCCGCCTTGCCGCAGCCCGTCTCCGCATAGACGGCCGGGGGTGGCGGGGCCGGGCCGCGACGCGGTCGGGGCTCGCGCGGCGGCTGGCGGAGGAAGATGGCCGCCGCGCCATCCGCGCGCGGGCGTAGCAGGCAGGACAGAGGCGAGCATTCGGCGCCCGGCGTCTCGCCCTCTCGCGGAAGGGGCGCGGCATCGTCCTCTCCCCAGCCGCGCAGCCATGATTCGCGGATCAGGCGGTTGGCGCCGGAGGCCCGCTCCACCAGGACGCCGCCAGGCGTTGCCAAGGCCAGCATCCGGCCATCCGCCGCCACCAGCAGGTCGGGCGGGTTGGCGGCGAGGCCGGAGAGAAGCCCCGCCGCCATCGCCGGCACCCCCGCCCAGCGCCACGGCAGGCGCCAGAGCAGCACCCAGCACAGGCCGAGGGTAAAAAGGCCCAGCCCCCAGGCCGGGATCGGCGGTGCCGTCAGCGCCGCGCCCGGCCAGGAAGCGACGACGCGCCCGGTGAGGATCGTGCCGTCCACCCCCCAGCCCATGGCCGCCAGGGCCGGCCCTTCCAGCCCGAAAGGCATGAGGAAGACCGCCATCAGCCCGGCCGGCATGACGAGGAAGGAGGTGAGCGGCACCGCCACCGCGTTCGCCGCCACGCCGTAGAGCTGGAGCCGCCCGAAGTGGTGCAGGCCATAGGGCGTGGTGGCCGCGCCGGCGATGATGGAGGTGGCGGCAAGCCCAAGCACCGCCGCCGCCAGCCTCCCCTGCCATCCAAGGCTTTTTAGTCCCTGCACGGGGCCGCGCATCGCCGCCGCTAGCCCGACCAGGGCGAGGACGGCGGCGAAGGACATCTGGAAGGAGGGCCCGGTGAGCGCGGCCGGGTTCAGCAGGATCACCACCCCCGCGGCCAGGGCCAGCGCGCGGAGGGAGAGGGCTCGCCGCCCTGTCAGGATCGCCAGCGTGGCGAGGGCCGCCATGGCGAACGAGCGCAGCATCGGCACGCCGGAGCCGGTGAGCAGCGTGTACACCGCCCCCAGCGCCAGCCCGACCAGTGCCGCCCCGCCCTTCGAATCGATCCGCAGCGCCAGCCAGGGGATCGCGGCGATGGCGAGGCGGGAGAGGGTGAAGCCAATCCCGATCACGATCGCCACGTGCAGCCCGGAGACGGAGAGAAGGTGCGCCAGCCCCGAATCGCGCAGCGCCGCGATGGTCGGCGCGGGGATGCCGGACTGCGATCCGGTGAGCAGGGCGGAGGCCACTGCGCCGGTGGCTCCGGGCAGGGCGGCGGTGATCCGGGCCTCGATGGAGGCACGCAGGCCGGCGAAGAGGGGCGGGTCGCGCCGCTCCAGGATATTCGCCACGTTCAGCGCGAAGCCGGACCCGCCGAGCCCGGAGAAATAGGCGTTGCGCTGCATGTCGAAGGCACCGGGATAGGCGGGCGGCATGGGCGGGCGCACCAGGGCGCGGAGGGACACCGTGTCCCCGGGTGCGACCGGCGTCGGATCGTTGGCGCGAAGACGGACGCGGATCTGCCGGTCCAGCGGGTTGCCTTCGTTGATGCGCGGGGCCTCCAGCGTCACGCGCCGGCCGTCCGGCAGCAGGTCCAGGCTGACGACCCGGCCGGTGATGATGGCGGCGTTGCGCGGCAGGTCCGGCATGGGCGGCGCCCAGCGGGCGTGGAGGAGGGCAACGGCGAAGCCGAGTGCCGCGGCGCCGATCAGGGCCAGGGCCGCCGCCGCCAGGGGCCGCCGCCCACGCAGGAGAAGCGCCGCCCCGAGGAGCGGCAAGGGAAGGACGGCCCAGAAGGGGTTCGGCTCCGCCAGGAGGGCGAAGTAGGCCAGCACCCCGATGCCCATGACGACGGGCAACCAGAGGGGCCAGCGGTCCCATTCCGCCGCGACCCAACCCCATGCGCGCTCGGAGAGGGCGACGGTGGGCGTGGTGATCAGGACCGGGCCGGCAGGGATCGGAATCGGGGCGGACATTCGGGACGACATGCTAGACCGGCTGATCGCGAATGCGTGAGGGGCTGAACAGGCCGGATGCGCGGTGTTAAGGGGGCGAGATGAACGTCCGCACGCGCTTCGCCCCCTCCCCCACCGGGTACCTGCATATCGGCGGGGCCCGGACCGCGCTCTTCAACTACCTCTTCGCGCGCCATCACGGCGGGCAGTACCTGCTGCGGATCGAGGACACGGACCGCGCCCGCTCCACGCCGGAAGCGGTGCAGCAGATCAAGGACAGCCTCGACTGGCTGGGCCTGAACCCGGACGAGGAGCCTGTGATGCAGACCTCGCGCGAGGCGCGGCACGCGGAGGTCGCGCGCCAGCTCCTCGCCGAGGGCAAGGCCTACCAGGCCTACGACACCGCCGAGGAGCTGGTAGCGATGCGGGAGCGCGCCCAGGCGGAGGGCCGGCCGCCGCGCTACGACGGCAACTGGCGCGACCGCGATCCCGCAGAGGCCCCGGCGGGCGTGAACCCCGTGATCCGCATCAAGGCCCCGCGCGAGGGCGAGACGGTGGTGAACGACCTCGTCCAGGGCGAGGTGCGCGTGCAGAACAGCGAACTGGACGACATGATCATCCTCCGCTCCGATGGCACGCCGACCTACCTGCACGCCGTGGTGGTGGACGACCACGACATGGCCATCACCCACGTGATCCGCGGCGACGACCACCTGACGAACACCTTCCGCCAGATCATGGTCTATGACGCCATGGGGTGGGAGCGGCCGGCCTTCGCCCATATCCCGCTGATCCACGGCGCCGACGGCGCCAAGCTCTCCAAGCGCCATGGCGCGGTGGGCGCGCTGGAGTTCCGCGACCAGGGCTTCCTGCCGGAGGCCGTGTGCAACTACCTGCTGCGGCTGGGCTGGGGCCACGGGGACGAGGAGTTCGTGCCGCGCGAGCGCGCGATCGAGCTGTTCGAGCTGAAGGATGTCGGCCGCGCCGCCTCCCGCATGGACTATGCCAAGCTGTCGCACCTGAATGGCCAGTATATCCGCGCGGCCGCGCCGGACGCGCTGCTGGCGCCGGTGCTGGGGCGGTTGGGCGAGGTGACGGAGGAGCAGCGCGCCCGCGTGGCCGCCCTGATCCCCGATCTCCAGCCCCGCGCGCGCACCCTGGTGGAGATGGCGGACGGCGCCCGCTTCGCCCTGGCCGAGCGGCCGCTGAAGTACGAGCCCAAGGCCGCCGAGGCGCTGGACCACCCGGACGTGCGCGACCGTCTCGCCCGCCTCTCCAAGGCCCTGTCCGGCACGGATTGGGCCCGCGCGGGGCTGGACGCCGCGCTGCGCGCCTTCGCGGAGGCGGAAGGCGTGAAGCTCGGGCAGGTGGCCCAGCCGCTGCGCGCGGCGCTGACGGGCAGCCTGCAATCTCCCCCGATCGATGCCGTGCTGGCCGCGCTGGGCAAGGAGGAGAGCCTCGCCCGGATCGGCGATGCCGCAGAAGGCGTCACGCTTGTCGGGGGCTGAAGCCCCGGTGTTACCCGGCCGACCATGGCACCCGTATTGCAGGAAGATCTGACATGACCCACCTCCCCCGCCGCCTCCTCCTCGCCGCCCCTGCGGTGCTGGCCCTGCCCCGCCTGGCGCGCGCGCAGGCGCGGCCGGCGCGCTTCGCCATGACCTGGATCCCGAACGTCCAGTACGCCGGGCTCTGGATCGCGCTGGACCGCGGCTGGCTGAAGGGGGAGGAGTTCGGCTGGGTGCAGGGCGGCCCGAACGCGCCGGCCTCCGCCGTGACTGTGGCGGGCGGCGGCGCGGAGATGGGCGAGACGCAGCTCCTGCCCTTCCTCGACGCCGTGTCGCGCGGGAACGACTTCGTCCTGCTGGCGGCCGTGTTCCAGCGCTCGCCGCTGGGCATCCTCTCCCTGCCGGGCAAGCCGATCCGCACGGCAGCGGACCTGCCGGGCAAGAAGATGCTGGTCCAGGGCCCGAACGAGCGCACCGCGCTGGACGCGGTGGTGAAGCTGAACAACCTGCCCTCCGGGCCGGAGTTCGTGCCCGCCGGCTTCTCGCCGGAGCCGCTGCTGGCCCGCGCCGGCGACGGCTACACGGCCTTCGAGACGAACCAGGTCATCACCCTGGAGAAGATGGGGATGACGCGCGGGAAGGACTTCCTCTTCGCCTCCTTCGATTCCATGAAGTTCCGTTCCTACGCCAGCATGGTCTTCACCACGCGCCGGTACCTTGAGGCGGAGCGCGCGACGGTCGTGAAGTTCCTCTCCGGCGTCACGCGCGGCTGGGCGGAGAACAAGGACCCGGCGGTGGGCGCGCGGCTGGCGGTGCGCACCTACGGGCGCGACCTCGGCCTCGACCTGGACCAGCAGACCCGGCAGAACACGGTGCAGAACTCCTTCCTGCAGTCGCCGGAGAACGCGAGCGCGCCGCTGCTCAGCCTCGACCGCGCGGTGCTGGAGGGGCCGATGATGGACGCGGTGCGCGCCACCGGCCGCACCAACCTTCCGCCGGTGGAGCGCTTCTGCGACTTCACGGTGATGGAGGAGGTTCACCGCAACCTCCGCCAGGGCTGAGCGGCGTGGAGAATACCCCGCCCCGCGCGGTGGACCTGCTGGTCGAGGGCTGCGACGTCGTCGCCTTCGATGGCGCGGACACCACGCTGCGCGACGCCGCCATCGCGATCGAGGGCGGCGCCATCGCCTGGATCGGCCCGGCCGCCGAGGCCCGCAGCCGCTTCGCCCCGCGCGAGCGGCTGGACGGGCGCGACCGCATCGCCATGCCCGGGCTGGTGGACGCCCATATGCACACGGGCCAGCAGTTGCTTCGCGGCAAGATCTTCGAGCTGTCGCGCCGCACCGGCATCCGCAACCCGGTCTGGAAGAACTACTACATCCCCTTCGAGGGAATGCTGGACGAGGAGGAGGTGCGGCTCTCCGCCCTGCTCTGCTACGCGGACCTGCTGAGCAACGGGACCACCTGCTTCGCCGAGGCCGGCGGCCCGCGCCCCGACATCATGGGCGAGGCGGCGCTGGATGCCGGCATCCGCGGCGTGATCGCCCTCTCCACGGTGGACATGGGCAACGGCATTCCGCCGAGCATGATGCTCTCCACCGACGAGGCGCTGCGGCGCAACGTTGAGCTGGTGGAGCGCTGGAAGCAGAAGGGCCAGGGGCTGGTGACGGCCGCGCTCTCCCTGCGCCAGATCATGGTCTGCACCACCGACCTGATCCGCATGATGGCGGAGGAGGCGCGGCGGCTGGGCGCCATGCTGCACACCCATCTCTGCGAGGGATCCTACGAGATCGACTTCGCGCTGGAGCGGTTCGGCAAGCGCCCGGCGGAGTACCTGGACAGCCTCGGCTGCATCGGGCCCTTCCTGCACGCGGCGCACGCCATCATGCTCTCCCAGCACGAGATGGACCTGCTGGTGGGGAACGACGTCTCCATCGCCCACTGCGCCTTCAACAACTACGCGATCGGCCACCCCCGCGTGCTGGAGATGCTGCACAAGGGCGTGCGCCTGGGCCTGGGTACGGACGGCGCGGCGGCGCTGGGCACGATGGACATGTTCCAGGTGGCCCGCTGCGGCCGCATCGCGCAGCAGTGCATCACCGGCACCTCGTGGCATGAGCGTTTCGCGGTGAGCGGGGAGATGATGCTGCGCGCCACCTGCGCTGGCGGCGGCCGCGCGCTGGGACTGGACATCGGCACGCTGGAGGTGGGGCGGCGGGCCGACATCATCCTGCTGCGCGCGGACGACCCGGACCACCAGCCGGTCTATGACCCGATGTTCTCCGCGGCCAACACGGCCGTGGGGCGGGACGTTCGGACCGCCATCGTGGACGGGCGCGTGGTGATGAAGGAGCGCGAGTTCACCGCGCTGGACACGGAGCGCATGGCCGCGCTGCTGCGGGAGCGCCACCCCGGCCTGATGCACCGCTTCGAGACCGAGGTCGCATGAGCGGATCCATGAGCGGTCCTTCGGGGGCTGCCATCGCGCTGCACGACGTCACCCGCCGCTTCCCGCTGAAGGGGGTGCCGGAGGGCGTACTGGCGCTGGACCGCGTGACGCTGGACGTCCAGCCGGGCGAGTTCGTGGCGCTGCTCGGCCCCTCCGGCTGCGGCAAGTCCACGCTGCTGCGGATGACGGCGGGGCTGGACACGCCGAGCACGGGCACGGTGCGCGTGGGCGGCGAGACACCCGCCGCCGTGGCGGCGCGCCAGGGCTTCGGCGTGGCCTTCCAGGACCACGCGCTGCTGCCCTGGCTGACCGTGCGCGACAACATCGCCCTGCCCTTCCGGGTGGCGGGCAAGCCGGTGAATCAGGGGCGCATCGCCGCCCTGATCGCGCTGGTGAAGCTGACGGGCTTCGAGGAGGCCTTCCCGCGCAACCTCTCCGGCGGCATGCGCCAGCGCGTGAACATCGCCCGCGCCCTGGTGCTGCAGCCGGAGGTGCTGCTGCTGGACGAGCCCTTCGGCGCTCTGGACGCCGTGACGCGCCGGCACATGAACCTGGAACTGCAGCGCATCTGGACGGAGACGCGCACCACCACCCTGCTGGTGACGCACGCGGTGGAAGAGGCCCTGTTCCTGGCCGACCGCATCGTGGTGATGACCGGCCGCCCGGGGCGCGTGGCGCAGGACCTGCCCGTGCCCTTCGCCCGCCCCCGCCCGGTGGAGGTGATGCGGGAGGAGAGGTTCCACGAGATGCAGGACTCCCTGGTCCTGGCGCTCGAGCCCGAGGCGCACGACTGATGCGGCTGGCGCGCGATCCGCGGGTGCTGGGCGTGCTGGGCACGCTGGTTCTCTGCCTGGCCTGGGAAGGCATCGGCGCCTCCGGCCTCGGCGGCTTCACCTGGCCGCCGCTCTCGCGCGTCCTCGCCATGCTGGCTGATCCGGACCGCTGGGACCTTTTCGGCCGCGCCGCCGGGTCCACCCTCGCCTCTGCGGTGGTGGGCTACATATTCGGCACCCTGGCCGGGGTGGCGCTCGCCATGCTCACCCATTTCCTGCCGCGCCTCGCCCCGGGGGCGGACCGCCTGGCGGCGGGGATGCACGCCATCCCGACCGTGGCGCTTGCCCCCGTGTTCCTCATCCTGCTGCCAGCCGACAGCACGCCGCCGACGCTGGCCGGCATCGGGGTAGCCTTCCTCGTCTACGTGGCCGCCGCCGCCGGCCTTCGCGCCGCGAGCGCGGCGCACCGCGACCTGTTCCAGGTGCTCGGTGCCCACCCCTCGGCCAGGCTCCTGCGGCTGGACCTCCCGGCGGGGCTGCCCTCCATTGCCACCGGCCTTCGCCTGGCCGTGCCGGCCGCCCTCATCGGCGCGGTGATCGGCGAGTGGTTCGGCGCACCGCGCGGGCTGGGCGTGCTGATCGTAAACGGCATGCAGAACTTCCAGATTGTCCTGCTCTGGAGCGCCGTGCTCCTCGTCGCCCTCATCTCCCTCACTGCCTACCTCATCGCGGGCGCGATCGAGCGCGCCGTGCACGCGAGGTTCCGCTGATGGATCGCCTCCTCCGCCCCTTCATCCGGGACTGGTGGGGAATCCTCCTCCTGCTGCTCGCTTGGCAGGCCTGGGTGGTGCTCTCCGGCCTGAACGCCATCGTCATGCCGCGCCCGCTGGACGTCGTGGCGGACATCGCGACGAACCTGCCGGTCTACCTGCCCGCCCTCGGCATCAGCCTCGCCGCGGCGGCCTTCGGGCTGGTGGGCGGCTTCATGCTTGGCCTCGGCCTCGGCATCCTCACCTGGGCTTCGACGATCGCGGCGGGGATGCTCACGCCCGTCACGGTGCTGTTCTCCTCCGTGCCCGTGGTCACCCTCATCCCCATCCTCGCCCGCCTCTTCGGCTACGGGCCGGGCACGGTGGTGGCCATCACCGTCATCATCTCCTTCTTCCCCGCCTTCGTCTTTTCCTCGGCGGGGCTGCGGGCGCTGCCGCCGGGCAGCGCGGACCTGTTCCGCGTGCTCGGCGCCTCCCGCTGGCGGGTGCTGACCTCCCTCGCCCTGCCCGCCGCCATGCCCAACCTCGCCGTCGCGCTGCGGATCGGGGCCGCGCACGCGCTGTTGGCGGCGATGGTGGCGGAGTACCTGATGGGCAGCTCAGGGCTCGGCGCCATGTTCGCCGCCGCCAAGTCGGAGCTGAACACGGAGCGCGCGCTGGGGGCCAGCCTCATCGTCGCCGCCATATCCCTGACGCTCTACCTGCTCTCCCTGCGGGTGGAGCACTGGGCGCGGGCACGCTACGGCTAGGCCGCGCCGACCTCTGCGACGAACTGTGCGACGGTGTCGTTGAGGCGCTCGGCCTGTCCGGCGAGGTCGGAGGCGGCCGAGAGCACCTGGCCGGCGGCCGCCCCCGTCTCCGTCGAGCCGCGGCTGACATCGGCG
>NZ_JANJOU010000006.1 GCF_024594815.1 Roseomonas populi | reverse complement strand
CCGCCGCAGCGCCAAGCGGCGCAGACCCCGCCCGCGCCGCCAGCCCCGCCCTCTCCTCCGGCCCCGCCGCAGCAGCAGGCGGCGGCCAGCCCGCCGGCGCCGCCGGCGCCCGCCCGGCCGAACGCGGTGCCGAACCAGCCGCCCGTGCCGCCGGCGCGGGAGAGCAACAACCGCCCGGGCACGGGGCAGACCCCGCCCGTGCGGAATCCGGCGGAGAACAGCAACGCCGTGCAGAACACGCTGGAGCGGCTGCGCGCCATGCAGGCGCAGAACCAGGCGCCGGCAAGCCGGCCTAATCCGGCGGCGGGCAGCCCCGCCCGGGGTGGCGGGGCGCCGACGGGCACGGCCGCGCTGACGTCCGGCGAGATCCGGGGGCTGGCCGATCGGATCAGCGAGTGCTGGTCCGTGGACGGCGGCGCTCCGGACATCGGCAGCATCACCGTGGAGATGAAGGTAGAGACGGACGCACAGGGCACCATCCGCATCGTCCGGCCGGTGAGCGGCGTGCCGAGCGATCCGCGCGCCCGGGCCGTGTATGAGGCGGCCCGGCGGGCGCTGCTCGACCCCAAATGCGCCTCTACCGCCCTGCCGCGCGAGAAGCTGGCGGCGGTCAACAACGCCGTCTTCCGCTTCAGCCCGCGCGGGCTGACGCGTTGATGCCGGGCCCGCGCACGATCAACTCTCAGGAGAGAGCCGGGCTTTCGCCGCCCGGCGGCTTGCGCCCCGGCGCGGCTTCGGCTCTTTCCCCCTCCCGCAGCACCGAGGTTTCGCATCCATGATGACGACCGATCGGCGTGGCCTGATCCTGGGTGGCGCCGCGCTTCTTACCGTGCCGGCCACCGCGCGCGCCCAAGGAACCACCCAGGGGGCCGTGATCGACATCACCAAGGCCCGCACCGATCCGATCCCGATCGCCGTGCCGGCCCTGGCCGGCGGCGGGCGCGGCGCGGACATCGCGCGGGTGATCCAGGCCAACCTGCGCAATTCCGGCCTGTTCCGCCCCGTGGACAACGCGGCCTTCATCCAGAGTGCCGAGGCCGCCGCCGGCACGCCGCGCTTCCAGGACTGGCGGGTGATCGGCGCGAACGCGCTGGTGACGGGCCGGGTGGAGGACCAGGGCGGGCGGCTGCGCGTGGAGTTCCGCCTGTGGGACGTGCTGCCGGAGCAGCAGATCCAGGGCACCGCCTTCACCGCCCCGGCCGCGCAGTGGCGCCGGATCGCGCACCTGATCTCTGACGTGATCTATGAGCGCCTGCTGGGCGAGAAGGGCTATTTCGACACGCGCATCGTCTACGTGGCCGAGAGCGGGCCGCGCGACCGGCGCACGCGTCGCTTGGCCATCATGGACCAGGACGGCGAGAACAACCGCTTCCTGACGGACGGGTCCTTCCAGGTCCTCTCGCCGCGCTTCCACCCGAACGCGCAGCAGATCGTGTTCATGTCCTACTTCCAGAACCAGCCGCGCGTGTACCTGTTCGACCTGAACAGCGGTTCCTCGCGGGTGCTCGGTTCCTTCCCGGGCATGACCCTCTCGCCGCGCTTCAGCCCGGACGGGCGGACGGTGGTGCTGTCCTACGCCACGGGCGGGGATGCCAACATCTATGCCGTGGACGCGGGTTCCGGCGCGCAGCGGCAGCTCACCTCCGGTAGCGGGCTGGACGTCTCGCCCTGCTACAGCCCGGACGGTTCGCAGATCGTCTTCAACTCCGACCGGGGCGGGGACCAGCAGATCTACGTCATGTCGGCCGGCGGCGGCGGGGCGCGGCGCATCTCCTTCGGGCGTGGCCGCTACGCGACGCCGGTCTGGTCGCCGCGCGGGGACCTGATCGCCTTCACCCGCATCTCCGGCGGCCAGTTCGGCATCGGCGTGATGCGGCCGGACGGCTCCGGCGAGCGCATCCTTTCCGAGGGCTGGGGCATGGAGGGGCCGACCTTCGCGCCGAATGGCCGCGTTCTTGCCTTCTATCGCGAGAGCCGGGCGAGCGGCTCGCGCGGGCAGGGCTACTCCGCCCGGCTGGCCCAGATCGATATCGCCGGTTTCAACGAGCGGCAGATGGTGACGCCGACCGATGCAACCGATCCCTCCTGGTCACCTTTGTTGGCCTGATCGCTATCCTACCGAAACCTTTGCACAGGAGCACATGATGAACGTGAAGATCCTGGCCGCGCTGGGCGCCATTGCCCTGCTCTCGGCCTGCTCGAACGACGACCAGAACGCGGCGGCGACCGGCGCGGGCGGCTCGGGCGGGCTGGCGGGCGCCGGCGGCATGGGCAATGTCCGCCCGGGCAGCCAGGAGGACCTGGTCGCCAATGTCGGCGACCGCGTGTTCTTCGACACCGACAGCAGCCAGGTGCGCGCCGATGGCCGCGACGTGCTGCAGCGCCAGGCCGCCTGGCTGGCCCGCTACCCGCAGGTGACGGTGTACATGGAGGGCCATGCCGACGAGCGCGGCACCCGCGAGTACAACCTCGCGCTCGGCCAGCGCCGCGCCAACAATGCGCGCGACCTGCTGGTGGCCGCCGGCGTCTCCGGCCAGCGCATCCAGACCGTGTCCTACGGCAAAGACCGCCCGGCGGCCCTGGGTTCGGACGAGGCGTCCTGGGCGCAGAACCGCCGCGCGGTGACGACGGTCCGCTAAGGGCCGGTTTCCAGGGACTGGCGGCCCGGTGCCCAGCGCGCCGGGCCGAACTGTTGCCTTGCCGGCAGCGGCGGGGTGATCCGATGATCGGGCGCGGCCGGTTCGCGCCGTGCATGGCCGCGCCGGGTCTCGGGCGCGCCACGAGGGGGTTTGAGGATGCTGCGGACCCGATGCGTTCTGAGGGCGGGCGTTCTGATGGCGGGGGTGGTGCTGGCGGGGCTGGTGCCGGCCGGCCGCGCGCTGGCGCAGGCGGAGAGCCGGGAGGGCATCTACCTGCAGAACCAGATCCTGCAGCTTCGCCAGGAGCTTGAGATGGTGCGGCGAAGCGGCGGGGGCGGCGGTTATCCGCAGCCGCAGCTGCCGCCGCCCGGGCGCGGCGGCGCGCCGGCGGCGGGCGGCGAGATCGTGGGCCAGCTCCTGGGGCGCGTGGGCGACCTGGAGGAGGAGGTGCGGCGCCAACGCGGCCGCGCCGAGCAGGCCGAGTACCAGAACCGCACCCTGCAGGAGCGGATCGAGAAGCTGCAGGGCGACATGGAGTACCGCTTCAACGCCCTGGAGGGCCGGGGTGGCGGAGCGCCAGCCGGGGGAGCCCCCCCGGCGGGGCGACCGGCCGGCGGGCAGCAGCAGGGCGCGCTGACCCCGCCGGGTGATGTTCCCGCCCCCCCGCCGGGCCAGCCGGCGGCGCCGGCTCCCCGCACGCCGGAGATCGCGCTGCGCGAGGGCCAGGCGGCGATCGGGCGCCGGGATTATGCCACGGCCGAGGCAGCGGCCCGGGAGGTGCTGGCCTCCCGCTCCACCACACGGGGGCAGGATGCGGGTGTCCTGCTGGGCGATGCGCTGCTGGGAAAGCGCGATTTCCAGGGCGCGGCCCTGGCCTATGACGATGCGTATCGCCGGTCGCGCTCCTCCGGCCGTGCGCCGGACGCGCTGATCGGGCTGGCGAACGCCTTCGTCGGCTTCAACGCGAAGGTCGAGGCCTGCCAGACGCTGGACAACCTGCGGACCGGCTTCCCGAGGCTGGCCGGGGCGCAGGCGGACCGGGCGGCGCAGGCGCGACAGCGCGCCGGCTGCCGCTGAGCGCAGGCCCGGCGGTGGCGCCGCCGGGCAATCTCGAAACGGTGTTTGCCGCCGGGATGGCGGGGCTGGGGCCTTTCGGGCCCTCGCCCCTGCTGGCGGTCGGGGTCTCGGGCGGGCCGCACAGCCTGGCCCTGGCGATACTGGCCTCGGGTTGGGCGCTGGCGCGAGGCGGGCGGGTGCTGGCGCTGGTGGCCGACCATGGGCTGCGGGCGGAGAGCACCACCGAGGCGGCCGGCGTCGCGGCGCGGCTCGGCAGCCTCGGGATCCCGGCGGCGGTGCTGACCCTAGGCCTTGCGCCCGGGCCAGGGTTGCACGAGCGGGCCCGAGCGGCACGATTGTCGGCCCTGGCGAAGGCAGCGGAAGCGGCGGGGGCGCCCTGGCTGCTGCTCGGGCAGCATCTTGCGGATCAGGCGGAGACGCTGGCCTTCCGGGCGCTGCGCGGGTCCGGCCCGGTGGGGCTGGCGGGCATGGCGGCCGCGCGGCCCGCGGGAGCGGTGATGATCCTCCGGCCGCTGCTGGATGCGACGCCGGCGGCGATTGAGACCTTTCTGTCGGAGCGCGGGCTGGTGCCAGTGCGCGATCCCTCCAACGACGATCCGCGCTTTGCCCGCGCCCGGTTGCGGCGGGCGCTGGGCGATCCGGGCGGCACGGGGCCGGGCGTTGCGGCGCTGGCCGAGGCGGCGCGGGCTTTCGGCGAGCGGCGGGACCGGTTGCGGGCGGCCGTCGCGGCGCGACTGGCCGGGTGCACGACATTCAGGACTGAAGGGTGGGCGGTGCTGGACGCCGCGGCGCTCGGGCGGGATGCGGTGGCGGAGGCGGCGCTCTCTGCCCTGCTGCGGGCGCTGGGCGGCGGCGCGCACCCGCCGGCGCGGGCGGCGGTGGCCGCCATGCTGGCACGGGGCGGCGGCAGCCTGGGTGGGGCCCTGTGGCGCGGGCGGTTCATCGGCAGGGAACCGGCGCGCTGCGCGGCGGCCGTGCCGGCGGAGGCCGGGGTGGTGTGGGACGGGCGCTGGCGGGTGTGCAGTGTGCCGGACGGTGGGTGGATTGGGGCGGCCGGGCCGGGCTTCGCCGGCATAGGTCTGGCGGGCTTCGCCCGCGGGGGGCTGCCGGGATTCGTCGCGGCCGGGCTGCCGGTCCTGCGGGACGCCTCGGGGCGGGTGATGGCCGGGCCGGGGCCCGGGCCGGGCTGGAGGGTGGAGTTCCGGCCGGAATCAGGCCCCATCGCGTGAAAGCGCTGTCATCCAGTGGTTCCATGTAGAGCCGGGCATCCCTATCTTGCTCTCTGAGCCGGCAGGGCCGGCCAAGGATCGGGACCGTCACGTGAACAATTTCGGCCGCAACCTCGCGCTCTGGGTGATCGTCGCCCTGCTGCTCGTGGCGCTGTTCAACCTGTTTCAGCCCTCGGGGAACTCCTCGCAGCGCGGGATGCAGGTGGCTTACTCCGACTTCCTGAACGAGGTTCAGCAGGGCCATGTGCGGGATGCCACCATCCAGGGGCGGATCGTCTCGGGCCAGCTCCAGGACGGCCGGGCCTTCAGCACCTACACCCCCGAGGACCCGCAGCTGGTGCAGCGGCTGACGGAAAAGGGCGTGCGCGTGGTGGCGCGGCCTGAGGAGAGCGACGTGAACCCGCTCTTCCAGATCCTCATCTCCTGGTTCCCGATGCTGCTGCTGATCGGCGTGTGGGTCTTCTTCATGCGCCAGATGCAGGGCGGCGGTGGAAGGGCCATGGGCTTCGGCAAGTCCAAGGCGAAGCTGCTGACCGAGAAGCAGGGCCGCGTGACCTTCGAGGACGTGGCCGGCATCGAGGAGGCCAAGGGCGAGCTGGAGGAGATCGTGGAGTTCCTCCGCGACCCGCAGAAGTTCCAGCGCCTTGGTGGCAAGATCCCCAAGGGCGTGCTGCTGGTGGGACCGCCGGGCACGGGCAAGACGCTGCTGGCGCGCTCCGTCGCCGGCGAGGCGAACGTGCCCTTCTTCACCATCTCCGGCTCCGACTTCGTGGAGATGTTCGTGGGCGTCGGCGCCAGCCGCGTGCGCGACATGTTCGAGCAGGGCAAGAAGAACGCCCCCTGCATCATCTTCATCGACGAGATCGACGCGGTGGGCCGCCACCGCGGCGCCGGGCTTGGCGGCGGCAATGACGAGCGCGAGCAGACGCTGAACCAGATGCTGGTGGAGATGGACGGCTTCGAGTCCAACGAGGGCGTCATCATCATCGCGGCCACCAACCGGCCGGACGTGCTGGACCCGGCGCTGCTGCGCCCCGGCCGCTTCGACCGGCAGGTGGTGGTGCCCAACCCCGACGTGAACGGGCGCGAGAAGATCCTGCGCGTGCACATGCGCAAGGTCCCCCTGGCTTCCGACGTGGAGCCGAAGGTGATCGCGCGCGGCACGCCGGGCTTCTCGGGCGCGGACCTCGCCAACCTCGTGAACGAGGCGGCGCTGCTGGCCGCGCGCAGCGGGCGGCGCACCGTGGGCATGTACGAGTTCGAGCAGGCCAAGGATAAGGTGCTGATGGGCAGCGAGCGCCGCTCGCTGGTCATGAGCGAGGCCGAGAAGCGGATGACGGCCTATCACGAGGCCGGCCACGCGCTGATGGCGATCAGCGAGGAGGAGTGCGACCCCGTCCACAAGGCCACCATCATCCCGCGCGGCCGCGCGCTGGGCCTGGTAATGAGCCTGCCGGAGGGCGACCGCTACTCCAAGCACAAGTCCAAGATGAAGGCCGAGCTGGCCATGGCCATGGGCGGCCGCGTCGCCGAGGAGATCATCTTCGGGCCGGACAAGGTCTCCAACGGCGCCTCGGGCGACATCAAGATGGCGACCGACCTCGCGCGGCGGATGGTCACGGAGTGGGGCATGTCCGACAAGATCGGCATGGTGGCCTACGGCTCGAACGACCAGGAGGTGTTCCTGGGACATTCGGTGACGCAGTCCAAGAACCTCTCCGAGGCGACGGCGCAGGCGATCGACGGCGAGATCCGCTCGATCATCGACACGGCCTACCAGCGTGCGAAGACCACGCTGACGGACCGGATCGAGGATCTGCACCGGCTGGCCAAGGGGCTGCTGGAGTACGAGACCCTCTCGGGCGACGAGATCAAGAACCTGCTCCGCGGCGACCCGATCGTGCGGGACCGCCCGGATGAGCCCGTGAACCAGGGGCGGGGCAGCGTGCCCACCTCCGGCCGGCCCAATCCGCGGCCCGACACGGGCGGGATGCAGCCGGCGCCCTCCGGGGCCTGACGCGGCACCTACAATCCCGGGCCGCCCCTCTGGCGCGGTGCGCAGCGAAACGCTTGAATGTGACGGGGGCCCTCAGTGGCCCCCGTTTCCGTCCGGGGGTGGCGAATCCCGGACGAGGGGAGGGGCGATGGCGCGCTGGGTCGAACCGATGGGGCTGCTGCACGGGCGCGGCGCCGCCGCCGCCGTGGCCGCAGGCGCCGCCGTGCCGCTGGATGAGGGGCGGTCGGCCTTCACCCTCGTCCGGCTGATCGAGAACGGCGCGACGGCCGGGCTGCTGCCCGCGGTGGATACCCCGGAGGACTGGCAGGCGGCGGTGCTGGCCCTGACCCGCCCGGCCGCGCCCTTCGCCGGCCTGCCGGAGGCGGCCGCCCTGGGCCGCCCCCTGGTGATGGGCGTGCTGAACGTGACTCCGGACAGCTTCTCCGATGGCGGGCGGCACAGCGACCCGCGGGAGGCGATCATGGCGGCCAATGCCATGCTGGAGGCCGGCGCCGACATGATCGACGTGGGCGGGGAGAGCACCCGCCCCGGCGCGCCGCCCGTGGACGCCGAGGCGGAGATCGCGCGCATCCTGCCGGTGATTCGGGAGATCGCGAAGGACGCGCCGGTGAGCGTGGACACGCGCCACGCCGCCACCATGCGCGCCGCGCTGGAGGCGGGGGCGGAGGTGGTGAACGACATTTCCGCCCTTCGGCACGACCCCGAGGCGATGGCGGTGGTGGCGGATGCGGGCTGCCCCGTGGTGCTGATGCACATGCCCGGCACAGAGCCGGCCACCATGCAGGAGCATGCGAGCTACGCCGACGTGGCGCTGGAGGTGACGGAGTTCCTGGCCGCGCGCATCGCCGCCTGCGAGGCCGCCGGCATCCCCCGCCACCGGATCGCGGTGGATCCCGGGATCGGCTTCGGCAAGACCATGGAGCACAACCTGGAGCTCCTGGACCGGCTGCCCCTGCTGCTGGGGCTGGGGTGCCCGATCCTTGTCGGGGCGTCGCGCAAGCGGTTCGTGGGCACGCTCTCCGGCGTCTCCAGCCCGCGGGACCGGATGGCGGGGAGCCTCGGCGTGGCCGTTGCCGCCGCCGCCCAGGGCGCCGCGATGCTGCGCGTACACGACGTGGCGGAGACGGTGGCGGCGCTGCGGCTGTGGCGGGCGAGCGCGACGGGCGCGCCGCCCCAGGTGTGAGCGCCCGATCTGCCCATGCCCGCCGCGTTGCGCTAGACAGGGCGGGACGGGTTGGGGAAGGCCATCATGGCTGACGGCGCAAGGCGGCTCTTCGGTACGGACGGCATCCGGGGCGTGGCGAACCGCGCGCCGATGGATGCGGTGACGGCGCTGCGGCTGGGGCAGGCCGCCGGGCGCTTCTTCAACCGGGGGCAGCACCGGCACCGCGTGGTGATCGGCAAGGACACGCGGCTTTCCGGCTACATGCTGGAGCCGGCGCTGACCGCGGGCTTCGTGGGCGCGGGGATGGACGTGGTGCTGGTGGGGCCGCTGCCGACCCCGGCGATCGCGCTGCTGACGCGGAGCCTGCGGGCCGACCTGGGCGTGATGGTCAGCGCGTCCCACAACCCGTACCAGGACAACGGGATCAAGCTGTTCGGTCCGGACGGGCTGAAGCTCTCCGACGCGCAGGAGGAGGCGATCGAGGCGCTGATGGCCGGCGACCTGGCCTCCGCGCTGGCGGCGCCGGCCAAGCTGGGCCGGGCCTCGCGGCTTGAGGACGCGCCGGGGCGCTATATCGAGGCGGTGAAGGCGAGCTTTCCGCGCGGGCGGAGCCTGGAGGGGCTGCGGATCGTCGTCGATTGCGCGAACGGCGCCGCCTACAAGGTCGCGCCGACGGTGCTCTGGGAACTGGGGGCCGAGGTTGTCCCGGTGGGCGTGGCGCCGGACGGCTTCAACATCAACGACGGCTGCGGCAGCACGGCGCCGGGCGCGCTGGCGACCCTGGTGCGGGAGCGCCGGGCCGATCTCGGCATCGCGCTGGACGGGGATGCGGACCGGCTTGTGCTGGTGGACGAGACGGGCGCCGTGGTGGACGGGGACCAGATCCTGGCGCTGATCGCCTCCTCCTGGGCGCAACAGGGGCGGCTGCGCGGGGGCGAGGTGGTGGCGACCGTGATGTCCAACCTCGGGCTGGAACGATTCCTTCATCGGAAGCGGCTGAAGCTGCACCGGACCAAGGTGGGGGACCGCTACGTGGGCGAGGCGATGCGCGAGCGGGGCTGCAACCTGGGCGGCGAGCAGTCCGGGCACGTGATCCTCTCGGACCACGGCACCACGGGCGATGGGCTGGTGGCGGCGCTGCAGGTGCTTTCCGTGCTGGTGGAGGAGGGCAGGCCGGCGAGCGAGGTTCTGCGACGCTTCGAGCCGCTGCCGCAGAAGCTGGTGAATGTGCGCCATGCCGGGGGCACCCCGCTGGCGGACCCGCGCGTGGAGGAGGCCATCGCGGCGGCGGAGGCGGAGCTGGGCGCGCGCGGGCGCGTGCTGATCCGCCCGAGCGGGACGGAGCCGCTGATCCGCGTGATGGTGGAGGCGGAGGATGATTCGCTGGTGGACAGCCTGACCGAGCGGCTGGCCGGTGTGATCCGGGCGGCGGCGGCCTCGCCGGCGAAGGTGGCGGCGGAGTGAAGGGGCGCGTTCTCATCGTCGCCGGATCGGATTCCGGCGGCGGGGCGGGGATCCAGGCGGACATTAAGGCGGTGACGGCGATGGGGGCCTATGCCGCCACCGCGATCACGGCGCTGACGGCGCAGGACACGGAAGGGGTGCGCGCCGTGCATCCCGTGCCGCTGGACTTCCTGCGGCTGCAGATCCGCATGTCGCTGGAGGATATCGGGGCGGACTGCATCAAGACGGGGATGCTGGCCGATGCCGCGACGATCGATGCGGTCTGCGACGGGCTGGCCGGATGCGGCGTGCCGCTGGTGGCCGATCCTGTCATGGTGGCCAAGGGCGGGGCGCCGCTGCTGGCCCCGGAGGCGGTGGAGACGCTCAAGCGCCGGCTTATGCCGCTGGCGACGATCCTGACGCCGAACCTGCCGGAAGCCGAGGTGCTCTCCGGCATGGAGATCCCGGACCTGGGCGCGATGCGGCACGCGGCGGAGGCGCTGATGACGCTCGGTGTGCCCGCCGTGCTGCTGAAGGGCGGGCACCTGGACGGGCCCGTGCTGCACGACGTGCTGGCGACCGAGGACGGGATCGAGGTGTTCGAGAGCCCGCGCATCGAGACGCGGCACACCCATGGCACGGGCTGCACCCTCGCTTCTGCCATTGCGGCGGGGTTGGCGCAGGGTATGGGGCTCCGGGATTCGGTGGTGCGGGCGCGGGCCTATGTGGCGGCTGCGATCCGCTCCGCGCCCGGCTTCGGGCGCGGGCACGGGCCGCTGGACCACGGGGTGACGGTGGACCCAGGCCGGGTGGCGGCGCTCACGGCCGGATGATGTGGCGCTCCTCCTGGTCGGCCGGGTCCTCCACCCAGCCCTCCACGTAGGAGACCTTGATGGCGGCCATGGCTGCGGCGGTGATGGGCGCGGCCAGCATGATGCCGAGGAAGCCGAGCCCCGTGCCGAAGAGCGCCTGCGCGCCGAGCAGCAGGGCGGGCGGCACGTCGCTGGCCTGCTTCTGCACCATGGGCGTGAGGAAATTCCCTTCGACATTCTGCGAGACGAAGAAGAGCGCGATGACCCAGGGGATCATCGAGGGATCCTGGGATGCGGCGATGAGGACGGCGGGCACGCAGCCCAGCACCGGGCCGAGATAGGGAATGAAGTTGAACAGGCCGGTGAGGATGGCCAGCAGCCCGGCCAGCGGGATGCCCATGGCCCAGAGGCCGAGGAAGACCACGACGGCGGTGAAGATCATCCCGAACATCTGGCCGAGCAGCCAGCCGCGCAGGGCGTGGGCCATGGCGTTCAGCGTGGATTCCGCGCGCGGGCGAAGGCCGGGGGCGAGGAGGGCGAGCGCGCCGCGCCGGTAGAGCGTGGGGTCCGAGGCGATGTAGAGGCCGAGCAGGACGATCAGCAGCAGGTTGCCGAGCGCGCCAAGGGTTCCGCTGACCCCGCGCACCGCCACGCTGGCCGCGGTCTGCGCGGCGGGCTCCATCTTCTCCGGCGAAACCTGCTGCTTCAGCCAGTCCGAGCCGGGCAGGCCATCCACGAGGCCGGCGAGCTGCTGGAGCACGCGTGGGACGGCCTGGGTGAACTCCCGGGCCTGGGCGGCGAGGCTGTTGAAGCCGAGCCAGAGGCCGACCCCGATCAGCACCAGGGCGACCAGGGCGACGATCATCACGCCCCAGTGCGGAGCGATGCCGAGGTGGCGCGCCACCGGTTCCCCCGCCGCGCGGAGCGCGACGGCGAGGAGGCAGCCGGCGAAGACGATCAGGATGACGTCCGGGACGAACCAGAACAGGACGGCGACGACCGCCAGGAGGATCAGGAGGGTGGCGGAGTCATGTCGCATGCCCGGCGCAACGGGGGCCGGGGCGCCGAGTTGCGCGCGGTTGCGTGCGGTGCGGCAATGCGGGCACGGCTTCGCTTGACCCGGGCGGCGGGCGGGGGCTAGCGCATCCCCGGTGCCCTGGCGCGGTGCGGCGCGGGCGGTGGACGGAGGCGCGGGCGATGGCGGCGACAGCGGGATTGGAGCGGGCGAGGCCCTCCGTGCGGCCGGGGAACCCGTGCTTCTCCTCCGGCCCCTGCGCGAAGCGGCCGGGTTGGTCCCTGGCGGCGCTGGAGGGCGCGCTTCTGGGGCGCAGCCACCGGGCCAGGGATCCGCACGCGCGGATCGTGGAGGTGATCGAGCGCTCCAAGGCCGTGCTGGGCATGCCCGCGGACTGGCGGCTGGGCGTGGTCCCCGGATCGGACACGGGCGCGGTGGAGATGGTGCTGTGGTCCGTGCTCGGCGCGCGGGGCGTGGACGTGCTGGTGTGGGAGAGCTTCTCCAAGGAGTGGGCCACCGACATCGTCTCGCAGTTGAAGCTGCCGGACGCGCGCATCCGCGAGGCGGATTACGGGCGGCTGCCCTCGCTGGAGCCGGTGAATCCCTCGCGCGACGCGGTGTTCGTGTGGAACGGCACGACATCCGGCGTGCGGCTTTCCCATGCCGACTTCATCGCCGATGATCGCGAGGGGCTGGCGATCTGCGACGCGACCTCGGCGGCTTTCGCCATGCGGCTGCCCTGGGACAAGCTCGATGTCGTCACCTGGTCCTGGCAGAAGGTGCTGGGGGGCGAGGCGGCGCACGGGATGCTCGCGCTCTCCCCGCGCGCGGTGGCGCGGCTGGAATCCTGGGATTCCGGGCGGCCGATGCCGAAGGTGTTCCGGCTCACCAAGGGCGGGAAGCTGATCGAGGGCATCTTCAAGGGCGATACGATCAACACGCCCTCCATGCTCTGCGTGGAGGACGCGCTGGACGGGCTGCGCTGGGCCGAATCGATCGGCGGGCTGGACGCTCTGGTAGCGCGGAGCGAGGCGAACCTGGCGGCGGTGGCGGACTGGGTCTCCACCAGTGGCTGGGCTGGCTTCCTGGCCGAGGATCCGGCGACGCGCTCCTGCACCTCCATCTGCCTGAAGATCACGGTGCCCTGGTTCGCGGCGATGGATGCGGCGGGGCAGGCACGGGCGGCGAAGCGGCTGGCAGCCATCCTGGAGGAGGAAGGGGTGGCGCTGGACGTCGCTTCCTACCGGGACGCACCGCCGGGGCTGCGGATCTGGGGCGGGGCGACGGTGGAGACGGCCGACATCAAAGCGTTGCTGCCCTGGCTGGACTGGGCCTTCGCGGAGCTGGCGGTGGAGCTGGCGCATGAGGAGGCCAGCCCGGCGAAGTAGGCCGCTGTAACCTTCGGGCGGCCTGACGGTTCCGCACCCGGGATCCCCGGGGAGGAACGATCTTGGCCGAGCGCTTCACCACAGACCTGCCGCATCGGCTGGACCGGCTGCCCTGGTCCCGCTTCCACTGGCTGGTGGTGATCGCGCTCGGCGTAACATGGGTGCTGGACGGGCTGGAGGTAACACTCGTCGGCTCCCTCGCCGGCGCGATCAAGGACAGCCCGAGCCTGCGGCTGACGGAGACGGAGGTGGGGCTGACCGCCTCCGCCTATCTTCTCGGTGCCGTGGGCGGGGCGCTGTTCTTCGGCTGGCTGACGGACCGGGTGGGACGGAAGAAGCTCTTCACCCTCACGGTGCTGGTCTATCTTCTAGCGACGATCGCCACCGGCTTTTCCTGGGATTTCTGGTCCTTCGCGCTGTTCCGCTTCCTCACCGGCGCGGGGATCGGGGGCGAGTACGCGGCGGTGAACTCGGCGATCCAGGAGCTGATTCCGGCGCGGCGGCGGGGCACCACCGACCTGGCCGTCAACGGCACCTTCTGGGGCGGCGCGGCGATGGGCGCGGCGGCATCCCTGGTGCTGCTGGATCCGCAGGTGATCAACCCGGAACTGGGCTGGCGCCTGGCCTTCGGCGTGGGCGGGGCGCTCTCGCTCTCGGTCCTGCTGCTGCGGCGCTACATTCCGGAGAGCCCGCGCTGGCTGATGACGCATGGGCGCCGTGCCGAGGCCGACAAGATCGTGCACGACATCGAGGACTGGGTGGCGCGCGAGAAGGGGCCACTGCCGCCCGTGGTGGGGCAGCCCATCACCATCGACCCGCGCAGCCACACCACGCTGGCGGAGGTGGCGCGGACGATGTTCCGCACCTATCCGCAGCGCGCCGTGCTGGGCGTGGTGCTCATGGCCTGCCAGGCCTTCTGCTACAATGCGGTGTTCTTCACCTACGCCCTGGTGCTGACGAAGTTCTACGGCATCGAATCCGCGCATATCGGCTGGTTCATGCTGCCTTTCGCGCTGGGCAACCTGATGGGGCCGCTGTTGCTGGGCCACTTCTTCGACACGGTGGGGCGCCGGGTGATGATCACCGGAACCTACGCGCTGGCGGGGATTCTGATGGCGGCCACCGGTTTCGCTTTCGCCCAGGGCTGGCTTTCCGCCTGGGAACAGACGGCCGCCTGGACGGTGATCTTCTTCTTCGCTTCCGCCGCGGCCTCCGCCGCCTACCTGACGGTGGGGGAGAGCTTCCCGCTGGAGATGCGGGCCATGGGGATCGCGCTGTTCTACGCCTTTGGCACGCTGGTGGGCGGCGTGGTGGGGCCGGCGCTGTTCGGCGCGCTGATTGAGGGCGGGGAACGGGCGCACATCATGTGGGGCTACCTGCTGGGTGCCGCGCTGATGCTGCTGGCGGCGGGCACGGAGTGGAAGCTGGGCTTCGCGGCCGAGGGACGTTCCCTGGAAGAGGTGGCGCGGCCGCTGTCGCAGGCGGCCGAGTAGCCCTCAGGCGGCCAGGGCTACCTGCGGGGCCAGGGCGCTGGCGACCCGGGCGATCACCTCCTCCCAGGGCTCGCCCCGGGCACGGCGGTACAGGCGCATGCCGGGGTACCAGGGCGTGTCCCCCCGCCCGAGCATCCAGCGCCAGTCGGCGAGGTCCGGCAGGAGGAGGTGGACGGGGCAATCCAGCGTGCCGGCCAGATGCGCCACGCTGGTGTCCACGCAGACCACCGCGTCCATGGCGAGGAGCGCGGCGGCGGTCTCGGTGAAGTCGGTCAGGTGCGGGCGAAGGCTGGTGAGGCCGGGGGTGGCGGCCAGGACCGGCTCGTCGCTGGCGCGCAACTCCGTCTGGATCAGGAAGCCCTGCACGCCCGCGCCGAGCAGCGGCGCGAAAAGCCCGAGCGGGACGGAGCGGTGACGGTCCCCGAGGTGCTGCGGGTTGCCGGAGCAGGCAATGCCCAGGCGCAGCGCCCCGCGCGGGAGCGCCGCATCCCATGCGGCGACTCGCGCGGGATCGACGGGCAAGGCGACGGGCGCGGGGATGACGGCACCGAGTATGTGGGGAAGGCTAAGGAGCGGGCACTGCGCCGCGAAGGGCGGGATCGGATCGTCCGGCCCGATCAGCTCCGCCACGCCCGGCAGGCCATGCAGCAGGGGCAGGAGGGGGCGCTGCACCTGCAGCACCACCCGCGCGCCGCGAGCGGCGGCCATGGGGACGTAGCGGGCCATCTGGATCGTGTCGCCCAGCCCCTGCTCCGCGTGGAGGAGGAGGGTGCGGCCCTCCATCGCCTCCCCCTGCCAGAGGGCATGGTCCGCGTGGCGATGCGGCCGATTGCCCTTGCGGCGCCAGCGCCACTCGTATCCGGCAAAGCCCGTCTCCAGGTCGCCCAGGGCCAGGCGGCTCAGCGCCTCGTTCCAGTGGGCATCCGCGAAGCCCGGGTCGATCGCCTGGGCTTCCTGGAAGCAGGCGATGGCCTCCCGGTGGCGGTTCAGGCCGCGCAGGGCGTTTCCGCGGTTGTAGGGGATGCTGCGGCTGCCGGGGTACAGGGCCTCGGCCCGGTCGAAGCAGTCCAGCGCCTCCTCGAAGCGGCCCAGCTCCGTCAGGGCGTTGCCGCGGCCGTTCCAGGCCTCCGCGCAGGCGGGATCGGCGCGCAGGGCGGCGCCGTCCGCCGCCTCCGCCTCCGAGTGGCGGCCGAGAAGGGTGAGGGCGGCGGCCCGGTTGCGGTGGGCTGCGGCGCTGGCGGAGAGGGAGAGGGCCGCGTCGGCGCTCGCCAGGGCTTCCTCGTGGCGGTTGAGGTCGGACAGGGCGGCGGCGCGGCCGGCATGGGCGTTGACCAGGCCGGGATCGCCGGCGAGGGCGCGGTCGAAGCTCGCCAGCGCCTCCTCAGGCCGGTGCAGGGCGCGAAGGGCGACGCCTTGGGTGTTCAGGTAGCCCGGATCACCGGGGCGGAGCGTGAGGGCGATCGCGACGCTCGCCAGCGCCTCCACGTCCCGGTCCAGGTCCACCAGGGCGGTGGCGCGGTTGCCGTGGGCTGCGGCGTAGAGGGGGTTGCGGAGGAGGGCGGCGTCGTAGGCGGCCAGGGCCTCCGCCGGGCGCATCAGGGCGCGCAGGGCGTTGCCGCGGTTGTTGTGCAGTTCCGGCATGTCGGCGCCATGGGCGGCGGCCCCCTCCAGCTCGGCCAACGCCTCCGCGTGGCGGTCCAGGGCCTGGAGGGCGTTGCCGCGGCCGACCCGTGCCTCCAGGAGGTCCGGGGAGAGGGTCAGGGCTCGGTTGAAGGACTCCAGCGCCTCCTCGGCGTGCTCCAGCTCCACCAGCGCGTTGCCGAGATTGCTGTGGACGAAGCCGTGGCTCGGATCGGCCGCGATCGCGGCGCGGAGGAGAGGCACGGCGCCGGCCGGGTCGCCTGCCATGGCGCGCAGCAGGCCGAGCAGGTGGAGGGCGCCGAAATGCCGGGGCTGGGCTGCCAGGACGGCGCGGTAGAGCGGCTCCGCCGCCGCGAGGTCGCCGGCGCGGTGCAGGGCGAGGGCGCGGGACATTGTCGCGCCCGGTGCTTCGGCGAGGGGTTCCGTCACGCTGTCCTCCGGCCTTTTTGGGCTGGAGGGGAGGATGCGCCGGGATTGGTGAACTAACGGTTGCGGCCGGGCTGGTTCACCTCGATCGCGACGGCCTGTGCGGCTTCCTCCACACGCGGCAGGCGGGGGAGGTTGGAGAGGCGGGCGAGGGTCGCGGTGCCGCCGACCGGGCCGAGCGCCGCGGCGGCCGCTGGCTCGTTGTACCGGCGCAGCGCCTCCGCGGCGGTCGCGAAGGATCGGGCGGCGACGGCGGAGGGGATGCGCGGCGAGACGCCCAGCGCCTCCCGGAACTCCCGCCGTGCGATCTGGAGCTGAGGCAGGAGGACGGCGCTGCGCGGATGGGTCCAGAGCGGGTCGTTCTCCGCCGCATCGGTGAAGGCCTCGATCTCGGCCGCAGCCTGGGCGGCGCGGACCGGGCTGCCCTGGATCCAGCCGGAGCGGCCGTACTCGAAGGGCGCGGCGCGGGCGGGCTCGCGCAGCGGGTCGGCGACGGGAATGTAGTCGCTGAGGGCGCGATCGTCGCTGCAGGCGGCGAGGATAGGAGCGGCGAGGAGGGGGAGGGCGAGGAGGAGGGAGGCGCGCTTCATGCGGCCGCAACGTGGGGCCGCGCGGGACGGTTGCCGGCACCTCTCGCCGGGCCCATTCCCGGGCGGGGCGGCTGATCGGCGGCCGGCGGGGTTGCGGCGCGGGGCGCGCGCTGCCATTCACCCCGCGAAAAAGCCGAGAGCGTCCCCGCCTCCGTCATGCCCCATCCTCTCTATGACTGACGACGAGCCCTTTCTCGCCAATTCGGCGCTGCTGCCCGCCGGCCTCTCCGACCTGCTGCCCCCCGAGGCGGCGCGGGAGGCGGCGCTGGTGGAGGCGATGATGGGCGTCTTCGCCTCCCACGGGTACGAGCGGGTGAAGCCGCCGCTGCTGGAGTTCGAGGAGGGGCTGCTGACCGGCTCCGGCGCCGCGCTGGCGGACCAGACCTTCCGGCTGATGGACCCGGTCTCCCAGCGCATGATGGGGCTGCGGGCGGACACCACGCCGCAGGTGGCGCGCATCGCGGCCACGCGGCTGAGGGAGGCGCCCCGGCCCCTGCGGCTGTCCTATGCCGGGCAGGTGCTGCGGGTGCGCGGCACGCAGATCGCGCCCGCGCGGCAATTGCCGCAGCTGGGGGTGGAGCTGATCGGCGTGGACAGCGCGGAGGCGGATGCCGAGGCCGCGGCGCTGGGCGTGGAGGCGCTGGCCGCGGCCGGCATCACGGACGTGGCGCTGGACATCACGCTGCCCGCCATGTCGCCCGCGCTGCTGGACGCGGCGGGGCTTGAGGGCGCGGCGCGGCAGCGCCTGGCCCGCGCCCTGGACCGCAAGGACGCGGCGGAGGTGGCCGTGCTGGCCGAGGCGGCGGGGCCGCCGGCGATCTTCCTGACGGGGCTGCTGGCCGCGGCCGGGCCGGCCGATGGCGCGCTGGCGGCGCTGCGGGCCGCCCCGCTGCCGGATGGGCCGCGGCGGATCGCGGACAACGCGGCGGACGTGGTCGCGGCGCTGCGGCGGCGTGTGCCGGGGCTACGGATCACGCTGGACCCGGTGGAGTTCCGGGGCTTCCGCTACCACACGGGGGTGGCCTTCACCCTCTACGGGCCGGGGCGCACGGGCGAGCTGGGGCGCGGCGGGCGCTACATGAGCGGCGAGGAGCCGGCGACGGGCCTCAGCCTCTATCCTGACGCGGCGCTGCGCGCCGCGCCCGTGGCGCCCCCGGCGGACCGGGTCTTCCTGCCGGAAGGGCATGATCCCGCGGTGGCCGCGAAGCTGCGGCGCGCGGGATGGGTGACGGTGGCGGCGCTTTCGGCCGCCGACGATGCGCGTGCGCTGGGCTGCACGCATGAGCTGCGCGGCGGCGAGCCCGCGGCGCTTGAGAAGGAGTAGGGCCGTGGCCAATGTCGCCATCATCGGCGCCCAGTGGGGCGACGAGGGCAAGGGCAAGGTGGTGGACTGGCTCGCCAGCCGCGCCGACATCGTGGTGCGCTTCCAGGGCGGGCACAATGCGGGCCACACGCTGGTGGTAGGCAACCAGACCTACAAGCTGAGCCTGCTGCCTTCCGGCGTGGTGCGCGGGAAGCTCGGCATCATCGGCAATGGCGTGGTGCTGGATCCGGACGCGCTGCTCTCCGAGATCGCGAAGGTCACGGCGCAGGGTCTGAGCGTGACGCCGGACAACCTGCGGATCGCCGAGAACACGCCGCTGATCCTGCCGCTGCACCCCGCGCTGGACAAGGCGCGCGAGGCGGCGCGCGGCGGCGACAAGATCGGCACCACCGGGCGCGGCATCGGCCCGGCCTATGAGGACAAGGTGGGGCGGCGCTCCATCCGGCTCTGCGACCTTGCCGAGCCCGAGACGCTCTCGAAGAAGCTGGACGAGCTGCTGCTGCACCACAACTCGCTGCTTCGCGGGCTGGGCGCGCCGGAGTTCGCCAAGGACGAGCTGATGGAGAAGCTGCTCGGCTGGGCGCCGAAGCTGCTGCCCTTCATGGAAGCGGTGTGGGAGCGGCTGGACACGGCGCGGGCCGAGGGCAAGCGCGTGCTGTTCGAGGGCGCCCAGGCCGTGATGCTGGACGTGGACCACGGCACCTTTCCCTACGTCACCTCCTCCAACACCGTGGCGGGCAATGCGGCGGCTGGCTCGGGCATCGGCCCGCACGCCATTGGCAACGTGCTGGGGATCGCGAAGGCCTATACGACGCGCGTTGGCTCCGGCCCCTTCCCGACGGAGCTGTTCGACGACACGGGCAAGCTGCTGGGCGAGCGCGGGCACGAGTTCGGCACCGTCACCGGGCGTCCGCGCCGCTGCGGCTGGTTCGATGCCTGCCTGGTGCGGCAGGCCGTGAAGGTGGGCGGCGTGCAGGGCCTCGTGCTGACGAAGCTCGACGTGCTCGACGGGCTGCCTGAGCTGAAGATCTGCACGGGCTACGAGATCAACGGCGAGCGCTTCCGGCGCCTGCCCTCCGCCATGGCGGCGCAGGCCGCGGCGAAGCCCGTTTACGAGACGATCGAGGGGTGGTCGGGCTCGACGCGCGGGGCGCGGTCCTGGGCGGAGCTTCCGGCGCAGGCGATCAAGTATGTGCGCCGGATCGAGGAGCTGGTGGAGGCGCCGGTCACGCTGCTCTCGACCAGCCCGGAGCGCGACGACACCATCACGGTCAGCGATCCCTTCGCCGGGTAGGAGAAGGGGGAGGGGCGATCAGCGCCCCTCCTGCCGATCCGCACGGAGCGGGCTCGCTCCGGCTGCTGGCAGGGAACCGCCGCCATCTCCGGGATAGAGCCGGCCCGCCTGGCCCGGAGTGGCCAGGAGCGCGGCCTGGCGGCGGGCCTCTTCGGGGCCGAGGCGCAGTGCGTCCGGCCTCAGGGGGCGGGTTTGCTGGGTGGAAAGCGTCGGCATTCTGGGTTGGCGTTCCTGTCTTGTTTTGGCCGTGGTCAAAGCTTGTTCTAGTGTGCGGAGAACGGGACGCGGCGGGGGCGGGTTGCCCCCGTCACGATTTGTCGGACGGGGAAACGGATGAGAACCGAGTTCACGGCGGCGCAGCTGGCTGATCCCGACATCCGCGAGTCCAACGGGATTCTTCGCACCTGCGTGCATTGCGGCTTCTGCACGGCCACCTGCCCGACCTTCGTGCTGCTGGGCGACGAGCTGGATAGCCCGCGCGGGCGCATCTACCTCATTAAGGACATGCTGGAATCCGGCCGCGCGGCGCGGGAGGAGGAGGTGCGGCACGTGGACCGCTGCCTCTCCTGTCTCTCCTGCATGACCACCTGCCCGAGCGGCGTGAACTACATGCACCTGGTGGACCATGCGCGGAGCCACATCGAGAAGACGTACAGCCGGCCATTGATGGAGCGCGGCATCCGCGCCGTGCTGTCTCTGGTGCTGCCGCGGCCCCGGCTCTTCCGCGCGGCGCTGGCCAGCGCGCGGCTGGCGCGGCCGCTGCGGGGGCTATTCGGCGGGGCGTCCATGACGGCGAAGCGGTTGCGGGCGATGCTGGACCTGGCGCCGGAGGCGGTGCCGGAACCCGGTGAATCCGCGAAGCCCATGGTGCATCGCGCGGAGGGGCGGCGCCGCGGGCGTGTGGCGCTGCTGACGGGCTGCGCGCAGACGGTGCTGGCACCCTCCATCAACGAGGCGACGATCCGGCTGCTGACGCGCATGGGGATCGAGGTGGTGGTGACGGCGGGGCAGGGCTGTTGCGGCGCGCTGACCCACCACATGGGCAAGCAGGGTTCCTCCCATGCCCAGGCACGCCGCAACATCGAGGTCTGGGCGGCCGAGGCGCGCGGGGAGGGGCTGGACGCGATCGTGGTGAACGCCTCCGGCTGCGGTACCACGGTGAAGGATTACGGCCACATGTTCCGCGAGGCGGAGCCGGGGCTGCGCGACAAGGCGGCGCTGGTGGCGGAACTGGCGAAGGACGTGTCCGAGGTGCTGGAAGCGTTCGGGTACGACCCCGTGCGCGAGAGGCCGGGGATCGCGGTGGCCTATCACGCGGCCTGCTCCCTCCAGCACGGGCAGCGGATCACGGGCGTGCCGAAGGCGCTGCTGGAGCGGGCGGGGTTCGACGTGCGCGTGCCGGCGGAGGCCCATCTCTGCTGCGGAAGCGCGGGCACCTACAACATCCTGCAGCCGGAGATCGCGGGGCGGCTGAGAGAGCGCAAGCTGGACCACCTGGCGGCGACGGGGGCGGACCTCGTCGCATCGGGCAACATCGGGTGCCTGACGCAGCTCGGCGGCGGGATGCCGGTGGCGCACACGGTGGAGCTGCTGGACTGGATGGCGGGCGGCCCGGCGCCGGCGGCGGTTGCGGCCCTGCGGGAGCGGGCCGGGACGGCCTGAGCCTTGGCGCGCCGGGGGCGCCGGCCCCATCTTCCGGTCCTGGTCTCGGCGGGAGAGGGTGGATGATGCGCTGGGCTGTGATGGCGGGGCTGCTTCTCTCGGCGGGCGCATCCGCACAGGTGCTGCCCGTGCCGGGTGGCGGGGCGGGGGTGGGGCCGGCGGTGCCGCCCCTCGCCGTGCCCGTGCCGAAGCCGGGCGCGGCGGAGGCGAGGCGGGCGGAGCTGGACCGGCTGCTGGACGCCCTGCCCCAGGCGCCGAGCGACGAGGCGGCGGCGCCGCTGCAGGCACGCATCCAGGCGCTCTGGGCCGAAGGGGGCACCCCGGCGGTGGGCCTGCTGCTGCGGAAGGGGTTGCGGGCGATGGAGGCCAACGACCCGGGCAGCGCGGTGGAGGACCTGGACGCCGCGATCACCCTGCAGCCGGACTTCCCGGAATCCTGGGTGCTGCGGGCCCAGGCCCAGGCGGCGGCGGGTGAGCGCCAGGCGGCGGCAGCCGACCTGCGGGAGGCGCTGCGGCTGGAGCCCCGGCATTTCGGCGCGCTCCTCGCGCTGGCCGACATCCAGGAGGATGCGGGGGACCTGGCCGGGGCCCTTCGGAGCCTGGACGCGGCGCTGAAGATCAACCCGCGCCTGGCGGGCGGCACGGCGCGGCGCCGGGACATGGCGCGGCGGGCGCAGGGGGACGCCACCTAGCAGGGCGGCCCGGGGCGTCATTCCGGCGCAACGGCCGGATGGCCCTTGCGGGGCCGGGCGGGGGAGAAAGCCTCATGCGAGACACACCCGAGCTGATCCCCATCCCCTCCGATGACGAGGCGCTGTGGCAGGCGCTGCTCCGGCGGGATCCATTGCCCGGCCGCTTCTACGGCGTGACGACGCAGGGCGTCGTCTGCCGCTTCGGCTGCCCGGCCCGGCCGCCGTTGCGGCGGCACGCGCGCTACTTCTCCAGCGTGGCGGAGGCGGGCGAGGCGGGATTCCGGCCCTGCCTGCGCTGCGACCCGGCGGGAGAGCGGGCGGCGATTCACGCTGCCGCCGTGCGCGCGGCCTGCGCTGCCATCGAGGCGGCGGCGGAGGCCGGGGAGCCGGTGCCGTCCCTCGCCGCGCTGGCCGGGAAGGCGGGCTACGCACGCCATCACTTTCTGCGGCTGTTCCGGGAGGTGGCGGGGGTGACGCCCCACGCCTTCTCGGCGGCGCTGCGGACCCGCCGGCTGGGCGATGCGCTGGCCTCCGGCGGGCGGGTTGTGGACGCGGTGGCGGAGGCGGGGATCGGCAGCGAGAGCCGCGTGTATGAGGACGGCGCGCGGATGCTGGGCATGACCCCGGGCGTGGCGCGGCGGGGCGGGGCGGGGGAGGTGATCCGCGTGGCCTTCGGCAACGGCCCGCTGGGGCTGGTGATGGTGGGGATGACCGGGCGCGGCGTCTGCGCCATTGAACTGGGCGATGACCAGGCGGCGCTGCGGGCCTCGCTCGCCGCCCGCTTCCCGCAGGCGCGGATCGAGCCGGCGGACGAGGCGGTGCGGGCGGCGGTTGCGCGGGTGCTCGACTGGATGGAGGAGCCGCGCGGCGCGCTGGACCTGCCGCTGGACCTGCGCGGCACCGCTTTCCAGCGGCGCGTGTGGGAGGCGCTTCGGGCCATCCCGTCCGGCACCACCACGGACTACGCCGCGCTGGCGGGGGAACTGGGCCTGCCGCGCGGGGCGCGCGCGGTGGCGCGGGCCTGCGCTGACAACGGCGTGGCACTGGCCGTGCCCTGCCACCGCGTGGTGGGCCGGGACGGATCGCTGCGCGGGTATCGCTGGGGCTTGCCGCGCAAGGCGGCGCTCCTGGCGCGGGAGCGCGGCGGGGCGGCGTGAGGCCCCGCGCCGCGCCGCGATCTCACGCGGAGTGGATTGTCCGTTGCGCGCGAATGCGGATGATGGGGCTTGCATAAGGTGCAACAGGGAGGTCAGGGCGCGTGCAACGCCATTCGACCTATGACAACGTCTTCAGGAAGAAGGGGTCCCACCCTCCGCGGGAGGCGGCGGTGGACCGGTTCGCCGGGATTGACCAGGCGCCCTGGGACACCCAGGCGCCGAAGGAGCTCTGGACCGAGGAGGAGCGGCGGGGCGCCGCGCGGCTGCGGGCGGTGCGGCTGCTGCTCTGGGTCACGGTGCTGGGCGCCGTGGTGGCCCTGCTGGTGGGGCTCTGGCGGGTGTTCCTGGCGGGCTGAGGAGGAGGTTGCCGGCCCCCATCGCGGCGCGTCCTGAACCGTTTGGCGCACTGGTCGCGGCGCGTCGATCAGGTGGACAGCCCGCCCTCGAACTCGGTTGGAAGGGGCGCGGGTCCGGATGCGAGCAGCAGGAGCGGCAACGTGACGACGATCGTGGCGACGAGCAGCAGGCGAAGGACGCCGGGCATGCCTTCGTGCCGGGTGAGCAGGGCGTGCGGCGCGAAGCCGACGAGCAGGACCACGAAGGGCAGGAGCGCCTCCGCTGAGCCTCCCAGGCGGATCGTGATGGCGTAGGTGATGGCAAGGGCGGCCAGTGCGCCGCCAGCAGCGGTTCCCCCCGGGGCGCGGGCCGGCGCGCGCTCCGCCCAGCCGCGCACGACATGGGCCATGTGGGCGAGAGCGGCACCGGCCAGGATGATCGGCGGCCCGAACCAGAGCGAGACCAACGCGAAGCCCCAGAGGCTGGAGACGCCGGTGGGCTCGGCCCCGAGCCAGGCCAGCACGGCAGCCGCCGACCAGGCCAGCGCGGTTCCTGCCATCAGCCCAACCGGAAGGCCGAGGGGGACGACGAAGAGGAAGATGGCCATCACGAGGATCGTGGCGATCGTGACCCGTCCGGCCGGCGCGGAGCCGAGGCCGAGCCAGGGCAAGAGGTAGAGCAGCGGCGCGAGGGGATAGGCGGCGAGCCCCGCCCGAGGTCCCGCGGCAAGCAGCACCGCCCAGCCGAGCGCCGCGACGGCCAGAGGGAGGAGGGCGGCCGGCACGGTGTCTCGCGCGCCGCTCGCAGGGCTAGCGCGGTGCGGCGGGCGCGCCGCTCGGGCGGTCGCGCGGGGTCAGCGTTTCCGTGCCGATGCCGCTGCTGCCGACGATGGTCCACTGGCCGTTGAGGCTGCCGTCATCGGCGCGCTGGAAGATCGCGATGCCCGGACGCTCGGCCACGGTGAAGCCGATCGCGAAGCTCGGGCCGGCGGACATGGCGTATCCCTCGAACCGCGCCTCGCCGACCTGCCACGCGACGCGCCAGGAGGCGAGGCCGACCTGCTGCATGATCATGGTGCCGTTGTAGGCGGTGCCTTCCGGGCTGACGCCGTTCACCTCGTAGAGGCCGTTGCGCTGAGCCTGGGCGGGCGCGGCGGCCAGGGACAGCCCGGCCACGGCCACCATGGGAAGCCAGCGGGCCGCCATCATCATACGCTTCATCATCGTCCTCATTACCCGGCGCATGGTCCCGGCCGGCGCCGCATTCTCGGGCGCGCGGGCCGGTCTGTGAATGGGGGCGGGCGCTACTCCACGACCGCCACGCGCAGCGCGTTGGTGGTGCCGGGCGTGCCGAAGGGGACGCCGGCGACCACCACCACCTCGTCCCCGGTGGTCGCGAAGCCCTCGCTCGCCGCGGCGCGGACGCCCTTGGCGACCATGTCCGTCATGCTCGCCGGTTCCTTGCTCAGCACGGGATGCACGCCCCAGACGAGGGCGAGGCGGCGTGCCGTGCGCTCGTTCGCCGTCATGCCGATGATGGGGGCGGCGGGGCGTTCCCGTGCCACGCGCAGCACGGTGGAGCCGGTGGAGGTGAAGGCGCCGATCGCCTCGGCGTCGATGGTGCTGGCCACCTGGCGCGCGGCGGCGGCGATGGCGTCGGAGGAGGTGTGGCGCGGCTCCGGGCGGTTGTTGTCGGTGATGGCGCGCCAGCCCGGGTCCTGCTCGGTCCGGGCGACGATGCGGTCCATGATGTTCACCGCCTCGTAGGGGTAGCTGCCGGCCGCGGTCTCGGCGGAGAGCATGACGGCATCGGCGCCGTCGAACACCGCGGTCGCCACGTCGGACGCCTCCGCGCGGGTGGGCGTGGGTGCGGAGATCATGCTCTCCAGCATCTGGGTGGCCACCACCACGGGCAGGCCGCGGGTGCGGGCGGCGCGGACGATGCGCTTCTGGATCAGCGGCACCTCCTCCGGCGGGCACTCCACGCCGAGGTCGCCGCGCGCGACCATCACGGCATCGGCGATGTCGAGGATGTCGTCCATCCGCTCCACCGCCTGTGGCTTCTCCATCTTCACCATGATCCAGGCGCGGCCGTTGGCGATGGCCTTGGCCTCGGCCACGTCCTCCGGGCGCTGGACGAAGGAGAGGCCGATGAACTCCACGCCCTGCTCCAGCACGAAGTCGAGGTCGGCGCGGTCCTTCTCCGTTAGTGCGGGGATGGGCAGCACCACGTCCGGCACGTTCACGCCCTTGCGGTCGGACAGGGCGCCGCCGACGAGGACTTCCGTCTCCAGGTGGTCGTCGCGCTGGCGAACGACGCCGAGGCGAAGCTTGCCGTCATCCAGCAGCAGGGTGGTGCCGATGCGGGCGGCGGCGATGATCTCGGGGTGGGGCAGCTGCACGCGCCGCACGTCACCGGGCACGGGGGAGAGGTCCAGGCGGAAGGACTGGCCCTGCTGGAGCTGGACGCGGCCGCCGCCGAACTTGCCGACGCGGAGCTTCGGGCCCTGGACATCCGCCAGGATGCCGATGGGGCGGCCGGTGCGGCGCTCGATCTCGCGGATGGTGGCGATACGGGCGGCGTGATCCTCGTGGCTGCCGTGGGAGAAGTTGAGGCGGAAGACGTCGGCGCCGGCGCGGAACAGCCGCTCGATCACCTGCGGGTCGGCGCTGGCCGGGCCGAGGGTGGCGATCATCTTCGTGCGGCGGCGGCGGCGGATGGGGATGCGGCTGGCCAAGCGGGGGCCTCCTATCTGCTCGAATACCGGGCGGCGGAGGGTTTCGGGCGGGACCTCCATGATCCGGGCCACCTCCTCCACGCGCTCCGGGGGGACGCGGCGCCACTGGGAGACAGCGGCGGTGGAGATGCCGAGCCCGGTGGCGATCCGGGTGACGGCGCCACGGCGGGCGAGAAGGTCTTCGAGGAGCTTGTCGCGCATAGGGCGAAGTTAGGCGCCCTAAGTTACATATGCGAGGGCCTTCGGACTTATATTTATTAAGCTATGATGATGGCCCGGAAGTCGTTGACGTTCGTCAAGGTGGGGCCGGTGGTGACGAGGTCGTCCAGAACCCTGAAGACGTCGTGGCTGCGGTGGGCGTGCAAGGCCGCAATCGGATCCATGCCGGCGGCGCGGCTGCGGGACAGGGTATCCGGGGCGGCGATGGCGCCGGCATTGTCCATGGCGCCGTCGATCCCGTCCGTGTCGCCCATCAGCGCCCAGATCCCGGGATGGCCGCCCAGGGCTGCGGTGAGGCCGAGGAGGCACTCGCCGTTGCGGCCGCCCGCGCCCTTTGCACCGCCGAGGGTGACCGTGGTCTCGCCGCCCGAGAGGAGGACGGCGGGCCCGGCCACCGGCTGGCCGTGGGCAGCGACGGAACGGGCGATGCCGGCGAGGAGGGTTCCGACCTCCCGCGCCTCGCCTTCCAGCGCGTCCCCGAGGATGAGGGGGGCGAGGCCCAGCGCCTCCGCCTCTCTCGCGGCGGCCTGAAGGGCCATGAGGGGGGTGGCGATCAGGCGGTACTCGGCGCGGGCGAGGCGCGGGTCGCCGGGCTTGGGGGTTTCCTCCTCCGCCGCCTCCAGATGGGCGCGGACGGGGGCGGGAAGGTCGATGCCGTAGCGGGCGACGATGCGCCGCGCGTCCTCGAAGCTGCTGGGGTCCGGGACGGTTGGGCCGGAGGCGATAGCGGCCGGGTCGTCGCCGGGGACATCCGAGATGGCGAGGGTGACCATGCGAGCGGGATGCGCCGCCGCCGCGAGGCGCCCGCCCTTGATGGCGGAGAGGTGGCGGCGAAGGACGTTCATCTCGTTGATGGTGGCGCCGCAGGCCAGCAGGGCGCGGTTGACGGCCTGCTTGTCCGCCAGGGTCAGGCCGGGGGCGGCCAGCGGCATGAGGGCGGAGCCGCCGCCGGAGATGAGGGCGAGGACGAGGTCATCCTCCGCCAGGCCCCCGACGGCCTGCAGGATGCGGCGAGCGGCAACCTCGCCGGCTGCGTCGGGAACGGGGTGGGAGGCTTCCAGCACCTCGATGTGCCGGGTGGGCACGGCGTGGCCGTATCGGGTGACGACGAGGCCGGTCATCGGAACGTCGGGCCAGGCATCCTCAAGCGCCGCTGCCATGACGGCGGAGGACTTGCCAGCGCCCACCACGACCACGCGGCCCTTCGGCCTCTCCGGCAGGAAGTCCTTCAGGATGGCGCGGGGATCGGCGCTGCGGACGGCGGCGTCGAAGAGGCGGCGCAGGGCGTCGCGGGCGCGGCTGTCGTTCCAGTCGGTCAAGTTCGGTCCTCCCCGGCGGCGCGCATCATGGCGGCGGGCGCGGGCGCGGCAAGAGGCTTGTGGTATGCTTGGTGGTATGGAAGAAGGGGCTCGGGAGGAGGGGCCGTGCCGTCAGGAGCCGCCGAGGCGCATCAGGGGCAGGGAGAGCGTGCGCAGGATCTCCGCGCTCGCGCGCTGCCGGTGCGCGGAGACGGCGGCACGGGCGGCCTCCGGGTCGCCGCCCTCCAGTGCGGACAGGATGCGGGCGTGCTCGTCGGCGGAGCCGGCGGGTTCCGGGCGCAGCGCGGCCGTGGCGAATCGGGCGCGCTGGGCAAGGTCGGCCGCCTCCTGCGCCAGGCGGGCGAGGCGCGCGTTGCCGCAGCCCTGGAGGAGGGCGCGGTGGAACGCGTCGTCTGCCGCGGCCCAGGCGCGGCGGTCCCCGGCGGAGAGGGCGGCGCGCATGGCTTCCGTGGCGCGGGCCATGGCGGCGGTGGCCCCGGCGTTCGGGTTGACGGCAAGCCGCGCGGCGGCGGCGCCTTCGAGCGCGATCAGCACCTCGTAGGTTTCGGCCATGCCCGCCGGGTCGATCGGCAGCACGCGCAGGCCGCGGCGGGAACGTACGGCCAGGAAGCCCTCGGACTGCAGGCGCAGCACGGCCTCGTGGACGGGGGTGCGGCTCATGCCCAGGCCGGCGGCGAGGTCGCCCTCTGTCGCCTCGTCGCCGGGGGCGAGGCTCATGTCGAGCAGCCGGGCGCGCAGGGCGCGGTAGGCGGACTCGGCGAGGCTGGGGCGCGCCGCCCCTTCGTCTTTGATCGGGTCCTGGCTCATCGGGCGCTGGATGCCAGCCGGCGCCGCATATTCCAACAGGGAAGGATTTCATCGTGAGCAAGCGCGTGCACCGGATTGCCGCCATTCCCGCGGACGGGATCGGCAAGGAGGTCATTCCCGCCGGGCTGCGGGTGCTGGAGGCGCTGGCGAAGCGCGACGGCGGCTTCTCCCTGGAGGTGGAGACGCTGCCCTGGGGCAGCGACTACTACCGCGAGAAGGGCGAGATGATGCCCGAGGACGGGCTGGAGACGCTGCGCGGCTTCGACGCCATCTACTTCGGCGCGGTGGGCGACCCGGAACTGCCGGACAGCATCACGCTCTGGGGACTGCGGCTGAAGATCTGCCAGGGCTTCGACCAGTACGCGAATATCCGCCCCACGCGGGTGCTGCCGGGTCTGACCAGCCCGTTGCGCGCGGTGGAGCCGGGCGACATCGACTGGGTAATCGTGCGGGAGAACTCCGAGGGCGAGTATGCCGGCCATGGCGGGCGGGCCCATCGCGGCCACCCGGAGGAGGTGGCGACGGAGACCGCCATCTTCACCCGCGCGGGCGTGGAGCGGATCATGCGCGTGGCCTTCGACATCGCGCGCGGCCGCCCGCGCAAGCTTCTGACGGTGGTGACGAAGTCCAACGCGCAGCGCCACGGCATGGTGATGTGGGACGACATCGCGGCGCTGGTGGCGAAGGACTACCCGGACGTGACCTGGGAGAAGGAGCTGGTGGACGCCATGGCTGCGCGCATGGTGCGCAAGCCCGCCAGCATCGACACGGTCGTGGCGACGAACCTGCACGCCGACATCCTCTCGGACCTCGCCGGAGCCGTGGCGGGCTCACTCGGCGTGGCGCCGACCGCGAACCTCGATCCGTCGCGCCGCGCGCCCTCGATGTTCGAGCCGATCCACGGCTCGGCCTTCGACATCATGGGCAAGGGGGTCGCCAATCCCGTCGCCACCTTCTGGACCGGCGCGATGATGCTGGAGCAGCTGGGCGAGGGGGACGCGGCGAAGGCCCTGATGGCTGCGGTGGAGCGGGTCTGCGCCGATGGCGTGCTGACGGCCGACCTGGGCGGCACGGCGGACACCGAGACGGTGACGCGGGCGGTGATCGCCGCGATCGAGGGCGCGAACACCCCCTCGGGCGCCACGGCGGCCTGACGGACTGCCCTGGCGCGCCGGGGCTGACGGCGCGCCCGGGCGGGTGCAGGATGCTTGCAAGAAAGAAACGGAGGAAGAGATGTCCAAGCGTTCCCGGCGGTCCGTGCTGGCCGCCCTGACCTTGCTGGGTGCGGGCGCTCTCGTCGGGCCGGCTCCCGCCCTGGCGCAGGCTTTCCCGAACCGCCCCATCACGATCATCGTGCCCTTCGCGGCGGGTGGGCCGACCGACGTGATCAACCGCCTCGTCGCGGAGGGCATGTCCAAGGACCTCGGCCAGCCCGTGGTGGTGGAGAACGTGACGGGGGCGGGCGGCACCATCGCCGCGGCGCGCGTGGCGAACGCGCGGCCTGACGGCTACACCATCCTGGCGCACCATATCGGCCATGCGACCTCCGCCACGCTCTACCGGAACCTGACCTACGACGTGGAGAAGTCCTTCGCGCCGCTCGGCCTCGTCTCCGACGCGGCGATGACGATCGTGGCGCGGCCGGACTTCCCGGCGAACGACCTCGCGGGGCTGATGGCGGAGATCAGGCGCCAGGGCGACAAGCTGAACCTCGCCCATGCCGGGGTGGGCGGCGCGAACCATCTCTGCGGCGTGCTGATGCAGTACGCGGCGAAGACGAACCTCAACACCGTCGCCTTCCGCGGTTCCGCGCCCGTGCTGACGGAGCTGATGGCCGGGCGGATCGACGTGTTCTGCGACCAGGCGACGAACACCGTGCCCTTCATCCGCGACAACCGGATCCGGAGCTACGCGGTGACGCTGGACCGCCGCGTGGAGGGGCTGAACCTGCCGACCACGGCGGAGGCCGGGGAGCCGAGCGTGGCGATGAGCACCTGGCACGGGCTCTACGCACCGGCCGGCACGCCGGAGCCGGTGGTGGAGCGGCTTTCCGCCGCTCTCCGCGCCGCGCTGCGGGAGGAGCGGCTGCGGGCGCGCTTCGCGGAGCTGGTGACGGAGGTGGCGACGCCGGAGCAGGCGACGCCGGCGGCGCACCGGCGCCACCTGGCCGCGGAGGTGGCACGGTGGCGGCCGATCATCCAGGCCGCCGGCGTCTACGCGGACTGAGCGCCCGCGCCTCGTCGCCGCTCAGGCGGCGAGGCGCTTCTGCGGGCCGTAGATCTCCGGCATCTCGCCGATGTCGTGGCGAACGAGGCCGGGCAGGGGGACCATGCGGGTCTCGAAGCCTCCATCGGGGTGGAGGAGGTGCTCCACATAGCCCACGGCCTTCTCGCCCGCCGTCTCCTGATAGGCGTCGCCCACGATGAAGGCGGCGGAAGGGCCCCAGATCTGGCGCAGGCCCTCGCTGATGCCGCGGTCTCGCCACTGGTGGACATGGCCGTTGGCGATGAAGGCCGGCCGCTGCGGCAGGAGGAGGTCTACCAGGCGGTGACGCGGGCGGGACTGGACGCACCAGTAGGTGCTTTCCGTCTCGTCCATCCGCTCCTGGCAGAGGGGCTTGTGCATGAAGACGGCGACGGCGCGGCCGGAGGTGCCGTGCAGGGCCTCCACCAGCATCTCCATCTGCTCCTCGGCCTCGGGCAGCGTCGTGGAGGTGATCTGGGTGTCCAGGCCGATCAGCCGCCAGCCCGGCACGTCGCGCACGAAGGTGTCGGGGCCGAGATGGGCGCGCCAGCGGGCCAGGCGCTCAGCGTTCGCGGGCTGGCGGCAGCCCGGCAGGGGGTCGTCGCCGATGTCGTGGTTCCCCGGCACGGCCAGCCAGTCCAGGCCCAGCTCCTCATGCGCCACGCGGGCGAAGGCGAGGTCCTCGGCACGGTCCGCGCCGTCCAGCGAGATGTCGCCGGTGTTGATCACGAGGTTCGGCCGCGACGCGCGCAGGTGATCGGCCAGGAGATCAAAGTTCGCGCGGAAGCCGGGCACACGGTCGGAGAGGTGGGTGTCGCTGATCTGGGCGAGGCGGAAGGTCATGGGGGCCGTCCTTCTGAGGGAGGATGGGGCCGGCGGCTGGCCGGCCCCGGATCGGGTTCAGGAACGGCGCGGCAGCAGGCGGCGCACCTCGGCCGCCATGTCGCGCTGGACTTCCTCCGGCGTGGCGCGGCCTTCGACGATGCGGGCGATGTTGTCCACCATCGTCTGCGTCACGCGCACGGAGTTCGTGCCGGGGAAGGCGTACCAGGGGATGGAGATCGGGATCTGCTTCACCGCCGCGAGGAAGAGCGGGTTCTCGCGGTAGAACTGGCCGAGATATTGCGGATCGTCGATCGCGATCTGGTTGCAGGGCAGGTAGCCGGTGTTGCGCACCATCAGCGCCTGGCCCTCCGGCCCGGTGGAGAAGCGCAGGAACTTCCAGGCGGCGTCGCGCCTGGCGGGGTCTTTCGCGGTCAACATCCCGGCGGCGCCGCCGGTGGGCAGGCGGCCCTTCGCCAGGTCGATGACGGGCATTCCCGTGGTGCGGAGGGCGAAGTTGTTACCTGCGCCCTCCTTCATGCCGCGGACGAGCGCGGTGGTCTGGAAGATCATGCCGAGCTTGCCGGCGGTGAAGGCCTGGCGCGCGGCGGTGGCGGAGAGATTGGGCATCCCGCCCTCCTTCACCATGCGGTCGATCAGGCGGAGCGAGGCCAAGCCGTCGGGGCCGGCGAAGCCGACGTCGCGCTCGTCCTCCGTCAGCATCCGGCCGCCATGGCCGAAGAGGAGGGCGGAGAACATCCAGTCGTCGCCGTTCCAGGTGAACCACATGCCCTCGGTGCCGTCGCCGAGGCGGTCGATCTTCCCGGCCAGTTGCAGCACGTCGCCCCAGTTGGTGGGGAAGTTGTCGGGGTCGCCGCCGGCGCGGCGGACGAGGTCGGCGTTGTAGTAGGTGACGGGATTGGAGGCGGCGAAGGCGAGGCCGGACTGGAAGCCGCCGAAATGGCCGAGGGCGAGCAGGTTCGAGGTGTAGCCGATGGTGGCGGGGTCGGCGGCTTCCGCCTTGACCAGCGGCATGAGGTCCTGGGCGATGCCGCGCTCAGCGAAGACGCGCAGGCGGTTGAAGCCCTGGTAGGAGAGGTCGGGGAGCTGGTTGGTGGCGGCCTGGCGGAGGATGAGCTGTGCGCCCTCCTCGTAGTTCGGGGTGGTGACGTAGTTCACCTTGATGCCCGGCTCGCGCTTGGCGAAGGCGGCCAGGATGGCGTCGTAGGCCTCCTTGTAGATGAAGGGCTGGGCGTAGTGGACGGTGATCTCCGTCTGCGCCTGCGCGCGCAGGACGCGCGGCATGAAGAGCATGGCGGCGGGCGTGGCCAGCGCCGCGCGGCGGGTGGTGATCGTCATGATTGTCTCCACATCCGGCCTCATCCCTTGAGGCCGGTGGTTGCGATGCCTTCGATGAAGCGGCGCTGGGCCAGCAGGAAGGCGAGGACGAGGGGCGCGGTCATCAGCACCGCGGCCGCCATGAGGGAGCCGAAATCGTCGCCCGCCTCATCCGAGCGGAAGTAGAGGACGCCGAGGGCGGGGGTGGCGTGGGCCGGGCCGTTCACGACGATCAGCGGCCAGAACAGGTCGTTCCAGTGGGCGACGACGGAGAAGATCGCGAAGGCCGTGGCGGCGGGCCAGGCATTCGGCAGCACGATGCGCCAGACGATCTCCGCCTCGCCCAGGCCGTCCATGCGGGCGGCGTGGATCAGGTCGTCCGGCAGCGACTTGAAGAACTGGCGGAAGAGGAAGATCGCGAAGACGGAGATGGTCGCGGGCGCGATCAGGGCCGTGTAGCTGTTCAGCAGGCCCAGTTGGCTGAAGCCGACATAGAGCGGCAGCGCGGGCACGTGGTAAGGCACGAGAAGGCCGAGCATGACGGCGCCGAAGGCGAGGCCGCTACCGGGGAAGCGCAGCTTGGCCAGCGCGTAGCCGGCGGGCACGGCGAAGAGCAGTTGGAAGAAGAGGATGCCGCCGCAGACGACGACGCCGTTCCAGAGATAGCGCCAGACCGGAACCTTGGCGAAGACCTTGCCGTAGTTCTCCACCGCGTAGAAGCGCTCCGGCAGCAGGGAGAGGGAGGCGCGGAAAATCTCGTCCAGCGGCTTCAGGCTGGCGGCGACCATCCAGATATAGGGCATCAGGACGAGCAGGCCGAGCAGCGTCAGCAGGGCGAGGCGCGGCAGGTCGCGGAGAAGGGAGCGGTCAGGCATAGTGGATGCGCCGCTCCATCACGCGGGTCTGGAGCCAGACGAGGGCGAGGACGATGGCGAGGAAGACGAGGGTGATGGCCGCGGAGTAGCCGAGGCGGAAATAGGTGAAGCCCTCCTCGTACATCGCGTAGAGCAGCACTTCCGAAGCCTTGTTCGGGCCGCCCTGGGTCAGCACCGCCACGCTGTCGAAGACGCGCACGGCGCGCGTCATGGTGATGGTGACGACGAAGAGGGTGGTGGGGCCGAGAAGCGGCCAGGTGACAAGGCGGAAGCGGTCCCAGGCGCGGGCCGCGCCGTCCACCTCAGCGGCGGCGTAGAGTTCCCGCGGGATGGCGGTGAGGCCGGCGAGAAATAGGACGAGGTTGAAGCCGATATTCTCCCACACGCCGATGGCGGCGAGCGAGATCAGCACCGTGTCGGAGGAGGAGAGCCAGTTCGGGCCGGCGACGCCCACCGCGCGCAGGGCGGCGTTCAGCGGGCCGATGGTGGGGTGCAGCAGGTACTGCCAGGCCGCCGCCATCGCCACCGGAAGGGAGACGACGGGCAGGAAGAAGATCGCGCGGAAGAGGGCGCGGCCGCGCGTGCCGGCCTCGATCAGCATCGCCAGTGCAAGGCCACCGAGGACGGAGGTGGGCGCGACGATGGCGACGTAGAGGATCGTGTTCCGCAGCGCGATGGCGAAGCCGCGGTCCTGAAGGAGTTCCGCGAAGTTCTCCAGCCCGATCCAGTTCAGGGCGGGTGCGCCCAACTCGTAGTCAGTGAAGGCGAGGGCGATCGTGGCCAGCGTCGGCGCCAGCAGCATCAGCAGAAAGGCGAGGGCGGCTGGGGCTGTCAGCATCCAGCCGGCCAGGGCTTCCCCGGCGGAGAGGCGCGGGGCGGGCAGGGCGAGGGTGGCTTCAGACAAGGGTGGTTGCTTCCGGCGAGAGCGCGTGCACGGGAACGCGCCTGCCCAGGCCGTTGAAGACGAGGGCGCGGCCGAAGGGGAAGCGCAGGGTGATTTCGCCCTCGGGCGGCAGCGTCTCGCGGTCCTCCGGGGCGAGGCGCAGGACCAGGGGCGTTCCGAGGGCGGCGTGGCGGAGGTGGACGAGCAGGCTCTCGCCGAGGAACTCCACCCCCTCCAGCATCGCGGGCAGGCCCGCGCCGGCGAGCTGCAGGTCCTCCGGACGAAGGGCGAGGGTCATGGGGCCGGTGCCGGATACGCGCATCCCCACGGCCTGGCCCGCGACGCGCAGCACGCCATCCACATCCGCCTCCGCGTCCAGGGTGTTGATGCGCGGCGAGCCGATGAAGGTGGCCACACGCAGGTCCTGCGGGTCGGCGTAGATCTCGGCGGGTGGGGCGATCTGCAGGATCTCGCCGGCCTGCATCACCGCTACCCGGTCGGCCATGGTCAGGGCCTCGGACTGGTCGTGGGTGACGTAGACGGTGGCGACGCCGGCGGCCTTGTGGATTGCCACGATCTCCCGCCGCGTCTGCACGCGCAGGCTGGCGTCGAGATTGGAGAGCGGTTCATCCATCAGGAAGGCGGCGGGGCGGCGCACGATGGCGCGCGCCAGGGCGACGCGCTGCCGCTGCCCGCCGGAGAGCTGGCCGGGGCGGCGGGAGAGCATGGGGCCGAGGCCGAGGGCCTCCGCGGCACCGCGCACGTCTCGTGTGATGCTGTCCCGCGCGGCGCGCGTGCCGGGCAGGAGGGCGCCGATGAGGGGCAGGCGCTGCGCCGCGTTCAGGCGCCGCATGGCCAGCGGCACCGCGACGTTCTCCTCCACCGTCAGGTGCGGGTAGAGGGCGTAGGACTGGAACACCATGGCCACGTCGCGCTGCGAAGGGCGCAGCCCCGTCACCTCGCGCCCGCCGATGCGGATGCTGCCGGAGTCCGGCCGCTCGATGCCGGCGATGCAGCGGAGCAGGGTGGACTTGCCGCAGCCTGAAGGACCGAGGAGGGCCACGAACTCGCCCGCGGCCACGCCGAGGGAGACGCCGCGCAACACCTGCGCGCCGCCGAAGCCCTTGCCCAGGCCCGCGATCGAAATGCCGTCCACTTGTGGCCCCCGCCAATCACGGGCGGGGACTACGCATGGGCGCTGACAGCAGCGTTTCCGTTTGATGAAGGAACTGTGTCAAACGCCACGCGACGCTCCCGGTGGTGTCAGTGGCTGGTGTTAGCGGCGCGCGCGGCGTCGGCCCGGGCGGATGGAGTCGAGGACGTTGAGAACGAGGACGGCGAGGGGTCCGTGGCGTTCATGCCGAAGATGCCGGTGACGAGGGTGGGCGGCAGCAGGGTGTCGCGCCGGGTCCGCGCCAGCTTGAAGCGGGCCACGTCGCGGTCCTGGAGGAGGCGGTCCTCGATCCCGTTCATTCGTTGCGAGAGGGCTGCCGAGGCGCGGCCGATGCCTTCCAGGATGGCGCGTAGCAGAATGTCCCACTGCTGCGCGGCGGTCTCGGCGGAGACCGCTTCCTCACCCGCGAGCTGCGGGGCGCGGAGGGGGTGTCGCCGGGCCGTAACCAACAGGCGCGGCGCCATGGGCATGTGCAGGACGCCCATCTGCAGGGGGTCGGGCGCTTCCAGCGCCTCGTGGTGGAAATCCGGGAGGGTGCCCCAGATCGCGGTGCCGTCCGTGTCGAGGTGGGCGATCTCGGCGCGCTCGTCCAGCGCCGCGCGAGCCACGGGGGGCAGGCCAGGCAGGGCCTGGAGGAAGCGGTGCGCCCGCGCGTCGCGCAGGTCGAAGTGCAGCCAGAGCTCCATGGGTGGGATGCCCCCGGCCAGCGCCGCTTCCACGGCCGCATCGTCCAGCGGTTCGGGGCGGTCGAGGCGGCGCGCCCAGAGAAGGCCGTGGCGGGGGGTAGACCGGTGTCGGGCATCCTCGCTCCGTCGTCGCGCGGCGGGTCTGCGCCGGCGCAGTTATGGCGCGGAGCATGGCGGAGGCGGCTTCGGGCGTTCAGGCGGCAGGATCGAATTCAGGAAAGATTCATGTTCCAGGCGGTGATCCCGGTCACCGAACCGCCGCTCATCAATCGCTAGCAGGCCTATCCCGCCAGCCCGGCCAGCGCGGCCTTGTAGCGCCGGGCGATCTCGTCCCGCCGGTGGTGGCGCCCGCCGGAGACAACGGTCCGGCCGCCTACCATCACGGTTCCCACGGCAGCCTGCCCGGCGCTGAAGACGAAGGCGTCGAGCCAGCCGTCGCTCTCCGCAAGTGCCAGGGAGGGGTGGGAGCCGTCGAGCACCACCAAGTCCGCGCGGTGGCCGGGCTCGATCCGGCCGATGCGGCGGCCGGCGGCCTGGCCGCCCCCGGCGAGCGCCGCCTCGTAGAGGCTGCGGCCGGTGGAGGCGCCCTGCCTGGCCGCCAGGAGGTTGCGGCCGCGTCGGGCGAGGCGCTGGGAGTACTCGAGCATCCGCAACTCGCCCGGCGCGCTGATCTCAACGTTGGAATCGGAGCCGACGCCGAACCGGCCGCCGGCGGCAAGGAAGCTGGGCGCCTCGAAAACCCCGTCGCCGAGATTGGCCTCGGTGACCGGGCAGAGCCCGGCCACGGCACCGGAGCGGGCCAAGTCCTGCACCTCCGCCGCATTCATGTGAGTGGCGTGGACGAGGCACCAGCGCTGGTCCACCGGAGCGTGGGAGAGCAGCCACTCGACGGGGCGCTGACCGGACCAGGCGAGGCAGTCCTCCACCTCCCGTACCTGCTCCGCGACGTGGATGTGGACCGGGCCTTCCGCCCGCAGAGTTAGCATCTCCCTCAGCCCTTCCGGCGCCACGGCGCGGAGGGAGTGCGGCGCCATGCCGAGCGCCGCGTCCTCCAGCGGCGCGAGGGCGGCGGACGAGGCTTCCAGCAGGCGGGCGTAGCCGTCCACATCGTGGAGGAAGCGGGCCTGGCCGGGCGTGGCGGGCTGCGCCCCGAAGCCGCCATGGGTGTAGAGCACGGGCAGCAGCGTGAGGCCGATCCCCGTCTCCTCCGCCGCGGCGGCCACGCGGGCGCCGAGTTCGGCCGGGTTCGCGTAGGGGCGGCCGGCCGGGTCGTGGTGCAGGTAGTGGAACTCCGCCAGCGCGGTGAAGCCGCCCTCCAGCATCTCCACCATGGCCTGGGCGGCGACGGCCTGCACCTCCTCCGGCCCCAGCCGCGCGAGGAAGCCGTACATCACCTGCCGCCAGGTCCAGAAGCTGTCCTCCCCGGGGCCGCGCGTCTCAGCCAACCCGGCCATGGCGCGCTGGAAGGTATGGCTGTGCAGGTTGGGCAGGCCGGGCAGGGCGATGCCGGGCACCCGCTCGCATTCCTCGGCCACGGCGGCGGGCCGGACCGCGCGGATCCAGCCCGAGTCGATGTCCAGCACCACATCGCTCGCCCAGCCCGAAGGCAGCAGCGCGGTCTCAAGCAGAAGCCGGCGCGTCGTCATTCCCACCCCGCGATCCATAGGGACGGGAGATTAGGCCGGGGTACGGCAGGCGGCCAAAGAGGCCACAGGGGCGGCGGCTTTCGTTCCGGTTGCGCCGCTACGGTCCACTACCGTAAGCTGCATCGGTCATCGCGCAGGGGTTGTGTGTGTCCAGCCAGGTCGAGCTTGCCGCGTCAGCCGCTTCCGAGGACCAGGAGGTGCGCCTGCTGGTGCTGGAGATGACCGTGGCGGCCATCGCCGCCCGGCTGCCCCAGGTGGATTTCGAGGAGGTCGTCTCCATGCTCGTCTTCGTGGCGAAGAGTTCCGAGGCGGCGGCGGGCGAGATTACGGACCTGCCGGAGGGCTCCCCGCGCCTGCACGACGCCAGCCATTTCGCCACGATGATGCTGGACCGGATCGCGGCCTCTCGCCGGTCGCCCCGCACCTCTGGGCGGCACTGAGGCGGGCCCGGCGGTTCTCCGGTCAGGATCCCTGCCGGGGTGCGGTGGCGAGCCAGCGAGTCTTCATCGCCTCCCACTCCACCCTGTCGTCGCTGAACAGGCGGAGAAGGTCGTCCGGCACGCGCTCATGCAGCGCGTTATCCCAGGTTTCGTGCAGGCTGCGGCGCAACCATAGGTCGAAGGGATCGCTCGCAACGGACTGGCCTGGGCGGTTGGCGGGGCGGTAGGACATGCGGCCCTCTTTGATAACGACTTGCAAAAGATAACGCCCCGAACTGGCGCTGGCTTCCTGCCGCGGCCACGTCTCTGCCTTATTTCAGTCTGACCCGGCCCTCCTTCGGCCCGGGCCGACCTTGCGACCTGGCGTTCACGATCGCGTTGGAAGCATCTGGCGTCGGCATCCCCATCCGGATGTCCTGCCCGAAAACGGCGCGGAAACCTTCGAAATCCGGAGCGCGGCGGCAAGCTCCGCGCGGGCCGGGGCGAGGAGGCCTTGCCGGGATGCCGCCTACCCCGCGCCCCCATCCTCTCCAAGCAGGCGGGAGGCGCGGCGGCGCAGCCGTTCCAGCATGCCGCCGAGCAGGACGATCTCCTCGGGCGTTAATGCCTCGGCCAGTTCCGCTTGCAGGGCGTGGGCGCGAGGGACGATGCGGCGATAGAGCGCCTCGCCCTGCGGCGCCAGGCGCAAAACCTGGGCGCGCTGGTCCTCCGGGTGCGGGGCGCGCGTGACGAGTTCCTTGTCGGCCAGGCGGATCACGGCGCGGCTGACCTTCACGCGGTCCATCTCCGTCGCGGCGATCACCGCCTGGGTGGAGAGGGGGGCGCCTTCGCCCAGGACGGCCATGACCCGCCATTCCGGGATGGAGAGGCCGAACTCCGCCTCGTAGCGCGCGGCGAATGCACGGCTGACGCTCTCCGCCGCAACCGAGATCCGGTAGGGCAGGAACTTCGAAAGCCGGAGGGGAGGGGGTTCGTTCGTGTCGATGATGGACCTCTTGAATCGTCTCATATGAGATGATACGTCACGATCATAACATCCCGGTCCGGCCCGTCGATGGGCAAGGTGGCCGGAAGCCGGAGGAGGCGGTCTTGCACGTCGACTACCAGTCGCTCCGCTTCGAGTACCGCCGCTCGCCGGACCAGTCCGCGGCCGCCGTGGCCCGGCATCCGGTGGTGGTTGTGGGGGCCGGCCCGGTGGGTCTGGCCGTCGCGATCGACCTTGCGCAGGCCGGGCAGCGCGTGCTGCTGCTGGATGACGACCGCAGCCTGTCCAACGGCTCCCGCGCCATCTGCTTCGCCAAGCGCACGCTGGAGGTCTTCGACCGGCTGGGCTGCGGCAACGCCATGGTGGAGAAGGGCGTCACCTGGAATCTCGGGCGGGTCTTCCACCGCGACGACCCCGTCTACTCCTTCGACCTGCTGCCGGAAGGCGGCCATCGCCGCCCGGCCTTCATCAACCTCCAGCAGTACTACGTCGAGGGATTCCTGCTGGAGCGGGCCCAGGCGCTGCCGAACATCGAGATCCGCTGGGAGAACAAGGTCACGGGCGTGTCGCAGTCGGCCGACGCCGTGACCCTGACCGTGGAGACGCCGGAGGGCGAGTACTGTCTCGCGGCCGATTACCTTGTGGCCGCCGACGGAGCGCGGTCCCCGATCCGCAAGGCCATGGGGCTGGAGAGCAAGGGGCGCAGCTTCCGCGACCGCTTCCTGATCGCCGACGTGAAGATGAAGGCGGACTTCCCGGCCGAGCGCTGGTTCTGGTTCGACCCGCCCTTTCACCCCAACCAGTCCGTGCTGCTGCACAGCCAGCCGGACGGCGTGTGGCGCATCGACTTCCAGCTGGGCTGGGACGCCGATCCGGTGGCCGAGCGCGCGCCGGAGCGGGTGATCCCCCGCGTGCGCGCCCTGCTGGGGCATGACGCGGAGTTCGAGCTGGAGTGGGTGAGCATCTACACCTTCTCCTGCCTTCGGATGGAGCGGTTCCGGCACGGGCGCGTGCTCTTCGCCGGGGATTCGGCGCACGGGGTCTCGCCCTTCGGCGCACGCGGGGCGAACAGCGGCGTGCAGGACGCGGAGAACCTAGCCTGGAAGCTGGCCCTGGTGCTGCGCGGTGAGGCGCCGGACGCGCTCCTGGACAGCTACGACAGCGAGCGCGTGGCGGCGGCGGACGAGAACATCCTGAACTCCACCCGCTCCACGGACTTCATCACCCCGAAGAACGAGGCGAGCCGTGCCTTCCGCGACGCGGTGCTGGACCTGGCGAAGGACTGCGCCTTCGCGCGCCGGCTGGTGAACAGCGGGCGGCTTTCCCTGCCAAGCACCTACCGCAACTCACCGCTCAACACGCCGGACGATGATGGCTTCGAGGGCGCGATGCTGCCCGGCGCCCCCGCGCTGGACGCGCCGCTGGCGGATGGGGGCTGGCTGCTGGACCGGCTGGGCGGCGGCTTCACCCTGCTGCATTTCGGCGATGCCGCGCCGGCCGCGCAGGGTGTGCGCGTGGTGAACTTGACGCCCGGAGAGGATGTGGAAGGCCTGGCGGCCCGCCGCTACGATGCCCGCCCGGGCACGACCTATCTTATCCGCCCGGACCAGCACATCTGTGCGCGCTGGCGCCGGTTCGATCCCGCGAAGCTGCGGGCGGCGCTGGACCGCGCCACCGCCCGGGTGCCGGAGATGGCCGCATGCTGAACACCGAGCCCAACATCGCCTCCCCCGACGACTTCTACGAGGCGCTGATCGCGCTGCACGGGAACCTGACGCCGGAGCAGAGCCGCGCCGTGGATGCGCGCCTGATCCTGCTCCTCTCCAATCACATCGGCGATGCTGCCGTGCTGCGCCAGGCCATGGCGCGGGCGCGGCAGGGAATCGTACCGGCGGGGCACGACGCCGTCCTCGCCGCCCGCGCCTGAACAAGGGAAACCGCATGTCCGGCTTTGCCAGCACGAACGACCTCGCCGAGAAGACCATCTCCTTCGACGAGCTTGGTCCCGGCCTCTACGGCTACACGGCGGAGGGTGACCCGAACTCCGGCGTGGTGATCGGCGACGACAGCGTGCTGGTGGTGGACGCCCAGGCGACGCCCCGCATGGCGGCGGACGTGATCGCGCGCATCCGCAAGGTGACGGACAAGCCGGTGAAGCATGTCGTCCTCTCGCATTACCACGCCGTGCGTGTCCTCGGTGCGTCCGGCTACGAGGGGGCGGAGATCATCGCCTCCGACGTGACGCGCGACCTGATCGTGGAGCGCGGGCAGCAGGACATGGACAGCGAGATCGGCCGCTTTCCCCGCCTGTTTCGGGGCAAGGAGAGCATCCCCGGCCTGACCTGGCCGCACGTGACCTTCCAGAAGAAGATGACGCTGTGGCTGGGCAAGCGCGAGGTGCAGATCATCCATATCGGCCGTTCCCACACGGCGGGCGACACGGTGGTGTGGCTGCCGAAGGAGCGCGTGCTCTTCTCCGGTGACTGCGTGGAGTACGGCGCGACCCCGTACTGCGGCGACGCGCATTTCGCGGACTGGTCTGGCACGCTGGATGCGATCCGGGCGCTGAAGCCGGTGGCGCTGGTGCCGGGGCGGGGTGCCTCGCTGACCACGCCGGACCAGATCGAGGAAGGGCTGCAGGGGACGGCGGACTTCATCTCCGACCTGTTCGGCATCGCCAGGAAGGGCGTTGCCGCCGGGCATTCGCTGAAGCAGGTCTATGACGAGGCGATGTCGGCCATGCGGCCCAAGTACGGGCACTGGGTAATCTTCGAGCACTGCATGCCCTTCGACGTCTCCCGCGCCTATGACGAGGCGAAGGGGCTCGACCATCCCCGCATCTGGACCGCCGAGCGTGACGTGGAGATGTGGAAGGCGCTGGAGCACGGCACCGAGATGAAATCCGCCGAACTGGATCGTTAGAGGAGGAGTCCGCGATGAATGCCCCCTTTCGTCCGCAGCCGCTGACGACGAACGAGACCGGCTACATGCCGGGCTTCGGCAACGGCTTCGAGACCGAGGCCCTGCCGGGTGCCCTGCCGATCGGCCGCAACTCGCCGCAGCGCTGCGCCTACGGCCTCTATGCCGAGCAGCTTTCGGGATCCCCCTTCACCGCGCCGCGCGCGACGAATGAGCGGTCCTGGCTCTACCGCATCCGCCCCACGGTGGCGCATTGGGGCGCCTTCGAGAAGGTGGATGCCGGGCTGTGGCGCACCGCGCCCTGCGCCGAGGTGGACCTGCCCCTCTCGCCGCTGCGCTGGGATCTGCTGCCGCTGCCAGAGGGGAAGGTCTCCTTCCTGGAAGGCATCCGGACCATCACCACGGCGGGTGATGCCGGCAGCCAGTCCGGCATGGGCGCGCATGTCTACCTCATCACCCGCTCCATGGAGGATGAGTACTTCTACAATGCCGACGCGGAGATGATGTTCGTCCCGCAGCAGGGCAGCCTGCGGATCGCGACGGAGTTCGGCGTGATCGACCTGCGCCCGACCGAGATCGCGGTGATCCCGCGCGGCGTGAAGATCCGCGTGGAAATCCCGGGCGGCCCGGCCCGCGGCTACCTGTGCGAGAACTATGGCGGCGCCTTTACCCTGCCGGAGCGCGGGCCGATCGGGGCGAACTGCCTGGCGAATCAGCGCGACTTCCTCACCCCCGTTGCCGCCTATGAGGATCGGGAGGTGCCTTCGCAGCTCTATGTGAAGTCCGGCGGCACGCTCTGGCGGACGGAGATCGGGCAATCCCCGCTGGACGTGGTCGCGTGGCACGGCAACTATGCGCCGTACAAGTACGACCTGCGCCGCTTCTCCCCGGTCGGGCCGGTCCTGTTCGACCATGCCGATCCCTCGATCTTCACCGTGCTGACCTCGCCCAGCGAAACGCCGGGCACGGCGAACATCGACTTCGTGATCTTCCCCGATCGCTGGCTTGTGGCGGAGAACACCTTCCGCCCACCCTGGTACCACATGAACGTCATGAGCGAGTTCATGGGGCTGATCGAGGGCGTGTACGACGCCAAGACTGGCGGTGGCTTCACCCCCGGCGGCTTCAGCCTGCATAACTGCATGTTGCCGCACGGCCCGGACATGGACGCCTTCGAAAAGGCGAGCGCGGCGGAGTTGAAGCCGCACAAGCTGGAGGGCACCATGGCCTTCATGTTCGAGACGCGGCTGCCCCAGAAGGTGACGCGCTTCGCGGCGGAGGCCCCGCAGTTCCAGCGCAGCTACACGAACTACGGCCACACTCTCGCCAAGCACTTCAACCCGAACCAGCGGTAATCCATGCCCGACGCCACGCACGACCCCGCCCTGAAGAGCTGGGTGCAATCCGCCAACGGTCATCCGGATTTCCCGATCCAGAACCTGCCGCTCGGCGTCTTCATCCCGCTTGACATGGGCAGCGCCCGGGTGGGCGTGGCCGTCGGGGACATGGTGCTGGACCTCACCATGGCGCCCGTGGAGCAGGACGTGCGGGAGGCGGCGGCTAACGCGTCGCTGAACGCGCTCTTCGCGCTGGGGGAGGGGCCGCGCAAGGCGCTGCGCGCGCGGCTCTCCGAACTCCTGGCCGAGGGCAGCGCGCACCGCGCGGAGCTGGAGCAGCACCTGCACCCGATGGAGGCCTGCACGCTGTTGCTGCCCGCGAAGATCGGCGACTACACCGATTTCTACGTGGGCATCCACCACGCGACCAACGTGGGCAAGGTGTTCCGGCCGGATAATCCCCTTCTGCCGAACTACAAGCACGTTCCCATCGCCTATCACGGCCGTGCTTCCTCCGTGCGCGTCTCCGGCACGCCGGTGCGGCGGCCGAAGGGGCAGCTCAAGGCGCCGGATTCCGACGCGCCGCGCTTCGCGCCCTGCGAGCGGCTGGATTACGAGCTGGAGATGGCGGTCTGGATCGGGCCGGGCAGCACGCTGGGCGATTCCATTCCCGTCGCGAAGGCCGCATCCCATGTCGCGGGCTACGGGCTGCTGAACGACTGGTCCGCGCGCGACATCCAGGCCTGGGAGTACCAGCCGCTCGGGCCGTTCCTGGCGAAGAACTTCGGTTCCACCGTCTCCCCCTGGGTGATCACGCCGGAGGCGCTGGAGCCCTTCCGCATCGCCCAGCCCGCGCGGCCGGAGGGTGATCCCGCCCCGCTGCCGTACCTGCAGGACGAGGCGGACCAGGCGGGCGGTGCGCTGGACCTCGCGCTGGAGGTGCTGATCCTCACCCCCGCCATGCGGGAGAAGGGGCTGGCGCCGCACCGCCTCTCCCTCTCCAACGCGAAGCACATGTACTGGACCGTGGCGCAGATGGTGGCGCACCACAGCTCCAACGGGTGCGACCTGAATCCCGGCGACATGCTGGGATCCGGCACCATCTCCGCCCCGGATGCCCAGGGCTTCGGCAGCCTCCTGGAGACGACGAAGGGCGGGAAGGAGCCGGTGCAGCTTCCTTCCGGCGAGACGCGCAAGTTCGTGGAGGACGGGGACGAGATCATTCTGCGGGCCCGTGCCGCGCGGGATGGCTTCGCGACTATCGGCTTCGGGGATTGCCGCGCGTCCATTCTGCCGGCCAACTGAGCGCGAATGAACGGGCCGGCCGCAAAGGCCGGCCTTCCCGGAGGAATGAACCATGAAAGACGTCAAGCTGGGCCGCCGCGCCCTGATGGGCGCCGGCCTCGCCGCGGCGCTGCCCCTGCCGGCCCTCGCCGCCTATCCGGACCGCTCCGTGCGCTGGGTCGTGGCCTATGCGGCGGGCGGCGGCACGGACACGCTGGCCCGCCTTGTGGGCGCTGCCCTGTCCCAGCGCATCGGCCAGCCCGTGGTGATCGACAACAAGCCGGGCGCCGCCACCAACATCGGTGCCGAGTTCACCGCCAAGGCGCCCGCGGACGGCTATACGGTGATGACGGCGGACAACGGCACGCTCGTCTTCAACGCCGCGCTCTTCAAGCGCCTGCCCTATGACCCTGTGCGGGATTTCCGCCCGGTGGGACTGATGGCGCGCTTCCCGCTCTTCCTCGTGGTGGGAGAGAAGCCGCCCGCGGCGACGGTGCAGGAGCTGATCCAGAAGGCGAAGGCGTCGCCCGTGGATTGCGCCACCCCCGGCATCGGTTCCCCGCACCACCTGGCCATGGAGCGGCTGGCGCGGGAAACGGGGGTGCGGTTCAACCACGTGCCCTATCGCGGCGCCGCCCCCGCACTGAACGACCTGCTGGCCGGCAACATCCCGATGATGGTGCTGGACTACCCTTCGGGCGCCGAATACCTGCGCTCGGGCAAGGTGAAGGCGCTGGCCGTGTTCTCGCCCCAGCCGCTGCAGGACATGCCGGCCGTTCCCACGATCCAGGCGGCGCTGAACCTGCGCGGCTTCGAGGCCTTCGCCTGGCAGGGCGTGGTGGTGCCAAAGGCGACGCCGGACGCGGTGGTGGCGCAGCTGACGAAGGAACTGGACGCCGCGGTCAAGGAAGCTTCCGTCCGCACGCGGATGCAGCAGATCGGGCTGGAGCCGCTGACCGGCGGCCCGACGGAGTTCGAGGCGCTGCTGGAGCGCGAGCGCGGGATCTGGCTGCCCCTGATCCGCGACCTCGGCATCACGCTGGACTGACGCGATGAGGCTTCACGGCTACTTCCGGTCCTCCGCCGCGTGGCGGGTGCGGATCGCGCTGAACCTCAAGGGGCTGGTCGCGGAGCAACTGTTCCGCCACCTCCGCAAGGGGGAGCAGCGCGCGCCCGACTACCTGTGTCTGAACCCGCAGGGGCTGCTGCCCTCCCTGGAGACAGATGACGGGCAGGTTCTCACCCAGTCCATGGCCATCATCGAGTGGCTGGACGAGACGCATCCCGAGCCGCGACTGGTGCCCGGCGATGCGCTTGCCCGCGCCCGCATCCGCGCCTTCGCCCAGGCCATCGCCTGCGACATCCACCCCGTGCAGAACCTGAAGGTGCTCGCCCGCTTGCGCGCCCTGGGCCACCCTGAGGAGGTGGTGACGGGTTGGGCGCGCGACACCATCCAGGAGGGGCTGGAGGCCTGCGAGGGGCTGCTGCAAGGCGGGGAGGGACCCCTCTGCTTCGGATCCGCGCCGACGCTGGCCGATATCTGCCTCGTTCCGCAGCTCGGCAACGCCAGGCGTTTCGGGGCGGACACCTCCGGGCTGGCGCGCATCACCGAGGCCGCCCGGGCCTGCGCCGGGCACCCGGCCTTCGCGGCCGCCGCGCCGGAGAAGCAGGCCGACGTTGAGTAACGAAACGGGGAGGGGAATAGCATTCCCTTGCCCCACCTCCCCCGCAGCATGGCGCGACTACGCGGCGGGGGATCTTTGGGAATTCGCGCTCTTTGCCGCGGCGCAGCGTGTTCTTAGCCTAATAGCATGAACGACACGCCCTCCTGCGCTGCCCCGTTCGGCTGTCGGCCGGGCCTCTGTCGCGGCTGAACGCCGCACCAGACCAGGCCGCCGCGCCTTCAGCGGCACCCCGCAAAGCCCGGAGTTCCCAAAGCATGTCCGAGCACGCACTCGGCGCGCGCGGCGCCCTCGCATCGCCCGAGCCCATTCGCGCCCGCCTGCCGCGCGTCAACCTCTCCCAGTACCGCCGCTTCATCTCGCCGCTGGTGATTGTCCTGCTCTGGCAGGCGGCCTCCATGGCCGGGCTGATCTCGCCGCGCACCCTTGCCGCGCCCACCACCATCCTTGCCAGCGCCTGGGAACTGGTCCTCTCCGGCGAGTTGCCGCGGCACCTGCTCGTCTCGCTTGGCCGCGTCGCCTCCGGGCTTGCCATCGGTGTCACAACGGGCGCGGCGCTGGCCCTCGTCGCCGGCCTCTCCCGCCTCGGCGAGGAGGTGGTGGACGCGCCGATGCAGATGCTGCGCACGCTGCCCTTCCTGGCGCTCGTGCCGCTCTTCATCCTTTGGTTCGGCATCGGCGAGACGCCGAAGATCGCGCTCGTCGCGCTCGGCAGTGCCTTCCCCGTCTATCTGACGCTCTTCGCCGGCATCCGCGGCGTGGACCCGAAGCTGATGGAGGCCGGCAAGGTCTTCGGGCTGGACCGGCGCGGGCTGGTGCGCCACGTCGTGTTGCCGGCGGCGCTGCCCTCCGGCCTTGTCGGGCTGCGCTACGCCCTTGGCAGCGCCTGGCTCTCGCTGGTGATCGCGGAGCAGATCAACGCCACCGCCGGCATCGGCTTCCTGATCAACGACGCGCGGGACTTCCTCCGCACGGACGTGATCGTCGTCGGCCTGCTGGTCTATGCGCTGCTCGGCCTTTCGGCCGATGCCCTGGTGCGCGCCTTCGAGCGCCGTGCGCTGGCCTGGCGCCCCTCCCTGGTGAAGGGCTGAATCCCAATGAGCGACAATCGCGCCGTCTCCGTTCGTAGCCTCACCCGCCGCTTCGGCACCAACACCGTCCTCAACGCGCTGGACCTGGAGCTGGAGCCGGGCTCCTTCACCGCGCTGCTCGGCCGCTCCGGCTCCGGCAAGTCCACGCTGCTGCGGACCCTGGCCGGGTTGGACCCCGCGCCCGCCGATGCGGAGATCAGGGTTCCGGCCTCCGTCGCCGTCGCTTTCCAGGAGCCGCGCCTGCTGCCCTGGAAGAAGGTGTGGCAGAACGTGACCATCGGCCTGCCCGGCAGCGGCGCCAAGGCGCGCGCGGAGCGGGCCCTGGCCGAGGTGGGCCTGAACCGCCATACGGAAGCCTGGCCCGCCACCCTCTCCGGCGGCGAGGCCCAGCGCACCGCCCTGGCTCGCGCCCTGGTGCGGGAGCCGCGCCTGCTGCTGCTGGACGAGCCCTTCGCGGCGCTGGATGCGCTGACCCGCATCCGCATGCACGCGCTGGTGCTGGACCTCTGGCGCGTCCACACGCCCACTACGCTGATCGTCACGCACGACGTGGACGAGGCGGTGCTGCTGGCGGACCGCGTGCTGGTGCTGGATGCCGGCCGCATCGCGGCGGACATCCCGGTGGAGATGCCGCGGCCGCGCTCCCACGGCGATTCCCGCTTCGTCGCGCTGCGCCGCCGCCTCCTCTCCGAGCTCGGCGTCGAGGCCGAGGTGATCCGGGAAGCTGCCTGATGCTCTCGCGCCGCACCGCGCTCCTCGCCGCGCTGGCCGCGCCGGCCGTTGCGCGGGCGCAGTCCCCGGTTATCGTCCGGGCCGCGCAGTACAAGGCGGGGGATGGGCTTCTGCTCCGCCTCGCGGGCCTGGCCGACACGCCTTACCGCGTCGAGTGGTCGGAGTTCGGCTCCGGCAACCTGATGCTGGAGGCCGCGAATGCCGGCGCCCTGGACCTGGCCTATGGCAGCGAGATCCCGCCCACCTTCGCCGCCGTCTCCGGTGCCCGCGTGAAGCTCGTCGCCGTGATCCGCGGCGACGTGAACGAGCAGACGGTGCTGGTGCCGAAGGACAGCGCCATCCAGTCCATCAAGGACCTGAAGGGCAAGCGCGTGGGCTATGTCCGCGCCACGACCACGCACTACTATCTCTCGCGCATGCTGAACGAGGTGGGGCTATCCCTGGCCGACGTGCAGCTGGTGAACCTGACGCCCGCGGACGGCGCCGCCGCCTTCCGCAACGGCGCTCTCGATGCCTGGGCCATTTACGGCTACTCCGTGCCGATCGCGCGGCAGTCCGGCGCGCGGGTGCTGCGGACGGCGCAGGGCATCCTCTCCGGCAACTATCCCTACTTCACCCGCGCCAATATCGGGGACGAGCCTGCCCGAGCGGAGGCGGTGCGCGACCTGCTGGACCGCATCCGGCGGGCTCTGCCCTATATCCAGGAGCACCCGGCGGAGTACGCGGCTGCCCAGGCGGCCGCCCTGAACGTGCCGGAGGCCACCATCCGCGCACTGCTGGACAATGTCTCCCAGCCGCGCAGCCTCGCGCCCGTGGACGACGCCGCCATCGCTTCCCAGCAGGCGGTCGCGGATGAGTTTGCCCGCATTGGTATCATTCCCCGCAAAGTGGACGTCGCGCCGATGTGGGACCGCAACTTCTGGCGCCCGGGGCGCGCGGCATGATGGACGGCACGCTCCTTTCAACGCGCCCCGACCCGGTGCGCGACCTTGCCCGCCGCTTCGCGGGCACCGCCGCGGAGCACGACCGCGAGGGCAGCTTCCCGCTGGAGAACATCGCGGCGCTGCGCGAGGCCGGGATGCTCGGCCTGACCGTTCCCGCCGAGTTCGGCGGGGCCGGGACGGAGCTGGCGGAGGCAGCCCGCATTGTCGGCACGATCGCGGAGGGCTGCCCGGCCACGGCGCTGGTGCTGGCCATGCAGTTCATCCAGCAGCGCGGCGTCGCCCGCAGCGCCGCCATCCCGCGCGCGGTGCGTGCGCGGCTGGCGGAAGGCGCGGTGAAGCGGGGCGAGGTAATGAACGCGCTGCGCGTGGAGCCGGAACTCGGCACCCCGGCCCGTGGCGGCCTGCCCGCCACGGTGGCGCGCCGCACGGCGGATGGCTGGTCGCTCACCGGGCGGAAGATCTACTCGACGGGCAGCCCGGCGCTGGACTGGGGCCTCGTGTTTGCTCGGACGGACGAGGAGGCGCCGCGCACCGGGCTCTTTCTCCTGCCCATGCGGGCACCCGGGGTGCGGATCGTCGAGACCTGGGACCAGGCGGGGCTGCGAGCCTCCGGCAGCCACGACGTGCTGATGAACGAGGTGCTGATCCCGGATGACCACGCGCTGGACCTGCGTGTGCCCGAGGACTGGAACGGGCGCGATGCCGATGCCGCGGCCTGGAACACGCTGCTGATCGCCGCGCTCTATACGGGCGTGGCGCGGGCGGCGCGGGACTGGCTCATCAGATTCCTCCGCAACCGCGTGCCCGCCAATCTCGGCCAGCCTCTCGCCACCTTGCCGCGCATGCAGGAGGCGGTGGGGCGGATCGAGGCGCTGATCCTCACCAATGAGCGGCTGGTGGGTAGCGCGGCGCGGGAGGAGACGACCGCCGCCGAACTCGGCCTGGTGAAGACGGTGGCCGCCGAGAACGCCGTCGCCGCAGTGCAGGAGGCGGTCGCCCTCTGTGGCAACCACGCCCTGGCCCGCAGCAACCCGTTGGAGCGGCACCTGCGCGACGTGCTCTGCGCCCGCATTCACACCCCGCAACCCGACGCCGCGCTGCTTGCTGCCGGGCGCGCCGCGCTGCTGCCCATCTGAACGAAAGGGAACGCCATGACCCTCAACACCCTTCCCACGGCCGGCGTCGAGTTCATCGGCATGGTGCAGCCGCGCCTGCAGTCCGAGATCCATCCGGCCAGCGGCCCTTCCATCGATGTCGGCTACCACGTCGCCTCCGCCCAGGCGCATGACGAAGGCGGCTTCGACCGCATTCTCATCGGCTGGTACTCCAACGGCGTGGACGGGCTGCAGATCGCGGCCCATGCCGCCGCGCACACGAAGAAGGTCGGCTTTCTCGTCGCCCACCGCCCGGGCTTTCAGAACCCCTCCACCGCTGCCCGCGCCTTCAACACGCTGGACCAGCTCAGCAACGGCCGTGCAGCGCTGCACACCATCTCCGGCGGCGACGACGTGGACCAGGCGCGCGACGGCGACTGGCTGGGCAAGGACGAGCGCTACGACCGCACGGACGAGTACCTGACGATCCTGAAGTCCATCTGGGCCGCGAAGTCCCCGGTGGACCATGAGGGAACGTACTACCGGATCAAGGGTGCCTCCCCGGAGGTGCGGAGCGTGCAGCAGCCGCGCATCCCGCTCTACTTCGGCGGCGCTTCCGAGGCCGCGCTGCGCGTGGCCGGCAAGCACGCCGATGTCTACGCGCTGTGGGGCGAGACCCATGCCCAGGTGCGCGAGATCATCGCCCGCGTTCGCGCGGAAGCCGCGAAGCACGGGCGCGCCGACCAGGTGCGCTTCTCCCTCTCCTTCCGCCCCATCCTGGCGGGGACGGAGGAGGCTGCCTGGGCCAAGGCGGAAGGCATCCTGGAGCGCATCCGCGAGGTGCGCGGCAAGGCGGCCCTCGGCCCTGCCAACGGGGCCCCGGCCAATGCCGGCTCCCAGCGCCTCCTCGCCGCCGCCGCCCTCGGCGACCGGCCGGAGGGGCGCCTCTACACCGCGATCGCGCGGGAGACGGGTGCGCGCGGCAATACCACGGCCCTGGTGGGCACGCCGGAGCAGGTGGCCGAGGCTTTCCTCGAATACTACGACCTCGGCGTGACCACCTTCCTCATCCGCGGCTTCGACCCGCTGGAGGATGCGGTGGAGTACGGCCGCTCCCTCCTCCCGGCCACGAAGCGGCTCATCGCCCAGCGTCTCGCCCACAAGGTCGCCGCAGAATGATCACTCGTCGTCTTGTCCTCGGGGCGGCGGCCGTGCTGGCCGCCCCCCGAATCCTCCGCGCCCAGGCGCCGCTCCGCGTGGGTGACCAGCGCGGCAATGCGCGCGCGGTGATGGAGGCTTCCGGCCAGCTCCAGGGCTTCGGCGAGAAGCTCGCCTGGAGCGAGTTCCCCGCCGCCGCCCCCTTGGTGGAGGCGCTGAACGCCGGCGCCATCGACACGGGGCTGGTGGGCGACGCGCCCTTCACCTTCGGCGCAGCCGCCGGCGCGCCGATCAAGGCGATCGCGGCCACGCGGGAGAACCGCGAGGGCCTCGCCATCCTGGTGCAGAAGGACAGCCCCTTCCAGTCGATCCAGGACCTAAAGGGCAAGCGCATCGCCACTGGCCGCGGCTCCATCGGCCATCAGGTCGTGCTGGCGGCGCTGGAGAATGCCGGGCTGCCGCTGGATGCGGTGCAGCTCGTCTTCCTGCTGCCGGCGGATGCCAAGGCGGCCTGGAGCCGCGGCTCCGTCGAGGCCTGGGCGACCTGGGAGCCCTATGTGAGCCAGGAGGAGGTGCTGAACGGCGCCCGCCGCGTGGCGCATGGCCAGGGCATCACCCCCGGCCTCGGCTTCCAGGCCGCGCGCACGGATGCGATCGCCGCGCGCCGGGATGAGCTGGCGGAGTTCGTCCGCCGCCTGGCCGCAGCGCGCGAGTGGGCGAACGCGAACGTCGCCGGCTACGCGAAGACCTGGTCAGACCTGATGAACATCCCGGCCCCGGTGGCCGAGAACTGGTTCCGCCGTGCTGCCACCCGGGTGGTTCCCATCGACGACAGCGTGGCGGCGGACGAGCAGAAGAACATCGACCTCTATGCCCGCGCCGGCCTCGTCCGCCGCCGGATCGAGGCGAAGGACCTGCTTGATGCCTCGTTCAACAACGCCATCCAGGCCGGGGCACGCCGCGCATGAACCAGATCACCCGCATCGCGTCCGGCACGGATGCCAACATCCAGGACTTCGGCGACCTGCTCCGCAACGGAGAGCCGGCGCGGACGGTCGAGGAGGAGCGGCTGCACCGCAAGCAGCGCCTGGCCGCCACCTTCCGGCTCTTCGCGCGCGCGGGCTTCGACCAGGGACTGGCCGGCCACGTCACCGCGCGCGACCCGGAGTTCCCCGATGAGTTCTGGGTGAATCCGCTCGGCCGCCACTTCTCGCAGATCCGCGTCTCCGACCTGATCCGCGTGAACCACCATGGCGAGGTGGTGCATGGCAGCCAGCCCGTGAACCGCGCCGCCTTCGCCATCCACGCCGCCCTGCACAAGGCGCGGCCGGACGTGGTGGCGGCGGCGCATACGCACTCCACCTACGGCAAGGCCTGGGCCTCGCTGAACCGGCTGCTGGACCCGATCAGCCAGGACAGCTGCGCCTTCTACGAGGACCACGCCCTCTTCGACGACTTCACCGGCGTGGTGCTGGACACCTCGGAGGGCGAGCGCATCGGCGCCGCGCTCGGGGACAAGAAGGCGGTGATCCTGCTGAACCACGGCATCCTGACCGTCGGGCACTCGGTGGAGTCCACCGCCTGGTACTACCTGTCGATGGACAATGCCGCCCGGGCCCAGCTTCTGGCCGAGGCCGCCGGCAAGCCCCGCCCCATCCCGCACGATGTGGCGAAGCTGACCCATTCCCAGGTCGGGTCGCAGAAGGGTGGGCTGCTCTCCTTCCAGCCGCTCTACGCCTCGATCACCGCGCTCGAACCCGACCTTCTGGATTAGGCCGATGCAGCGGCGCATCCTTCTCGGTGGGCTCCTCGCGGCGCCCGCCATCATCGGCCCGGCGTGGGCACAGGCGGCCTCTCTGCGCGTGGGCGACCAGCGCGGCGGCATCCAGCCCCTCATGGAGGCTGCGGGCGTCCTGGGCGGCACGCCCTATCGGGTGGAATGGTCCCAGTTCGCCGGGGCGCCGATGCTGCTGGAGGCGCTGAACGCCGGCGCCATCGACACGGGCGGCATCGGCGACGCGCCCTTCACCTCCGCCGTCGCGGCGGGGATTGAGGGGAAGGCCGTCTCCGCCGTCCGCTCCGGCGGGGAGGTCACGGCCCTCGTCGTACCGGGAACCTCCTCCATCCGCACGGTGGCCGACCTGCGCGGCAAGACGATCGCCACACTGCGCGGGCAGACCGGCCACTTCCTCACCCTGGCCGCGCTGGAGCGGGAGAAGCTGCCGCTGGATTCCGTGCGCTTCGCCTTCATCGCGCCAGACGCGGCCAAGGCCGCCATGGCCAATGGCTCCGTGGACGGATGGGCGACCTGGGGCCCCTACATCGCCCTCGCCAAGATCGGGGACGGGGCGCGGGAGATCGTGAACGGCGGCAACGGCCTGATGAGCGGGCAGAGCTACCAGATGGCCTCCGACACGGCCATCAAGGGCAAGCGCGAGATCCTGGCCGACTTCCTCCGCCGCCTTCACCGTGCCCGGGAATGGGGGCTGGCGAACCCGGAGGAGCAGGCGAAGGTGTGGAGCGCCGGCACGGGGTTCCCCCTGCCGGTGGGCCGGGAGGTGGTGACCGTCGCCTCCACCCGGACCGTGCCGATCGATGATAGCGTTGTTGCGGCGCAGCAGCGCGTCAGCGACTTCTTCGCCAATTTGAAGGTGATCCCCCGCGCGCACCGTGTGGCGCCGGCCTTCGATCCGGGCTTCAATGCGGCCATCTTCGCCGCCTGATCACACGAGGAGTATCGACATGCCCGACGGCAGCATCACCAAGCAGCAGAACAGCGGCCCGGCCGCCGGCTACGACTGGCGCAACAAGGGCATCCGCCACGTCTCGAAGGCCGACCGGAGCTGCGACACGCCCGAGACGCTCGGCATGAACCGCGAAGTGGCCATCTCGGGCAGCCGCACCGGCTCCACCCACCTCTGGGCTGGCACCAACCGGATCGAGGCTGGTTCCCAGACCGGTCCGCATCACCATGGCGAGCTGGAGAGCGTGATCTACATCATCTCCGGCACCGCCCACATGCGCTGGGGCGACCGGCTGGAGTTCATCACGGAAGCCAAGGCGGGCGATTTCTTCCTCGTGCCGCCCTATGTTCCGCACCAGGAGATCAACGCCTCCGCGACCGAGGTGCTGCATTGCGCGCTCGTCCGCAGCGGCGTTGAGGAGGTCGTGGTGAACCTGCCGGACATCGAAGTGGCCGAGACGCCGGAGTGGGTGAATGTCAGCTCGGCCGCCATGCCGGGCAAGAAGCCTGTCTGACGGGTACGGGCGGGGCAGGGGCCCCGCCGGACGGGCGCGATGATGGACGAGATCGACCGCAAGATCGTCGGCCTGCTGCAGGCCGACGCCACGCTTTCCGTGGCACAGCTCGCCGACCGGGTCGGCCTTTCGCCCACCCCCTGTTGGAAGCGCGTTCAGAAGCTGGAGGGGAACGGCGTCATCACCCGGCGCGTGGCGCTGGTGGATCCGGAGAAGATCGGCGTTGGCCTGATCGTCTATGTCGCGATCGAGGCGGGCGACCACACGCCGGATTGGCTGGAAAGCTTCACCCGCGCCATCGGCGCCATGCCCGAGGTGATGGAGGCGCACCGCATGGCCGGGGAGGTGGACTACATGCTCCGCGTGGCCGTGACGGGGATGGCCGAGTTCGACGCCTTCTACAAGCGCCTGATCCAGGCCGTGCCGATGCGCAACGTCACCTCGCGCTTCGCCATGGAGCAGCTGAAGTACACCACCGCCTATCCCCTGCACCGTGCCAACTTCCGGGATCGTGCGGGGCGGGATCTGGAGGAGCTGCCCCAGGGATAGGAACGGGATGGGCGGCGAGGGGGGACAACCCCGGCCCTCGCGGGCCGTTGTGCGGGCATCCACAGGATTGCAGGAGCCCCGCATGAGCATCTTCCGTGACATCATGGGCAAGATCTTCGGCCACCCGGCCGCGGCCCAGCCGTCGCCGGGCGGCATCGGCACCATGCCGGGCGGCAGCGCCTCCGACCCGACCGGCGCGGCGCCTGGCGGCCCGGCCCCGGGCAGCATGACGGCGCCCATGCCCGGTGCCGCCCCGGCCACGCCCGCCGCCACCCCCAGCGCCGGCGCCGCGCCCGCCCAGCCGGTGGACGTGGAGGCCGTGCTGACGGACATGGCCTCCAAGAACCCGCAGAAGCTGAACTGGCAGACCTCCATCGTGGACCTGATGAAGCTGTTGAACCTCGACAGCGGCCTCGGCGCCCGCAAGGAGCTGGCGCAGGAGCTGGGCTACACTGGCAGCACCGATGATTCCGCCAGCATGAACATCTGGCTGCACAAGCAGGTCATGCAGAAGCTGGCGGAGAACGGCGGCAAGGTGCCGGACAGCCTGAAGGGCTGAACGGCCGCGCCGCCCCCGCACCCAGGGGCGGCGCCTTCCCGCTGGACAGGGCCGCGCCGCCGGTTCCCAATGCCGGCTGGCAGCGGGAGAACAGGCGTGGATGGCATGAGCGGGGCCGGCTACCGGCCCGATACGCACCGGCAACTCACCTTCCACGACGCGGCGGCCGCCTTCGCGAAGGGCAAGGACTCGCCGCGCGCCTACCTGGAGCGCTGCCTGGAGGCCATCGCGGAGCGCGAGCCCGGGGTGAAGGCCTGGGTCGTGATCAACGAGGCGGGTGCTCGCGAGGCGGCCGATGCCAGCGAGGCCCGCTGGAAGGCCGGCACCCCGCTCTCCCCCATCGACGGCATGCCGATCGGCATCAAGGACCTGATCGAAACCCGGGACATGCCGACCCAGATGGGCTGCGAGGCCTATCGCGGGAACTTCCCGAAGCGCGACAGCGCCATGATCCGCGCCCTGCGGGATGCCGGCGCGGTGGTCCTGGGCAAGACGGTGACGACGGAAATGGGTCAGGGCCACCCCGGCCCGACCACCAACCCCTTCGATCCCCGCCACACGCCCGGCGGCTCCTCCTCCGGCTCGGCGGCCGCGGTGGGCGCCCGCATGGTGCCGGCGGCCATCGGGACGCAGGTGGGCGGCTCCATCATCCGGCCCGCCTCCTATTGCGGGAACGTTGCCCTGAAGCCGACCCAGGGCGCCATCAACCGCGGCGAGCGCCAGGGCCTGTCCCAGAGCACCGCTGGCGTTCATGCCGGCTCCATCCAGGACATGTGGCTGGTCGCGAAGGTCATCGCGACCCGTGCCGGGGGTGATCCGGGGGCGCCCTCGCTCTTCGGGCCGAACACGCCGCCCGTCGCCAGCAAGCCCACGCGCCTGATCGTCATGGAGGCGGAGGGCTGGGCTGTCCTGGACGAGGAATCCCGCCAGGCGTTCCAGGGGGTGCTGGAGAACCTTCGCTCGGCCGGCGTCGAGATCCTCACCCGCGCCGACGCCCCGGCGATCGAGGCCTTCGAGCGCACCATTGCCGACGCCAAGGCGATGACGAACGACCTCTGCGGCTTCGAGACGCGCTGGAGCCAGCAGAACCTGATCGAGGCCAGCCCGGAGGGCGTGAGCCAGCGGTTCCTCGCCCGCCACGCGCGCGGCATGGCGATGACGCTGGACGAATACCGCGCCCGCCTCATCCAGCGCGAGGCCATGCGGCGCGCGCTGGCGGACCTCGCGCCCCTGGGCGACGCGCTGATCGCCCCGGCCTCGCCCGGCCCTGCGCCTGTGTGGGAAGGTGACAAGCCCGGCGAGCCGCTGGCGCCCCGGCCGACCGGCGACATCGTCTACAACGCGGCCACGTCGGCGCTCGGCGTGCCCTGCGTCACCGTGCCGATGACGGCCGTGCGCGGCCTGCCCATGGGGGTGCAGATCATCGGCCATCCCCACATGGACGCCCGCGTGACCGGCTTTGCGCGCTGGATGCTGGAGAAGGTGAAGCCCGTGGTCGTGTGACGGCGGGTCACGCCTCCGCCCGCACCCCCATGGCGATCGTCCGCTCGTCCATGCGCGGGTCGTGCCGAAGCCCGCGCCGGAACGCCCAGGTGTTAGTGAGCTGCAGGAGCTGGATGTAGGGCACCTGCTGCGCGTAGCGGGCCACCGCCTCGCGCAGCAGGGCCTCGCGGCCAGCATCGTCCATGGTGGCGGAGGCGCGCGCCACCATCTCGTCCAGCATCGCGTCGGAGTAGCGCCACATGTTGTTAGATCCGGTCAGCTTCTGCCGGTTCGGCGTGCCGATGATGTTGATGAGGTAGTTCGTCGCCTCGCCGGTGGAACTGCCCCAGGCCGCCATCTGCATCGGGAACTCGAAGCGCGTGCGCCGCGGCACGAAGGCGGCGTAGGGCATCGAATCCACCGTGGTCCGCACGCCGATGCGCGTCCACATCTGCGCCACAGCCTGGGCCAGCCTTGAATCATTCGGCCAGCGGTCGTTTGGCGTCGCGATTACCAGCCGGAAGCCCTGCGGGAATCCTGCCTCGGCCAGCAGGCGCTTCGCTCCGTCCGGATCGAAGGTGTCGGGCTTCACATCGGGGTTGTAGCCAAAGGCCTCGCGCGGCAGCCACTGGCCGGTGGGCTCGGCCGCGCCCTCCATCACCCGCTCCACCAGCGCCTCGCGGTTGATCGCCATGGAGAGTGCCCGGCGCACGCGGAGGTCGAGGAAGGGGTTGCGCGGCAAGGGTGCGCCGCTGTTGTCCGCCACCTGCGCGCTGCCGCCCTCCGGCGAATGCACGGGCGCCATGAACATCGTCCGCAGGCTGGCGATCTCGGAGACGGCCACGCGAGGGTCGCGCTTCAGCTTCGCCAAGTCGCTCGTCGGGATCTGGTCGATCAGGTCCACGTCGCCGGAGAGCAGCGCGGCGGTGCGCGAGGCGTCGTTCGCCAGGAAGCGGTAGTTCACCACCGCCCAGGGCTCCGCTCCGCTCCACCACGCGTCGTTTCGCGCCAGCACGGCGCGATCGCCGGAGGCGTAGGAGACGAGGCGGTAAGGGCCCGTGCCGATGGCGGCCTTGCCGGAGTTGTAGTCCTCCGTCGCCGTGCCGTTCACGTGGCGGGCGATGATGCTGATCTGCGTTAGGTCCACCGGTAGCAGCGGGTGCGGCTGCTTCGTGTGGATGCGGAGGGTGTGCGGGTCCGCCACTTCCACCCGCGCCACCTGGCGAAGGAAGCCGCCGAACCCGCCCGGGCTGTTCGCCACCTCTGGCACGCGGGCGAAGGTGAAGACGACGTCGTCGGCCGTGAAGTCACGGCCGTCATGCCACTTCACGCCGCGGCGCAGCCGGAACTCCCATTCCGTGTCGGCGACCACGCGCCAGCTCTCCGCCAGCCCCGGCACTGGCCGCGCCCGCGCGTCGCGGTCCACCAGCCGGTCGAAGATGTGCATGGTGAGCGAGTTGTTCGGGCCATTGTTATGAAAGTGCGGGTCCACCGAGGTCGGCGGCGTGCCGACGCCGATGGTGAGGGACTGCCCCGGGGCGGGCGCCTGACCCTGCGCTGTCAGGGCAAGGGGAAGCCCCGCCAGGAGGACCCGACGCGAAACGGGAGTGCCACCGGCCATGATCCGCGCCCTCATCCCTGCTGCGGAGGGGAGGCTAGACGAGGCGCGCGGCTGGAGGATACCGCAAAGACTCAGCCGCGCGCGGCCATCGCCTCGCCGAGCGCGGCTGCCTCGCCGAGCGAGGTGACGATGGCGTCCGCCGGCCCTTCCTCGCGCAGCGCGGCCAGCATGGGGCTTTCCGGCGGCGCGTCCCACAGCCCGACGATCACCTTCGCCTGGGGAAGCTGCCGCGCGATCCGGCGCAGGAAGTAGCGCAGCCCTGCCACGCTGTTCCCCTCCTCCAGCACGGAGAGGCAGACCAGCCGGACCAGCGCGGGGTCCAGTTGTGAAAGGTTGGCCGTCTCCAGCACCGCGCTCGGCTCCGCCCGCGCGCCCAGGCCGGCCCGGTGCAGCACCAGCCCGGCCAGCCGCGCCGTCAGCTCGTCCAGCGGGCCGCGCCCGGCGATGCAGACCACGGCGCCCTCAGCCCTCCAGGCGGCGGGAAGGGATGATTCGGCGGCCAGACCGAGGTCGGAGAGGTCGTCCAGCAGCGTGCCGACCTGGGTGCGGATCACATCCAGCCGCTCGGGCTCCAGCGCCTCGCGCGACCAATCGGTCTGCGCCAGCACCAGCCCTTGCAGCGCCACGGTGTCGCCGTAGGCCGCGAGCGTCGCGCCGGGCTCGTCCAGCACCTCGCGCGCCTGCTCCACCAGCCCGTCCGCGTCGCCGTCCAGGGCGCGCTGATAGAAGCTCTCCTCCGGCTGTAGCGGCGGGCGATCGCCCAGCAGCACGTCGAAGAACTCGAAGCGTGGGACGTGGCGGCCCAGCACCACCAGCCCCACCGTCAGGGGCGTCGCGATCAGCAGGCCGATCGGGCCCCAGAGGAAGGCCCAGAAACTCGCCGAGAGCACGACGGAGAGAGGGGAAAGCCCGGTGCGCCGGCCGAAGAGCAGCGGCTCCAGCACCTGCCCCATCACCGCGCCGCCGAGGATGAACATCGCCAGCACCAGCGCCGCCATCGACCAGCCGCTGTCCACTGCCAGGGCCAGGACCAGGGGCGGCGCAATGGCGATCGGCGTGCCGATGAAGGGGACGAAGCGCATCAGCCCGGCCAGGATGCCCCAGAGCAGGGGGCTGGGCAGCCCGATGGCCCAGAGCAGGACCGAGACCATCAGCGCGTAGCCCGCGTTCAGCGCCACCTGCGCTAGGAAGAGCCGGGAGAGGCGCGCGGCGGCGTCGTTCATCGCCGTCATCGTCCGGTGCAGGTCCCGCGCGCCGGCCAGGCGGATGGCCCGGTCCCGCAGGTCCTCCCGGTAGAGCAGCACGAGGATGCTGAAGAGGATGACGAGGCCCGCAGTCGCCAGCGGGTGCAGGATGGGGCCCAGCACCGAGCCCAGCACGTTCAGCAGCGCCGCCTCGGACCGCGGGGCGGGCGCCACGACGACGGTGCCGGGCGGCGCGGCGGGCGGTTCCAGCGGGCTGCCGATGCCGAGGCTTCCCAGCAGCCCCTCGGCCCGGCGCAGCAGGTCACCCAGGCCCTGCAGCGCACCGAGCTTGTCCCGCAGCGTGGCCGCGTAGCGCGGGATGTCCGCTACCAGATCCGCACCCTGAGCCCCGATGGCCGCCATGATGGCGCCGATCAGGGCGAAGGCCGCGAGCACGGCCGCCAGCACGGCGAGGCCCTTGGGCAGCCCCAGGCGCTGCAGCAGCCGGGCAATGGGGGCCAGCACGAAGGCCAGCAGCACCGCCAGCACCAGCGGCACCAGCACGTCCCGCCCGAAATACAGCGCCGCCACGACGATGGCCGCGGAGACGAGCATGGCGGCCCCCGCCACGGAATTGCCCGGCGCGGCGGCGGGGGGAAGGCGTCGGTCAGTTGGGGCCATGCGGCGCGTCGGGTCCGGCTCAAGCGGGAGGGCGCGCGGTAGGACCACGCCCAGCCTCAACCCGCCAGCCCCGCCCGCGTTGCGCCGGATAGCGCCGTGGGGCCGCAGGGGTGCCTCCCCATCGCCACCGGGCGCCGAAAAAGGATCCGAGAACGACCGTGCCCGATTCACCTCGCGCGCCCGAGACCGCCCCGGGGCAGGCGCCGGCCCCGCGCCGCTGGCCGCGCGTCCCCTTGCTCGCCGCCGTCCTGGCCGTGGTTGCGGTGGGGCTTGGCGCCGTGAGTTACGCCCTGGACGACCGGGATTCGGACTCCATCGCCGCTGGCAACGAGCTGGTCGTGGCGCTGGAGGGCACCCTCTCCGCCCTGAAGGACGTGGAGACGGGACAGCGCGGCTACCTCCTCGTCGGGCGGGACGAATACCTGGAGCCCTACCGTGCCGGGCTGGCGGCGGTGGAGGAACGCATGCGCGCGGTCGAGGCACTGCGCGGCCCTGCCGGGCTGCCGGCGGAAGGGCGCCTGCGCGACCTGGTCGCCCAGCGGCAGGGCCAGGCGGAGCGCTCCATCATAGCCCGGCGGGAGGGCGATGCGGACCGCGCCCGCGCCATGGTGGAGACCGGCCAGGGCCGCCAGGTGATGGATGCCATCCGGGCCGAGGTTGCGGCCCAGCAGGCCGCGGCGCGGCAGAGGGTAGAGGCGCTGAACCGTGCCGCCAGTGCGCGCGCCCTCTGGTTCGGCGGCGCGGCACTGGGGGCCGCGCTGCTCGCCTGCCTGTTGCTGGCAGGCTACGCGGTGAACCGCCGGCGCGCGGAGCGGCGGGCCAATACCCTGCTGGACGCGGTGATGGCGAATGCGCCGGTCGGTCTCGGCTTCATCGGGCGCGACATGCGGGTGCGTAACAGCAACCGCGCCCTGGCGGAAATCGCCCGCCGCGCCATGGGGGTGGAGGTTGCCCAGGGGCAGCCGCTGCCGCCCGCAGTCTCCGCCAAGCTGGAACCACGCCTGCGCGCGCTGCAGGAAGGCGGGCGCTCTCAGTCCGACCTGGAGGTGGAGACCCATCCGCGGGAGGGAGAGGCGCACCACCTTCTCGTCACCCTGTTTCCCGCCGCCGGCACCGCGGCGGACGGGCAGGGGGCGGGCATCGTGCTGAGCGACATCACCCGCCGCAAGCGCGCGGAGGAGCGGGTGCGGCGCAGCGAGGCGCGCTTCCGAAACCTGGCCAATTCGCTGCCGCAGCTTGCCTGGCAGACGGACCCTGACGGGCAGATCGAGTGGTACAACCGCCGCTGGTACGACTACACCGGCCAGGACTACGAGGCGATGAAGGGCTCCGGCTGGACCAAGGTCCACCACCCCGACTACGTGGACCGTGTCGTCCCCCGTTTCCGGCAGGCGATTGCCAGCGGGCAGTCCTGGGAGGACTCATTCCCGCTGCGCGGCGCGGACGGCAATTACCGCTGGTTCCTCTCCCGCGCCGTGCCGATCCGCGACGAGCCGGACGAGGCGCACCCGGATGGCGCCATCCTCGGCTGGTTCGGCACCAACACGGACGTTACGGAGCTGCGCGAAGCGCAGGAGGAAGCGACGCTCGCGCGCGAGGCCGCGGAGGACGCGAACCGCGCGAAGAGCACCTTCATCGCGAATATGAGCCACGAGCTCCGCACGCCGCTCTCTGCGGTTATCGGCTACTCCGAGATGCTGGAGGAGGAGGCCGCCGACATCGAGGGCGGCGAGGTGCTGACGAAGGACCTGCAGAAGATCGGCGCCAATGCCCGCCACCTCCTCTCCCTTATCAATGACGTGCTCGACCTCTCCAAGATCGAGGCGGGGCGGATGGAGACGCATGTCGAGGACTTCGAGATCGAGACCCTCGTCTCCGAGACGGTTGCGACCGTTCAGGCGTTGATGCAGCGCAAGGGCAACGCGCTGGAGGTGCAATTGCCGGAAGGGCTGGGCACCATGCGCAGCGACCAGGTGAAGCTGCGCCAGTGCCTCATCAACCTCCTCTCCAATGCCAGCAAGTTCACGGAAGGCGGCCGCATCACCCTTTCCGCCGAGACCGGGCGGGACGCGATGGGGCGGCGCGAGATCGCATTCCATGTGGCCGACACCGGCATCGGCATGAACAAGGAGCAGCTGGCGAAGCTGTTCCGCCGCTTCACCCAGGCCGACAGTTCCACCACCCGCCGCTTCGGCGGCACCGGGCTGGGGCTGGCTATCACCAGGGCCTTCTGCACCCTGCTGGGCGGCGACATCTCCGTGGAGAGCGAGGAGGGAAAGGGAACCACCTTCACCATCCGCGTGCCGATGGACATGCGCGAGACGGGGCCGGAGCCCGCCGCCGAGCAGACCATGCCGAATGTCCCGGACGAGGCGGGCGGCGCCGGGCTGGTCCTGGTGGTGGACGACGACCCGGCCTCGCGCGAGCTGCTCTCCCGCTTCGTGGTGCGGGACGGCTTCGCGGTGCGCTGCGCCACGGACGGGGAGGAGGGGCTTCGCATGGCGCGCCAGCTCCGCCCCACTGCCATCCTGCTGGACGTGATGATGCCGCGCATGGATGGCTGGTCCGTCCTCACCGCGCTGAAGGCGGACCCCGAGTTGGCAGAGATTCCCGTGGTGATGGTTTCCATCGTGCAGGAGAAGGCGCTGGCCGTTTCGCTGGGGGCCGCCGACTATCTCATCAAGCCCGTGCAGTGGCACCGACTGCGGGACGTGCTGGACCGCTATCGCGCCCCCGGGGCCGCCCTGGTGGTGGAGGCCGAGGCCGAGCCCCGGGTGGAGCTGCGCCGCCTGCTGGAGAGCGAGGGGTGGAGCGTGGAGGAGGCCGAGACCGCCGGGGCCGCTATGGCCCGGCTCTCCGCGCCCTCGGCGACCCCTTTCGGCCTCGTCCTCGTCGCCATTCCCGGCCCGGAGGGCGACGGGCTGCACCTCGTCCAGCAGATCCGCGGCAACCCGGCCTGGAGCGAGGTGCAGGTCATCGCCCTTGCGGGCGGCGGCGTGGCGCCTGCGGAGCTGGAGGCGTTGCGCGGCCAGGTCCGGCGCGTCTTCCCCGCCGATGACGAGCCGCCGGAGGCCCTCCTCACGGAACTGCGCCGCATCGCGGCATCCCGGAACCCCCCGCCAGCCCCGCCGTTGAAGGCGCAGACGGAGATTGCATCGCCATGACCAAAATCCTGCTGGTGGAGGACCACGAGGAGCTGTGGGATTTCCTCTCCCGCCGCCTGCGCCGCCGCGGCTTCGACGTGGTGCTGGCCCATGACGGGCAGCAGGGCGTGGACGTCGCGCGCGCGGAAAAGCCGGACGTGATCCTGATGGACATGAACCTGCCGGTCATGGATGGCTGGACGGCCGCCCGCACGCTGCGCGCGGACGAGGAGACCGCCCGCATCCCCATCATCGCGCTGACGGCCCACGCCATGGCGGGGGACCGGGACAAGATGCTGGCGGCGGGCTGCGACGACTACCACCCCAAGCCCGTGGACTTCCCCCAGCTGCTCTCGCAGATCGACGCGGCGATGCTGGCGGCCGAGGGATAACGAGGAGGGCTAGAGCAGGAAGGACAGCGCCTCGCCGCAGGGCTGCTCCACCTTGAAGGCCAGGAGGTCGTCCGCGCGGGTGCGGCCAATGTTCACGGCAGCCACGGGCTTGCCGGCGCGGGCCGCGGCCTGGACGAAGCGGAAGCCGGACCACACCATCAGGGAGGAGCCGACCACCAGCACGGCATCCGCCCCATCCAGCGCCTCGTTCGCCGCATCCACCCTGTCGCGCGGAACGCCCTCGCCGAAGAAGACGACGTCGGGCTTCAGCACGCCGCCGCAGGCCGGGCAGGGCGGCACGTCGAAGGAGGCGAAGTCCTGGCCCTCCAGGTCGGCGTCTCCGTCGGGCGCGCGGGCGGCGTCCAGCCCGGCCCAGTCCGGGTTGCGCCGCGTCATTTCCTCCTGGAATTCCTCGCGCGGGATCACCCGCTCGCAGCCCAGGCAGCGTACCCGGTCCAGGCGCCCGTGCAGGTCCACCACCTGCCGGCTCCCGGCCGCCTGGTGCAGCCGGTCCACGTTCTGGGTCAGCAGGAACCTGCTCTTGCCCCGCCCCTCAAGCCGGGCCAGGGCCTCGTGCGCAGCGTTCGGCCGCACACGGCCGAAGCTGCGCCAGCCGACGAGGCTGCGCGCCCAGTAGCGCTGCCGCGCCGCGTGGCTGCCGGTGAAGGCCTGGAAGGTCATGGGCTGGGCGCGCTTCCACTGGCCGTCGGCGTCCCGGTAGTCGGGAATGCCGGAATTCGTGCTGCACCCGGCGCCGGTCAGCACGAAGATCCGGTCGTGGCCGTGGATGAAGTCCTGAAGTCGCGCGGTGTCGGGCATGCCCGGCATGTAGGTTGCGGGGGGCGAAACCGCCACGCCGCGATCGCCATGCCGCAGCGATCAGAGCCGGGGCGCGATCCCCTCCACCCCCGCCGCCTGCTCCAGCCCGGCCAGGGCGTTGAGATAGGCCGCGCGCGCGGCGTTGGCGGCCACGCGGGTCTGGTTCAGCGTCCGTAGCGCGTCCAGCGTGTCCAGCAGGGTGCGCCCGCCGGCCAGGTAGGCGGCCTCGGTGGAGCGGTAGGCCTCCTCCGCCCGGCGGAGCGCGGCGCCAGTGGTCAGGTCCAGCAGGGCGCGGGCCTGGACGTAGGTGGCCCAGGCCACGGCGAGGTCCGCCTGCGCGGAGGCCAGCGCGGCCTGTGCCTGGGCCTGGGCCTGCCCGCGCTGGGCGTTGGCCACCGCGATGTTCCCCTCCGTGATCCGGCTGGTGAAGATCGGGATGGAGACGCCGATGCCCAGCGTGTCGTTGGCGCGCAGGCGGCGGCTGGATTCCGGGAGGTCCTGGCTCAGCTCCGTCCGCGTCACGCTGCCGGAGACGGAGAGGTCGCGGGACCGCGCTGCCTCGGCCAGCTGCGTGTTGGCGTCCGCCGCGCTCACGTTGCGCGTCGCCACCAGCACGTCCGGGCGGTTCGGCAGCGCGCCGGCCAGGGTCTCGCGGCTCATGTCCAGGGGCGGGGTGTTGGTGAAGTCGCCACGCAGGTCGAAGGGCATGCCGGCCAGGATGGCGGCCACGGGATCGCGCCCGGTGCTGCGGGCCGCGGCCTCGGAGGTGCGGGTGGCATCCTGCCCCAGCAGCGCCGCTACCTGCGCGGCGGCGACGGCATAGGCCTGGGCGGCGTTGGCCACATCCTGCTCGAAAGGCAGGCGGCTGGCCTGGAAGCGCAGAAGGTCCGCCTCCGGGATCGCGCCGTCCCGCACCTGGCGGGAGAGCAGGCCCTCCGTCCCGTTCAGGCTGCCGCGGTTGGCCAGGGCCACCTGGAGGTTGGCGCGGGCCTGTAGGGCCGCGATGAAGGCCTGCCGAAGCGCGAAGAGCTGCCCGCGCAGCGCGTCCAGCACCTGGGCCTCGGCCACGCTGATGTTCTGATCGGCCAGGCGCCGCCGCAGCTCGCGCTTCCCGCCCCGCTCGATGGTGAAGGAGAGGTTCACGGAGGCGTTGTTGAGCGGGGAGACGTAGCGGCCGCCGTTGTAGCCGCTGAAGCGGCTGCGCTCGTTCACCTGCGCCGTGGTCTGGCTGTAGCCCAGCGATCCCGCCGGGTTCGTGTCCGCCACCAGCCGCTGGGCGCGGGTGATGTCCACCCCGCGCCGCGCCGCCACCACGGCCAGGTTGCGGTCCAGCAGCATCGCCTCCGCCTCGCCGAGCGTCAGGGCCGGGGCGCGGATCGGGATGTCCACCGTGGAGGGCGCGCGGGCCGGGCGGGGCGCGGGAACCGGGCGGGGTGCCGGCGCCGGGGCCGCGATGGGGGCCGCCACGCCCGGGGCCACGGCCCCCGGTACGGCGGGCGGGACAGCGGCCGGGCCGGGCACCACCGGCGCGGGCGCGGGAGCCCCGGCGACGGGCGCGGTCGCCCCGGGAAGGGCGGGGACAGGGCGCGCCGGGGCCGGGGCTGGCACGCCTTGCGCCAGCACGCCCTGCGGCAGCAGGGGGGAGGCGAGCAGGGAGGCCGCGAGGACGGCGTGGGGGAGGCGGGTCATGGGACGAGTCCTTCGCGTCAGTCTTGCGAGGATGGGCGTGCGGGGGAAGGCCGGGCCCCCGGGGGCCCGGCACGGTTCATGGGATGGTGACGGCCGGTCACTCGGCGGGGCTGGGCCTCACCAGGGCGGCAAGCTCCTCCTTCTCCTCCCGCTCGGCGCGCTTGCGGCCGAGCAGGTCCACCGTGACCGGGAGAACGACGAGAATGAAGAGCGGCACGAGCCCGATCCCGCCCACCACCACGATGGCCAGCGGCTTCGTCACGTCCGCGCCGATGCCGTGGGCCATGGCCATGGGCAGCAGGCCGCAGAAGGAGGCGAAGCAGGTCATCATGACCGGCCGCAGCCGGTCGAAGCCCGCCCGCGTCAGCGCCGGAGTCCAGGCCATGCCTTCCTGCTCCCGCAGCTGGTTGAAATACGAGAGGAAGATGATGGCCTCCATCACCGTGATGCCGAGCAGGGCCAGGAAGCCGATGGCGGCGGGCACGGAGAAGTTCAGCCCGGCCATCGCCAGCGCCAGCACGCCGCCGGAGATGGAGAGGGGCAGCATGGCGAAGACGATCAGAGTTTCCCGCAGGCGCCCGAAGGCGACGTAGAGCAGCACCGCGATCACCGCGAGGGCGATCGGGACCACCACCATCAGCCGCGCGACCGCCGCCTGCAGGTTGCGGAACTCGCCCACCCATTCCAGCCGGTAGCCCTGGGGCAGCTCCACGTTGCGCTGCACCCGGTCCTGGCTCTCCAGCACAGCGCTGGCGGGATCGCGCCCGCGGACGGAGAAGCGCACGGGCACGTAGCGGGAGGAGTTCTCGCGGTAGATGTAGGAGGCGCCGGAGATCATCTCGATCTTCGCCACGTCGCGCAGCACGGCGTTGTTGCCCACGGGCACGCGGCCGATCGCGTCCGGGCCATCCCGGTACTGCTGGGAGAGGCGGACGATGATCGGGAAGTTGCGGTCCCCGCCCGGCTCGTAGAAGGCACCCGCCTCCTGCCCGCCGACGGCGGCGGAGATGGCGGTGTTCACGTCGTTCACCGTCAGCCCCAGCCGGGCGGCCTTGGCCCGGTCCACCGTGATGGAGAGGGTCTGCTGCCCCACGCTGAGCAGGACGCCGAGGTCGGCGATGCCTTGCACCTGGGACATCTCCCGCCGGATCCGGTCCGCGACGCGGGAGGCAACGGCCGGGTCCGGGCCGATCACCTTCACGGCGTTCGCGCCCTTCACGCCCGATGCCGCCTCCTGGACGTTATCCGAGATCGCCTGGGAGAAGGAGAACTCCACCCCCGCGAACTCCTGCTCCAGCCGGTTGTTGATCGCGGCCACCAGCCCGTCCCGGTCCTTCGCCGTCGTCCACTTCTCCTGCGCGACAAGGGGCACGAAGAACTCGGCGTTGAAGAAGCCCGCGCTGTCCGTGCCGTCATCCGGCCGGCCCTGCTGAGAGGTCACGGTGATCACCTCCGGGAACTCCATCAGCACGCGGCGGATCCGGTTGGCCGCAGGGTTCCCCTCCTCCAGGCTGATGGTGGAGGGCATGGTGGCGCGCAGCCAGATGGAGCCCTCCTCCAGCGTCGGCAGGAACTCGGCGCCGAGGCGGGACATCACGCCCATGCTGCCCACCAGCATGGCGCCGGCCACCAGCATGGTGAGGCCCCGCCGCCGCATGCCGCCGTTGAACAGGCGGGTATAGGCCCAGCGGACGCCCTTCACGGCGAAGGTGTCCTTCTCCTCCGTGTCCGTCTTGAACAGGGTGGCAGAGAGGGCGGGGGTGATGGTGAAGGTGGCGAGCAGCGCGCCGCCGATGGCGTAGGCGTAGGTCTTGGCCATCGGGCCGAAGATGCGCCCTTCGATCCCGCCCATCGCGAAGAGGGGGATGAAGGCCGCGATGATGATCAGGATCGAGAAGAGGATGGCGTTGTCCACCTCGCTCGCGGCCTTCAGCACTGTCTGCGCCACCGGGCGCGGCTTCTCGCCGGGCTTCAGGTGGTGGCGGGCCAAGTGCAGGTGGCGGAAGATGTTCTCCACCATGATCACGGTGGCATCCACCAGCAGGCCGAAGTCCAGCGCGCCGAGGGAGAGGAGATTTGCGCTCTCCCCCCGCGCCAGCATCATCAGCACGGCGAAGAAGAAGGCGAAGGGGATGGTGGCGGCGATCACGATCGCGCCGCGCAGGTCGCCGAGGAAGAGCCACTGGATCACGAGGATCAGCAGCACGCCCTCCAGGATGTTGTGCACCACCTTCACCGTGGTGGTGTTCACCAGGTCCTCGCGGTCGTAGAGGGGCATGATCTTCACGCCGGGCGGCAGCACGCCGCCCTCGTTGATGCGCTTCACCTCCTCCTGCACGCCGTGGATGGTCGGCAGGGTCTGCTCTCCGCGGCGCATCAGCACCGTGCCGAGCATCACGTCGTCGTCGCCCTCATGCCCGGCGATGCCCAGGCGCGGCAGGTTGCCCACCCCGACGGTCGCCACGTCCGAGACGAGGACGGGCTGCCCGTTCTGGCTGCCCAGCACCACGTTGCGGATATCGTCCAGCGAGTGGATCAGGCCGATGCCCTGCACCACCACGGATTGCGGCCCGACGTTCAGCGTGCCCGCGCCCACGTTCACGGAGCCCTGGCGGATCGCGTCCACCACGTTCGGCAGGGAGAGGCCGTAGGCGTTCATCCGGGGCAGGTCCACCTGCACCGAGTAGGTCTTGGAGCGGCCACCGAAGGAGGTGACGTCGATCACGCCAGGCACGCGCTTGAAGCGGCGGTCCAGCACCCATTCCTGCAGGGTCTTCAGGTCCTCCAGCGGGAAGCCGGGCGGGCCCACCAGCCGGTAGCGCATGATCTCGCCGATCGGGGAGGCGGGGGAGATGCCGGGCTGGGCCCCGTTGGGCAGGGCGCCGAGCTGGCCCAGGCGGTTCAGGACCTGCTGGACCGCCTCCTCGTAGGTGTAGTTGAAGTTGAACTGCACGCGCACGTCGGAGAGGCCGAACAGGCTGGTGGAGCGCAGCGTGGTCAGGTTCGGCAGCCCGGACATCGCCACCTCGATCGGGATGGTGATGGTCCGCTCCACCTCCTCGGCGTTCTGGCCGGGGTTCTGGGTGATGACCACCACGGTGGGCGGCACCGGATCCGGGTAGGCCTCGATGTTGAGGGTGCGGAAGCCAAGGACGCCGACGATCATGAACACGGCGAAGAACAGGAGCACGAGCGGCCGGCGCTCGAGTGCCTGGGTGACGAGGTGGCGCAAGGTCGCGGCTCCCGCGGGCGTGTAAGTCTCTGGACGTAGCTTTCGGCAGGGCAGGGCGCTAACCCACTGGCGCCCCCCGCCCGCGGCCCCCAATTGGCCCGGCCCGAGACAAATCGGAAGCGGAAATTCAGGGGTGTAAGCGCCGTGTAAGTTGACCGGCCCATAACCCTGCCCATGGACCGGGGGCGGGGGCCATGGGCACCGCAGGCCGGTGCCGGAGACCGCTCAGCGCGGCTCGCGTTAACAGGGTGCAGGAAACAGGTGACGGCCATGAACATGATGACCCCGCCGCAGATCGCCGAGGTTGCCTCCCAGAGCGCCGCCGCGCAGCCCCAGCCGGCTGTGCCGGCCCGCCGGCGCCGGCTGCCCCTGCTGCTGGCCGGCATCGCCGTGGTCGCCGCGGGTGGCTATGCCTGGAAGGAGTTCGGCGGGCATGAGGCGCCGGCCGTGATCTCCCCCGCCCAGGCCGCCTCCAATCTCGGCCGCCAGGCCGACGGGTCCTTCCGCATCACACCGACCGAGGCGAAGCTGCTGCGCGTGGAGCCGGTGGCCGCCCGCGCCTTCCGTCCGGAGCGCGTGGCCGAGGGCCGCATCTCCTTCAACGAGGAGCGGTCCACCCCCGTCTTTTCCCCATATACGGGCCGCGTGGTCCGTGCCCTGGCCCAGCCCGGCCAGCAGGTCCAGGCCGGTGACGTGCTGTTCGAGATCGAGACGACGGACCTGACCCAGGCCGCGAACGACCTCCTCTCCGCCCTGGATGCCGCCGGCAAGTCCCGCACCCAGGTGGACCTGGCCCGCCGCAACGATGCGCGCCAGCGCGACCTCTTCGCCGCCAAGGCCGCTGCCCGGCGGGACGTGGAGCAGGCCGGGGCCGACCTGGCCAACGCCATTTCCGACCAGCGCACGGCCGAAGCGACCCTGGCCGCGGCCCGGGACAAGCTGCGCGTGCTCGGCCGCACCCCGGAGCAGGTCGTGCAGATCGAGCAGACCCGCCGCGTGAACGCCGTGGTGGCCGTGACCGCCCCGCTGGCCGGCACGGTGGTGTTCCGCCGCATCGGCCCGAACCAGTGGCTGAACGCCGGCAACTCCGACCCGATCTACACCATCGCCGACCTGTCCCAGATGTGGCTGGTGGCCGGGGTGCGGGAGATGGACGCGCCGATGGTGCGCCCGGGCCAGCAGGTCCAGGTCACCGTGGACGCTCTGCCCGGCCGGACCTTCGGCGCCCGGATCGAGAACGTCGCCAACTCGCTGGACCCCACCACCCGCCGCCTGACCGTCCGCGCCGTGCTGGACGACCCCGAGCACCTGCTGAAGCCGGAGATGTTCGCCTCCTTCCGCATCGCGGTGGGCGACGCGAAGGACGCGGTGGCCGTGCCCGCCGGTGCCCTGATCTACCGCGGCGCCAACACCTCCCTCTGGGAGGCGCTGGGCGACGATCGCTTTGTCATGCGGAGCGTCCGCACCGGCCTGCAGTCCGACGGCATGGTCCAGATCACGGACGGGCTGAACCCCGGCGCCCGGATCGTGACCGGCGGCGCCCTGTTCATCGACCGGGCGGCGCAGGACTGATCCGCCCGGACCCAGGGAGCTGCCTCCAGGCAGGCCCGCGGGATTTATTCCAGGCAGGGAAGGGGGTTGGACCATCAGGTCCAGCCCCCTTCCTGCTTTGGGCTGGCTCTAAGCGTAGTGCCTGACGATCAGGCCCGATCCTGCCTTTGCCGTCGCCTCGGCCTCACGAGCCGGGGCACGCCGTCAGGAGGGGCTCCCTCCTACTCGCGGAGCAGATGATGGAGAGGGGGCCGGGGGGTTGAAGGAGAACCCCGCCAGGATCAGCCCCCAGCGGTGACCGGCGCCGGTGCCGGCGCCATGGGGAGGTGCAGGGAGAAGAGTGCCCCGCCGCCGGGGGCGTCGCCCACCTCTGCCGTGCCACCATGCGCGCTCACGATCCGCTCCACGATGGAGAGCCCCAGGCCAAGGCCGCGGCGCCGCACGTCGCCGGCGCGCCAGTGCCGTCGGAAGACGCTCTTCCGCTCGGACTCCGGCACACCCTTGCCCTGGTCGGCCACCTCCACGACGGCCATCATCTCGTGCGGGGGGCCCAGGCGCAGTGTGACGGTGCCGCCGGGCGGGGAGTGGGCGATCGCGTTCTCCACGAGGTTCCGCAACGCCCGCCCGATCGATTCCCGCTCGCCCCGCACCCAGACCGGGGCGTTGGCGGGAGGGGCTTCCAGGGTCCGGCCCTCCCTCGCAGCAATCGGCGTGAAGCGATGGCCCACATGGGCCACCAGCTCGGCGAGATCGAAGGCGCCCTCGGCCACGGGCATGTCGCGCGCCGCCTCGGCCGCTTCCAGAAGGTCGGAGACGAGCTCCGCCAGTTCCTGCACGTCGCGCCGCAGCCTGTCCGTGACGTCGCCCGCATCCAACAGGTCCAGCTCGGCCTGGATGATGGCGAGGGGGGTGCGCAACTCGTGCGCCACCTCGGCGGAGAAGCCCCGCTGCCAGGCCAGCGCGTCGTCCAGGCGGTCCAGGGCGCCATTCACGGCCTGGATCAGGGGCAGCAGCTCCCGGGGGATCTCGCCCTCCTCCAGCCGGGGCGGGCCACCATGCCCGATCCGCTCCGCCTCCCGCGCCGCGCGGCGCAGCGGGGCGGAGAGGAGGATGAGCAGGCCGACATTGGCGGCGAAGAGGAGCAGGCCGCCCAGGGTCAGCACGGCCAGCACCGGGCCGAGCGCCGCCGCCGGCACGTCGTCCAGCACGATGTAGGAGCGTTCCATGTCCTGGGCGATCTGCACGGCCACGCGCCGGCCATCGGGCATGGTGATCCAGCGCGTCACGCCCCAGAGCCGGGTGCCGTCCTGCCCCTGCTGGAAGGTGTCGGGGATGCGCCCGTCCTCCGCCACGCGCGGCAGCTGGGCCTGCACGCCGGGCGAGGCCGCGACGCGACGGCCTTCCGCATCGGCCACGGCGAAGAGCATGGAGCCGCTGGCCGCGTCGAAGCGCCGCCCGGATTCGCCGCCGAGAGGGCGGTTGAGGCCGTCCAGGCCTTCCCTGGCGATGCGGCTCGTCACCTCCGCGCCGGCGGCCAGGATGCCGCGCTGGTGCTCCAGCCAGACGACGTAGCTGAGGGTCTGGTGGAGGATGAGCCCGCCGACAATCAGCGCGCCGAGCCCGATCACCGCATAGGCGGCGGCCAGGCGCGCGACGAGGCTGTGCGGCCGCTTCGGCGGCGCGGCGGGGGGCTCCGCCAGGGGAAGGTGGGTGCGCCGGACCATCGCTGAAGTGATCAGCCTGCCGTGCCCGCGAAGGGGGCGGGCAGGGGCGGGCCGGCGGCGCCGATCCGGGTGGGGGCAGGAAGGGTAGGGGCGGGAGGGCGGCGGGCAAGCGGCATGGGCGACCTGGTGATCCTCATCGCGCCGTCCTCCGTGGAAGACTTCCGCTCGGAGAAGCGGCATTTCCGGGCGCTGCGGCTTGGCAGGGCCCTCTCGCCCGACGCAATCTCCGCGCCCGACGTGAAGGGACCATGGATGCGCGTTCTTCTGGTGGAGGACAATGCCCGGCTTGCGGCGCTGCTGGCGGAGGGCCTGCGCCGCGCGGGCTGGCAGGCCGATACGGGCGGCTCCATCGAGGATGCGGAGGCCGCGCTGGCCACCGGCGACTACGATGTCGTGGTGCTCGACCGCGGCCTGCCGGACGGCGACGGCCTCGATCTGCTGCGCCGCCTGCGCCACCGGCCCGGCGCGCCGCCCGTGCTGATGATGACGGCCCGGGGCGAGGTGGCCGAGGTGGTGGAGGGGCTCGACCTCGGCGCGGACGACTACATGGTGAAGCCCGTGGCGCTGGGGGAGCTGGTGGCACGGCTGAACGCTGCCCGCCGCCGCGGCGGGCGCGGCGTCGCCCCGACCGTGCTCGGCGCCGTCTCGCTCGACCCGCTTTCCCGCGCGCTGACGGTCGCCGGCCAGCCCTTCGACCCGCCGCCGCGCGAGCGCACCCTGCTGGAGGTGCTGCTGCGGGCCGCGCCCCGCCCGGTCTCCAAGGAGACGCTGGAGAGCCGCCTGGCCGGCCCGGACGGCGCGGTGCAGCCAAACGCGGTGGAGGTCTATGTCCACCGCCTGCGCGCGCGCCTCGGCGCTGCGGGGGCGGGGGTGGTGATCCAGACCGTGCGCGGCCTCGGCTACCGGCTGGAGGCCGCGCCCGGTCCTGCCGCCGGAACGCCCGCTGCGCCCGGCGGGAAATGAATTATAGTCCGCCCTGGATTCGCCGGGCTGCAGCCCAGGGGCGCCGCCCCGCGTTGCCGGCCCGGAGAGATGAGAGGGGACCGATGCGCCGAATGCTGATGCGCCCGTTGCTGGCTCTGGGCCTGGCCGCCACGGCGCTCGCTGCCTGCGGGGGCACGAACCCGCCGCCGGCGCCGATGGCCGAGATTCCCTTGCGTGCGCCCACGCTGCCGCCGAGGGTTCTCTTCGTCTCCCTGCCGGGCGTCGCGCCCGTGCCGCACCCCATGCAGGTGGAACTGACACGGGGCGCGGAGGCGGTCTGCGCGCCCCTTCTCAATACGGTGCTGGAACCGGCCGGGCAGGACCGCTTCCGCGTGGTCGTCAATTCGCCGGGCTTCGCCGCGACTCGGGAGAGCGTGCTGCGCCGCACCGTGGACAGCCCGCCCGGCGGGCCGGAGCTGGCGCTGGACGGCGCGAACAACGGCCGCTGCGACTACGTCTTCAGGACCATGGCCGCCCGCTGAACAGGGCGGGGGCCGCACCCCGCGCGGGATGCGGCCCCGTTCCTGCCGGTAACGATCAGCCCTGGCGGGAGCCGGAGGGCGCCTCCACCGCCACGAAGGCGCGCTGCCCGTCGCGCAGCAGCTGCAGGGCCACGGCACCGTCATTGGCGGAAAGCGCCTCGCGGATGGCCGAGACCGCCGCGTCCGGATCCTTCACCGCCTTGCCGCCCACCGCGGTGATGACGTCGCCTGGCTTCAGCCCCGCTTCGGCCGCCGGGCTGTCCGGCCGCACGCTGGCGATCACCGCGCCCTCCGTGCCGCGCGGCACCTCCAGCCCGGCCCTCTCGGCCTCTTGAAGGCTCGCCAGGCCGATGCCGATCCGGCCGCGGCCCTGCTGCGCCTCCTGCCCGCCGCGCGCCTGCTCCGCGCCGTCGCGCAGCGCGGCCAGCCGCACGTCCAGCCGGGTCTCGCGCCCGTCGCGGCGGGCGGTGAGGCTGGTCTGCGCGCCTTCGTGCAGGGCGCCCACGGCGCGGGCCAGGTCGCGCGGGCTGCGGACGGGCGTGTCGCCCAGCGCCGTCACCACGTCGCCCGGCTTCAGCCCGGCGCGGGAGGCGGGGCTGTTCTCCTCCACCCCGGCCACCAGCGCGCCCTCGGCCTTCGGCAGGCGCAGCGCCCGGGCCATGGTGGCGTCCACCGGCTGGGTGGAGGCGCCGAGGAAGCCGCGCTCGACGTGCCCGTTCGCCTTCAGCTGCGCCACCACGGTGGAGACGAGGTTGGAGGGAATGGCGAAGCCGATGCCGATGGAGCCGCCGGAGGGGCTGTAGATGGCCGTGTTCACCCCGATCACGGAGCCGTCCTGCGCGAAGAGCGGGCCGCCGGAGTTGCCGCGGTTGATCGGCGCGTCCACCTGCAGGAAGTCGTCATAGGGGCCGCTGTGGATGTCGCGCCCGCGCGCCGAGAGGATGCCGGCCGTGACGGTGCCGCCCAGGCCGAAGGGGTTGCCCACGGCCACCACCCAGTCGCCGACCCGTGCCGCGTCGGAGTTGCCGAGGTTCAGGAAGGGCAGGTTGCCGCCCGCATCCACCTTCAGCAGGGCCAGGTCCGTGCGCGGGTCGCGCCCGACGATCTTGGCCGACAGCTCCCGCCCGTCGTCCAGCGTCACCTTCACCTGAGTCGCGCCATCCACGACGTGGTTGTTGGTGACGACATGGCCTTCCGCGTCCACGATGAAGCCGGAGCCGAGCGCCTGCCGGGCCTGTGCCTGCGGCTTGCCGCCCTCCTCGCCTCCGAAGTAGCGGCGGAACATCTGGTCCTGCTGCGATCCCTCGGGGAAGGGCGAGTTGACGTTCTCGGCCCTGGCGCGCTCGGTCGCGGTGATCGTCACCACGGCGGGCCGAACCCGGGCGACGAGGTCGCCGAAGCCCGGCAGCGGGACGGAAGGCGCGGCCACGGCGGGGGCGGATTGCTGCGGGCCCTCGGCGAAGGCCGGGATAGCGAGCCAGCCGGCGGCGCCGGTTAGCGCGGTGCCGGCCAGCAGCATGGCGCCCAGTGCGGCCCCGCGGCGGCGGTTCGAGGGAGTGGTCATCGGGTGCGTCCTGTCGCTGCGGCGGAAGACCCCGCCGGATGACGCCACCATCCATCCCCCCCGGTGGAGAGGCCGCGACAAGATCATGAAAGAATTTTCAGGATCGGCGGTCAGGCATCCGGGCCGGGCGGCAGGGTGAGCACGGCCGAGAGGCCTGGCATCGGCCCCGGCCGGGCATCCCGCAGCAGCAACTCCCCATCGTGCAGCCGCGCAACCGCGGCGACGAGGGAGAGCCCCAGCCCCGTGCCGGGCGTCGTCCGGCTCCGGTCCAGCCGGTAGAAGCGCCGCACGGCCATGTCCCGCTCCGCCGCGGGAATGCCGGGCCCCTCGTCCGAGACCTCGAGCAGCGGCCCCGTCCGCAGCGCGACGCGGACGGTGCCGGCGCCGTGGGCCAGGGCGTTGTCCAGCAGGTTCGCCAGCGCCTGGCGCAGCAGCGGTGCGCTGCCCGTGGCGGTAATCCCCGGCGGTATATCGGTGGCAAGCTGCCGCCCCGCCTCCTCGGCGACGGGCGCATAGGCCTCGGCGACGCCCGCGACCAGGGCGGAAAGGTCCAGCCGCGCGAAGCCCTCCCGCCCGGCTCCCGCCTCGGCCCTCGCGATCCGCAGCAGCGCGGCGAAGGTGGAGAGGATGCCGTCCAGCTCCTCGACCGCGCCCTCCAGCACGGCGGAATCGGCTGACGGGTCGCGCGCCCGGGCCAGCGCCGCCTCCAGCCGCTGCCGGAGGTGGGAGAGGGGCGAGCGCAGGTCGTGCGCCACGTCGTCCGTTACCTGCCGCACCTCGGCCACCAGGGCCTCGATCCGCGACAGCATCTCGTTGATCGTCGCGGCCAGGCGGTCGAACTCGTCGCCGGTGCCGCTCTCCGGAAGGCGCCGCGCCAGGTCGCCGGCCATCACCGCCCTTGCGGCGCCGCTCATCGCAGCCAGCCGCCGTTCCAGCCGGCCCGCCAGCAGGAAGCCCAGACCGAGCGCCACCAGCGCCGCGATGCCGCCCGCCACGGGCGGCGTCCAGGCCAGGGCGAGGGCGGCGCGGTCCACGGAGGAGAGATCGGTCGCCACGACGAGGTTCACGCCCCCCGGCAGCACCGCGCCCAGTGCCCGGAGCGGCGGCGCGCTGCCCTGCGCCTGCAGGGTGGCGAAGCCGCGCAGCACGGGCGGCGTCCCGGGCAGGGCCCCGGCTAAGGTCCGCCCATCCGGGCCCTGGAGCAACACCAGCAAGGGGCCGCGGCGCCGGGTGTAGACCTCCGCCGCCTCGGAGAGGCCGCGCAGGCCGTAGCTCTCGTAGTCGCGCAGCAGCCCTTCGGCCTCCGCCGCCAGCACGAGATCCAGCTGCTGCCGCAGGGCGTCCTGCGCGCGCAGCCAGCCCCAGCCGGCGCCGAGGAAGCAGGCCACCAGCACCACCACCGCGACGGCCAGCGCCATGCGCGGCGCGAAGCTGCGGAGGCGGATCAAGTGCCCATTCCCCGGAGAGGCGTCACCCTGGAAGGGGCCCCGCCAGGGTATAGCCGGCACCGCGCACCGTGCGGATCATCGGTGTCTCGCCCCCTGCCTCCAGCTTGCGGCGCAGGCGGCTGACATGGACGTCCACCACGTTCGTCGTGGGGTCGAAGGCGAAGTCCCAGACCCTCTCCAGCAGCATCGTGCGGGTCAGCACCTCGCCGGGGTGGCGCATCATGTACTCGAGGAGGCGGAATTCTGTCGGCAGCAGCTCCACCGGGCGCCCGGCGCGCGTCACGCGGCGGCGCAGCAGGTCCATCCGCAGGTCGCCCACCACCAGCTCCTGCAGCTCCGCCTGGGCTGCGGGGCGGCGGGCGAGGGCGCGGATGCGGGCGCGCAGCTCGGAGAAGGCGAATGGCTTGGCGAGGTAGTCGTCGGCGCCCGCCTCCAATCCCTCGACGCGCCGGTCCACCTCGGCCAGGGCGGTGAGGACGAGGACGGGGGTGTTGATGGCGGAGGCGCGGAGGGCGCGCAGGATGGAGAGGCCGTCCGGACCCGGCAGCATCCGGTCCGTCACGATCACGTCGTAGGGCTCGTTCAGCGCGAGGAAGAGCCCGTCCTTGCCGTTATGCGCGACGTCCACGACCTGGCCGTCCTCGGTCAGGCCCTTGGCGACGTAGTCGGCCGCCGCGACGTCGTCCTCGATGAGCAGGATCCGCATCCCGTCTCCTTCGGGTCGGGAGAGATGTTCTGCGCCAGCGCCCCGGACATGAAAAGGGCCGGGCCCACCCTTCGGCGGCCCGGCCCTGATCAGGCGGCGGCGGCCCCACAGCCCCCCCCCCGCGCACCCAAAAAGCGACGTAGAACAAAAAAAAACA
>NZ_JANJOU010000005.1 GCF_024594815.1 Roseomonas populi | reverse complement strand
CCGGCCCCCCCCTGCGGCGGCCCGGCCCTGATCTGGCGGCGGCGCAACCGGGCCGCCGCCGAGGCTCCGTCAGACGGAGTAGTACATCTCGAACTCGACGGGGTGCGGGGTGTGCTCGAACTTGAACACGTCCTGCCACTTCAGCTCGACGTAGCTGTCGATCTGGTCCTTGGTGAACACGTCGCCGGCCAGCAGGAACTCGTGGTCGGCCTCGAGGGACTCCAGCGCCTCGCGCAGCGAGCCGCAGACCGTCGGGATGCCCTTCAGCTCCTCCGGCGGCAGGTCGTACAGGTCCTTGTCCATCGCCTCGCCCGGATGGATCTTGTTCTTGATGCCATCGAGGCCGGCCATCAGCATCGCCGCGAAGGCGAGGTAGGGGTTGGCCGTCGGGTCGGGGAAGCGGACCTCGACGCGCTTCGCCTTCGGGCTCGTCGCGTAGGGGATGCGGCAGGAGGCGGAGCGGTTGCGGGCCGAGTAGGCCAGCAGCACGGGGGCCTCGAAGCCGGGGATCAGGCGCTTGTAGGAGTTGGTGCTGGGGTTGGTGAAGGCGTTCAGCGCCTTGGCGTGCTTGATGATGCCGCCGATGTACCACAGCGCGTAGTCGGACAGGTCCGCGTAGCCGTTGCCGGCGAAGAGCGGCTTGCCGTCCTTCCAGATGGACTGGTGCACGTGCATGCCCGAGCCGTTGTCGCCGTAGATCGGCTTCGGCATGAACGTCGCGGTCTTCCCGTAGGAGTGGGCGACGTTGTGGATCACGTACTTGTAGATCTGCATGTGGTCGGCCTGCGTGATCAGCGGGCCGAACTTGGTGCCGAGCTCGTGCTGGCTCTGCGCCACCTCGTGGTGATGCTTCTCACCGAGGACGCCCATCTCCATCATCGTGGAGAGCATCTCGGCGCGCAGGTCCTGCTCGGAGTCCACGGGCGGGACGGGGAAGTAGCCGCCCTTGACCACCGGGCGGTGGCCCATGTTCCCCTCGGGGAAGTCCTTCATGGAGGCGCCAGGGCCCTCACCGGACTCCAGCTTGTAGTGGCCGTAGTTGCCGCCCGTGCCGAACTTCACGTCGTCGAACACGAAGAACTCGGCCTCGGGGCCGAAGAACGCCGTGTCGCCGATGCCGGAGGCCTTCAGGTAGGCCTCGGCCTTCTTCGCCGTGCCGCGCGGGTCACGCGCATAGAGCTGGCCGGTGGAGGGCTCGATGATGTCGCAGAAGACGATCAGCTGCGGCTTGGCGCTGAACGGGTCCATGCAGGCGTTCAGCGTGTCCGGCATGAGAATCATGTCGGACTCGTTGATCGCCTTCCAGCCGGCGATCGAGGAGCCGTCGAACATGATGCCCTCGGCGAAGGTGTCTTCCTCGATGGTGGAGACATGCTGGGCGGTGTGGTGCCACTTGCCCTTCGGGTCCGTGAAGCGGAAGTCCACGTACTCGACGCTGTTCTCCTTGATCATCTCCATGACCTTGGAGATGCTTTCCTTGTCGTTCGCCATTCGCTGGGTCCTGTTCCCCTTGAGACGCGTTGATAGTCGGGGGGCATAGCCTGCCCCGCCCTGGCCCGCTACGGCCCCCGCTCCAGGTCACGCCTCGGGGCAGGGGGGCCGCCGCGGGAAATTCTCACACGGCGTCCTCGCCGCGCTCGCCGGTGCGGATCCGCACCACGTCCTGCACGTCGGTGATGAAGATCTTGCCGTCGCCGATCCGGCCCGTGCGGGCCGCGGCGGTGATCGCCTCCACGGCGCGCTCGGCCAGGTCGTCCGAGCAGATCACCTCGATCTTCACCTTGGGCAGGAAGTCCACGACGTACTCGGCGCCGCGGTACAGCTCCGTATGGCCCTTCTGGCGCCCGAAGCCTTTGGCTTCGACCACGGTCAGGCCCTGAAGCCCGATCTCGTGCAGCGCGTCCTTCACCTCATCCAGCTTGAAGGGCTTGATGATGGCTTCGATCTTCTTCATCGGGGCCTGCTTTATCCACTCCGTGTGTCCGGGGGTACGGGGAATTCCCGCTTCTCCCGCATCTTGGCCGCGGCCCGTCATGGCGGGCCGCTGGCGGGCGGACGTTGCACGGCCCGTGCCGCAGGGGCAAGGTTGGAGAAGGCCCATTTTTCCGGGGTTGGCGGTACCCCAGCACGGGCGCGCGGCAAACTGCCTATTCTGCAGGCATTCCGGCGGCGCGCGATTGCGCCGGGGGCCATGCGGCCCCATCATGGGGCCGACCTCCCTCCGCGCCCGTTCCCCAGGGGGGCGCCAGGGGCCGTGTTTCCGGAGCCCGATGCCATGACCGTCCCGCTCAAGCCCCAGAACGACCTGCTCTCCGCCACCGGGACCACGGTGTTCACGGTGATGTCGGCGCTCGCGGTGCAGCACGGGGCGATCAACCTCGGCCAGGGCTTTCCGGACTACGAGGGGCCGGAGGTCGTGGTCCGGGCCGCCGCCGAGGCCCTGCTGGACGGGCGGAACCAGTACCCGCCGCTGACGGGCGTGCCGGAGCTGCGCGCCGCGGTGGCCGAGGCGAACCGCCGCTTCTACGGGCTGGAGATCGACCCGGCGGCGGAGGTGGTGGTCACCTCCGGCGCGACCGAGGCCCTCACTGCCTGCCTCATGGCCGTGCTGAACCCGGGCGACGAGTGCGTGCTGATCGAGCCGCTCTACGACACCTATCTGCCCGTGGTGCGGATGCTCGGCGCCATCCCGAAGCTGGTCCGGCTGACCCCGCCGAAGTGGGAGCTGCCGCGCGCGGAGCTTGCGGCCGCCTTCGGGCCCAAGACGAAGGCCATCCTCCTCAACTCCCCCATGAACCCGGCCGGCAAGGTCTTCACCTCCGCCGAGCTGGCCTTCGTGGCCGATCTGGTGCAGCGCCACGGCGCGTATGCCATCTGCGACGAGGTGTACGAGCACCTGACCTTCGACGGTTGGGCCCACATCCCCCTGATGACCCTGCCGGGCATGCGGGAGCGCTGCATGCGCGTGGGCAGCGCGGGCAAGACCTTCAGCCTGACGGGCTGGAAGGTGGGCTACATCACGGCGGACCGCTCCATCGCGCCCAACCTTGCCAAGGCGCACCAGCTTCTCACCTTCACCACCCCGCCCAACCTGCAGCGGGGCGTCGCCGTGGGATTGGGGCTGGAGGATTCCTACTTCACCGGCCTGTCCGCCACCCTTCAGGCGAAGCGGGACCGGCTGGCGGCCGGGCTCTCGGCACTCGGCTTCGGCGTGCTGCCGACCCAGGGTAGCTACTTCATCACCGCCGATTTCCGTCCGCTGGGCTTCAGCGGGGACGACGTGGCCTTCTGCCGCCACATCACGGAGACGGCGAAGGTGACGGCCATCCCGGTCTCGGCCTTCTACGCCGGCGCGGACGCCCCGAACCACTATGCCCGCTTCGCCTTCTGCAAGGCGGACGCGGTGCTGGACGAGGCCCTGGCGCGGCTGGCGGCCTGGAAGTCCGCCCGGGTTGAGGGCGTGCGCGAGGCCGGATGAAGGGGAGCGGGCGAGGGGGATCGGCGGTTGACGTCCGTTCCCCTTCGCTTTAAATCCCGCCCGCCCTCCGGGGCTCTTATGGCGGCCTTAGCTCAGTTGGTAGAGCGCCACGTTGTGGTCGTGGATGTCACGGGTTCGAATCCCGTAGGTCGCCCATCCCCCTTTCCTGCCCGCTGCGCCCGCGCGATCCTCTCCGCGTGATTCTCGTCAGCAGCATCTTCCATCGCAAGCCGGAGCTGATCCGCGACCAGCTCCTCCTCTACAACGCCGCGATGGGCGGCGAGGGCGCCTGCCACCACATCCTGCACCTGAACCGGGAATCCGTGCGCCACGGCATCCTGGACGGGCTCGGCCTGCCCCCCAACGCCACGGTCAATCCGGTTCACCTGGAGACGCACCGCCCGACCTTCCTGGGCTGCCACGTCCTCAACCTGCTTCACGCCATGCGGGAGGGGTTCGGGCACACCCACGTCTATCTCCACACGGAATCCGACATTCCATATCGCCCCGGGCTGGGCGAGCACATCCGCGCCCATGACCTCGGCCTCGCCGAGCCGCGCCCGGTGAAGCTGGCCGGGAGCAAGAGCGCCTGGGCGGAGCCGGTGGCCAATGACCTGCGCCTCCGCGCCTTCGTGGAGCGGATCGGGGACGGCCGCATCCTCACCACGCGCTACGAGGGCATGTTCGCCACGCGCGCGCTGATGACAGAGATCCTCTTCCAGATGATGGCGGCCTGGCCGTTCGACGAGCACCACTGGCGCGGCGACTACCCCTATGAGGAGTTCGCCCTTCCGACCGTGGTCGAAGCCGTGGTCCGCAACCGCACGCTGCGCCGCACCCGCCACGCGGTGATGACGGCCTCCTCCGCCCGGCGCTACGAGCTAGCGGACCGGGCGATGCTGCGGCCCGAGCACATCCCGCTGCTGGAGCGCGAGGGGCCGGAGATCTTCTGCGCCAAGTTCGCCCCGGGCGAGCTCCATTCCCCCGTGCGGGCCTGGGCCCGGCGCTGCCTCGGGGTGCCGGAACCCAGCTGATGGGGACGGGCTGGGGGCAGTTGACAGGCCCGCACCGCTCTCGCGCACTGCGGACCACGCAGGAACGGAGAGGAACGCCATGCAGCTTACCCTTGAGGGCCGCCGCGCCCTGATCACCGGCGGCTCGCGCGGGCTCGGCTTGGCCATGGCCCGCGCCTTCGTCGGGGCCGGCGCCCGCGTGGCGATCGTGGCGCGCGATCCCGGGCCGCTGGGGGAGGCCGCGAAGGCCGTCGCAGGCACCACGCCCGTCGCCGCCGACATCGCCACGGAGGAGGGCTGCGCCCGCGCCTTCGCAGAGGCGGAAGCGGCCCTGGGCGGCATCGACATCCTCGTGAACAACGCCGGCACCTCGAAGCGCGGACCCTTCATGGAGGTGACGGACGCCGAGTGGCAGGCGGACCTGGACCTGAAGCTCTTCGCCGCCATTCGCCTGGCGCGCCTGGCTTGGCCGGGCATGGCGGGGCGCCGCTGGGGGCGGATCATCAACGTACTGAATACCGGGGCGAAGGCGCCCCCGCCCACTGGCGCGCCCACCGCCGTCTCCCGCGCCGCAGGGATGGCGCTGACGAAGATCCTGGCGGGGGAGGGGGCGCCGCTGGGGATCAACGTGAACGCACTCCTCGTCGGCAAGATCGACAGCGATCAGTGGGTGCGCCGGCACGCCGCGGACCCGAGGGGCCAGACCTACGAGGAGTGGATGGAGGAGGCCGGGAAGCCCATTCCCATGGGCCGGATGGGCAAGGCGGAGGAATTTGCCGCCATGGCGCTGGCGCTGGTGTCCGCGCCGGGCGACTACGTCACCGGGACGGCCATCAACGTGGATGGCGGGCTATCGCCGGTGGTGTAGGGGAGAGAGACCTTGGAACGGACGGTCGCGATCGCGGGGCTTGGCGCCATCGGGCTTGAGGTGGCGCGGCTGCTGGATGGCGGGGTGGAGGACCTGCGCCTCGTCGCCGCCGCCGCGCGGGACGAGGCGAAGGCCGCGGAGAACCTGCGCGGCTTCCGCAACCCGCCGAGGCTCGTGCCGGTCGAGGCCCTGGCTGAAGAGGCCGCCATCATCGTGGAGTGCGCGCCCGCCTCCGTCTTCGAGGCGGTAGCGGGCCCGGCGATCGCGAAGGGGCGCGTCTTCGTCCCTGCCTCCATCGGTGCCCTGCTGCCGCGCATGCACCTGGTGGAGGAGGCGCGGCGGACGGGCGCGCGGATCGTCGTTCCCACCGGCGCCCTGCTGGGCCTGGATGCCGTGCGCGCCGCCGCCGAAGGACCGGTGGAGAGCGTGACGATCGAGACCCGCAAGCCGCCGCGAGGGCTGGAGGGCGCGCCCTACCTGGCGGAGCACGGGCTGGACATGGGCGCGGTCGCGCAGGACACGCTGGTCTTCAAGGGCAACGCGCTGGAGGCGGCGCGGGGCTTCCCCGCCAACGTGAACGTCGCGGCCGCGCTGGCCCTGGCCGGGATCGGGCCGGAGCGCACCATGGTGGAGATCTGGGCGATCCCCGGCCTGACCCGGAACACCCACACCATCAGGGTCGAGGCCGGGGCCGCCCGCTTCACCATGGCGATCGAGGGCGTGCCGAGCGAGACCAATCCCCGCACCGGCAAGCTGACGCCTCTCTCGATCATCGCCTGCCTGCGCGGGCTGGTCTCCACGCTGAAGGTGGGGAGCTGAGGGGCGCGGCCCCTCAGTCCGCCTTCACGCTCGCTTCCCGGATCACCCGCGCCCAGCGATCCGTCTCCGTCGCCATCAGGGATGTCAGGGCGGCCGGGGTCTGCTCCGGCGCGATCTGCATGCCCTGGCTCTCCAGGAACTTCCGCATCTCCGGCTGCGCGATGACGGTGGCGAAGGTGGCGCGCAGGCGTTCCCGCGCCGCGTCGGGCGTGTTCGCCGCCAGCACCAGGCCGAAGAAGACGGACGCGTCGTAGCCCGGCAGGCCCTGCTCCGCGATGGTCGGCAGGTCCGGCAGCACGGCCGATCGCTCGGTGGTGGTGATCCCCAGCGCCCGCACGCGCCCGCCCTGCAGGTGGGGAAGCGCGGTCAGCACGTCCGTGAACACCATGGCGACGTGCCCGGCCACCAGGTCGTTCAGCGCGGGCCCCGTGCCGCGATAGGGGATGTGCTCGATGCTCGTCCCGGCCATGGAGTTGAACAGCGCGCCCGCGAGGTGGGAGGAGGCGCCGTTGCCGGAGGAGCCGAAGGAGAGCCGCTCCTTCTTCGCCAGCGCGATCAGGTCCTGCACGTTCCTCGCCGGCACGTTGGCGTTCACCGCCAGCACGTTCGGGATGCGCCCCAGCGGCGCGACGGGGGTGAAGTCCTTCACCGGGTCGTAGGGCTGGCCGGGATAGAGCATCCTGTTGATCGCCAGCGGGCCGGAGGTGCCGAAGAGGATGGTGTGGCCATCCGGCGCGGAGCGGGCGACGAATTCCGCCCCGATGTTGCCGCCGGCGCCCGCGCGGTTCTCCACCACCACGGTCTGGCCCAGGCCCTCACCGAGGCTCGTCGCGAGTCGGCGCGCGATCAGGTCCGTCGGGCCGCCGGGCGAGAAGGGCACCACCAGCGTCACCGGGCGGGCCCCGGGCTGCGCCAGGGCGGGGCGGGCCAGCGCGCCCAATGCTGCCGTGGCCAGCAGCGTGCGGCGATCCATCATGCGTTCTCTCCCCTCTGCGCGCCGGGGTCGTTCAGCAGGCCCCTGGCGTCGTCCTTGTCCTGATGCGGGGCCAGCGGATCGCGCGGCAGCACGCGGTGGCGCAGCACCATGCGCGCGAGCGCCAGTCGTTCCGGCATCCCCAGCCTCGCGGCCTCCCAGGCCATCGCGGCCGCCGATGTCACGTGGTACAGCGCGGAGGCCGCCTGCCGCGCCAGCGAAGGATCGCCCTGCGCCGCTTCCGCCAGCGCGATCGCCCGGTCCAGCGCAGGCCCGGCCTCCGGCAGCGCCTCGTTGTTGCCCAGCAGGCCGCGGACGTGGTCGCGCAGCACGGGCAGGGATCCCTCCCGCGTCGCGGCGCGCAGCACGTCTAGGGCGACGATGTTGCTGGTGCCTTCCCAGATGCTGCCGAGATGACTGTCCCGCAGGAGCCGGGCGTCCGACCACTCCTCGATGTAGCCGCAGCCGCCGCGCACCTCCATGGCGTCGCCCGTGACCTTGCGGGCGTCACGGCATGCGCGGAACTTGATCAGGGGCGTCAGGATGCGCAGCAGGGGATAGGCGCCCTCCTCGCCGGCATCCGATCGGCGCAGCGCCTCGGCGGTCTGGAACACCATCGTCCGCGCCTGCTCCATCGGCACGGTCATCTTGAGGAGCTGGCGGCGCATCAGCGGCATCTCCACCAGCCGCTTGCCGAAGGCCACGCGGCGGTGCGCGATGAACAGGGCCTCCGTCACCGCGCGCCGCATCATCCCCGCCGCGCGCACGCCGTTGGAGAGGCGGGAGTTGTTCACCATGTCCGCCATCTGCCGGAACCCGGCCTCAGGCTCTCCCACCAGCCAGGCGACGGCGCCGTTCATCGTCACCTCGCCCGAGGCCATGGAGCGAGTGCCGAGCTTCGGCTTGAGGCGCACGATCCGGTGGTGGTTCGGCGTGCCGTCCGGCAGGGTGCGCGGCAGCAGGAAAAGCGAGACGCCGCGCAGCCCCGGCGCTTCCTCCCGCCGCGCCAGCACCATGGCCAGCTCGGCGTCGGGGTTGGAGCAGAACCACTTGTCGCCGTTCAGGGCCCAGGTGCCGTCCTCGCGCGGCGTGGCGCGCACCACGGTTGCGGCGATGTCGCTGCCCGCGCCCTGTTCCGTCATGAACATCGCGCCCTGGCCCAGCGCGTCCATGTCCTGGCTCGTCAGCGCGGGCAGGTAGCGCGCGACGAGGTCGGGCGAGCCGAACTTGCGCAAGGTGCGCGTCAGGCTGTCCGTCATGGAGACGGGGCAGCACAGGCCGAATTCGGCCTGCACGAAGAGGTAGGTCAGCAGGTACTTCGCCGCGGGCGGCATGGGCGCGTCCCAGCCCAGCACGCCGCCGCGGTGCGAGAGAGCGGCGAGGCCAAACTCGCCAAAGGCCAGCCGCTCCATCTCCCGGTAGGCCGGGTGGTACTCCACGCTCTGCGCGTCCTCGCCGCGCCGGTTGCGATGGTGCAGCACGGGCTGGTTACGGTCCGCCGTCATCGCCAGCGCGTCCAGCGTTCCGCCCGCGAGCGCCCCGAGCCGGTCCAGATGCGGGGCCAGGTGCGCGGCGAGCGTGTCCGGCAGGTAGAGCGCGGCCATCCGCGCCAGCACCGGGTCGGCACGGAAGAGGTTCAGCCCGTGGCTGTCCGGAATCGCGGCGGCGCCGGCCGGCGGGCCGGGGGGGCGCAGATGCATGGCGCTTCCTCCTTGGGTTGCCTCAAGGCTGGGCTTGCCGGCAGGCGCCGCCAATCGATTTGTTGGCCGGGCCCGTTGAGCTAGGCTCAACATCGCCATGACCTACCGGCGCCTGCCTTCCCTTGTCGCCCTGCGCAGCTTCGAGGCGGCCGCCCGCCACCGCAGCGTCACCCGCGCAGCCGGCGAGCTCTCCGTGACGCCTGGCGCCGTCAGCCGGGGCGTGCGCGCGCTTGAGGAGGAGCTGGGGGCGGCGCTGTTCATCCGGAGTGCCGCCGGGCTTGCCCTCACGCCGGCCGGCGAGGCCCTTTTCGCCGCGGCGCGGGAGGCGCTGGACCGGATCGCCGCCGGGGTCGTCGCTATGCGGCAGGCCGCGCCGAGGCGCCGCCTGCGGATCGGGGCCTACACGCTCTTCGCCAGCCGCTGGCTGATCCCGCGCTGGGCCCGCCTGCGGGAGCGCCACCCGGAGCTGGACATCGAGCTGGAGACGAGCGCCGACCCGCTGGAACTCGTCCCCGGCGCCTTCGACGCGGTGATCGCCGTCGCGGATTCCCGCCCGCGCCCTGGCCTGGCCGCCCTGCCGCTGGTCCCGATCGGGATGATCCCGGTCTGCGCCCCCGCCCTGCTGCCGGCCTTCGACTGGAGCCGCGCGACGCTCCTCCACTCCCGCCAGCGCCCGGAGGATTGGCCGCGCTGGCTTGCGGCCGCCGGGATCGAAGGCGTGGATGCCGCGCGGGGCCCACGCTTCGAGAGCATTGCCCTGGCGCTGGACGCGGCGGCGGAAGGCCTCGGTGTGGCGCTGGCCATCCGCGCCCTGGTGGGGTCCGACCTGGCCACGGGCCGCGTGGCCGCGCCGCACCCGTTCATCCGCCCGACGACACGCCGTTTCACCCTGCTGCACGACGCGGAGCGGGACGGGGATCCGGCCCTTCTGGCCCTGCGCAGCTGGCTGGAAGGTGAGGCAGGGCTCGCCTCTTCTTGACGGCCGGTCCGCTGTCCGGGGCCGTGTGCGACCCCAGTTTTGCCCCTGCACCAGATGAGGAGAGCGCATGGCGCCCACACGCATCGTCCTGACCGCAGGCCTTCTGCTGGCCTCGGCCTTCTCCGCGATGGCCGACGGCTTCTTTCCCGAGAGCCTGGCAAAGGCGGACCGGCTGGCCCTGTCTGGCTTCCCGGCCCGCCGGCAGGCGGCGATCGAGGAAGCGAGGCGGCTGGGGCAGCCGGCGGATGTGGCGGCGATGGACCGTGCGCTGGAGGGGGATGCCGCGCGGCTCCGGCCGGCCGAGCTGGCGGGCGACTGGCGCTGCCGCTCCGTTCAGCTCGGGGGCAGCCTCGGCGTTGTCTCCTATTCCGAGTTCCGCTGCCGCATCACCGACGACGCGGCGGGCCTTCGGCTTCGCAAGCTGAGCGGCTCGCAGCGCACCAACGGCGCCTTCTACGACATCGGCGAGGCGCGCCTGGGCTACGCGGGCGCGCTGACCTACAACGACGACCCGATCCTGCGCTACGGGCAGAACCCCGAGCGGAACCAGATCGGGTACCTCGCGCCAGTCTCACCGCGGCACCTGCGGCTGGAGTTGCCGGCGGCCGGCGGGCGCGAGGGCTTCGAGATCATCGACTTCCGGCGCTGAGGGGAGGGAGGTCCTCCCCTCGCAATGGCGTCAGTCCTTCCGGGGAAGCTGCTGCTCCACCAGCGTCGCCCACCAGGAGGCGCCGACGGGCAGCACATCGTCGTTGAAGTCGTAGCGGGGGTGGTGGACCTGTGGGTCGCTTCCCGTGCGGCCGCCGCCGAGCATCAGGTAGGCGCCGTCCTTCGCGTTCAGCATGAAGGCGAAGTCCTCGCCGCCCATGGTGGGCTTGGGCAGCTCCTTCACCTTCGCATCGCCAGAAACCGCCTTCGCCGCCTCGGCCGCGAGGCCCGTGCTCTCCCCCTCGTTGATCGTGGCGGGGTACATGCGGTCGAAATGAACCTCGGCCGTGGCGCCGAAGGCGGCGGCGATGCCGGAGGACAGCGCCTTCACCTTCGCCTCCAGCACGTCGCCCACCTCCGGCTGGAACCAGCGGGCGGTGCCGCGCAGCGTCACGGTCTCGGGGATCACGTTGAAGGCGTTGCCGCCCTTGATCTCGCCAATGGTGACCACCGCACCCTCCACCGGCTCCACGTTGCGGGCCACGATGGACTGGAAGGCCGTCACGATCTGGGCGGCGATCACCACCGGGTCGTTGCCCGTGTGCGGCATGGCGCCGTGCGTGCCCTTGCCGGTGATCGTGATGCGGATGTCGGCCACGGCGGCCATGACAGGGCCGACGCGCCAGTAGAACTCGCCTGCGGGCAGGCTGGGCCAGTTGTGCAGGCCGTAGACGCGGTCCATCGGGAAGCGCTCGAACAGGCCCTCCTTCACCATCACTTCGCCGCCGCCGCCCATCTCCTCGGCAGGCTGGAAGATGACGTAGGCGGTGCCGGAGAAGTTCCGCGTCTCCGCCAGGTAGCGCGCGGCGCCCAGCAGCATGGTGGTGTGGCCGTCATGCCCGCAGGCGTGCATCACGCCGGGGGTCTGGGAGGCCCAGGGCGCGCCGCTCTCCTCCAGGATGGGCAGCGCGTCCATGTCGGCGCGCATGCCGATCGCGCCGCCCTCGCCGCGGCCCTTGATGACGCCCACCACGCCGGTGGTCGCCATGCCCGTCACCACCTCGTCGCAGCCGAACTCCCGAAGCTTCTCCGCGACGATCCGGCTCGTCCGCACCTCCTGGAAGTTCAGCTCGGGGTGCTGGTGGAAGTCGCGACGCCACGCCGTCATGTCGTCGTGGAACTCGGCGATGCGGTTGATGATGGGCATTCCGGACCTCGGTATGTTTCCCGAAGGGCTAGCGCGCCGGGAAGGTCAGGGCCAGCCCTTCCGCGAGCCCGATCGGCTCCACGCCCAGCTCCGCCCGCATCGGGCCGATGTCGAAGGCCTTGTCCTCGGTCAGCCGGCGCAGTTCCGCGGCGCGGATGCGGGGCAAGCCAGGGATCAGCCGCAACAGGGGCGCGGCGGCGATCAGCGGCGCCAGGGGCAGCGGCACCACGGGCGGGGCGCGGAAGCCGGCGGCCCGGCAGACCGCCCGCAGGAAGCCGGCGTAGGGCAGGGGCTCCGGCCCGGCGACGGTGATGGCGCGGGGGCCGTCCCAGTCCCGCCGCAGGACCGCGATCACGGCCCGCGTCACGTCGGACTGATGGATCGGCTGCACCAGGAAGCGCCCGCCGGAGGGCAGGGGCGCCACGGGGAGGCGCCGCATCAGCGCGGCCAGGCGCTGCACGTTGTCCTCGCCCTGGGCCCCGTAGATCATGGTGGGGTGCAGGATCGCGCCGGGGCGGCCGCTCTCCAGCAGGGCCGCCTCGCCGGCCCGCACCCCGTCCCCGTGCTCGTCCCGCCATTTCGAGAAGCGGCGCGTGCTGCCCAGCAGGGCCACCGGCGCCTCGCAGGCGGCCAGGATCGCCGGGGCATGGCGGGCGTGGGCGCAGGAGGCGACGCGCGCGGCCCCGGCCAGCGCGGCCCGCAGCGCGGGCGCATCCCGGAGGTCCGCAATGGCCGGCTCTCCCGGCAGGCCTGTTTCCGCCCAGCGCGCGGGGTTCCGCACCACGGGCCGGTAGGAAATGCCCAACTCCTCCAGGGCGCGGCACAGCGCGGCCCCGGACCGGCCGGAGGCGCCGATCACGGCCACCGTCTCACCTTCTAGCGACCCACTTAGCGGCAAGTGCCCCAGCCTCCCCGGTCCAGATGGAAATGATCGCGGTGGGCGGCGTTGTAGTCCGGGCCGAGCACCGCGCCGAAGACCCGGCAGGCCGAATCGCGTACCGCCCGCAGGAAATCGCCACTGCCGGAGGAGGGCGCTCCGGCCGCCCGCCAATCCCCGGGCAGGTTCACCGCCCGCCCATCGGCCAGGGTGAAGCCCGCGATGTCGATGGCGTTGGCCGTGGCGTGCTGGCTGCGGCGCGCATTCGCCCGGTGGTAGACGTTGCGGCAGTTATAGGCGCCGAGGTGCCGCACCGCCGTCACCCGCTGCCCGAAAGCCGCCTCCGCCGCCGGCTGCAGCCCGTGCCGCTCGAAGATCGTCCAGGCGGCGGCCAGGGGGCAGTTCACCACGGGCGCGCCGGGCTGGAAGCGCAGCGGCCCAGGCATCCGCACGGGCTCTGCGATGCCGCAGCCGTCACGCTCGGGCTGCGGGGGCAGGGTGGGGATGGGGATGCCGGACATCGCGAAGGATTCCGCGCAGAGCCCGGGTTCCCGTGCCATGCGGGAGAGCTTGTAGCGGGTCAGCAGTCCCGGCGGCTCCCTCAGGTCCAGCGGGGCGGTGGGGTCCAGCGAGGGGGGCAGGACGACCGCGCGGGGAATCAGCACGATCAGCAGCGCCAAGATCGGCAGGAGGAGGAGGGGCAGCCAGCGGCGCATCGCGGCCCCAGATAGGGGCTTCAGAGCCGCTGCGGCAGGGGTCCGCGTGCTTGTGGTATAAGGATACCACAATCTTTTCCTTGACCCGGGCCGCCGCGCCGTTCATATGCGGCGCCGCATTACTGACTGAACCCAACGGATCATGCTGCAAACCCAGACCCGCTCGATCAAGCCGGCCGAGGTCCAGAAGGACTGGATCCTGATCGACGCCGAGGGCCTCGTCCTCGGGCGTCTCGCCGCCATCGTCGCCAACCGCCTGCGCGGGAAGCATAAGACCACCTTCACCCCGCATGTCGATTGCGGCGACCACGTGGTCATCATCAACGCTCACCGCGTGCAGCTGACCGGCAACAAGGCCGAGCAGTCTGTCTTCTACTGGCACACGGGCTACCCCGGTGGCATCAAGGGTCGCACCACGCGCGAGACCCTCGAGGGCCGCTTCCCGGAGCGCGTGATCGAGAAGGCCGTGGAGCGCATGATCACGCGCAACAATCTCGGCCGCCAGCAGATGCGCAACCTGCACGTCTATGCCAGCGCCGAGCACCCGCATGCCGGTCAGAACCCCAAGCCTCTGGATGTGGGCGCGCTGAACCGCAAGAACCTCGCCGCCGCGAAGAAGGCCGCCTGAGAATGAGCGAGACCAACACCGCCCAGGGCACCGCCACGTCCCTGGCCGACCTGAAGACCCTCGTCGCCGGCACCCCGGCCTCTCCGGAGAACGCGGTCGCGCGTGAGCCGAAGAAGGACCAGTTCGGCCGCGCCTACGCCACCGGCCGCCGCAAGAACGCTGTGGCCCGCGTGTGGATCAAGCCCGGCAAGGGCACCGTGGAGATCAACGGCAAGCCGGCCGCGAAGTACTTCGCCCGCCCGGTGCTGCGCATGCTGATCGCCCAGCCCTTCCTGGTGGCGGACCGCTACCAGCAGTTCGACGTGATGTGCACGGTCGTCGGCGGCGGCCTCTCCGGCCAGGCCGGCGCGGTGCGCCACGGCCTGTCCCGCGCGCTGACCAACTTTGAGCCGGGCCTGCGCCCGATCCTGAAGAAGGCCGGGTTCCTCACGCGCGACCCGCGCGTGGTCGAGCGCAAGAAGTACGGCAAGCCGAAGGCCCGACGTTCCTTCCAGTTCAGCAAGCGCTGACGCTGGCGGGCCGGCGTTACGCCGGTCCGACATGGACTGTTCATCAGGAGGGGCGGCCCGCGAGGGCCGCCCCGCGTGAGGGTACGCCCCCGCCCGCGCGCCGTGGGGGGGGGGGGGGGGGGGG
>NZ_JANJOU010000004.1 GCF_024594815.1 Roseomonas populi | reverse complement strand
GCACCGCTGCCCCGCCGTGGCCTGTAAACCGGGGGGGGCGGCCGGCGTGGCCCGCCCCTCTTGCGTTTCCGCAACCCCCAACCCCCATATTCATCCCCCCTTCAAGGAGGGCCGCATGGCCAAGGGCAGCATCCCCAGCGTCTTCATCGACGGCGAGTCCGGCACGACCGGGCTGCAGATCGTGGAGCGCCTCCAGGGGCGCCGAGACGTCCAGCTGCGCTCGCTTCCCCCGGAGCAGCGCAAGGACCCCGCGGCCAAGCGCGCCCTCTTCGCCGAGGTGGACGTGGTGATCCTCTGCCTACCTGACGCGGCGGCGAAGGAGGCCGCGGCGCTGGCCGCCGAGCTCGGGCCGCAGGCGCCCCGGCTGCTGGATGCCTCCACCGCGCACCGCGTGAACCCGGACTGGGTCTATGGCGTGCCGGAGCTGGCTCCCGGCCAGCCCGCGAAGATCGCGGCTGCCGCGCGGGTGGCGAACCCTGGCTGCTACCCCACGGGAGGCATCCTGCTGCTGCGCCCGCTGGTCGATGCCGGCCTCCTGCCGAAGGACTATCCGGTCACCGTCAACGCCGTGTCCGGCTATTCCGGCGGGGGCAAGACGATGATCGCGGAGTTCGAGGGCGGCAGCGCTCCCTCCTTCGAGCTCTACGGGCTGGGGCTGGAGCACAAGCACCTGCCGGAGCTGCAGCACTACACCGGCCTGAACCGCCGCCCGATCTTCGTTCCCAGCGTCGGGGATTTCCGGCAGGGCATGCTGGTTTCCGTGCCGCTGCACCTCGACCTGCTGACGGGCAATCCGGCACCGGAGGCGCTGGAGGCGGCCCTCTCCCGCTACTACGAGGGCGCCGAGTACGTCCGCGTGCTTCCCACGGCCGGCGAGGCGAAGATCGAGCCGGAGGCGCTGAACGACACGAACCTGATCGAGCTGCGCGTCTATGGCAACGCGGCCCGTGGCCAGGCCGTGCTGGTGGCGCGGCTGGACAACCTCGGCAAGGGCGCCTCCGGCGCTGCGGTGCAGAACCTGGAGCTGATGCTCGGGCTCACGGCAGCGAAAGGCATGGAGAAGGCCGCTTGAGCGGACCTCTCTACCCCTTCAAGGGGAAGATGCCGGCCATCCACGCGACTGCGTGGGTGGCCCCTTCCGCCTCCGTCATCGGCGACGTCGCGATGGAGGAGGATGCCAGCGTCTGGTACGGCTGCGTGCTGCGCGGGGACACGAACTTCATCCGCATCGGCGCCCGCAGCAACGTGCAGGACGGCACGATCATCCACGTCAACGCCGGCACGATGCCTGCGGTGATCGGGGCGGACGTGACGATCGGGCACGCCTGCATCATCCACGCCTGCACGCTGGAGGACCGGGCCTTCGTCGGCATGGGTGCCACGGTGCTGGACAAGGCGGTGATTCGCGAAGGCGGGATGCTCGGCGCCGGTGGGCTGTTGGCCCCGGGGAAGGTGATCGGGCCCAACGAGCTCTGGCTCGGCTCCCCCGCCCGCCTGGCCCGCGTCATGACGGCGGAGGAGCGCGCGCACTGGGACAAGACGGCGCCGCACTACGTCGCGCTCTCGAAGGAGCACCGCGCCAGCCTTTGAGGCGCTTGGTCTAGCCCGGCTCGAAGTCTCGGGGGCGGATGCGGGTGAGGTGGTCGTCGGAGGCCGCCTCGCCAATGCGGCCGCGGTGGTAGCCGCGCTGCCAGCCCTCGGCCCGGGCGGCGCTGCCCGGCTCCTTCAGCCCCGCGTTGAAGGCGCTGCGGGACTTGCTCCAGGCGCCATAGGCCTCCTGAAGCTCGGGCTCGGCGGCGATGGGGCGCGTTATCGGCACCACGCGCGCGATGAGGTCGCGCGGGATGGGGAAGAGAAGGCAGACGGGCTCGCCCGCGGCGAAGCGCACGGGGTGGCGCGGGCGGGTGAAGCGCCAGTTCATGGTGAAGGTGGCAGGCGACCAGTCCGTCTCCACGATCCCGGTGAGCGGGGCGATTCCGTCCTTTGGCAGGTTGGTCGGGCCGGAAACCCACAGGCTGATGCCGGGGTCGGTGCGGAACAGCAGGTCGATGTGGAAGGTCAGTACCCCCGCGCCGAAATGGCTGACGGGGGTGGGGCGGCCAGGCCTTTCCGTTCGGATGGCTATGTCCGCGGGGTCGGGGCCGCCATTCCACACGGCCTCGAACGAGCCTTCCGTCACCACCTCCCAGCCATGGGCGTTGGCGATGGTCAGCGGCAGGCAGCGGTTGGCGAAGCCCTGCGGGGTCGCATCCATCCAGTCCCGCCGCGTGGGCGCGGCGCGCAGGCGCGGCGGGCTGGCGTTGAGTGCGTGGGCGGTCAGCCGGAGAGGAGGCGCGTCGTCCGGCATGGGCCCGGACTCAGTTCCCGGTGGTGCAGCGCTTCAGAGGGCTGGGGAACTCCGCGCAGTTGGGGAAGACGATCTCGTTCGGGCCCCGGCGCTCGACGCGGAGGACGTTGGGGTTGGCGCAGCCGAAGGCGCTGTCGGGCGGCAGGCGGTTGCCGAGCGGCAGGACGGAGGCGGCGGCGGGGGCGAGGCGGAACTCGACCGCGTTGGGGTCGCCGGAGACCGTCTCGATCAGGCGCTGGCGATAGGGCACCTCCAGCAGCGAGACGCGCATGACGACGTCACGCGTGAAGACAACGGTGGGCTGGGCGTTGCAGGCCGCGCCCTCCGTGTCGGTGGCGGGGAAGATGCCGCCGGTCCAAGTGCCGAACAGCCACGCATGGGGCGCGGCCTGGGCCTGCGCCTGGGGTTGCTGGGCATCCGCCGCTGCCAGAGGGGCGGCGAGGGCCGCCACCAGAATCCACTTCGCCCAACGCTGCATCACTCGCCCCTCAGAATACCTGGACCGGGTGGAGAAAAGGGGAGGATGCGCCGCCTGTCCACCCCGGCCAATGCTTCGTTTCAGGCCGCCGCGGGGCGAGGAGCCGGCGCGGGCTCCCTCAGCGGCAGGTGAATGAGGGCGGCGAAGACGCCGGCGGCGACGGAGAGCATCCACATAGCGTCGTAGCTCCCGGTGCGGTCGAAGATGAGGCCGGGGAGCCAGGCGCCAAGAAACCCGCCGACCTGGTGGCCGAGGAAGACGAGGCCAAAGATCGTGGCCAGCCAGCGCGTGCCGAAGAGCCGGGCGCAGAGGGCGACGGTGGGCGGCACGGTGGAGAGCCAGAGGACCCCCATCAGGGCGGAGAAGACAAGGATGGAGCCGGTGGTCTTCTCCGCGGCGAAGAAGAAGACGGCCATGACGAGGGCGCGCAGGCCGTAGATGGCCACCAGCAGCTCCCGCCGCCGCCACCTCTGGGTCAGCTCCCCCGCGCCGAGGGAGCCGATGACGTTGAACAGCCCGATGAGGGAGATGGCCCAGGCCCCGACCTGGGTGGGCAGGTGGCAGAGGGCCACGAAGCCCGGCAGGTGGACCGCAAGGAAGGAGACGTGCAGCCCGCAGACGAAGAAGCCGAAGAAGAGGCACCAGAACATGCGGGAGCGGAAGGCGCGGGCCAGCGCGACGCGGGCGGGCTCGTCATCCACCGTGGCGGCTTTGGCCTGGGTGGGGCGCCCGGCCAGAGGGAGGGCGAGGGGAACCATCAGCAGCGCGGCACCGGCCATGCCGAACAGGGCCGCCTGCCATCCGAAGCCCGTGAGGGCAGCGCCGGAGAGCGGGACGACGAGGAACTGGCCGAGCGAGGACCCGGCCGTGCCGAGGGCCGCCGCGCGGCCGCGCATGGATTCCGGCAGCTGGCGGGTGAGGGAGGCGACGATGACGGGCATGCCCGCCGCGGAGACGGCGACGCCCATCACCAGCCCGGCGAAGAAGGTGAAGGTACCGAGGCCGGGCGAGAGCGCCATGCCGGCGATGCCCGCCGCGTAGAGCAGGGCGCCGCCCATGACGACGACACGGCCCCCGAAGCGGTCGGCCAGCTGGCCGACCAGGGGCTGGCTGAAGCCGTTCATCAGCACCTGCACGGCGATGGCCAGCGCGAAGCCGCTGGTGGACCAGCCCAGGGCGGTGGTCATGGGCGCGAGATAGAGGCCGAAGGACTGGCGCAGCCCCATGGCGATGGCGGCGCAGCCGACGGCGAGCGCCAGCAGGAGGACGAGTGACCGGCTTTGCATGGTGCTGCGCTTCCCCGACCCATTTCGATCGAGGCTAGCCGGGCGGCCCGGCGTGGTCCAACGCGCACGGCGCGGGGCAGGGGTGCCGCCGGCCGTGGGGGCGGGGCTTCAGGCCGCGCCCAGCAGCAGGGCCGCGTGCTCGGCCGGCTTCACCTTGCGCCAGATCGCCTTCACGGTGCCGTCCTCTCCAACCAGGAAGGTGCTGCGCTCCATGCCCATGTACTTGCGGCCGTACATGGATTTCTCGACCCAGGTCCCATAGGCGTTGGCGAGCGACTGCTCGGCATCGGAGGCCAACGGGAAGGTGAGGCCGAACTTCTTCGCGAAGGCATCCAGCTTCTTCACCGGGTCCGGCGAGACGCCGATCACGGTGATCCCGGCCTTCTGCAGGGCCTCCAGGTTCTCTTGCACGCCCTGGGCTTGCACCGTGCAGCCGGAGGTGTCCGCCTTCGGGTAGAAGTACAGGGCGTAGCGCCTTCCGCGCAGCAGCGCGGCGCTGACGCGGCCGCCGCCATTCGCGGGCAGGTCGAACTCCGGCGCCTTTTCCCCGACCTCGATCATGCGGCCCCCTTCACCAACAGCCGCCCGAGGTGGCGCTCGAAGGATTCGCGCACGCCGGAGGCGACCCGGCGCATCTGCTCGCGCAGGCAGGCCAGGTCAACGGGCGCCCCGCCCTCCTGCCCGCCGCAGGCGGGGGCCAGGCCGTGGATCAGGACGGGAATGGCGGCGGCGGGCAACTCCTCGCCGCGCGGGCGGCCGACGGTGAGGCGCAGAAGGGAGAGCAGGCTGCGCCAGAAGTGGTCGGCGCGGATCAGGGCCTCCGCCTCCTCCTGGGGCAGGATTCCCGCGCGGGCGAGGTTGGCCAGGGCGTCGCGCGTGGCGGGAGCGACGATCTTCGGGTGCTCGGCGGCATTGGCGCATTGCAGGGCCTGGGCGATGAACTCCACCTCAACCAGCCCACCGGGGATCGCCTTCACGTCCCAGGGGCCCTCGGGTGGCAGGTCGCGCAGCATGCGCTGGCGCATGGCGACCGCGTCCGCGATCGCCTGCGGGCCGGCATGGATGGAGAGGGCCTCGCGGCAGCACTCGGCGATGCGCTTGCGCAGGGCGGGCGGGCCGGCAACGGGGCGGGCGCGGGTGAGGGCCATGCGCTCCCAGGTCCAGGCTTGCCCGCCCTCGCCCTCCTTCGGGCCGTGGTAGCGCTCGAAGGCGGCGATGCTGGCGGCCACGGGGCCTTTGTTGCCGGAAGGGCGGAGCCGCATGTCCACCTCGTAGGGCTTGCCCTCCGCCCCCGGGGCGGTCAGGGAGGCCACGAAGGCGGTGGCGAGGCGGGCGAAGTAGGTGGGGACGGGGAGGGGCTTCGCGCCGTCGCTCTCCGTCGCACCCTCCGCATGGTCATAGATGAGGACGAGGTCGAGGTCCGATCCCGGCAGCATCTCCCGCCCGCCGAGCTTGCCCATCGCCACCACCGCCACCGCGCCGCCGGGCACCTTGCCGTAGCGGGCGGCGAAGTCCCGGGCCACGACGGGAAGCAGGGTGGTGATGGCGGCGTCCGCCAGCTCGCTGCGGGCGATGCCGGCGGCGTCCACATCCAGCGCGCCCTCCAGCGCGGCCACGTCCACCTCGAACTTGCCCTCGGTGATGATGCGGCGGGCGGATTCCAGCGCCTCCTCGTAGTGGCGTGCGGCGCCGACGAGGGCGGGGAGCGCGGCGGCGGAGCCGCCCCGGACATTGGTGAGCAGGCCCTCCAGCGCGGCGGGGTCGCGGGCCAGGTGGTCCGCCAGGGCGGGGCCGGCGCCGAGAATCCCGGCCACCCGGTCCAGCAGGGCAGGATTGCGCTGAAAGAGGGAGAGGATCTGCACCCCGGCCGGCAGGCGCTCCAGCAGGCTGTCGAAGCGGGCCAGGGCCGCGTCGGGCTCGCGCTGGCGCGCGAAGGCGCCCAGCAGGGCGGGCATCAGGGCCGTCAGCAGCTCCCGCGCCCGCTCGCTGCGCGTGGCGCGCCGGTGGCCGTGGTGCCAGGCGCGCACGGTGGAGGAGGCGGCGGCGGGGTTGGCGTAACCCATCCCCCTCAGCGTCTCCAGCGTGCCGGGGTCATTCTCCGGCCCGGTGAAAACGAGGTTGCCGCCCGGCGTGCCCTCGCCACCAGGAAGGGAGAGGGCTGGAGCGACCTCGAACTGGCGGGAGTACTGGCTGGCAACGCGACGAAGGTGGCCGGTGAGAGCCGAGGAGAAGGCCTCCGTGTCCGGGAAGCCCATGAAGGAGGCGATCCGGGCCAGGCCGTCCGGGTCCTCCGGCAGCCTGTGGGTCTGGCGGTCCGCCACCATCTGAACGCGGTGTTCCACGTCCCGCAGGAAGACGTAGGCGTCGGCCAGCTCGGCCGCGGCGCGGCGGTCCATGCGGCCGGCGGCGGCCAGGGCCGCGAGGGCACCGAGCGTGGTGGGATCGCGCAGCGAGGGGTCGCGCCCGCCCCAGACGAGCTGGGCGACCTGGGCGGCGAACTCGATCTCCCGGATCCCGCCGCGGCCGAGTTTCACATCGTGGCCCGCCACGGCGATCTCCGCCCCGGCGCCGCGCTTGCTGCCGTGGACCGTGTGGATCTGGCGCTTGATGGAGTGGATGTCCGCGATCATCGCGAAGTCCAGGTGGCGCCGCCAGACGAAGGGGCGGATCTCCGCCAGGAAGGAGTCGCCCAGCGCCCGGTCCCCCGCGACGGGCCGGGCCTTCAGCATCGCGGCCCGCTCCCAGTTCTGGCCGAAGCTCTCATAATAGGCGATGGCGGCGGGGATGGAGACGGCCAGCGGCGTGGCGGCCGGGTCCGGCCGCAGGCGGAGATCGGTGCGGAAGACGTATCCCTCCGCCGTGCGTTCCTCCAGAAGGCGCACGAGGTCGCGCGCCAGGCGCACGAAGGCCGCCTGGGCGCGGTCGGGGTGCACCGCCGCCGCAGGATCGAAGAGGACCATCAGATCCACGTCCGACGAATAGTTCAGCTCGCGCCCGCCGAGCTTGCCCATGCCGAGCACGACGAGGCCCGAGCCACGGGCGAGGGCCTTCGGGTCGCGCTTGGCCGCGTTGGGCAGGTGAATCTCCCCGCGCCCGGCCGATTCGCGCAGCAGGTGCGCGCAGGCGAGGTCGATGCAGGTTTCCGCCAGGGTAGAGAGCGCGCCCGTGACCTGGTCCAGCCCCCACTCGCCCGAGAGGTCTGCCGCCGCCACGATGAGGGCGGCCTGGCGCTTCGCCTGGCGCAGGGCGGTGCCGAGCTGGGCGAAGCTGGCGGCGGGATCAGCGCGGCCCAGCGGGTCCAGCGCGGCCGCGAAGGCGGCCTCCGCGCCACGTTCCGCCAGGCGCAGCAGCGTGGTGGCCTCGCGCAGGGCGAGGTCGGCCAGGAAGGGCGAGTGGCCGCCCAGCGCCCCCAGCAGCGCGGCGCCGGCGGGGGATGCGGCATAGGCGGCCTCCGCCGTGCCGCGCGCGGTGAAGTCGGCGGTCAGCCGTTCCGCCGCTCCGGCATCGAAGGGTGTGGGCGGGTGGCGGCGTGCGGGCTCGGTTTCGGACATGCGCGGGAAGGCAAGGCGTGACGCGGCGTCTCGGTCAAGTGGGACGCTTCATTGGGCGTTCCATCCTGGGGGGCGTCTCCTTCCTGCTGCGGCTCGCGATGCTGCTGGTGCTGGTGGCCGGCGTGGGCGCCGCGGCGCTTGGGTGGCGGCTCGCGCAGGGGCCTCTGGCGGTGCCCTCCATCCCCGGGGTGAACCGGCTGGTGGCGGAACGGCTGGCGGGGCTGGCGCCGGGGCTGGAGTTCAGCTGGGGACAGGCCCTCCTGGCCTGGAAGGGCTGGGCGGATGGGGCGCCGCAACCGCTGGAGCTGCGGCTGGACGGGCTGCGGGCGAAGGACGGGGCGGGAAGCACGCGCGCCTCCCTCGGCTCCCTGGAGGCGAGCGTGGCGCTGCCGCCGCTGATGCGCGGGGTGGTGGCGCCCGTGCGGGTGGTGCTGCGCGAGCCGGTGGCGCTGCTGCGGCGGGACATGGGCGGGGCCCTCTCACTCGATCTCGGCATCTCCTCCGGGCCGCTGGATACGGCGGAACCGGGTGTCGCGGCACCGGAGGAAGGGGTGCGCGCGGGGACCGACGCGCTGGCCCAGATGCTGCGCGGCGACGATCCGAACTCCCCTTTCACGACATTACGAGAACTGCGGGTGGAGAACGGGGTGGTGCAGGTGCGGGACGATCCGCTGCGCCTCGCCTGGGCGATCCACGAGGTTTCGCTCCTCCTCACGCGGGGAGAGGACGGAGCGGTGGCGATGCGGGGCTCCGGCGGGTTGCGCCTGGCGGGGCAGGAGATCCCCGTGCGGATCGTCGGGCGCACGGCGGGGAGCCCGCTGGTCGCCGAAGCTTCGCTGGAGATCGAATCCGTGAGCCCGCCGGCGCTGGCGACCGCGCTGCCCTCCCTGCAGCCCCTGGCGGCGCTGGAGGCGGAACTGGGGGCGCGCTTCCAGGGGCGCTACGACTTCGGCAACGGCGATTTCGGAGGGCGGGTGGAGGTGCGCTCCTCGCCCGGGCGGATCGCGGCGGGGGAGCGGAGCACGCCCTTCGAGCAGGCGGAGCTGGTGCTGACGGGCGACGGGCGGCGGATCGCCGTGGAGCGCTTCGCCCTGGTCCTGCCGCCGGGGGCGCCCGGCCGGCCTTCGGCGCACGTCACCCTCTCCGGCGGGGCGGACCGGCAGGGCGAACGCTGGAAGGGGCGGGTGGAGCTCGGCATCGACGCGATCGCCGTGCCGGACCTGCGGATCTACTGGCCGCCCGGCCTGGCCGAGGGCGGGCGGCGCTGGATCACGGAGAACCTGACCACCGGGCTGGCGCGGGACGGGCGGTGGTTCGCGGAAGGGGAGGCGGCGGCCGACTTCTCCGACGCGCAGGTGACGGATGCGGGCGGCACGCTGCGGGCGGAGGGGCTGACGGTGCACTGGCTGCGCCCGGTGCCGCCGCTGGAGGGGGTGGACGGCACCGTCACCTTCTCGATGAAGGAGATCGTGATCCAGGCCAGGGCCGCGCGGCAGAGCGGCACGGCGCTGGCGGTTCCAGAGGCTCGCATCCGCATCTTCGACCTTGGCGTGCCGCTGCCCGATGTGGAGAAGGCGGATATCGAGGGGCGGATCACCGGGCCCTTCGCCGACGCCATCGCCCTGGTGCGCCACCCCCGGCTGCACCTGGCGGAGAAGGTGCCGGTTCGGCCGGAGCAGCTGGGCGGCACGCAGGAGACGCGGCTGACCATCACCGCCCTACCGTTGCTGAACGATCTGCCCATCGACGAGCTGAAACTCGAGACCCGGACCCGGATCACGAACGGGCGGGTGGCGAACGTGGCGGAGGGGCTTTCCGTGGAGCGGGCGCAACTCGATGTCGGGCTGACCGTGGACGGGATGACGGTCGCCGGCACGGCGCGCCTGGGGCCGGTGCCGGCGCGGCTGAAGGCGGAGCTGGATTTCCGCTCGGGGCCGCCAAGCCAGGTGACGGAGCGCGTGCAGGTGGAGGGGCGCGCCACGGCGGCGGACCTGGCGCGGTTCGGGGTGGATGTCTCGCCCTATCTCGGTGGGGCCTTCGGCTTCTCCGTGCAGGGCGAGCGGCAGCGCTCCAAGACCGTGCGGGCGACGGTGGCGGCCGACCTGCGTGAGGCCCGGATCGCGCTGAAGCCCTTCGACTACGCCAAGCCCGCCGGGGCGCCCGCGCGGGCGGAGGCCGTGGTGCGGTTGCGCGGCGAGGACCTGGAGGCGGTGGAGGGGCTGCGGATCGAGGGACCGGACCTCTCCGTGCGCGGCGGGGTGAACTTCCGGCCCGGCGGGGCCTTCGGCGGCGCGGAGCTGCTGGAGGCGCGGATCGGGCCGAGCCGGCTGGCCGGGCGCGTGGTCTCGCCGGGCGCATCGGGCGAGCCCTGGGATGTCCGGGTGCGAGGGACGCTGCTGGACGCGGAGGGGCTGCTACGCGACCTGGGCGGCGGGGATGAGAAAGGGCGTTCCTCCGGCCGGGATGCCGGCTCCACCCCGCTGCGCGTGGACGCGGCCATCGACCGGGTGCGGCTGGGCGGCGGGCGGGAGCTGGCGCCGGTACGGGCCCTGCTGTTCCGCGACGCGCGCGGCGTGATCCGGGAGGCGGCCCTCAGCGCCCGCGGCGTGCGGGGCGGCGGCATCGAGGCGGCGGTGGTGCCGCGCGGTGCCGGGCGGGCCATGGAGGCGCGGGCGGAAGGGCTGGGAACGCTGCTGCGGGACCTCGGCGTGTTCGACGCGGTGGACGGGGGCAACTTCCACGCCTCCGGCACCTGGTCAGGCAACGAGCCGAACTCGCCGCTCACGGGCGTCGCGGAGTTGCGCGACTTCGGGGTGCGGGAAGCGGCCTCAATCGGGAAGTTCCTGCAGGCGCTCTCGATCTACGGCATCCCCGAGGCGGTGCGGGGGCCGGGCCTGCGCTTCACCGTGGCGAGCGCCCCCTTCACCTATACGCCCCAGGCGTTGACGCTGACGGATGCGCGGGCTGTCTCGGCCTCGCTGGGCTTCACCGTGGGCGGGCGGGTGCTGCTGGAGGCGGAGCGCATCGATCTTCGCGGGACCATCGTGCCCTCCTATGCGGTGAACTCGGCCCTGGGGCGCATCCCCGGCATCGGGCAGCTATTCACGGCGGAGCGGAACGGGGGGCTCTTTGCCGCTAATTTCCGCGTGACCGGTAAGATGGACGATCCGGACCTGCAGCTCGACCCGCTCTCGCTCCTCGCGCCCGGGGCACTGCGGGGACTGTTGCCCGGGGCGCAGGAGCGATGACGCGCGCTTGACCGGCGGAAGGTGGGGGGCCAAACCGGGCCAAACGTAATCCGGAGGACGCCCGATGGCCTCTCGACGTAACTTTCTTGCTCTGCCGCTGGCTGCCGCGCTGCCGCTCCCGGCTGTCCGGGCCGCGCAGGCCCAGTCCGCGACGGTGATGCGGCTGTCGCACCAGTACCCGCCTTCCCACCACATCGCCGGCGTGCTGGCGCGCTTCGCGGAGGAGGTGAAGGCGCGCAGCAACGGCGCGGTGGACGTGCAGGTCTTCCCGGCCGAGCAGCTGGCGAAGGTGGCGGAGAATTTTCCGGGCGTGGCGCGGGGCGCCTTCGAGGCGGCGGTCGCGACGAACTTCACCTGGGGCAACACCATCCCCGAGATGTCCGCGCAGACCATTCCCTTCTTCTTCGCGGGGCTGGACCAGAACCGGCGCTTTCCCCAGTCCGAGGCGCGGAAGTTCCTGGACGGCGTCACGGCACGGCGGGCGGTACGCTCCGTGGCGTGGCTGTTCACGACGAACCGGGCGATCTTCACCTCTCAGAAGGCCCCGCTGGTCAACACGGCGGATTTCCGCGGGGTGAAGATCCGCGGGATCAACAGCCTGATCGACAACGCGCTGGTCGCCGTAGGCGCGGCGCCCGCCGCGACGCCGGCGCCGGAGGTGGTGGGCGCGCTGCAGTCCGGCGTGCTGGATGCGGGGTTGACGGATGTCTCCGCCGCCGTGTCCCGCCGCTTCTACGAGGTGCAGAAGTACGGCACAGTCTCGCCCTTCTTCGCCGTCTCCACCCAGGTCTATGTGAACCCGCGCTGGTGGGACCGGCTGCCGGCGGAACAGCGCGGCGTGATCGAGGCGGCGCTGGCCAGGGCAGAGGCGGAGTCCGTGGATGTGACGGTGCGGACCGCCGACGCGGCCGTGGGCGAGCTGCGCGAGAAGGGCATGACGATCACCGAGCAGACGCCGGAGCAGGTGGCGGCCTGGCAGGCGGCGATGCAGAAGCCCGTCATGGACGCCTTCCTGAAGTCCGCACCGGAGAGCGGGCCGCGGCTGCTGGAATTGCTGCGGGCCGTCTGATCCATGCAGCGCGCCGTCGGCCTTCTCTCCCGCTTTGCCTGCGGGCTGGCCTCGCTCTCCACCGTGGTCTGCCTGGTGCTGATCGGGTTCTCCGTCGGCGCACGCTACCTGTTCCATACGCCCCAGCCCTGGGTGGACAAGGTGGCGGGGTGGCTAGTGGTGGCGCTGGTGCTGCTGGCGGCGCCGGAGGCGCAGCGGCGCTTCGAGCATATCGGGGTGGACGTGGCCGTCTCCCGGCTGGGGCCAGGGCTGGCGCGGGCGGCGCATGTGGTCGGCGCCGCCTCCGTGGCCGTGGTGGCGGCCATCCTGCTCTGGGCTGGGTGGGAGATGGTGGAGTTCTCCTTGATGGTCGGGCTGATGACCGACATCCCCGGCGTGCCGGAGTGGTGGGTGCAGGTCCTGCTGCCGGTCGGCGCGGCGGTGCTGCTGCTGGTTTCCCTGGCGCAGTGCCTGGTGCTGCTGACCGGCGGCACGCCGGATCACCTGCCCACCGGTGACGAGGAGCTGCCGCGCGATACGTTGGCGCGGGGCGAATAGGCGACTTTCGATGTCCTTCCTGATCCTGATGGCCGCGCTGATCGGCCTGCTGTATCTCGGCCTGCCGATGTTCGCGGCGCTGTTCCTGCTGCCGCTGGGCGTGCTGCTCTACGTAGAGGGCGGCATTCCCGCACTGGGCGAGATCGTCATCGGGAACCTCAACGGCTACCTGCTGGTGGCCATCCCGCTCTTCATGATGATGGCGCATGTGATGGTGCGCGGGCGGGTGGTGGACGACCTCTACGGCGCCGCCTTCGCGCTGCTGCGGAACGTGCGCGGCGGCGTGGGCATCGCGACGGTGGTGGCCTGCACGATCTTCGCGGCGATCTGCGGGTCCTCGGTCGCCACGGCGCTGACCATCGGCAAGATCGCCATCCCGCAGATGCTGCGCTACGGCATGTCCCGCCGGGGTGCCTTCGGGGTGGTCGCGGGGGGCGGGACGCTCGGCATCCTCATCCCGCCTTCCGCGCCCATGGTGCTCTACGCTTTCGTGACCGAGACAAGCGTGGGGGCGCTGTTCCTGGCGGGGGTGGTGCCCGGGCTGATGATGGCGCTGGTCTTCGCCGCCTATGTCTGGATCACGGAGAAGCGGGCGGTTGCGCCGGCGGACGAGCCGCCGCCGGAGCGCATCGGCACCTCCATCCGGCGCGCGGGGTGGTCCATGACGCTGCCGATCTTCGTGCTGGGCGGCATCTACATGGGCGTCTTCACCGCTACGGAGGCGGCGGGGGCGGGGACGATCTATGCCATCATCATCGCGGCCGCGATCTACCGCACCATCACCTGGCGCGACCTTTGGGACGGGGTGCAGGACGCGACGCGGACCAGCGCGATGCTGCTGCTGATCATCGCGGGCGCGGCCGTTTACGGCTACATGCTGACGAAGCTGCGCATCCCGCAGGAGCTGGCGGCGCTGGTGACGGATATGGGGCTTTCCCGCACCGGCTTCCTGATCGCGATGATGGTGCTGCTGTTCCTGCTGGGGCTGGTGCTGGAGAGCTTCTCCATCATCCTGCTGACCATGCCCGCCATCATGCCGGCCATGGCGGTGCTGGGCATCGACAAGGTGTGGTACGGGGTGCTGCTGACGCTCTCGTTGGAGATGGCGCTGATTTCGCCGCCCGTCGCGATGAACCTCGTGGTGATCAAGGCGATCACGGGGGCGCCGCTGAGCGAGGTGAACCGCTCCATCATTCCCTACATGCTGATGCTGGCGGCCGGGACCGCGCTGCTGATCGCCTTCCCCGATATCGCGCTGTGGCTGCCGCGGCAGGCGGGGTATGGCGGGTAGGGGCTATCCGGCGGGAAGGGGGCCGGGGCGGGCGAAAAGGTAGCCCTGCGCCATCTCCACGCCGAGCGAGGCCATGACGGCGGCGTGCTCCTCCGTCTCCACCTGCTCCGCGATCACGCGGGCGCCAACGGCGAGGCTGAGATCGACCATGCTGGCGACGAAGGAGCGGTCCTTCTCGCTCCGAAGCGCGGCCTGAACATAGGCGCCGTCCACCTTCACCCAATCCACCGCGAAGTTCCGGAGATAGCGGAAGGCAGCGGCGCCGGCGCCGAAATCATCGATGCAGAGGGCGATGCCGCGGTCCCGAAGCATGTCGATCGTGGCCCGGGCGGCGGCCTCGTCTTCCACCTCGACCGACTCCGTCAGTTCCACCATCAGGCGCGGCACGATGGCGGCGCGGGAGTCCAGCCGGACCGCCAGCGCATCCCGGAACCGGGGGCTCTGCATGGACAGGCCTGAGACGTTCAGGGCGATATGGGAACTTGGCGCGAAGCGGAGCGCATCCAGCACCGTATCGGCCACGGCGAGGTCCAGCTCCTCGGTGAGGCCCACGGTCTCGGCACAGCGGATGAATTCCTCCACCCCGGCGCCTTTCGGGCGAAGCAGCGCCTCGTAGTGGTGCACGGCGCGCTGCCGCAGGTCCACGATGGGCTGGTAGAGGAGGTCGAAGCGGCGTTCGGCGATGGCGCGCCGCACCTCCCCGGCCCGTGCGGTGATCTGGCGCAGGGATTCCGCGAGGCCGTTCTCCGGCACGCCCTCCAAGCCCTGGCCGGCGAAGCGGGAGAGGGCGTGGCGTAGCGCGCGCGTGGCCTGAGCCTGAGTGAGCTCCGCCGTGTACAGCGGGAGGCTCCGGGCAGTGACGTCGCCGGGCAGGCCGTGGGCGCCAAGCACGGCCTCCATCCGCGCGGCGAGGGCTGTGAGGTCGGCGCCGTCGCCGCCGATCAACAGACCGTAGCGGCCCCTTGCCAAACGGCCCGTGAAGGCGCCGCCCTCTGCCAGCAGGGCGGCATCCAGCGCCCCTTCCACTTCCGGCCTGGTACCGAGCGCCCGCTGGATCTCCTTCGGCACGTCGATCAGGGCGAGCGTGCCCTGCGCCCCGGGGCCGAGTGCGCCGGCGGCGGCGCGGGTGAAGACGGCCTGTTCCGCCACGGTGACCGGCTGAGGCGGGGCGGGCAGGGGACCCAGCGTGATGCAGAAGCGGCCCCGGGGACCAGCGGGGGCAAGGCCCGCGAGGGAGAAGGCGGCGCGCCGCGGGCCGTTCAGCCGGATGGAGGTGGGCGGCAGGCGCCCGCGCTTGGCGATGATCTGCATCGCCAAGCCGAGCGCCGCACGCTCCTCCGCCGCGATCAGGCTCTCCATCGGGCGGCCGATAAGGTTCTCCGGCGCCTCGTTGAGGTGGTGGCGGAAGGCCCCGGCGGCGAAGGTGATCACGCCCTGCGGGTCTGTCTCCACCAGCAGGTCCGCCGCGGCGAAGGCGAAGGTGACGAAGATGTCCCGCGGGTCCGCGGCCGTTCTGCGGGCGGAACCGGACGGTGCGGGCGCGCGGGCGGCTTCCATGGATGCAGGCTAGGCGGCCCGGGTGAATCCCGGGTTAAGACGCTCCGCTCATCCCACCCGCAGCGGTTCCTCGCCCTTCTGCCAGTTGCAGCCGCAGAGTTCACCCGTGAGGAGGGCGTCCAGCACGCGCAGCGTCTCCTGCGGGTTGCGGCCGACGCCGAGATCGTTGACCGAGACGTGCCGGATCACCCCGTCCGGATCGACCAGGAAGGTGGCGCGGAGCGGCACGCCCTCCACCGCGTCGAGGATGCCGCATTCGCGCGACAGCTCCCGCCGAATGTCCGAGAGCATGAGGAAGGGCAGGTCGCGCAGTTCCGGGTGGTGCAGGCGCCAGTGCATGTGGACCAGCTCGCTGTCGGTCGAGACGCCGTGGACCACCGCGCCGCGGTCCGCAAATTCGCGGGACAGCCGGGCGAAGCCGAGGATCTCTGTGGGGCAGAGAAGGCTGAAGTCCTTCGGCCAGAAGAAGATCAACTTCCAGCGGCCGGCATCCTCGGCATCGCTGACGACGGTGAAGGCGGTTTTCGGGTCCAGGCCCCGCGGGCCGCCCTCCACGGCCGAAAGCCGGTAACTGGGAAAGCGGTCGCCAACGGTGAGCATGCGGTCCTAGGTCTCCGGCGCGGGATGGTGCTGGCACGAACGGGGGAGGCGGCGGGCCGTTTCCTGGCGTGTCGAAGTGTGAGCGCACGGGAATTCAGCTTGATGTGGGAATTTTTCCCACAATACTGAGGCTCTCTTAAGAGGGCCACGATGATGGTGATCGACGACTGGTACGACCGGATGGGTGTTCCGGAGGAGATGGCCTGGCGCGCGGCACCGGTCCCCGCGCCGGGGCTTGGCGGGGAAGCCCGGAGCGCGGGGCCGGAGGAGGCTCGGCGTGATGCCCGCGGGGGAGCCGATCTCTGGCGGATGTGCCGCGACCTTTGGCACCGCGCGGATCCTCACCCTCCCTCCCTGGCAGCGCGGCCAGGACCAGCCTGACCGCCCGGCGGGGAGATCAGGCGGCCATGCGGTCCACCCGGTCCCGCAGCCGGTACCAGCCGCCGACGAGCGGCAGGAACCAGGGTCGGCCGCGGTAGCCCGGGGCGGTCGGGAAGGGCAGGTCCGCCAGGGCGAAGGGCTCGTTCTCCGCCCCGGCGATCCGCAGCGCGGCGCGGTGGCCCAGCCAACTCGCCATGGCGACCCCCGAGCCCTGGCAGCCCGCGGCGTAGTGGATGCCGTCCTGCGTGCCGATATGCGGCAGGATATCGAAGGTGAAGGCGACGTTGCCTGTCCAGGCGTGGGTGATGCGGGTCGTCGCCAGTTCCGGGAAGACGGCGGTCATGAAGCCGTGCAGCACCGGGGCTGCCCGTTCCGGCGTGGTGGGGCCGAAAGAGGCGCGGCCGCCCCAGAGCACGCGCTTCCCGTCCGGCGAGGGGCGGAAGTAGTTCAGCACGCGCTTCGTGTCGCTGATCATGCGGCGGCCGGGAAAGAGCCGGTCGATCATCTCCGCCGGCAGCTCCTCCGTGGCGATGATGTAGGAGCCGACGGGGATGAGGCGGCGGGCGAGCCAGGGCATGGCGCTGCCGCCCACCGCGTCCAGGCTGTAGCCGTTGGTGGTAACGAGGACGGCGTCCGTGCGCAGCACCCCGCGGGAGGTCTTCAGTGCGAAGCCCTCGCCGTCCCGAGCGATGCCCTCGACGCGGGTGGTATCGACGAGGGTGGCGCCGGCTTTCGCGGCGGCCCCGGCGAGGCCGCGCGCGTACTTGCCGGGATGCAGGCTGCCCGTGGCGGCGGCGAGCATGCCGCCGTGATAATGATCGCTGCCCAGGGCCTCTCGCTGGCGCTCCCGCGGGAGCATCGAGACGGGGAGGCCGGTTGCCCGCTCGATGAAGGCGGCCCTGGCGGCCTGGGCGCGGTAATGGGCGGGGGTCCACGCGGCGGCGAAGCGCCCGCAGCGCAGGTAGTCGCAATCGATCCCCTCCCGCGCGATCAGCTCCTCGATAAATGGGAAGGACGCGGCGGAATCGCGGGCGATGGCGGCGGCGCGATCGGTGCCGTGGGCGCGCGCCAGACCGCCGGACGTCACCTTCAGCCCGCCCGAGACCATGCCGCCATTGCGGGAGGAGGCGCCCCAGCCGATCCGCTCCGCGTCCAGCACCACCGGGCGGTGCCCGAGACGGGCGAGGGTGAGGGCGGCGGAGAGCCCGGCATAGCCACCGCCGACGACGGCGACCGCGGCATGGTCCGGCAACTCGGCCGGACGCGACGCGGGCTCGGCCGCCTCCCACCACCAGGGGGTGGTCCTGAAGCCTTCGGCGAAGAGGAGGTGGCTCATTGCATCGCCGCTCCGGCTGGTATCAAAATTGCTGGGAAGGTTCCCCAGGCCGCGACCAGGGTCGCGCCGCATCGGCGTTCCGGCAAGGCGCCCGGAGCATGGGAGAATTGGCATGTCGCAAAGCTTCCACGAGGACTGCGCCGAGCTGGCACGGCGCGCGACCGATCGCGGCGCGCTGCCGCGGCGCACCGCCCTGAAGGCGCTTGCTATCCTGGGCCTGCTTCCCGCGGCCGGCGGCGTGGCACGGGCCCAGCGATCCAAGGACCTGGTGATCTCCAACTGGGGCGGGCTCGCGAACGAGGGCTTCACCCGCAACTACGGCGCGCCCTTCGAGGCTGCGAATCCCGGCTTCAAGGTCTCGATGAACAGCACCGGCCCATCGGCGGGCCGGATCAAGAGCATGGTGGACAGCGGCGCCGTCACCTGGGACCTCTGCGACAGCTCTGCGTCCTCCTCCCGAGTGCTGGGGAAGAGCAATCTCATCTCGAGGATCGACTACAACGTCGTGAAGAAGAGCGACGTGATCTCAGAGGCCTTTGCGCTGGAATACGGGGCGGCGCCCTACTCCTTCTCCTCCGTGCTGGCTTACGACAGCGCGAAGTTCCCGAACGGCGGGCCGCAGAACTGGGCGGATTTCTTCGACACGCGCCGGTTCCCGGGCACGCGACTGCTGCGGCGGGACGCGCTGGCGGTGCTGGATGCGGCGCAGATGGCGCTTGGTAAAGATCCGGCCAAGCTTTACCCGCTGGATGCGCGCGCTTGCCTGGCGAAGATCAAGGAGATCCGCCGCAACGCCGTGTTCTGGAACAGCGGTTCCGAGAGCGAGCAGTTCATGCGCACGGGTGAGGCCGTGATGGGCATCATCTGGCACACCCGCGCCAAGGTGCTGGAGGACGAGTCCAAGGGCCGGATCAAGTTCACCTGGAACCAGGGGCTGTTGCAGGCCGGAATCTTCGTGATCCCGCGCGGCAATCCCGGCGGGGCGGACGCGCAGCGCCTGCTGGCGAGCATGCTGGCGAACCCGGAGCCGCAGGTGGAGCTGCTGAGATTCCTGGGCAACGGCCCGACCAATCCGCGCGCCGCCGCGCTGGTGCCGCAGGAGCTGAAGCGGTTCAACCCGACCGACCCGGCGAATGCCGCGCAGCAGGTGACGCTGGACGGCAACTGGTGGGGTGACAACTACACCGAGCTGAACCAAGAGGTGATCGACATCATCACGGGTTGATCCATGCTTGTCGTGAAAGCTCCGGGCGCGCGCTACGTGAAGCAGTGGTGCGAGCACCTCTCGAACCTCATGCCCGGCCTGGAGGTCCTGCCGGGGACCGAGGAGTTCGCGCCGGAGAAGGTGCGCTACGCCCTGACCTGGGAGCCGCCCATGGGTTGGCTGGCAAGCCTGCCGAACCTGAAGATGGTTGTCTCCATCGGGGCGGGCGTGGACCACATCACGCGCGACCCGCAATGGCCGCGCCATCTGCCGATGGTGCGGATGGGCGGGGCGGAGACGGGGCAGCGCATGGGCGAGTACGTCGCCTGGGCCTGCCTGCACCTGCTGCGGCTCGGGCGTACCTACGCGGTGCAGCAGGCGGAGGCGCGGTGGAGCTACGTGAACACCGAGTTCACGGCAGAGGACCTGACCGTTGGCATCATGGGCATGGGCACGCTCGGCGCGCAGGTTGTGCCGATGCTGCGCGGGCTGGGCTATTCCGTGGTCGGCTGGTCCCGCAGCCGCAAGGAAGTGGCCGGCGTGGAGAGCTTCGCGGGCCCGGAAGAGTTCGACGCCTTCATCCGCCGCAGCAACGTGCTGGTGTGTCTGCTGCCCTCCACGCCGGAGACAGCGGGGATCATCGATGCGGACCTGCTGGCGAAGCTGCCGGCGGGCGCCGCGGTGGTGAACGCCGGGCGTGGGCCGCATCTGGTCGTGCCGGACCTCATCGCGGCGCTGGATTCCGGCCATCTCTCGGGCGCAGTGCTGGACGTGTTCGAGCCAGAGCCCCTGGCGTCCGACAGCCCGCTCTGGGCGCATCCGAAGGTGACGGTTACGCCGCATGTGGCGAGCGTGGCGCGGGTGCGGGAGCGTGCGCGCTTCGTGGCCGACGTGATCGCGGACTATGAGGCGGGGCGGCCGGTGCCGAACCTCTATGATCCCGTTCGGGGATATTAAGACATGCCGCTTCCCCCGCCGCCTGTCCGGCCCGATCCGAACCACGTGCCGAGCGAGGCGGAGCTGCGGCGCGACCTGGCCTGCGCCTATCGCCTGATCGCGCATTTCGGGATGACGGACCTCGTCTACACCCACCTCTCGGTGCGCGTGCCGGGGGAGGGACATCGCTTCCTCGTCAATCCCTACGGGCTGCTCTTCGAGGAGATCACGGCATCCTCCCTCGTCCTGGTGGACGCGGAGGGGGAGCCGGCACAGGAGACGAGCTGGCCGGTGAACCCGGCGGGCTTCGTCATCCACTCCGCGCTGCACATGGGCGCGCCGAGCGCGCATTGCGTGATGCACACCCACACCCTGGCGGGCATGGCGGTGGCGGCGCAGAAGGGCGGCCTGTTGCCGCTGAACCAGATCAGCACGGAGTTCCACGACCGCGTGGCCTTCCACGACTACGAGGGCGTGGCGGCGGACGACAACCTGGGCGAGCGCGAGCGGCTAGTGCGCGACATGGGCGACAAGCCGGCGATGGTGCTGCGGCACCACGGACTGCTGACGGTAGGGCGCACCGTGGCCGAGGCCTTCTACTGGATGTACTACCTGGAGCAGTCCTGCCGCATCCAGATCGCGGCCCAGTCCTCCGGCGCGGAACTGGATGTCCCGCCGGACGAGGTTGTGCTGCGCGCGCGGGAGCAGGGCGGGAACAGCCCGGTGAAGGGTTGGCTCATCTGGCAGGCGTTGCGGCGGAAGATGGACCGCGAGCAGCCGGACTACATGACGTGAGTGCTCCCGCCGCCACGACCGGGCACGCGCTCTCGCTCCAGGGCATCGGAAAGCGCTATGGCGAGTTCGTGGCGGTGCGCGATGCCTCGCTGGAGGTGGCGAGCGGGGAGTTCCTGACCCTGCTCGGGCCTTCGGGATCGGGCAAGACGACGATCCTGATGATGGTTGCGGGTTTCGTGGAGCCCAGCGCGGGGCGGATTCTCCTCGACGGGCGCGACATCACCGCCCTGCCGCCGGAGCGGCGCGAGTTCGGCATGGTGTTCCAGGGATATGCACTGTTCCCGCATATGACGGTTGCCGAGAACGTGGCCTTCCCGCTGCGCGTGCGGGGGCTGGGCCGGTCGAAGCGGGACGCGAAGGTGCGGGCGGCGCTGGACCTCGTGCAGCTCGGAACCTTCGCGGACCGCAAGCCGTCACAGCTTTCCGGCGGGCAGCAGCAGCGGGTGGCGCTGGCGCGGGCCCTGGTCTTCGATCCGGCGCTGCTGCTGTTGGACGAGCCGCTCTCCGCGCTGGACAAGAAGCTGCGGGCGGAGCTGCAGGAGGAGCTGAAGGCGCTGCACCGGCGCGTGGGGCGCACCTTCATCAACGTGACGCACGACCAGGAGGAGGCGCTGAGCCTTTCCGACCGGATCGCCATCCTGAACCACGGGAATCTCGTGCAGGTGGGATCGCCGGAGGCGCTGTACGAGCGGCCGGCGACGCGCTTTGTCGCGGACTTCCTCGGCAAGTCCAACTTCATCGAGGGAAATGCCGAGCCGGACGCCGCCGGGATCACGCTGCGGCGCGGCGCCGCCCGCGTGCTGGCGCGGGGCGAGGCGCGCGGGCGCGCGCTGCTTTCCCTGAGGCCGGAGAAGATCGCTCTGCTGCCGGATGGTGCCGGAGAGGACAATGTTGTGGAGGGGCGGATCTTCGCCTGGTCCTATCTTGGCACGGGCTACGGGCTGGTGGTGGAGACGCCGGATCTCGGGCCGATCCGCGTTCATCTCCCGGCCTGGCGTGCCGCCGTGGCGCCGGCGGAAGGGCTGCCCGTGCGGCTGGGCTTTTCGCGCGATGCCGCCGTAGCCGTGGCGGAAGACCGGCCTGCGGCCATTCCGGGCGGCGCGGCTTGAGCCCGAGGGGGCGCGGCGCGCTGGGGTGGTGGGGGCTGATCCTGCCGGCGTTCCTGTTGCTGACGGCTTTCTATCTGGCGCCCATCATTCAGGTGCTGGCGATCAGCGTGACTGAGCCGCGGCCGGGCTTTGGCAATTACGAGCGGCTGTTCACGAGCGAGAGCGTGCAGCGCGTGGTGTTCACCACCCTGCGGATCGGGGCGGTCACGACGGTGATCGCGCTTCTGCTGGGCTATGTGCTGGCCTACCGCATCGCCATGGCGGGGCCGAAGGCCCAGCGCTGGTGGCTGCTGGCGGTGCTCGTGCCGCTGTGGATCTCCGTGCTGGTCCGGGCCTTCGCCTGGGTGACGCTGCTGCGGCGCCAGGGGCTGGTGAACGAGGGGCTGCTCGCGATCGGCGCGATCGACGAGCCCCTGCCGCTGGTGTGGAACGAGTTCGGCATCATCGTGGGGATGGTGCACTACATGGTGCCCTATGCGGTGCTGCCGATGCTCTCGGCGATGCGGGAGATCGACCCGCGCGTGCTGGCGGCGGCGCGGGGGCTCGGCGCTTCCCGCGGGGCGGCCTTCCTGCGGGTGTTCCTGCCGCTCTCCATGCCCGGGGTGATCGCGGCGGCGGTGCTGGTCTTCATCTTCAGCCTCGGCTTCTACATCACCCCCGCCCTGCTCGGCGGCGGCAAGACGCTGATGGCGGCGGAGTGGATCAAGCTGCAAATCCTGGACCTGATCCGCTGGGGGCTGGGGGCGATGATGGCGACGGTGCTGGTGGTGGCGATCCTGGCCACGCTGGCCGTCTTCTCCCGCCTAGTGAACCTGCGGCGGCTCTTCGGGGCAGGGGGCTAGGATGGGCGGCTACCGGCCGGGATGGCTGAACGGCGCCGTCGCCTGGGCGACGGTGATCTACCTGATCCTGCCGATCACGATCATCCTGCCCGTCTCGCTGACGGACCAGCGCTTCCTCTCCCTGCCGCATGAGGGGCTCTCGGCACAGCACTACATGCGGCTGCTGACCACGCCGGCCTGGACGAACGCCATCCTGCAATCGGCCTGGATCGCCGTCGCCTCCACGCTGGTGGCGGTGGTGCTGGGCACGCTCTGCGCCATCGGGTGCTGGCGCCTCTCAAGGCGCAGCACGGAACTGGTGCGGGCCCTGATGCTGCTGCCGATCATCATTCCCAGCATCGCCTACGCGATCGGGCTGTACCGCTACTTCGCCCGGCTGGGGCTTCTGGACAGCTTCCTCGGCGTCGTAATCGCGCACGGCGTGACCGGGCTGCCTTATGTCGTCATCACCGTCTCCACCGCCCTGGCCGCCTTTGATCCGCGGCTGGAGAGCGCGGCGAGGGGGATGGGCGCCTCTCTCTTCCAGACCCTCCGCTGGGTCATCCTTCCCCGCATCGCGCCAGGGATCGTCTCTGGGGCGATTTTCGCCTTCATCCATTCCTGGGATGAGCTTGTTGTGGTTCTCTTCATCGCCTCGCGCCGGGTCTTCACCCTGCCGCGCAGGATCTGGGACGGGATCAACGAGAACCTGGACCCAGCCATGGCGGCGGTAGCGGTGTTGCTGGTGGGGATGACGGTCCTGCTGTTGCTGCTGGACCTGATGTTGCGCCGCCGGCGCGAAGGCTGACGCCCCGCAAGGGGCGGGAGGAGAGAGACGCCGTGACCGAGAAGCACCCCGTCACCGCCCGGAAGGGCGTGGTGGTGACGAACCATCCCCTCGCATCGGGGGCCGGGGCGGAGATGCTGCTCAACGGCGGGAATGCCGTGGACGCCGCCATCGCCGCTCTTTTCGCGCTGACGGTGGTGGAGCCGATGATGGTTGGCATGCTCGGCGGCGGGGTGGCGCATCTCCGCTTGCCGGACGGGCGGCACATCGTGGTGGACGGGCTCTCCACGGCCCCCGCGGCGGCGTGGCCGGACATGTACCGGCCCTTGTCCGACACCCTGCCGGATTACCAGGAGACGGAGGGCCGGGCGAACCATTTCGGCCCGCTCGCCATGGCCGTGCCCGGGGCGCTGCGGGCCTGGTGCCATACTTTGGAGCGCTACGGCACCATGTCCCTTGCCGACGTGCTGGACCCGGCGATCCGCATCGCCGCGCGGGGCTGGCGGGCCACGCCCTATCTTGCCGATTGCGTTGCCGACAACGCGGCGGACCTGGCGACGGATCCCGGGCTGACCAGCATCTTTCTTCCCGGTGGGAACCCGATCCGGGCCGGGCAGAGGATCGTGCGCGCCGATCACGCGGACAGCCTGCGCCTTCTGTCCAAGGCCGGGCCGGACGCGCTCTACGACGGCCAACTCGGCGACGCGCTGGTGGAGCACATGGAGGAGACGGGCGGGTTGATCTCCGCCGCCGACCTGCGCGCCGTGGCGCCGATCGAGCGGGAGCCGATCCGGGCCACCTATCGCGGGCACGAGATTATCGGCCCGCCGCCGCCCTCATCCTCCGGCGTGCACATCGCGCAGATGCTGAACGTTCTGGAGGGGTTTGACCTGCGGGGCCTGGGCTTCGGCACGCCGGACGGGGTGCACCTGCTGGCCGAGGTGCTGAAGATGGCCTTCGCGGACCGAGCTGTGGCCACCGCCGACCCTGCCTTCGTGGAGGTTCCCGTCGCGCGGCTCACGGACAAGGCCTATGCCGCCGCGCGCCGCGCGGAAATTGAGATGGGGCGCGCCAGGGACTGGCAGCCCGGCGCGGGGCTGCTGGAATCCGCCAACACCACCCACGTGACGGTGGCGGACGGGAAGGGGGGCATCGTCTCCACCACCCAGACGATCAACGGCCTCTTCGGCGCCCGCTTCACCGTGCCGGGCACGGGGATGATCGCGAACAACTACATGTACAACTTCGATCCGCACCCCGGGAAAGCGCTCTCGATCGCGCCGGGGAAGCGGGTCTTCACCTCCATGGCTCCCATGGTGGTGCTGAGGGAAGGGCGGCCGGTGGCGGCGCTCGGGCTGCCAGGGGGCCTCCGGATCTTCGGCTCCGCGATGCAGGCCATCATCAACCTGCTGGACCATGGCATGGAGCCGCAGGAGGCGGTGGAGGCGCCGCGCGTCTGGACCCAGGGCCATAAGCTGGAGCTGGAGCCCGGCATTTCCGAGGAGACGGAGGCCGCGCTCGTCGCGCGCGGCCACGCGGTGGAGCGGGTGCGGACGATCGGCGGCGGCATGGGGGCCGTGACCTTCGCCGAGGACGGGGCAATGACCGGCGCGGCCTGCTGGCGGGCGGACGGCACGCCGGTCGGCATCGGGGGCGGGCTGGCCCGGGCAGGGGTGCGGTTTAACCCGGAGGCCGGGCAACGCTAGCCGGCGCCGGGCGCCCCCGCGCCGCGCCCCTCAGCCGGCCCCGACGAGCAGCGAAGCCACCGCGTCCCGGAGATCCTGCGGCAGGGGCGTCGGGCGGGTCTGGGTGGCGCGGTCCACGTAGACGTGGATGAAATGGCCCTCGGCGCTCGCCTCCTCCTCGTCATTGCGGAAGATGCCGATCTCGTACCGGACGGAGGTGTTGCCGATCCGGGCCACGCGGAGCCCGGCGGTGACGAGGTCCGGGAAGGAGATGGGTGCGAGGTAACGGCAGCCCGTCTCCACCACCACGCCGATCAGGGGTGAGGTCTTCAGGTCGATGGCCCCGGAGGCTAGGAGGAAGCGGGACACCACCGTGTCGAAGAAGGAGTAGTAGGTCACGTTGTTCACGTGGGCATAGGCGTCGTTGTCGCCCCAGCGTGTCGGGATCTCCAGGAAGTGGCGGAAATCGGCCCTTGTCGGGCGGTGTTTCTCGCGGGGCGCTGAACTCATGCCGGAATCCTGTGGCCAGGGGGTCGCGCCGCAGGGTTCCCGTGCGAGGGACGGCGCGCAAGGCTTCGCCTGCAGGACACTTCCCTGTAATGTGAGGCGAGAACCTCTTCCCAGGATTCCCCGCGCCCGCATGTCCTCCCCCGCGTCCGAAGCCCGACTGGAGCCGTTCCGGCTTCGCGGGGGCAATTTCAACCTGCTGGTGCTGCGGCTGCTCGACCCCAGGGTGGAGGTGATCGTGCCCGCCCTGGCCGACCAGTTCCGCCGGGCACCCGGCTTCCTTCGGAACGCCCCGATCGTGCTGGGGCTGGACGACCTGGATCCCTCGGCAGCGCCCGATTTCGGGCACCTGATCGCCCAGCTGCGGAGCGTGCACATCGCCCCGATCGGGACCACGGGCGGGGCGACGGATGTCCGCGCCGCCGCCCAGGCCGCCGGGCTGCCACCGCTGCGGGCGGCAGGGGCGGAGCTGCCCGTGGCGGCCCCGGCCGCGCCGGCGCCGGTGCCGGAGCCCGTGCAGGAGATGCCGCCCCCGCCATCCGACTGGCAGCCGACCATGGTGGTGGACCAGGCGGTGCGGGCCGGGCAGCGGATCTGGGCCCAGGGCTGCGACCTGATCGTGCGCGGCACGGTGAACCCGGGAGCCGAGGTGATCGCGGACGGGAACGTCCACATCTACGGCGCCCTGAAGGGGCGGGCGATCGCGGGCGGGGCGGAAAACCTCTCTGCCCGGATCTTCGCCCTGAACTTTGAACCGGAGCTGGTCTCCATCGCCGGCTACTACGCGGTGCGGGACGGGCTGGGGGATGCCCCGCTCGGGCGCATCGTGCAGGTGTGCCTCATCGGCGAGAGCATGCGGTTCGACCGGCTGGGTTGAGGAAATCGGCCGGGTTTCCCCTTCCAGGGAGCGGGCCGGCCATGCGAAGGAAGCAACGTTCCGATGGCCCGCGAGGGGGCAGCCAGCGGGGCAGGGGGTTGGAGAAGAGCGCATGGCGCAGGTGATCGTGGTGACTTCGGGCAAGGGGGGCGTGGGCAAGACCACCTCCTCCGCCGCCTTCGCGACCGGGCTGGCCCAGGCGGGCAAGAAGACCGTAGTGATCGATTTTGACGTGGGCCTGCGGAACCTCGACCTCATCATGGGCGTGGAGCGCCGGGTGGTGTTCGACATCGTCAACGTCATCAGCGGCGAGGCGAAGCTCAGCCAGGCGCTGATCCGGGACAAGCGGGTGGATACCCTCTCCATCCTCCCGGCGAGCCAGACCCGGGACAAGGACGCACTGACGAAGGAGGGCGTGGCCACCGTCATCGAGGAGCTGTCCAAGGATTTCGACTACATCCTCTGCGACAGCCCGGCCGGGATCGAGAAGGGCGCGCTGCTGGCGCTCTACTTCGCCGACCAGGCGATCGTCGTGACCAACCCCGAGGTCTCCTCCGTCCGCGACAGCGACCGGATCCTGGGCGTGCTCCAGTCCCGCTCCAAGCGGGCCGAGGAGAAGAAGGATCCGGTGAAGGAGCACCTCCTTGTGACCCGCTACGATCCGGCGCGGGTGGAGAAGGGGGAGATGCTGAAGCTGGAGGACATCCAGGAGATCCTCCGCATCCCCCTGCTGGGCGTGGTGCCGGAGAGCGAGAGCGTCCTCAAGGCCTCCAACACCGGCAACCCCGTGATCATGGACGCGGAGTCCTCGGCCGGGCAGGCCTACAAGGATGCGGTGGCGCGCTTCCTGGGCGAGGAACGCCCGATGCGCTTCACGGACGCCGAGAAGAAGGGCTTCCTCTCCCGGCTGTTCGGCGGGAGGGCGGCATGAGCTGGCTGAAGCTGTTCCGGGGGAAGCAGGCGGAGATGCCCGCTTCCGCCTCTCAGGCCAAGGAGCGGCTGCAGATCGTGCTCGCGCACGAGCGGATCGGCCGCAAGGGCGACGACTTCCTGCCGAAGCTCCAGAAGGAGATCGTGGAGCTGGTGGCGAAGCACGTCTCCATCGACCCGGGCCGGGTGAACATCTCGCTGGAGCGGGGCGGGGATCTCTCCACCCTCGCCATCGCGGTGGAACTGCCTGGGCCGGAGCCTGTCCGCCACGCTTCCTGAGGACGGGCCCGCTTAACCCTGGCGAAAGGACGCCCGCGCCATCCTCCTGCCCTGACGGGAACGGGAATCGGGGTGGATGGCAAGGCGGTTCTTTCCGCAGCAGGGCCTGCGGTCGCGGCTGATCCTACTCTCCGCCGCTCCCTCCCTTCTGTGCCTTTGCGTCACGGCGGTGGTGCTGGTCCTGCCCGCGGCGACGGCGACGCCCTCGGACGAAATGCTGGGCATCGTGGCCCCGGCCTTCGCGGCCATCCTCGTCTTCGGAACAGTTTACGCCGCCGGGGCGGCGCGGCGGCTGGGCGGGATGCTGACCGGGCTGACCGAGGCGCTGCGCCGACTTGGCCACGGAGACCTGGCCGTGATCATCCCGCCGCCACCCCGCGGCGCCCCCCGCGAAGTGGCCGAGCTGACGGACGCCTGCATACTGTTCCGGGACGCCTCCGCCGAGCGAAGCCGGCTCTCGGAACGGCTGCGCTGGCTGGCGAACTTCGATGGTCTGACGGGGCTGCCCAACAGGGCCCTGCTGGGGGACCGGCTGGAACTGGCCTTCGCCGCGGCCCGCCGGGACGGAGCCTTCCTGGCCGTGCTCGCCATGGATCTGGACCACTTCAAGGAGGTGAACGATGCGCTGGGCCACGGCGCGGGCGACGAGGTGCTGCGGGTGGTCGCTGCCAGGCTGCGGGGCTGCCTGCGGACGACGGACACGCTGGCGCGGGTGGGCGGGGATGAGTTCGTCCTCGTTGCCCCCGACCTTGGCCAGCCGGAGGCGCTGAACGCCTTCGCCGCCCGGCTGCTGGCGGCGATGGAGGAGCCGGTGCTGCTGGGATCGGAGTTCCGGACCGTGGGGCTTTCGATCGGGGCGGCCGTGCTCTCGCCCGGGGCCTTCGACGGGCGGCCGGAGGCGCTGCTGCAGGATGCCGACCTGGCCCTGTACCAGGCGAAGACGGAGGGTGGGTCCTGCCTGCGGATCTTCGAGCCGGAGATGGACGAGAGGCTTCGCACCCGGCGCCTGCTGATCACGGATCTCCGGAACGCCATGGCGCGGCAGGAGCTGACGATCCTCTTCCAGCCGCAGGTCTCCACGGCCACGCGGCGGATCAAGGGCGCGGAGGCGCTGCTGCGCTGGCACCACCCGCAACGGGGCATGATCTCTCCGGACGTCTTCATCCCGCTGGCGGAGGAAACGGGGCTGATCGTACCGATCGGTGCCTGGGTGCTGGAGCAGGCCTGCCAGGTGGCGCGGGGCTGGGGCGGGCTGAACCTGGCGGTGAACGTCTCGGCCATCCAGGTACGCCAGGCGAGCTTCGTGGCGACGGTGGAGGGGGCCCTGGCCCGGTCCGGCCTGCCGCCCGCGTGCCTGGAACTGGAGATCACGGAGGCGGCGATGCTGGCCAACAGCGCCGAGACGCTGGGCATCCTCTCGCGCCTGCGCTCGCTGGGCGTGCGGCTGGCGATGGATGACTTCGGGACGGGCTACTCGTCGCTCGCCACGCTGCAGCGCTTCCGCTTCGACAAGATCAAGGTGGATCGTTCCTTCATCCGGCACATCGCGATGGACGCGAAGGCGGTCGCGCTCCTGCGGGCTGTGATCGCTCTGGGCAGCGCCCTAGACGTGACGACGAATGCCGAGGGCGTGGAGGACGAGGGGCAGCTCTCCATGCTTCGGGCGGAAGGCTGCGAGGAGGCGCAGGGCTTCCTCTTCGGCCGGCCGATGTCGGCGGCGGATTTCCAGGCCCGGGTGGGCCAGCAGGATGCCCGGGCGGCCTGAGGGTCAGCGGCGGAAGCGCAGGTCCATGCCGGCGGCCTTCCAGGCGGCCTCGGTAGCATCCATGTCGATGACGCCGGATGGGTTTGCCTTGCGGGGCTGCCGGTCGAGGTAGGGCGCGCGGTCGCGGCGCCAGATGGCTAGGAGGCGGGAGAGCTCCTTCAACGGCTCCGGGTGGTCGTCCACGCGGATGTCGAGATCGGGGAAGTCCTCCGTCGTGACGAGGCGCATGGCGGCGGACTGGCGGCCGCGTCGGTCCCCACCGGCGGCTTCGCCCGCCTCCAACGCCATGGCCAGGCGCTCCGGCAGGGGCAGGTTGCCGTTGATGGCGAGGGCCGCGACGGTGTCGTTCAGCACGGCGGGGCCGGCGAGCATGTTCCCGGCCACCGATTGGCTCCGGCCCGTGAGTTCCCCCGCCCAGTCCACGCAGTTCGCGCCGGTGAAGGCGGCGCTGCGGCCGAACCGGTCCACGGCATGCACCTGCCGGAGGTTGCGGCCATCGTCGCCGGCCAGAGCGCCCTCGATGGCGGCTGTGGGCGAGAGGCCGCGCGCCATCCCGTCCAGCACGGCCGGGCCGAGATAGCGGTTGGTGAAGGACTGGGTGGACACGGCCCCCACCCCAGCCCGGAGATGCGGGCAGGAGGCGCCGACAGCGAAGCTGCAGGTCGTTACCGCGACGGCGAAGGCGCCGCTCTCCGGCTCGTGGATGACAACCGACCAGGTCATGTTCCCGGGGCCTCCAGGCGCAGAGGGATCACGGTTTCCGCGCCAGGAAGAGCAGCCACGCGGCGTGGCGGGGATCCATGGTGGAAGCCGCGTCCTCCAGCAGCGCGGAGGCGGGGTCGCCCGGGGCGAGGCCCGGCGGCGGGAGGTCCGCCGTGGCGCGCCAGGTGTCGAGCGCGTGCCCTTCCAGGCGTTCCGGAACCAGCCCGGCCGCATGAAGGGCACCGCGGATCGTGCTGGCGGAAAGCCCGGCCGGGGCGGGCCGGCCGAGGGCGGCGGCCAGTCGGCGGCCAAGCGATTCGGTGTTCTCCGCAACGATGAGGAGGAGACCGCCGGGGCGGAGCAGGCGCGCGGCGTCCGCGGCAGCTCCCGCGAGCGAGGCCTCGCCCGGAGCGAGCAGGAGGAGGTCGAAGCAGGCGTCGGGTTGCCCTTCCGCGTCCGAGACGAGAGCAGCGGGATCCAGGGCCGCGGCAAGCCCCCGCGCGTCGGCGCCGAGGAGCGCGACGCGACGGCCCGCTCCCGTCCCGAGCAGCGCGGCAACACGGGCGGGCAGGGTGCCTCTCGGCGCCGTCCCGGAGGGCAGGGTGGCGGCCGGCGCCGAAGCGGGCGGCACTTCGGGCGTGGCCCGCTCCGGCGGCGGCACCGGCCAGGCCGGGGCAGGCGGCGGGGCGAGGAGGGAGGCCGGCTCCGGCGGGGCCGCGGGCGGTGCGAAGGAGGCCGGCTCCGGCGGGACGACCGGCTGCGCGGGCGGCACGGCGAAGAGGCGCGGCACGGGCGGCGTGTTCGCCGCGGCGGGAACAGGGAAGAGCCGAGGCGGCTCGGGCGGCGCAGCGGCCGGCTGCTGCGGCGGGGCGAAGCCGGGCGGAGGCTCGGGCGCGGTGAAGGGACGGGGCAGGGGGAAGGCCGGGCGGTCGGCCCTGGGAGCTGGAGCGGGAACCTGCAGGGCCAGGGCCTCCGGCGGCAGATTGGCGCGGGGGATGTCCGGGGCGCGGGGTGGGGCGATGGGCACCATTCCTGCCTCGGGAGGGGCCGAGGCTTTCGGCTGGCTCGCTTCCAGAAGAGTGGGGCCGGGCGGGGTGAAAGGGGCGCCAAGGGCGGCGCCATCCGCCAGGGCGCGCACGGCGGGGGCGTTCCGCATGTCGGCCAAGCCGAAGGTCGGGCGGCGCGCGAAGACCACGTAGCCTTCATTGGCGAAGACGGGGGTCGTTTCCGCCAGCAAGCGGCGGAGAAGGCCGGGCGGCAGGCTTCCCGCCGTCGCGGTGCGGATCACCGCCCAGTCCGGAATGTTCTCCGGGTCCGGGGCGGACAAGGCACCGGCCAGCCGGGCGAAGCTCTCGGGCGCGATCACGCGGCCGCCGGGCGGAATCCGGCCCTCGAGGAAGCGGGCTGCCCCGGCCCAGGCCGGTTCGGCGGAATCGTCGGCGGGGTGCGTCTGAGACATGGGGCCAGGGTCGGTTTTCCTGGCGCCGGGATCAAGCGGGCAAGTCTGCAACGCCGGGCTGTTAGCCGGGTGTTCAGAGCCGTGGGCTGAAAACCGGGCGCGCCTGTCACGTTCCCACCCGTGAGTGGAACGGTGCCCGTTGCCCGGCTGGTTGGCGAGCGCTGAAGATGATGCAGCTCTAACCCAAACGAATCATGGAGGGCTCATGCCCAGCGATCCCATCCGTTCCGGAGCCGCCACGCGCGACCAAGCCGCCGCCAGCCCGGACGCCGCGGCCCCGGCCGGGATGGCCGAGGCCCGGCACCCCTCGCCGCGACCCATCGCGCACGCCGAGGAGGGCGAGGGTGGCCGCGGCGAGTGGTGGTCTCTGATCAAGGCGGTGCTGATCGGCGTGGTGGTGCTGATGCTGCTCGGCTGGCTCATCTCCGGCTGAGTTACCTTATTCAGCTTTGCAGCCCGGGCCGCCGGGAGGTATGCGTCCGCGCATGCGAAGACGCGACGTGCTTTCCGGCCTCTCGGCCGGCCTGCTTCCTGCCATGGCGCGGTCGCAGGGAGGAGCCGCCGAGCCGGCGGGGCCAGGGCCGCAGAGCTGGGATTCCGTGTTCCGCCTGGCGTCCCGGCTGCGGAAGCTGGGGCAGGACGGGCTGGATCCCGCAGGTTATGCGGTGCCGCCGGACGCCCTCGGCAGCTCGGAGCCCGCGACCTTCCACGCGGCGGTGTACCAGGCGGCCAATGCCGCGCTCGGCGATCTCGTGCTCGGCCGGGTCCGGCAGCCGGCAGGGCGGGCCGACATCCTGCGCGACCCGGCGACGGACTTCTCCCGCTGGCAGGCGGAGCTGGTCGGGTTGCCTGAGCCGGCGGGGCTGATCGACCGCGCGGCGAACCTGCCGGAGGGTGCGGCCGCGCTGCGGTCCGAGCTGGCGAAGGCGAACGGGCTCGTCGCCGCTGGCGGCTGGGCGACGATCCCCGCCGGCGAGGGCACGCTGGACCCCGGCATGACGGACGCGGCGCGCGTACCGGCCCTGCGGGCCCGGCTGAAGGCCGAGGACCCGGTGCTGGCGGCCGCTCGTGACGGCGGGGCCACCTACGACGCGCCGCTGGAGGCCGCGGTGCGGCGGTGGCAGGCCGCGAACGGGCTGGAGGCGGACGGGCGAGTGGGCGCCGCTAGCCTGGGGCTGCTGAACCGCCCGGCCTCGGCCCGCGCGGCGCAGGTCCGGGTGGCGCTGGACCTCAGGCGCAACGCCCTGAAGCCCGGCGACGAGCGGCGCATCGAGGTGAACATCCCCGATTACGTCCTGCTGGTGCAGGAGGGCGATCGGGTGCTGATGCGGATGAACGTCGTCGTCGGCAAGCCGGCGCGGGCCACGCCGACCATGCGCGCCCGGCTGACGACGGTGCAGTTCAACCCCACGTGGGGCGTGCCCGAGCGCAATGCGCGCGAGGACCTTCTGCCCCGCTTCCGCCGCGACCCGGCGGGAATGGCCGCCAAGGGCTTCCGCCTCTACAGCGTGGTGGGCGGGGAGCGCGTGGAGGTCGATCCCGCCACCGTGGACTGGTCCGCCGTTCGGCCGGGCCGTTTTCCCTACCTCATCCGTCAGGACGCCGGGGACGAAAACGCCCTTGGCCGGATCAAGTTCATCATGCCCAATTCCGACGATATCTACCTGCACGACACGCCCGACCGCCGGCCGTTCGGCCGGCCGGACCGGGCCTTCTCCTCGGGCTGCATCCGGCTCTCGCTGCCCGATGACCTTCTTCTCCTCGTGCTCGAGGGGATGGGCTGGGACATGGCGCGCGCGCAGCGCACCTATGACAGCAAGCAGACGCAGTCCGTGGGCCTGCGGCGCCCGCTGCCCGTGCGGCTGCACTACACCACGGTGACGACGGAGGGCCCGCGCGTGAAGGTGCGACCGGACATCTACGGGCTGGACGCCGCCTATGCGTGGGAGATGGACCGGGGCGGGCTGCGGGTCGCCACCGCGGGGGCGGCGCGGTGAGCGCCCGGGTGATCGGCGCGGTGCGCGCCGCCTGGAACGGCCGCCGGCCGCACGCGCCGGAATGCCCATGCTGCGAGGACCGGCGGCTGGGGCGGCGCAACCTGATCGCCGCCGGGGCTGGGCTGCTGGCCTGCGCCGCCGTGCCGGGCGGGGCGGAGGCGCAGGTGGCGCGCGGGACGCGGCGCATCAGCGTGCAGCGCGCCTATACCGGGGATGGCTTCACCGGCGTTTATTTCCAGGACGGGCGCTACGTGACCGAGGCGCTGCGGAAGCTCGACTGGGTGTTCCGTGACATCAACCGCGAGGAGGTGACGCCGATGGACCCGCGCCTTTTCGACGTGATGAACGCGGTCGCGGCGAAGATGGAGGCCACCGACGCCTTCCAGGTCATCAGCGGCTATCGCACGCCGGAGACGAACTCGCGCCTCACGGGGCGGGTCTCCACCGTCTCCCTCCACATGTCCGGCATGGCCGGGGACATGCGGCTGCCCGGGCGGGATTCCTACGGCATGGCGCGGCTCGCGGCCTCGCTGGGGCTGGGCGGCGTCGGGCTCTACCGGCGCGACGGCTTCGTCCACCTGGACTGCGGGCAGTCCCGCCGCTGGTAGGGCGGATCGCCGTACGCCGATCGATGGGGCCGGGGAGGAGACTCCCCGGCCTTTTTCACGAGGTGGCGCGGAGCGGGTGGGAGAGGAGCATTCCCCCGCGCCGGAGGACGAGCCCCAGGGCGAGCGCCGGGCCGAGGGCGGCGTAGGCGGAAGCGGGCGGGGCGAGGCGGAGGAGGACGGCCAGGGCCTCCCGCCGCGTCGCCCGCTGGGCGAGGCCGAGCCCCATGAGGAGCGAGCCTTCTGCCGGGGTCAGGCGAGGGCACAGGCGGCAGCCCATGGCGCCCGGGCAGGCGAGGGCGCGCAGCAGCGCGTCTAGCAGCGGGGCGGCGTCGGCCAGGCTCTCGGTCGCGAGCGGGAGCCGCAGGGCGGCGAGGGGGGAACCTCCCGTCCGGGTTGCCTCAACCCAGCCACGGATGGCGTCCAGCAGCAGGGCCTCGGCGGGCGGCAGGTCTTCGGGGGCGGCGTCCGCGAGGGGCCAGCTGGGCAGTCCGCGAGTGGCCATGGGGAAGTCTCCCGGCAAGTGGTCCGCCCAGGCTGCCTGGAATGATAATCGTTCGCAAGTGCCTTCTGGCAGGTGATCCGCACGAAATAGGCTTCCCAATCCCTCTGCTGCGGCGCAGCAAGGGCCGGTCTCAGCGACGCGCAACCTCGAAAGCTCCCATGCCGCCCTGGCTTCCCCTGCTGCTCGGCTTCCTGACAGCCATCAACCCGATCTCCACCGACATGTACCTGCCGGGCTTCCCCGCCATGGAAGCGGAGTTCGGCACCGGGCAGGGTGGCGCGCAGCTGACCCTGGCGACCTGGTTCGTGGGTCTCGCGGTCGGGCAGGTGACGCAGGGCACCCTGTCCGACCGCTTCGGGCGGCGCGGGCCGTTACTGGCCGGGAGCGTCGTCTACACCCTCGCCACCATCGGATGCGCCCTGGCGCCGAGCATGGGCTGGCTGGCGGCCTTCCGGTTCCTGGAGGCTTTCGGGGCATCTGCCAGTTCCGTGATCCCGCGGGCGGTGGTGCGGGACAAGGTGACGGGGCTGGAGGCGGCGCGGATCATGTCGCGCCTCATCCTCGTCATGGGGGCGGCGCCGATCCTCGCGCCCTCGCTGGGCGGGGCCCTGCTGGGGGTGGCGGACTGGCGCGCCATCTTCTGGGTGATGGCGTGCTACGGCGCCCTGTCCGGGCTGCTGGTCTGGTGGCTGCTGCCGGACACTCTGCCGCCGGAGCGGCGGCTCCGGCTAGGATTCGGTGCGCTGATGCGGAACTACGGGCGGGTGCTGGTCGAGCCCGTCTTCCTGACCCACGCCTTGATGGGGGCGGCGGTGATGTTCGCCATGTTCGCCTACATCAGCGGGGCCCCGGCCGTTTACATCGAGCATTTCCAGATGGAACCGGGGCGCTTCGCCATCCTGTTCGGCGTGGGCGCGGTGGGCTTCATCGGCGGGGCGCAGTTGAACCCCTGGCTAGTTGGGCGCTTCGGGCCGAGCAGGGTACTCACGGCGGGCTCCCTGGCGCTGCTGGCCGCCACCAGCACGCTCGCGGTGCTGGCCTGGACGGGCTGGGGCGGCATCTGGGGCTTCTTCTTTCCCGTTTTCGCCATGCTGGCATCGGGCAGCATGATCATGCCCAACTCGGCCGTGGGCGGGCTGGCGCGGCACGGGCAGAGGGCCGGCACCGCCTCCGCCCTGCTGGGGACGCTTCAATTCGCCGTGGCGGCGCTGGGGAGCGTGGCCGTCGGGCATTTCGCGAACGGGACGCCCCGCCCGGTGGCAGCGGTGATCCTGTTCGGGGCGGTGATGACCGTGGCGCTGGATGCGCTGCGGCGCCGGCACGGCTGACGCGCCCCATCGGTTGTTGCGCCGGGGGCGCAACGCCGCCAGATACGGCGCATGGATCAGATCGCCCCCGAGACCGCCGGGATTGGCCACAACCGCCCGCCTGAGGCCCAGAACCAAGTGGCGATGGAGGCCGCGCGGCGGCGCGCCTTCGCCATCATCGCCCACCCGGACGCCGGCAAGACCACGCTGACGGAGAAGCTGCTGCTGCGCGGCGGCGCCATCCAGCTGGCCGGGCAGGTGCGCGCCAAGGGCGACCGGCGCCGCACCCGGTCGGACTGGATGAAGATCGAGCAGGACCGCGGGATCTCCGTGGCCACCTCCGTCATGACCTTCGAGCGGGACGGGGTGGTGTTCAACCTGCTGGACACGCCGGGCCACGAGGACTTCTCCGAGGACACCTACCGGACGCTGACGGCGGTGGACGCGGCCGTGATGGTGATCGACGCGGCCAAGGGCATCGAGGCGCAGACCCGCAAGCTGTTCGAGGTGTGCCGCCTGCGGGACATCCCGATCATCACCTTCATCAACAAGATGGATCGCGAGAGCCGGGACGTCTTCGAGCTTCTGGACGAGATCGAGAAGACGCTGGCGCTGGATGTGACGCCGGCGGCTTGGCCCGTGGGGGCGGGGCGCGGCTTCCTCGGCACCTACGACATGCTGGAGCCGGCGCTGCACCTGCTCGCCGAGGGATCGGGGGCGGTGAAGCTTTCCGGCCTGGATGATCCGAAGATCGACGAGATGGTGCCGGCTGCCGAGGTGGAGGCGCTGCGCGAGGGGGCAGAGCTGGCCTCCGCATTCCCGACTTTCGATATCGAGGCGTTCCGGCAGGGCACGATGACGCCGGTCTATTTCGGTTCGGCGCTGCGGGATTTCGGGATCGGGCACCTGCTGGAAGGGCTGGCGCGCTTCGCGCCGCAGCCCGGCGCGCGGCCGGCGGATACGCGGCGCGTGCAGCCGGAGGAGCCGGCGCTGACGGGCTTCGTCTTCAAGATCCAGGCGAACATGGACCCGAACCATCGGGACCGCGTGGCCTTTCTCCGCATCTGCTCCGGCCGGCTGGAGAAGGGGATGCGGCTGCGCCAGACCCGCACGGGAAAGCAGGTGCCGGTCAACGCGCCGCTCTTCTTTTTCGCCCAGGACCGGCAGGTGGCGCAGGAGGCCTGGCCGGGCGACGTGGTGGGGATCGCCAACCATGGCATCCTGCGGATCGGCGACACGCTGACCGAGGGCGAGGCCTTGAACTTCCGGGGTGTGCCGAGCTTCGCGCCGGAAATCCTGCGCCGCGTGATGATTGAGGACGCGATGGTCGGCAAGAAGCTCCGCACCGCGCTGGAGCAGCTGGCCGAGGAGGGCGTGGTGCAGCTGTTCCGCCCGCTGGACGGCACGCCGCCGGTGGTTGGCGTGGTGGGCGCGCTGCAGCTGGACGTTTTGGCGGAGCGGCTGAAGGCCGAGTACTCCGTGCCCAGCCGCTACGAGAGCACGCCCTGGGGGATGATGCGCTGGGTTGCCTCCGACGATAAGGCGGCGATGGAGAAGTTCCGGCAATCCGCGCCGCACGACACGGCGGAGGACCATGACGGGGCGCTGGTGGCCTTCTTCACCTCCGACTGGCGGCGGAACCGGGCGGAGGAGGAGTGGCCGATGCTGAAGTTCCTGAAGCTTCGGGAGCAGCACGCGGCGGCATGAGCGCGCACACGCTCTTCCTCGACCTGGACGGCGTGCTGGCGGATTTCGACCGGGGCGTGAAGACCGTGACCGGCCGCCGGCCGGAGGAGCTGCCGTTGAAGAAGATGTGGGGCGCGCTCGCCAAGGCGCCGGCCTTCTTCGACACGCTGGAGTTCATGCACGACGCGGCGGTGCTGTGGCGCTTCTGCGAGCCGCACCGGCCGACGATCCTGACGGGCCTGCCGCTGGGATCCTGGGCGCCCGCGCAGAAGAAGCAATGGGTGGCGAGGATGCTCGGCGCGCACGTGCCGGTGATAACCTGCATGAGCCGCGAGAAGCCGCGCTGGTCGGGGCCGGGGCATGTGCTGGTGGATGACCGCGCCTCGGCCCGCGAGGGCTGGGAGGCGAAGGGCGGGATCTTCGTCCACCACGTCTCGGCGGAACGCTCCATCGCGGCGTTGCGGAAGCTGGGCTTCACCGGGGAGGGCCCGGGCGCGGGCTGAACCGTCCTACTGGGTCGTGTCAAAGACTGCGGGCTGAAGGCGGATCTCGCGCGGGTGGTCCAGCGGCGTCCAGCGGTGCTGCCGGATCACGTCGTTGCTCTCCACTGGCTTCCGGCCGGGGCCGAGGGACCAGGTGACGTGCCAGGTCGAGCCGTCCGGGCGGCGGGTGCTGCCGCCGATCTCCACTACCAGGGCCTGCACGCCCTTGCTGTCATCGGCCACGCCGACGACGCGGCCGGCGGTCTCCCCCGGCAGGGGATGATCCCGCCGCACGCCGGGCTTCAGGGTGACGTGGTGGGCCACCACGCGAGGGTAGCGGGGCGGGACGAGGGCGAGGAGCGGGCCGCGCTCCTCCTCCGGCAGAAGCCATCCGAGGACCAGATAAGTCATTCCTTTCCTCCCATCCTGCGCGTCTCTAACGCGCCGGATCAGCCCGCGGCGATGAGGGCGGCCTGGACGGCGGAGCGGAACTCTCGCCGGTGCAGCTCGTACACCACCCAGAGCGAGGCGAGGATGAAGGCGAAGGGGTGGACCATCCAGGCCAGCACCGCCAGACCGAAATAATAGGCGCGCAGGCCCGTGTTGAAGTGGCGGGCGGCGCGGTTCACCACCTCCGCCGCGATCTCGGCGGCGGGGATGGCGGCGGGGGTGCGGCCGAGCCCGCCGATGAGGATGGAGCCGTAGTTGAACTGGCGCAGCGCCCAGGTCAGCTCGAAGAAGGCGCGCACGAAGATGATGAGGATGAGGAGGACCCGCGCCTCCCACCCGCCCTCGGTTGGCGTCTGCGCAAAGGGGACGGCGCCGAGGACGCGCTGGCCGACCTCCGGCGAGGCGAGCAGCGCCATGGCGCCGCCGATGATGAAGATGCAGGTATTGGCGAGGAAGGAGGTGGAGGACATGAGGTTGCCGACGATGCCCACGTCGGCGATCCGGTTCTCCTTCGGCACGGCGGCGACCAGCCAGCGGCGCCGGTGCTCGTTCATCGCGTGGATGACGCTGCGGCGGTGGATGGAGGGCACGCGGTCCACCACGGTGGCGTAGCCGATCCAGCAGAGTGCGAAAATCGCGAGCGCCAGCAGATCGAGCGGGGTGAGGAAGCCGGGCATGGGATGGCCTGCCTGAAAAGAGGAAGGGGCGGGGCCTCTCGGCGCCCGCCCCTGCCAGGTCAATGCGTGCGCGCTAGGATCAGCCGCGCGCCTTCTTCAGGTTCTCGTCCAGCTTGTCGAGGAAGGCCTGGGTGTTGAGCCAGGGCTGGTCCTTGCCGATGAGGATGGCGAGGTCCTTCGTCATGTGCCCGCTCTCGACGGTCTCCACGCAGACCTTCTCCAGCGCGTTCGCGAACTCCACCACGTCGGGGGTGTCGTCGAACTTGCCGCGGTAGGCCAGGCCGCGCGTCCAGGCGAAGATGGACGCGATCGGGTTGGTGGAGGTCTCGCGGCCCTTCTGGTGCTCGCGGTAGTGGCGCGTGACCGTGCCGTGCGCCGCCTCGGACTCGACCGTGTGGCCATCCGGGGAGAGCAGGACGGAGGTCATCAGGCCGAGGGAGCCGAAGCCCTGGGCCACGATGTCGGACTGCACGTCGCCATCGTAGTTCTTGCAGGCCCAGATGTAGCCGCCTTCCCACTTCAGGGCGGAGGCGACCATGTCGTCGATCAGGCGGTCCTCGTAGGTCAGGCCGCGCTTCTCGAACTCGGCCTTGAACTCCTCGTCGTAGATCTTGCGGAAGATGTCCTTGAAGGACCCGTCATAGGCCTTGAGGATCGTGTTCTTGTGGCTGAAGTAGACCGAGAAGTTGCGGGCCAGGCCGTAGTTGAAGCTGGCGCGGGCGAAGCCCTCGATCGACTTGTTCAGGTTGTGGATCATCATCGCGACGCCGCCGGTGGCGGGCATCGGGAACTCGCCAATCTCCTGCGGCTCGCCGCCCTCAGGGATGTAGGTCATCTTGACCGTGCCGGCGCCCGGGACCTTCATCTCGACGGAGCGGTAGATGTCGCCATAGGCGTGGCGGCCGACGACGATCGGCTTGGACCAGTGCGGCACCAGGCGGGGCACGTTCTGGCAGATGATCGGCTCGCGGAAGATCGTGCCGTCCAGGATGTTGCGGATGGTCCCGTTGGGGGACTTCCACATCTTCTTCAGGCCGAACTCCTTCACGCGGGCCTCGTCCGGCGTGATGGTCGCGCACTTCACGGCCACGCCGTACTGCTTGGTGGCGTTGGCGGCGTCCACCGTGACCTGATCGTCGGTCTGGTCGCGGTACTGGATGCCGAGGTCGTAGTACTTCAGGTCAACGTCGAGGTAGGGAAGGATCAGCTTCTCCTTGATGAAGCCCCAGATGATCCGGGTCATCTCATCCCCGTCCATCTCGACGACTGGGGTCTTCACCTTGATCTTGGCCATTCCGATCCTCGTGCGGTCAGGGGCGGGCCGGGCCCGCCGGTCGTAGAACCATGGGCCGGGAGGGGCCCCCCCGGCGGCGGGCGGACATTCGCACCGGGGGCGGGCCCGTTCAAGGCGGGGCCGGGCTTTTCAGTGCGCGGTGCGGCACCAGATGGGCGGAAAGCCGGAGGTGCCCATGGAACCCATCCGCGAATGCCCGCATTGCGGAGAGCCGACCGTGCCGAACCGGCTCGGGGACGGGGGCCTGGTCTGCTCCTGCGCGGCGGAGCGGGAGCTGCCCGGGCCGCGACCGGTGGGCGGTTCGGCGCGGCCGGAGGGCGATCCGGCCAGTGATGAGGTCAGCGCGGGGCGGCCGCCGCGCCCGTCGCGCTAGGGACGGGCAGCGGCGCCGGGGCGGACTGCGGCGCGCGCAGCCGGCCGGCCATGCGCGGAAGAACATCGTGCCCCAGAGCGAAGCGGTGAACCAGGACCATCGCCACGTGCCCGGCCACCACGGCGAGGAGGAACCAGGCCAGCTCGCCATGCGCGGCGTTCCCCGCATCCACCAGGGAGGGGATCTTCGTCTCCCGCGCATCCCAGAGGGGGATGCCGAAGGGAGCGAAGGCGCGGCCGGAGCCGTAATGCCGCAGGAGGGCGAGGCTGGGGACGACGATCATCAGCGCGTAGATCGCCAGATGGCCGAGCCGGGCGGCCCAGCCGAGAGGGCCGGGCCGGTGCGGCGGGCGGTGCCGCGCGCTGAACAGGCCCCATGCGCCCCGCAGGAGGACGAGCACGAAAAGCAGCGTCCCCACGCCGTAATGCGTGCCGACGAAGAAGGAGGAGATGGGATGCCGGCCGAGCGCCAGCTTGATCCCCATTCCCGCGAACTGCCAGGCGAAGAGGGCCGCCATGCCCCAGTGCAGCGCGCGGCTGACCAGGCCGTAGCGATCCGGCGTGTCGAAAAGGAGACCTTGGGGCACCGAGACCGCTCCATGGGACCGAGACATGGAGAGAAGGTTAACCGAGCGGGCGCGCTGCCGCACCGGTTTCTCTGCCCCGAAGCGTTTCAGTCCGGAATGATCGCCGTCGCCTCGATTTCGAGCCGGGCTTCGGGCTCGGCCAGGGCCACCACCTGCACCAGCGCCATGGCCGGGAAGTTGCGGCCCATCACAGCGCGGTAGGCACGCCCGAGATCCGGGAGGCAGCCCCGGTACTCGCCCATGTCCACCACGTACCAAGTGAGGCGGCCGATATGCTCCGGGCCGGCGCCCGCCTCCTTCAGCACGGCGAGGATGTTGCGCAGTGCCTGTTCGGTCTGGGCGACGAAGCCCTCGGCGAAGCGGCCGGCCTCGTCCCAGCCGACCTGGCCACCGACCAGCACCACCCTGCCGCGGCCGGTCATGCCGTTGGAGTAGCCCTTCGGGGCGGGCCAGCCGGGGGGCTGGAGGTTCTGGAGCGGGCCGCTCATGCCGGGATCTCCTGCCCTGCCACGGGGCCGCACTCGGCCTGGTAGCGCAGCAGGGCGGCGCGCAGGTCCGGGGGCACGGGCGTGCTGGTGCGGGTGGCGAGTTGGGTGGTGGCGGTGACGAGGTCCAGCCGGGCCAGCTCCTCCTCCCCGCGATGGATGTGCAGGTCGATGGCGTAGGAGGCGTTGCCGACGCGGCGGATGATGGGCGTCAGCAGAACCTCGTCCCCCATCGTGCCGGGGCGCATGAAGGTGCCGGCGGCGTGCACGAAACCCGTGCCGACGCCGCGGCCCGCGTGCATCTCGTGGAAGTCGATCCCCAGGCGTTGGCGGAACAGGTCCTCCATGGCCGCGTTGGCCATGACGAACCAGTTCGGGAAGAAAAGGATTCCGGCCGGGTCGCAATCCCCGAAGCGGATGCGAAAGGGCGCGCGGAACGCGGCTTCGGGCAAGGCGGAGGCCGGGATCGGCTGGGGGCGGCTCATCCGGCGGCCAACTTCCTGAGGGCGAAGCGCTGGAGCTTGCCGGATTCGGTGCGGGGCATGGCCTCCAGGAACTCGACAACGCGCGGGTACTTGAAGGGCGCGATCTCGGCCTTCACGTGGTCCTGCAGGGCCTTGGCCAGCGCGTCGCTCGGCAGGTAGTCGGGCTTCAGGGCGACATAGGCCTTGACGATCTGCCCGCCCTTGCCGTCAGGCGCGGCCACCACGCCGCATTCCCGCACCGCGGGATGGGTGAGGAGGGCGCCTTCCACCTCGGGGCCCGCGATGTTGTAGCCGGCCGCCACGATCATGTCGTCGCCGCGGCCCTGGTAGCGGAAGAAGCCGTCCTCCTCCTGGATGTACACGTCGCCCGGGATGTTCCAGCCGTGGCGCACGTAATCCGTCTGCCGGGGGTCATCGAGGTAGCGGCAGCCGATCGGGCCGCGCACGGCAAGCCAGCCCACCGTGCCGCGCGGGACCTCGTTGCCGTCGTTGTCGATCACCTTGGCCTGGTAGCCGGGAACGGGAATGCCCGTGTAGCCCGGGCGCAGCGTCTCCTCCGGCGCGGCGAGGTAGATGTGCAGCATCTCCGTGCCGCCGATGCCGTCCATCAGGCGTAGGCCGGTCGCCTCCTCCCAGGCGTCGAAGATGGCCTTGGGCAGGGTCTCCCCGGCGGAGACGCATTTGCGGAGGGAGGAGAGGTCAAAGCCCTCCGCCTTCTGCGCCATGACGCGGTAGGCGGTGGGCGCGGTGAAGCAGACTGTGGCCCTGTACTTCTCGATTGCGTGCAGCAGCTCGTCCGGTCCGGCCTTCTCCAGCACGATGCCGGTGGCGCCGATGCGGAAGGGAAAGAGGGCGAGGCCGCCAAGGCCGAAGGTGAAGGCGAGCGGGGCGGAGCCGATGAAGCGGTCCGACGGCTCGGCGCGGAGGACGTGGCGGGCGTAGCCGTCGCAGATGATCAGCATGTCCCGATGGAAGTGCATCGTTCCCTTCGGCTTGCCCGTCGTGCCGGAGGTGAAGCTGATGAGGCAGACATCGTCCGCCGCCGTATCGCAGGCCGCGAAGTCCGGGGAGGCGGCGGCGCAGCGGGCCTCGAGGTCGCCGTTGCCCCAGTAGACGAGGTGGCGCAGCCCGTCCGTCTCGGCGGCGGCCTTCTCCATCTCGTCGCGCAGCTTGACGTCGCAGAGGGCGTGGGTGATCCGCGCCTTCTCCAGCATCTGGCCCAGCTCCTTCGAGCGGAGAAGGGGCATGGTGGCGACGACCACGCCGCCGGCCTTCAGCACGGCGAAGTAGGTGGCGACCATCCAGTTGTTGTTGGCGCTGCGCAGCATGACGCGGTTGCCCGGCACCATGCCGAGGTCCCGGACCAACACGTTGCAGATGCGGTTCACCCGGTCCAGCAGCTGGGAGTAGGTGAGAGTCTCCTCCGGGGAGATGACGGCGATGTGGTCGCCGCGCCCGTACTCCACGTTGCGGTCCAGGAACTCCACGGCGCAGTTCAGGCGGTGCGGGTACTTGTAGTCGTCCATCTCGAAAGTGAGTTCGGGCCAGAGATGGCGCGGGGGCAGGTTGTCCCGCGGAAAGGTGTCGATGTGCGCGCTGGGGGCGAAGTCCGGCGTGCTGCCGGAAAATTCGGCCGTCAGTTCTTCGGCTTGCATGGAGACGTCTCCTCGGACCGCGCGCGCTCGGCGCGGGCGATGATGATCCGCTGCACTTCGCTGGCGCCCTCATAGACGCGCAGCGCGCGAACCTCCCGGTAGAGCTTTTCTGCGGGGTGGTCGCGGACGACGCCGTGCCCCCCGTGTATTTGCACGCAGCGATCGGCCACGCGCTGCGCGGCCTCCGTCGCGTGAAGCTTGGCCATGGACGCCTCTCGCGAGACGCGGGGCGTGCCGGAATCCTTGAGCCAGGCGGCGCGATAGACGAGGAGGGCGGAGGTCTCCACGTCCACGGCGCTCTCGGCGATGGCGGCCTGGGTCACCTGCTGGTCGAAGAGCGGGCCGCCGAAGAGCTGGCGGTTCGTGGCGCGCTCCACCGTCAGGTCCAGGGCGTGGCGGGCGAAGCCGAGGGCGGCGGCGCCGACGGTGGCGCGGAACACGTCCAGCGTGGCCATGGCGACCTTGAAGCCGTCGCCGGGCGCGCCGAGGCGGTGGCTGTCCGGCACGCGCATCCCCTCGAAACGCAGAGTGGCGAGCGGGTGGGGGGCCGAGACCTCGATGCGCTCCGCGATTGTCAGCCCGGGCGTGTCGGCGGGGACGAGGAAGGCTGTGAGGCCTTTGGCGCCCGCCGCCTCCCCGCTGCGGGCGAAGACGACGTAGGTGGCGGCGATGCCGCCGTTGCTGATCCAGGTCTTGCTGCCGTCGATGACCCAATCATCACCATCGCGGCGCGCAGTGGTAGCCAGCGCCGCCACGTCGGACCCGGCCTCGGGCTCGCTGAGGGCGAAGGCGGCCAGGGCCGTGCCGGATCGGGCGGCTGGGAGATAGCGCGCCTTCAGCTCATCGCCGCCGAAGAGGGTGACGGATCCCGTGCCCAGGCCCTGCATGGCGAAGGCGAAGTCGGCCAGGCCGGAATAGCGGGCCAGCGTCTCACGCGCGATGCAGAGGGCGCGGACGTCCAACTTTCCGCTCTCCGGCACGGCCATGCGGAGCAGCCCGGCCTCGCCCATGGCGCGGGCGAGGTTGCGGCAGGCCTCGTCCGTCTCGCCTTCGGAGAGGCGCTCGGCGTTGGCGGCGGCCCAGGCTTCCACCTCCGCCGCCCAGTCCTTGTGGCGGGGTGCGAGGAAGGGCCAGGAGAGGAAGTCGCGGTCGGCCATCAGTCGCCCTCGAACACCGGGCGGCGCTTGGCGGCGAAGGCCTCGTAGGCGCGGCGGAAGTCTTTGGTCGTCATGCAGAGGGCCTGGGCGACGGCCTCGGCCTCGATCGCCTGCTCCACGGACATGGACCACTCCATGGCGAGCATCCGCTTCGTCATGGCGTTGGCGAAGCCGGGGCCCTCCGTGATCTGGTTGGCAAGGCCGGCGGCCGTCTCCATCAACGCATCCGGCTCCACGACGCGGGAGAAGAAGCCCCAGTCCAGGCCCTCCTGGGTGCTCATGGAGCGGCCGGTGTAGAGAAGATCGGAAGCGCGGCCCTGGCCGATGATGCGGGGCAGGATCGCGCAGGCGCCCATGTCGCAGCCGGCCAACCCGACGCGGTTGAAGAGGAAGGCCACCTTAGCGCGCGGGGTAGCGATCCGGATGTCGGAGGCCATGGCGATGATGGCGCCGGCCCCGGCCGCGATGCCGTCCACGGCGGAGAGGATCGGCTGCGGGCAGGCGCGCATGGCTTTCACCAGGTCGCCTGTCATGGCCGTGAATTGCATCAGGCCCTTGGTGTCGCGGTCCAGCAGCGGGCCGATGATCTCGTGCACGTCGCCGCCGGAGCAGAAGTTGCCTCCCGCGCCGGAGATGACGAAGGCGCCGACCGTCTCGTCCTGCACCGCCTCGCGGAAGAGGCGGACGAGCTCGGCGTAGGATTCGAAGGTCAGCGGGTTCTTCCGCTCCGGACGGTCCAGCAGGATGGAGGCGACCTTACCCTCCACCGTCAGCCGCACGTGCCGGGCGTTGAAATCTTTCAGGCTCATGCGCCTGCCTCCGAGATGGCGGCGCGCACGCCGCGGCGGGTACGGTCCAGCAGGCGCAGCAGCGCGGCGCGATCCGTGGCGGAAAGGCCACCGAGCAGTTCGGCCACCCAGTCCTCATGAGCCTCGGTCTGTCGGGCGAATTCGCGGCGGCCCTGGGGCGTCAGGCGCAGGGTGACGGCGCGGCGGTCCTGCTCCACCACGCGGCGCTCGATCAGCCCTTCTTCCTCCAGCCGCGCGGCGAGGCCAGTGACGTTGCCGCCCGTGACCATCATGCGACGGCTGATCTCGCCGGGGGTCAGGCCGTCCTCGGCGCGCTCCAACTGGGCGAGGAAGTCGAAGCGGGGGAGGGTGGTGTCGAAGTTGGTGCGAAGCCGGCGGCGGATCTCGGCCTCGATCAGCCGCGCGCAGGAGAGCATGCGGAGCCAGAGGCGGAGGTCGTCCTTGTGGCCGGCGGGGGCATGATCCAGCGCGGTCTCGGCGTCGATGTGCAGGCTCACGGCACCTCGCCCCCATCCACGGCCAGGGCGCGGCCGTTCACGGCGCTTGCGGCATCGCTGCACAGGAAGAGCACGGCGGCGGCCACCTCCTCCGGCTGCACCAGGCGGCCCTGGGGATTGTGCTTCGCCAGTTCCGCGCGTGCCTCAGCCTCGCTGCGGCCGGTCTTCGCGACGATCCGGGCGACGCTCTCCGCCACGATGTCGGTCTCAGTGAAGCCGGGGCAGACGGCGTTCACCGTCACCCCTTTGGTGGCCACTTCGAGCGCCAGGGCGCGGGTGAGGCCGAGGACCGCATGCTTGGAAGCGACATAGGCGGAGACGTATGGATATCCGCGCATGGCGGCGGTGGAGGCGATGTTCACCACCCGGCCCCGGCCCCCGGCGAGCATCCCGGGCAGGGCGGCGCGGGTGGAGGAGACGGCGCCGAGCAGGTTCACCCGCAGCATCCGCTCCCAGAGCGCGTCATCGGTCTTCAGGAAAGGCGCGCTCTCGGCGGCGCCGGCGGCGTTGACGAGGATGGCGGGGGTGCCGACGCGGGCAACGGCGGCGGCCATGGCGCCTTCCGCCGTTACGTCCGCCACCTCGAAGCCAGCCGCCTTCCCGGCCGCGACGGCGGCCCGCAAGGGCGCATCGCGCCGGCCGAGGACCGTGACGCGGGCGCCGGCGGTCGTCAGGGCGGCCGCAACGGCCAGGCCAATGCCCGTGCCGCCCCCCGTGACCATCGCGTGCCGACCGGTGATGCCGTCCATGATGCTTGAAGCCTAAAATGTTTTCCGGTCGGCCCGCAAGCGTGTTGAAAGCCCCGTTGCTTGAAGCCTAAACTATCTGGGGTTCGGGTATCCAGGAGGCCTTCCATGCGGATCGCGATCATCGGCGGCGGACCGGCTGGGCTCTACTTCGCGATCCTGATGAAGCGGGACCGGCCGGATGCGCGGGTCACGGTGGTGGAGCGCAACCGGGCCGACGACACCTTCGGCTTCGGCGTGGTGTTCAGCGACCAGACCCTGGACACCTTTGAGAAGGCCGACCGCCCCTCCTACGAGGCCATCCGCGACGCCTTCGCATACTGGGACGACATCGAGATTCACGCCAAGGGCGCGGTGCACCGGATCGGCGGCAACGGGTTCTGCGGCTGCTCCCGGCGCACCCTCCTCTTGCTGCTGCAACAGCGCGCGCGGGAGCTTGGGGTGGAGCTGGAGTTCCAGCGCGACGTGACGCCGGCCGACTTCCCGGACGCGGACCTGATCGTGGCGGCGGACGGCATCAACAGCGCCGTGCGGAACAGCGACCTCGCGCATTTCGAGCCCTCGGTGGACCTGCGGCCGAACCGCTTCACCTGGATGGGCAGCACCCGGCCCTTCGACGCCTTCACGTTCTTCTTCAAGGAACGACCCGAGGGCATCTTCATCGCCCACTGCTACCAGTACGAGGCGGGGGCGAGCACCTGGGTTCTGGAGACGGACCCGGAAACCTTCGAGCGCGCCGGGCTTGAGGGCAAGAGCGAGGCGGAGAGCGCGGCCTTCCTTGAGGAGGTCTTCGCCGAGGAGCTGCAGGGCCACAAGCTGATCACCAACCGCTCCATGTGGCGGCAGTTCCCGATGATGCGCTGCAAGCGCTGGTCCAAGGGGAATGTGGTGCTGCTGGGCGATGCCAAGGCGACGGCGCATTTCTCTATCGGCTCCGGCACGAAGCTGGCGATGGAGGATGCCATCGCGCTGCACGGCGCCTTCATGAAGGGCGGGACGGTAGAGGAGGCGCTGCGGCGCTTCGAGACCGGGCGGCGCGAGGACGTGGAGAAGATCCAGCACGCGGCCGATGTCTCCCTGGTCTGGTTCGAGCACGTGGACCGCTTCTGGCACATGCCCGCGACACGCTTCGCCTTCGGGGTGATGACCCGCGCCAAGGCGATCACCTGGGACAACCTGGCGCTGCGCGCGCCGGAATTCGTGGAGGAGTCCCGGAAGCTTTTCGAGGAGGAAGTGCGCGCGGAGGGGCTTTCCCCGGCCGCCGGCGCGCCGCCGATGTTCCAGCCCTTCCGGCTGCGTGACATGATCGTGCCGAACCGCACGGTCGTCTCCGCCATGTGCCAGTATTCGGCGAAGGACGGCATGCCCGATGACTGGCACCTCATGCATTACGGCGCCCGCGCGACCGGTGGGGCGGGGCTGATTTTCACCGAGATGACCTGCGTCTCGCCCGAGGCGCGGATCACGCCGGGCTGCACGGGGCTGTGGAACGACGAGCAGGAGGCGGCCTGGAAGCGGATCGTCGATTTCTGCCACGCGCACGGGGCGGGGAAGATCGCCCTGCAACTCGGTCATGCCGGGCAGAAGGGCGCGACGAAGCTGATGTGGGAGGGAATGGACCAGCCGCTGGAGGAAGGCGCCTGGCCCATCGTCTCGGCCAGCGCGCTCCCCTACTTCCCCAACAGCCAGGTGCCGCGCGAGATCACCCGCGCGGAGATGGACAAGGTGCGTGAGGATTTCGTGGCGGCGGCGCGCAGGGGCGCGCGGGCGGGCTTCGACATGCTGGAGTTCCACTGTGCCCACGGCTACCTGATGGCCAGCTTCCTCTCCCCGCTGACGAACCACCGCACGGACGAGTACGGCGGCAGCCTGGAGAACCGGCTGCGCTACCCGCTGGAGGTGTACCGCGCCATCCGCGCCGTGTGGCCCTCCGACCGGCCGATGAGTGTGCGCGTCTCCGCCACCGACTGGGCCGAGGGCGGCGTGACGGATGAGGACACGGTGGCGATCGCCCGCGCCTTCGCGGAGGAGGGCTGCGACCTGCTGGACGTTTCCACCGGCCAGACGGTGGCGCGCAGCGCGCCCCAGTACGGGCGCATGTTCCAGGTGCCCTATGCCGACATGATCCGGAACGAGGCAAAGGTGGCCACCGTGGCCGTGGGCAGCATCACCAGCGCGGACCAGGTGAACACCATCCTGGCCGCGGGGCGCGCGGACCTGGTGGCGCTGGCGCGGCCGCATCTGGTGGACCCCTCCTTCACGATGGAGGCGGCGGCCCGGTACGGCGTGCGGACCTTCTGCCCGCCGCAGTACCGCTGGGGCCAGGAGGCGCTGCTGCGCAACGCGGCGCGGGAGGAGGCGGACCTCATGGAACTCCGCCGCAAGGCCCGGCCGAAGCGCCACGCCAGGTAACGGCCGGCCCGGTCCCGGCAACCCCTCCGCGACTCGGCCGTTTTTGCGCCGGGTCCACGATGAGGGTGACATGACGGACGAGGCCAGTGCCGAGACCGTGCTTCCCCTCGTCGAGGAAGCGCTCCGTATCGAGAAGCGCGCCGTGGAAACCGGGCGTGTCCGCGTCTCCCTCTCCACCGAGACGGTGGAGGAGGTGCTGCGGGAGACGCTCCGCACGCGCGAGGCCGAGGTGGAGCGCCGGCCGGTGGGACGGACGGTGACGGAAGTTCCCAAGGTCCGCCAGGACGGCAACGTCCTCATCATCCCCGTCGTCGAGGAGGTCCTCGTCGTCGAGAAGCGGCTCGTCCTCCGGGAGGAGATCCATCTCCGGCTGAGCGACACGGAGACAACCGTGGAGCGGCCGGCCACGCGGCGCGTGCAGCACGCCGTGGTGGAGCGCGTCCCACCCGCAGCCGATCCTGCGGAACGCTGAGCGTCCGTCTCGCTTCCAACGTCCCCAACTCGTCAAGGAGAGAACGCATGACCCGCACCATCACCGGTCTGTTTGACACGCGCGCCGAGGCCGATGCGGTGGCCGAGCACCTGCGCCAGCACGACGGCGTGAATCCCGCCAAGATCTCCGTGCACGGCGCCGGGACGACGGCCACAGCCACCGGCACCGCGGAGGATCGCGGCTTCTGGGCCTCGCTGCGTGACCTCTTCATCCCCGACGAGGATCGCTACGCCTATTCCGAGGGCATCCGCCGCGGCGGCTACGTCGTCTCCGCCGAGGTGGATGAGGGGCTGGTGGACCATGCCCTGGACGTCTTCGAGCAGCACGGCGCGGTGGACCTGGATTCCCGCGAGGCCGAGTGGCGTTCCGCCGGCTGGAGCGGCTACCAGGCCGATGACTCCGCGGGCACGGGCGTGCCGATGAACACCTCCGCCGCCGTGGGCGCGGCGATGATGGGCGGCACCTCCACGCCGGCCGTGGGCGGCACGCCGCTGCCTGTCGCCGGTGCGGCGACGACCGGGACCACGGGCACGGCGGGCATGGGCGGCACTGCCGCCGGCACCTCCGCCGCCGGCGCCATGGGGGCGTCGGACACGAGGGAGGAGCGCATCCCCGTCGTGGAGGAGCAGCTCCGCATTTCCAAGCGCGAGATGGATCGCGGTCGGGTCCGCGTCCGCTCCTACGTCGTCGAGACGCCCGTGAACGAGTCCGTGACGCTGCGCGACGAGCGCGTTCAGGTGGAGCGCCGCCCGGTGGACCTGCCGCTCTCGGCCGCCGATGACGCCTTCCGCGAGCGCACGATCGAGGCGGTGGAGCACACCGAGGAGGCCGTGGTCTCCAAGGAGGCGCGGGTGAAGGAAGAGTTGGTTATCCGCAAGCAGGTAGAGGAGCGCACGCAGAACGTCTCCGACACCGTGCGCCACACCGAGGTGGAGGTGGAGGACGACCGCAACGCCGGCGCGACCCTCGGCGGCACGACCGGGACGGGCAAGGGCCGCATGCCCGGCGTCTGATCCGGCCTGAAACAGGGAAGGGGGCCGTGGCCGATGCCGCGGCCCTTTCTCTATGCTAGCCCGGTGGTGTCCAGAACGGCCCGTGCCGCGGCCTCGCTGGGGCTGCCCCCGCCGGGCGCCGCCAGTTGCGACATGACGCGCGCGAAGCCCTCGCGCTGGGCGGCTGCCTCAGGGCCGTTCGCCAGCAGAGTTTCGAGTCCGGCGGCCAGCCGGTCCGGGCGGCAGTCCTGCTGGAGGTACTCTGGAATGACGGGGGCATCCGCCAGCAGGTTCACGATGCTGGCGTAGCGCACCTTGATCAGCCGCCGCACGATGGCGGCCGTGACCGGGTTTACCTTGTAGCCCACCACCATCGGCACGCCCGCCAGCGCCACCTCCAGCGAGGAGGTGCCGGACTTGATAAGGCCGACGGAAGCGGCGGCATAGGCGTCGTGCTTCTCCGCCACGTCGCGCACCAGGATCGGGCCGGGGGTCCAGCCGGCCGCGGCCGCGCGCACCGCCTCCTCCACGGGGCCAGCGAGCGGCACCACGGGGCGCAGGCCCGGCACGCGCGCGGAGAGAAGGCGCAGCGCCTCCCCGAAGATGGGCAGGAGGCGGCGGATCTCCGTGCGGCGGCTGCCGGGCATGACCAGCACCACGCGCTCCTCCGGCCGCAGCCCGTGGGCGGCGCGGAAGCGGGAGGCGTCTCCCCTGTCCGCGCCGCTCTCCAGCACGGGGTGGCCGACGAAGGTCACGGGGATGCCGGCACGCTCGAAAAAGGGCGGCTCGAAGGGCAGCAGGGCGAGGATGCGGTCCAGCCGGTGCGCCATCTCCTTCACCCGGCCCTGCCGCCAGGCCCAGACCTGGGGGGCGACGTAGTGGATCACCGGGATTCCCAGCGGCTTCACGCGCTTAGCCAGGCGCAGGGCGAAGCCGGGGCTGTCGATTGTGACCAGGGCGGCGGGGCGGCGGGCGGTGATGTCCGCCACGGTCTGATCCATGCGGCGGGCGAGGCTGCGGAGGTTGGGCAGCACCTCCAGCAGCCCCATCAGCGCCAGCTCCCGCATGGGGAAGAGGCTCTCCACGCCCTGCTCGGCCATGCGGGCGCCGCCGATGCCGGCGATGGCCAGGCCGGGCCGGAACTCCCGCAGGGCCGCGATCAGGCGGGCACCCAGCACGTCGCCGGAGGCCTCTCCGGCAACGAGATAGAGGAGGGGGGGAGGGTTCTCCGGCATGGCGGGCTGCATAAGCGGCCCGGACCGGCGGCGCGAGCCCTTACATGATCGGCGTGTAGCGGGCCATCTCGATGAAGATGTCGCGCACGGCGTTGCCGAGGGAGCGGCTGAGCTCCTCCAGATTGGCGACCTGCTGGATCCGGGGCTCGACCTCCTCGAGCGTCTCCTCGGACAGGATCAGCGGCAGCAGCCCGGCGGCGCGGCAGAGGCCGATGAGGAGCGAATCGCGCGGCTCGGGGATGTCGTCGTTGAAGATCACCCCCGTCAGGCGAGCCTTCACCTCGCGCTCCTCCTTGTCGGAGATCACGGGGTAGCGGCGCTCCGGGAAGATCCAGAGGAAGCGGCCTTGCTCCTCCCGCAGGATGCCTTGGGCGACAAGGCGCGCGAAAATGGCCTCCCGGTAGGTTTCGGCCTCGCGCCCCAGCGTCTCGATCCAGTAGCGGCTGTTATGGGGCACGCTGCCTTCCGCCTCGCTCGGGCCAGGATCGGCGGCGATGCGGGCGAGGACGGGATCGAGAATCGCATCGCCGGTCGGGGCGGCATCGGCCACGAAGAGGCGCTGCGGGTCCGTGTCGATCCGGTTGCGTAGCGCCAGCTCCGCCAGGATGGCGCCCGCTACCGCGTAGCCGGAAGCGGGGCCGGCCGTTTCATGCAGGCGGCCGCTCCGGTCGTCGAGCATCAGGAGGATCAGTTCCTCCGGCATGGTGAGCGGCATGCGGCATTCCTTCCGTGTGGCTGGAAGGGAAGCCTCTGCCGCACGAAGGCGTCAACGGGCCCCGCCGTAGAGAGCCGCCGGATCGGCCAGGACGGGTTCCAACGGGCGGACTTCTTCCCCGGACAGTCCCCAGGAGAAGCAGGAGCGGCGGCCGGTGTGGCAGGCCACGCCGTCCTGGTGGACGGTGGCGAGCAGCGCGTCGCCGTCGCAGTCCAGGCGCAGATCGATCAGGTGCTGCACCTGGCCGGAGGTCTCGCCCTTCCGCCACAAGCCCTTGCGGGAGCGGCTGTAGTAGGTGACCCGGCCTGTCCGAAGCGTCTCCTCCACCGCCTCCGCGTTCATCCAGGCGAGCATCAGCACCTCCCCGGTGCCGTGCGCCTGCGCGATGGCGGCGACGAGCCCGTTCGAGTCGGGCCGGAGGGCCCCGACGAAGCTGGAGCGGGCCTCCTGCGTGGGCGGGTTCCAGGCCGGCAGGTCGGCGGGGCGCGATGGGGCCCCTTCTGGGGCGCGGTTGGGCGGCGTGCTCATGGCGCCTATATAGGGCGTGCCGGCGCGGAAGACCCGCGCCGCACCCGAGGACCGGATGCCCCACGGCGACCACGACCACCACCACGCCCCTTCGGACCCGGCCGGCGCGCTGCGCGAGGCGGAGGCGGCCTGCCTACGCCGCGGCGCCCAGTTGACGCCGCTGCGGCGGCGGGTGCTGGAGATGGTGCTGGAGGCGCCACAGCCCGTCGGCGCCTATGCGCTGCTGGACCGGCTGCGGGCGGAGCGGCCGGGGGCCGCGCCGCCGACCGTGTACCGGGCGCTGGACTTCCTGATGGCCCAGGGGCTGATCCATCGGGTGGAGCGGCTGAACGCCTTCATTCCCTGCACCGATTCGGCGCACGGCCATGGGGAGGAGCATCCCCACCAGTTCCTCATTTGCCGGAACTGCGGCCGCACTTCGGAACTGTCGGACGACAGCGTGGCGGCGGCGGTGGCGGCCGCGGCGCGGGCGGCCGGGTTCCACCCTGCCAGGGCCACGGTGGAGGTGGAGGGCACCTGCGAGGCCTGCGCCGCAGCGGTCTGACCGCCGGCCCCTTCGCCCGGCGGAACAATGGCGGTTCCCCGGACCTTACATCCGCGCAACACTCCCTAACTGAATGGCCACGACGCCGTCCCGCGCCGCATCCAGCGGCGAAGGGGGCCCTTCCGGGGAGACGACGCCATGCATACCACCCGCCGCACGATCCTGACCGGCGTGGGGGCCGGCCTAGCCGCCACGGCGCTGCCCCGGGGCTCTGCGGCGCAAGGGGCTGCTCCGGGGGCTGCGATGGGAACCCTGGTCCGCAAGCCCATTCCCTCCTCGGGCGAGATGATCCCGGTGATCGGCCTCGGCTCCGCCCGGCGCTACGAGGAGGTGAAGCCCGGCGAGGACGTGGCGCCGCTGCGCGACACCTTCCGCCGCTTCCACGCGCTGGGCGGGACGGTGGTGGACACCGCACCATCCTACGGCCAGGCCGAGGCGATCATGGGCGGGCTGATGGACGACCTGAAGATCCGGCCCTCTCTCTTCGTCTGCACCAAGGTGGGGGTGGACAATATCGAGCAGGGGCGGGCGCAGATCGACGCCTCCTTTAAGGCGCTGCGGACGGACCGGATCGACCTGCTGGCCGTGCACAACCTGCGCGACATCACGAACGAACTGGCCTACCTGCGGGAACTGAAGCAGGCCGGCCGGATCCGCTACCTTGGCGCCACCACGAGCTTCGACCGGCAGTACGAGGCCTTCGAGGCCATGATGCGCCGGGAGCAGCTGGATTCCATCCAGATCGACTACGCGCTGGACAACCGGAACGCCGCCGAGCGCATCATCCCCTTGGCGAAGGAGCGGGGGATGGCCGTGTTCATCAACCTGCCCTTCGGCCGGGGCAGCGTGTTCCGCGCCACCCAGGGCAAGCCCCTGCCGGAATGGGCGGCTGAGATCGACGTGACGAGCTGGGCGCAGTTCATGTTGAAGTACCTCGTCAGCCACGAGGGGGTGACCTGCGCCGTGCCCGGCATGGCCCAGGCCCGCTACGTGGACGACAACCTTCGCGCCGCCCAGGGCCGGATGCCGGACGCGGCGATGCGCCGGCGGATGGAGCAGTACGTCGATGGCCTCTAAGGCCCCCGCCCTCCCGGAGCGGGGCGGGCTGCTCTACCAGGGACTGCGGCGGATCATCGATGTCCGCCCGGCGGAGGCGCGGGCCCTGGCCTGGTCCTGGCTCTACGTCTTCGCCCTGTTCCTGGCCTACTACGTGCTGCGGCCGATCCGGGACGAGCTAGGGGTCGCGGGCGGGGTGCGGAACCTGCCATGGCTCTTCACCGGCACGCTGCTGGCGATGCTCGCCGTGAACCCGCTCTTCGCCTACGCGGTGCGGAAATGGCCGAGGGAGCGGTTCATCGCCATCTCCTACCGCTTCTTCATGCTGAACCTGCTCGTCTTCATGCTTCTGCTGATGTTCGCAGGGCAGGAGGCGCATGTCTGGATCGGGCGGGCCTTCTTCATCTGGGTCTCGGTTTTCAACCTGTTCGTCGTCTCCGTTTTCTGGTCCTTCGTGGTGGACGTTTTCGACGCGGAGCAGGGGAAGCGCCTCTTCGGCTTCCTGGCGGCGGGCGCGACCGTGGGCGGGATCGCCGGATCGGGCCTGACCTCGGGTTTCGTGGAGAAGCTCGGGCAGAACTGGCTGCTGCTCGCCTCGATCGTGCTGCTGGAGGTGGCTGTCTTCGCCTCCCGGCACCTTTCGCGGATCAGCGACGCCTTCCAGCGGCCCGTGCAGGGCGGTGATCCGAACAAGGCCGTCGGCGGCGGCATTTTCGCGGGAATGACGCATACTTTCCGCTCGCCCTACCTGCTGGGGATCGCGTTCTTCATCCTGTTCTACTCCGTCACTTCTACCTTCCTGTACTTTCAGCAGGCGACGATCGCGGAGGCCAGTTTCCCGAACCGGGCGGCGCGCACGGCCTTCTTCGCCGACATCGACTTCTGGGTGAACGTGCTCACCCTGGTGTTCCAGCTCTTCCTCACGGGTCGGCTGATGGGTTGGCTGGGCGTCGCGATCACGCTCTGCGCACTGCCGCTGTTCAGCGTGGCGGGCTTCGCCGCGCTGGCGGCAGCGCCGAGCGTCACGGTGTTCGTGGCCGTGCAGGTGGTCCGGCGCGTCAGCAACTTCGCCCTGGCCCGCCCGACCCGGGAGGTCCTCTTCACCTCCGTGCCGCGCGAGGACCGGTACAAGGCGAAGAACTTCATCGACACCGTGGTCTATCGCGGCGGCGACCAGGTCGCGAGCTGGTCCTATGCCGGGCTTATCGCGCTGGGGCTGAGCATGACGGGGATCTCCATTGTCGCCGTGCCGCTCTCCGTCGCGTGGTTGGCACTGAGCTTCTGGCTGGGGCGGCGGCAGGAGCGGGCGGAACTGGCCGAGGCGGGGGCCGGAGCCTCTCCCCTGTCCCGGCCGGCCTGAGCGGGCGGCCGGCGCGCCGGAGCCTCGGCGTCAGAGGCCGAGGTGATCGCAGGCCGCGCGCAGGTCCTCCATGTCCACCACGAAGGGGCTGTTGTTGCTGTCCAGCTTCGTGGTGAAGGACTCCCCGAGCACCGTGGCGCCGCGGAGCTGCATCGGCGCGGCGTCCAGGATGGTGCGGTGGTAGTCCGGGGATGTCAGGCTGAGCACCCGCGCGCCCGGCGCGGAGAAGATCGTGTTGAACAGGGCGCCGCCATAGATCCCCGCGACGCAGTCAGCTCCGCGGAAGAGCGCGACCTGCTGCGCGAGCGCGAGATCATCCATGGCCAGCACCCCGAAGCCGCGCGCGGCGAGGAATTCCGCCACGGATTCCTCGTTGAGAAGCTTGCGAAACCAGGACTTGTCCCCCCGGCGGGTGACGAAGATGCGCTTCGGGCCCGGGGATGGGGGCGCGTCCGCCGATTGCAGGGAGGCCAGGACCGGGGCATGCCCGAGCATCGGCGCCGCCCCCAGATAGAGCCGGGCAGCGGCCACCGGGCGCTCGAACGGAGTGGGGCAGACCACTAGCTGCTCGGCGCCGACGCCGTAGAGGGCCAGAAGTCCTGCCAGCCGCTCCGCCGCGGCGCGGGAGACAAGGAGGCGCGGCCTGGGCTCGGGAAGCAGCAGCCAGTAGTGCAGCTTCGGCAGGACCTCGAGCATGAAGTGCGTGTAGTTGATGTCCGAAAGGTAGGTGAGGTGGAAGACCGGATCCTCGATCCGGCGGGCGGGAGGGGACCAGTGCTGGTCCGGGTAAATGGCACCGTCCCTCGGATGCGCCTTCATGAAGCGCAGCGCGTTGACGAGGGTGTTCGCGGAGGCGGTCGTCTCTCCGGATGAAGTGAAGCTCTCCAGCATCAGCGTGCCCGAGGCGGGCTCCAGCACCATCCCGCCGCCGATGACGACCACGTCGCTCAGCACCGCCAGCCGAAGAGCCGGCACGGAGCGGCGCTGCCATCTGACCTGGGCGGGTTGCCTGCGGTGGAAGATCGGGAAGGACGGGTGCTCGATCATGCGGCCTGGCGCGAGATCGAGGCAGGCACGGTCGGCCCAGGTCAGCCCGGCCAGGTCGTCGGCTGGGGGCAATTCTGCGATCGAGCAGGGGATTGCGGATTGCGGCAGGCCTTCCATCAGGGGCGAAAGCCCAAGGTGAAGGTTTCCGCGTCCAGGTAAGCCATGCCGTCCCATGGCGCGCCGGCGGGCCAGCGGCGGCCAGGGGAGAGGAGGGCGACCAGGGTCGTGCCGGAGGCATCCCCCTCCGCCGGCCAGCGGACCGAGGAGGGTAGGCCCGGCGGCTCGTCGGACTCGGTCAGCAGCGCGCGCAGCACGCGGTCCCGGTGCTGCTCGGCCGTTCCCGGGCCGATGATCAGGTCCAGCCCGGGATGGAGGCCGGCAGCGGCGGCCTTCAGCGGCACGTCGTCGGGCCCGGGCAGCCCGATCGAGAGGCCCTTCGCGATCAGCTGGCGGCGCAGCATCAGCAGGGCGCCGTGGCACGCCGCGGCGAAGGCGAGCCGCCCGGGTGCCGCGCGCAGGCCCGCCGGCAGGAGCGCGGCGAAGTAGTCGTCGAGGGCGGGCGCGCCGAAGCGCAGCTCCCCCGCCGTCACGGTCATGCCGTGGACGAGCTCGGGGAGCTTCACGTCGGCGGCCTTCCTATCGCGGCAGCCGGCCCAGCGCCTGGGTCAGGTCCGCGATCAGGTCCTCCGGGTCCTCCAGGCCAATATGGAGGCGGATGATCGGGCCGCCGAAGTCCTTCGGGTTCGTCACCGTTCGGCTGATCGAGGGCGCGGTGGGAAGGGCGAGGCTCTCGTAGCCGCCCCAGGAGGCGCCGATGCCGAAGAGCCGGAGCGCGTCCACCACCGTCTCGGCGTCCGCGTCCGAGTAGCGGGGCTGCAGCACCAGGCCGAAGAGCGAGCAGGTGCCGGAGAAGTCGCGCTGGAACAGCGCGTGCTGCGGGTGGGAGGGCAGGGCGGGGTGCAGCAGGCGCAGCACCTCCGGCTGCGTCTCCAGCCAGCGCGCGACCTGCAGCCCGTTCTCCGCCTGCTGGCGCAGCCGCACGGGCAGGGTGCGGAGGCCGCGCAGGCACAGCCAGCAGTCGTCGGGGCTGGCGAACTGGCCGAGCTGGCTCGAAGCGCCCTTCACTATCTGCCAGTCCTCGGGGTTATTCACCGTCACGCTGCCCAGCAGCACGTCGGAATGGCCGCCCGCATACTTGGTGAGGGCCTGGATGGAGACGTCCACGCCGTGCGCGAAGGGTTGGAAGGTGTGGAAGCCCCAGGTGTTGTCCATCAGCACCTTGGCGCCCGCCGCGCGGGCGGCGCTGGCGATGGCGGGGATGTCCTGCAGCTCGAAGGTGTGGCTGCCCGGGCTCTCGGTATAGACCACCTTCGTGTTCGGCCGGATCAGCGCGGCCATCCCCGCTTCGTCCACCATCGGGTCATAGTAGGTGGTCTCGATCCCGAAGCTCTTCATCAGCCCGTCCGCCAGATTGCGGACGGGGCCATAGACGCTGTCCGGCACCAGGCAGTGGTCGCCCGCCTTCAGGTAGGCGAAGAGCGGGACCATGCAGGCGGCAAGGCCGGTGCCGACGATCAGGGCGCGGGTGCCGCCCTCGATCTCCGCCACCATGTCCTCCAGCATGTGGTGGGTGGGGCCGCCGGCGGTGCCGTAGGTCAGCACCTGCTCGTAGCGCTGCTTCGCCGAGTTCTTGCGGGACTCGCAGTCCGGGAAGAGCACGGTGGAGCCGCGGTGGATGGGCGGGTTGACGAAGCCGTGCTCCTTCGCCCCCGCGCGCCCGTGATGGGACATGCGCGTGGAGAAGCCGAGGCCGGTGTCCTTCCTCGCGCTCATCAGGCGGTGGCCTTGGCGGCGTCGGCCGTCACCTTCGGTGTTTCCGGCCGCAGGCCCCACTCGGTCCAGGATCCGTCATAGACCGATCCCTCAGGCAGCCCAGCCTGGACGAGGCCGAGGGCGAGGACGGTGGCGGTGACGCCGGAGCCGCAGGAGAGGATCACGGGCTGCTCCCGCTCCACCCCGGCCTTCTCGAACCGGGCGAGGAGCTGGTCTGGCGGCAGCATCGTGCCGTCCGCGGCCAGCAGCTCGGTAAAGGGAATGTTGGCTGAGCCGGGGATATGGCCGGCGACGAGGCCGGGGCGAGGCTCCGGCGCGCTGCCCTGGAAGCGGCCGGCCGCGCGGGCGTCGAGGATCAGCGCCTCGCCGCCGCCCTGGCGGACGATGCGCTTGATGTCGCCGATGCCGCGCAGGCGATCGGCGCGGAAATCCGGGACGAAGGTTGCGGCGGTGGCGGGCGCGGCCTCGCCGGCTTCGGTCGGGCGGCCCTCCTTCTTCCACTTGGGCAGGCCGCCATCGAGGACGAAAGCCTTCTCGTGCCCCATCAGCCGCATCAGCCACCAGCCGCGCGCGGCGGCGCGGAGCCCGTGCGCCTGGTCGTAGAAGACCACGCGGCTCTCGTTGGAGATGCCGAGGTCGCCCGCAAGCTTCGCGAAGCGCGCGGGGGTGGGCACCATATGGGGCAGGGTGCTGTCTGGATCGGCGAAGAGGTCGATGTCGAAGAGACGCGCGCCGGGGATATGGGCCTCGGCGAAGCCGGCCTTCTTGTCGCCCGGCTCGCCGGGCAGCACCAGGGAGCAGTCCAGGACGACGAGGTCCGGCTTGCCGAGTTCCCCCGCTAGCCATTCGGTGAAGACGAGGGTGTTCTTTGCTTCGGTCGTCACTTGTCTTCCTCCACCAGCACGATGTGGATGCGCCGGTTCTGCTTGCCCTTGCTTTCCATCTTCGTCACCTCCACGCGCCCGATCTCGCCGGTGCGGCGGACATGGGTACCGCCGCAAGGCTGGAGGTCGATCGGCGCGTCCTCCGCGCCGATCCGCACGAGCCGGACCTGGCCCGCGCCGCGCGGAGGCTGGACGGAGAGGGTGCGGACGAGGCCGGGATTGGCGTCCAGCTCCGCCTCGGTGATCCAGCGCTCGCCGATCTCGTGGTCGCCAGCGATCAGCTCATTCAGCCTTTCCGTCACCCATTCCTTCGTGGGCGGCTCGGGCAGGTCGAAGTCCAGGCGGGACTTCTCGGCGCCGATCTGGTTACCCGTGGCGTAGATGCCCGGCATCGCCGCACAGAGAAGATGCAGCGTGGTGTGCATGCGCATGTGGCGGTGGCGCCGGTTCCAATCGAGCCGCGCCGTGACCTTCGCACCGGCGGGCGGGATCGCGGTGCCCGGGGCCGGGAGGTGCAAGGCGGACCCGTCCGGACCCTTCACCGTGTCCGCAACGGTCATCTCGCCGCCATCCCATACCAGGGTGCCGGTGTCCCCTGGCTGGCCGCCGGCGCGGGGGTAGAAGACGCTGGAATCGAGGATTACCCCGGCCTCGGAGCTTTCCAGCACGGTGGCCGGGTTCTCCGCGGTGTAGGCGTTCTCGCGGAACAGGGGCTGGGTCTGCATCAGCGGGTCCATTCGTCGCGCAGCCGCGCGTGGTTCACCTGGAGCCAGAGGAGGGCCAGGGCTGTTGGGGCGTTGCGGATGCGGTTCTCGGCCACCATCGCGAAGGCCTCGGCAGCGTCCACCACCAGCACGGCCGTCTCCTCCTCCTCGCTGGCCAGGCCGCCCGTCGCGGCGGGGCCTCCCTCAAGCGAGACGCAGGCGAGGTGGAAGTGCACGCGCTCATCCGCGTAGCCCTGGTGGAGCATGAAGGTGCCAATCTGTTCCATCCGGCTGGAGGAAAGGCCGGCCTCCTCCTCCAGTTCCCGCCTGGCGGTCTCCGGCACGCTCTCGCCGGGCTCAACCAGGCCCGCGGGCAGCTCGATCATGCGCGGCTCCTCGCCGGCGGCGAGGGCGGGGAGGCGGAACTGCTCGATCAGGGCGATGCGGTCGCTCACGGGGTCCCAGGGCAGGATCATCGTGGCCTCGCCGCGGCGTGCCAGCTCCCAGGTGAGGGGGCCGGAGAGGGTTCCATCCCGCCGGCGGTAGCGGAACCGGACGCGCTGCAGCGGGAAGCGGCCGTGCCACACCACCTCGTCCGATTCGGGCTGGTAGAGCGGGTGGGGTGGTACCGGCGGGGCCGTCTTCGGCCGTTCGAGGGGCCGTTCAGGGGCGGCCGGGGCGTCACTCTCGGTCATGCGGGCGGTCATGCGGCGCGGAGGCTACAGCGGATCGGCGGCGGGCGAAATCACCCCGGCGCGGGCTTGCCCCGGGGGCTCGGGAACGGGAAGAGAGCGCCGGCCGCCCGGCGGCCCGGTGGAGGCCCGCCCTGGAACAGCGCCCGATGACACCTGCCCCCTCGGCGCGCACCACGCGGCTACGGGCGATCCTTTGTGTCACTGGCTCGGCCGGCTTCTTCGCCCTGGCCGCCGCGGCGGTGAAGGCGCTGCAGGGGGCGGTCCCGTTGGCGGAGACGGTTTTCTTCCGCAACGCCCTGACCCTGCCTGTCCTCCTGCTGCTGGCGCACCTGACCGCGCCGGGCGGGTTGCGGCGCGCGCTGCGGACCCGCCACCCGCGCCGACACCTCGAACGATTGGTGGGCGGGCTGGTGGGGATGTTCGGCTCCTTCTACGGCTATGTGCACCTGCCGCTGGCGACGGTGACGGCGCTGAATTTCACGATGCCGCTCTTCCTCGTCCTGCTCTCCGTGCTGCTGCTGCGGGAGAGAGTGGGGATGGGGCGGGTGGCGGTGATCCTCGCCGGGTTCCTCGGGGTATTATTGATGGTGCAGCCGGGCGGCGGGGGCGGGCTGCATCCCGGCGCTGTGGCGGGGGTGCTGGCGGCTGCGCTGGGTTGGGCCTATGCCATGGTGTCCATTCGCCAGATGGGTGAGGCCGGGGAGCCAGGGATCACGATCGTGCTCTGGTTCGCCATAGGGGCCGCCCTCGTCTCCGGAATAATGGCGGTTCCGGGTTGGGTGACGCCCACGCCGTGGCAGTGGGGGATGCTGCTTGTCGTGGGGCTCGTCTCCGTCGTGGCCCAACTTCTGATGACGGCGGCCTATCGCGCGGCCGAGACGACGCTGCTGGCGCCCTTCGAGTACTCCGCCATCCTCTGGACGACCGCACTGGGCGTGCTCTTCTGGAGCGAGGTGCCGGACGGATGGGACCTCGCGGGGTTCGTGCTCCTGGTGGGTGCCGGGCTCGCGATATGGCGGATGGAACTGTCGGAGAAAGGCTGAAGGCGGCCGCCGGCGCCGCCGTCCTGTGTCCCGACTAAACGTGGTGGGGCGGCTCCTCAGCACTGCCGATGCTCATGGCGCCACCCAGGCCGATGCCCCCGCCCAGGGCCATGCCGCCGCCGGCCTCCATCCCGCCGCCTCCGGACCGGCCTTCGCCGCCCCGCTGATCCCCCTTGTCCCGCCCGCCGGAGCCGGATGGCCGTGCCGGGCCCTGCATGGGGATCTGCAGGCCCTCCGGGATGGGATCGAGGTCCAGCGCCTCCCGGATGAAGTCGCGAAGCGCGACGACGAGCTCATGCGTGTGGACGGGCTTGCCCGCCACCAACTCCCGCGCGGCGCGCTCGGCGAGGCGGACGTGCTCCTCCGTGCCAAGGAGGAAGATGTCGGACAAGGATGCCTCCACCGCGTCCCGGATGCGGCGGGCGCGGTCGGAGCCCATCTTCTCGAGGTCGATAGACTCCCCGGCCTCGTCCTCCCCGCGCAGGTCGCGCCGGTGCCGGGGATCGACGGAGAGGTCGCCGGTGAAGGAGCCGCCGAGGGTCTTATAGGCTGCGATCAGCGCCCGCAGGCGCTCGTTGATCTGGCGGTTCATGCGCTCCCGGCGCCGCTGGACCGTGGACATCACCAGCAGGCGGATGCCGACGCCAATGATGGTGACGAGCGCGAGGCCCAGCAGCGTGCCGAGCAGGCCCTGCCACGATGTCAGGTCGATGTTCCGCAAGACTGCTCCTCCGCTTCAGGCCGCTGCCTCAACGCGGCCGGGGAGGGATGGTCCCTCAGGCCGCCTCGCGCCGGATCGCCTCCGCCAGGGCCCGTGCCTCCGTCGCGGCCTGGCCCCGGGGCGCGGATTCCACCACGCCCAGCCCCTCCGCGAAGGCGGCGGCGAACGCGGTGCGGTTGCCGAAAGGGGCGGGCAGGAGGGGCAGCTTCCGCTCGGCCAAAGCGGCCGCCACCTCCTGGGCGGCCCGGCCCTGGGCGGGGACGCGGTTGAGCATCAGCGCCACCGCCTTCCGCTCGGATGCCGCGACCTCCAGCGTGGCCTCCATCGCCCAGACATCGGGCATGGAGGGCTGCAGGGGGATGAGGACAAGATCGGCGGCGCGCATGGCCAGGCGGCTATCCGTGTCGGCGTGAGGCGGGGTGTCGAGGATGAGGAAGTCCGCCTCCTTCCCCAGCCGGGCGACGGCCTGTGGCACGCGCCATCCCGCCCCGCTCTCGAAGGCCATGGGTGATGCACCCCCCGGGCGCAGCCCGTGCCAGCGGGTCAGGGTGGCCTGGGGGTCCGTATCGGCCAGGGCCACGCGGGCGCCGGCCTCCGCCAGCGCCACGGCGAGGTTGGCTGCCACGGTGGACTTGCCCGCCCCGCCCTTGCGCTGCGCTACCGCCACCACGAAGGCCATGGTCCGACCCCTGCCGATTCCCGGAAGAGGTTAGACCGGATCGGGCCCTAGCCCGCCAGCGCGGCGTTCAGGCGCGGGACCAGGGCGGCGGCCTGGGCGCGGATTTCCGGGACAGCGGTGATCTCGAACCGGGCCCCGGGTGCGCAGGGGCCAATGGCGGTGAGGCTGGCGGATCCGGCGCCGGCCGTGTCCAGCACGGCGTCCGTGTCCGGGTCGGTGTCCAACCCGAGGGCGAGGGGGTCCAGCCGGGCCCGGCCCTGGCGGATCAGCGGCGCGAGCAGGGGATCGGCGGCCCAGGCACGGCCGGGGCCTGGACCGGTGCAGAGGATGACGTGGTCGGCGGCCTCCGCGCGGGTCGCCTCGCCCGACGGGTGGAGAAGGGCCAGGACGCGGCCGTCCGGCGCCGCCTCGCAGCCACCGAAGGAGGCGGCCTCCATGGTGAGCTGCCCCTTCTCCTGCATGGCCCGGATGATGGCGCCGCTCGCGGCCGGCATGCGGTGCCGGTGGATGTTCCAGGCCGAGAGGGCGCGGCGCATGAAGATGCGGCGGGCGGGGAGGGGCAGGCCCCGCCAGAGCGCGGGAACCTCCTTCCGCACGGAATCCAGCACGGCCTGCCAAGGGATGCCCGCCTCGATGGCGCGCGCTCCCTCCGCGCGCAGCCAGTGCATGAGGTCCGAGGCGCGGCCGGTTTTGGGCGGGGGCGAGAGAACCCAGGGCGCGGCCGCGGGCGGCGCGTGCTCCAGCGGGAAGCGGCCATGGCGGGAGACGACGCGGATGGGCCCGCGATGGCCGGCGGCGTGAAGGCTCATCAGCGCGTCCACGGCGGTGAGGCCGCTGCCGACGAGCAGGAGAGACGCATCCGCGGGCAGGTTCGCCGTCGCCTCCGCGCCGCGAAGGGCGAGGGGAACGGCCGGGGACGGGGCGTGGCCGATCGCGAGGACGCAAAGGCGGGCCGTCCACGTCGCCCCCCCCGAGGTGATCCGCCAGCCTTCCGGCACTTCCTCCAGCGCCGTCGCGCGGTCCCGGTGGATGGCGAGGCGGGCGCCCGCTTCGGCCGAGGTGGCGGCGCGGAGGTTCTCCTCCACGTAGTCGCCGTAGAACATGCGCTGGGCGAAGCGCCGGGCCACCGGGAGCGTTTCCTGCCCGGTCGGGGCGGGGGCGCCGTTCGCCTCCAGCCAGGCCGTGAAATGGTCGGGTTGGTCGGGGAGCAGGCTCATCGCGCCGGCTGGGGCATTGAGGATGTGGTTCGGGTCCGGCGTCGAGTAGGCAAGGCCGCGCCCGGGCGGCGGGCCGGACTCGAACAGGGCGATGGACCGGCCGGAAGGAAGGGCGCGTTGCAGCAGCACGGCAAGAAGGGCGCCGCTCAGGCCTCCTCCGAGAATGGCGACATCGATGTGGGAATCCATGGGATGAGGCTAGGGGCGCCGGGGTTCCCGGGAAAGGGACGGAGCTTCCTGCCACTCGATCTTCTCACCCCGGTTGCCATGGCGCGGGCCGACGCGGCCTCCTCCGTGCCGGTCGGGTCGCTGATGCTGGCCGCCGGGCGGGCCGTGGCGCGGGCGGCGATGCGGCGCGTCCGGCCCTGCCGGACGCTGGTCCTGGCCGGGCCCGGCAACAATGGTGGGGATGGCTACGTGGCCGCGCGGCTGCTGGCCGAGGCGGGATGGCCCGTCGCGGTGGCTGCCCTAGCACCGCCCCGGCCGGGAGGGCCGGCGGAAGAGGCGGCCCTCCGCTGGCGCGGGCCGGTCGTGCCGCTCCGCCCGGAGGAGGCGGCGCGGGCAGGGCTGGTGGTGGACGCGCTGCTGGGCGCCGCGCCCGCCCGGCCCTTGCCGGAGGCAGCCGTGGCGGCGCTGCGCGCGGCCGGCGGGCCGGTCCTGGCCGTGGACGTGCCGAGCGGGCTGGATGGCGGGACGGGGCAGCCGGTCGGGGAAGTCGTCGGCGCGGCGCTGACCGTCACCTTTGCCCGGCTGAAGCCCGGGCACCTGCTGATGCCCGGGCGGCTCCTCTGTGGGGATCTGCACCTGGCGGATATCGGCCTGCCGGAAGAGGCCCTGGCCGCGGCCCGGGCGGGGGAGGAGGCGCGGAGCTTCCGCAACGCGCCGGGCCTCTGGCAGCTGCCCGGGCAGGACCCGGCCGGCCACAAGTACCGGCGCGGGCACCTGGTTGTGGCGGGCGGGGCCATGCCGGGGGCGGCGCGGCTGGCGGCGGCGGCGGCGCGCCGGGCCGGGGCGGGGCTGGTGACGCTGGCCGCGACAGCGCCCGAGGCGGCGGCAGCCTTCCGGGCGGGGGAGCCGGGGGCGATCGTAGCCGGGCCGCCGGTGGAACCCCTGTTGGAGGATCCGAAGCGCGGCACCTGGGTGATCGGGCCCGGGCTGGCGCCCGACGAGATGACGCGGGGCATGCTGAGGGGCGCGGTGGCCGCCGGGCGGGTGGTGGTGGCGGATGCCGGGGCGCTGGGCGCCTTCGCGGGGGAGCCGGAAGGGCTGCGCGGCGTGGCAGCGCTGACGCCGCACGAGGGAGAGTTCGCCCGCCTCTTCGGGCCGGTGGGGCCGGACCGCCTCGCTGCCGCCCGGTGCGCGGCTGCGCGGCTGGGGGCGGTGCTGGTGCTGAAGGGGCCGGACACGGTGGTGGCGGCGCCGGACGGGCGGGCCGCGGTGAACCACAACGCCCCGCCAAGCCTGGCCACGGCCGGGACGGGGGACGTGTTGGCCGGGATTCTCGGGGGGCTGCTGGCTGGCGGCATGCCGCCCTTCGAGGCGGCCTGCGCGGCCGTCTGGCTGCAGGGAGAGGCGGCCCCGGAAGGGCCCGGGGTGGTGGCAGAAGACGTGGTGGCGGGCATTCCGGACGCCCTGCGGAAAGCGGCCGATCGCGAGTCGGTACGCGGACCGCTTGGAAAGGCGGGCTCCATAGGGTAGAGGCGCGCAATTCGGCGCCGCGCGATGCGGGCGTGGTGGAATGGCAGACACGCTGGATTTAGGTTCCAGTGGCGCAAGCCGTGGGGGTTCAAGTCCCTCCGCCCGCACCAAACGGCCCGGCGCCGACCTGAACGATCTTGATGTGGAACTGAGCGAATGCAGGTGACGGAGCTCTCGGCCGAGGGGCTGAAGCGGTCCTTCTCGGTGGTGGTGCCGGCGGCGGAGATCGAGGCGACGCGCGACAAGCGGCTCGCCGCGCTGGGCCGCGACCTGCGGATCCCGGGCTTCCGGCCGGGCAAGGTGCCGATGTCCGTGGTGAAGAAGCGCTATGGCACGGCCGTGACGGGCGAGGTGCTGGAGGAGCAGGTGCAGACCGCGACCCGCGACCTGCTGACCGAGCGCGGCCTGCGCCCGGCCCTGCAGCCGAAGGTGGAGCTGGTCGGCGACTTCGGCGAGGGCAAGGACCTGGCCTTCAACATCGAGATGGAGGTCCTGCCGGAGATCCCGATGCCGGACTTCTCCGGGATCGAGGTGGAGCGCCCCCGCGCCGAGGTCTCCGACGAGGAGGTCCAGAAGGCAGCGGACGGCCTGGCCGCGCGCAACGCCAAGCTTGAGGACGTGGCCGAGGAGCGCCCGGCCGCCAAGGGCGACATCGTCGTGTCCGACTTCGTCGGCCGGCTGGTCGAGGGTGACGGCGACGACGCGACAGTCGGCGAGCCCTTCCCGGGCGGCACGGCCAACGACATGCCGATCGAGGTCGGTGGCGAGGGCTTCATCCCCGGCTTCACCGAGGGGCTGGAGGGCATCCGCCCCGGCGAGACCCGCAAGGTTCGCGTGAGCTTCCCCGAGGGCTACGGCTCGGCCGAGCTGGCGGGCAAGCCTGCGGAGTTCGAGATCACGGCCAAGGCGCTGAAGACCCGCGCCGCGGCCCCGGCCGACGACGAATTCGCCAAGTCCCTGGGCCTGGAGAGCGCCGAGAAGCTGCGCGAGGAGCTCCGGAATTCCATCCAGGGCGAGTATGACGGCCTGACCCGCCTGCGGGTGAAGCGCGCGCTGCTGGACCAGCTGGCGGACCGCGCCGACTTCGCCGTGCCGGAGGGCATGGTGGAGGCCGAGTTCGGCCAGATCTGGCAGCGCGTGGAGGAGGACCGCAAGGCGGGCCGCCTGGACGCCGAGGACGCCGGCAAGGACGAGGACACCCTGCGCGCCGAGTACCGGAAAATCGCCGAGCGGCGCATCCGGCTAGGCCTGCTGCTCTCCGAGATCGGGCGGACGAACAACATCCAGGTCGGCCAGGACGAGCTGTTCCAGGCCATGCGCCGGGAGGCCGGCCGCTATCCCGGGCAGGAGAAGCAGGTCTTCGAGTTCTTCCAGAAGAATCCGCAGGCGCTGGAGAACCTGCGCGCCCCGATCTTCGAGGAGAAGGTCGTGGACTTCATGCTGGAACTGGCCAAGGTGACGGACAAGACCGTGACCGTTGAGGAGCTGCAGGCCGCCTGAGGCCTGCCGTTCCCATATCCCTGATCCAGGGCGGCTGAATCCCGGGCCGCCCCCCTTTCCGAGGGGGGCGGCTTGCCCCATCTTGGAGGGATATTGCCGGCAGAGGGGGCCGGAGGGGTACCGCGGCATGGCCGGGCACCCATCCGGGCAGTGCCATCGGGGACGCGCTTCTCCGCCGGCGGGGAAGGACAAGCCATGACCCGTTCCGTGTTCGTCGATCGCGACCCGATTGATGTCTACAACAACTCGCTGGTCCCGATGGTCGTCGAGCAGACGGCCCGCGGCGAGCGCGCCTTCGACATCTACTCCCGCCTCCTGAAGGAGCGGATCATCTTCCTGACGGGGCAGGTCTTCGACCAGGTCTCGTCCCTGATCTGCGCCCAGCTTCTGTTCCTGGAGAGCGAGAACCCCAACAAGGACATCGCCTTCTACATCAACAGCCCGGGCGGCGTCGTCTCGGCCGGCCTCGCGATGTACGACACGATGCAGTACATCCGCTCTCCCGTCTCCACCGTTTGCCTGGGCATGGCCGCCTCCATGGGCTCCCTGCTGCTGACGGCCGGCGAAAAGGGCAAGCGCTTCGCCCTGCCGAACAGCCGGATCATGGTCCACCAGCCCTCCGGCGGTGCCCAGGGCCAGGCGACGGACATCGAAATCCAGGCCCGCGAGATCCTGGACCTGCGCAAGCGCCTGAACCAGATCTACGTGCACCACACCGGCCAGCCGGTGGAGGAGATCGAGCGCAAGCTGGAGCGCGACACCTACATGTCCGCCGAGGAGGCCCAGGCCTTCGGGCTGATCGATCAGGTGGTGGCGAAGCTGCCGGCCGGGGCCGCCGTGGCCACGCCGGCGGTGGAGGGGCCGCGCGCCTGATGGGCACGGGGCTGGCCGGACCCGCTGCGGGGGAACCCTCGGTCAGGGGTCCGGTAGCCTGCCTGTCACAAATTCCGGCCCAACCTTCCCCCGATGGGGGAGGGGGGCTATCTTGCCTTCTTGACGCCCCGGATGGGCCGTTGTGCCCGGCCAGGGGCGAGGAGCGCGCATGAGCAAGTCCGGCGATTCCAAGAACACCCTCTACTGCTCGTTCTGCGGCAAGTCGCAGCACGAGGTCCGCAAGCTTATCGCCGGCCCGACGGTGTTCATCTGCGACGAATGCGTCGAGCTGTGCATGGACATCATCCGCGAGGAGCACAAGACGCACCTCGTGAAGTCCCGGGACGGGGTTCCGACGCCCAAGGAGATCTGCAAGGTCCTCGATGACTACGTCATCGGGCAGGAGCACGCGAAGAAGGTGCTCTCCGTGGCCGTGCACAACCACTACAAGCGGCTGGCGCACGGCGCCAAGACCGGCGAGGTGGAGATCGCCAAGAGCAACATCATGCTCGTGGGCCCCACCGGCTCGGGCAAGACTCTGCTGGCCCAGACCCTGGCCCGCATCCTCGATGTGCCCTTCACCATGGCGGACGCGACCACGCTGACCGAGGCCGGCTACGTGGGCGAGGATGTGGAGAACATCATCCTCAAGCTGCTCCAGGCCGCGGACTATAACGTGGAGCGGGCGCAGCGCGGCATCGTCTATATCGACGAGGTGGATAAGATCAGCCGCAAGTCGGACAACCCCTCGATCACGCGCGACGTGTCGGGCGAGGGCGTCCAGCAGGCGCTGCTGAAGATCATGGAGGGCACGGTGGCCTCCGTCCCGCCCCAGGGCGGCCGGAAGCACCCCCAGCAGGAGTTCCTGCAGGTGGACACCTCCAACATCCTCTTCATCGTGGGCGGCGCCTTCGCGGGGCTGGAGAAGATTATTGCGGCCAAGGGCAAGGGCACGGCGATCGGCTTCGGCGCGGACGTGAAGGGGCCGGACGAGCGCCGCCAGGGCGCCATCCTGCGCGAGGTGGAGCCGGAGGACCTGCTGAAGTTTGGGCTTATACCCGAGTTCATCGGCCGCCTGCCCGTGATCGCGACGCTGGAAGACCTGGACGAGAAGGCGCTGATCGAGATCCTCACCAAGCCGAAGAACGCGCTACTGAAGCAGTACCAGCGCCTCTTCGAGATGGAAGGGACGAAGCTCACCTTCACGGAGGACGCGCTGAAGTCGGTGGCCACCCGCGCCATCCAGCGCAAGACCGGCGCCCGCGGGCTGCGCTCCATCATGGAGGGCATCCTGCTCTCCACCATGTTCGACCTGCCCGGGCTGGACGAGGTGGAGGAGGTGGTCGTGAACAAGGAGGTGGCCGAGAACCGGGCCCAGCCCTTGTTCATCTACGGTGAACGCCCGGCGGAGCAGACTAGCGCCTGAGCCGGGCGGCCTGGCCCCACTTCCCGTCCTGGGAAGGGGGACTGAGGCATTTATATTGCATAGCCCCATATGCCCGGGGCGCCTCTCCGCCGTTGTGGGAAAGGCGCCCCGGCACCACATAGGGTTCATTCCCGTGGCGACGGGGGCGTGCCCGATCGGGGCGCTTTCGCGCCGACTGTCTGAGCGAGGTCCCCATGGCGGATTCTGAGAACCAGGGTGGAGCGGAGCTGGTCCGGGGCGAGGCGCTGCCCGTCCTTCCCCTTCGCGACATCGTCGTCTTCCCCCACATGATCGTTCCCCTCTTCGTGGGGCGAGAGAAGTCCGTGCGCGCGCTTGAGAGCGTGATGCGCGAGGACAAGCAGATCCTCCTCCTGGCTCAGCGCAACGCGGCGCAGGACGATCCCGGCGCCGAGGACCTGTTCGAGGTCGGCACCGTCTCCACCGTGCTCCAGCTGCTGAAGCTGCCGGACGGCACCGTGAAGGTGCTGGTCGAGGGTGGCCGCCGCGCGAAGGTGGTGGGCTGGAAGGAGACTGCCAGCCACTTCGAGGCCTTCGCCGAGACGGTCGAGGAGGCAGCCCCCGAGGCCGCCGAGGTCGAGGCGCTGAGCCGCTCGGTCGTCGGGCAGTTCGAGGGCTATATCAAGCTCAACAAGAAGATCGCGCCTGAGGTGCTGGTCTCGATCAACCAGATCGAGGAGCCGGGCAAGCTGGCCGACACCGTGGCCGCTCACCTGAACCTCAAGATCGCCGAGAAGCAGGAGCTGCTGGAGACGGTCGGCGTGACCGCCCGCCTGGAGCGCGTCTTCGCGCACATGGAGAGCGAGATTGGCGTCCTCCAGGTGGAGAAGCGCATCCGGAACCGTGTGAAGCGGCAGATGGAGAAGACCCAGCGCGAGTACTACCTGAATGAGCAGATGAAGGCCATTCAGAAGGAGCTGGGTGAGGGCGAGGAGGGCAAGGACGAGATTGCCGAGCTCGAGGCCCGGATCAAGAAGACGGCCCTCTCACCCGAGGCGCGCGAGAAGGCCACAGGCGAGCTGAAGAAGCTGCGCGGCATGTCGCCCATGTCCGCCGAGGCCACGGTGGTGCGGAACTACCTGGACTGGATGCTGACCATCCCCTGGAAGAAGCGCACCAAGGTGCGGATCGACCTGGAGGAGGCCCAGCGCGTCCTGGATGCCGACCACTACGGCCTGGACAAGGTGAAGGAGCGGATCATCGAGTACCTGGCCGTCCAGAGCCGGTCAAAGAAGATCCGCGGCCCGATCCTGTGCCTCGTCGGCCCGCCCGGCGTCGGCAAAACCTCGCTCGGCAAGTCGATCGCCAAGGCGGTGAACCGCAACTTCGTTCGTATGTCGCTGGGCGGCGTGCGGGACGAGGCGGAGGTGCGCGGCCACCGGCGGACCTATATCGGCTCCATGCCGGGCAAAGTCATCCAGGGCATGAAGAAGGCGAAGACCTCGAACCCGCTCTTCCTGCTGGACGAGATCGACAAGCTCGGCGCCGACTGGCGCGGTGACCCGTCCTCGGCCCTACTGGAGGTGCTGGACCCCGAGCAGAACGGGACCTTCAACGACCACTACCTGGAGGTCGACTACGACCTGTCGGACGTGATGTTCATCACCACGGCCAACTCGCTGAAGATGCCCCAGCCGCTGCTGGACCGCATGGAGATCATCCGCATCCCCGGCTACACCGAGGATGAGAAGATCGGCATCTCCCGCCGGCATCTCGTCGCGAAGGTGACCGAGGCGAACGGGCTGAAGCCGGACGAGTGGAGCGTCTCCGACGAGGCCATCCGCGACCTGGTCCGCTACTACACGCGGGAGGCCGGCGTCCGGAACCTGGAGCGCGAGATCGGCGGGCTGGCCCGCAAGGCCGTGCGCGAGATCGTCTCCGGCAAGGCGACGAAGGTGGAGATCACCGCCGAGAACCTCGGCAAGTATGCCGGCGTGCGGAAGTTCCGCTACGGCGAGGCCGAGGCCGAGGACATGGTGGGCGCCGTGACCGGCCTTGCCTGGACCGAGGTGGGCGGCGAGATCCTGACGATCGAGTCCGTGCTGCTGCCCGGCAAGGGCGCCGTGAAGCACACGGGCAAGCTGGGCGACGTGATGCAGGAGAGCGTGTCGGCCGCGGTGTCCTATGTCCGCAGCCGGTCCACCGCCTTCGGCATCAAGCCGACGCTGTTCGAGAAGCGGGACATCCACGTCCACGTGCCGGAGGGGGCGACCCCGAAGGACGGGCCTTCCGCGGGCATCGCGATGGCGACAAGCATCGTCTCGATCCTGACGGGCATCCCTGTCCGCAAGGACGTGGCCATGACTGGCGAGATCACGCTGCGCGGGCGGGTGCTGCCGATCGGCGGGTTGAAGGAGAAGCTTCTGGCGGCCCTGCGGGCCGGCGTCGGCACCGTCTTCATCCCGAAGGAGAACGAGAAGGACCTGGCCGACATCCCGGAGAGCGTGACGAAGGCGCTGAAGGTGATCCCCGTCTCCCATGTGGACGAGGTGATCTCCCAGGCCCTGGTTCGCCGGCCGGAGCCGATCGACTGGATCGAGCCGGAGGAGGTGACGCCGACCAAGCCGGCGGCGGGCGATCCGGCCGGAGCCGGGCTGCCACACTGACCCGGTAGCGCTGAAGGGAAGGGGGGGGCGTCGGCGCGAGCCGGCGCCCCTTTTTCGTGACGTCGTTGACGCCGCAGGGGGTTGCCCGGCATAGGTCCCCCTCAGGCCGGCTTCAGGGCGCTTAGCTCAGCGGTAGAGCGCCTCGTTTACACCGAGGATGCCGGGGGTTCGAATCCCTCAGCGCCCATGTCCGCCACCTCTCCATAGCTGTGAGTGTCGATAGGGCTGTCGCGCCGCGCAGGCGCCTGGCTCCGCACGCCCGCCGAGCGCACGTGCCGGCCCGCCCATGAAGCCGATCATGTCGATGATGGTTCGATGAAGGGGATGCATTGACAGGGGGGTCTCCAGCCCGTAAACGCCCCTCCACGTCGCGAGCGGGTGTAGCTCAGTCGGTTAGAGCGCCGGCCTGTCACGCCGGAGGTCGCGGGTTCGAGCCCCGTCACTCGCGCCACGACGCGAAACAGAACGCCGCCCCTCGGGGCGGCGTTTTGCGTTTCAGGGCTGCCGATCCGTTCCGTTCCACCGGTCGCGATCTGCTTGCGAACGCCTCGCAAGCGTTGATTAAGCTGCATTCATTGTGCGAAGCTGGGGCAGGGCCCCTATGGCGGACCACCTCTCTGATCTATATGTACCGCGTTGCGCTGCGGCATGGCCTCGGCGCCAATGGGCGCATCCGGCGGTCGCCTCCGACCCCGGATGCCCAGAGCTCCGAGGGGCATGATGACCCAGCCGCTGCTGGCCAACTACTTCCCGATCCTTGTCTTCCTGGGCATCGCCGCGGCGATCAGCATCGCCATGGTGGGCGGGTCCGTGCTGGCCGCGCGGCAGAAACCGGATGCGGAGAAGAACTCGACCTACGAGTGCGGATTCGAGCCCTTCGAGGACACGCGGCACCGCTTCGACGTGCGGTTCTACCTCGTGGCGATCCTCTTCATCATCTTCGACCTGGAGGTGGCCTTCCTGTTCCCCTGGGCGGTTTCGCTCGGCGGGATCGGCTGGCTGGGCTTCCTCTCGATGATGGGGTTCCTAGGCCTGCTGACGGTTGGCTTCGTGTACGAGTGGCGCAAGGGCGCGCTGGATTGGGAATGAGCCGCGGCTTCCGCGGCGAGCCGGGCCATATGGCCCGCAGGGATATGAAGCGCGGCGACGCGCGAAGGGTGATGCGATGAGCGGCACCGGTAGTGAAATTCTGCGCCACTCCACGTTGGCCGACGTGTCGGACAACGAGAAGGTGGCCTGGAACAAGCAGGCGCTCCCGCCCGGCCCAGATCAGGATGCTGTCCTGAAGGGCGTGACGGGAGAGATCGAGGAGAAGGGCTTCGTCGTCGCCAACCTGGACAAGGTGGTGAACTGGGCCCGCACGGGCAGCCTCTGGCCGATGACCTTCGGCCTGGCCTGCTGCGCCGTGCCGATGATCCACGCCTACATGGCGCGCTACGATCTGGACCGCTTCGGGGTGATCCCGCGCGGTTCGCCGCGCCAGTCGGATGTGATGATCGTGGCGGGCACGCTGACCAACAAGATGGCCCCCGCGCTGCGCCGGGTTTACGACCAGATGAGCGAGCCGCGCTGGGTCATCTCCATGGGCAGCTGTGCCAATGGCGGCGGCTACTATCACTACTCCTACAGCGTGGTGCGTGGCTGTGACCGGATTGTGCCGGTGGACATCTACGTGCCGGGCTGCCCGCCGACGGCCGAGGCGCTGGTCTACGGCATCCTGCAGCTTCAAAAGAAGATCCGGCGGACGGGGACGATCCTTCGTGGCTGACCTATCCGAACTCGGCTCGCAGATTGCAGCCAGCCTGCCGCCCGGCGCCGTCACCGAGGCCTATGTGGCCCGGGGCGTCGAGCTGGTGATCCGGATCCGGCGCGATCAGGTCCGCACTGTCATGGCGATCCTGCGGGCCGATCCGCGGTTCGCCTTCGAGCAGATGATGGACCTCTGCGGCGTGGACTTCCCGGAGCGGCCGGAGCGCTTCGAGGTGGTCTGGAACCTGCTGTCCCTCACGCACAACCACCGGATCCGCGTGGTGACCACCACGGATGCCGAGACGCCGGTGGCGAGCGTGACCGCCATCTGGCCCGTGGCCGGCTGGTGGGAGCGTGAGGCCTGGGACATGTACGGCATCGCCTTCGAGGGCAACGAGGACCTGCGCCGGATCCTGACGGATTACGGCTTCCAGGGGCACCCACTACGCAAGGACTTCCCGCTGACCGGCCATGTCGAGGTCCGGTACGACGAGGAGCGGCGCGAGGTGATCTACGAGCCAGTGAACCTGCCGCAGGACTTCCGCAACTTCGACTTCCTCTCCCCGTGGGAGGCCATGACCACCCTGCCGGGCGACGAGAAGGTGCATCTGAACCGCATCGCGCCGCCGCCCGCATCGCTCCTTGAGGGACAGAAGGCCCTCCCGGACGCGGAGAAGCAGCCATGAGTCTGACGACAGGCGACGCCATTCCCGTGGACACCAGCACCGCCGACGCGCAGACGCGCCGGGTGGAGCTGGACAGCCACACCCTCAACTTCGGCCCGCAGCACCCCGCCGCGCACGGCGTGCTTCGCCTCATCCTCGAGATGAAGGGCGAAGTGGTGGAGCGCGCCGATCCGCATATCGGCCTGCTGCACCGCGGCACCGAGAAGCTGATCGAGTACAAGTCCTACCTGCAGGCGAACCCGTATTTCGACCGGCTCGACTACGTCAGCCCGATGTGCATGGAGCATGCCTTCGCGCTCGGCACGGAGCGGCTGCTGGGCATCACGGTGCCGGAGCGGGCGCAGTACATCCGCGTGATGTTCAGCGAGATCACGCGTCTCGCGAATCACCTGCTGAACATCACCACTTACGCGCTGGACTGCGGCGCCATCACGCCCTCCCTCTGGGGCTTCGAGCAGCGCGAGCACCTGCTGGAGTTCTACGAGCAGGTCTCGGGTAGCCACTACCACGCGAACTACTTCCGCGCTGGCGGCGTGTCCCGCGATCTGCCGCCGGGGCTGACGGACCGGATTCGCGCCTGGGCGAACCAATTTCCGAAATTCATCGACGAGCTGCACGGGCTGCTGACGGATAACCGTATCTTCAAGCAGCGCACCGTGGACATCGGCGTGATGTCGGCCGAGCAAGCGATGGAGTGGGGCTTCTCCGGCCCCTGCCTGCGCGCCTCGGGCGTGGCCTGGGACCTGCGCCGGCAGCAGCCCTACGACGTGTACGACCGCATGGAGTTCGAGGTGCCCGTCGGGCGCCACGGCGACTGCTACGACCGCTATCTGGTCCGCATGGCCGAGATGCGGGAGAGCCTTAAGATCATTCACCAGTGCCTGGACCAGATGCCGGCCGGGCCGATCAAGGTGGACGACAACAAGATTGCGCCGCCCAAGCGCGGCGAGATGAAGCGCTCGATGGAGTCGCTGATCCACCACTTCAAGCTCTACACCGAGGGCTATCATGTGCCCCCGGGCGAGACCTACACGGTGGTCGAGGCTCCGAAGGGCGAGTTCGGGGTGTATCTCGTGTCTGACGGAACCAACCGGCCCTATCGCTGCAAGATCCGTGCGCCGGGCTTCGCGCATCTCCAGGCAATGGAGGTGCTGACCAAGGGGCACATGCTGGCAGACGCGGTCTCGGTGATCGGTAGCCTGGACATCGTCTTCGGGGAGATCGATCGGTGACCGACGGCGCGAAGGACCATCTGGACTCCAATCCGGACAACCCGCAGGTCGAGGTCACGAGCTTCGAGTTCGACGCGGAGAGCGAGGCGCAGATCGCCAAGATCCTCGCCCGCTATCCGGAGGCGAAGAAGGCCTCGGCTGTCATCCCCGTGCTCTACGTCGCGCAGAAGCAGATGGGGCGGCAGACCGGCTCTGCGTGGGTGCCGCGGATCGCGATGGACCGCGTGGGTGAGCGTCTGGGAATGGCGCCGATCCGCGTCTACGAGGTCGCGACCTTCTACTTCATGTTCAACACCAAGCCGATCGGGCGGTTTCACCTCCAGGTCTGCGGGACGACGCCCTGCATGCTGCGCGGCTCGGACGACGTGCTGAGTGCCTGCAAGGCGGCCGGTGGCCTCAAGGGCTATGGCGACACCAGCGCGGACGGGCTTTTCACGCTCACCGAAGTGGAGTGCCTCGGCGCCTGCGTGAACGCGCCGATCCTGCAGGTGGACGACGACTACTACGAAGATCTGGACTACGACCGGACTGTCCAGCTCATCGAATCGCTCAAGCGCGGCGAACGCCCGCAGCCCGGCAGCACCATCGGCCGCGAGACGAGCGCGCCGGAGGGTGGCCGCCTGACGCTGCTCGACGTTCCCGGAGGGAACTGAGCCATGGCGCTACAGGACAAGGACCGCATCTTCACCAACCTCTACGGCACCCAGCACTGGGGCCTGGAGGCGGCGCGGAAGCGCGGCAACTGGGACCGCACGGCGGAGCTGATCGCCAAGGGGCGGGACTGGATCATCGAGGAGGTGAAGCAGTCCGGCCTTCGCGGCCGCGGCGGCGCGGGCTTCCCCACGGGCCTCAAGTGGTCCTTCATGCCGAAGTCCAATCCGGACGGGCTCCCCTCCTACCTCGTCGTGAACTGCGACGAGTCGGAGCCGGGCACCTGCAAGGACCGGGACATCATCCGGCATGACCCGAGCACCCTGATCGAGGGCTGCCTCTACGCCGCCGTCGCGATGAATGCCTCGGCCGGCTACATCTACTGCCGCGGCGAGTACTTCAACGAGCAGAACATCCTGCAGGCCGCGATCGACGAGTGCTACGCGGCCGGGCTGCTGGGCAAGAACGCGGCGGGGTCGGGCTACGACTTCGACCTCTACGTCCACCGCGGCGCCGGCGCCTACATTTGCGGCGAGGAGACGGCCCTCATCGAGTCCCTCGAGGGCAAGAAGGGCATGCCGCGGCTGAAGCCGCCTTTCCCGGCGGCGGTGGGCCTCTATGGCCGGCCGACGACGGTGAACAACGTCGAGACGATCGCGGTGGTGCCGGAGATCCTGCGGCGCGGCGCGAGCTGGTTCGCCGGCTTCGGGCGGCCGAAGAACTCGGGCACGAAGATCTTCTGCATCCAGGGCCACGTGAACAAGCCCTGCAACGTCGAGGAGGAGATGAGCATCCCGCTGCGGGAGCTCATCGAGCGCCATGCCGGCGGCGTGCGCGGGGGCTGGGACAACCTGCTCTGCGTCATCCCCGGCGGGTCCTCCACGCCGCTGCTGCCGAAGCACATCTGCGACGACGTGCTGATGGACTTCGACGCGCTGCGCGAGCACAAGTCGGGCCTCGGCACGGCGGGGGTGATCGTGATGGACAAGTCCACGGACCTGATCCGCGCCATCGCCCGCCTCTCCAAGTTCTACAAGCATGAGAGCTGCGGCCAGTGCACGCCCTGCCGAGAGGGCATGGGCTGGGTCAGCCGCATGATGGACCGCATGGTCGAGGGCCGCGCCGAGATCGACGAGATCGACGTGCTGGAGAACGTGACGCGGCGTATCGAGGGGCACACGATCTGTGCGCTCGCCGATGGCGGCGTCTGGCCGGTGCAGGGGCTGATCCGGCACTACCGGCCGATGATGGAAGAGCGGATCGCGGCCTATAAGCGCGATCATGCCGCACGGGTCTTCCCGATGGCGGCGGAGTGAAGCCATGAGCGACGTGAAGCTCATCAAGGTCACGGTGGATGACGTAGAGGTCGAGGTGCCGCTCGGCGTCACGGCCCTTCAGGCGGCGGAGCTGGCGGGGAAGGAAATTCCCCGCTTCTGCTATCATGAGCGCCTGTCCATCGCCGGCAATTGCCGTATGTGCCTCGTCGAGGTGGAGAAGGCGCCGAAGCCGGTGGCTTCCTGCCACTTCCCTGCGGCAGACGGCATGAAGATCATCACGGACAGCCCGGTGGTGCGGAACGCCCGCCGGGGCGTGATGGAATTCCTGCTGCTGAACCACCCGCTGGATTGCCCGATTTGCGACCAGGGCGGCGAGTGCGACCTGCAGGACCAGGCCATGGCCTATGGCCAGGACAACAGCCGCTACCGCGAGCCGAAGCGGTCCATCAAGGACAAGTATTTCGGCCCGCTGATCAAGCCGATCATGACGCGCTGCATCCAGTGCACGCGCTGCGTCCGCTTCGCGAGTGAGGTGGCGGGCGTGCCGGAGATCGGTGCGGTCGGTCGCGGCGAGGGCATGGAGATCACCACCTATATCGAGAAGGCGATCTCCTCCGAGCTGTCGGGCAACCTCATCGACATCTGCCCGGTGGGCGCGCTGACCAGCCGGCCCTACGCCTACGTCTCCCGCCCCTGGGAGCTGGCGAAGACGGACAGCGTGGACGTGCTGGACGCGACTGGCACGAACATCCGCGTGGACAGCCGCGGGCCGGACATCCTGCGCATCATCCCGCGCGTGCATGAGAACGTGAATGAGGAGTGGATGGCCGATCGCGGCCGCTTCTCCTTCGACGCGCTGAAGAAGCGCCGCCTGGACCGCCCCTGGATCCGGGAGAACGGCAAGCTGCGCGCGGCGACCTGGCCGGAGGCCTTCGGGACGATCGCGGAGCGTATGAAGGGCATTCCCGGCGAGCGGATCGGCGCAGTTGCTGGCGGGCTGGCGGATGCGGAAAGCATCCTCGTGCTGAAGGAGCTGATGGCGGGGCTGGGCTCGGCGAACCTGGACTGCCGCGAGGACGGGGCGGCCCTGGATGCCTCGAACCGCGCCTTCTACCTGTTCAATTCCAGCATCGCCGGGATCGACCAGGCGGATGCGGTGCTGATCATCGGAAGCAACCCGCGCGTCGAGGCGCCGGTGCTGAACGCGCGCATCCGCAAGCGGGCCATGGTTCGCGTGCCGGTGGGCGTGATCGGGCCGGATGTGGACCTGACCTATCCCTCGCAGCACCTGGGCAGTGGCCCGGAAGCGCTGAGCGGCGTGCTGGACAGCGCCTTCGGCGACGTGCTGCGGAATGCCAAGCGCCCGCTGATCCTGCTGGGGCGTGGTGCCTTGGCGCGCCCGGACGGCGCGGCGGTGCTGGCCGCGGCCTGGGGACTGGCGCAGTCGATCAACGCCGTCACGGCGGAGTGGAACGGCTTCAACCTGCTGCACCTGCAGGGTGGCCAAGTGGCGGCGCTCGACCTCGGCTTCCTGCCGGGGCAGGGGAACAAGGACCTGGGCGCCATGCTCGGCGGCGGCGTGGACGCGCTGTGGCTGCTGGGCGCGGACGGGTTCGACCCGTCCCTGATCGCGCCGGGCACCTTCGTTGTCTACCAGGGTCATCACGGGGACCGCGCCGCGGCCCGGGCCGACGTGATCCTGCCTGGCTCCACCTACCTGGAGAAGGACGGCACTTACGTGAACACGGAAGGCCGCGTGCAGCGCGGCCGCCGGGCCGTCTTCCCGCCGGGCGATGCGCGGGAGGATTGGCGCATCCTGCGTGCGGCCAGCGAGGCGCTGGGCGTGACGCTGCCCTATGACGACCGGTTCGGGCTCCACGCGCGGATGCAGGCGGTGAACCCGATCTTCCAGCGACTGGACGAGACGCCGGCCCCCGCGCCTGTCTCTGCCAGTCCGGCGGGCGATGCCGGCGCGGTCGGCGGGGCACCGTTCTCCCCGGCTTTCGCCAACTACTGGCAGGCCGACGCGATCAGCCGGGCCAGCGAGGTGATGGCCGACTGCGCCCGCGCCCACGCACCCACCCCTGCGATGGCGGCCGAGTGATGGCGGACTTCCTTAACACCCCGGTCGGCATCTTCGCGCTGACGGTCGCTCAGGCGCTGGCGCTGCTGGTGCCGCTGCTGATCGCGGTGGCCTTCATGACGCTGGCCGAGCGCAAGATCATGGCGGCGATGCAGCTGCGGAAGGGGCCTAACGTTGTCGGCCCCTTCGGCCTGCTTCAGCCCTTTGCCGACGCCGGCAAGATGCTGATGAAAGAGACCATCGTGCCGGCGGGCGCGAGCAAGGTCCTCTTCATCATGGCTCCAATGCTCACCTTCGTGCTTGCCATGATCGCCTGGGCGGTGATCCCGGTGAACGAGGGCTGGGCCATCGCCGACATCAACGTCGGCGTGCTTTACCTCTTCGCGATCTCCTCGCTCGGCGTGTACGGCATCATCATCGCTGGCTGGGCGTCGAACTCGAAGTACGCCTTCCTCGGCGCGCTTCGCTCGGCGGCGCAGATGGTGTCCTACGAGGTCTCGATGGGCTTCGTGATCGTCACCGTGCTGCTCTGCGTCGGATCGCTGAACCTGACGGACGTCGTGCTGGCGCAGAAGAACCTGTGGTTCTTCATCCCGCTCTTCCCGATGTTCATCATCTTCTTCATCTCCACCCTGGCTGAGACGAACCGGGCGCCCTTCGACCTGCCCGAGGGCGAATCGGAGCTGGTGGCGGGGTTCTTCGTGGAATACTCCGCGATGACCTTCGCCCTCTTCTTCCTCGGCGAGTACGCGAACATGTTCCTCATGTCCGCGCTCACCTCCACCCTCTTCCTCGGTGGGTGGCTGCCGCCATTCGACGTGGCGCCCCTGAACTGGGTGCCGGGGCCGATCTGGTTCATCCTCAAGATCTGCTTCTGCATGTTCGTCTTCGTCTGGGTCCGCGCCACCTTGCCGCGCTACCGCTACGACCAATTGATGCGCCTGGGCTGGAAGGTCTTCCTGCCGTTCAGCCTCGTCTGGCTGGTGCTGACGGCCTTCGCGCTGAAGATCTTCGGGTGGCTGCCGGCATGACCCGATCCAACACCGCAATCGGAAAGGTCCGTCCCTGATGGCGACGCTCGACCGAGTGGCGCGAAGCTTCCTGCTCGGGGAAATCATCTCCGGGCTGGGGCTGACGCTGAAGGCCTTCTTCTCCAAGAAGGCGACGATCAACTATCCCTATGAGCGCTCTCCGCTGAGCCCGCGCTTTCGGGGCGAGCACGCGCTGCGCCGCTACCCGAACGGGGAAGAGCGCTGCATCGCGTGCAAGCTTTGCGAGGCGGTCTGCCCGGCCCTGGCCATCACGATCGAGGCCGAGCCGCGTGAGGACGGGTCCCGCCGGACCACGCGCTACGACATCGACATGACGAAGTGCATCTACTGCGGCCTCTGCGAGGAGGCCTGCCCTGTGGATGCCATCGTCGAGGGGCCGAACCTGGAGTTCGCGACCGAGACCCGGGCCGAACTGATCTACCAGAAGGAAAAGCTCCTCGATAACGGCGACCGGTGGGAGCCGATCCTGGCCGCGCGCCTCCAGGCGGATGCGCCCTTCCGATGATCACTGATTCCGCAATCGCGGGCCTGGCCTTCTACGCCTTCTCGGCGGTGCTGATCGCCTGCGCCGTGATGGTCGTCACCAGCCGGAACCCCGTGCACAGCGTGCTGTTCCTGATCCTGGGCTTTTTCAACGCCGCCGCGCTCTTCCTGATCGCCGGCGCCGAGTTCCTGGCGATGATCCTCGTCATCGTCTACGTCGGTGCTGTCGCGGTGCTGTTCCTCTTCGTGGTGATGATGCTGGACATCGACTTCGTGCGGCTGCGCGAGGGCTTCCAGCGCTACGCCCCGATCGGGGCGGTGATCGGCGGCATCCTGTTCCTGGAGCTGATCTTCGTCCTCGTCACCTGGCAGTCCAGCGGCGAGGCGGGTGGGCTGCGGCTGAACCCGACGCCGTCCGCCGTGAGCAACACGCAAGCCATCGGCCAGGTGCTGTACACAGACTATGTGTTACTCTTCCAGGGCGCCGGGCTGGTCCTGCTGGTCGCCATGATCGGCGCGATCGTGCTGACCCACCGCGACCGAGCGCGCAGCCGGCGCCAGGACATCCAGGCGCAGATCCACCGCCGCACGCAGATCGAGATGGCCTCCGTCCCGGTCGGTGCCTCGATCGGCGATATGGGAATCCTGCGCCCGCTGCCGCCGGAGGAGCCGAAGCCCAAGGCTGTTGCCCATGGGCATGGCGGCCACGCGGGGCATGACGACCACGGGCATGGGGGAGGGCACCACTGATGCTCACCATCGGGCTGGGCCACTACCTGACCGTGGGCGCGATCCTCTTCGTGCTCGGCATCTTCGGCATCTTCCTGAACCGGAAGAACATCATCGTCATCCTGATGTCGGTGGAACTGATCCTGCTCTCGGTGAACATCAACCTGGTGGCCTTCTCCGCCACCCTGGGCGATCTCACCGGGCAGATCTTCGCGATGTTCATCCTGACCGTGGCGGCCGCCGAGGCCGCGATCGGGCTGGCGATCGTCGTCATTTATTTCCGCAATCGCGGCAGCATCGAGGTGGAAGACGTGTCCACCCTGAAGGGTTAGGGCGCCATGTTCGTCGGTGCCGTCTTCTTCCCGCTCCTGGGCGCGACCCTCGCGGGCTTTTTCGGCCGCTGGCTGGGCGACAAGCTCTCCATGTGGGTTTCGGTCGGCTGCATGGTGCTGGCCGCCATCTGCGGCGTCTCGGCCTTCGTTGAGGTCGGGCTGAACGCCCAGCCGCAGACCGTGACCATCCTGAACTGGATGGATGTCGGCGGGCTCACCGTTGACTGGGCGCTCCGCTACGACACGCTGAGCGCCATGATGGTGGGAATGGTGACTTTCATCTCCACCTTCATCCACATGTATAGCGTCGGCTACATGTCTCACGACGAGACGCCGCCGCGCTTCTTCGCCTATCTCGGCCTCTTCACCTTCGCCATGCTGATGCTGGTGACGGCGGACAACCTGGTCCAGCTCTTCTTCGGCTGGGAGGGTGTCGGCCTCGCGAGCTACCTGCTCATCGGCTACTGGTACGAGCGCGAGAGCGCGAACCGGGCGGCGATGAAGGCCTTCATCGTGAATCGCGTCGGCGACCTGTTCTTCATGCTGGGCATGGCGCTGACCTTCTGGACCTTCGGCGCGCTGAACTTCGGCGACATCTTCCCCCGCGTGGAGGAGATGCGAGGCGTGACCTTCGCCGGGATGCCGGTGCTTGAGGTGATCGCGGTCCTCCTGTTCCTCGGCGCCTGCGGCAAGTCGGCCCAGCTCGGCCTTCACACCTGGCTGCCGGACGCGATGGAAGGCCCGACCCCCGTCTCCGCCCTCATCCATGCCGCGACGATGGTGACGGCCGGCGTCTTCCTGCTGGCACGCATGTCGCCGGTCTTCGAGTACGCCCCGAACGCCCTGACCCTGGTGACGATCGTCGGCGCCTCCACGGCGCTCTTCGCCGCCACGATCGGCTGCGTGCAGAACGACATCAAGCGGGTGATCGCCTACTCCACCTGCTCGCAGCTCGGTTACATGTTCTTCGCCATCGGCGTGGGCGCGTACCAAGCGGCGGTGTTCCACCTCTTCACGCACGCCTTCTTCAAGGCCCTTCTCTTCCTGTCCGCCGGCTCGGTCATCCACGCCATGTCGGACGAGCAGGACATCCGGAAGATGGGCGGCATCTGGCGGAAGATCCCCGTCACCTACGCGGTGATGTGGATTGGCAGCCTGGCGCTCGCCGGTGTTCCCTTTTTCGCGGGCTACTACTCCAAGGACATGATCCTGGAGAGCGCCTTCGCCGCCCATACGGGCGCCGGGATGTACGCCTTCGTGCTCGGCCTCATCGCGGCCTTCCTCACCGCCTTCTACTCCTGGCGGCTCCTCATCATGACCTTCCACGGCAAGCCGCGGGCGGATCACCACGTGATGGAGCACGTGCATGAGAGCCCGGCCGTGATGCTGATCCCGCTGCTGGTCCTCGCGGCCGGCGCGCTCTTCACGGGCGCGGTCTTCTACGAAAACTTCGTTGGCCATGATCAGGCTTACTTCTGGAACGGCGCGATCTTCAACGCCGAGCACAACCACGTCCTGCACCACGCGCATGAGGCGCCGGAGTGGGTCGGCTTGGCCCCGACGGTGATCGGCGTGGTCGGGATCGTGATGGCCTATGTGTTCTACATGTTCTTCCCGGCCATCCCGGCGCGCATCGCCGCGACCTTCCCGGGGATCCACAAGTTCCTGCTGCACAAGTGGTACTTCGACGAGCTGTATGACTGGCTCTTCGTCCGACCCTTCCGCCGCATCGCGCAGGTGTTCTGGAAGACGGGTGATGCCACCATCATCGACGGCGTGCCGAACGGCGTGGCCGCGCTCACGGTCGATGCCGCGCGGGGTGTCGCGCGGTTCCAGACCGGACGCGTGGCGAACTACGCCTTCACCATGATCGCGGGCCTCGTGGTCTTCGTCTCGGTCATCTTCCTGGGCTTCACCCGATGAACGCCGCCGGCTTCCCGCTGCTCTCCCTTCTCACCTTCCTGCCTCTGGCCGGCGTGGTGGCGATCCTCTGCGTCCGCGGAGACGAGGCGACCGTCGCCTCCAACGCGCGCTGGACGGCCCTCTGGACCAGCCTGATCGTCTTCGTCCTCTCGCTGATCCTATGGTTCCAGTTCGACGCTTCGGTCGTGGAGCCGCAATTCGTCGAGCAGATGAACTGGCTGCCGGACTTCGGTGTGAACTACCACATGGGCGTGGACGGCATCTCCGTGCTGTTCGTCCTGCTCTCCACGCTGCTGACGCCCATCTGCATCCTTGCCTCGTGGGAGGCGGTGCAAACCCGGGTGCGGGAGTACATGATCGCCTTCCTCGTCCTCGAGACGATGATGGTCGGCATGTTCTGTGCCCTCGACCTCATCATCTTCTACGTCTTCTTCGAGGGCGTGCTGATCCCGATGTTCCTCATTATCGGGATCTGGGGTGGGCAGCGGCGCGTCTATGCCGCCTTCAAGTTCTTCCTCTACACGCTGCTCGGCTCCGTGCTGATGCTGCTGGCGATCCTCGCGCTCTGGTACAATGCCGGCAGCACGGACATTGCGGTGCTGATGCAGAAGGCCGTCCCGTCCTCCTGGCAGTACTGGATGTTCCTGGCCTTCTTCGCCTCCTTCGCGGTGAAGGTGCCGATGTGGCCGGTGCATACTTGGCTCCCGGACGCGCATGTGGAGGCGCCGACCGCCGGCTCCGTGATCCTGGCGGGCGTGCTGCTGAAGATGGGGGGCTACGGTTTCCTCCGCTTCTCCATCCCGCTCTTCCCGGAGGCGTCGCAGTTCTTCGCCCCGATGATGTTCGCGCTCTCGGTCGTGGCGGTGATCTACACCTCCATGGTCGCCTTCGCACAGCAGGACATGAAGAAGCTGATCGCCTACTCCTCCGTCGCCCATATGGGCGTGGTCACCGTGGGCCTCTTCACCTTCAACCAGCAGGGCATCTCGGGCGCCATCTTCACGATGCTGGCGCACGGCGTGGTCTCCGGCGCGCTCTTCCTCTGCGTGGGCGTGGTCTATGACCGGCTGCACACGCGCGAGATCGCGCGTTACGGCGGGGTCGCGAAGGTGATGCCGGCCTACGCGCTGGTCTTCATGCTTTTCACCATGGCGAGCGTCGCGCTGCCCGGCACGGCGAACTTCCCGGGCGAGTTCCTGGTCATCACCGGCGCTTGGCGGTCCAATGGCTGGGTCGCGCTCGGCACCGGCATGGGCATGATCCTCGGCGCGGCCTACATGCTGTGGCTCTACCGGCGCGTCGTCTTCTCCCGCATCACGCGGGACGAAGTGCGCGGCCTGCTCGATCTTTCTCCGCGGGAGCTGGCGATCTTCGCCCCGCTGATCGTCCTCACCCTCTGGATGGGGATCTATCCTTCCTCCTTCACCCATGTCTGGGAGGCTTCCGTCGCCGCGCTCATCGAGCGGCACGAGGCCGCCCTGGCGGTGCCGCGCGTGGCGGGGCTTTGATACGATGAACTGGACCCTCGCCCTTCCCGAGACCCTGCTGGCTGTCGCAGGGCTTGTTCTCCTGCTTGTGGGCGTCGTCCCCAAGCGGGACATGACCTTCCCCGTCACCATGGGCACGCTCGGCGCGCTACTGGTGGGCGCTGTGCTGGTGGTGGCCACGCCTGACGGCATGGCCTTCGGCAACCAGTTCATCTCGGACAGCTTCGCGCGCTTCGCGAAGGTGCTGATCCTTCTCGGTGCGGCCTCGGGCCTGATGCTGGCGCTGGACTGGAACGAGAGGCAGGGGATCGCCCGCTTCGAGTTCCCGGTCCTCGTGCTGTTCAGCACGATTGGCATGCTGGTGATGGTGTCGGCCTCCGACCTCATCACCCTCTATGTCGGGCTGGAGCTGCTCTCGCTCTCGCTTTACGTCATTGCGGCCTTCGACCGCGACAACTCGCGCTCCGCCGAGGCCGGGCTGAAGTACTTCGTGCTCGGTGCCCTTGCTTCCGGCCTCTATCTCTACGGCGCGAGCCTCACCTACGGTTTCTCCGGCTCCACCAACTTCGCGGCGATCGGCAGCGCGGTCTCCACGACCGAGGGCGTCTCGCTCGGGCTGGTGGTCGGCGTGACCTTCGTGGTGGCGGCGCTGGCCTTCAAGATCTCGGCCGTGCCGTTCCATATGTGGACGCCCGACGTGTACGAGGGTGCGCCGACGCCGGTGACGGCCTTCTTCGCCTCGGCGCCGAAGGTGGCGGCGGTGTCCCTCCTGGTGCGCGTTCTCGCTGATCCCTTTGCGGATCTGGCGGAGCAGTGGCAGGGCGTGATCTGGCTGGCCTCGATGGGCTCCATGCTGCTCGGCTCCTTCGCGGCCATCCGGCAGCAGAACATCAAGCGGCTGATGGCCTATTCCTCCATCGGCCATATCGGCTACGCGCTGATGGGCCTGGCGGTCGCCACGGACACCGGGCTGCGCGGCGTCATGCTCTATATGGCGATCTACCTCGTCATGAACGCCGGCGTCTTCGCGGTGCTCGTCTCCATGCGTCGCCAGGGCAAGACGCTGGAGCGCGTGGAGGATCTCGCGGGGTTGGGCCGCACCGATCCGGGCATGGCCGCGGCCATGACGGTGTTCATGTTCTCCATGGCCGGCATCCCGCCGCTCGCGGGCTTCTTCTCGAAGCTCTACGTCTTCCTGGCGGCGGTTCAGGAGGGCTTCTGGGTCCTGGCCACGGTGGGCGTGCTCACCAGCGTGGTGGGTGCCTACTACTACCTGCGCATCATCAAGGTGATGTACTTCGACAGCCCGGCCGGTGCGCTGGATCCGCGCCCGGCCGCCGTCTCCATGGTGCTGGCCGGGGCGGGGCTGTTCAACGTGCTCTTCTTCCTCTTCCCGGCGCCGGTCGTCGCGGCCGCCGCCGCTGCAGTGGCCGCCCTGGCCGGATGAGCACGCCCCCGGCGGGCTGGCGGCTGCTGGTCCATGACCAGCTCCCCAGCACCGCCGACGTGGTTCGGCAGCGCGCCGAGGCAGGGGAGGGGGAGCGCCTCGCCGTCCTCGCCTTCCGACAGACGGCCGGGCGAGGCACCCATGGCCGTGCCTGGGAATCGCCGCCGGGAAATCTCTACCTGTCGGTCCTGCTGCGCCCCGACGCGACGGCGCGCGAGGTGCCGCAATGGAGCCTTCTGGCCGCCGTAGCCCTTCACGACGCGCTCGTTCCCTGGGCCGGCGCCGGGCTGACGCTGAAGTGGCCGAACGACCTGTTGCTGGGCGGGGCGAAGTGCGCGGGCATCCTCGCCGAGGCGAGCCTCGATGCCGCTGGGCGGCTGGATTGGCTGGCCTTCGGCTTCGGGGTGAACCTTGCCCACGCGCCGGAAGTCCCCGGGCGGGCCACGGCGGCCTTGCCGCCCCCAGCCCCGGGGCCGGAGGAGGCGGCGGCGGCCGTGATGGCCTCGTTAGACCGCTGGCGCGCGCTGCGTGATGCGGAGGGATTTGAGCTGATCCGTGCCGCCTGGCTCTCCCGCGGCCACCAGCAAGGTGCGGCCCTCACGGTCACGACGGGCGGCGCACCCCTGGCCGGGCTGTTCGAAGGGCTGGACGAAACCGGCGCGCTGCGCCTCCGCACGGAAGCCGGGCTCAGGACGGTGATCACCGGTCAGGTGGACGCCTAGGGGTCGCGCCGGATCCGGAGTGACCTGAAGGTGATCGGCGCGGCCCGTTCCGCCCCTTGTTCCAGGCGGTGGCTCCCGGCATTCAACATATTGGATTCGATATCATGGCCGGACCGGGCCGCCCCTGTTGGCGGCCCGCGGCCAATCCCCATCTGACACAAAACGACCGACCCTGACTTCCTAAGAACGAGAACGAATGACCTTCAACACGACCGACGACCTCGCCTTCCTCCCGCTCGGGGGGACGGGGGAGATCGGCATGAACCTCAATGTCTATCGCCTGGATGGACAGCTCCTCGCTGTGGATTGCGGGATAGGCTTCGGAGGCGCCGAGGCGCCTGAGGCCGAGATCCTGGTGCCGGACCCGGCGTGGCTGGCGGAGCGGCGGGACCGGCTGGTGGGGCTGGTGATCACCCACGCGCATGAGGATCACCTCGGTGCGGTGGCTCATCTATGGACGATGCTGCGCTGCCCCCTCTACGCCAGTCCGTTCGCCAGCGCGGTGCTGCGCCGGAAGCTGGGCGAGGCGGGGCTGCTACACGAGGTGACGCTGCACACCGTTCCGCTCTCCTCACGCGTGAAGATCGGGAACTTCGACCTCCAGTTCCTGCGGGTGGCGCACTCGGTGCCCGAGTCCCAGGCCCTGGCGATCCGCACCCGCTACGGGACCGTGCTGCACACTGGTGACTGGAAGCTCGACCCCAATCCCCTGATCGGCGCCCCGACCGACGAGGCCGGCTTCGCCCGGCTCGGCGAGGAGGGGGTGCTGGCCATGGTTTGCGACAGCACCAACGCCCTGGTGGACGGACATTCCGGCAGTGAGGCCGACGTGCGCGAGGCGCTCACGGCGCTTATCGCGACGCTGAAGGGGCGGGTCGCCGTGTCCTGCTTCGCCACCAACATTGCCCGGGTGGATTCCATTACCCGCGCCGCCATGGCGGCGGGTCGGCGCGTGGCGCTGTTCGGCCGCTCCCTCCGCAACGCGGACGCCGCGGCCCGCGAGACGGGCTATTTCGCCGACCTCCCGCCCTTCCTTGAGGAGGAGGAGGCTGGCTATCTCCCCGATGACGAGCTGCTGATCATCTGCACGGGCAGCCAGGGCGAGCCGCGCTCGGCGCTGGCGAAGATCGCGGCCGACACGCATCCCCAGATCTCGCTCGGGGAGGGCGACACGGTGATCTTCTCCTCCCGGATGATCCCCGGGAACGAGAAGGCGATCATGAACGTCGAGGCGGCCCTCTACAGGGCCGGGTGCCGCGTCATCACCCCGGATTCGGAGCATCCCGTCCACGTCTCCGGTCATCCGGCGAAGGACGAGCTGCGGCGGCTCTATGATCTGGTGAAGCCGCGCCATGCCGTTCCCGTGCACGGGGAGTGGCGCCACCTGCAGGAACACGCCGCGCTGGCCCGTGAGTTCGGCGCCGAGCCGCACCTCATCGAGGACGGGGACATGCTGCGCCTCGGCGGTGGCCCGGTAGAGGTCTGCGAGACCGTGCCGAGCGGCAAGCTGGCCGTGGACGGCACCCGCCTGCTGCCACTGGATGGCGGCGTTCTCGGTGCCCGGCGCCGGATGCTGTTCAACGGAGTGGTCGTCGGCTCCCTGGCCGTGGACGACGTTGGGCGGGTCCGCGGCACGCCGCAGGTTTCCGCCCCCGGCCTTTTCGAGCAGGGGGAGGATGCCATGGCTCAGATCGCGGCCGACCTCGCCCGCCTGGTCAATGATCTTCCCGCGCCCCTGCGGCGGGAGGATTCGGCCCTGCGGGAAGCGGCGCGCACCGCCCTTCGCAAGGCCATCGGCCGCCGCGTGCGCAAGCGGCCGCTGGTCGAGCTCCACCTGCTTCGGGTCTGAGCCCGGAGCAGGGCGCGGGCTCAGCGGAACGGGATGGCGATGGTCACGCCGGGCTGGGCATAGGCCACCGGCGGGCCGTAGCCATAGGCGCGGCGGTCGTAGTGGTGCCGGCGCCAGGCCTGCTCGCGGCGCCATTCCCGGCGCTCGTGCCGGCGCCAGGCCTGCTCCCGGCGGTACTCGTGGTGGCGCCAGGCCCGCTCGCGTTCCCAGCGGCCGCCATGGGCGTCGGCGGTCTGCGGCATCGCCGGAATGGCCGCGAGGGCGAGGCCGGCGAGAAGGATAAAACGACGCATCTCCGTCTCCCTTCGGATGGACATGGCGTAGAAACGTCGGGGAGGGCGCCGGGATTACGGCGTTTCCCGGGCATGTCAGGGCAAGGTTGGGGCAGAATGGGTTGGGCGGCCGGCATCGTCGTTTTCTTTCTGGTCTGGTGGACGGTGCTCTTCGCCGTACTCCCGCTGGGTGTGAGTCCCGATCCGGAGGCGGCAGAGGCAGGAGGTTGGCGCGGTGCCCCCCGCCAGGTGAGGGCCCTTCGCGTCCTGGTGCTGACGACGATCCTGGCGGTGCTGGTCTGGTTTTTCATCGACTGGCTCGTGCGGGCCGATTGGCTTTCGTTCCGCGAAGGCTGGCTTGCTATGCCTAATGATTAGGCTAGATGCGCGATGTCTCGTCGGTTATGGTGACTATTTGTGCATTAATCGACTCTAGAGCACATCTTTTCAGCTTTCAGGCCCCGAATTCCCTTCGCTCTCCGGCCGCACTGCAGCATGATCGGGACATGGAAGAGGGCTCTTCCTCTTCCGCCGTGTGACTGGCGTTTCCTCCCTAAACTCGGGCCGTCCCTTCGGGGCGGCCCTTCTTTTTTGCGCGACCCCCAGGCGGATTGCGCGCCCCGCGCCATGCTCTAGGTTGCGCCCCTCTTCCCTTCCCGGAGCCAGCCGCCTTGCGCCTCTCCCGCGCCTTCCTGCCCACTCTCAAGGAGACGCCCGCCGAGGCGCAGATCGTCTCGCACCGGCTGATGCTGCGCGCCGGGATGATCCGGCAGACCAGCGCCGGCATCTACGCCTGGCTTCCGCTCGGCCTGCGCGTCCTCCGCAAGATCTCGGAGATCGTGCGGCAGGAGCAGGACCGCGCCGGCGCGCAGGAGATCCTGATGCCCACCATCCAGGCCGCGGAGTTGTGGAAGGAGAGCGGGCGCTACGACGGCTACGGGAAGGAGATGCTTCGCATCATCGACCGGCACGACCGGGAGATGCTCTACGGCCCGACCAACGAGGAGATGGTCACCGACATCTTCAAGACCTTCGCCAAGTCCTATCGCGACTTGCCGCGCAACCTCTACCACATCCAGTGGAAGTTCCGGGACGAGATCCGGCCGCGCTTCGGCGTGATGCGCGGGCGCGAGTTCCTGATGAAGGACGCCTACTCCTTCGACCTGGACGCGGAGGGCGCGCGTGAATCCTATCGCAAGATGTTCCGGGCCTATCTCCGTACCTTCGCGCGCATGGGGCTGAAGGCCATCCCGATGCAGGCCGATACGGGCCCGATCGGCGGCAACCTGTCCCACGAGTTCATCATCCTGGCGGAGACCGGCGAGAGCGTCGTCTACCTCCACAAGGACCTGCTGGACTTCGACGTGCTGGCGCAGGACCCGACCGGCACCGGCGACGCCTCCACCGTCATGGACTTCTGGACGAGCCGCTACGCCGCGACCGACGAGAAGCATGACGAGGCCGCCTGGGACGCCATCCCCGCGGAATCGCAGGTGACGGAGCGCGGGATCGAGGTTGGGCACATCTTCTACTTCGGCACGAAGTACTCGAAGCCGATGGGCCTCACCGTCTCCGGCCCGGATGGCACGCCGGTGATCCCGGAGATGGGCTCCTACGGCATCGGCGTCTCTCGCCTGCTGGCCGCCATCATCGAGGCCGGCCACGACGACGCCGGCATCATCTGGCCGGATGCGGTGGCGCCCTTCGCCTGCGCCATCCTCAACCTCAAGCCCGGCGACGCGGCGGCGGATGCACTCTGCGAGCAGCTCTACGCCGCCCTGCCGGATGAGGCCGTGTACGACGACCGCGGAGAGCGGGCGGGCGCCAAGTTCGCCGATGCCGACCTGATCGGCTATCCCTGGCAGGCCATCATCGGCCCGCGCGGTGCCGCCAAGGGCATCGTGGAGCTGAAGCGCCGCGCCACCGGGGAGCGGCTGGAGCTGCCGCTGGACGAGGCGCTGGCGAAGATCAAGGCCACCATCTCCTGATGTTCTCGCCCTTCGAGCGCGCCGTCGCCTTCCGGTACCTGCGCGCCCGGAAGGGCGAGCGCTTCGTCTCCGTCATCGCGATCTTCTCCCTGGTCGGTATCGCATTGGGGGTGGCCACCCTCATCATCGTCATGTCCGTGATGAACGGCTTCCGGCAGGAGCTGCTGGGCCGCATCCTCGGGCTGAACGGCCATCTCGGCGTCTACTCCCAGACGAACGAGGGCCTTCGCGACTTCGACGACATCGCCGCCCGCGTGCGGCAACTTCCGGGCATTGTCTCCGCCACGCCCATCGTTGAAGGGCAGGTGCTCTTCACCAGCGAGGGCGGAGGCGCCACGGGCGGCCTAGCGCGCGGCATCCGGCCGGAGGACCTGCGCGCCCGGCCGCTGATCGCAAACAACATCCTCGCCGGCAGCCTCCAGCGCTTCGGGGAGCAGGACACGATCGTCGTCGGCTCCCGCCTCGCGCGCCGCCTGGGGCTGCGCATCGGGGACAAGATCACCCTCGTCTCGCCGCAGGGCCGTGCCACCGTCGTCGGCACCGTGCCGCGCCTCAAGGCCTATGAGGTGGTGGCGATGTTCGAGGCGGGGATGCAGGAATACGATTCCAGCTACGTCTTCCTGCCCCTCGATGCCGCGCAGGTCTATTTCCAGCACCGCGACACGGCGACGCAGGTGGAGGTCTTCGTCGCGAACCCCGACCGCGTGGGCGACGCGACCCGCGCCATCTACGGCGCGCTGCAGGGGCGCCCCGTGCGGGTGCTGGACTGGCAGGCCTCCAACTCCTCCTTCTTCGCGGCGGTGCAGGTGGAAAGGAACGTGATGTTCCTCATCCTCACCCTCATCATCATCGTGGCCGCCTTCAACATCATCTCGTCCCTCATCATGCTCGTGAAGGACAAGGGGCGGGACATCGCGGTGCTGCGGACGGTCGGCGCCACGCGCGGCGCCATCCTCCGCATCTTCTTGCTGGCGGGTGCCTCGATCGGCGTTGCCGGGACGCTGATCGGCTTCGGCATCGGCCTCGTCTTCTGCTTGAATATCGAGAATATCCGGCAGGCCCTTCAGTCCCTCACGGGCACGGAGCTGTTCAACGCCGAGGTCTACTTCCTGACGAAGCTGCCAGCCGTGGTGGAGCCGATGGAGGTGGCGCAGGTGGTCGGGATGGGGCTCGGCCTTTCCCTGCTGGCCACGATCTACCCGGCCTGGCGCGCCGCACGGCTGGATCCGGTGGAGGGCCTTCGCAATGGCTGACCCCGTGCTCGCCCTTCAGGGCGTGGAGCGCCGCTACCGCACCGAGGCCGGGGAGTTGCCCGTCCTTCGCAGCGCGGCGCTGGACCTGCGGGCGGGGGAGATCGTGGCCCTCGTCGCGCCGTCCGGCACCGGCAAGTCCACGCTGCTGCACGTGGCGGGGTTGCTGGAGAAGCCCGATGCCGGCGCCGTGCTGGTCGAGGGCCGCGACGCGGGCGGGCTGGGCGACGATGCCCGCACCGCCCTGCGGCGGGAGACGATCGGCTTCGTCTACCAGTTCCACCACCTGCTGCCGGAGTTCACGGCGGAGGAGAACGTGGTGCTGCCCCAGCTGGCCGCCGGGAAGCCGAGGCGGGAGGCGGAGGCGCGGGCGCGGGAGCTGCTTGGCAGCTTCGGCCTGGAGAACCGGCGGGACCACCGGCCCAGCCGCCTCTCGGGCGGCGAGCAGCAGCGCGTGGCGATCGCCCGGGCGCTGGCTAACGCTCCGAAGGTCCTGCTGGCCGACGAGCCCACGGGCAACCTCGATACCGGCACGGCTGACCGCGTCTTCGCGGAGCTGCTGGATGCGGTGCGGGGCAGGGGCCTCGCCGCCCTCATCGCCACGCACAACCCGGAGCTCGCCGCGCGGATGGACCGGACGGTGACCCTGCGGGAGGGGATGGTCGTCCCTGGCTAATCCTCTGGGCTAGCCGTGGGGGCTAGTCCTCGGGTTCCGTCGTGAATTTCAGGGGATAGCCCTCCTTCTGGGCCATGTCGGTCGCGCGGGTCGCCTTCTCCTCCGCAATTTCCCGGGTAAAGACGGCCACCACGCAGGAACCTCGCTGGTGGGCCGTCATCATCACCCGCATGGCCGCGCCCTCGTCCATCCGGAACTCGGCCTTCAGCACGCGCACCACGAAGCCGCGCGGCGTGAAGTCGTCGTTCAGCAGGATCACCTTGTGCAGGGGAGGGCGAGCGGTCTTCACCACGTCCTGCACCCGCGGCGGGGTGATGGTTTCCGGCATCTCCGCAGGCTCCAAGATAGGGCGTTGCACGGGGGCCCGCCCCGCGGACGTTCCGTCCCCGCCGGTTCGGAATCAGCTGCGATCGGGCGGTGGAGGACCTATATTCCCTCCATGTCCGGCAGCTTCGTCCATCTTCACGTCCACTCCGCCTACTCCCTGGCGGAGGGAGCCATCAAGGCCGACAAGCTGCCGGGGCTGGCGAAGAAGGCGGGAATGCCCGCCCTGGCGCTGACCGACACGGCCGTGATGTTCGGCGCGCTGGAGTTCAGCCAGTACGCCACGAAGGAAGGGGTGCAGCCCATCATCGGCTGCCAGCTCTGGCTCGCCCGGCAGAAGGAGCCGGAGCGGCCGGAGGCCGCGCGCCTGCCGCCCGACCCGGTGGTGGCCCTGGCCATGGACAAGCCGGGTTTGGAGAACCTCCAGCGCCTCTCCTCCCTGGGCTGGCTGGGCGAGGACCCCTCCGGCAAGCCCGCCATCTCCCTGGATCAGCTTCAATCCCACGCCTCCGGCATCTTCCTGCTGACGGGCGGCACGCTGGGCCCGCTGGGGCGGCTGCTGGCGGAGGGGCGGAGAGCCCAGGCGGAGGCGCTGCTCGCCGCGCTGCGCGAGGCCTATGGCGACAACCTGGCGGTGGAGCTGACGCGCCACGGCACGGAGCGGGACCGGGCAGTGGAGCCAGGGCTGCTGGCCATCGCCGATGCCGCCTCCCTGCCGATTGTCGCGGCCAATGACGTGTACTTCAGGGACGCCACGGGGCATGAGGCCCATGATGCCCTGCTCTGCATCGCCGAGAGCCGCACGCTCGCCGAACCCGATCGCCGCCGCCTGACGGCCGAGCACTGGTTCAAGCCGCCCGCCGCCATGCGGGAGCTGTTCAAGGACCTGCCGGAAGCCTGCGACAACACCCTCGCTATCGCCCGCAAATGCGCCGTGATGGCCGAGACGAAGAAGCCGGAGCTGCCTGTCAGCCGAAAGGTGCAGGAGGGGCTGACCGAGGCCGACATCGTGCAGGACATGGCGCGCAAGGGCCTGGAGAAGCGGCTGGACGCCCAGGGCACGCCGGACGAGGCCCGCCCTGCCTACCGCGAGCGGCTGGAGTTCGAACTCGGCATCATCGAGAAGATGGGCTTCTCCGGCTACTTCCTCATCGTGGCCGATTTCATCCAGTGGGCGAAGGCGCACGACATCCCCGTCGGCCCGGGGCGCGGCTCGGGCGCCGGATCGGTTGCGGCCTGGGCGCTGACCATCACCGATCTCGACCCCATGCGCTTCGGCCTGCTGTTTGAGCGCTTCCTGAACCCCGAGCGCGTCTCGATGCCAGACTTCGACATCGATTTCTGCCAGGACCGGCGCGAGGAGGTGATCGACTACGTCCGGAACGAGTACGGGCCGGACCGGGTGGGCCAGATCATCACCTTTGGCCGCCTACAGGCAAAGGCAGTGGTGCGCGACGTCGGCCGCGTGATGGGTATGCCCTTCGGGCAGGTGAACAAGATCGCGGAGCTGATCCCCTTCAACGCCGCCAAGCCGCCCACCTTGCAGGAGGCGCTGGACGGCGAGCCACGCCTGCGGGAGATGCGCGAGACGGACGAGAACGTGGACCGCCTGATGGAGACGGCTCTGCAGCTGGAAGGACTGTACCGCAACGCTTCCACCCACGCGGCCGGCGTGGTGATCGGGCGCAAGCCGCTGATCGAGATCGTGCCGCTCTACCGCGACCCGCGCTCCGAGATGCTGGTGACGCAGTACTCCATGAAGTACGTGGAGAGCGCGTCGCTGGTGAAGTTCGACTTCCTTGGCCTCAAGACCCTCACGGTGATCCAGCGCGCGCTGGACATCCTGAAGGGGCAGGGGGTGGAGATCGACATCACCACCATCCCGCTGGACGACGCCAGGTCCTACGAGATGCTCGCCAAGGGCGACGCGGCCGGCGTGTTCCAGTTCGAAAGCCAGGGCATGCGGGACGTCCTCCGCATGATGCGGCCGGACCGGTTCGAGGACCTGATCGCGGCGGTGTCGCTCTACCGCCCGGGCCCGATGGCGAACATCCCCGCCTATTGCGCCCGCAAGCACGGCCAGGCCTGGGAGCCGGTGCACCCGGCCATGCGCAGCCTGGTGGAGGAAACGTACGGCATCCTGGTCTACCAGGAGCAGGTGATGCAGATCAGCCAGGAGCTGGCGGGCTACTCGCTCGGCGGCGCCGACCTGCTGCGCCGCGCCATGGGCAAGAAGATCCGCTCCGAGATGGAGGCGCAGCGCAAGATCTTCACCGAGGGCGCGGTGAAGAACGGCATCCCCGAGGACAAGGCGGGCGAGATCTTCGACCTGATGGAGCGCTTCGCGGAGTACGGCTTCAACAAGTCGCACGCCGCCGCCTACGCGCTGGTTTCCTACCAGACAGCCTGGCTGAAGGCGAACCATCCCACCGAGTTCCTGGCCGCGATCATGTCGCTCGACATGACCAACACGGACAAGCTCGCCTCCCACCTGCAGGAAGCCTCGCGCCTGGGCATCAAGGTGCTGCCGCCGGACGTGAACCGCAGTGACGCGGAGTTCGCGGTAGAGGTGCGCGAGGACGGGACGAAGGACATCCGCTTCGCCCTGGCCGCCGTGAAGCGTGTCGGCCTCGGCGCCATGCAGGACCTTGTACGCGCCCGGAAGGAGGGCGGGCCCTTCAAGTCCCTCACCGACTTCGCGGACCGCGTGGACCCGAAGTTGCTGAACAAGATGCAGCTGGAGAACCTGGCCCGCGCCGGCGCCTTTGAATCCCTGGACCCGAACCGGGCGAAGGTGACGGAGGGCGCGGAGGCCATCATCCGCCGCGCCCAGGCCGCCGCGGAGGATCGCAGTAGCGCACAGATCGGCCTTTTCGGCGCGCCCGGCGCCTCGGCCGACATGCCGCCGCTGCGCCTGCGCGAGATGCCGGACTGGCCGCAGCTGGACCGGCTGGAGCGGGAGGCGGAGGCGATCGGTTTCCACCTCTCCGGCCACCCGCTGGACGCCTACAAGGATTCCCTGGCGAAGCTGAAGGTCTGCCCCATCGCCCGCATGACGGAGCGGGCCCAGGCCGGCGCCGCGCGGCTGAAGCTGGCGGGTACGGTGATCGGCACGAAGGAGCGCACGACGAAGACAGGCAGCCGCATGGCCTGGGTACGCATCTCCGACTTCTCCGGCAGCACGGAGATGACCTGCTTCTCCGAGATCCTCGGCAAGTGCCGGGACATCCTGACCGAGGGCAATGCCGTACTCTTTACCGCCGAGGTTCGGGTGGACGGCGAGGCGGTGCGGCTGACGGCTCTGGACTGCGAGACGCTGGAATCGGCGGCACAATCCATCCCCGCTTCCATGCGGATCGAGTTCGCGTCCATGGAGGTGTTGGACACACTGCGCGGCATCCTGGACCGCGAGGGGCGAGGGAAGGGGGAGGTGGTCCTCATCCCCCGCACCGGGCCGGGCCAGGAAGTGGAGCTGGCCCTGCCTGGGCGTTGGAACGTCTCTCCCCGGCTGGCGCAGGCGCTGAAGGTCCTGCCGGGGATCGAGTCCGTCGAGATAGCGGCCTGAGAACCGCTACTTCAGCGGGAACCCCATCGCCCTCAGCGTCTCCGTCATGGTGTGGCGGCCGCTGAGGGATTCCGGGCCGGCCACGCGCTTCAGCATCCGCCCCGTCCAGTCCGCCCGCCCCATGCCGTTCTCCTCGGAGAAGCCGGCCAGGACCTCGTCATAGCCCGCCACGGCGGCGTCCTCTCCGGCCATGCCGTAGGTCTCGCGGTGCAGCACCAGGGATTGCGGCAGGCGGGGCTTCACCTCGGCGCGCGCGGCCGGATCGGGCCAGCCGATCGCCATGCCGAAGGCTCCGAAGGCCTTGGGCGGAAGGTTCAGCTCCGCCGCAACCTCCTTCGGCCGGTTCCGCAGCCCGCCGACATAGACCCCGCCCAGCCCGATCGATTCGGCGGCCACCAGCGCGTTCTGAGAGGCCAGGGCGGCGTCCACCAGCGCCACCATGAAGCTCTCCAGGTAGTCCAGCCCCGCCAGGCGTTGCTGGTGCGCCTCTCCCATCCGCTCCAGGCGCGACAGGTCCGCGATCCAGCACAGGAAGAGAGGAGCCTGGCGGATAAAGCCCTGGTTCCCGGCCAGCGTCGCCAGCCGGTCCTTCCGGCCGGGGTCCTCCACCGCCACCACGCTCCAGGTCTGCATGTTGGAGGAGGAGGGGGCGGAGGAGGCGGCCGCCACGATCGTCTCCAGCGCCCCGGGTTCCAGCGAACGGTCGAGGAAGTGGCGGTAGGACCGGTGGGCGAGGATCGCGTTGATCACCGGATTGCTAGGCCCGGGCGGCAGGCCGGGGGTGCCGTAGCGAAGCTCCAGGGCGGGGGAGGAGGTCTCGGCGGGATCTGTCACGTGGTCTGGTCCTGTGGGCGCGTGTCGCGGCGCAGACTGCCATCGCGCCAATCCCAGGCCCACCCATTGGAAGCGGAGGCCGTCGGACCCAACCTTCCTTTGGTAAGGGGCCCCGTCGAGGGCGCCGCCAAGAGGGAGAAGGTCATGAGCAGGGACTTCCTGGACGATCGCCGCCGCGCGCTGGAGGAGGCGTTCTTCGCCCAGCAGAGCGACGAGCTGATCCGCCGCCTCCGCGCCAGTGATCCCGGGAAGTCGGAGCGGGACCGGCTGGCAGAGGCCTCCGGGCTGAAGGACCCGGCGCTGCTGGACCGGCTCGTGGCACAGGGAATCGGCAGCGGCACGGTCGCGGCCCTTTCCATCGTGCCGCTGGTCGTGGTCGCCTGGGCCGACGGGATGATGGGCGACCGGGAGCGCCGGGCGGTGCTGGACGCCGCCCATGCCGTTGGGCTGGATTCCGGCAGCGACGGCCAGGCCCTTCTCTCTCGCTGGCTGGCCCAGCCGCCGCCGGCGGCGCTGCTCGCCGCCTGGACCGACTACGTCCACGCCCTGGGCCCGGAGGCCCGCGGCGCCCTGCGGAAGCGGGTGATGGACCGGGCGCTGCAGCTAGCCGAGGCCAAGGGCGGCCTGCTCGGGCTGCTGGGCGGGATCTCCGCCCCGGAGAAGGCGGCGCTGGCGCGGCTGGAGGCCGCCCTGGCCTCCTGAAGGCCTTGCCCGGCCGCCTCGCGCGTGCCATATGCGGCCCGCCGGGCGCGGAATCCTTCCGCGCCCGGCAAATCCGCACGCGGCGCGCCCTTCCGAGATACGCGGCAAGGGTCCGGTCTTCCCGCCAGGGAAGCACAGCGCCGCGGAGGCCCAACCGGATCTGATCGGAAGGAAGGACACGCCCCATGGCGATGCCTGAGGTTACCCTGCGCGGCCTGCTCGAGGCCGGCGTCCACTTCGGCCACCACACCCGCCGGTGGAACCCGAAGATGGCCCCCTACATCTTCGGCGTGCGCAACCAGGTGCACATCCTGGACCTGCAGCAGACCGTGCCGCTGATGGACCGCGCCCTGCGCACCGTGCGCGACGTGGTGGCCGGTGGCGGCCGCGTGCTCTTCGTGGGCACGAAGAAGGCGGCGGCCGACTACGTGGCCGAGGCGGCGACCCGCTGCGGCCAGTACTACGTGAACCACCGCTGGCTGGGCGGCATGCTCACCAACTGGAAGACCATCACCGGCTCCATCAAGCGCCTGAAGCAGATGGACGAGCAGCTGGCCGGCAACACCCAGGGTCTCACCAAGAAGGAGATCCTGATGCTGACCCGTGAGCGCGAGAAGCTGGACCGCGCCCTCGGCGGCATCCGCGAGATGGGCGGCCTGCCCGACCTGATCTTCGTGATCGACACGATCAAGGAGAAGCTGGCGATCGAGGAGGCCAACAAGCTCGGCATCCCCGTGATCGCGGTGTGCGACTCCAACGCGGACCCGAGCGGCGTGGCTTTCCCGATCCCGGGCAATGACGACGCGATCCGCGCTATCAACCTGTACTGCGATATGATGGCCGCCGCCGTGTTCGACGGCATCTCCGCCGAGCTCTCCGCCTCCGGCATGGATGTCGGCGCCCAGGCCGACCTGCCGACCGACGTGATGCCGGATGACAGCGGCCTGCCGGGCGCCGGCGCCGTTCCCGAGACCCTCGGCGGCGCTGAGGTGGCCGACGTGCCGGTGCTCGAGGGCGCGGTGCAGTCCTCCCCGACCTCGGGCGTGGACCGCGAGAGCCTGGAGCAGATGGTCCAGAACAACCGCGACGACGGCAACAACGCCGGCTGATCACCCGCGGGCCGGGCGGGGCTTCCTGCCGGGCTCGCAAGGACATGAACGCGCCGGGGTGGCAGGGCTGCCCCGGCGTGTCGCATACAGCGGCGGCACGAATCGCCCCGGGCCGCCCCGGGGTCACGCCGCCCCACAGACGGGAAGACGAGAGATGGCCGAGATCACGGCAGCCATGGTCCGCGACCTGCGCGAGAAGACCGGCGCGGGCATGATGGACGTCAAGAAGGCCCTGGTGGAGAGCAATGGCGACGCGGAGGCCGCGATCGACTGGCTGCGCAAGAAGGGCCTGTCCGCCGCCGCCAAGAAGTCCGGTCGCGTGGCTGCCGAGGGCCTGGTGGGCGTTGCCGCCGCCGGCACGAAGGCCGCCATGGTCGAGGTGAACGCCGAGACCGACTTCGTGGCCCGCAACGAGCAGTTCCAGGGCCTGGTCGAGACGGTGGCCAAGGTCGCCCTCGAGGTCGGCGAGGACGTGGAGGCCATCAAGGCCGCCCAGTACCCCGGCGCCGGCCACACCGTGGCCGACGAGGTCACCCGCCTGATCGCCACGATCGGCGAGAACATGTCTATCCGCCGCGCTCGCGTCCTGTCCGTGGGTTCGGGTGCCGTCGCCACCTACGTCCACTCGGCCGTGAAGCCGGGCCTGGGCAAGATCGGCGTGCTCGCGGCCCTCGAGGCCCCGAACGGCGACGACGCGGTGCTGACGCTGGGCCGCCAGATCGGCATGCACGTGGCGGCTGCCCGCCCCGAGGCGCTGGACGTTTCCGCCGTGGACAACTCCGCCCTGGAGCGCGAGCGCGCGGTGCTGACCGAGCAGGCCCAGGCCTCCGGCAAGCCCCCCGCGGTCATCGAGAAGATGGTCGAGGGCCGCATCCGCAAGTACTACGAGGAAGTGGTGCTGCTGGAGCAGGTCTGGGTGCATGACGGCGAGAGCCGCGTGAAGGCCGTGGTCCAGAAGTCCGGCGCGGTGCTGAAGGGCTTTGCCCGCTTCCAGCTCGGCGAGGGCATCGAGAAGGAGACCTCGGACTTCGCCGCCGAGGTGGCCGCCGCAGCCGGCACGGCCGGCTGAGTTCGCTGGCCGGGCCACGTGCCCGGCCACCCGTCCCGGCGTGCCGGGACGACCGATCGCCGGACGTTTATCGCCCGGCGATCCGCCTCCCGGTCCGGCGCCTTGCCGTGGCGGGCCGTGCCTTCTAATTTCGCCAGCCGCCCGGGACCGCAGAGAAGAATGACCTCCCCTCGCTACAAGCGCGTCCTGCTGAAGGTCTCGGGGGAGGCCTTGATGGGCTCCGGCCAGTACGGGCTGGACAGCAATACCGTAACGGCCATCGCCGAGGACATTGCGGCGGTGACGCGGCTGGACATCCAGGTCGGGCTGGTCATCGGCGGGGGCAACATTTTCCGCGGCGTCTCCGGCGCCGCCGCCGGGATGGACCGCGCCCAGGCCGACGGCATGGGCATGCTGGCCACCGTCATCAACGCGCTGGCGATGCAGAACGCGCTGGAGAAGGCGGGCGTGCCCACCCGCGTCCAGTCCGCCATTCCCATGGCCAGCCTCTGCGAGCCCTTCATCCGCCGCCGCGCCGTGCGGCACATGGAGAAGGGGCGGGTGGTGATCTTTGCTGCCGGTACGGGCAACCCCTTCTTCACCACCGATACCGCCGCCGCGCTCCGCGCCGCCGAGATGGGCTGCGACGCCCTTTTGAAGGGCACGCAGGTGGACGGCGTCTACACCGCCGACCCGCGCAAGGACCCGGCCGCCGAGCGCTACGACGCGCTCACCTATCTGGACATGCTGGCCCGCGACCTGGCCGTGATGGATGCCGCCGCCATCTCTCTGGCCCGCGAGAACAAGCTTCCGATCATTGTCTTCAACATCCACGAACCCGGTGCCTTCACCGCCGTCATGAAGGGCGAGGGCAAGTTCACGACGGTTCACGAGAGCTGAGGGACACGCCATGGCCGCCCCGCCGAACTTCCCCGACCTGCGAAAGGACCTGGTGCGTCGCATGGACGGCGCCATGGAGACCCTGAAGAAGGAGTTCTCCGGCCTTCGCACCGGGCGCGCGAGCCCCGCGCTGCTGGAGCCGATCCGCGTCGAGGCCTACGGCACGAACCAGCCGCTGAACCAGGTTGCCAATATCTCCGTCGCCGGCCCCGGGCTGCTCTCCGTGCAGGTCTTCGATCGCACGATCACCAAGCAGGTGGAGGTCGCGATCCGCGACTCCAACCTCGGCCTGAACCCCCAGGCCGAGGGCCAGGTCATCCGTGTGCCCCTCCCGCCGCTGACGCAGGAGCGCCGCAACGAGCTGGCGAAGCAGGCCGCCAAGTACTCCGAAGCGACGAAGGTCTCCGTCCGCGGCGTGCGCCGCGACGGGATGGAGACGATCAAGGGCTGGGAGACGAAGTCCGAGATCTCCAAGGACGACGCCAAGCGCTGGTCCGACGACGTGCAGAAGCTGACGGATGAGTACGTGAAGAAGGTGGACGCCGCGCTGTCTGAGAAAGAGAAGGACATCAAGGCCGTCTGAGCCGTCCACTGCCATGAGCGCCGCGACACAGCCCGTCCTCACCGCCGGGGGCAACGCCCCGCCCGCACCCGTCCATGTCGGCATCATCATGGATGGGAACGGGCGCTGGGCCGCCGCCCGCGGCGTGCCGCGCGCCCTCGGCCACAAGGCAGGGGCGGAGGCGACTCGCCGTGCCGTGGAGGCGGCGGGGCAGCAGGGCGTGTCCTGGCTCACCCTCTTCGCCTTCAGCAGTGAGAACTGGCGCCGCCCGGCCGACGAGGTGCGGGACCTGACCGGGCTGATGCGCCACTACCTCCGCCACGAGGTCCGGCAGCTCGTGGATAACGGTGTGCGCCTCCGCGTCATTGGGGACCGCGCCGCCTTCGGCCCGGGAATGCTGGCCGAGATCGAGCGGGCCGAGGCCGATACGGCGGGGAATACTCGGCTGAACCTTAACGTCGCCCTCTCCTATGGCGGCCGCGCCGAGATCACGGCGGCGGCTCGCCGCCTGGCCCTGCGCATCGCCACCGGGGAGATCGCCCCCGACGCCATCGACGAGGCCACCCTGGCGCGGCACCTGGACACGGCGGGAATGCCGGACCCGGACCTGATCATCCGCACCTCCGGGGAGCAGCGCATCTCCAACTTCCTGCTCTGGCAGGCGGCCTATGCGGAGCTGGTCTTCCAGCCTGTTCTCTGGCCGGATTACGGGGCCGAGCACCTGCGCGAGGCCATCGCCGAATTCCACCGCCGCGACCGCCGCTTCGGCGCGCGGAATGGCTGAGCCGGCGCCGAGGCCCGGCCCGAACCCCGGTTCGCAGCCCGGCGCCAAGCCCGGCAAGGACTGGCGGGACCTCCGGAAGCGCGTTCTCTCCGCCCTGGTGCTGGGGCCGGCGGCGCTCCTCTGCGTCTGGCTGGGCGCCAACGCCTACACACTGCTGCTCTCCGTCGCGGCGGCGATCCTTACCTGGGAATGGGTCCATCTCTGCGGGTTGCGGACGGCGCGGCTGCCCGGGGCGGGCGTGCCGGCGGCCGTCTTCGTCGCAGGGGCCCTTTCCGTCGCGGAACTTCCGCTGACCGCCTGGATCGTGCTGGTGGGCGGCTTCCTCCTCACCTGGGCCTGGGCGGAACGTCTTCGCGGGCGGGACCGGCCGGCCCAGCCGGCCCTGCGCCTCGCTCTGGGCGTGCTCTACATCGGCGTCGCCTTCCTCTGCCTCATCGAGCTGAGGCACGAGAACGAGGCCGGTCGGGCGAACCTGCTCTTCCTCCTTCTCACCGTCTGGGCCAGCGACATCGGCGGCTACATGGCCGGCCGCGCGCTGGGCGGGCCGAAGCTCTGGCCCCAGGTCTCGCCGGGCAAGACCTGGACCGGCGCTGCGGGCGGGCTCCTGCTCGCGATGGGCATCGGTGCCGCGGTCGCGCCCTTCCTTGCCCCCGGCAGTTCCTGGCGCGCCGCCGCGGTGGCCGCCATCCTCGCCATCGCCACCCAGGCCGGCGACCTCTTCGAATCCGCCATCAAGCGCCAGTTCAAGGTGAAGGACACCTCCAGCCTCATCCCCGGCCACGGGGGGCTGCTGGACCGGCTGGACGGGCTGCTCGCCGCAGCGCCCGCCGCCATGCTCCTCGCCCTGATCCTCGGCTATGGTGGCGCCCTCTGGCGGTAGCATGACCAAGACAGTCACCATCCTCGGCGCCACCGGCTCGGTCGGGCGCAGCACACTGGCCCTGCTGGACGAGGCGGCGGAGGGCGAGTTCGCCGTGGAGGCCCTGGTCGCCGGCCGCGACGCCGCCGCGCTGGCCGCCTGCGCACGCAAGTACCGGGCCCGGGTGGCCGTGCTGGCCGATCCCGTCGGCCTGCCCGCCCTGCGCGAAGCCCTGGCCGGCAGCGGGGTGGAGGCCGCGGCCGGCGAGGCGGCAGTACTGGAAGCCGCCTCCCGCCCTGCCGACTGGACCATGGCCGCGATCGTCGGCGCCGCGGGGCTCGGCCCGACGCTGGCCTCGATCCGCCGCGGCGGCACCCTCGCGCTCGCGAACAAGGAGGCGCTCGTCTGCGCCGGTGACATCGTTCTGGCCGCCGTGAAGGAAGCCGGGGTGACGCTGCTGCCCGTGGACTCCGAGCACAACGCCGTTTTCCAGGCGCTGGACGCCCGCGACCCCACGATGATCGAGAAGATCATTATCACCGCGTCCGGCGGCCCCTTCCGCACGTCAAGCGAGGCGGAGATGCGGGCCGCCACGCCCGAGCGCGCCCTGAAGCACCCCGTCTGGTCCATGGGCGCCAAGATCAGCATCGACAGCGCCACCATGTTCAATAAGGGACTGGAGGTCATCGAGGCCGCCCGCCTCTTCCCCGTCAAGCCTTCCCAGATCGAGGTGCTGGTCCACCCGCAATCCACCGTGCACGGGATGGTGCAGTACGCTGACGGCTCGCTGCTGGCCCATCTCGGCTCCCCGGACATGCGGACCCCGATTGCCCATGCCCTGGCCTGGCCCCGGCGCATGAAGGCCGACGTCCCGCGGCTGGATCTGGCCGCGCTGGGCCGGCTGGAGTTCTCCGCCCCCGACGAGGCCCGCTTTCCCGCCCTGCGGCTCGCGCGGGAGGCCTTGCTGGCGGGGGCAGGGGTCCCCACCATCCTGAATGCGGCGAACGAGGTGGCGGTGGAACGGTTTCTCACCCGGCGCCTGGGCTTCCTGGACATCGCCCGGGTGGTCGAGGCGACGATGGAGCGGCTGGGCGCGCCCGCCTTGCCCTCGCTCGACGCCGTGATCGCCCTCGACGCCGAGGCGCGGGCCGAGGCTGGCCGGATTGCCGGCCGGCTCGGCATCGCTGCCTGAACCGCCCCAACCTCCAGGCCTGATCCAGGACCCACCGTGGAATTCCTCCCCGACCCCTTCCGCACCGTGCTCGCCTTCGTGGTCGTGCTGGGCGTGCTCGTCTTCTTCCACGAGCTTGGCCACTACGGTGCCGCGCGCTGGCGCGGGATCTTCGTGGAGAAGTTCTCCATCGGCTTCGGCCGCCCGATCGCGGCCTGGACGGACAGGCGCGGGACGGACTGGCAGATCGGCTGGCTGCCGCTTGGCGGGTACGTGAAGCTCTACGGGCAGGAAGGGGCGGGCGACGTGACCGACTCGGCCGACGTCGCGCCGGACCATGACCCGCGGGGCCCGCGCTACCACGACAAACCCGTGCTGGACCGGGCCATCGTCGTGGCTGCCGGGCCGATCGCGAATTTCGTCCTGGCGGCCGTGCTCTTCTCCGCCCTGTTCATCGCGGTGGGGCGCCCGGTGGGCAACACCACCGTCGCCTCCGTTGTGGATGGCGGGGCAGCCCAGGCGGCAGGCATCCTGCCCGGCGACCGGATCGTGGCGCTGGACGAGCAACCCGTGACCCGCTTCGAGCAGGTGCAGGCCTACATCCAGCCCCGCGCCAACCAGCCGGTGACGGTGCGCCTCCTGCGGGAAGGCGAGGAGCGCAGCCTCACGGCCACCCCGGCCCCGCGCCCCGGCACGGCGGAGGGGGCCGCGCCCGTCGGGATGCTCGGCATCGGGGGCGGCGTGCCTTCCTACGAGAGGACGGACCCGATCTCCGCGATCTGGGGCGGCATCGCCTACACGGGCGAGGTCACTGCTCAGACGCTGGGCGGGATCTGGCAGATGATCTCCGGCCAGCGCGGCACCGAGGAGATCGGCGGCCCGCTGCGGATCGCCCAGCTCTCCGGGCAGGTGGCGACGCTGGGGCTGGCCAGCCTCGTCTCCTTCATGGCGATCCTCTCGGTGAATCTCGCCCTGATCAATCTTTTCCCCATCCCCGTGCTGGATGGCGGGCACCTCGTCTTCTACGCGCTGGAGGCCCTGCGCGGCCGGCCGCTGCCGCCGCGGGCCGTGGAGTACGGTTTCCGGGCCGGGCTGGCAGTCCTGGCCACCTTGTTTGTCTTCGCGACCTGGAACGACCTGTCCAGCTTCGGCCTGTTCCGCTGGGTTCACGGCCTCTTCGGCTGACGCTGGCGGCGATTCGGGTGGGGATGCCGAAGGGCTCCCTTCCCAGAGTCCCGCCTGCGGGGCCGGAATTTCGGCTGAAACGCCACATTTTCCGCTGGATGTGACTGAAACCTTCGCGGGGGTGGCAACACGCGCCCCCCTCCGCTAGGTTGCGGCCCCGCGAACCGGAACCGCCGGCACAGGATCACGCCTTGCACGCCTCGCCTATCTCCCGGGCCCTTCTACTGGCCGCCACCTGCCTCGTGCCGGTCCTCTCCGCTGCGGAGGCCGAGGCCCAGACCCGCCGTGCGGCCCAGACACCCCAGCGTGCCGCGCGCGCGCCCTCCGGGACGGTCCAGGGCATCGACATCCAGGGCAATCAGCGGATCGAGGCGGACACGATCCGCTCCTACATGCTGTTGCAGCCCGGCGATGCGTTCGAGGCGGACCGGCTCGATCGCTCGCTCCGCACGCTCTACGCCACTGGCCTGTTCAAGGATGTCCGCGTGGCTCGGCAAGGCGACCGCATCCTCGTGACGGTGGAGGAGAACCCCATCGTCAACCGCGTCGCCTTTGAGGGGAACAGCAAGCTCTCGGACGACAACCTGCGCGACGCCACCCAGCTCCGGTCCCGCGCCGTCTTCACCACCCAGGCCGCCCAGGCCGACCGGGCTCGCATCCTGGAGGCCTATGCGCGGCGCGGCCGCCTCTCGGCGACAGTCGAGCCGAAGATCATTCAGCTCGACCAGAACCGCGTGGACGTGGTGTACGAGATCAACGAGGCCGATGTCGCGCTGATCAGCCGCATCAACTTCGTGGGCAACCGCAGCGTTTCCGACAGCCGGCTGAAGGAGATCGTCGCCTCGCGCGAGGGGGCGTGGTACCGGCCCTTCTCCTCCAGCGACACCTACGACCCCGAGCGCCTGAATTTCGACCGCGAGCTGCTGCGCCGCTTCTACCTGCGCCAGGGCTATGCGGACGTGAACGTCACCGGCGCCTCGGCCGAGCTGGCGCCCGATCGCTCCGGCTTCTTCATCACCTACACGATCAACGAGGGGCGGCGGTACCGGTTGGGCAAGGTGGAGGTCACCTCCTCGCTTCGCAACGTGACCGCGGACCAGCTGCGCAGCACCGTCGATATCTCCTCCGGTGACTGGTACGACGGCGACGCCGTCGAGCGGATTTCCGACGCCATGTCCGATCGCGCCAATCAGCTCGGCGCACCCTTTGTGGAGCTGACGCCGCGTATCGTCCGCAACACGGATGCGGGCACGGTCGACATCACCTTCGAGGCGAAGGAGGGCAACCGCCTCTACGTCGAGCGCATCGACATCACGGGTAATGTCCGCACGCAGGACCGCGTGATCCGGCGCGAGTTCCGCCTGGCGGAGGGCGACGCCTTCAACGCCTCGCTGGTCCGGCGCTCCCGCCAGCGCATCCGCGACCTCGGCTATTTCAGCGACGCCACCATCTCCACCAACCCCGGCTCCGCGCCGGACCGCGTGGTGCTCGGCACCAGCGTCGTGGAGCGGGCGACGGGCGAGGTCTCGCTCGGCGGCGGCTACTCCACCGATGCCGGCGCGCTGGCCGACATCGGCCTGCGCGAGCGCAACCTGCTCGGCACGGGCATCGACAGCCGCATCAACGGCGTGATCGCGCAGAAGCGCAGCCAGCTCGACCTCTCGGTGACCGACCCGTCCTTCCAGGACCGCAACCTCGCGGTCGGCGCGGACGTCTTCTACATCAACCGCAACCTCACCACCTACTCGGGCTATGAGGAGCGCCGCTACGGTTTCTCGCTGCGCGCGGGCTACGAGTTCAACGAGTACCTGCGGCAGTCCTGGGCCTACACCCTGTCCCACCGCAACATCTACAACGTCGATCCCAACGCCTCGGTCTATATCCGCGAGCAGGCCGGCGAGACGCTGCTGTCCCAGATCGGCCAGACCCTCACCTACGACCGCCGCGACAGCCGGCTGGACCCGCATAGCGGCTACCTGCTCCGGCTCGGGACCGACGTGGCCGGCCTTGGCGGCGACGTGAGCTATGTCCGCGGCCGTTTGGACGGCTCCTACTATATCCCCTTCGAGCGCTGGCTGGGCGATCCGAACTACGTCCTCGCGATCCAGGGCTCGGTCGGCTACCTGGAGCCCTTCGGCAGCCGGGACGAGCGCATCGTGGACCGCTTCTTCCTCGGTGGCGAGAACCTGCGCGGCTTCGAGGTGGCCGGCGCCGGCCCGCGCGATCTGAACACGCGCGACAGCCTCGGTGGCCGCTTCCTCTACACGCAGACCACCGAGTTCCGCTTTCCGCTGCCCATCCCGGACGAAATCGGCATCACCGGCCGCGCCTTCGTGGATGTGGGCGGGCTGAGCGGCAGCAGCAGCGGGCCGAACATCGCCGACACCTCCACTCCCCGCGTCGGCGCCGGCGTCGGCGTATCCTGGCGCAGCCCCTTCGGCCTGATCAACCTCGACTTCGCCCAGGCGGTGGTGAAGGAATCCTACGACAAGACGCAGTTTTTCCGCTTCGGCTTCGGCACGCGGTTCTGAGAACGAGAAGACTGGAGTTCCCATGATGTCCGCGCGCCCCGCGCTCGCCGCCCTCGCGGCCCTCCTCCTTCCTGTCGGCAGCGCCCTGGCGCAGAACGATCCCGGCTTCTTCATTCCTCCCCAGGGCGGCGGCGGTGGCGGCGGGCAGGCACGCCCTGCCCAGCAGCCCCAGCGCCCGCCGCAGCGCCCGCCGCAGCAGGCGCAGCAGCGCCCGCAGCCGAACCCGGCGCCGCTTCCCCCCGGCCAGCCGCCGCCGGCGGCCGTGGTCGGCATCGTCGATGTGCCGGAGATCCAGCGCAACTCCACCGCCTTCAACGCGGTGCGCGAGGAGATCGAGAAGCGGCGCCAGAAGCTGAACGACGACCTTCAGCGCGAGCAGACTCGCTGGCGCGAGGAGCAGCAGGCCCTGGCGAACCAACGGGCTACGATGAACGCCGACCAGCTGCGCACGAAGGAGCGCGAGCTGCAGGAGCGCATCACCGACAGCCAGCGCATCTTCCGCGACCGGTCGCGCGCGATCGAGCAGGTGGCGCAGGGCGCGCTGCAGGAGATCGAGCAGGCGCTCGCCGTGGTGATCCGCCAGGTGGCGGCCAGCCGGAACGTGAACCTCGTGCTGCCGCGCCCGCTGGTGATCTTCAACGACGCACCCTTCGACCTGACGGACGAGATCAGCCAGCAGGTGAACCGCGTGCTCCGCAACGTGACCCTGCCGCCGGAAGGCCAGGCCCCGGCCGCGCCCGCGGCCCAGGGTGCCGGGCAGCAGGCGCCGGCACGCCAGCAGCCGCAACAGCAGCAGCAGCGCCGCTAAGGGCGTGGCCGCAGATCCGCGCTTCCACGCGGCCGCCGGCCCGCTGCCGCTCTCGCGGCTGGCGGAGGTGGCCGGGCTGGCGGTGCCTGAAGGGGCAGGGGACCGCCTCTTCTCGGGCGTGGGTACCCTGGACGCCGCGGGACCCGACGAGGTCTCCTTCCTCGATTCCCGGCGCTGGATCTCCAGCCTGAAGCAGACCCGCGCCGGCGCCGTGGTGCTGGCGGTGGAGCATGCGGCGGCGGTGCCGGAGGGCTGCGTCGCCCTCATCTCTCCCGCGCCGGTGCTCTCCTTCGCCCGCATCGCGTCTGTCCTGCACCCGCCGGAAGCCCCGGGCGGCGCGCGCCACCCCACCGCCGTGGTGGGGGAGGGGGCACAGATCGGCGAGGGTTGCGAGATCGGCGCCTATGCCGTGATCGAGGAGGGGGTCGTGCTCGGCCCCCGCTGCATCGTGGGTCCCCACGCCCATATTGGCCGGAACTGCGTCTTCGGTGCGGACTGCCGAATCCTGTCCCACGTCACCGCCACCCACTGCCTGGCCGGGGATCGGGTAACGCTGAACCCAGGCTGCCGGGTCGGCAGCGAGGGCTTCGGCTTCGCCACCGGCCCGAGGGGCGAGCACGTCACGGTGCCCCAGCTCGGCCGGGTGATCCTGGAGGACGGGGTGGAGGTGGGGGCGAACTCCTGCATCGACCGTGGTTCGGGCAACGATACGGTGATCGGGCCGGGAACGCGGCTGGATAACCTTGTCATGCTGGGGCACAACGTCCGGACGGGGCGCGGCTGCGTCATCGTGGCGCAGGCGGGCATCTCCGGCTCCACCACCCTCGGCGACTTCGCCGTGGTTGCGGCGCAGGCGGGCCTTACGGGGCACCTGACGATCGGCGCGAAGGCGCGGATCGGGGCCCAGGCCGGTGTCATGGCGGACGTGCCGGCCGGCATGGACGTGTTGGGCAGCCCCGCCCAGCCGGTGCGCGACGCGATGCGCGGCTACGCGGCCCTGCGAAAGCTGGGGCAGGCGAAGGCCGCCGCCGCCGCGGAGAAGAAGACGAGCGATTGAACATGGCGGATAGCGAAGACAAGGCGCCGGAGAGCGCAGGGGGCGAAACCCTCACCACTCTCGACATCGAGCGGATTATGCAGGCGATTCCGCATCGCTACCCCTTCCTGCTGGTGGATCGCGTGGTCGACTTCGTGCCGGGGCAGAGCTGCACCGGCATCAAGAACGTCTCTATCAACGAACAGGTCTTCCAGGGCCACTTTCCCCGCCACCCCGTCTTCCCTGGCGTGATGATCATCGAGAGCATGGCCCAGACCGCGGGCGTGCTGGTGGTGGAGACGCTCGGCCCCGATGCCCGCGGCAAGCTGGTCTACTTCATGTCCGTGGAGGGCGCGAAGTTCAGGAAGCCCGTGGTGCCCGGCGACCAGATGCGCGTGCACGTGACGAAGGAGCGGCAGCGCGGGAACGTCTGGAAGTTCTCTGCCGAAGCGAAGGTGGACGGCGTCGTCGTCGCCGAGGCCACCTACGCCGCCATGATCCTGGACAGCTGACCTTGCCCGCCACTGGACCGAACATCCACCCGACCGCGATTGTCGCGCCCGGCGCGACCATTGCGGACAGCGCCGTAGTCGGCCCTTACGCCACCGTCGGCGCGGATGTCGTGCTGGCCGAAGGCGTGCAAGTCGGCGCCCACGCGGTGCTGGACGGCCACACCACCCTCGGCGAGGGCGTGCAGATCCTGCCCTTCGCCTCGGTCGGGCTGCCGCCCCAGGACCTGAAGTACCATGGCGAGCCGACCCGCGTGGAGGTCGGCCCTCGCACCATCATCCGCGAGCACGCCACGGTGCACCGCGGCAGCGTGGGCGGCGAGGGGATCACGCGCATCGGCGCGGAGTGCCTCATCATGTGCGTGGCCCATGTCGGCCACGACTGCCAGCTGGCGGACAAGGTGATCCTGGCGAACAACGTCATGCTCGGCGGCCACGTCCATATCGGGGATAACGTCTTCGTCGGCGGCGGCACGGCGGTCCACCAGTCCGTCCGCATCGGGCGGCAGGCCGTGATCGGCGGGATGAGCGGGGTTGAGCGGGACGTGATCCCCTTCGGCTCCTGCATGGGCAACCGCGCCCGCCTGATCGGGCTGAACCTGATCGGCCTCAAGCGCCGCGGCTTCGGACGGGAGGCGATCAACGGGCTGCGCCTGGCCTACCGCAGCCTTTTCCTGGGGCGCGGCACCTTCGAAGCGCGGATGGCGCTGGTGGCGCAGGACCAGGGCGCGCAGCCCCAGGTGGCTGAGGTGCTGGCCTTCATCGAAGCGCCCAGCCGCCGTGGCCTGATGCGCGCCGGCCGCCAGGCCGATGACTCGGCCGAGGCCGAGGCGGCCTGATTCCCGTGTCGCAGGAGCCTGTCGCCATCATCGCGGGTGGCGGCGAGATGCCGCTGCGCGTGGCCGCGGCGTGCCGCGCCACGGGCCGCCCCTTCGTGGCCGTGCTGCTGGAAGGCTTCGCCAACCCCGCTGACTGGGCGGGGGAAAAGACGATGGTCTTCCGGCTGGGCGCCGCGGGGGCGGCGTTCGACTGGGTAAAGGCCAGCGGGGCGCGACAGCTCGTTCTCGTCGGCCATGTGAAGCGTCCCTCCCTCCTCTCCCTCCGGCCGGACGCCAAGGGAGCGAAGTTCCTGGCCCGCATCGGCATGAAAGCCTTCGGCGGCGACGACTCCCTTCTCTCGGCGCTGCGCCAGGTAATGCGGGAGGAGGGGTTCGAGCCGATCGGCCCCACCCGCTTCCTGCAGGAGGCGCAGACCCCGCCCGGCCTGCTGACGCGCGTAGGACCCGACGCGGGCGCCCTGGCCGACATTCGCCGGGGCGTGGAGGTGGTGCGCGCGCTCGGCGCGGCCGATGTGGGGCAGGGCGCCGTGGTCCAGCAGGGCCTCGTCCTGGCGGTCGAGGCAATCGAGGGCACGGACGCCATGCTGGCCCGCGCCGGCGGGCTACGGCGGGAAGGCCCTCGCGGAGTCCTCGTGAAGCTCGTGAAGCCCGGCCAGGACCGCGAGGTGGACATGCCCGCCCTCGGCCCGCGCACGGTGGAGGGCGCGGCGGCCGCCGGCCTAGCGGGCATCGCCTTCGAGGCGAACGGGGCGCTGCTGGTGGACCGTGACGTAATGGTTGCGAAGGCGGATTCCGCCGGATTGTTCCTTCTCGCCATCCGTCCCGATGACCATGTGGGGCCGGCAGCAGCAGGAGCCGCCATATGAGCGACGCACCGACCTTCCAGCCGATGGGCAAGTTCCTTCACACCATGATCCGGGTCGGCGACCTGGAGCGCAGCATCCAGTTCTACACGCAGATGTTCGGCATGCGGGAGCTGCGCCGGAACGACGTGCCCGCCGGCAAGTACACCCTGGCCTTCGTCGGCTACGGGGAGGGCAACAAGGAAGGCTTCGGCGAGATCGAGCTGACCTACAACTACGGCGTGGAGAAGTACGAGATCGGCACGGCCTTCGGCCATCTCGCCATCGGCGTGCCGGACGTCTACGCCGCCTGCGAGCGCATCAAGGCGCAGGGCGGCAAGGTGGTTCGCGAGGCCGGGCCGCTGAAGCACGGCACGACGATCATCGCCTTCGTCGAGGATCCGGACGGCTACAAGATCGAGCTGATCCAGCGCACCTGACGCCGCACGCGTGATGCCCGACCCGCTCCGCCTGATCGCCGACGTCGCCACCCGGAGCGGGGAGGCGGCGCTGGCGCTTGCGGGGCGGGAAAGGGTGCGCCTGGCGGTCACCGGCCTCTCCCGCGCCGGGAAGACGGTGTTCCTCACCTCCCTCGTCGCCAACCTCGTGGCGGCGGGCCAGGGGGTAGGAATTGGGCGCCGTACCCTGCCGGGGCTGGCGGCGACCGATGGGCGCCTGCGCGCCGCCCGCGCGATCCCGCCGGGCGTGGAGGCGACGCCCCGCTTCGACGCCGAGGCGCACCTGGCCGCGCTGGCGGCCGATCCGCCGCGCTGGCCGGCGCGGACGGAGGACCTCTCCACCCTCTCCCTCGCGCTCACCCTTCGGCGCAGCGGCTTCTACGGCCAGGTCCTGCCGGACCGGGAGGTGACGCTGGACCTGTTGGACTATCCCGGCGAGTGGCTGCTGGACCTGCCGATGTTCGGGCAGGGCTTCGGCGAGTGGTCGGACGAGACCTTGGCCCGCCTGGGCCGCGGCCTCCGCGCCGCACCGGCCGCCGAGTTCCTGGCCTTCGCCAAGGCCCTTCCCCCAACGGCGCCCGCCGAGGACTCCCTGGCCCGTCGCGGCCACGCCCTGTATCGCCGCTTCCTCCTCACCGCGCGGGACGAGCTAGGGCTGCGGTTCCTTCAGCCCGGCCGTTTCCTCAACCCCGGCCCGGGCGGCGATGCCCCGGTCCTCTGGTTCTTCCCCATGCCGGAGGCCGCTCGCTCCTCGCCCCTGGGCGAGCTGATGGAGCGCCGCCACGAGGCCTATTTGCGCGACCAGCGGGACCGCTTCCTCGACCCGGTCTTCCGCCGCTTCGACCGACAGGTGGTGCTGGTGGACGTGTTGGGGGCGCTGCACGCTGGGCGGGAGGCGTTCGAGGACACGGCGGAGGCCCTGGCCGCCATCTCCGCCACGCTGCGCTACGGCCGCGGCTGGCTGGACCTGTTGACCGGCGGTGGCATCGCGCGGGTGGCATTCGCCGCGACCAAGGCGGACCACGTGCCGGAAGTGAGCCGCGACAGCCTCGCCTCCCTCCTCTCCGACCTCGTGGACGCGCCGCGCCGCCGGGCAGAGCTCGCGGGCGCCGCCGTCACGGTGCACCCCGTCGCCTCGATCCGCTGCACCGAGGAAGCGACGGCGCTGCACGAGGGCCGGCCTTCCCCTGCCGTACGCGGCATCCTGCTGGAAAACGGGCGCTGGGCCACGGTGGACCCCGGCCTGGTGCCTGCCCGCCGTCCGCCGGAGAGCTTCTGGAACGCCGCCTATTTCGAGATGCCGGTCTTCCGCCCGCCGGGCCTGGAAGCCAACGGGCGCGGTGGCGTGCCACATCTCGGGCTGGATTCGCTGCTTCAGGCGCTGCTCGGCGACGCGCTGTAAACGGATCGCTGCCGGGCCATATGCCCGGGCATGAGCGAGACCGCCCCCCGCCCGCCCCGCATCCTCCTCGAGGAGGAGGCCGGCGCCGCCGTGCGGCTGGACCATGGATGGGAGGAGGGCACGGCACCGGTCGCCCTTCCCTCGGCCGGGATCTCCACCCTGTCGCTCCTGGCCATCGGGGTTGCCACCCTCATCCTCGGCTTCGCGGCGCTGGCCGCTGCTAACTACGTGGCGGAGCAGTTCGCGCGCTCGGCCCCGCTCGGCTGGCTGACCTTGGCGATTGCGCTGGGCGGCTTCGGTGCGATCCTCTGGGCCGTGGTGCGCGAGTTCGGCGCCCTGTTCCGGCTGAGGACAGTGGATGCCGCCCGCGCCGCCTTCGCGAGGGGCGACCTGGAGGCCGCGCGGGCGCGCTGCCTGGAATGGGCCGCGCCGATCCCCATCGCGGAGCCCTTCCTTCCCGCCCTTCGGGAGGCGCCCGACCTTCCCGCGTTGCGCGCCCTGCTGGAGAGCGGGCCGCTGGCGGCGCTGGAGGAGGAATCCCGAGCCCTCGGGCGGCTGGCGGCGGTGCAGGGCTTCGCGGCTACGGCGATCAGCCCCGCCCCGGCGCTGGACGCCCTGGTGATCGGCTGGCGCGGGCTGCGCCTGGTGCGGCAGGTGGCCGCACTGCACGGGATGCGGCCGGGCATCGCCGCCACCGCGTCCCTCCTGCGCCGCACCGCCTTCGACGCGGCGACGGTGGCGGCGACGGAGGTGGCGACCGACACGGCGGTGCGCGCCATCGTTTCCAACCCGCTGGTCGGCCATGTGGTCGGGGAGGCGGCGACGGGTGCGGTGGCCGCGCGGCGGTTGATCACGCTTGCCCGCGCCGCCGCGGCGGCCTGCCGAATCCTGCCGAGGGGCTGATCCGGACGCGGTTTACCGCCCTGTAACCTCCGCCGCGTAGGCTGCGCACGCATCGGAGGAGAGACCATGCGCATCCGCACCCTTCTGCTTGCCGGAGTCGCCGCCGTGGCCCTGCCGGGGCTGGCGGGCCTCGGCTGGACCTCCTGGACGGCCTGGACCAACTGGGAGAGGGCGGAGCGTGCCACCTACTCCACCCGCGTCCTGAGCGGCGCGCTGCGCGGCATGACCGCGCTGGGCGTCGAGGCCGGCGACCTGAGCGCCGCTGCGCGCACGGGCGTGGCGGACGCCGCCGGGCTGCAGGCCGGTGCCCGCGAGAGCGATGCGTTGCTGCAGGCCACCCGGCGCGACGTGCTGGCCGAGGGCCTTTCCGCGGAGGCGATCGACGCCTCGATCCGCAGGCTGGAGGCGCTGCGCCGCCGCGTGGCCGAGATGGCGGCCCGCAACGGCCGGGAGGGTGACCCGAAGCTCGTGGCCGACATCATGGCCGATCGCGCAGCGATGCTGGACGGGCTGGACGGCGTGGCGCGAGACGCCGAGCGGCGCATCGGGCAGGACGCTCCTGCCGCAGCCGGGTTGGCCGAGATCGCGCGCGAGGTGATGACGGCGCGCATGGACAAGGGCACGCGTAGCCTGCTGATCAACGCTTGGCTCGCCGGGCAGCCCGTGACGGCCGCTGGCCTGGCCGACGGGCAGCGCCTGACCGGGCGGGCGGAGCTGGCGCTGGAAACGGCACGGCGACTGGCGCAGGCCGTTGGCAATCCGGCCGTGCTCCGAGCCCTGTCGGTGGCGCAGAGCGAGCATATGGACGGGGTGGAGCCGCGCTACCGCGCCTACCTGGATGCTGCCGCCGCGGCCTCCTTCGGCCGGCAGGGGACGCCCGCCTGGCCAGGAAGCAGTGCGGAATTCCGGCAATGGACCGTGCCTGCCCTGAAGACCGTGCTTCCCCTGCGCGACGCGGCGCTGGATGCGGCCGTTGAGGTGGGCGACGTAAGCGCGTCAGGTGCCCGCACGCGTCTCATCCTCAGCCTCGCCATGGCGCTTCTTGCCCTGGGCGTGGCTGCTGGCGGGGTCTGGCTGCTGCTGCGGCGGCTGGTACGCCCGGTCCGGGAACTGACGGGCGGCGTGGGCCGGATCGCGGCGGGTGAGATCGAGACCGAGCTTCCGCACCGTGGCCGCGCGGACGAGGTGGGCGAGATGGCCGAGGCCATCGAGGTACTGCGGGTGAACTCCGTCGCCCAGCGCCGGCTTGAAACCGAGGCGGAGGCGTCCCGCGCGCATCGCGAGGCGCGCGCGGCGGGGCTGGAGACGCTGGTGCGCGGGTTTGAGGGGCGAGCGGGGGAGATGGTGCGCACCCTCTCGGCCGCGAGCACGGAGCTGGAGGCGACGGCCCGCGGCATGACCGGCACGGCCGAGGGCACGAGCCTGCGGGCGGACCGGGTGGTCGCGGCGGCGGGGGAGGCGAGCGGGGGCGTGCAGACGGTGGCGGCTGCCGCCGAGCAGCTGACGGCCTCCATCGGCGAGATCAGCCGCCAGGTGGCCCAGGCGACCGCGGCCGCAGGCCGGGCGGTGGAGGATGCGCGGCGCACCGACGGGACGGTGCAGGCGCTGGCCGAAGGCGCGGCCCGGATCGGGGACGTGGTGCGGCTGATCACGGACATCGCGGGGCAGACGAACCTGCTGGCGCTGAACGCGACGATCGAGGCGGCGCGCGCCGGCGAGGCGGGTCGGGGCTTTGCGGTGGTGGCCTCGGAGGTGAAGACGCTGGCCTCGCAGACGGCGAAGGCCACCGAGGAGATCGGGGCGCAGATCGCGGGCATCCAGGCCGCGACGGACCAGGCGGTGGTGGCGATCGGGGGGATCGGGCGGACGATCGAGGAGGTGAGCGGGATCGCGGTGGCCATCGCCGCGGCGGTAGAGGAGCAGAGTGCGGCCACCGGCGAGATCGCCCGCACGGTGCAGGAGACGGCGCGGGCCACCGAGGCGGTGACGGTGAACATCGCCGATGTCAGCCGCGGCTCGACGGAGACGGGGGCGGCCGCCGGCCAGGTGCTCTCGGCCGCCTCCGACCTCGCCGGACAGGCCGAGCGCCTCAACGACACCGTCGCACAGTTCGTCGCAGAGGTCCGCGCGGCCTGAACCCGGCCCTGCCCTCCGCGTTGCCACCCGGCACGGCGGAGGGCGGATTCATGGCGGAAGGAAAGCGGGTCGCGCTGGTCACAGGCGGCTCGAAGGGCATTGGCGAGGGCATCGCACGCCGCCTCGCTGCCGATGGCTGGCACGTCGTCACCGCCGACACCGACCCTAACGGCCCTGATATTGCCGCCCGGCACGTCAGGGCCGACATTTCCGATGAAGCCGCCGTCGGTGCCCTGGTGGACAGCATCGCCACCAACGAAGCCCGCCTGGATGGCCTCGTCTGCAACGCCGGCATCATGATCCGCAAGCCGATCCGCGAACTGACGCTGGAGGAGTGGTCCCGCGTCATCGCCACCAACCTCACGAGCACCTTCCTGCTGGCCCGCGCGGCGGAATCACTGCTGCGCCAGGCGAAGGGCGCCATCGTCACCATGGCCTCCACCCGCGCCCACCAGTCGGAGCCGAACACGGAGAGCTATTCCGCCAGCAAGGGCGGCCTTCTCGCCCTCACCCACGCCCTTGCCATCAGCCTCGGCCCGGATGTGCGCGCGAACGTCATCTCCCCCGGCTGGATCAACGTGCGGGATGAGAAGCTGAGCGAGAGCGACCACGCCCAACACCCTGCCGGCCGCGTGGGCACCCCCGCCGACATCGCGTCCCTCGCTGCCTGGCTGCTGGGCCCGGAGAGTCGCTTCGTCACCGGCGCCGAGTTCATCAGCGACGGCGGGATGACCCGGAAGATGATCTACGAGGAGTAGCTACTCGCTCTGGGTCGCCAGCCAGGCCGGCGCGCGCCGCTCCTTGAAGGCAGCAATCCCCTCATTCGCCTCGCCGCTCGCGGCGCAGCGGGCGAAGGATTGCGCCCCGGCCTCCGCATAGCCATCCGGCACCGCGCCACCCAGCGCGGCCAGCATCGCCTTCGTCTCCGCCAGCGCCCCCGGCGCGCCCTGCAGCACGTCCTCCACCGTCGCCTCTACCAGCGCGTCCAGCGCCGCAGCGTCCGCCGCCACCTGATGCACCAGCCCGATCCGCCCGGCCTCCGCCGCGTCCAGCACATGGCCCTGCAGCACCATCCGTGCCGCTTGGCTGCGGCCGGTGCGCCGGACAATCCAGGGCAGGATCTGCGCCGCCACCAGCCCGCGCCGCGCCTCCGGCGCCGCGAAGCGCGCATCCCCGCTGGCGAAGGCGATATCGGCCGCGCAGACGAAGCCCAGCCCGCCCGCGAAGGCCGATCCCTGCACGGCGGCGATCACCACCTGCGGCAGCGCCGCGATTGCCGCGAAGCGCGCCCCGATCGCCCGGTTCCGCTCCAGCTGCGCCGCCATGCGCTGCTCCGGCGTTCCCGTCTCGCCGCCCACCTCGCCCAGGTCCAGCCCCGCGCAGAAATGCCCGCCCGCGCCGGAGAGAACGAGCACCCTCCCCGCCCGGTCGCCCCTCATCTCCGCCAGCAGCGAATCCAGCGCCGCGGAGAGCGCTCCGTTCAGCGCGTTGCGCCGCGCCGGCCGGTTCAGCACCGCCCGCACCACGCCGCCCTGCCGCGTCACCAGAAGCGGGCTCTCGTCGCTCATCGGCGCTCCTCCATGCCTTGCCCCCGTCTTGCCGCGCCGCCCCCGCCCCCGCAAGCTGGCCCCGCCCTCCCTTGCCGCGGCGGGGAATGGTTCGATATCCAACGATCGTCCAAGCCAGAACCACAGGTCCGGAATGTCCCAGCGGAACGCCACGCGCACCCAGGTCGGAATCGTCGGCTGCGGCCCCGCCGGCCTTTTCCTCGCCCATCTCCTCCACCGCGCGGGCATCGAGAGCGTCATCGTGGAGAACCGCACGCGCGAGGCGGTGGAGGGCACGATCCGCGCCGGCTTGCTGGAGCACTGGGTGACGGAGCTGATGCGCGACATGGGCCTGGGCGACCGCATGGCGCAGGAGGGCCACGCGCATGACGGCATCACCCTGCAGTACGGTGCCACGCGCTTCCACCTGCCCCTGGCGGAGCTCACCGGCGGCAAGCGCGTCACCCTCTATCCCCAGCACGAGGTCCTGATCGACCTCATCGCTCCCCGCCTGGCCGATGGCGGCACCATCCATTTCGGCGTCTCCGAGACCGCGTTCCAGGACATCGACACGGACCGGCCACGGATCACCTTCCGCCACCCGGACGGCACGCCGGACGAGTTGGCCTGCGACTACGTCGTCGGCGCCGACGGCTTTCATGGCCCCGGCCGCCGCGCCATCCCCGCTGCGGACCGCCGGGAGTACGACCGCACCTACCCCTTCGGCTGGCTCGGCGTCCTCGCCCATGCCCCCCTCTCCTGGCACGAGCTGATCTACGCCCGGCACGAGGAGGGCTTCGCGCTCCTCACCACCCGCACGCCGGAAATCCAGCGCCTCTACATCCAGTGCGACCCGCGCGACGACATCGCCAACTGGCCGGACGAGCGCATCTGGGCCGCGCTCCACCGCCGCCTCGAGACGGCCGGCAGCTGGAGGCTGGCGGAGGGACAGATCTTCCAGAAGGGCATCATCCCCCTCCGCAGCTTCGTCTGCGAGACGATGCGCCACGGCCGTCTCTTCCTGGCCGGCGATGCCGCCCACATCGTCCCGCCCACCGGCGCCAAGGGCCTCAACCTGGCAGTGGCCGATGTCCTCGTCCTCTCCCGCGCGTTGGAAGCCGCGATCCGCCGCAACGACGAGTCCGGCCTGGACTCCTACCCCGCCACCGCCCTGCGCCGGGTCTGGAAGGCTGAGCGCTTCAGCTGGATGATGACCACCATGCTGCACGTGGACGCGGCCGAGAGTCCTTTCGAGCAGCGCATCCGCATGGCCGACCTGGACTTCCTAGCCGGCTCCCGCAATGCCCAGGCGGCCCTGGCCGAGAACTACGTCGGCCTGCCCCTGGAGGCCTGACCTAGATCACCACGCCGCCGCTGACGTGCAGTGCCTGCCCGGTGATGTAGGCGCCGCCCGGCCCGGCCAGGAAGGCCACCGCCGCCGCCACGTCCGCCGGCTGGCCCAGGCGCCGCAGCGGGATCCGGGCCAGGATCGCCTCCCAGGCCGGCGCCTCCAGCGCCACATGGGTTCCCGGGTCCTTTTGGGTGAAGCCCGGCACCACGGTGTTCACCGTGACATGCGGCGCCCACTCGATCGCTAGCGACCGCACCAGGGCTTCCACGCCCGCCTTCGCCGCCGCGCTGGCGGGGAAGGTCGCGGCGTCCGTGCGGAACAGGTGCGCCACGAAGGAGGAGACGGCGACCATCCGCGCCCCGCCCCCCGCCTCTCCGGCGCGCAGCAGGTGCGGGCCCGCCGCCCGCGCCAGCCGCATGAAACCCCAGAGGATGGTGTCGGCGCTGCGGGCGAAGCCCTCATCCGTCATCGCGCCCATCTGGGTGCGGTCGGCGAAGCCCGCATTGGCCACCACCACCTCCAGCCCGCCGAAAGCCACCACGGCCTCCGCCACCAGCCGCGCGGGCGTCTCCGGCTCCGTCAGGTCGCCCATCAGCACCAGGGCCCTCGCCCCGCCGGCGCGCAGATCGGCCGCCACGGCCTCGGCCCCGGCCCGGTTGCCCCGGCAATGCACCGCGATCGCCGTGCCCGGCCCCGCCATGGCCCGCGCCGTCGCCGCACCGATCCCGCTGGATGCCCCGGTGATGAGGATTCGCCGTTCTGCCGCGTCCGCCATTCGTGCTTTCCTCATGGGCGGGAACTAGGATGGCCCGTGACGTCGCGCGCCGCCAGGGCTGGCCCGAGGCACCCTCGAGCGGCGGCTCGAACGATGGGAAGCAAAAACAAAACGGCAAAATAACGAGATTACTCACAAAGAGTTGAACTGCCCCCGGTAAAGGATCATACGCCGCTGCCTGAAATCCGCCTTGATGAAGTCTAAGACCTCGTCGCGAACCTTCCTCTGCGGTGCTTCGGCAGCGTCAGCCGACAGGGGCTGTGGCTTCTCGCGTAAAAGTTGTAGTAAGTGCATAACGCCCTCGGACAGGACATGCGGGTGCCGTACGGTCAGGAAATCTCAATGCCCGAGGTCCGACCGGCGGATCGGCCGCCGCATGCGGCGCATCATATCGTGCTCGACATCTCCCGCCTGCTCGCCTGCAGCGGGAAGGTCGCTCCATCCGGGATCGACCGGGTCGAAATGGCCTATGCCCGCCGCTGGGCGGCCATGCCGGAGGGGAGCTGCACCTTCGTCGCCCAGGCCCTGGCGGGCGATTACGTGGCCCTGCCCTGGCGCGCCGTGGTCGGCTACGTGGCCATCCTCGCGCGCGCCTGGGGGCACAATGATCCGGGCGGCGGAGCGGCCACCCGTGCCCGCCGGCTCTCCGCCAGCCTCCGCTGGCGCGTCATGGCCGGGCTCGGCCAGCGGGAGCTGGTCCGGCGCCTCCGGCAGCCGGATCCGAAGGTCTTCCTCCTCGTCTCCCACCGCGCCCTGGAGCGGGACCGGCCGATCCAGCTGATGCGCGACGCGGGCTGCGCCTTCGTCCCTCTGATCCACGACCTGATCCCCGCGACCCACCCGGAATACGCCCGCCCCGGCCAGGCGGAGCGGCACCTCCGGCGCATCGCCACCACCGCGGCGCTGGCGGACGCCATCATCGTCAACTCCGCCGACACGGAGGCGGCGCTGCGCCCCCACCTGCGGGTGCGGGAGATCCCGCCGCCCGTCATGGTGGCCCCCCTGGGGATCGAGCCGCCCCCGGCCCCGGCCCCCGCCCTGCCGGCGGAGCCCTACTTCGTCGTGCTCGGCACCATCGAGCCGCGCAAGAACCACCTCCTGCTTCTCCACCTCTGGCGAGACCTGGCCCGGCGCATGGGCCAGCGCACGCCCCACCTCCTCGTCGTCGGCCGCCGCGGCTGGGAGAACGAGAACGTGGTGGACATCCTGGAGCGCTGCGACGCGCTCCGCGGCACGGTGCGCGAGGTCGGCCAGGTGCCGGACCGCGAGGTGTGGGAGATCCTGCGCGGCGCCCGCGCCCTCCTCTTCCCGTCCTTCGCGGAAGGCTACGGCCTGCCGCTGGCCGAGGCGCTGGCGCTGGGCGTTCCCGCCATCTGCTCCGACCTGCCCGCCCTGCGCGAGGTCGGCGGCGAGGTGCCGGACTACCTGGACCCGCTGGACGGCGTCTCCTGGCGGGCCGCGATACTCGACTACATGCGCCCGGACAGCCCGGCCCGCGCGGACCAGCTCTCCCGCCTCTCCGGCTGGCGCGCGCCGCGCTGGGACGAGCACTTCGCCCGGGTGGACGAGGTGCTGGCGCACCTGACCCGCCGCTCGAAGCGCGCCCACTTCCTCCGGGCCACCCTGCCGGCCTGGCTGCGCCCGCGCGCGGTGCGCCCCCGGGCCGCTCTCAACCACTCCCGCACCACGGGCCCGACGTGAACCGCAAGCAACCGCCCCGCCCCCTGGAAAGCAGCAGGGGCGCCAGGCGGCCCGCGGGTGGGGAGCCGATCGCGGTGGTCGGCGCCGCCTGCCGCTTTCCCGGCGGCCCGAACCTGGACTCCTTCTGGTCCCTCCTCGCCGAGGGGCGGGATGCCGTCTCCACCCTGCCCGCGGGCCGCTTCAGCCAGGAGTGGTTCTACCACCCCAACCGCAGCGAGCCCGGCCGGTCCTACACCTTCGCCGCCGGCCATCTCGGCGACATCTCCGGCTTCGATCCCGCGCATTTCGGCCTCTCCCCGCGGGAGGTGGCGGAGGCGGACCCGCAGCAGCGCCTGCTGCTGGAGGTGGCGTCCGAGGCGCTGGAGGATGCGGGCTGGCCCGCCGCCTCCGTCGCCGGGCGGGAGATCGGGGTCTTCGTCGGCGGCTCCTCCACCGACTACGCCGAGCTGCGCCTGTCGGACCCCTCGGGCGCCGACCGCTACTTCATGACCGGCAACACCCTCTCCATCCTGGGGAACCGGATCACCAACGTCTTCGACCTGCGCGGCGGGGCGCAGACGATCGACACCGCCTGCTCCTCCTCCCTCGTCGCCCTCGCCCACGCCGTGGACGCGCTGCGCGCCGGGCGGGTGGAGGCGGCGCTGGTGGGCGGCGTGCAGCTCCTCCTCTCGCCCTACGCCTTCACCGGCTTCTCCCGTGCCTCCATGCTCTCACCCAGCGGGCGCTGCCACGTTTTCTCCGCGATGGCGGACGGCTACGTGCGCGGCGAGGGCGCGGGCATGGTCGTGCTCAAGCCCCTCCCGGCCGCGCTGGCGGACGGGGACGAGATCCGCGGCGTCATCCTCGCCGCCGGGGTGAACGCGGTGGGCCGCTCCATCGGCCTCTCCCTGCCCGACCCGCAGGCCCAGGCCGCCCTGATCCGCCGCGTCCTGGACGAGGCCGGCCTCTCCCCGGCCGAGGTGAGCTACTTCGAGGCGCACGGCACCGGCACCCAGGCGGGCGACCCGGTGGAGGCCAGCGCCATCGGGGGCGTGCTGGCGGCGGGCGGACGAGAGGCCCCGCTGCCCGTCGGCTCGGTGAAGTCCAACATCGGCCACCTGGAGACCGCCTCCGGCATGGCCGGGCTCATCAAGGCCCTGCTGATGCTGGAGAGGCGGGTGATCCCGCCGAACCTGCACTTCGGGGACCCGAACCCGAAGATCGACTTCGCCACCCTCAACATCCGCGTGCCGGTGGCGCCGGAGCCGCTGCCGGGCCGCGCGCCCGTGATCGGGGTGAACTCCTTCGGCTTCGGCGGCACCAATGCCTCCCTCATGCTCGCCGCGCCGCCCGAGGCGAAGCGGGCCGCCCGCGCCCGGCCCGGCGCGCCGGCGGCGCCAGAGGGAGCCTCCCTCCCGCCCCTCATTCTCTCCGCCCGCTCCTCCGAGGCACTGCCGGTCGCCGCCCGCGCCTGGTCCGCCGCCCTGCGCGCCGCGCCGGAGGCCGCCCCCGCGCTGCTGCGCGGCCTGGCCCGCCACCGCGACCTGCATCCCCACCGCCTGGTGCTGCGCGGCGACGCCGCCGCCCTCGCCGATGGGCTCGATTCCTTCGCGGAGGGCGAGCCCGCCGGGATCCAAGGCACCGCGCCGGCGGCACCGGGCCCCGGCCCCGCCTTCGCCTTCTCCGGCAACGGATCCCAGTTCCCGGGCATGGCGCGGGAGGCGATGGCCCATTCCCGCCCCTTCCGGCAGGCGGTGGAGGCGGCGGATGCCGAGCTGGCCCCGCACCTGGGCTGGTCCGTCGCCGCCGCCCTGGCCGATGGCCTGACCGCCGAGGCCCTGGCCGCCACCGATGTCGCCCAGCCCGCCCTCTTCGCCGTGCAGCACGGGCTCGTCGCCGCCCTGGCGGAGGAGGGCATCGTCCCCTCCCTCGTGCTCGGCCACTCCGTGGGCGAGGTGGCCGCGGCGCTCGCGGCCGGCATCCTGGACATGCCCGCGGCCGCCCGCCTCATCGTCGCCCGCTCCGCCGCCCAGGCGCGCACGCGGGGCAAGGGCCGCATGGCCGCCCTCAACACCTCCGAGGAGGAGGCGCTGCCCCTCCTCGCCGAATGCGGGCCGGGGCTGGAGATCGCCGCCCGCAACGCGCCCCGCGCCCTCACCGTCGCCGGCCCCGCGGAGGCCATCGCCCGCCTCGTCGCCGCCGCGAAGCGGGACCGGCACACGGTCATCCCGCTGGACCTGGACTACGCCTTCCACTCCGCCGCCATGGACGAGGTGGAGGGGGTGCTGCGCGAATCCCTGGCCGGGCTGCGCCCCGCCGCCCCGCGCCTGCCCTTCCTCTCCACCGTCACCGGCGCCCTGCTGGAGGAGCCGGCGGACGCCGGCTACTGGTGGCGCAACCTGCGCGCCCCCGTGCGCTTCGCCGATGCGGCGGCCGAGGCCGGGCGGCGCGGTGCGCGGCCAGTGATCGAGATCGGCGCCCACCCCATCCTGCAATCCTACCTGCGGGAGGCGCTGCGCGCCGCGAAGGCGGAGGCGCCGATCCTCGCCAGCCTCTCCAAGCGCGACGCGCCGGGCAATCCCATTCCCGGCATCGCTGATCGCGCCGCGGCCATGGGCGCCGATCCGCGCGGGGCGGCCGCCTATGCGGGCCCGGCGCGGCGGCGCGGCCTGCCGCCCACCCCCTATGTCCGCCGGCGCCACTGGTTCCCGGCCACCCCGGAATCCCATCGGCTGCACGACCCCGTGCTGGACCACCCGCTGCTCGGCTTCCGTCGGGATTCCGACCCGGCGGAGGGCTTTGCCCACTGGACCCGCCAGGTGGACGCCGCGCTGCTGCCCTGGCTGGCCGACCACCGGCTGGGCGAGGAGGCGGTGATGCCCGCCGCCGGAATGGCGGAGATGGCGCTCGCCGCCGCCGCCCGCCGCTTCCCGGAGGCGGAGGCGCTGGAGCTTTCGGCCTTCCAGATCCTGCGCCCCCTGCCCGTGCCGCCCGGGGACCGGGAGGGCGGCAGCCAGGAAGTCCGCTTCCGCCTGGCCGATGACGGCACCTTCCGCCTGGAATCCCGCCGCCGGATGAGCGGCGAGGCCTGGTCCCTGCACGCCCGCGGCCTGCTGCGCCCGGCGACGGCGGAGGCCTTGCCGGAGCTCCCCCACGCGCCGGAGGGCGGCCGACAGGTCGCCGAGCCCGCGCTGCACGCCGTGGCCGCCCGCTGCGGCCTGGACTACGGCCCGGCCTTCCGCCCGGTCCAGCATGTCCTCCTCGATCCCAGGGGCGGTGCGGCGGAGGTCGCGCTGGACCTGCCGGCCGAGGCTCCGGAGGATGACGACTTCCTCCTCCACCCCGTGCGGCTGGACGGCGCGATGCAGGGCCTGATCGGCCTGCTGACCGACCGCGGCGCCATGGACCGCGCCAGGGACGGCCACGGCATGGAGCGCCTGGGCGAAGTCCCCGGTGACGCGCTGGTCCCGGTCCGCTTCGAGCGGCTGGTGCTGCGCCGGGGCGCCGCCCCGGCCACCCGCGCCGCCCTCGCCCTCACCCATGCAGGCAGCCGCGCGGCGGAGGCCCGGCTGGTTCTCGGCGACACGGCCGGCCGTGCCGTGGCGGTGGCGGAAGGGGTCTGGTTCCAGCGCGCCCGGCTGGGCCGGGCCGAGGCCGCGGAGGCCTCCGCCTTCCGGCTGGAGGATCAGCCCGCCCTCGACCCCTTCCTGCCCGCCCCCGACCAGGGCCGCGCGCTGGACCTCGCCCTGGTGGCCGCCGGCACGCGCGACGAATCCCTCGACCTTTCCGAGTACGCGCTGCTGCTGGAGGGCTATGTCGCCTCCGCCACCGCCCGCGCCTTCGCGGCCGGTGGGGACGGCGTGATCCAGCCTTCCACCCCCTATGCCGTCTCGATGCTGCGCGCGCTGGAGGAGGACGGCCTCGCGGCCGCCGAGGGCGGGGGCTGGCGCCTGCTGCCCACCGGGGACCTGCCGGCGCCCGAGGACATCTGGCGCTCCATCCTCATCGAGCGGCCCGCCCTGGCCCAGGACCTGGCCATGATCGCGCAGGCAGCGGAGCGGCTGCCCGATGCCCTGGCGGGCCACCTGCCGCAGGATGCCGTCCGCTCCCGGCTGCCCGAGGAATCGGGCGCCTTCGACCGGCTGGCCCAGGTGGTGGCCGATGCCGCCGCCGCGATCGCCGCGGCCTGGCCGGCCGACCGGCCGCTGCGCGTGCTCGATCTGGGCCCCGCCGCCCTCACCCGCCACCTCTCGGCGGGCCTCGTCCGCTCCGGCCGCCGCGTCCTGCACCTGCTGGCGGGCGAGACCCGCCCCGCCCCGCCCGCCCAGTCCATGGCGGAAGTGGTGACGGTGGACTGGAACCCCGCCACCGGCGCCCCGCCGCCCGTCGTCGCCGACCTCGTCGTCGGCCTGCACCCCGGCCTCAGCGGGGAGGCCGGCACCGGCGTCCTGCCCGGCCTCGCCGCCGCCCTGGCCGAGGGCGGCACCCTCCTGATGGTGGAGCCGGTGCCTGGCCGCGTGGTGGACTTCGTGCGCGGCCAGGCTCCGCACAGCTGGTCCCTCCCCGCCCTGCCGAACGCCGCCGCATGGCGCGACATCCTGGCCGCGGAGGGATGGTCCGCGCCGCGGGCGGAGCCGCTCCGGTCCTCGCCATGGCCCGCCCTCCTCATCGCGGCCCAGCGCCCCGCCCCGGCCCCCGTCATCCCGGCTGCCCGGTCGGGGCAGCGCCTCATCCTCCTTCCCGATGCGGGCGCCGCGCCGCTGGGCGAGGCGCTGGCCGCCGCCCTCTCCAAGGCGGGCGCCGTGGTGGAAAGCCACCGGCTGGAGGACGCCTCCGCCCTGCCGCCCCGCGCGCTGCGGGGCGCGTCGGTGGTCGCCGTCACCAACCCGGCCGGCCCGGCCGAGGCGGCGCCTCTCGCTACCAGCCTCGCCGGCATCGTGAAGCTGGCGGCCGTCGCCTCGGGCGCCAGCGCGGGCTTCACCCTCGTCGCCCAGGGCAACGGGACCGCCGCGGCGGCCGAGGCCGTGCGCGCCCTCGGCCGGGTCCTGGCCAACGAGATGCCGGAACTGGCGCCCCGGCGCATCCTGGTGGACGCCGCCCTGGCCCCCGCCGCCGCCGCCCACCGCCTCCTGCCGGAGCTGCTGTCGCCGAATGCGGAGCCGGAGATCCTGCTCGGCCTCTCCAGCCGCCGCGTGCCGCGCATCGCTCAGGAGGGCTTGGTGCACGGATCTCTCCATGGCCAGGCCTGCCGCCCGCCCCAGCCCGGCCCGGCGGCAAGGCTGGCGGTGCGCCAGCCCGGCGCCCTCGCCTCCCTCGCCTGGGAGCCGATGGAGCCCCTGCCCGCCCCCGGCCCCGGCGAGGTGCGGGTGCGCGTGGAAGCCGCCGGGCTGAACTTCCGCGACCTGATGTGGGCCCAGGGCCTGCTGCCGGAGGAGACGCTGAAGGACGGCTTCGCCGGCGCCGGCCTCGGCATGGAGTGCGCGGGCGTGGTGATGGAGGCCGGGCCCGGCGTGCCCTTCCATTCCGGCACCCGCGTGTTCGGCTTCGCCCCGCGGGCCCTGGCTGGCCAGGTCCTCACCCGCGCCGAGGCGCTGGCCCCGATCCCGGAGGGGCTGACCTCCACCGCCGCCGCCACCATCCCCGTCGCCTTCCTCACCGCCGTCTACGCGCTGGAGACCTGCGCGGGGATCGCGCCCGGTGAGCGCGTACTGATCCATGGCGGTGCCGGCGCGGTGGGGCTCGCCGCCCTGCAGGTGGCCCAGGCCTCCGGCGCCCAGGTGGCGATGACGGCAGGCACGGAGGCCAAGCGCGCCTTCCTGCGCGCGGCCGGCGCCGACCTCGTGCTGGACAGCCGCGCCAGCGGCTTCGACGACGCACTTCGCCGCCACTGGCCGGACGGCGTGGACGTGGTCCTGAACTCGCTCGCGGGGGAGGCGATGGAGCGCTCCATCGCCCTGGTGAAGCCCTTCGGCCGCTTCATCGAGCTCGGCAAGCGCGACTATGCGGAGGACCGGCGCATCGCCGTGCGCCCCTTCCGCCGCAACGTCACCTATTTCGGCGTGGACGTGGACCAGCTGCCCAAGGCCCGGCCCGCCGAGGCGGCGCGACTGCTGGAATCCATCCGCGGCCGCCTCGCCTCCGGCGATTTCCGGCCCCTGCCCTATGCCCGCCGCGCGGCGGAGGACGCGGAGGGCGCCTTCCGGCTCCTCCAGGCCAGCGGCCATATCGGCAAGATCATCGTGCTGCCCCCGCGCGAGGAGGGGCCGCGCCCCGCCGCCTGGTCGCCCCGGCGCGGCGGCACGATCCTCGTCACGGGCGGTACCTCAGGCTTCGGGCTGGAATGCGCCAAGTGGCTGGCGGCCCACGGGGCGCAGCGCCTCGCCCTCGTCTCCCGCCGCGGCCCGGCCACGCCGGGCGCGGGGGAGGCCGTGACGGCGCTGGCCGCCCTCGGCGCGCGGGCCAGCCTGCACGCGGTGGACGTCTCCAGCCGCCCCGCCCTCGCCGCCCTGCTGACGGAGCTGAGGGAGGAAGGCCCCCTCACCGGCGTGGTCCACGCCGCGACCGTCTTCGACGACGGCGCGGCCGGCTCCATGGATGCCGCCCGCTTCGCCGCCCTCCTCGCCCCAAAGCTCGTGGCGGCGGAGAACCTGGACCGGCTGACGGCCGAGGACCCGCTGGACCTCTTCCTCCTTTTCTCCTCGGCCACCACGGCCTTCGGCAATCCCGGCCAGGCGAACTACGTGGCCGCCAACGCGGCGCTGGAGGCCCTGGCCCGCCGCCGCCGCGCGCGGGGCCGCCCAGCGCTCGCCGTCGGCTGGGGCCCCATCGCCGATGCCGGCATCCTGGCGCGGGAGGCCGAGACGGCCCGCACCCTCGCCCGCCGCCTGGGCGTGGAGCCGATGGCGGCGCGCGAGGCGCTGGACACCCTGCCCGGCCTCATCGCCGCGGGCCACCCCGTCGTCTCCCTCGCCCGCGTGGCCTGGAAGCGCGCGGGCGCGGCCCTGCCGGTGCTGCGCGAGCCCGCCTTCGCCGCCCTGCGCGGCCGGGCGGAGGAGACGGACGCCGACATCGCCGACATGCGCGTCCACCTCATGGCGCTGCCCCCGGCGGAGGCCCAGGCCCTGCTGACCCGCATCGGCGCGGAGGAGCTGGGCCGGATCCTGCGCCTGCCGCCCGAGAGCATCGGCGCCGACGTGCCCGTGGCGCGCCTCGGCCTAGACAGCCTTGGCGGGTTGGAGCTGCGCGGGGCGCTGGAGGCGCGGCTCGGCATGGCCGTGCCCCTTTCCGCCGTGACGGAGGACCTCACCGTGGCGGGCCTGGCCGCGCGCATGGTGGAGGGCCTGTCCGGCGGGGCGCGGGAGGCCCAGCTGGACTCCCTCCTCGGCCACTTCGAGCCGGGCTCGGCCGGGCCCGGCCCCGACACGCTGACGCCGGAGCCCACGCCGGCCGATGCGGCGACCCTACCGGACAAGGCGGGCGCCACCTAAATTGGCCCGGCCGGGACTGCCCGTCATGGAGATACGCGCTTGAACCAGGGCCTCGGCCTTTCCGCCACCGCGCGCCTGGCGCTGCTGCAGCGCCTTTCCAAGCGCCGTGCGCGGCAGGAGGAGAGCGGCGCCGGCGACGGGCGGTCCTTCGGGGACGTGCCGGCGCTGCGCGACTTCGAGCTGCTGAAGACGGCGATGGAGGCGCTCGACCTCCCCAACCCCTTCTTCCGCCCGCACCAGGGCGTGGCCGGCGCCACCACGGTCATCGGAAATGACGAGTACCTGAACTTCTCGTCCTACAACTACCTGGACCTCAACAACGACCCGCGCGTGAAGGCCGCCGCCCACGCCGCGATCGAGCGCCACGGCATCTCCGCCTCCGCCTCCCGCGTCGTCTCCGGCGAGAGGCCGCTGCACGCGGAGCTGGAGGCCGCGCTGGCCACGCATTACGGCGCGGAGGACGCGATCTGCCTTGTCTCCGGCCACGCCACCAACGTGACGGTGATCGGGCACCTGATGGGCCCGCGCGACGTGATCCTGCACGACGCGATGATCCACAACTCCTGCGTGGAGGGCGCACGCCTCTCCGGCGCCCGCCGCATCCCCTTCGCCCACAACGATCCCGCCGCGGCCGAGCGGGAGCTGGCCGCCGCGCGCCGCGGCGCCGGCCGGGCCCTCATCCTCATCGAGGGCCACTACTCCATGGACGGCGACGTGCCGGATCTCGCTCGCTTCATCGAGATCGCCCGCCGCCACGACGCCTGGCTGATGGTGGACGAGGCCCATTCGATGGGCGTGCTCGGCGCGACCGGCCACGGCATTGCGGAGCTGCAGGGCGTGGACCCAGCGGGCGTGGACATCTGGATGGGCACGCTCTCCAAGACGCTCTGCTCCTGCGGCGGCTACATCGCGGCCAAGCGCCAGCTCATCAACTGGCTGCGCCACACGGCGCCGGGCTTCGTCTACTCCGTCGGCCTCGCCCCCGTGCTCGCGGCCTCCGCCCTCCAGTCGCTCCAGATCCTGCACGAGGAGCCCTGGCGGGTAGCAAAGCTGAACGCCAACGCCGCCCGGTTCCGGGACGGGCTGCGGGCGCGCGGGCTGGATGCCGGCGCCTCCGGCGGGCACGCCATCGTGCCGCTGATGACCGGCTCCTCCGTCCGCGCCGGGCGCCTCTCGGCGGAGCTCTTCGCGCGCGGCGTGAACGTGCAGCCCATCACCTTCCCCGCCGTGCCGGAGCGCGCCGCGCGGCTCCGCTTCTTCCTCACCGCCGGCCATACCGAGGCGCAGGTGGACCGGACCCTGGACATCGTGGCGGAGACCGCGGCGGGCATCGCGCCGGCCGAGGTGGCGGGCTGACACCGCTCCGCGTCGCCCTCCTCACCCTCGGCAGCGCCGCGAGCAGCGAGGCGGTCTCGGAGTTCCTGGGCCTCCATGGCGGGCAGGTGGTCCTGCTCGGCCTCTCCAACCCGTATCGCCGCTCGGCCGGGGGCCTGCTGGGCCAGGCCTGGCGGCACTTCCGCCGCTCCGGGCCGGGGATGCTCGGCTATCTCGCGGTGAACATGGCCCTGCCCCGGCTGGCGGGGGCGCTGGCGCGGGGCGCGGGATCGCTCGCCGCCCTGGCGCGCGCGGGGGGCATTCCCGTGGCCGTGGTGGAGGACGTCAACGGCCCCGCCTTCCACGCCGCGCTGCGCGCGGCCCGGCCGGACCTGATCCTGACCTTCCACTTCGACGGCATCCTCTCCGCCGCCACCATCGCCGTGGCGCCGATGGGCGGCATCAACGTCCACCCCTCCCTCCTGCCCCGGCACCGCGGCCCGATTCCGACCTTCTGGGCGGGGATGGAGGCGGAGCCCGCCCACGGCGTCACCGTCCATCGCCTCGTGCCGCGAATCGATGCCGGGCCGGTCCTCGCGCAGCGCGTCGTCGCCCTGCCGCCGGGCATCACCGCCTCGGCCGCCGCGCGGCACCTGCACCGGGCGGCGGTGCCCCTCATCGGGGAGGTGCTGGCCGCGCTCGCGGCCGGCGCGGCGGCGGAGTCGCCGGCCGGGGTGCCGCTGCCCTACTGCCCCTTCCCGGACCGTGCGGCCCTGCGCGCCGCGCGCCGGCGCGGGGTGCGGCTGCTGGACGCGGCGGATATCCGCGCGGCCCTGCAAACACGGGCTTGAGACCCGCGGGGCACATCGGGGCCGCCCGGCCGGCGGCGGCCAGCACCCCAGCCCCGCTCACCCATGCCATTGCGCCCCCCGACGCTCCTGCATATGGAGCAAAGGTGCCCGAGGACGCGACGAACACCCGGAAGGGACGGCAGTTCCTGTTCCTGCAGGGCCCGATCAGCCTCTTCTTCCCACTGCTCGGCGCGCGACTCCGCGCGCTGGGGCACGGCGTGCACCGGATCAACCTCTGCCTCGGCGACAAGCTCTTCTGGCGCGGCGGCGAGGTGATGGATTACCGGGGCCGGCCGGAGGACTGGCCGGCCTTCATCGCGCGCTTCCTGGACGAGCGGGGCATCACCGACATCCTTCTCCTCGGCGAGCAGCGCTTCTACCACCGGGAGGCCATCGCCGCGGCCCGGGCGCGCGGCATCGCCGTGGTGGCCACCGATTTCGGCTATCTCCGCCCGGACTGGATCGTCTTCGAGCACGACGGGCTGAACCGCGAGAGCAAATTCCCGCGCGACCCCGCCGCCATCATCGCCCTGGCCGAGACACTCCCCCCGCCCGACATCGGGGAGCGCTACCGGGACAGCTTCCGCAAGCAGGCCACGATGGACGTGACCTACCACTTGGTCTCGCTGCTGCCGGGCTTCTTCCGGCACTACCGCAGCCACCAGATCTATCATCCCATCCAGGTCTATCTCGGCACCCTCTCCCGGATCCTGACGCGGCGGCGCGCCAACCGGGAGGCGAACGGCATCATGGCGCGGCTGCAGGGGCGCGGGCCGCTCTTCCTCATGGCCATGCAGATGGAGACGGACTTCTCCGTCCGTGCCTACTCCGCATACCCCGACCTCGACACCGCGATCGACGAGGTGACGCGCTCTTTCGCCGCCCACGCGCCGCCGGACGCGCAGCTCCTCGTCAAGGTCCACCCATTGGACCCCGCGATGAAGAACTGGCGCCGCCGCGTGCGCCGCATCGCCGAGCGGGCGAAGGTCTCCGATCGCGTCCACTACCTCGGTGGCGGCAATCTCGGCGCCATTACCGAGAGCGTGCAGGGCGTGGTGACGATCAACAGCACCGTCGGCCTGCGCGCCATCCTGGACCACCTGCCCACGCTTGCCCTGGGCGACGCCATCTACAAGATCCCGGGCCTGGTGCACGAAGGCCCGATGGACAGCTTCTGGACGAAGGGGCGCCCCCCGGAACCCGAGCTGCGGGAAGCCTTCCTGCGCGGCATCGCCCACTGCCTGCACCTGCGCGGCGTGTACTACGCGCGCCCGGGCTTGGACGCGGCCGTGGAGGCTGCGGCGCAGCGGCTGCACAACGGGCTGATCAACAAGCCGGTCGTGGATCCGCCTCCCGTCCTGCTCTGAGAGGCCGGTCCCGCGCCGCCCGCAGCCCGCGCGGTGCGCCGGAGACGACCAGCCCGCCCCTCACCGCCGCCCCCCGATCCGGGCCAGCAGCCCGCGCACCCAGCCTTCCATCCCGCGGTGGATGGTGAGGGGGGAGATCCGCCAGGCCTCCGGCTGCTCCAGCCTGTCCAGCATCACCTCCGGCGGGCAGGGCAGCAGCGTCACCGGGTCCAGGTAGCGCGGGTAGAGGATGAGGGCGGCGGCTACCAGCTCGTCCAGCGCGCGGGCCACGCCGCGGCGCCCTGGCGGCAGGGGCGCGCGGTCCTCCGTCAGCCCCCAGCCGGCATAGAAGGGTTGCCCCCAGCAGGTCACGGGCACGCCGCGCAGCAGCGCCTCGAAGCCTGAGAGGGAGGTCATGGTGTGCAGCGCGTCCACCTCCGGCAGCAGGGCGGGAAGCGGCACGCCGCCCACCACCGCGTCCGCCAGCCCCGCCAGTTCCGCCGCCCGCAGCCGCCCCCGGCGGAAGCCGGCCTCCAGGTCGGGATGCGGCTTGTAGAGGATGAAGGCCTCGGGCTCCGCCGCCCGCACGGCCCGCAGCAGGTCGAGGTTGGAGCGGATGGCCCCGCCACCGAGGCGCACGGAGGCGTCATCCGCTACCTGCCCGGGCACCAGCACCTTGCGCCGCCCTTCCGGAAGGTCCGGCAGCGCCGCCTCGCTCCGCAGGTTGTACTTGGAGATGCCGCGCGCCACGACCGCCTTCCGGAGCGCCGCCGCGCGGGCCAGCAGATCGGGCGGGAACGCCCCTTCCTTCAGGATCATCTCCAGGGACGATGGCTGGCGCGGGTCGTAATAGGCCCCGCGCGCATCGAGACTGTAGGACGCTCCGGGAAGGAAGCGCGCCCCCAGCCCGCGGGAGCGGATGAACCCGTCCTCCAGCAGTTGCACCGGCACCCCGCCCCCCCGGATAGCGGCCGCCCCCGCATCGGAGAGGGAGGCCGCCCAGGCGACCACCGCCCCGCCCTCCGCCACCGCGCGCCGGGCGGCGCGGGCGGGGCTGCGCTCGAAGGCCGGGGAGCCGCCCTCATGCGCCAGCAGCGCGGCCACCTGCCGCCGCTTCCAGCGCGCGATCCCGATGCAGGCCGAGACGCCGCGATTTGCCCGCTCCGCTGCCACCCAGTCCGCCAGCAGGGCCAGACCTTCCGCCCGGCTCCAGGGGCGGCGGCGAAAGGGATCGGCGGCGCGCAGGCGGGCGAGAAGCGGCTGCAGATGCGCGCCCGGCCGGTCATGCGGCACCCCGGCGGCCTCGGCCAGCGCGGCCATTAAGGGCCCCGCGCCGTGCAGCCGCGCCGCGGCGTCCAGCAGCGTCCAGGGGGAGAGGGGCTGCGGCAGGCTCCTCACGCCCGGCAACGCGGCTGAGGTGGCCAGCACGGGCGCGGCAGCCCGGCCGGCGAAGGGATCGCGCGCCACCAGCACGGGCAGGCCCGAGGAGCGCGCCGCCGCCAGCGCCGCCAGCGCCCCGGCGGCGTTGGCGGGGTCGCAGGGGTCCAGCACCAGCGCGGCCGCCCGCGCGCCCAGGCCGAAGGCGGCACCTCCCGGATCCGGCAGGCCCGGCGCACCGCCCAGCCGGGCGCGCACGATCAGTGCCGCCAGGGCCTCCGCCTCGCCATCGGCCAGGGGCGGAGCGCCGTCCGACAGCAGGAGGGGCGGCGCATCGCGCCCGGCGAAGCGGGGCGGCGCGAAGGGCGCGAGGGAGAAGCGCAGCACGGGGCCGGCGGCCGGCGCGCCCCCTTCCTCCACCACCGTCAGGGCGCCGGCCATGCCGGGCGGCACCTGGCTGAGCTCGGGCCAGAAGGCCGGCAGATGCGGCCACCGGGCGAGAAGATCAGGGGACAGGGCGAGCGGCAATGGCTCGGCAGATTGGGCCTGGGCCATCCTGGGATGTTTTGCCTGCTGCGCCGCCGTAGGATAGACTGCCCTTATGACGCACGCCATGCCCAGCGGAGCGGCCGCGCAGCCGCCCAGGGTTCCCGCCTTGCCTGCCTCGCCCCTTTCACGACCCGGGGTGGCAGGCCGCGCCGCGCTCCTCCTGGTTCTGGCGCCCCTCGCCGCCTGCACGGCGGAGCCGGGCCAGGGAAGCTGGTGGAATCCTGCCGGCCTTGCCGCCGCCCCTACCTCTCCCCCGCCCGCCACGGGCGTGGTTCTACCGGTCCGCGCGGCCGATCCCCTGGCCGCCTTCGCCGCCCGGGCCCAGGTCGGGCAGGCCGAGACCGTCTCGAGCGGCAGCGGCATCGTCAATGCGCGACTCGGCCGCGTGTACAACGCCGCCTCCGGCCGCGAGTGCCGGGAGCTGCAGTTCGGCTCCTCCAGTGCCCCCGGCGGCGCGCCGGGTGCCACCTACTGCAACGATCCCGCCCAGGGCTGGGTTGCGGCACGCCCCCTGCTGCGTGGCGGAGCGGTCTACCGGCCGTGAGCGACGTCGGCTTCGTTCCCACGCCGCCCGCCCGGCGGGAGCGGGGCCATTGGATCGTCGAGGGTCTCGCCACCCAGGTCCGGGTGATCGGCGCCCTCATCATGCGCGAGGTGCAGACGCGCTTCGGCCGCCACAATGTCGGCTTCCTCTGGCTGTTCTTCGAGCCGCTCTTCCTCGGCACCATGGTCGGGCTGATGCACTCGGCGCACGGGCAGTCCATGCCGGGCGGGGTGGATCCGTTCCTCTTCAGCCTTGTGGGCTACGTGCCCTATTTCATGTTCCGCGCCATCATCAACCGGGCGGGCAGCGCGCTGCATTCCAACCTGACCCTCCTGTTCCACCGCCAGGTCACGCCGGTGGACGTGCTGCTGGCCCGCAACCTGCTGGAGGCCGCTTCCGTCATCGGCGTGATCGTCATCATCCTGGCGGGCGGCGTGTGGCTCGCGGGGGTCTGGCCGGCGAATCCCGGGCTCGTCTTCTTCTGCCTCCTCCTGATGTTCCTGCTCTGCAACGGGCTGGCGATGATGGTGGCCGCGCTGGTGGCGCGCTGGGAGGTGGCGGAGCGGCTGGTGCATCCCCTCACCTACCTGTCCATGCCTCTCTCCGGCGCCTTCTTCGCCCTCCACTGGCTGCCCGCGAACCTGCGCGAGCTGCTGCTGTGGAACCCGCAGGTGAGCCTGCACGAGGGTATCCGCGCGGGCATCTTCGGGGATGCCTTCCCCTCCTACTACGACCTTCGCTATGTCGGCTGGTGCATCCTCGTCACCACCCTGCTCGGCCTGCTCTCGCTCCGGACCGCCCGGCGCAAGCTTGAGATCTTCTGAGCCGGGAATGCGACGCCCATGGCCCTGATCCTCGAAGACGTCTGGAAATCCTACCCCGTCCGCGGCGGGCGCCGGGAGATTCTCAAGGGCATCAACGCCGTGGTGGAGCGCGGCGACGCGGTGGGCATCCTCGGCCGCAACGGCGCGGGCAAGTCCACCCTCATGCGCGTCATCTCCGGCGTGGAGTCGCCCACCCGTGGCCGCGTGCGGCGGGAGATGTCCGTCTCCTGGCCGCTCGGCTCCGGCTTCGGCCTCCAGGCCAGCCTCTCGGGGGCGGACAATGCCCGCTTCATCGCCCGCATCTACGGCCAGGACGTGCGGGAGACGCTGGATTTCGTGCAATCCTTCTCAGAGATCGGGCAGTATTTCTACGAGCCGGTGAAGACCTACTCCGCCGGCATGATGGGGCGCCTGCTGATGGGCCTGTCCTTCGCCGTGAAGTTCGATTGCTACCTGGTGGACGAGATCATCTCTGCCGGCGACCAGCGCTTCGTCCAGCGCTGCCAGACGATGCTGGAAGACCGGCTGGGCAACGCCTCCCTCCTGATGGTCTCGCATTTTGCCGACCACATCAGGCAATATTGCCGCACCGCCGTCGTGCTCCGGAACGGCCTACTCGAGCTGTACGAGGACATCGATGAAGGTATCGCCGTCTATCAAAGCCTTTGAGGCCGGGGCCCCGGCCACGGCCGGCGTCTCCGTTCCCGCCCGGCGCCCCTCGGCCCTGGCGAGGCGGCTTCGCAAGTGGCGCGGCTTCCTGCTGGCCGTTGTCCTGCCGACCGCCCTCGCCGCCCTTTATTTCTACGGCATCGCGGCCGGCCAGTATGTCAGCGAGGCCCGCTTCCTCGTCCGCGGCCCTGCCGGCGCCTCCTCCAACTCCATGAGCGCGCTGGGCGTGGCCCTCGGCAGCGCCGGCTTCAAGCCGGCTGCGGAGGAGGCCATGGCGGTGCGCGACTACATCAACTCCGAGGACGCGGTCCGCGAGGTGCGGAAAACGGTGGATCTCAACGAGATCTGGCGCCGGCCGGAGGCGGACCCGCTCGCGCGGCTCTGGGTGAGCAATCCCAGTGTTGAGCTGCTGACCCGCTACTACAAGCTGATGGTCTCGGCGGATTTCGACACGGAATCCAGCACCGTCACCCTGCATGTCCGCAGCTTCAGGCCCGAGGACTCCAAGACCATCGCCGAGGGGCTGCTCCGCGCCTCCGAGAACCTGGTGAACGGGCTGAGCGAGCGGCAGCGCGGCAACACGCTGGAGGATGCGCGGCGCGAGGTGGAGATCGCGGAGCGCCGCGTGGCCGCCGCCCTGGAGGCCGTGACCAACTTCCGGCAGCAGGGGCGCGCCCTGGACCCCGCCAGCGAGGCCACCGCCAACATGACGACGGTGACGCAGATGGAGGCCGCCCTGGCCCAGGCCCGCGCCGAGCTGCGGGAGAAGAGCGGCTTCATGCGCTCGGACAACCCCCAGGTCGCGGTGGTCCTCAACCGCATCTCCGCGCTGGAGGGCCAGATCGCTAACGAGCGGCAGCGCCTGACCCACGGCAACCAGGCCGCCCCGACCCAGCTCGCGGGCTACGAGCGGCTCATGCTGGAGCGGGAATTCGCCGACAAGCAGCTCGCCTCCGCCGTGGGCAGCCTTGAGTCGGCCCGCATCGACGTGGCGCGCCAGCAGCTCTACCTGGCGCGGATCACCCAGCCGCAGCTCGCCGAAACCGCCCTCTATCCCAAGGCCGCCTACGCCGTCGGCAGCATTTTCGCCGTGCTCTGCGTGGTCTATGGCATCGCTTCCCTGGTCTTCGCCGGATTCCGTGAACATGCAGCCTGAACGCCGCGCCACGCGCGGATGCGTCCTTGCCCTGGCCCTGCTCGGCCTGTTGCCCGGCGCCGCGGTGGCGCAGTCCGCGGACGGGCTCCTGCAACAGCCCGTCCCCGGCCGCCTGGGGCCGATGCTGGCCCAGGCCGCGCCCGTGCAGGCGAACACGCTGCTGCCGGAGACCAGCGCCGTCTCCCGCGAGGGCACGACGACGGCGGCCGAGGGTGGTGCCGTGGTGGCCGGCCCGCTGGGTGAGCCGCAGCGCGCCCCCGGGCCCGCCACCGCCGTCTTCGGCGCCGCCCTTTTCGCCCGCGGCGCCCCCGCCTCGGCCGACACGCCCAACCCCAACTACGTCATCGGCATCGGGGACCGCGTCTCCGTCCGCGTCTGGGGCGCGATCGAGTCCGAGGCGATCGGCCAGGTCGATGCGGACGGCAACCTCTTCCTGCCCTCCATTGGCCCGATCAAGGTCGCCGGCACCCGCGCGGGCGACCTGCAGAGGGTGGTCGAGACCGAGGTGCGCCGCATCTACACGCAGCAGGTACAGGTCTATGCCGTGCTGCTGAACGTGAACCGCATCGGCGTCTTCGTCACGGGCTTCGTGAAGAGCCCCGGCCGCCAGGTCGGCACCGGCATGGAGAGCGTGCTGGACTACCTGCTGCGCGCCGGCGGCGTCGATCCCGCCCGCGGCTCCTTCCGCAACATCGAGATCCAGCGCGGCGGGCGCACGGTGCAGACCGTGGACCTCTACCCCTTCCTGCTGGCCGGGCGCCTGACCCGCTTCCTGTTCCAGGAAGGCGACACCATCGTCGTCAACAAGCAGGGCGCACTCGTCAGCGTGGACGGCGCCGTGCGCAACAACTACCTCTTCGAGGTGCCCGGCCGCGCCATGTCGGGCGAGGAGCTGGTCCAGCTCGCGGCGCCCCTGCCGGCGGCCACGAACGTGGTGGTGCGCGGCACCCGCAACGGCGCGCCCTGGTCCCGCTACACCACCGTGGCCGAGCTGCGCCGGATCCAGCTACAGGACCAGGACGTGGCGAGCTTCATCACCGATGCCCCGCCTGAGACCATCCGCGTCAGCATCGAGGGCAGCCGCATCGGCCCCTCCGTCCTCATCGCGGACCGCGGCATCGGCTTGTGCCAGCTGCTGGACCACGTGGCCGTGAACCCGACCGCGGCGGACACCGCCTCCGTCTTCCTGCTGCGCCCGAGCGTCGCGGCCCAGCAGAAGCGGACCATCGACGAGACGCTGGACCGGTTGGAGCGGCAGCTCTTCACCGCCACTTCCGTGACCACCGGCGTGGCCGAGATCCGCACCGCCGAGGCCGCGCTCGTCTCCCAGTACATCTCCCGCGCGCGGCGTATCCAGCCGGAGGGACGCCTCGTCGTCTCTGACGGCTCCGGCCGCTGCTCCGACACGCGGCTGCTGGACGGCGACACGATCGTCATCCCCGAGCGGAGCGAGGTGGTGATGGTGGCCGGCGAGGTGACGGCGCCCCAGGCCGTGCTGTGGCGCCCCAACCTGAAGGTCGAGGACTTCGTGAGCCAGGCCGGCGGCTTCACCCAGCGCGGCAGCCTCTCCAACATCATGATCCGCCGCGCGAGCGGCGAGCTGGTGCTGGACCCGCAGGTGGGCCCGCGCCCGGGCGACGAGCTGATCGCCCTGCCGCGGCTGGATCCCAAGGCCTTCCAGATCGGGCGGGACGTGCTGCAGCTGATCTACCAGACGGCGCTCTCGGCCCGGATCTTCCAGTAGGGAAAGGCTCCGGCGGAGATCCGATCGGATCTCCGCCGGATCTTCCGAACAAGGGCACGCGCCTTGACCTGAAGGGGCGGCTCAGGAAAACCCCTCGCTCCCACCCGGCGTGAGAGCATGTCCCTCCATCCCTGGCTCGCCCCGCTGCGGCATTCCGCGGTGCGGCTGCTCCTGTTGCTGGTCGCGGCCGGCTTCGTCTCCGTCCTGCGCGGCCAGGACAACAACTGGGACCTGCGGAACTACCACCTCTACCTTCCCTTCTCCCTGCTGGAAGGGCGGCTCGGCATGGACATCATGCCGGCCGGTCCCCAGAGCGCCTTCAACCCGCTGCTGGACCTGCCCTACTACCTGCTGGCCGTCTCGTGGTTGCCGGACCGACCTCGGCTCGTCGCCTTCCTGGCCGGCCTGCCCTACGGGCTCCTGGCCTTCCTGACGCTTGAGATCTGCGCCAGCCTGGCGCGCGGGCTTCCTGACCTCGCGCGGCCGGGCCGCACCGCCGCCACCGCCGCGCTGATCGGCGTCTCCGGCAGCACCATCCTGTCGGAGATCGGCACCACCTACGGCGACATTCCCATCGGCGTCCTCGTCCTTGCCGGGCTGCTTGTGCCTCTGCGCGCGCTGGAGGGGGCCGGGGGGGATGCGGGATGGCGGCGTGCCTCCCTGGCCGCCGGGCTCTGCCTGGGGCTGGCGGCCGGGCTCAAGTTGACGGCCGCGCTCTACGCGCCCGCTCTCCTCATCGGGGCGGTCGTCGCCTCGCGGGCGGCGGGGCTGGGCTGGCGGCCGGTGCTGACGGGAGCTCTCCTCCTCTGCATCGGCTGGGGCGCGGCCTTTGCCGCATCCTGGGGCTGGTGGGGATGGGCCGTCTTCCAGCGCTACGGCAATCCCCTGTTCCCCTTCATGAACCAGGTGTTTGCCTCCCCCTGGGCCGCGCCCGTCTCGCTGGAGGACACGCGCTTCCTGCCGCGCGGCCCGCTCCAGGCCCTGGCCTATCCCTTCTTCTGGCTGCGCGGGCAGAGCTTCGTCGTCGCGGAGACCAGCGTCGCGGACCCTCGCTTTGCCCTGGCCTGGCTCGCCGTGGTGGCGCTCGGCCTCAGGGCGGCCTGGAACCGCGCGATGCGGCGCCCGCCCATCCTGCCACCCGCGACCATCCTCCTCGTGACCTTCGTCGCGGTGGCCTTCGCGCTCTGGGAAATCCAGTTCTCCATCCTGCGCTATGTCGTGGCCCTGGAGGCACTGACCGGCGCCGTGATCCTGGCGGCGCTGTCCGCCTTCGGGTGGAGCCGGGCGCGGCGCTTCCTGCCCGGCCTCGTGGCCCTCCTCGTTCTGGTCGTGGCGGTGACGGAGAAGCAGAATTGGGGCCGCCTGCGCCAGTATGGCGCCAGGGTCATCGAGGTGACCGCGCCGGCGCTCCCGGATGGCGCCGTGGTGGCAGTGGCCAGCCGCCCGACCGCCTTTGTGCTGCCTTTCCTGACCGGGCGTGACCTCGTCTTCGTCGGGTTGGGGGAGGTGCCGCCGGGAACGCGCCAATGGGAGGAAACGCGGCGGCTCCTCCACTCCGGCCGCCCGGTCCAGATCCTGCGCGATCCCCGCCAGAACGACAGCGCCGCGGACCTTGCCGCCTTCGGACTGGTGCCGGACGAGGCGCGCTGCGCGCCCGTTGCGGCTAACCTGCGGGCCGGGTTGCAGCTCTGCCCGGCGCGGCCGGTCTGACGCCCCTTCCCGACAGCCCCGAGGCTGGAGGCGTGCCCGACGCCAATGGCGGCCTATCGCCGCTGGAATTCCGGCGAGAGCAGAAGCAGCGCAATGGCCTGCCGACCGTCCGCCGCCCTCTCGATGGTCCGGCGCGTCTCCGCGCTGGCATAAGGGCCGAAGGCCGTGTCCAGCAGGCCCCGGGCATCAGTGCCCGGCGGCAGGCGGGAGGCCAGCTCGGAGGCCCAGTCCAGCCGGGTCTTGATCGCGTCCGGCGCAGCCCAGGCCTCGTTCCCCGCCGGCCAGCCCTTCGGGGCCGGCGCTTCCCAAAAGGGCTGGCCCATGGCCTTCAGCGCGCGGCCGGGATCGGGCTGGCGCGGCAGGCCGCCGAGCAGGCGGGAGGAGGCGAGCAATAGCTCGATCGGCGGCCGCACCTTCCGCGGCGGTCCCCAGGCCTCCCCGTCCGAGACAAGGGCGCGGGTGACGGCACCCAGGTCGCCATCCGTGCGCCGGAAAACCTCGGCCATGCGCGCCTCCAGTCCCGGCAGCCCCTCGCCCACGAAGTGCCGCACGAGGCGGCGCGTGACGTGCCGGGCCGTGGAGGGGTGACGCGCCAAGTCGGTCAGGGCGGCGATCGCCTGGTCCGGGCCCTCCTGCGCGTAGGTCTTGCCGAGAAGGGTCTTCGGGCCGGGCTCGTGCCGCTCCGGGAAGAAGCCCACGCGCTCCGGGCGCTTCGGCGGCTCGTCCAGGTCGATGCTCCAGCCCGTCAGGATCTTCGCGAGGGCGAGCACGTCGTCCTGGGTGTAGCCGCCGTCCACGCCGAGGGTGTGGAGTTCCAGCACCTCGCGTCCCAGGTTCTCGTTCAGGCCACGCCGCCCGCGGGAACTGCGGCCCAGGCGTGAATCGGGGCCGACGGAGTTCCGGTTGTCCAGGTAGAAGAGCATCGCCGGGTGCAGGGTGGCGGCCACCAGCATGTCCCGGAAGCGCCCGAGCATATGCGGCCGGATCGCCTCGCGCTCCATGCTGCCCGTCATGAAGCCGACAAAGCCCCCGGCGGTGGTGAAGTGGTCGGACCAGTGGAGGGCCAACCGCTCGATCAACGGCGCGCGCGTATCCACGGCCGTGGAGAGGAGGAGGGCCAGCTCCCGCGCCATGACGTCGCCGGGGCGGACGAACGGGGTGCCGGGATCGGCCTCGCCGCGCTTCACGAACTCGTTGCGCTCGTTGAGGATCCGCCGGCGCTCCGTCAGCAGGAAGAGGCCGGCGGCGGTGTCCGCCGGCACATTTTCCGTCACCACGGGCGGAGCGGGGGAAGCGAGTTGGGCGGCGACATAGCCGCGTGGATCCGGCCGCGCGCGGGCGAGCTCGCCAGGACCGGCACCGAGGCCAAAGCGGTTCACGGCGGACAAGGGGTTCAGGTCCGGCAAGCGCGTGCTCCGGGCGATGAGGGCCAGCCCTGACGCAATGGGCCGTTGGTGCAGCTATGTCTGGATAGTGAGGGCACCCGATACAAGGGCGGAAGCCCGGGCACCGGGCCGGACGAGGCGGGAGATGATGCCCCACCCCGTGAACACGTCACGCGGGGCACCCTCCGGATCGGGCGTTACGTTCCCACGCCGCCGCACAGGATCCGGCGGGCTTCCCGGGCCATGGCCCCCGCCGGATTCATCCTCCACGCTCCGCCAGGAAGCGGCGCACGCCCATCAGCGACTGATTGATGACCTGGTCCATGTCCAGGTACTGGTAGGTGCCGCAACGGCCGATGAAGCTCATGCGCTCCAGCCCGGCTGCCAGGGCGGCGTACTCCTTGTACTTCTCCTGGTACCGCCCGTCAGAGGTCTTCACGGGGTAGTATCGCTCCTCATTGTTGTCGCGGTAGTCGCAGGGCTCCTCCACCGTCACGGTGCGGCGGCCGGTCTCCGCCGCCCGGTGGTGCGGCAGCAGGTCCCAGTGCGTCTCGCGCGTGAGGGGGCCGGTGTCCGTGTAGTTCGTCACCGTCCAGTTCATCCCGGCGGGCGGCGCGCCCTCCTCCGTCCTCGCGTGGAAGCGGATGGAGCGGTAGGGCAGCTCGCCCAGGGAACGGTCGAAATACTCGTCGATCGCCATGCTGTTGAAGCAGTGCGTGTAGTCGTTCTCCATCCCCTTCTCGTAGGATACGCCCGTTTCCACCCTGATGTTCGGGTGGTCGAAGATGGCCTGGAAGATCGCGGTGTAGCCGTCGCGCGGCATGATCTGGTGGCGGTCGCCCGGGAAGTAGCGGTCCTCGCGGTCTGTTCGCAGCGGGATGCGCTTCACCACGGAGGCGTCCATCTCCTCCAGGTCCAGCCCCCACATCTTCTTCGTGTAGGGTCGGAAGAAGAGGTCGGTCAGCTCCGTGCCGATCCTTGAGTTCAGGTGCTCGGCCGCGTTCCGCGGGTTCTCGATCGGCAGGGCGACCTCCGCGAGGGCGGCCTGCATGGCCGCCTCGTCCGGCAGGGGGCGGCCCAGCACGGCTTCCACCGTGTCTGCGTTCACGGGCAGCGGCACCAGGCGCCCATCGGGCAGCAGGGCGCGCACCCGATGCTCGTAGGGTACGAAAGTCCCGAACCTCTGGATCCACTCCACCACGGCATCGTTATTCGTGTGGAAAAGGTGGGGGCCGTAACGGTGCACCCGCACCCCGTTCTCGTCCACCTCGTCATAGGCGTTGCCGGCGATATGCGGCCGGCGGTCGATGACGCGGACCGTCCAGCCCGCCTCCGCCAGCGTGCGCGCGTAAACAGCGCCGGCGAAGCCGGCACCCACGATCAGCGCGGATGCTTCCATCGCCGAGACCCTTTCGATTGAGTGACTGCCACGCGTCGTTCCGGAAAAGCGGGGGGCCCCTCACTGGCGGCCATTGCTCTCTGAACTTCGCTCGTTCCCATCCAGCACCGGTACACCGCAGTCACGACGACATGGTCACCCGAACCCTCTGGCGAAGACCGCAAGCCAAACCGCCGAACGGCGGAGGCGGCAGTTCTGATCGCTTAATGCGGCACCTCGAATCCGGGCGCAACATCGTATGATTGTGCGTCTCCCTCCGGAACGCGCGAACGCGCGGGGCTGGTTGTCGGCCCCTTGCGGCCAGGAGGGCCGCTGCAATCACCGGCGGATGCATCTGTGGCATCCGCAGCCTCCGTGAAGCCCGCATCCTCTGCGGGGCGGCTGCGGTCCGTGCCGCGGTGGCACAGAGCCCCCCCCAGAAGGGGCGAGTGTCTCGCAGAGGGGGAAGGCAGCAGGGCCTGCGCCATCAAGCACCCGTGCATTGTCCGTGACTTTTGACAACCTCCAGTAGCTGCTATCACCCTCGTCGCATTAAGGGAGTAAGCATCGCCTTGCCGACAGTGCTACTCACTGAGCGGTCGATCGAGTGGTTGCGCGATCATCGCGTTTTCTTCGAGAATCGGCAGACCACATTCCGGTTGAAGCCGGGACAGCGGTTGACGTTCGACCGTCAGGCAGGTGTGGAACCCTATTGCGGCATCCTGAACGGCTATGCTGTCTGTCCGATCGGAGCATTTTCTTACAGCTGGTCACCGCTGATCCCCGGGATGCGGATCGGCCGCTACACGTCGATCGCGGGCGGGTTGTCGGTCCCGAAGCCGCGGCATCCCATCGAGAAACTCAGTACGTCCGCCTTCATGTACGATTCCGATTTCAGCATCATCAAATCCTACATCGACGACACGGGCGACCGGTTCGACGGGCTCGAGCCGAACCCGCAGAAGCCATTACCGGTCATCGGAAATGATGTCTGGATTGGGATGGGCGCATCCATCATGCCCGGCGTGTCCATCGGTGATGGTGCAGTGGTCGCGGCCAACTCCGTCGTCACGAAGGATGTACCCCCTTATGCCATCATCGGCGGCAACCCCGGGCGTCTTATCAAATTCCGCTTCGACGCCGATTTGATCGAGGATCTGCTGGACACTCGTTGGTGGGACTACCGGTTTACCGATTTCCGCGGGGCCAAACTCTCCGATCCAAGAGCTGTGGTGGACATGATTCGCCATGGCGGGAAAGGCGGCAACCGCTCGATCGAACCCTACCAGCCGCCTGTCGTGAAGCTCACCGACATCCCGACCGACAATAGTTGATGCGCCATAGCTTGGGTACCGCCAGGCTTCATCCCAGCATTCTCGCCACGGCCGGGACGCGCACGATCATCCGGCAGGGATGAGGCGCCGACTGCCTGAAAGAGTGATTGCCGCAGCATTGGGCATCGACCTGAGCAGGGAGCAGGCAATAGATGCGTCCGTACGCCCGGGCTGAGTAAGACGACGGGCCAAGTCACCGGAAGACACAGCAGGACATGCGAAGGCTTGCGGCCGCAGCCTCAAGGAACAGCCCCACCTCGCGCCACAATAGCGCCTCGCACCAGCCCCTTTATTAGGAAAGTATTGATATATTACACCTTGCTCCTGGAACTGCCACTCCGATAAGATGTGAACTCATCTGGTGCGGAGCCGGACATATGAGCGGTGAGATGCGGTCCTCTGAGTCGGCAGAAGGGCAAAGCCCTGCCGATCGCAGCGTTCTGCGCCTCGACGAGCCCAGTGTCGTCTCCCTGATCCGGAACGCCCGCCCGCACTGGCCTGACATGCTGGACCTTTGCGGCGCCCTGTTGCGGCAACGCCGGGCCTCGGATGCCCGGATCCTCGCCGACGAGCTCTCGGCGCGCCACCCCGAAGCAGCCGAGCCGTTCATGCTCCGGGCAGCAATCGCGCATGATGAGGGCGAGTGGACGCTGGGCATCGCCATGCTGCAGCGGGCCTTCGACACCTCGCCGTGGCATCCCGAGGCGACAGGCCTCCTGGCAAGGCGCTGGTGGCAGGACGGCAGGGTGCCGGAGCTGGTGGCCTTGGCCCGACGCGCCGTGGCCGAGAACCCGGCGAAGCACGTCCCGCTCATCGGCTACATCGGCTTCGATGCATCGATCGAGATGGCGGAATTCGAACTCGCCGAGCATTTCCTTCGCGTTCTCGACGGGAAGGCGAGGCAGCTGGAGCGGCGCAATCATCTGGCCCGCGAAGCCCGGAACTGGGCCGCGAGCGAAGCGCCCCACGAGCCGGCCGGGCGCGACGGCCGGCTGAGGCGGAGGATCGACGCGCTGGTCGCGGAAGGGGATCCGGACGCCATCCGCCCCTTGCTGCGGCGGTCCCTGATGGAGCCGAAGCCGGGTGCCAGGGATCTCATCGCGATACGGACTGCGGCAGGGCGTCTCAGGATGACGCTCACCGAACGATGGGCGCTTCGGCAGATGCGCGATCACCATCCCGGCTATCCCGGCCAGATCATGATCCTGACGGATTTCCTGAGCCAGCTCGGAGCCCACCGCGAGGCGAGCCGCCTCTACGATGATCTCAGCCAGGCATCCGCCCAGCAGGCGGACATGCTGCTGCGATCGGCGACCTACATGGCGTCGGCCGGCGGCATGGCGCTGGACCGGCTGGAGGAGGCCGCAGCGGCGCTCGAGCCGAAGCTTGCGGATCCCGGGGTTGCCTCACTCGCGCGCCGCTTCATCGCGCAATCCCACGCCCGGCCGGTCCGGCGGGATGTGTCCATCGGTTCCGTTTCCGCCCTTCCCGCACCCGCGCTGGCAGCAGGGGACCGCCGCCCCCGCGTCGCGATCTGCATGTCCGGCCAGTTGCGGGGCTTCCGGAACGCCTGGCCGCAGACGCGCAAGGCGCTGGCAGGAGAGGATGTCACGGTCTTCGTCTCCACATGGGCCGATGCCGGCTCGGGACTCGGCCAGAGACTGTCCGTGGATCGGCGTCTTCCGGTCGGCCTCATGCCGCGCCTGGCCGGAGAGCACATGGACAGCGCTCTCTTCGCCCGGAGCTTCCCGGGGCTGAGCACACTGCTCACCGGCCGCCGGAGCTACGAGCGGGAGGAACTGCAGGCCTATTTCGGCACGCCTCACGTCGAGATCGAGGACGAGGAGGATTTCAACCGCCGCCATGAGCACAGGACGGGACTCTACTGGTTGAACAAGCTCAACCAAGCGAAGATGTTCTACATGATCCATCAGGCTCATGAGCAGATGCGCCGCTTTGAGGAGGCGGAGGGGCGCCGGTTCGACGTGGTCATCCGCCTCCGCTGCGACAACGGCATCAGCGAACTGGCGCGTGAGGACCTGCTCTACGCAGCGTCGGAACCGGTTTGCCTCGTCCCCAGTTCCACCACGAAGCTGCACGACCGTTCCGCCATGATGAGCCGGCAGGTGTCCTCCTCCTATGCCTCGGTCTATCCGAACCTGAACCGGCACGGCGATGCGCGCTACTTCGAGGGGGCGACAGGCCAGTTCGCCGAATATCTGATCGGCGGGCACCTGATCGATCAGGGCGTGGCCGTCGGGCTGTTCAAGGGCACCAAGACGACGTCGCTCCTCTCGGATCAGCCCTCGCTGCAGGAGTTCGGCGAGATCCTCACGGCCGAGATCCAGGGCCGCGAAGACCTCGACACCTTCGAATCCGCCGTTGTCGTCGCGACCATCGAGACCATGGCAGCGACGCGCTCGATCGAAGCGATGAGCCGGCTCTGGCAGGCCGTGCCCGCCGGAGCGACAACCGCACGGGCCCGCCTCGACCGGAGCTTCGCCGCCAAGGTGATGGCGTCCGGCGCGCCTGCCGGGGGTTGAGGCGAGTTTGTCGCACAATCGACCTTCGACTGGGGGAAGTTTGATTGTAGATTGTGCGCCGCGGCGAAGCGGCGGTGCAGAACCCAGAGGTGGGCCCCGCCTCCTCTGAGGTGCGCCTCTGCCCGGGATGAGCACCCATCCAAGCTGCTTAACCTCCCCCTAGGAGCCACGAGAGAATGCAGCGTCTTGTGCTCGACCTGGACGGCACCATCACTATCGAGGATCCCGGCGTCCCCTATCCGGACAAGCAACCGAACCTCGAGGTCGTCGAGCAGATCCGCCGCTACAAGGCCCAGGGCTTCGAGATCATCATCGCGTCGGCCCGCAACATGCGGACCTTCAACGGCTCCGTCGGCAAGATCAACGCCGTGACGCTCCCGATCATCATCGAATGGCTGAAGAAGCATGAGATCCCGTTCGACGAGATCCATATCGGAAAGCCGTGGTGCGGAACGGATGGCTTCTACGTGGACGACCGGGCCATCAGGCCCGACGAGTTCGTGAGAATGAGCCTGCAGGATATCCACGCCCTGATCGGAAGGACCTCGGCGCCATGAGCGGAGCGGGCGGCATCTGGCTGATCATGTCCGGCGCCTATGTCGGCGGCGAGCTCGCGGCCGAGTTCGGGAAGCTGCCTCCGGCCTTCCTGCCGGTGGGCATGGCGCGGCTCTATGAGTACCATCTGGCGCGCCTCGGCGCCCGCAGGCCGATCTACTTCACCGTCCCAGAGAGCTACGAGATCACGGTCGAGGATCGCCGGCGGATCGAAGAGCTGGGCGTGACGGTGCTGCCGCTCCCGGAGCACCTTCAGCTCGGCGAGGCCGTTGTCTACGCGGTGAACACGGTCGGCGGGCCGGACCAACCCCTCCGGATCCTGCACGGCGACACGCTGATCAACGACCTTCCCCTCGACGAGACCGACCTCATTGCGCTGGCGGATAATGTCGACGGGTATTCCTGGGCCGAAGCCGAGGTCGTCGGGGGGAACATCCGCGCGCTGGAAACCCTCCCCGCGGGCAGTGAGCGCGCCTCGGGGCGGCTGGTGGCGGCAGGCTACTTCGCTTTCAGCAGCAGCGTGGACCTGGTCCGCTCGATCACGCGGGCACGCGGCGATTTCGTGGGCGGCATCAACCTCTATGCCGGCGAGAGACCGATCCAGGCGCATCAGGCGCAGAACTGGTTCGATTTCGGCCACGCGCAAACCTACTTCCGGTCGCGCCGCGCGGTCACCACCGCCCGCTCCTTCAACACGCTCCGGCTGGATGGCCGGACGGCCCGGAAGATGAGCGAGGACGGCGCGAAGATGCGCGCGGAAGCGCATTGGCTGCGGGAAGTTCCGCCGGCCGTGCAGCTCTACGGCGCGCGGGTGCTGGATAGCGGCGAGAGCGAGGGGCTGCCCTTCTACGAAACCGAATACCAGTACATCCCCACCCTCTCGGAGCTGTTTGTCTTCGGTTCGCTGAACCGCCCGGTCTGGACGCGGATCATGGAGTCCTGCGCCGAGTTCCTCACCGTCTGTGCCCGCAACGGAACCGATGAGAGCAGCAAGCCCCTGCTCCGGAAGCTGGCGATCGACAAGACGGTCTCCCGCCTGGAAGACTACGCCCGCCTCACCCAGTTCGATATCGATAAGCCGGTCAGCTTCGCGGGCCGGCCCTTCCCGTCCCTGCTCGGCATCGCCCAGAAGCTCGCCGCGCTGCTGGAGGGGAGCACCGACCGCTCCCTCGTCGTGATGCACGGCGATTTCTGCTTCAGCAACATCCTCTACGATTCCCGGTCGCGGCGCATCAAGGTGATCGACCCCCGCGGCTACATCGAGACGGGCACGCCGAGCCTTCTCGGCGACCAGCGCTACGATCTCGCCAAGCTCGCGCACTCGATCATCGGGCGTTACGACCACATCATCGCCGGCCGCTACACCACATCCGCGAATGACGGCTATCGTCTATCGATCAACTTCGAGCGGACGCCGCAGCAGGCCTGGCTGCAAAGCCTCTTCTCCGAGGTCGTGCTGACTCAGACGAAGGCTTCCGCCCAGGAGGTGCAGGCGGTGATGACCGGCCTGTTCCTGTCGATGCTGCCGCTGCACGCCGACCGGCCCGATCGCCAGAGAGCTTTCATCGCCAACGCGCTGCGCCTGTACGGCATGCTGGAGGATAGCGTCGGATGATCGTCATCCCTATGGCCGGCCTGTCCAGCCGCTTCGCCCGGGCCGGCTATGATCGGCCCAAATACATGCTTCCTCTTCACGGCCGCAGCGTCTTCGCGCACGCCGTGAGCAGCTTCTCCGCCTATTTCGAGACGCATCCCTTCCTCTTCATCGCACGGGAGGTGATGGAGACCGAGGCGTTCCTGCGGAGCGAGTGCGAGGCTCTGGGAATCCGGGACGTGCAGGTGGTCATGCTGACGGCGCCGACCACCGGGCAGGCGGAGACGGTTGAGCTGGGGATCGCGCAGGCCGGCCTGGCCGAGGACGTTCCCCTGACGATCTTCAACATCGACACCTTCCGCCCCGGCTTCCGCTTCCCTGGCGATGCGTGGTGGCCGAGCTCCGACGGTTACCTGGAGGTTTTCAGGGGTACGGGCGACAACTGGTCCTATGTGCGCCCGGCTCCGGGCGATGAGCCACTGGCCCTTGAGACGGCCGAGAAGCGGCGGATCTCGGACCTGTGCTGCACGGGCCTGTACCATTTCGCCCGGGCGCAGGACTTCACCGAGGCTTTGCGGCAGGAGCGGCTGGCCCCCAGCGCCCCGGAACTCTACGTGGCGCCGCTCTACAATCACCTGATCAAGAACTCGGCGCGGATCCACTACACGGAAGTCGGCATGGAAGAGGTCATCTTCTGCGGCGTCCCCGCCGAGTACGAGGCGCTGCTGCACGGGCCGGAGAGGGCCGCCTGAGGTTTTTCCTCACGGGTCAGGGCAGGCCAGCTGGGTGATCTGACACAAGGATTCCCGGCTGAACCTGCTGCGCCCGGGCAAGGAGGCCAGCGCCGGCGCCCGTGTGGATCAATGCCGGGCCTCCACCGCCCAAACCAGCCAGTGCCGTAGGTCCTGCGGCGAGGGTGCCGGCATCGCCGGTCACACACGCCGCAGTTCGGTCGATCACGCCACGCTTAGCCCTGCCCAGGCCGCACCAGCGCCCTACAGGTAGTGGTGCGCCATGAAGGGCGCATCGCGCCGCGCACAGAGCGCCAGATCGGAGGCCAGCTTCTCCGTCAGTGCCTGCGCCGTCTCGGGCTTCAGGTCACGGCGGTAGCGGCCGGGCATCACGTCGGAGCCCTTCCAGGTGCCGCCCACCTTCACCCATTCCGGGTTGTTGAACAGGTTCTCCGGCCGCTCCATCCGCAGCACCTCTGCCACCTCGGAGGGCGCGCGCCCGAAGGTGCGGCAGAGATTGTCCGTCATGTAGTCGAAGGCGCAGCAGAGCTGGTTGTAGGAGGTCCAGGTGACCGCATCGCCCAGCGCCCCGTCCGAGAGGCTGCGCAGCATGTTATAGCTGGCCACGTTGTTGCGGCCCATCACGTAGCGGTCGATCCCCTCCTCCTCCACCTTGCGCCGCTTGGCCTCCGCAACCTCCGGCGTGTCGTGGGTGTTGGGGTGCTGCAGGGCCCACCAGTACTGGTTGCACGCTAGGTCCCGCGGGTCCCGGAAATGCGCGATGACCTTGAAGGCCGAGACGTCCAGCGACGTGTCCCAGTGCCGCGGGCCGCGGAACCAGTAGAGGAGGTTCGGCTCCGCCGCGTTCAGGTGGGTCGCGCCCTCGCGCGGCTCCAGCGAGGCCGGGCCATTGGCGGCCCGCAGCTTTAGGGCTTTGCCCCCGATCGCCTGGAGGATGCGCAGCATGGAGGCGGTGCCCGAGGTGGGCGTGCACACGAAAATATAGGCCATGGTCTTATCCCTCTCCGCCCCGCAGCCGCCACAGCTCGGCGGCGATGACGAAATCCTCCTCCCAATCCACGTCCACCGTTTTGTCCTTGGGGATCGCGTGCAGCAGCGGCGCCGCACCGATCCGGTCCCCGCGGGCGCGGTAGGTCTCGGCGTCCGCGATGAAGATGGCGCTGTTCACCTCATAAAGTGGTGTCAGCGTCTGGGTGCGCGGCCATTTCTCCACCGCGCGGTCGTAGTTCACCGCGCCCTTGGCGTCCCAAATGAAGGTCCGCAGCTCCGTCACGCCCATCAGGCTGTCATGCGTCCCCGCCCCCCGCGCGCCGCGATAGGCGCCGATGGCGGCCGCGTAGTCCGCCGCGCCGAAGAAAGGGCTCGTCACATGGGTCCAGAGCACGTCCCCCTCCGGGATGATGGAGGGGAGGTAGGCGATCACCTCGTCCGTGCTGGTGGAGGAGGAGCAGAGATGGTCCGGCCGCCGGTCCATCCGCAGCTTGCCGCCAGCGCGGGCCACGAAGGGAGCCGCGATCGCCTCCACCTCCGGGTCATTGGTGGAGAGCACGACGGACTCGATCGCCGCGCAGGCCAGCAGCTGCTCCAGCTTGATGCCCAGCAGCCCGTCCTGCCGGTCGGCGAAGGGGCGCGTGTTCTTGTGGGGCACGCGCTGGCTGCCGGCCCGGCAGGGAAGGAAGGCGGTGACGGGCATCGGGCTCCTTGTCAGGCGTCGAGAAGCGCGGGAAGGCCGCGCAGGTCGCGGATCATAGGGAAGCCGCGCTCCGCCGCCAGGGCCCGCATCCGCGGCTTGGCGGTAGAATAGTGGTCGGCATAGGCAAAGCAGGCGCCCACGGCATCCGCGGCCTTCAGGTCCGCCTCCGCGTCGCCGATGAACCACACGTCGCCCAGCGGAAGGTCCCGCCCCAGCTCCCCCGCGACGAGGTGCAGGTTCTCCGTCTTCGTGGCGGGCGAGCCGTGGATGGAGCGGAACAGCCCGGCCAGCCCGCGCTCCGCGAAGACCTCCCGCAGCTCAGCCCCGTCCGAGCCGGAGACGACGAAAAGGGGGATGCCCCGCGCCGCCAGCCCGTCCAGCACGCCGCGCATGCCGGGGGTGGAGGCGCAGCGCGCGTAGCGCCCGCGCAGCAGGCGCGCATAGGACCCGACCAGCACGTCCTTATCGGCCGCCTCCGGCCGGATCTTCAGGTCCTCCCACCCCAGGAAGTTCTCGAAGAGCCGGTAGCGGGAGGTGCCGAAATTCGCGACCTGGTAGCGGGAAAAGCGGGCGATGTCCTCGGGGTGGAAGCCGTGCTCGGCCAAGGCCTCACGGAACACCGCCGCCTTCAGCGTGTTGGAGACAAGGAGGACGCCGTCGCAGTCGAAGACGACTGCGGCGGGTTGCGTCACGGCCATTGGAATTCCCTGGGGGCTCTCTCGGGCGTCAGGCGACTTCCGCGATCAGCCCGTGGATCGACCCCTGCTTCACGCGGTAGCGCGTGGGGGTAAGGCTGGAGAGCGCCACCCCGGACGGATGAGCCGCGAAGGAGTCGAGCACGGCCTGAACCTCGCGGGAGAGCTCCTGCTCGGCCGCGGAGGCCATGTCGTAGCCGTCGAAGCCCACGAGGAAGCAGCGCTTCGCCCCGAGCGCGAGCGCGGTCCCCAGCGCCAGCGCCAGCGGCGAGTTGTCGGAAACCGGGCCGAGATGCCCCTCATCCGTCTCGTAGGACTGGGCCTGCACCACGTGGAGGTTCAGCCCCTCCGGCAGGCAGCCCGGCACGCGGGGCGGGGCGGGGATGACCACGGCCGCCACGCGCTCCAGCGCCTCGGGCGGCGCGCGGAAGGCGTCATGCCCGGGCAGGCAGAGGAGTTGGCGCCCGCCGATCCGCGCCGCCAGGTCCAGGTGCCGGGCGGAGGAGAAGACCACCACCGGATCGTGCTGCGCCACCAGCCGCGAGATGGCCTCCACATGGCGCTTCACGGAGGGGCCGCCGCCGATCAGCAGCACGTCGCCGGAGGTCAGGCCGAGGGTGGAGACGTCCGGGAAGACGGACTTGTCCACCTCCTGCCCGCCCTGGCGCTGCAGGGCCTGGACGATGGACATGACGGAGTAGCGGTTCTTCGCCAACCAATCCATCACGTCCTTCTGCGGCAGGTTGTTCGCGCCGGAGATCATGTAGGGCAGGTTCGTGCCCCAGCCCTGCTCGCGCTGCATCGCCTCGAAGGGCGCGACCACGGTGGAGAGCGCCTGGTGGTCCAGCTGGGCGTTCAGCCCCTCCCGCGCCAGATGGATGAGGATCGTCTCGGTCTTGGCATTGCCCGCGCCGCGGCCCATGCCGGTGAAGGTGCCGTCCACCACGTCCGCCCCGGCCTCGATCGCGGCCAGGGTGTTGGCGAAGGCGAGGCACATGTTGTCGTGCCCGTGGAAGCCGATGGTGAAGTCCGGCATCCGCGCCCGCAGCTCCTTGAACAGCCGCGACACGTCGTTCGGCGTCACGCCGCCGTAGGAATCCACGAGGGAGAGGGCGTCGTAGGCGTCCGGGCTCTCGATCGCCAGGCGGATGTGGTCCAGGTTGTCCTTGAAGGTGGACAGGTACATCACGTTGAAGCCCACCTGCAGGCCGAGCTTCTTCAGCTCCCGCGCCAAGGACAGGCCGTGCGGCAGGTGGGCCGGGGCGCAGGCGATCCGCACCATGTCCAGGATGTCAGCCAGCGGGCCGAACAGCGCCGGCACTCGCTCCGGCTCCACCGCCTTCGCGTCGATCATCACCAGCAGCTTCTGGTCCGGCCGAAGCCGGGCCTTCAGCGCCGTCAGCTTGTCCGCCGTCAGGAAAAAGTACTCGCCGTAGTAGCCGGAGAGGCGATCATTCACGTAGCCTACCTCGACATAGTCGATCGGCAGGCGGGCGATGCTGTTCATATAGGTATCGACCAGGCGAGGATCGAAGTCCCAGGAGGTGTAGTAGCCCCCGTCGCGGAACGTGCAGTCCAGAACCTGAACCATGAGGCGATCCTTCCCGATCTGGTGCGGTGCACCAAGAATCCGTGGGAACCCTACCGGGGGGGTTCCCGTTCAGCAAGCAAAGCCGGGCGCCCGATGGGGCCGAATCCCCCGGCAATCCGCCCCTTTGCGGGCCAAGCCCACATCACGGATTGGTGAGCCCCGGCAGGTGGGACCCGGCGCCGGTCGTTCCGGCTCAGGATAGCGGAAGGGCTGCGATCCGCTCTACCACCACGGGGTCGCGCAGCAGGCTGAAGTGGTCTGCGCCCGGGGAGACATACTCCCCCGCCACGTTCCCCGCGTCCGCCCAGGCCCGCGCCATCCGCGCGCTCTGCGCCAGGAAGGCCGGCGTCTCCTCCCCGCCTACGGCGAAGAAGGCCGGCGGCAACCCGCCCCGGGCCCGCAGCACGGGGGAAAGAGCCCGCGCCGTCTCCACGTCCAGCCGCAGCTTCTCGTTCAACGGCGTGGCGGTCAGCGGCTCCAGCTCGTACACCCCGCTCAGCCCGGCGATCGCCGCGATGGGGGATGCCCCGCTCCAGTCCGACAGCGCCAGCTCCGCCACGATCTGCCCGCCCGCGGAATGCCCCGCCGCCACCAGCGCCGCCCCGCCGCGCCCGAGGGAGGCTGCATGCGCCAGCACCGCCCCCACGGCGCGCCGGGTAGAATCCAGCAGCGCGGGCAGGGTCACGTCCGGGCAGAGCGGGTAGTTCACCATCGCCACGTCCAACCCGCGCGCGACGAGGAGAGGCGCCAGGAAGCGGAACTGCGCCTTGTCGCGGGATTGCCAGTAGCCCGCGTGGAAATAGGCCAGCGTGCCCCGCCACGCGCCCGGCGCGGCGTAGAAGTCGAATCGCTCCCGCCCGTGCGGGCCATAGGGAATGTCCGTCGCCGGGCGCAGCGTGGCCACGCCCGCCCCTCCCTCCTGCTCGAACTCAGCGATCAGCGCGGCGTGGCCGGGGCGCGCCTGGCCCGTCATGTACTGCCAGGTCAGGTCCATCAGATCTCCACCTCCACGCGGCCGTTCACCTCCCGCGCGGGGAAGCTCCGCACCCCCTCCGTGATGGGCGCAGAACGGGGCTCGCCCGTGAGGATGTCGACCAGCCCCTGGTGCAGCGGGCACTCCACGCAGCCATCCTCGACGAAGCCGTCCGACAGCTTCGCGTAGCCGTGGGAGCACTGGTCGTAGAGGGCATGGACCTCCCCCTCCACCCGGAACAGCGCCACCGGCTTCCCCGCCACCACGCAGCCCAGCACCTCGTCCTCCACCACCGCATCCGCGGCGGCCGCGTCGTGCCATTCACCCATGGTTCGTCCTCGAACAGGCTTCAGATCGGAAAGGCAAGCAGCGTCTGCACCCGCAGCGTGTCGTAGATGCAGCGCTTCTCGCGGAAGCGCAGCCCCTGCTCCGTCCGCACCACGCGGTCCAGGTAGCGCCCGGCCTGGTAGATCGTGCTCTCCCCCTCGATGGAGGTGTTCACCACGACGTACCCGGTGGAGACAGCGTACCCTTCCCCCTCCTCCCGCCACTCCATGCCGGAGAGCATGTGCCGGTAGGCCGGCTTCTCATAGATGTTGGCGTGCCGAAGGGACAGCACGCGGTCCCGCAGCATCCCCGCGCTGTCGCAATGGATCAGCGGCGCCGGCAGCCCCGCCTCCTCGTTCTCGCGGGAGACGATCTCGTAGAGGCAGTCCTCCGTGAAGAAGCCCGGCCACTCCTCGATGCGGTCATTGTCGATCGCCGCCACGTAGCGGTCCTGGAGGTCCATCAACTCCAGGCGCAGCATCAGGTCCTCTCTCATTCCGCGATCCTGGCCGCCACGTCGAAGCCCATCAGCTTCCGGTACCCCTTCCAGAACTCGCGGATCAGCTGCTCGGAAATCAGCGTGTCCCGCCGCTCCGGCGCGTCCCGCGACATGTCGATCACGGAGGTCGCCTCCGGGTCGCGGGCGGTGCCGCGCTGCACCAGCTCCGTCGCCTCCGTGTCCTCCATGGAGATGTAGCCCGCCGGCCCCACCAGGTTCGCCTGCTTGATCCGCAGCTTCCGCATGTCAGGCGTGTCGTCCTCGTAGCCGAAGAAGTGGAAGACGAGCTCGAAATGGTCGGGCCCCTTCGGCAGGATCTGCCGGCAGACCAGCGTGTTGTGGATCTGCTGGATCACAAGCTGCGGGAAGATGGGCTGGATCTGGTTTGTCGCCACCTCCTCGTACTCCTTCTCCAGCGCGAGGATGCTGTCATCCTCCAGCCGGAACCCCTCATCGTAGGAGCGGATGCCCTGCGACTTGTAGTCGGCAGAGTTCTCCTCCTCGTTCTTCATCACGAAGATCACGCTGTGCATCCCCGCTTTCTCGTCGGGGATCACGCGCGCCCTCATGCCCACGCGGAAGATGTTGAAGGTGGTGTGGAACAGGTGCAGCAGGCTGGCGTGATAGGGGTCCTTCACGTTCTCGATGTAGAGCTTCCAGTTGCTATCGGAGAACTGCCGCGTGCAGCCCATGTACACCACGGGCTTGTGGAACGCCCGGTCCACATAGGGCCGCATCTCCGGCCCGATATACTCCTCCAGCGGCTCCACCGTGTCGGAGAAGGTGGCGAAGACCAGGCCGCGATAGCTCTCCACCCGAAGCTGGCGCAGGTTGTGGCGCTTCGGGTCGAAATCCTTCGGCATCCCCGTCGCGTCCTTCTGGCCGCGCCGGAAGGGCACGCCCTGCAGGTTGCCCTTCGTGCCGAAGCTCCACTGGTGGTACACGCAGGAATGCGACAGCGCGTTGCCGCGCGGCAGGCGGCACACCACCGCGCCCCGGTGCGCGCAGCGGTTCACCCAGGCCGCCAGCGTCCCGTCCTCCGCCCGCGTCATCACCACCGGCGTGTCGCCGATATAGGTGCTCTTGTAGTCGCCGGGCTTCGGGATCTCGGCCTCCAGCCCCAGGAAGTTCCAGGTCGGGCCGCGATAGATCCGCTCTTGCTCCAGCGCGTAGATCTCGGCGCTGCTGAACACCTTGTAGGGCACACGGGACCCGTCCTCGCGCGGGAAGCTGGCGAGCGGCGCGCCCCCGGGCAGCGGCGCGGCATCATGCGGATGCTGGTCCATCTCGGCTCCTCCGTTCAGCGGGGCAGGTATAAGCGTCAGATTGGCAGAAGCACGTCCCGCGCCACTATCCGCCCGCCGCAGCCTCTATCCAGCCGCCGCAGTGCCCCTTCCGCGCGGCACGGCCCTTGCCCTTCAATCCCGGCATGACGGACCCCGCCGCCCCACCCCTCGCCGGCCTGCTGGAGATCACGGGCGGGGAGAACGCCCTCGTCCTCGCCCTCCAGCCCGGGGATGAGAGCCTGGACTGCGGCGGCTTCATCGCGGAATCCTGCCAAAGGGGCCGCCCACCCTTCGTCATGGTGCTGCAGGACGGCAGCGCCTCCCACCCCGGCTCCAACATCTTCCCGCCGGACCGGATCGCAGCAATCCGGGAAGGCGAGACGCGCGAGGCGGTGCGCCGCCTGGGCCTGCGCGCCGACCGCCTGCTGATGGCCGGCCTCATCGACGGCCCGGTGCCGGCGGAAGGCCCGGTCTTCGAGGCGGCGGTGCGCGGCATCACCCTCGTCATGTGGGCGCGGGACTGCAACCTGATCCTCGCCCCCTGGCCGACGGATGCGCCCCGCAGCGCCGCCCACCGCATCGCGGCGGCCGTGGCGGCGGGAAGCGGCGTCGCCCACCTCTCCTACGCCCCGCCGCAGGATGCCCTGCCGGATGGCTGGAGGCTGGCCATCCCGGCGGAGACGAAGCGGCAGGCGGTTGCTGCCCACGCCAGCGGGCTCGGCGGCCTCGTCTCGGACGATCCGGCGCCGCGCATCCCACCCGGCTGCCTTGCCAGGGCGGAACAGCCCTTCGAAACGATCCTGCGCCCGCCGGCGTAAGCGCCGGACAGGACCCCGCCGGCCTGATCAGCGCCGCCGCGTCTCCGAGGGCCGTTCCCCGAAGCGCGCCGCGTAATCGCCCGCGAAGCGGCCGAGATGGGTGAAGCCCGCCGCCATGGCCGCCTCCGTCACCCCCTCAGCGCCCGCCAGGAGCCGCGACCTCGCCCGGTCCAGCCGCAGGTCGCGCAGGTGCCGCAGCGGCGTGGTCCCGAGGTGCCGGCGGAACGCCTCGTGCAGCGTCCGCTCCGGCACGCCGGCGGCCGCGGCGATGTCGGCAAGGGTCAGGGGGTCCGCCGCGCGCGCCTCCAGATAGGCCAGGGCGCGGCGCAGCGCGGCCGGGCGCACCGCGTCCCGCGCGGGCGCCGCCTCCTCCTGCCCGGCCAGCAGCAGGCGCAGCAGGAGCTGCTCGTAATCCGCCGCCACCGCCGGGTCCTCGCCGATCAGCCGCACCGCCGCCGCATCCCCGGCCAGCGCGTGCAACACGGAGAGCCAGGGACGCAGCCGCGCGCTCCGCAGATCCAGCCGCGTCGCCAGCCACCCCATCCGCCCGCCCGTGAACGCCGAGAGCCGGTCCCGGTCGATTCGCAGGATGAGCTGCTCGCAATCCGCCGAGAAGCGCGCGCTGAAGGGCTGCCCGGCCGGGCAGAGCGCCCCCGCCTCCGGCCCCACCACCAGCTCCGCCCCACCGGTGCGCAGCACTGCCCCGCCGGAAACGCAGAGGAGCACGAGGTGATAGCCGTCCAGCGGTGGCACTTCGATGGAGGCCGGGCCGAAGGCGATGGTTCCCAGCCCAACCCCACGCAGCCGCAGGAAATCCATGTGGAAGCGCGGCGCGGGCCCTTCCAGCCGCCCCTCCAATCGTAGGGCGTGCGGCTGCATGACGCGGGAGATGCGCTCCCGCGCCTCCTCGGCGCTGTCGGTCTCGAAAAGCCGGCACGCGCGCAGCGCCAGGCGATCCAGCGGGGTGGCGAGATCCAGCATGGACCGGAACCCTGGCGAAGCGTTCCGCCCGGCGCAAGGCGAAAGGGCCTAGCTGACCCCGAGATACCGGCCGGGCTTGTGGTTCATCGCCACGATCAGGTTCACCACCACGGCCCCGAACATGGAGAGCCCGACCTGCTGCGGGTCCAGCACCGTGCAGGCCGCCAGCATCACCAGCACGTCGAATCCCAACTGGACGTAGCCTGCCCGCCAGCCCCGCTTCTCCTGCAGGTGCATGGCGACAAGGTTGGTGCCGCCCAGCCCCGTGCGGTGCCGCACCAGGGCCAGCGCCCCCATCCCGATGAGGATCCCGCCCATCAGCGCCCCGTAGAAGGGCGAGACGTGCTGCATATCCACCCAAAGCGGCGCGAAGCGCGTGAGCAGCGAGACCGCCCCAATGGCGACGAGCGTCCGAAGCAGCACGCGCCACCCCATCCGCCACAGGCCGAAGACGAGGAAGGGCAGGTTGAGCAGGAAGAACAGCGTGCCGGCGTTGAGCGGCGTCACGTAGCCCAGCAGCAGGGCCAGCCCCGCCAGCCCGCTCGTCACCAGCCGCGCCTCGCCGTAGAGCACCAGCCCCAGCGACACCATGAAGGTGCCGAGGAGCAGCGCCGCCGCATCCTCGTAGAGCCGGTGCGGGGAGGGAGAAAGAGGCACGGTGCGCTCGGACTGATGGGGCGGAAGGGCGATGGGGCGGGCCATCCGGGTCAAGGCGACCGATCTCCTGCGGACCGCCACCATCTTAGCGTCTCGCTGCGCCGCAACATAGAAAAAAGGGTAGTCGCCCTCACCTATTCGCCGGCCGCCCGCTCCAGCGCGGGGGCCAGCCGGCCCGCCCACTCCTCGATCCCCGCCGCATCGCCCAACAGGTCCTGCCGTACCTCGATCAGCACGGCTTCCAGCCCCCGCGCGTCGCCATGCACGGGAATGCTGTGGTCGTAGATCCCGGGCTCGATGCGATAGGGCTCGTTCTCCCCCACCACCAGCGCCGGATCGGCCGCGATGGCCGCCGCCAGGGCCCGCCCGAACCGCTCCGCCCCGGCGAAGAGCACCCCCGCATGCCAGGGCCGGTCCATCCCCTGGAAGCGCGGGGTAAAGCTGTGCACCCCCACCACCAGCGTCCGCCGCCCCGCCGCCTGCCGCGCGTCCAGCAGCGCGGAGACGGCATCGTGGAAGGGGTGGAACCACACGGTCTGCCGGTGCGTACGCTCCACCGCGGAGATGCCGACATTGCCGGGGATAGCTGTGTCCTCGCTCACCTCGGGGATGCTGGTGGGCACACCCGGCGGCCGGTTCAGGTCGATCACCAGCCGCGAGACAGCCGCCAGCACCAGCGGCGCGTCCAGCCGTGCCGAGAGCTTTCGCGCCAGTTCCGCCGCGCCGATGTCCCAGGCGATGTGCCGCCCAAGTTCCGCGGCCGGCAGGCCCAGGTCCGCGTAGCGCGCGGGGATATGGCTGGAGGCGTGCTCGCAGAGCAGCACGAAGGGCGCGGCGCCCTCCGCGTTCACCACCTCCACCGGCGCGGGCCAGTCCTCGGTCGCGGTCACGCCCACACGTCCGGCTTCACCTCGTCCGTCACCACGTGGAAGCCGGCCAGGGTGTTGGATCCGAAGGTGGTGGTGATCGCCACGTCCGCCGCGTCGCGCCCGCGCGCCATCAGGATGCGCCCGATGCGCGGCCGATTGTGGCGCGCGTCGAAGGTGTACCAGTGGCCGCCGAGATAGACCTCGAACCAGGCGGAGAAATCCATCGCGGCGTCGATCGGCGGCACGCCGATGTCGCCCAGATAGCCCGTGCAGTAGCGCGCCGGGATGTTCATGCAGCGGCAGAGCGTGACGGCCAGGTGCGCGTAGTCCCGGCACACGCCCACACGGTCGCTATGGCCGCTATGGGCGGTGCGGAAGACGCTGGCGTGCTCGTAGCCGAAGGTCAGGCGGTTGTGCGCGTAGTCCACGATGGCCTGCACCCGCGCCCATCCCTCCGGCGTGTGCCCGAACAGCGACCAGGCGAGATCCGACATCCGATCCGTCTCGCAGTAGCGGCTGGGCAGGAGGAAGGTCAGCGCCTCGTCCGGCAGCTCCTGCACCGGCAATTGTCGCGCCTCCGGCGCATAGACATCCGGCACGCCGGGATCCAGCACGTCGAAGCGGGTGGAGATGGTGGTGCGCCCGGCCGGCGCGACGATGCGGTGGCAGATGTTGCCGAACATGTCCCGGTACTCGGTGGCCCCGATCGGCGGGTCGAAGCGGAGCTCGTGCGGCCCGATCACGTCCGGCATGCGGGAGGGGTGGACGCTCAGCATCAGGATCATGGGCGTCGGCTGATAGCACTCGTAGGTGATGTCGAAGCCGGCATGGATCTTCATGGCGGGCGGGTCTCCGGGGAAGCGGTTCGAGAGTGGCAAGAGAACGTCTGAAATGAGCATCAGGCCGTGGGCAGGGCGGGCTGGCGGGCCTCCCCGCCGGGGCCCGAGCCGGGCGGAGACCGAGGACCCGGCCCGGGTGGCGGCCCCGCTTCAGGCGCCTCCCGCTCCGGCGTCTTGCGCGCCTCCGTCGCCGGCTCGGCCGTGACCTGGACGGAGACGTCCATTCCCAGGCTGTCGTCGGGAAAGCCCTTCCAGCTCCCATAGAGCGGCACGGCCTGCATCGGATCGCGCGCTACCGCCACACGGATCAGGTCGCGGTTGCCGACGATGCCATTGGTGGGGTCGAACTCCACCCATCCCGCGCCGGGGAGGTACACGCGCACCCAGGCATGGGTGGCGCCGCCGCCCACATGCCCCTCCGCCGAGGACCCGGTGCCATCCGCCACCGGCGAGTAGAGGTAGCCGGAGACGAACCGCGCCGCGAGGCCAAGGGAGCGCACCGCCTCCATCATCAGAAGCGCGAAGTCCCGACAGGTGCCGCTGCCCAGCTCCAGCGTGCGCCCCGGTTCCTGGATGCCGCGCATTGTGCGCGACACGTAGGTGAAGTCCCGCTTCACCGCCTTCGTCATCGTCGTCAGCAGTTCCAGCGTATCCGTCGGACCGTCCTTGCGAAGGAAGCCCCGCGCCCAGAAATCCACCGCGTGGTCGGGATCCGCGTGGTGCCGCTCGATGGACCGCGCGAGGTCCGGCATCTCGTCGATCGCGTAGGAGAAGGGCAGGCTGCGCGCATGCCGCTCCAGCCGGAAGCCGAGCGCCTCCACCGGCCGGTGGTCCAGCCGCATCATGCTCTCGAAGCGCAGCTCCCGCGCGCGGCTCTTGAAGCAGGCCACGCCCACGCTGTTCCCGAACACGTCGTGCACCCACCACAGGTCGGCGGGCTTCGGCGTGATCTCGATCCGCGCCTCCATCAGGCGCTGGTCGTAACCCTCCCGCGGCCGCAGCATCATCCTATGCTCCCCGAAGGAGACGGGCTGGCGGTAGCGGTAGGTCGTGACGTGTCGGACGGTGAGGATCGGCATGGGCCACCCTTCGGCCCCGGGGCGAGGCATGGCGAGCAAGGCAAAATATGGGCCAGGGCCGGCAAGGAGCGCGCCCCGCCGGCCCTGGCCCACCATCATGAGTTAACCCGAAACCCTCCTCGCGACCCTTGGTTTCAGGGGCAATCCGATTTCGCCGCCCCTCAGGCCGCCCCCTCAGGCCGCCCGGCGCCGCTGCTCCCGCTCCAGCCGCAGCGCGTGGTTGATGATCGCCATGTGGGTGAAGCCCTGGGGGAAGTTGCCGCGCTGCTCGCCCGTGGCCGCGTCGATCTCCTCCGCGAAGAGGCCGAGGTCGTTCCCCCGCTCCAGCAGCCGCTCGAAGATCAGCCGCGCCGGCTCCGTCTTCCCCGCCAGCGCCAGGCAGCCCACGCGCCAGAAGGCACAGGCGGCGAAGGTCGCCTCCTCGCCCTCCATCCCGTCCGGGGCGCGGTAGCGGTACACCAGGTCGTCCACCACCAGCTCCCGCGTGATGGCCTCGTAGGTGGAGACCAGGCGCGGGTCGTGCGGCTCGATCGCGCCGAACAGCACAGTCCGCAGCACCGCCGCGTCCAGCAGGTCGGAGCCGTAGGACTGGGTGAAGGCCCCGCGCGCAGGGTTCCATCCCCGCTCGTGGTACTCCGCCCGCACCTCCTCCGCCACGCGCTCCCACTCCCGGATCTGCCCCTCCTCGATCCGGCCGATCCGCCGGGCCATCCTCGCCGCCCTGTTCAGCGCCACCCAGATCAGCGCCTTGGTGTGGAACATCTGCCGCTTCGGCGTTCGCGGCTCCCAGATGCCGTGGTCCTCCTTGTCGCGCGCGGCCATGGCGGAGGCGGCCAGGTTCGTCAGCCCCTCCGGCAGGCGGTCGTTCGTCTTCTGCGGCGGATCGTAGTCCACCGCCTCCAGGAAGGTCTCCAGCGCCAGCAGCTGCTCGCCGTAGATGTCGTACTGGCTCTGGTCGGCAGCGCCGTTGCCGATCCGGACGGGCCCCACGCCCCGCCAGCCCGAAAGGTGCTCCAAATACGCCTCCTCCGCCGGCGGCCCGCCATCGATGGCGTACATCAGCCTGAGGTTCTTGCCGTGGCTGGGATCGGCCAGCCGCAGGAAGCGCAGGTACTCCGCCGCCTCCCGCACGTAGCCCAGCATGACGAAGGAGGTGACGGTGAAGCTGGCGTCCCGCAGCCAGGCGTAGCGGTAATCGTAGTTGCGGTTCCCCGGCACGGCCTCCGGCAGACCCAGCGTCGGCGCCGCGATGATCGCCCCCGTGGGCGAGTAGGTCAGCAGCTTCAGCAACAGGACGGAGCGCAGCACCGCCTCCCGGTAGCCGCCCGCATAGGTGCAGCACGCGCTCCACTCCTCCCAGTAGTGTCGCGTGGCCGCCAGCCGCTCCTCGGCCTCCTCGAACCGCACCGGGGGCACCGTCCGCCCGTCCTCCCCGCCGGAGAGCACGAGCGCCATGCCCTCTCCCAGCCCCAGGTCAAAACCCGCCGAGACGACCTCGCCCTCTAACACCAGCCCTCCAGGCAGGGCGGCCGCACACAGGCGCTGCTCCCCCGCCTCGAACAGGGCGGTGCCGTCCGGCTGCAACGCGGGCGCGCAAGGGCGGCGCGCGTAGTCGAAGGTAGGCCGTACGAGGAAGCGGCCGGACACCCGCCCTTCCTCGCAACGCAGGATGCGGATCACCCGCCCTTCCGCGATCCCGTCCGGCCCCTCCGGCGGAATCTCCTCCGGCCGGGAGAGCGGCATGAAGTCCGTCAGCACCGCGCGCCCCGTGGCCGTGGTGAAGACCGTCTCCAGGATGTTCGTGCCGGGCAGGTAGCGGCGGGCGGTGCCGATCAGCCGCTTGAACCCGATCGTGCAGGACCCGCCCTTCCTCTCGTCCAGCAGGCGCAGGAACAGGGCGGGGCTGTCGTGCCGCGGCCAGCAGAGCCAGTCGATGGAGCCGTCACGCGCGATGAGGGCATTGGAGTGCGTGTCGCCGATCATGGCGTAGTCGGCGATAGGGGGGGACATAGGCGGGGCGGACCTCCTGCGGCACCAACGCAAGATGTGGCGGATCGGCACGGGCGCATCGGGCACCGCGCGCTCGTGAAGGCGCGATCCCGTTGGCCCCGCGCACCGCCTGGCCGCCACTTCCGCGAGGGGAAATGGCGGCCAGGCGGGAAGCTGCTTCGAGCGAAAATGAAATCCGTGACATTTCTTAGCAATTCAGCGAAGCCCGGGAACCCCGCCGTCCCAGGCGCCCGGATCACGCGCGGGCGAAGCCGATCTATTTGGAAAAGCTACATTTCCGCCGCGCCGCCTGCACGCCCATCCATGGGGCCATAGGTGATCCGAAACTAAATGGCGCCCCCAACCCCTGGCCACGGCACGAGTTGGACAGCGGGCGCGGCGGAAGCCAGCGCCCGGAGCGACCCCACCCTTCAGGAGTCACCCCGTGACCGCCCGACGCAGCCTTCTCTCCGCCGCCACGATCGGCGCCCTGCTCGCCCCGCACGTGCTGGCCTCCCAGACCACCTCTGGCAGCACCCCCTCTGGCAGCACCACGAGCAGCGGCCTGCCCATGAACGGCCCCCGCCAGGGCGACCGCTGGCGCCCGCCGCACCGCCTGGGCCTCGGCGGCCAGCCCCTCTCCAACGGCTTCGGCAAGGTCGTCTCCGACGAGACCGCCATCGAGGTGATGAACGCCGCCTGGGATTCCGGCATCCGCCTCTACGACACTTCCCCCTGGTACACGCTGGGCCGGGGCGAGCGCCGCATGGGCCAGGTCCTCAGCAGCAAGCCGCGCGATGAGTTCGTCCTCTCCACCAAGGTCGGCCGCCTGCTGAACCCGGACCGCGAGCTGGGCCTGCGCCGCGTGGCCAACTGGGCCGATGCCCCGCCCTTCCGCCACGTCTTCGACTACACGGCCGACGGCACGCGCCGCTCCATCGAGGACAGCCTGCAGCGCATGGGCCTGTCGCGCATCGACATCGTCTTCGTGCACGACCTCTCGCCCAGCACCTCCGACATCCCGGACAAGGACTGGCGCGCCCAGTTCGAGATCGCCCGCCGCGGCGCCTTCCCGGCACTGGCGAAGATGAAGGAGGAGGGGATCATCAAGGCCTGGGGCATGGGCGTGAACGACCCAGAGCCGATCATGGCCGCGCTGGAAGTGGCCGAGCCCGACATCTTCCTCGCCGCCACCCAGTACTCGCTGGCCGACCATTCCAAGGCGCTGGACGGCATCATCCCCGCCATCCAGGCCAAGGGCGCCTCCATCATGGTCGGCGCGCCGCTGAACGGCGGCTTCCTGGCGGGCAAGAACCGCTTCAACTACGGCCCCAGCATCCCCGCGGCGATGACGGAGAAGCGGGAGAGGATGGAGCACGTGGCGCGCAACCACGGCGTGGACCTGCGCGTGGCGGCGCTGCACTTCCTCAACGCCAGCCCCGTGGTCTCCTGCTTCATCCCCGGTGCCAGCACGCCGGAGCAGCCGCGCCAGAACGCGCAGGCCTTCCGCACCACCATTCCTGCCGGCTTCTGGGCGGAGATGAAGAAGGAAGGGCTGATCGACGGGCGCGCCCCAACCCCGGCCTGAAGGCCCGAATGCCGGCGTGCCGCCCCAGCGCGGCGCGCTGGCCCTGGGCGTGCGCGGATCCGATCCTCGTCACTCCTGACGCGCCGGACACCGCCACGTTCGGTGAGCTCGACGCATCCCTTCCGCGGCTGCTGCATCGGGCGGCACCGTGGCCGCGCATCCCGATCCGAAGCCGATCGGCGATGCGCCCACTTTGGAGCCGGCCTGCCCGCACGCGGGTTCAGGCAGCGAAACGGCAGGGCCGATCTGGTGGGCCGACATCCGATGAGGAAGCGCTGCCTCTCGCGTCCGGCACGGTGCTTTGGGTCAGTGCTGTGGGCCGGACTCGATACCGGCTCTGCCGCCGGCAAGAGCTAGCAGGACTTTCGCCCGTTCATCCCCGCCGGGCCTTGCCGCCCGCGTGAAACTACTAGGACAGCCGCATGTCCTTCCATGCCGCCACAGCATCTCTCCCGCTAGAGATTTTGCGCGCGCGCGTCGACGCCTTCCCCGGTCTCGCGAGACACCAGGAAAAATCATCTTGTGTTGGCAATACTGATAACAGCGCGGCGGGATGATATAAATGATTTCATGATGCGCGCTTCCCGCCATTCCGCTCTTAATCTTGAGTGCACAAGATCCAGTTGCTGAGCCATCGCGTCGAGATGCCCCCGCCAAAGGGTCTTGCCGACCGACGCAGTGAGCCAGATGAGTTGTTCACCCCACCTCCGGGGAAATGCCACGGAGCAGTGATTCCGGGCCATCGATCGAACTTTACTTTAGCGAATCGATCATGGCCCGTGCATGATGATCCGGCCTCATGCGGTTCCTGAGTTTCACCACGCGCGGCATCGCTCCCCGCGAGCGCTACGAGGCCTGGCGTGGTCGCCCGTGGCCGAGTCTCGCAAAGCTGGTCCGCACCGAGCCGCCGGGGGGAGAGTTCTACGCGCATGCCCAGACGTTCGATCTTGGGAAGCTGGTTCTGGCCGACAACCGGATCACGGGTCAGACCTATGACCGCTCAGCCTCGCTGATCCGTGCCGACGGCTTCGACAGCATCAACCTGGCCATCACCCTGGAAGGCAGATTTCACGGCGAGACCCCGGCCGGCTCCTATCGCGGCGCCGCCCGGACTGTCCTCATCGTAGATATGGGAAGACCTTTCCGGCAGTCCTCGACGAATTCCCGCTGCGTGAACCTCACCTTCGCCCGGAGCACGATTCAGCGCTTCGTTCCTCGCATCGATGGACTCCATGGGTTGGTGCTGTCCGGCCACGATGCCCAGCCGCTGGTGGAGCTCGTAACCGACCTCCTCGGGCGCCTGCCGGGCATGACCGACGAGGATGGCGCCAGGGCGGGCACGCTCCTGACCGGGGCGGTCCTGTCCTGCCTGGGCGCATCGGATGTCTGCACTCTCTCGGAGGAGGCGGAGCAGGCGCGGCTGGGGATGGAGATACGCTGGATCATCGCGCAGCGCTTCAGGGAGCCGGACCTGACGACCGACCGGATCGCCGCCCTGCTCGGCGTCTCCCGCGCCACGCTGTACCGCGCCTTCCCCGACGAGGCCGGGATTTCCGCCTATCTGACCCGGCTGCGCCTGGAGAGGGCCGCATCAGCCCTGCGCGATCCCCGGGATGCCCGCCCCATCACGCAGATCGCCCGCGCGGTCGGGTTCGCCAGGGACTCCTCGTTCAGCCGTGCCTTCCGCGAGGCTTTCGGCTGCACGCCGCGGGAATGGCGGGCGATCGCGCGAGAGAGCCCCGCCGCCCTGGTCGAAGACGACCAGTAGGGTACGGGCACGGGCGCCCGCCTCCTCCCGGAACGCCCCCCGCTAGAACAGCCCGTCGATCCGGCCTTCCGCGTCCAGCCCGATCCCCTCGGCCGCGGGCACGCGCGGCAGGCCGGGCATGGTCATCACGTCGCCGCAGACCGCCACCACGAACCCCGCCCCCGCGGAGAGGCGCACCTCCCGCACAGGCAGCACGTGCCCGCTCGGCGCGCCCAGCAGCGCGGGGTTGGCGGAGAAGGAGTACTGCGTCTTGGCGATGCAGACCGGCGCGCGGCGGAATCCCGCCTCCTCGAAGCGCTTCAGCCGCGTCGCCAGCGCCGGCGGGATCGCCACCTCGGCCGCGTGGTAGATTTCCCGCGCCACCGTGCCGATCTTTTCCGCCAGCGGCATGTCGTCCGGGTACAGCGGCCGGAACCGCGCCGTGCCGCCCGCGATCAGCTCCTGCACCGCCCGCGCCAGCTCCGCCGCGCCCGCCGCGCCGTCTCCCCAGTGCGTGCAGAGGATGGCGCGCGTGCCCAGCGCCGCTATCGCCTCCTGCACCGCAGCGATCTCGGCCTCCGTGTCGGAGGTGAAGCGGTTCAGCGCCACCACCACGGGCAGGCCGAACTTGCGGGTGTTCTCCACATGGCGCTCCAGGTTGGACAGGCCGCGCCGCACCGCCGCCACGTCCTCCGCCCCCAACGCCGACTTCGCCACGCCGCCATGCATCTTCAGCGCGCGCACGGTCGCCACGATCACGCAGGCGGATGGCGCGATCCCCGCGGAGCGGCACTTGATGTCCAGGAACTTCTCCGCGCCCAGGTCGGCGCCGAAGCCGGCCTCCGTCACCACCACGTCGGCCAGTTGCAGCCCCAGCCGCGTCGCGATCACGCTGTTGCAGCCATGCGCGATGTTGGCGAAGGGCCCGCCATGCACCAGTGCCGGGCTCCCCTCCAGCGTCTGCACGAGGTTGGGCATCAGCGCGTCCCGCAGCAGCGCGGCCATGGCGCCATCCGCCTTCAGCTCATGCGCCGTCACGGCACGCCCATCGCCCGACTGGCCGATGATGATGCGCCCGAGCCGCGCGCGCAGGTCGTCCAGGTCCTTGGCCAGGCAGAAGATCGCCATCACCTCGGACGCCACGGTGATGTCGAACCCGTCCTCCCGCGGGAAGCCGTTCGCCACGCCGCCCAGCCCGAAGGTGCCCAGGCGCAGGGCGCGGTCGTTCATGTCGATGGCGCGCTTCCACGCGATGCGCCGCACATCCAGGTTCAGCGCGTTGCCCCAGTGGATGTGGTTGTCGATCATCGCCGACAGCAGGTTGTTGGCGGATGTAATCGCGTGGAAGTCGCCGGTGAAGTGGAGGTTGATCTCCTCCATCGGAGCCACCTGCGCCCGCCCGCCGCCCGTGGCCCCGCCCTTCACCCCGAAGCAGGGGCCGAGGGAGGGCTCCCGCAACGCGATCATCGTGCGCGTGCCCAGCGCGTTCAGCGCGTCGCCCAGCCCGATGGTGGTGGTGGTCTTGCCCTCGCCGGCCGGGGTCGGGCTGATGCCCGTCACCAGCACCAGCGCGCCCTCCGGCTTCCCGGCCTGGGTCCGCACGAAATCCGTGCCGATCTTGGCCTTGAACCGACCGTGCGGCTCCAGCGCATCCAGGGGGATTCCGGCCCGCGCGGCGATCTCGGCGATGGGGCGCAGCGTGGCCGCCCGCGCGATCTCCAGATCCGTCGTCATGCAAGCCCTCTCCCTGGCCTCCAACCCGGTTAGCCGGGCGGCCCGCCCGGCGCAACGCGGGAGGGCGCGGAAAGTCTCGCCTTCCGGCCCGGCCCTGCGGCACCATCCCCGCGAAGCGCCGCCAAGGCGCGTGAACACGGAGGATTCTCGTTCATGGCCACCCGCCGCACCCTGCTCGCACTCGCCGGGGCCGCGCCCCTGGTCCCCGTCCTGGCCCGGGCGCAATCCGGGGCCCGGCCGGAGGCCTGGCCCACCCGGCCGGTGACGGTGCTGGTGCCCTTCGTGGCCGGCGGCCCTTCCGACATCGTGGCCCGCGCCGCCGCGAACCGCATGGCCCAGACGGTCGGCCAAGCCGTGGTGGTGGAGAACCGCCCCGGCGCGAACGGGGAGGTGGCCGCCCGTGTCGCCATGCGCGCGGCGCCAGACGGCTACACGCTGATGGTCGGCTCCATCGGCGTCTGGGCCATCAACGCCGCCCTGCGCCCCAATCTCGGCTACGACCCGGTGAAGGACTTCACCCCCCTCGTCCTCGCCGTCACCACGCCGAACGTGCTGGTGGTGAACCGGGACCACCCGGCGCGCGACGTCGCCGGGCTGATCCAGTGGCTGAAGGAATCGGGCGGCCGCGCCTCCTACTCCACCTCGGGCGTCGGCTCCTCCGACCAGCTCACCACCGAACTGTTCAAGCTGCGGACCGGCACGGAGATCACCCATGTCCCCTATACCGGCGGCGCCGCGGCGGCGACGGACCTGATCGCCGGCAACGTCAGCCTCTCCTTCCAGAACCTCGGGACCGTGGCCGGCCATATCGAGGGCGGCCGGCTGCGCGCGCTGATGGTGACGAGCGAGCGCCCGCACCCCGTGCTGCCGGGCGTGCCGACGGCGGAGCAGGCGGGGCTGAAGGATTTCGTCGTCACCTCCTGGCAGTCCTTCATGGCACCGGCCGGCATGCCCACCCCGCTGCGCGACCGCGTGGCCGGCGCGCTGCGCGACTCCCTCCTCCACGCCGAGACGCGCGCGGCGCTGGAGCGCATCGGCTTCGACGTGGTGCCGGGCACGCCCGACGCCTACCGGAGCTTCCAGGAGGCGGAGATCGCGCGCTGGCGCGAGGTGATCCGCGCGGCCCGCATCGTCGCTTCCTGAGAGGCTTGATGCAGGTCAAGGCCGCGCCCGCGGCGGAGGATTAGCCCCGCTCTCACGGAGACACGGCGCGTGCCGGCTCCGCGGAAGCGAGGAATTCATGTTCATCCGTTCGGGTGCGGCCGCTGCGGCCTTTCTGGCCCTCTCCGCCCTCGTCTCCCTCCCCGCGCCCGCCCAGGCGCAGGAGGGCCTGTTCTTCGGCCAGGCCGTGCGCGGCAAGAGGGCCGGCGACCTCGTGCTCGGCTTCGGCGCCATCGGCATGCTGCCGGAGGATGGTGGCCGCGTGGATGCCATCGGCGGCAAGCCGCACGCCAGCAGCACCGCCACCCCGCAGCTCGACCTCTCCTACTTCCTCACCCCGAACCTCTCGCTCAACCTCATCGCCGCCACGACGCGGCACGACGTGGAGGTGCGCGGCTCCGCCCTTGGCGCCGTGGACCTCGGCCATGTCTGGGCCCTGCCGCCCACCCTGACCCTGCAGTTCCACCCCTTCCCGCAGGCGCGGATCAGCCCCTATGTCGGCGCCGGCCTGAACTACACGATCTTCTACGGGGAAGGCGGCGGCCGCACCGCGCCCGTCACGAAGGTCGATGTGAAGAACGACTTCGGCTACGCCGTGAACTTCGGCGTGGATATCGAGGTGGCGCCGCGCTGGCTGGTGAACCTGGACGCGAAGAAGCTCTGGCTGGACCCGAGCGTCAGCGTCAACAGCGGCACCATCGGCGCCCGCGCGGACCTGAACCCCTGGATCGTAGGCGCCAGCGTCCGGTACCGGTTCTGAGCATCCGGGATGGGCGGGGCTTCCCCGCCCATCACCTTTTCGCGCAATCAACGAATGATGGCAGCCAACGCCGTCCCGCTGCGCGACGCTGGGGCATGCACGGCCCTCCAAGCACCTCCGTGTCCCGCAGCCCGCTGCAGGCCGTCCGGCGGGTCCTCATGGCGCCGCTGCACCTCGCGGCCATCGCCACATCCGCCCGTTCCTTCGCGGGCAACCCGGTCCTCGGCAGCGAGCGGCTGAACCGCTGGGGCTTGCATGCCCGCCGCGTCGCCATGGCCCAGCGCATGGCCCGGTCCCGCCGCGAACGCCTCGGCGCCGGGCTCTCCCCGGAGGACCGCGCGACGTTCGAGCGGGACGGCATCGTGGTGAAGCGTGACTTCCTGCCGCCCGAGACCTTCGCCCGCCTGCGCGCGGAGATTGAGGCGCTGCGCGCCCCCGCGCGAGACCGTGCAGGGCGACGCCGTCAGCCGCCTGATGCCTCTCTCCCCCGCCACGCTCAGGGCGCTGCCGGAAACCCGCGCCCTCATCGATTCGCCGGGCTGGAGCGGCCTTCTGAACTACGCGGCCAGCACCCGCGCCGGCCCCGTCCTCTTCATCCAGACCATTCACAGCCATGCCACGGCCGGGGAGGACGACCCGCAGACCGAGCTGCACAGCGACACCTTCTACCCCAGCATGAAGGCCTGGCTGTACCTGCACGACGTGCCCGTGGAGGACGGCCCTTTCGTCTATGTCCCCGGCTCCCACCGTGCCACGCCGCGCCGCCTGTGGTGGGAACGCGCCTCCAGCCTCTCCTGGCGGGAGGGCAACGGCCACCACCGCCGCGGCTCCCTCCGCATCTCGGGGGAGATGCTGCGGCGCCTGGGCTATGGCCCGCCCGTCACCTACGCCGTGCCCGCCAACACCCTCGTCGTCGCCGACACCTACGGCTTCCACGCCCGCGGCCCGAGCAGCCGCCCCTCAACCCGGGTCGCCCTCTGGGCGCAGCAGCGCCGCAACCCCTTCCTGCCCTGGACCGGCCTCTCCCCCACCAGCCTGCCCGCGGTGCGGGACCGGCAGGTGGTGGCCTTCTGGGGCCTGGCGGACCGTCTCGCCCGCCTCGGGCTGGGCAAGCAGACCTGGCACGACACGGGCGCAGTCAGCCCGATGGACCCGCCGGGGGGGGGGGGGGGGGGGGGGCCCCCGCCGCGCCCCCCCCGCCCCCCCCGGGGCGGGGGGCGCCGGCGCGCCCCCCCCCCCCCCCCCCCCCCCCGGCCGGTCAATCCAGGCTGAGGTTCAGCCCCTTCACCACCGGATCCCACACCGCCCGCTCATCCGCGATCAGCTTCGCGTAGTCGGCCGGCCCTCCGCTCAGCGGCTCCAGCCCGATCTCCATCATGCGGGAGCGGACGGCGGGATCCTGCAAGGCCGTAGCCACGTCCTGCGACAGCCTGGCGATCACGGCCTCCGGCGTCCGGGCCGGCGCTACGACGCCCTGCCAGGCATAGGCCTCGAAGCGCGGCAGGCCGAGCGCCTCTGTCACCGTCGGGACGTCCGGCAGGGTGGAGAGGCGCTCCGGCGCGCAGACCGCCAGCGGGCGAACCCGGCCGGAACGCAGCGTCTCCCCTCCCGCCGCCGCATCCACCACCGCCGCTTCCAGCGTGTTCGCCATCAGGTCGTTCAGCACGGGCGCCATGCCGCGATAGGGCACGTGATTCATGCTCACGCCCGCCTCCTTCGCCAGCCGCTCCATTGCCAGGTGGTGCGGCGATCCGACGCCGGGCGATCCGTAGGCGATGGCGCCGGGCTGCGCCTTGGCGCGCGCGATCAGGCCCTTCGCGTCGCGGAACCCGGAATCCTTCTTCACCGTCAGAACGAGGTGGAAGCGCGCCATCAGCCCGATCGGCGCGAAGTCCTTCGTGGGGTCGTAGGCCAGGCGCTTGTAGAGGTTCGGGTTGAAGATCAGCGTCTCGTTGCCCGCCGTGAACAGCGTATAGCCATCGGGCGCGGCCTTCGCCGCCGCCTCCGCCCCCACGGCCGTCGCGGCGCCCGGGCGGTTCTCGATGACGATGGGCTGCCCCAGCCGCGCGGACATGGAACCGGCGACGAGGCGCGCCAGGATGTCCGTGCCCCCGCCCGCCGCGTAGCCGACGATCCAGCGGATCGGCCGCTCCGGATAGGCGGCCCAAGCCCTGCCGAGCGGAAGGGCGGCCGCGGCCAGCCCGGCGCCGATTGCGGCGCGTCGTGTGATCATGAACGTGTTCCCCATCATCTGCCCGCAGGGGCAGTTTCCCCCGCGATCCTGCAACACCGGGCCGCCCCGCAGAAGCGGCCCGCCCGTTAAAGAGCCCCCGTCAAAGAGCCAGGGTGAGCTTCCGCCCGCGGGCGCGGGAGCAGCAGGCCATCATGCGCGCGCTGCCCGCGCGCTCCGCGGCGCTGAGCACCTTGTCCCGGTGGTCCACCTCGCCCTCCAGCACCTGCACCTCGCAGGACCCGCAGAGGCCCTCCCCGCAATCGCTCGGCACGTCGATCCCCGCGGCGTGCAGCGCCTGGAGAAGGGTCCGGTCCGCCGGGACCGGCACGGACAGCCCGGAATCCTTCAGCTCCACCTCGAAGGGCGTTTCCACCGAGGGATCGAGAAGCGCCTCGGCGGCCGAGAAGTGCTCGACATGCAGCCGCTCCGGCCGGCACACCGCCGCGTCCTCAAGCATCGCCAGCATCCGCTCCGGCCCGCAGGCATAAACCTGCGCGTCCTGCGACGCCGCCGCGATCACGGCAGGCAGGTTGAGGCAGATGCCCTCGTCCTTGGGATAGAGATGCAGCCGCGCGCCGTGGTCGCGCTTCAGCCGGTCCAGGAATGCCATCGCGGCGCGGGAACGGCCGGCGTAGTGGATGGCGTAGCTCTTCCCCAGCCGCCGCAGCCGGTCCGCCATGGCGATAATCGGCGTGATCCCGATCCCGCCCGCCACGAGCAGGTACTGCTCCGCCCCCTCATCCAGCCGGAAGTGGTTCTTCGGCCCGCGCACGCGGATGATGTCGCCCGGCCGGATGGCGGTGTGGATATAGGCGGAGCCGCCGCGCCCCAGATCCTCGCGCCGGATGGCGACCTGCAGGCGCCGCCGGTCCCCCGCATCGCCGCAGAGCGAGTACTTCCGCTGGTACTCCCCCACCGTGACGTCGATATGCGCGCCCGGCGTCCAGCCCGGCAGGTCGTGGCCGTTCGGGTCCTCCAGCGCGAGGCCGAGCACACCCTCCGCCTCCGGCCTCATCTCCGCCACGCGCATCTGCCGCGCGATCGCGCCCCGCTCCGGCGCGCCGATGGCGAAGTCCACCTTGCGGCCGAGGATGGCGGGATCGCGCCGCTCCGGGTTCAGCGCGGGGTTCCAGCGAACGCGCAGGTGGTCCGGCCCGCGGAAGGAGGTGTTGGGCAGGTATTCCAGCTCCTGCTCCGGCACCAGCTCCATATGCGGCAGGCGGCGCGTCAGCTCCTCCAGGAAGATCCGCATTTCCATGCGGGCGAGGTTCTTGCCCATGCACTGGTGGCTGCCATAGCCGAAGCTCAGATGCTCCGTCGTGTTGTCCCGGTAGATGTCCAGCTCGTCTGGATTCTCGAAGTGCCGCTCGTCATGATTGGCCGAGGTCATGACGATCAGCAGCCGCTCGCCCTTGGGGATATCCACCCCGCCCACGCGCGCATCCGCCGTCAGCAGCCGCCGCCACGCGATGATGGAGCCCGACAGCCGCAGGCACTCCTCCGCCGCGTTCGGGATAAGGGAAGGATCGGCGCAGATCGCGTCCCAGGCCTCGCGGTTCCGCAACAGCAGCACAAGCGCGTTGGCGGTGGCGTTCGCCGTCGTCTCGTGCGCGGCCACGATGCCCGCCATCATCATGGAGTGCAGGTAGGAATCCGTGATGACATCCGGCATCTCCTTCTGCCGGCGGATCGCGTACTCCATCCAGCCATGGCCGGAGGGATCGGCGCGCATCTTCTCCAGCACGCGCCCGGCATATTGCCAGAAGTTGCCCACGGCCTCCGCGACTTTGAGCTGCTCCTCCGGGCTCGGGCGGCCCCAGGTATTGACGGTGTGGGCGATGGAGTACTGCCGCAGCGCGCCCATGTCCTCCTCGGGCACGCCGAGGAAGTGGAGCGCGACGGTCAGCGGAATCTCCCACAGCATCTCATCCACCAGATCGACCTCGCCGCGGTCGATGAAGCGGTCCACGTACTGCCGCGTCAGGCGCCGCACCATCGGCTCGTGATGCGCCAGCTCCTCCGGCAGGAAGGAGTGCAGCAGGGCGCGGCGCCGCTCCAGATGCGCCGGCTCGTCCTCGTTCACGAGGGTGCGGTTCATCCCGTAGTCGTACCGGCGAAGGATGGCGTTGGCCTCCTCCGAGGTCGGCGTCACCTTCTCCAGCGCGATGGAGGGGGAGAAGGTGATGTTGTCGCGGAACACCGCCTTCACGTCCTCGTAGCGGGTCACCACCCAGTAGCCGAGCCGCGGGCTGTAGAAGACCGGCTCCTTCGCGCGCGCCCAGCGCAGCGCCTCCGGCGGGTCGATCTGGTAGGGGCCGGTGAAGGCGTCGAAGTTCGCCGCCTCGTGCGAGACGGGGCAGCCATTCGGGGCCGTGGCGCCGTGGAAGGGGCAGCCGGAAGCGGCCGGCGCCAGCTTGTCCATCCCGTCCATCGCTTCCTCCATTTTACTAATATCGCACAGATCGATACTGTTAACGCACAATAGGAAGGGCCGGGGCCGCGCGTCAACGCGTTGCTGCGGGAGGAACGGACATGGTTCGGAAGGCCGATAATGCGGCGGAGAAGCCGGGCAACACGCTCCAGACCCTGGATCGCGGCCTCCAGGCGCTGTCGGTCATCGCCGGGCAGCCGGAGGGCATCTCGGTGGCGGCCCTGGCCGCGCGGCTGGAGGTGCACCGTGCCATCGCCTACCGCCTCGCCACCACGCTGGAGATGCACGGCCTGATCGCGCGGGATGCGGCAGGGGCGCTTCACCTCGGGGCCGGAATCCTCACCCTCGCCTCCCGCTTCGGGCCGCAGCTTCGCGCGCGGGCGCAGCCGCTCCTGCAGGAACTGGCCGGGCGATCCGGCGCGGCCGCCTTCCTCTCCGTCGCGCAGGGCGAGGAATGCGTCGCCGTCGCCGTAGCGGAGCCGGAGGGCCGGCTGCTCCACATCGCCTACAGGGTCGGCAACCGCCACCCTCTCTCGCGCGGGGCGGCCGGCATCGCTATCCTCGCGGGCCGCCCGGAGGGCGCGGGGGACACCGATGCGGTCCGCGAGGCCCGGCGGAGCGGCGTCAGCATCACCCGCAGCGAGTTGCAGCGCGGCGCGGTGGGCGTGGCCAGCCCCATTCCCGGCCTACCGGGTTTCGAGGCCAGCCTCGGCGTCGTCGCGCTCGACGACCTGGACGTGGACAGGGCCTCGGCCTGGGTCACGGACTGCGCGCGCCGCCTCGGCCAGGCCGTCGCGGGCTGATCGTCGGGAGGGCCGCGATCAGGCGTTCCCGCGATCCTCGCGCCACAGGTGCAGCGCCTCCTGCACCGGCCGGTCGGAGAAGGAGAAGAGCACGCTGTCCTCCGCCGCCTCGTGCCGCACGCTCTTCCAGGACGGCACGACGAAGATGTCGCGCTTGCCCCACTCCACCACGAAGTCGTCGCCGATGATGCTGCGTCCCCGCCCCTCGATCGGCGCGAAGACGGTGGCATCGGTGGCGCGGTAGGCGGCGGTGGAGAAGCCCTTCGGCAGAAGCTGCACGAAGGTGCCGATCGTGTTCATCGCGTGCCCGCCCGTCACGGGGTTGCTGTAGCGCATCTTCAGCCCGTGGCAGGGGTCCCACTCCGCGGCCTGGCGCATCCGCTCCAGCGCTTCCCGCGTGCGCTCATAAGGGTAGTTGAACACCGGGGAGGTGCCGCCGCGCGGCCTGTGGTCCACCGGCAGCAGGTTCGCGCCGAAGCGCGCGTCGCTGTCGCCCAGCGGGCGCGTCACGGGCTGCTCGTCCTGGCCGAGATGCTCGGCGAAGGAGGCGTCGAGGAACTGCACCAGCGGAATGTCCAGCCCGTCCAGCCAGAAGATCGGCGCATCGCTCTCATTGCCGTGGTCGTGCCAGGTCATGGGCGGGGTGATGATGAAGTCGCCCTCGTTCATCAGCGTCCGCTCGCCGTCCACGGCGGTGTAGGCACCCTTCCCCTCCAGCACGAAGCGCAGCGCCGTCTGCGTGTGCCGGTGGGCCGGCGCCACCTCGCCGGGCAGCACGAGCTGCACGCCGGCATAGAGGTCCGTCGTGATCTTCGACTGCCCGCGCAGGCCAGGATTCTCCAGCACCAGCACGCGCCGCTCCGCCTCCTTGGCGGTGATGAGGCCGCCCGCCTCCATCATCGCCGCGCGGATATCGGCGAAGCGCCAGCTTGCCGGCCGGCAGTTGCTGCGCGGCTCCGGCGTCACCAGCTCGGCCAGGGAGAGCCAGAGCGGCGTCAGGTTCTGGCCGCCGATGCGGTCGTAGAATTCCTGGCGCTTCGCCGCGATCCCCGCTTCCTGTGCCTGGATGTCGGTCATGCCGGCCTCCTCCCTTGCTCACTTATTAGACAGTGTGCGTTTTATCTGTGTAGGGTCAATCTCGATCTCGTGGGGCGGGCCGCCCGGAACGCCCCACGACGAAAGCAGGCCGGCAAAGAACCGGCGGAGGGGAACCAGCATGCGCCAGGAAGGACCGATCCTCGTCACGGGGGGCGGCATCGGCGGTCTCTCGGCGGCCCTCGGCCTTGCCCGCACGGGCCACGAGGTGACGGTGCTGGAGCGATCCCCTCAGCTGGGCGAGATCGGCGCGGGCATCCAGCTCGGCCCCAACGCGTTCGAGGCCTTCGACCATCTCGGCATGGGCGACGAGGCGCGCGCCATGGCCGTGTACGTGGACCGCCTGCGATTGATGGACGCGCTGACGGCGGAGGACATCGCCAGCATCGACCTGACGGAGCCCTTCCGCCGCCGCTTCGGCAATCCCTACGCCGTGGTGCACCGGGGCGACCTGCACGGCGTCCTCGTCCGCGCCTGCCGCGACAACCCGCGGGTCACCCTCCGCACCGGCGCCACCGTCTCAGGCTACGAGCAGGACGGCGCCAGCGTCACCGCCCGGCTGTCCTCCGGCGAGACGCTGCGCGGCGCGGTGCTGATCGGGGCGGACGGGCTCTGGTCCCGAATCCGCGCGCGGGTGGTGGGGGATGGCCCGCCGCGCGTGACGGGCCACACCACCTACCGCTCCGTCATTCCCACGGAGATGATGCCGGAAGACCTGCGCTGGAACGCGGCCACCCTATGGGCCGGGCCGAAGTGCCACATCGTCCACTACCCGCTCCCCGGCCGGAAGCAGTTCAACCTCGTCGTCACCTACCACAACGGGGCGCCGGAGCCCGTGGCCGGGCAGCCCGTCGGGATGGAGGAGGTGATGGCCGGCTTCACCCACGTCCATCCCCGCGCGCAGAGCATCATACGCCACGGCCGCGACTGGAAACTCTGGGTGCTGTGCGACCGCGATCCGGTGGAGCGCTGGGTGGACGGCCGCGTGGCCCTGCTGGGCGATGCCGCACACCCCACGCTGCACTACCTGGCCCAGGGCGCCTGCATGGCAATGGAGGACGCCGTCGTTCTTTCCCAGGAGATGGAGGCGCATGCCGGCGCGCCGGAGGCGGCGCTAGAGGCCTACCGCCGCCGCCGCGTGCTCCGCACCGCCCGCGTGCAGCTCCAGTCGCGCGAGGTGGGAGACCACATCTATCACCCGTCCGGCCCGCACGCGGCACTCCGCAACGCCATCATGTCCGCCAAGTCGCGGGAGGAATGGTACGACGCGATCGCCTGGCTCTATGGCGACACCGGGCTGGACCGGTCGCCAGCGGAGAGCCGCAGCAGCGTCCCCGCCTGATCCCGCGGAGAAGGCCCGGATGGTCCCGCACGGCAATCTGCACGAAGGCTTGGCCGCCGACCCGGCGCAGGAGGTGGAGGAAACCCTTCTCTCCCGCCCCGGCCTTCGCATCGGCCGGATCGTCTCCGCCGGCCAGGCCAGCCCGCCCGGCTTCTGGTACGACCAGGCAGAGGACGAGTTCGTCCTGCTCGTGGCCGGGGAGGCCGTGCTGGACATCGAGGGAGAGAGCACCTCCCGCCGCCTGCGCCCCGGCGACTGGGTCCACCTGCCAGCGCGCCGCCGCCACCGCGTGGCCTGGACACAGGCAGAGCCACCGACGCTGTGGTTCGTGATCCACCACGCGCCCTAGACGGGTCGTTCTCCCGGAATGTCGCTCATCCCGGGGAGAGGAAAAAGGAATCCTTCCTCTCCCCCGCCCCCTCACCATCATTTTTTCTTCGAGTTGGTCTGATTTCACTGGCGGCACGCCTCGGATCGATGACCCGAGGCGACTGCAAGGGCAGGATCAGACCCAATCGTCAGGCACGACGCCTCATGTCAGTCCCGCGGCAGCCCGATGCAGGTCCAGGAGGCTCAGCCTCCTGGCGGGGGTTCCAGGGGGCAGCGCCCCCTGGGCTGCGACAGTTCAGGACAGCGGCAAGGCGGTACGGGAAGGCGTCGCCGCCTTCCTGAACGGGACCTTGTGCCAGGCCCGGCGCAGCGCCGCCGAGGGCAGGAGCAGATCACCCATATCGAGGCCGCGGGGGCGCCCTGCCCGGGCCTGAAGCTCGGCGCTGGCAGGCCGTTTCTGCTGAACTGCCCTCTCCTCCAGCCTGCGCTCGATGAGTTGCACGGCCACGTCCAGGCCCGGCTCGGCAGCGAGGCCGGCGGCAAGCCCGGCCGCGGCCCTCGCATAGGCTGGGGTGCCGGTGATCTGGCGCAGGGTGTCGGCGAGGGTGGAGGGGGTGACGGAACGCAGCAGGACCGGGGACGGGCCGGCGCCGAGGCGGGCGACTTGCGTGCCCCAGAAGGTCTGGTCCCCGATCACGGGAAACACCGCCGTGGGAAGGCCATGGCGAAGCCCTTCGGCCGTGGTGCCGGCGCCGCCATGGTGGATCACGGCGCCCATATGGGGGAACAGGGGCGCGTGGTCGTGGAAGCCCAGGCGCAGGACGTTGGGGGGCAGTTCCTCGTCCGTCCGGGCGATGGCGGGGCCGAGGACGACGCGGCCCTCGAACCGGCGAAGGGCTTCGAGCACGAGCCGCGCATTCGCGCGGCTGCGCCAGACCATGGAGCCGAAGCCGATATAGACCGGGGGTGGCCCGGCGGCGAGGAAGCGGCGGATCTCCTCGGAGAGTGGCGGCGGGGGGCTGCTGTCGAACCAGAAGCCAGTCTGGGTCTTCCGGCCGGGCCAATCGCCGGGATCCGGGACGAGGGCGCCGCTGAAGGCAAGGACCTGGTCGGCGTAGTGCAGGCCAACGGTGAGGGGATTGCTCCAGGGGCGGAGACGGGCCCCGGCCCCGGTCTGCCGACGCGCCTTGCGGATACCCGAGTGGAGAAGCAGCGGTACGACGCGCATCGCATGGTGCGAGAGGCGGGTGGAGAGCGAGCCTCGGCCCGCGCCGCTCAACAGGGAAAGCGGGGCGCGGCGCGAGGGCAGAAGGGGCTGGAGGGCGACGTGGATCGCGGGCTTCCCCTGCTCCCGGGCGAACTCGGCGCAGAAGAAAGCCGAGGCGTTGTAGACGACGAGGTCCGCGGCCCGCGTCAGGGCATGGCACGTCTGGATGGCGGTGGCGATGAACTCATTCGCTTCCCGCAGGAGCGCGGAGAGGCCCGGACGAGGCGCGCCCGCCGAGTGCGCGCCGAGGAGCCGCCCCACCGGCGTGGGAAGAAGGACCGGCTCGATCCCGAAGCTCCGGCAGTAGTTCACGAACTCCTCGTTGGTGAGGAGGGTGACCTCATGGCCGCGGGCGATGAGAGCCCGCGCGAGCAGGAGGTGGGGCCGGATGTCGCCGCGCGACCCGAAAGTGGCGATCAGGACACGGGGTGCGGAAGCCTTCCTCAGCATGCCGGCCCCGGCGAATGACCGGTGATCCGGCCGTCCGTCCCCTTGGGCAGTAGTACGTCAGCCAGCATGGCGCCCGTCTTGAAAATCTACCTTGGCGGGAAAACAACATGCAGCGCGGTAGAATTCCACAACTAGAACGCAATCAAAGAGAGATTAATGAAGTTGTTAACCTACCTGCAGTTGCATCCCGGGCTCACAGAGAGGGCGGTTGCCCCGAGAGGATAAGGATAGCCGTCGTCGCTGCGCGGCTGTGGCGTGAGCGTTCGGAACAGCTGCCGTGCGTACCGGCCGGGTGCCGCGCAACTCCGCAGAACGCCGTAGCCGATGCTCCAGCCAACAGGGCGAGCAACCGAACAACCCGGCACGCTCAGGTCAGGCGGACCACGGATCCCAGATTTATTCTCGGAGGGGGGATGGTGGAGCTGAGGGGAATCGAACCCCTGGCCTCGTCATTGCGAACGACGCGCTCTCCCAACTGAGCTACAGCCCCTTAACCACCGCTCCCGCAGGCTTGGGGACCGCGGGCGTGGGGCGGCTTATTCCCCGCCACGGCCCGCACGTCAAGCGTCCCGCTGGACGGGCGGGGATGCGGGCCATACACGGGGGCCTGCTCGGCCCGGCAACACGGTTTTGGCAAGGGGCGGAAGGGGAAGGCGGGATGACGGCTCTGTTCTGGCTGATCGACCAGGTGATCGGCCTCTACGTCTGGGTGCTCATCATCGCGGCGGTGTTCAGCCTGCTCACCGCCTTCAACGTGCTGGACACGCGCAACCGCCTGGTCTGGACCATCGGCGACTTCCTCTGGCGCGTCACGGAGCCCGCCCTGCGGCCCATCCGCCGCATCCTGCCGGACCTGGGCGGGGTGGACCTCTCGCCGCTGGTGCTCATCCTGCTGCTGCAGGCGCTGCGGATCTTCCTCAACGTCACCGTCTTCCCCGCCCTCTGGCGGCTGGCGGCCTGAGATGGTGGCCCAGCTGCTCGACGGGAAGGCCGTCGGCGCCCGCATCCGCGCCGGGCTCGCGGATCGGGTGCGTGCCCTGCCCTTCCGCCCCGGCCTGCGCGTGGTGCGCGTGGGGGATGATCCCGCCAGCGTCGTCTATGTCCGCTCCAAGGACCGCGCGGCGAAGGAGGCGGGCTACGACAGCGAGACCATCCTCCTGCCGGAGGACGTGGCCGAATCTGCCCTGCTGGAGACCATCGCCCGGCTGAACGCCGACCCGGCGGTGGACGGCATCCTCGTCCAGCTCCCCCTGCCGAAGCACATCGACGCGCAGAAGGTGCTGGAGGCGGTGGACCCGGCCAAGGACGTGGACGGCTTCCATCCCGTCAATGCCGGGCGCCTGGCCGCCGGCCTGCCGGGGCTGGTGCCCTGCACGCCGAAGGGGGTGATGCATCTGCTGGCGGAGGCCGGGGTGAAGCTCTCCGGCGCCCGCGCCGTGGTGCTGGGCCGCAGCGCCATCGTCGGCCGCCCGATGGCCGCGCTGCTGCTGGCCGCCGACGCCACGGTCACCATGCTCCATTCCCGCTCCCGCGACATCGCGGCGGAGTGCCGGCGCGCCGAGGTGCTGGTGGCCGCGGTGGGCCGCGCGAACATGGTTCAGGGCGACTGGATCGCTCCCGGCGCCGTGGTGATCGACGTGGGCATCAACCGCAAGGCGGACGGCAAGCTGACCGGCGACGTGGACTTCGAGGCCGCGAAGGAACACGCGGGCTGGATCACCCCCGTGCCCGGCGGCGTCGGCCCCATGACCATCGCCTGCCTGCTGGAGAACACGCTGGAGGCCGCCCTGGCCCGCCGCGCCCACGTGCCGTTGGAGCCCAATGGCGGCGTGGCGGAGACGCATGCCACGCCGGAGCAATCCTACGGCCACGGCCCCGGCCTGGCCTGACGCCGTGCTGTTCCGAATCCTGCAGGGCGTCGGGATCCTGGCGCTGGTCGGCTGCGCCGTGCTGGCCCTGCAGGGCACGCCGCTGCTGGGGCCGGAATGGTCCCGCCCGCGCATCCTTTACGCCGGCGCGGGGGCGATCTCCGCCCTCAGCCTCCTCGCGCTCGGCCGGCTGGGGCTGATGGTGATGCGGCTCCAGGCGGCGCAGGCCGCCCTGGCCGCCCGGCTGGACACCCGGGGATGAAGCCGGCCGACCTGCTGCTGGCCGCCGTCTTCGTCCTCATCTGGGGTTCCGCCTTCAATGCGGCGCGCTTCGTGGTGCTGGAATGGCCGCCCTTCTGGGCGCTGGCCATCCGCTTCCTCCTCACCGCCCCGCTGCTGCTGGCCATCGCCGCCGCCACCCGCTCCCGCATGCCGGCGCCGGGGGATCGGGGGCGCGTGGCGCTGCTGGGGCTGCTCGGCACCGGCGGCTACCTCGCCCTCTCCTGGTGGGCCATGTCGCTCATCCCCTCCGGCCTCGTCGCGCTCATCAGCGCCGCTACGCCGCTGGTGGTGGCGCTGGGGGAAGCGGCCTTCCTGCGCCGCCGTCCTTCTGGCCTCGCCTGGATCGGGCTGGCGCTCGGCTGGGCCGGGGTGGCGCTGCTGGGCGGCGTGCGGCTGGCCGGGCAACTCCAGGACCATGCCGGCGGCCACGGCCCCGCCGAGGCGCTCGGCGTCCTCCTCGCCCTGCTCGGCGCCGTCTCCCAGGCGGCGGGGCTGCTGATCTTCGCCCCGGCACGCGGCCGCGTGGACCTCTGGACCGCCAGCACCGGGCAGAGCCTTGTCAGCGCCGCCATGCTCCTTCCTCTCGCCATCGCCTTCGGCGGCCCGGCCCCGGCGGGAGCCAGCACCCATGCCTGGCTCGGCCTGGCCTACAGCGTCACCGTCGTCGGGGTCGGCGGCTACGCGCTGCTCTTCATCATGCTCCGGCGCTTCCCGCCCTCCACGGCCGCCGCGCTGCAGCTCCTTGCCCCGCCGGTCGCCGCCGTGATCGGCTGGGCTGTGCTGGACGAGGTGCTGGGCTGGGCCGACCTGGCCGGTGGAGTCCTGACCCTGGTCGGGCTCTTCCTGCTGTTCCAGGCACAGGCCCGCGCGCGGGCGGCCGGACAGGGCTAATCGGACAGGGCTAATCGGACAGGGCTAATCAGGATCGCGCGAGTTCCATCCACCAAGCGAATGGCACCCATTCCCTGGCCGGGGTGGTGTGCGGTGCAGCATGCGCCGATATCAGGGCGGCAAGACGACGACACGGTGCCGCCGCCATTCACGCATGAGATAATACAATGTCGCGCATTACGAAGACCCTCGGAATTCTTGGCCTAGCCGCTGCCCTGCTCACGCCCGTCCTCTCGCAGGATGCCCATGCCGCGCGCGCCTGGAGCGTTGGCGGCGAGGGCGTGGCCAGCGAGGCCGACACCTCCGGCACGGGCTACCAGTACGGTGGCCAGACCCTGCTGGAGCAGAGCGGCGCCACGGGTGGCGGCGGCCAGCACGGCTAATCCCCGCCCGGGAGCGATCGCCCCGGTTTAGGTCTTGGACCGAAGGCCGCCAGCCCCGCTGGCGGCCTTCGCCGCATCAAGGGCCACGCAAGCGCGTGGGGGGGCCACGCAAGCGCGTGGGGGGGCCACGCAAGCGCGTGGGGGGGCCACGCAAGCGCGTGGGGGGGCCACGCAAGCGCGTGGGGGGGCCACGCAAGCGCGTGGCCGGGCATGCAGCAAAAGACCTGCACATTCCGCGCGAAATGCGCCAAGCCGCCCCCAGCATGCCGTCCAACCCCACCCGCTCCGCCGCCCTCGCCCTCCTCACCGCCGTGCTGGAGCGCCGCCGCGCGCTCGACGAGGCGCTGGATGCCCTGCCCGGCCATCTGCAGCCGCGGGATCGCGCCGCCGCCCACCGCATCGCCGCCGCCGTGCTGCGCCGCCTGGGCAGCCTGGACGCGGTGCTCGAACCCTATCTGCGCCGGGAGCCCTCGCCGCCGGCCATGCAGGCGCTCCGCATCGGCGCGGCCGACCTGCTCCTCCTCGGCACGCCCGCCCACGCGGCGGTGGCGGAAGCGGTTGCGCTGGCGCCGCGCCCCCTGGCCGGGCTGGTGAACGCCGTGCTCCGCAAGGTGGCCGCCGAAGGCCCCGCCGCGCTGGAGGAACTGGACGCCGCCCGGCTGGACACCCCCGCCTGGCTCTGGTCCGCCTGGCACGCCGCCTATGGCCCGAAGGTGCGCGCGATCGCGGAGGCGCACACCCGCCCCGCGCCGCTGGACCTCTCCCTCGCCCCCGGCGCCGCCGCGCCGGAAGGGGCGGAGATCCTGCCCAACGGCACGGCCCGCCTGGCGCCGGGCACCCGCATCACGGAACTCCCCGGCTTCGCCGAGGGCGGGTTCTGGGCGCAGGACGCCGCGGCCAGCCTGCCCGCCCGGCTGCTTGCCCCTTCCCCCGGCGGGCGCGTGGCCGATCTCTGCGCCGCGCCCGGTGGCAAGACTGCCCAGCTCGCCGCGATGGGCGCGAAGGTGACGGCCGTGGAGAAGGACCCCCACCGCGCGGAACGGCTGCGGGAGAACCTGGCGCGGCTGCGGCTGGACGCGGATCTGGTGGTCGCGGACGCCCTGGACTGGTCCGCCGGGCACCAGGGCCGCTTCGACTCCGTGCTGCTGGACGCCCCCTGCACCGCCACCGGCACCATCCGCCGCCACCCGGAGGTGCAGCTCCTCCGCCGCCCGAAGGACGTGCCGAAGCTCACCGAGACCCAGGCGGCGCTGATCGAGGCTGCCGCCGGCCTGCTGGCGCCGGGGGGGCGGCTGGTGGTCGCCACCTGCTCCCTCCAGCCGGAGGAAGGGGAGGCCCACCTCGCCCGCATTGCCGCCTTGGGCCTGACGCCCGAGCCCGTGCGGCCGGAAGAGGTGCCGGGGCTGGAGGAGGCCGTGACGGCACAGGGCGCGCTGCGGACGCGGCCCGATCTCTGGGCGGAGAAGGGCGGGATGGACGGCTTCTTCGTAGCCCGCTTCCGCCGGGGCTGATCACCGCCTCCTCAGGGTTTCAGGACGGACCATCCATTTCCTGGATAGGTGTCATCCATCCCCTGCGTTGGAACTTCAGACCTTCCGGGCGCATTTCCCTGGCAACAAAGGGCGGCACCCTGCCGCCCGATCCACCCAGGACATGCAGCCATGATGAACCTTCGCACCCTTGCCCTCGCCGCCGCCCTGATCGGCTCCGTTGCCGCCCCCGCCTTCGCCGACCAGGTCCGCGTGCCCGAGGGCGCGACCGCTTCCGGCCGCTGGGTCGCCGCGGACAGCCGCACCGCCCTGGCCGGCAATTCCGGGCAGACGATCCTGGAGCAGAGCGGCGCGACGGGCGGCGGCGGCCAGCACGGCTGATCCGCCACCCCGCACCGCGGGGCGCCGAGGAAAGGGCCGCCGGAGATGTCCGGCGGCCCTTTTTCGTGCCCGCCGGGCTGCACAGGCCGCGGGAAATGCGCGAAGTCCCCGGCCATGCGCGTCCTCTTCGTCGCCAATATCGACTTCTCCCTCCGGCACTTCCTCCTGCCGCTGATGCGGGGCGCCCGCGCGCGCGGGCACGAGGTTTTCGCCGCCTGCGCGGAGGGCCCGCTGCTGGACCTGCCGCGGGCGGAGGGCTTCACGGTCATTCCCGTGCCCATGGCCCGCAGCCTCTCCCCGGCCGCGAACCTGCGCGCCTTTCGGGCCCTGCGCCGGGTGATCCGGGAGACGCGGCCGGATCTGGTGCACGCCCATTTCCCCATCTCCGGCCTGCTCGCCCGCGCGGCGGCACGGATGGAGCGGGTGCCGCGCACGGCCTATACGGTGCACGGCTTCCTCTTCAACCAGCCCGGCCGCCCCTGGCGCCGCGCCCTCTCGCTCGCCCTGGAATCCCTCGGCGGGCGGCTGACCGACACCTTCCTGACCGTCAGCGAGGAAGAGGCGGGCGACGCGCGCCGCCTTCGCATCCACCCCAACCCCGTTGCCGTCCGCAACGGCCGCGACCCCGTGCGCTTCCACCCGGACCCGGCGGCCCGCGCCGCCCTGCGCGAGCAGCTGGGCGAGGCGCCGGACGCGGTGGTGATCACCGCCCTCTCCCGCCTCGTGCGCCACAAGGGCTATCCGGAACTGCTCCGGGCCATGGAATCCGTCCCCGGTGCCACGCTCTGGGTGGTGGGGGAGCGGCTGTCGAGCGATCACGGCGCCGACCTGGAGCCGGACTTCGCCCGCGCCGCCGCCCATCTGGGCCCCCGGCTGCGCCGCCTGGGCTATCGCCACGACACGGAACGGGTGCTGGCGGCCTCCGACATCTTCTGCCTGCCCAGCCATTTCGAGGGCCTGCCCATGTCGGTGATCGAGGCGATGCTGACCGGCCTGCCCGTCGTCGCCACTGATATCGGCGGCCCGCGGGAACAGGTGTTGGAGGGAGAGACCGGCCTCATCGTCCCCCCCGCGACGGTGGAGCCCCTGGCCGCCGCGCTGAACCGCCTGGCGGGGGATGCCGCCCTGCGCGCGCGCATGGGCGAGGCCGGGCGGGCCCGGGCCCTGGAGCTCTACGACGAGCGCGCGGTGGTGGAGCGGACGCTGGACCTGTTGGGCCTCTGAGGGCGCCCGCCCCGCCCTACCGCGCCCCGGGGCCCCGCGGCAGCCACTGGCCGGTCCCGGGCCGGGCCAGAACGACATCCGCCTGCATCACCACCTCGCCGCGCCGGATGGTGGCGGCGGGCCAACCCACCACCTCCAGCCCCTCGTAGGGCGTGTAGTCCACGGCGTGCTGCATCAGCGCGTTGGTGAGGGTCACCGGGCGCTCGGCGTCCCACAACACCAGGTCGGCGTCGCTGCCCACGGCGATCACGCCCTTGCGCGGGTAGAGCCCGGCGATGCGCGCGGGGTTCTCCGCCACCAGCTTCACGAAGGTCGGCAGGTCGATGCGCCCCTTGGACACGCCCTCGGAGAAGACGACCGGCAGGCGCGCGGCCAGCCCGGGCACGCCGTTCGGGATGACGTCGAAGGCCGCGTCGCGCCCGTTCTTCGCCTTGCCGCGCGTGCCCTCGAAGGAGAAGGCGCAGTGGTCCGAGGTGATCATGTCCAGCACGCCGCGCCGGATCATGGACCATACGCCCGCATGGTCGGCTGCGGTGCGGGGCGGCGGGCTGCACATGAACTTCGCGCCCTCGAAGCCCGGCCGGTCCATGTCGTCCGCCGTCAGCGTCACGTATTGCGGGCAGGTCTCGCCCTTCACGGCCACGCCGCGGGCCTGGGCGCGCGCGATCTCCTCCGCCACCTCGGCGCAGGAGACGTGGAAAATGTGGATGGGCTGGCCCACCAGCTCCGCCAGCGCGATGGCGCGCGCCGTCGCCTCCCGCTCCACCACGGGCGGGCGGGACAGGGCGTGGAACTTCGGTGCGGTGCAGCCATTGGCCAGCAGGGTGGAGACGGCCAGGTTGATCGCGTCGTAGTTCTCGCAGTGGACGTGCACCATCAGCCCGTTGCGCTTGGCGGCCTGCAGCACGCGCAGGAAGGCGGCGTCGTCCAGGTGGACGTTGTCATAGGTCAGGAAGGCCTTGAGGCTGCCGATTCCGTCCGCCGCCAGCGCCGGGATCTCCGCCAGCGCCGCGTCCGAAGGGTCCGCCACGATCTGGTGGAAGCCGTAATCCACCATGGCGCCCGCCGCCGCGCGCTCGCGGTTGGAACGGTGCCGCTCCAGCAGCGTGCCGCCCTTGTCCTGCGTGGTGTGGCAGACCACGCTGGTCGTGCCGCCGGCGAAGGCGGAGCGGGACGCGCTCTCCCAGCTCTCCTCCTGGAAGCCGCCCTCGGGCAGCGGCTCCTCGATATGGCAGTGCGTATCCACGCCGCCGGGCATCACGAGCAGCCCGTCCGCCCGGATCACCTGCCGCGCCTCGTCGATGTGCTCCGCGATGGCGGCGATGCGGCCGCCGGAGACGCCGATATCGCAGCGGACCACCGCGTCGCCCAACACGGCCGTGCCGCCGCGGATCGCCAGGTCGTACATGCCCGAATCCCCTTGAAGTCCGGGCGAGGTTAGGCGGGCGGGCGCGAAAGGCCAGACCAGGGGCCTGTGATCCCGGCCGATCGGGTCCGCCCGGCCGGCTCAGCCCAGCGGCATGTCCTGCGGGCCGTGGGGCAGGTCCATCGCGGCGCGCGTGCCGTCCTGGACACGCTCCAGCGTCGTCGTGCCCTCGTGCTGCCCGGCCAGGGCGCGGAGAAGGCCCAGCCCCTCTCCGCCGTCGCGCGCGCCGCCATAGCCCCAGCCGTCATCCTCCACCATCAGCCGGGTCCACCCGTCCCCGCTCGTCAGGCGCACCTGGATATGGCCGACAAGGCGGGCGTGCATGCCGTGCTTCACCGCGTTCCCCACCATCTCGTGCGCGGCGCGCAGCGCGGTGGCGCGCAGCGGCACGGGGCAGTCGCCCTCCACCGCCACGGCCAGGCGCAGGATCTGGTCGGCGTCGCCCATCAGCTCCAGCGTCGCCTCGCAGACGGAGCGCAGCCGGTCCTCCATCCCGCCCGGCGCGTGGGTGAGGCCGAAGAGCGCGTTGGAGAGGGCGGCGCTGAGCATCACCCGCCGCTCCACCTCCAGCATCAGCTTCTGGCCCTCCCGCGTCTCCTCCAGCCCCCGCACCTTCGAGACCTCCGTCAGGATCCGCTGCAGCGCGTTCTTCGTGTGGTGGCGCAGCAGCCCGATCGAGACTGCGTCCTCCCCGGCCGGCACGGCGCCGCGCGGCGGCAGGGGCGACCAGGGTGCCTCCGGGTGCAGGGAGCGGGCGGAGAGGTAGGTCATGGTCGGGCGGTCCATCTTTGGCTCCGGGAGCCGGGTGGGAGTAGCCGGACCCTATGTGGGATAATTTCCCACGTCAAGCGAGCGTGGGACTTTTTCCCACCGAATGGCCGTGCTATGGAATGTGCGCGCTGTCGCTGGATCCCATGCTCCCCTCGCCCCCTCCGGCCGAAAGTCTCCTCCGTCCCATTCGCCGCCTGCTGCGCCCGCTGGTGCGGCTGACGATCCGCGCCGGCCTCACCTTCCCGGTGCTGGCCGATCTGCTGCGCGGCCTCTACGTGGAGGTGGCGGCAAGCATGGCCGAGGACGCGCGCGGGCGGACGGACAGCCGCCTCAGCCTCCTCACCGGCGTGCACCGCAAGGAACTGCGGCGCCTGCGCGAAACCCCGCGCGAGACGGAGGAGGTGCCGGCCGTGGTGACGCTGGCAAGCCAGGTGATCGCCCGCTGGCTCGGCCTTCCCGGCTACGCGGACGCGGAGGGCCGCCCCCTTCCCCTGCCCCGCAGCGCGCCCCCGGGCGAACCCTCCTTCGACACGCTTGTCGCCTCCGTCACCACCGATGTCCGCCCGCGCGCCGTGCTGGACGGCTGGCTGGAGCAGGGGCTCGTGGCATCCGGCCCGGACGAGCGGCTGCGCCTGAACGTCGCCGCCTACCTGCCCAGCGAGGACCTGGAGGGGCGGCTCTTCTACTTCGCGCGGAACCTGCACGACCACATGGCGGCGGCCGGCGCCAACATCTCTTCCGGCGGAGCGCCCCCCTTCTTCGATCGCAGCCTGCACTACGACCGCCTGCGCCCGGAGGCCGCCGCCAGGCTTGAGGAGGCGGGGCGGGAGGGTGCACAGCGCCTGCTGCTGGAGATGAACCGCCTCGCCCTCTCGCTGCTGGAGGAAGGCGAGGCGGAGCCCGGCACGCCGACACGGCGGGTGAACCTCGGCATCTATCTCTACGCCGAGAACGAGGCTCCCCCCGCTTCTTCCCGGGTCGCGCCGAAGGGTTGACCCGGATGCCGCGCCCCTTTCCCCTGCCGCGCGTGAGGTGGCTTCCCCTGGGCGTCCCCGCGGGACGGCCGGCCCTCGCCGCCTGCGCGGCGGGGCTGCTCCTCGCCGCCTGCGCCGCCCAGCCGCCCGCGCCCGCCCCGGCGCCGGCCCCGTCCGGCCTCTGCCGCATCGGGCCGGATGGCGGCCCTCCGCCGCTGGCCGAGGGCGAGCGCGGCATCGGCGGCACCGGCATCCTCGCCTCGGCGGAAGGGGACCGCGGCATCGGCGGCACGGGCGCCCCCAGCCTTGGCATCGTCGGCGTCGTCACCGGCTTCGCCAGCATCTGCGTCAACGGCCTGCATGTCGCCTACGATCCGGCCCAGCCCGTGGCGACGGCCGACGGCCCTCTCACCCCAGCCGCGCTCCGCGTCGGGCAGGTGGTGGTGGTGGAAGCGATGGGGCCGGACGGGGCCCTGCGCGCGCGCCGCATCGGCCTGCGCCACGAGGTCGCCGGCACGGTGGAGGCGGTGGAGGAGGGCGCGATCCGCGTCGCCGGCCAGCGCGTGGCCACCCTGGGCGCCCTGCCCGCTGGCCGTAGCTGGCAGGTAGGGGATGCCGTGCTCGTCAGCGGGTTGCGCGCCCCCGATGGCAGTCTGACCGCCACCCGCATCGACCCGCGCGAGGCCGGCGGCAGCGCCACCCTCGTCCTCGGGCGCCTGACCCGTCTCGGCGGCCCGGCGCGGATCGGCAACCTCCTCCTCCGCGTCGCGCCAGGGGTGGAGTTGCCGCCCGACGGCGCGGTGATCGCCCGCGGCCGGATGGAGAACGGCGTCCTGCTGGCCGATTCGGTGGAGCGGGACCGGCTGATGTGGGACCCGCCCGCCTATTTCGGCGCGCCGCGCGTGCTGATCGAGGCATGGGCAGGCTTTGGCGGCGGCCGGATGCTGCTCGGCCCCGGCCTCTCCGTGCCCGCGGGCCCCGGCGGGCCGGGGGGGGCCGGGGGGCGGGGGGGGGGGGGGGGGGGGGGGGGGGGGCCCCCCCCGCCCCCCCCCCCCCCGCCCCGCGGGGGGGGGGCCCGGGGGGGGGGGGGGGGGCCCGGGGGGGGGGGGGGGGGGGGGGGGGGCGGGCCCCCCCGGCCCCGCCGCGACCACCCCGGGCGGTGCTGCGGCCCCTGCGACGCCACACGGCGAGCGCGCCCCGATGCCCGACCGCGGTTTCGAGAGCCGGCGCGGGATGGAGCGCGACGCCGGTGGCCGCTGGGGCGGCCCGGGCCGCGAGGCAGGGCAGGGGCGCGGCGGCCCGGGCGGCCGCAACGACCGGCCGGGGATGGACTCCGCCGGCGGGGCCGCGGGGCCCGGCGGGCGCGGGCCGGATGCTGGGCCGCGCGGCGGGCCGGACCGGTAGCACCGGCCTTATTCGGTCCCGCCCCGCCGACAGCGCCGCGGATCGGATCTGATCAGGGGCGCGGCAACGTCAGCGGTCGAACCAGCGCGGCCTTCGGTCCACCGGCGCCCGCAGCGACAGCGCGGCGTCCCGCACCGGCCGGAACCGGCGCAGACCCAGTAGGCGCCACACGGCGCCCATCACGGGGATCAGCTTGCCCATCGAAGGCAGCACCGGACAGCGGCCGCTTCGTTGCAGGAAGGAAATCAGGATCGCACGAAGCTTACGCGAAGCTGACAAGACGGTTACGGAGGCTGCGCCCCCCCGCGCACCGCCCCATCTTCCGCAGATGCGAACATGGTTCACGGCGGACACCCATTTCGGCCACGGCTCCCTCAGGGCTCTGATGCGCCGCCCTTTCGGGAGCACCGCCGAGATGGACGCCGCCCTCGCCGCCGCCTGGAACGCCGCTGTCGCGCCGAAGGACGAGGTGTGGCACCTCGGCGACTTCGCCGTGGGGCACAAGGACCCGGCCGGGCTGCTCGCGTCGCTCCACGGCACGAAGCACCTGGTCTGGGGCAACAACGACCCGCCCGCCATCCGCGCCCTGCCCGGCTGGGCCAGCGCGCAGCCCTTCGCGGAGATCGAGCGGGAGGGGCACGCCCTCGTCCTCTGCCACTACGCGCTGCGGCACTGGAACGGGCAGAGGAAAGGAGCCTGGAACCTGCACGGCCATTCCCACGGCACGCTGAAGCCCCTGCCCCGGCAATACGATGTCGGCGTGGACCCGCGCGGCTACCGTCCCGTGCGCCTGGACGAGTTGCGCCCGCGCGCCGCGGCGGCCGCTTGAGCAACGCCGCCCCCGCATCCCAACGCGTGAGCCGCCTGCCCGCTCTGCGAATCGTGCTGCCGCTGCTGCGCGCCCATGCCGGCCGTGTCGCGGGCGCGGTGCTCGCCATGGCCACCGCCGCCGGCTTGCTGCTGCTCCTCGGCCAGGGGCTGCGGCACATGGTGGACCAGGGCTTCGAGAGCATCGAGGCCCTGAACCGCCAGGCCCTGCTCCTCTTCGGCCTCGTGGTCCTGCTCGCCGTCAGCACCGCCACGCGCTTCTACCTCGTCTCGTGGCTGGGGGAGCGGGTGGGCGCGGCGCTGCGCCGCCGCGTCTTCTCCCACGCACTGGACCTGCCGCCGAGCTTCTACGAGCAGCGCCGCACGGGCGACGTGCTCACCCTCCTCACCGCGGATACGGAGATCCTGCGCGGGCTCGTCGGCGCGGCGGTCTCGCAGTGGCTGCGCGCCCTCGTCACCGCCCTCGGCGCGCTGGCGATGCTGTTCTTCACCAGCCCGCGCCTCACCCTCGTCGTCGTCGCCGTCACGCCGCTCATCGTCCTGCCCCTCGTCCTCTTCGGGCGGCGGGAGAGGCGCCTCAGCCGCGTGGCGCAGGAGCGCGTGGCCGATCTCGGCGCCCAGGCGGAGGAAACGCTGAACGCGATGTCCACCGTGCAGGCCCAGAACCACGAGGCGGCGGACCTCGCCCGCTTCGTGGAGCGCGCGGAAGAGAGCGTCGCCGCCTCCCTCGCCCGCATTCGCGTGCGCGCGGGCTTCATGCTCTCCCTCATCCTGCTCGGCTTCGGCGCCATCACCCTCGCCCTCTGGGTCGGCGGCCATTCCGTGCTCTCCGGGCGCCTGACGGGCGGGGAGCTCTCCGCCTTCGTCTTCTATGCCGTGCTCCTCGCCAGCTCCTCCACTTCGCTCTCCGAGCTGTGGAGCGAGGTGCAGCGCGCGGCGGGCGCGGCGGAGCGGGTGGGCGAGTTCCTCGCCGTCACGCCGGAGATCCGGGCGCCCGCGAACCCCGCGCCCCTGCCCGCCCCTGCCCCCGGCCGCCCGGTGGGCCGCCTGGCCTTCGAGAACGTCCGCCTCCTCTATCCCAGCCGCCCGGAGCGCGCGGCGCTGGACGGTGCCTCCCTCCGCGTGGAGCCCGGCGAGACGGTGGCCGTGGTCGGCCCCTCCGGCGCCGGGAAATCCACCCTTTTCCAGCTCGCGCTGCGCTTCCGCGACCCGGACGCCGGCCGCGTCACGCTGGACGGCGTGGACCTGCGCGCGGCCGACCCCGCCGCCATCCGCGCCCGCATCGCCCTTGTCCCCCAGGACCCCGTGATCTTCGGCACGGACGTGACGGAGAACATCCGCTACGGCCGCCCCGACGCGACGGAGGCCGAGATCCGTGCCGCCGCCCGCGCCGCCGACGCGGAGGGCTTCGTGGACGCCCTGCCGCAGGGCTACGCCACCTTCCTCGGCGAGAAGGGCGTGCGCCTCTCCGGCGGGCAGCGCCAGCGCATCGCCATCGCCCGCGCCGTCCTGCGCGACCCACCCCTGCTGCTGCTCGACGAGGCGACGAGCGCGCTGGACGCGGAGAGCGAGGCGGCCGTGCAGGCCGCGCTCGCCCGCCTCTCCCGCGGCCGCGCCGTCCTCGTCATCGCCCACCGCCTGGCCACCGTGCGCCGGGCGGACCGCATCCTGGTGATGGAGGAGGGGCGCTTCGTGGCGGAGGGCACGCATGATGCGCTGGTGCGGGAGGACGGCCTCTACGCGCGGCTGGCGCGGCTCCAATTCGCGGGGATGTAGCGGGCGGGGTTGAGACATCCCGTGCCGTCCACATCTTCAGGAACCATCGCTGAGACGGAGTGAGCATGCGGATCCTCGCCATCGGCCCGCGCGCCTATCTCGGCGACGTCTACCTCTCCCTCCGCCGGGAAGGCCACGAGGTCCGCGTCCACGCGGAGGACCCGCCGGAGCGCCGCGCCTTCGGCGGCATCATCGAGACCGTGCCGGACTGGCGGGCCGAACTGGATTGGGTCGGGCGCGACGGCATCATCTTCTTCGAGCGCATCGGCCGCGGTGCCGTGCAGGAGGAGTTGCGCGCCCAGGGCTACCGCGTCGTCGGCGGCAGCACTTTCGGCGACCGGCTGGAGGCGGAGCGCGAGTTCGGCCAAACCGTCCTGCAGGAAGCCGGGCTCGCCATCGCGGAGAGCCACTCCTTCGCCCACCCCTCCCTCGCCCTCGAATGGCTGGCCCGCCACCCCGGCCGCTACGTGCTGAAGCACGACGACACCGCCCGCACCACCTTCGTCGGAGATCACCCGGAGGGCGCGGACCTCGCCTTCATGCTCCGCCGCGCGGGCGAGGGCCGCGTGCTGCTGATGGAGCGGCTGGACGGGGTGGAGGTCGGCGTCGGCGCCTATTTCGACGGCACGAAGTTCCTCCGCCCCGCCTGCATCGACTTCGAGCACAAGCGCTTCTTCACCGGCGAGATGGGCGAGATGACCGGCGAGATGGGCACCCTCGCCGCCTATGACGACTCCGAGAAGCTCTTCGCCGCCACGCTGGACCGCATGGCACCCCACTTCGCGGAGGCCGGCCATGTCGGCTACGTGAACCTCAATCTCATCGTGAACGAGCGGGGCGTCTGGCCCCTGGAGTTCACCTGCCGCTTCGGCAACCCCGGCTTCGCCGTGCTGGCCGCGCTGCAGCCCGATGGCTGGGGCGACCTCATGGCACGCATGGCCGCGGGCGGCACGGACCGCTTCACCACCCGCCCCGGCTGGTCCGTGGCCATCGTCCTCACCGTGCCGCCCTTCCCCGCCCACACGGAATCCTCCGCGCCGGATGAAGACCCTCCGATCTTCTTCCTTCGCCAGCCCGAGGGCCCGGAACTGGACCGCTACCACCTCGTCGATGTGCGGATGGAGGACGGCCAGCTCCTTGGCCACCGCCGCTCCGGCCATCTGATGATCGTCACCGGCACCGGCGCCACGGTGGAAGAGGCGCAGGAAGATGCTCGCACCCGCGCCCGCAACGTCGTCGCCCCCGAGCTGCGCTGGAGGGCTGATATCGGGGACCGGTTTCTCAGGGGCGAGCGGGAACGGCTGCGCGCCCTGGGCTGGCTGCCGGGCTGAGTGGCCGCGGGAAGAGAAGGGCCTGAGCACCCGCCGATGCGCAAGCTTGCGTTGGGGCTGTTCGTCCTGTCCCTCCTGATCGGAGGTGCCCGCCTCTTCACCGGGGTGATCTACCTGTCGGACGAACCGACAGCCATCCTCGTGCTCAAGCGAGAACCGGCGATGTGGATCGAGCGCCCGGAGGCCCGGGATCGACCCCTCCCGGAGCAGATAGTGCTCGACCGCGACGAACCCAGCCTTGCCTACGGCCGGCTCTACGTCCCGCTGATGCGGGCAGCGCCAGCCCTTGCGCCCGTTCTGGCGGGCGCGGCGGTCCTTCTCCTCGCGATCTCGGTCCGAAGGCGGGCACGAACGCGACGCTGAGCCGGAACCCCGCCCAGGCCCGTCCGCCGGGCAAACCCGCCCCGCCGGCCGGGCCTGCCCGCCGGGGCGGCCGCCCTGTTACCGCGCCGCCCTGCTACCGCGCCGCCTGGGCCAGCCGGACGAAGTCGGCCAGCTCGCGGTTGAAGCGGGGGGCCTCCTCCCAGAACGGCGCGTGGCCGCTATCCGCGTAGAGCGAGAGTCGTGCGCCCGGCACCGCGCCGGCCGTGAAGCGGGCCATCGCCGTGGTGAGGATCCGGTCCTTCTCGCCATGGCTGACCAGCACGGGCAGGCGCAGCGCCTTCAGGGCTTCGTCATAATTCGCAGGGCGGCCCGCGAGGCCGGCGCGCACGTAGTGCGGCGCCAGCATGTTGAAGGCCAGCATGGTCTGGAAGTCCGCGGGCTCGGGCTGGGTGGCGAAGCAGGAGCGCAGGAAGCGGACCGTGCCATCGATGAAGCCATCGATGCCCGGCGCCAGCATGGCCTGCGGGCCGAGGAGCCCAGCATCGGCCCCGAAGAAGGCCGGATCACTGAGCGAGCTGCTGGCATCGACGTAGTTGATGCCCGCCAGCGCGGCGGCCCCATGGGCGTTGAGGTAATCGCCGACGACCCGCCCGGCATAGGACCACCCGACGAGGACGGGCCGCTGCAGGCCCAGCTCGGCGATGACGCTCCGCACGTCGTCGGCCCAGACCTGGCCCGGCTTGTAGAAGGCGTCCCCCTCGGGTTTGGAACTCATGCCGTGGCCCCGCAGGTCGATCGCGACCACGCGGAACTCGCGCGCGAGCGCGGGGTCGCGCAGCTGCCGGTCCCAGGACAGGGCGGCCTGCGCGAAGCCGTGCAGGAAAAGGATCGCGGCCCCCCGCGGATTGCCGAACTCATAGGTCGCCAGGCGCACGCCATCGGGCGAGTTGACGAAGCGCGGGGCATAGGCCGCCCTCTCCGCCGCTGCTGTGGGCGCCTGCTGTGCGTGCGCGGCCGCAACCGGGAGGACCCCGAGGCCGATCGCGGCGGCCCCCATCCCCATCACGTCGCGCCGGCTTGCCGGATGCTGGTCCATTTCCGTCCCCTCTCGTGTGCAGATCGAGTCGTCCAGCATGGGCCCGCCCCGTCACGGCCCAGGCTGGCACAGAAACGATGCGCTGGGAGCGCGGGATGGGCCGGGAATGGCGGCGCTCTTACCGGGGCGGCCGCTCAGGGCGTCGCCGCCCGCAGCCGCTCCTCCATCGCCACGATCCCCGCCTCGTCCACGTTGGCGAAGGCGATCCGCAGATGCGCCTCCTCCCCGGCGAAGGCGGGGCCGGGCAGGCACATCAGCCCGTGCTTCGTCGCCAGCTCCTCCGCCACGCGCCAGGCGGAGGTCTCGCCGAAGGGATGGCGCACATAGGCGAAATACGCCCCCAGCGCCTCCAGCTCCCATCCCGGCAGGCGGGAGAAGGCGGCGCGCACCGTCTCGATCCTCTCCTGCGTTGCAGCCCGCTTCTCCGCGCGCCACTCGTCCAGCGCGCCCAGCCCCCAGGCCAGCGCGGCCTGCCCGGCGCGGGCGGCGCAGATCTGCACGCAATCCATCACCTTGCCGAGTTCCGGCAGCAGCGCCGTGGGCGCCCCGATCGCGCCCAGCCGGTGCCCGGGCATCGCGAAGGACTTGGAGAAGCTGTAGAGTTGGACAAGGTTCTCCGGCCACTCATCGCCGGAGAGCAGGCCATGCGGCCGGTCCACCCCGATGGGCAGGAAGTCGCGGTAGGTCTCGTCCAGCACCAGCCAGATGCCGCGTTCCCGGCACAGGGTGTGGAACCGCGCGATCACCTCGGGCGGGTAGATCGCGCCGGTCGGGTTGTTCGGCGTCACCAGCACGATCGCGCGCACGCGCTCATCGATCAGCGCCGCCGCCTCCTCCGGGTCCGGCACGAAGCCGCGCGCGGAGCGGCACGGCAGCGGCCGCGGCTCCACGCCGAACATGTCCAGCACCATGCGGTGGTTGAAGTACCAGGGCGTGGGCAGCAGCACCGCGTCCCCGCGCCCCGCCAGCGCCATCATGGCGACGAAGTAGGCCTGGTTGCAGCCGGCGGTGATGGCCACCTCCGCCGCGCCGATCCGCCCGCCATAGGCGCGATTGAGATCGGCCGCGTAAGCCGCCCGCAGCGCCGCGTCGCCCATGATCGGGCCGTAGGAGGCGGAAGCGGGATCGCCCGCGGCCGCTGCCAGCCGCTCCAGCATCCCCGGCGCGGGCGGGTAGGAGGGCACGGCCTGGCACATGTTCAGCAGCGGCCCGCCCCCACCGTTGTAGAGGCTGCCCCAGCGCTGGATCTCCGGGATGGGCGGGCTGCCCGTGTCGAGCAGGAGGGGGTTCAGGGACGGCATCCCCGATCCTGTCGGCGGAAAGCCGAGGCGGCGCAAGGAACCTCGCGCGCACTTCACCGCCAGGGCGCGGCGGAGCCCCGGGAAGGCGATGCGTCCTACCCGGCAGTGCCCAGCCCGAAGCGGCGGCCGGGCGGCACCGGCCGGCAGCTACGGGCCCGTGCAGCCCCTACCGCGTCTCGCGGTAGAGCGGGAACGGCCACTCGACGACGTGCTCCATCACCAACAGTGTCACCACGAGCGCGAGGGCGAGGAGCGAAAGCGAAAGGTTCGGGCCGCGGAGCGTGTGCAGGCTCGAATACAGGGCGGTGTGCATCTTGGCCTCCCATCCCGGATCTTGGCGCGGGGGCCCTGGGCACCCCGCGCAAGCCGATCCTAGTGGAAACCTTACCCGCCCGTCATCTCTCCGCAACGTTTCGTGATCGCCCGCTACTTCGCCTGCCGCGAAATCACCGCCAGCGCCGCCGAGCTGATGGAGATCTGCCCGAGCACCGAGGTCAGGTCCCGGATGAAGCCCCAGGTCTCGTAGGGAGATGGATCCTGCGGCACGACGACGAGGCTGCCCGGCGGCACGGGCGGCCCGCCGGCCTGCCAGCTCCCCAGCCCCGCCGGCACGCTCTGCCCGTTCGGCAGCACGATGAAGGCGCGGGAGATGTCGGCGAAGCGCTGCTCCCCGCCCGCCCCGCGAACGTACTGGCTCGCCTTCCAGCCCGTGGCGAACTGCAGGCTGCCCGGGTTCAGCACGGCGCCCACCACCGTCACCTCGTTCGGGCGCTTGGGCATCACGATCAGGTCGCCCGGCTCCAGCAGCACGTCCAGCTCGGGGCGGGAAGCGAGCACCACCGGATTCGCCTCCACAACCATCCGTCCCGCCGCCCGCGCCTCCCGCAGGGTGGAGGCGAGCGCCTGGCCGGCGTTGATCGCCCCGCCCAGGTCCAGGTTGCCCTGGCGGCTGCCCGCCACGGCCTGCCCGGCCGCCACCTGAATCAGGCTCGTCTCCAGCTCCCGCGCCGTGCGCTGGAAACCCTCCTGCTGGCGCTGCCGCACGCTCTCCCGCGTGAAGACGGCGCCGTAGGGATAGGCCTGCTGCGTCAGCCCTCCCGCCCTCGCCAGCAGCTCGGAAAGCCGCTCCCCGCGCCGGATGTCGTAGGTGCCGGGGCGCAGGAACTCGCCCACCAGCGTCACCGGCCCCGTGTCGCGGTCCCCGAAGCCGCGCGGCACCCGCACCGCGTCGCGCGGGGAGAGACGGATGGCCGCGAAGTTCCGGCTCCGCAGGTCCAGCAGCGTGCGGGTGAGCGGGATGGCGCCCGCGCTCTCCAGCGGCTCCCGCGCGAACTCCACGGAAGAGAGGTCGGCCGTGTCCGCCGTGCCGCCGGCGGCCGCGAGCACCATGTCCAGCCCCGTGTCGTCGAGGACGGGGTAGAGCCCGGGCAGCCGCACCTCGCCCGAGAGCAGCACGGACTGGTCCAGCAGGAAGGGCAGCAGCGCCGGATAGTCCACGAAGAGCTGCGGGCAACCCGGGGTGCCGATATCAGGGAAGCCCGCGCTGCGCGCATGCGCGAAACGCAGCGGCGAGGAGCGCGCGGCGATCGCCAGGGCGGTCAGCGCCGGGCAGTCCGGCCCGGTGGCCACCGCCGCCGGGAAAGGCGCCGCGCCGGCCGCAGCCATCGCTCCGGCGGGCAGGGACGCGGGCACTGCCGCCCCGGGGGTCGCGGCCCCCGCCATCCCCGGCATCGCCCCAGGCGCGGAAGCGCCGGGCACCGGGGCTCCGGCCACCGCGCCCTGCCCCACATCCCCCTTCAGGGCCCGCTGTACGGCGGGAGAGGCGAGCCAGAGCACGTCCGCCTGCGAGAGGAGGATCACCTCGTCCCCCTCGCGCAGCGGCAGCTCCGCACCCCCGTTCATCACCCGCCCCAGGTCGAAGCCGATGAAGCGCCGCACCCGCGTGCGCTCGTCCTGCCGCCAGACCACGCCCATGCGGACATAGGGGTCCGGCCGGATCACCCGCGGATCCGCCAGAAGGGCTCGCAGCCCCGCCCCGCCCCGCGCGCCCACCCCCCGCATCACCGGGGCCACGACATGCCCGGCCAGGCGCAGCCCGCCGGAGACCGCGTCCACGCCGGGGGAGATCGTCACGGCATCGCCCCGCCGCACCGGCGATCCCGGCGCCAGCTCCGCCAGGGCCCGCCGCCCGCCCGCATCCGTACCCGTGGAGAGGAACCGGTTCCCCGCCGGGCGCAGCGCCCCGCCCGCCAGGGCCAGCAGGGCGGAGAGCGGGGCGGCGCCGGCCCCCGCTGGCAGTTCATAGATGGCGGGCCGCGTCACGTCCCCGGCCAGCGCCACAACCCCGCCCAGCGGCGGCACCACCACCCGCTCGCCCTCTCGCAGGGACAGGTCCGGGCTACCCGGCGTGCCGGCGATGGCGGCGTAGAGGTCCACCACCCGCGCCCCTCCCGGCCCCTCCACCCGCACGGCGCGCAGGCTGCCGGTGCGGCGGATGCCCCCCGCCGCCCCCAGCGCGTCCAGCAGGGAGGCGACGGCCGGCAGCGGCACCAGTCCCGGCCGCACCACCTCCCCCGCCACGAAGATCGCGATCTGCCGGGTCTGCCCGATCGAGACATAGGCCTCGGACCCGCCCAGCTCCCGCGCCACCCGCGCCTCGATGTCGGCGCGCAGATCCCGCAACGTGCGCCCGGCCGCAGGGAAGGGCGGGATGTCCGGGAGGGTCAGCAGCCCGTCCCGCCCGATGCGCAGTGTGTAGGATTGGCGCGATCGCCCGCGGATCGCGATCACCACCTCGTCGTCCCGGCCCAGCACGTAGCTGTCCGGCAACGCTCCCACCACGCCCGGCCCGGGCCCTGGCGGGGCGCCGAGGTTGCGGAAGGTGTCGTAGCCGAACTGCCGCAGCGGCGGCTGCTGCTCCGGCAGGCGGGCGGCGAAGAAGGCCTCGGTGTTGGAAAGCGGCTCGGCGAGATCGAGGCGCGGCGCCGGAGAGGCCGGGTAGCTGTTGGGGAGCGGGGCCGCGGGCACCGGCAGGGGCTGCATGACGGGCGGCGCGACGGGCGCCGGCGCGGGCATGGCGGAACCACCGCCGGGGAAGCGCGATCCCGCCGCGTCCAGGATGCGCTGCAGGATGTCCTGCTGGGAACCGGAGGGCAGGCCCGGAAGCGACATGCCGCCCGGCAGGGCGGAGGGTAGCGAGGGCGGCATCAGCGGCTGGCCCGCGCCCTGGCCGAAAGCCCCGCCCGGCCCCAGCGCGACCAGAAGAGCTGCCCCGAGGCGCCCGGCCCTGACTGCGACATCCCGCATCGGCAACCCGCCCCGCCCCTGGCCGAGCCCCGCCGCGCGCCGCAACCCGCCCGCGAGACACTGATATAACGAACCCGTGATCGTGCTAACACGGCCCCCATGCCTGTCCAAGCACCCCGAGCCCTGCTGCGCCTCGACGCCGCCGCCCGGCTGGGCGCGCGCCCGCTGCTATGGCTGGCATGGCACAGGGGCCGGGCCGCGGCAGGGCTGCCCGGGCGCGCGCTGCGGGATGCGCCGGTCCCCACCGCCCCTTTCCTGCCGGAAGCCGTACCCCCTATGCCGCCACTGCCGGCCGGCACCCGGGCGGCGCTGCTGGCGGCGGCGGGCGCCCTCTCACCCGCCGTCGCGCACGGCCCTTTCGATCCCGCCGCGCCCGGGCTGGGCATGGATCTCTTCACCCCCGGCGACATCCGCCCGGTCTGGGAAGAGAACCGCCTGGCTTGGCTGCCCCTGCTGTCCCAGGCGCATCGCCTCTCGCCAGAGGCCGGCCACCGCGCGCGGGCCGAGTCCCGGCTCGCCGAATGGGCCTCCGCCAACCCGCCCTTCCGCGGCCCAGCCTGGGCCTGCGGGCAGGAAGCCGCCCTGCGCGCCCTGCACCTTGCCCTGTCCCACGCCCTTCTCGGCGGCGGTCCGCCGTCGCCGGGGATGGCCGCCCTGCTGCGCCTGCACGCCCGCCGGATCGCGGCCACCCGTGCCTACGCCGTGGCGCAGGACAACAACCACTCCGTCAGCGAGCCCGCCGGCCTGCTCGCCTGCGCCTGGATCCTGGGCGAGGCGGCCATGGCCCGCCACGCCGCCCGCGACCTCGCGCGCGCCCTAGCGCGGCTCGTGGCGCCGGATGGCGGCTTCGCGCAGGTCTCCACGGGGTATCACCGACTGCTGCTGGACGTGCTCTCGGCCGTGGAATGGCTGCGCCGGCACCACGGCGCCCCCTCTCTCCCCGCTCCCTTCGCCGATCGTGCCGCCGCCGCCGCGCGCTGGCTCGCCCGCCTGGTGGCCCCCGAGACGGGCGCCACCCCCCGCTTGGGTCACCAGGACGGCTCCGCCTTCGCCGACCTCTCCCTCGCCGGCCCGGCCGATGCCCGCGGCAGCGCGGAGCGCGCCGCCCGCCTCTTCCTCGGCGCCTCGGCGGGCTTCCCGGAGGACCCGGGCTGCGCCTGGCTCGCGCTGCCCCCAGCCCCACCTCTGCCGGAGGAGGCGGAGTGGGCCGCCCAGGGCACGCGCGGCTGGCATCGGGGCGGCGCCCGTGCCCTCCTCCGCACCGGCCCCTTGCGCTTCCGCCCGGGCCAGGCGGACCTGCTGCACCTCGACCTCTGGCACGGGCCGCTGAACCTCCTGCGGGACACGGGAACCGGCGCCTACAACCCGCCCCGGGGATCCGAGTGGTGGACGGCCCATTTCGCCTCTGCCGTCGCCCACAACCTGATCCTCTTCGACGACGCGGAGCCCATGCCGCGCGCCGGCCGCTTCCTTCTCGCCCGCTGGGTCGCCACCGAGCCCCTGCCCGGCGGCGGCTCCACCCGGGACTCCCGCGGCAACCGCCACGCCCGGCAGGTGTGGCCGGGCGACGGGGAGTGGGTCGTGGAGGACAGGGTTTCCGGTCCCTTCCGCGCGCTGGCCCTGCGCTGGCACCTCGCCCCCGGCCATTGGCAGCCGAAGGGCATGGCCCTGGAGAGCCCGGCCGCCCGGATCGAGCTCTCGGCCGATGCCCCGCTGGACCTCTCTCTGGAGGAAGGCTGGGACAGTCCCGCCTACGGGTCGGCGCGGCGCGCTCCGGTGCTCGTGGCACGCGCCACAGCCCCCGTGGGCACGATCAAAACGCGAATCACGTTCCATGCCGGTTGCACCAAGCGCAAAATTGGCGCCTAGAATAACCCACACAGTCTCGTGATCGGGGATGCCGCTCGAACTCCTCCTGCTCGGCGTCTGGCGCCTCCGCTGGAGGGTTGTCTCCGCCAGCCTCGCCCTGCTCCTCCTCGGCGCCACCCTCGTCATGCTCTGGCCCCGCCAGTACGTCGCGGAAGCGGTGGTGGCCCCGGCCGAGACCACGGGCCTGGCCGCCTCCACCCTCATCCAGGGCGGCCTCGTCATGCCCGGCGGCCTGCTGGACACGCGCGCCGGCGGCAACTTCGCCATCTACCTCGCCGCCCTCCGCAGCCCGGAGGCCGCGGCGATGCTGGCGCGCGAGACGGATATCCTAGCCGAGCTCACCCGCCAGAAGCGGGAGGGCGTGACGGGCCGCCTCCGCACCCTTGTAGGCTTTCCGCCCTCCCCCGCCGACCTGGACGACGTGGACCGCTGGCTGGACCGCAATCTCGGCGCCACCCAGTCCCTCGCCACCATCACCACCAGCCTCTCCATCCCCCACCCGGACCGCGCGGCGGCGCTGGACATCCTGCGCCGCCTCCACGCCTTCGGGGAAAGGCAGGTGCGCGCGAGCCTGGACGACCTGGCCCGCCGCCGCGTCGCCGCGCTGGAGGCCCGGCTGGCGACGGAGCGCGACATCTATCTCCGCACCCCGATGTACGAGCTGCTGGCACAGCATCAGCGCGCCGGCGTGATCGCGGCGGCGGACGAGGCGGTGGCCGCCCGCCTCGTCTCCTCCCCCAGTGTCGGCCTCTGGCCCGCCCTGCCCAACCGCCCCCTCCTGCTGATGCTTCTGGGGGTGACCGTGCCACTGGCCTGCACCCTCCTCGCCGCCTGCCGCGTGCTGCTCTTCGGCGTGCCCGCGGTGCCGGAACGCCGCCCGGCCGGCGCCCGCCTGCTGCGGCCGGCCCTGGCGCGCAAACGAGAGGAGTGATGGGGGCGGCGCCCCCTGGGGGCAGCCCGGGATGCCCCTGACGGTCCCCCGCCCCAGCGCCGCCGCCCTGGCGGCCCTGGCCGGGCTTCCCGCCGCCGGCATGCAGTTCGCGGGCGGGCTGAAATCCACCCCGCTGCTGGCGGGCCTGCCTTTCGACCTGACGCTGGCCTGCACCCTGGGCTTGTTGCCCGGGCTGCTGCTGCTGGCCGCGGGCACGCACTGGCGGGCCCTGCCCTCGCTGGCCCCTCCGCTCGCGTGCTGCGCCCTGCTCTGGGTCTGGCTCGTCGTCGCCGGTCTCTGGAGCCCGTCCCGCGAGGTGCTGGCGGCGAAGCTGCCGGAGGTGGTGCTGGTGGGCCCGGCCATGCTGCTGGCGGGGCTGGCAGTGGGCGGCGAGGCCGGGACGCGGCGCGTCCTGGCCGGCGCCACCCTGTTCCTCGGCCCCTTTATCGCTGCCTCCATCGCCCTGGGCCTGGCCAGCGGGAGCGTGGTGCTGGGCGGCGCGGTGGGCGCCAACCCGGACATGGTGCGCGTGCAGTACCAGCTCGCCGGGCTCGCCATCGCCTCCGCGGCGGGGCTCTCCGCCTTGCGGGTGGTGGAGGCGCGGGGCGTCCGGCGCCTGCCCTGGGCGCTGCTCACCGCCTTCCTCGGCGGGGCGGGGCTGCTGCCTGGCGGGCGGGCGGGGCTGATCGCGATGGGGCTGGCCGTGGCGCTGGCGCCGGCCGCACATCTCTGGTCCGTCGGGCGGGCCAGGGCAGCGCTGGGGTGGGTGGGGCTGGCGGCCGGGGCCGTGCTGCTGGGCCTGGCCGTCGTGCTGGCCGATCCCACCCGCGCGGAGGGGCTGCGCACGCTGGAGCGCTTCACGGGGGATGGCATCGCCGCATCGGCCCGCCCCGTGCTGTGGGCAGAGGCCCTGCGCTGGACGGGGGAGACGCTGCCCTGGGGCCTGGGCACGGGCGGCTTCACCCTCGCGGCGGGGAATGGCGAGAGGCGCGGCCTCTACCCCCACAACCATTTACTGGAGGCGCTGGCGGAGGGCGGGCTGCCCGGGCTGGTGCTCTGGCTCGGCGCCTTCGGAGGCGGGGCGGCGCTGCTGGCGGGGCGCCTGCGAGCGCTGCCGCCGGGCGCAGCGGGGCGGCTGGTGGCGCTGGTACTGCCAGTGGCAATGGGGGCGATGGTGTCCACGGACATGGGGAACCGCATGGTCTGGTTCGCGCTGGGCCTCGCCCTCTCCGCCGGGCTGGAGGCGCGGCCGCGCCGCATGGAGCGGAGAAGGGAATGACCCTTGCCTGAAGGCTTCTACGCCCGGCACGGGAAGCGCTGGCTGGATGCCGCCGCGGCGGGGCTTCTGCTGGTGCTGCTCAGCCCCCTGCTGGCCGGGGTGGCCCTGGCGGTGCGGATCGCCCTCGGCCCCGGCGTGCTGTTCCGGCAGGAAAGGGCGGGGCGAGGCGGCGTGCCCTTCACCCTGTTCAAGTTCCGCTCCATGCGCGCGCCCCGCTTCGCGGGGGAGCCGGACGCGGCGCGGCTGACTCGCTTCGGCAGGCTTCTCCGTGCCTCCGCGCTGGACGAGGCGCCGCAGCTGCTGAACGTGCTGCGGGGGGAGATGAGCCTCGTCGGCCCCCGCCCCCTGCCGATGGACTACCTGCCCCGCTACACGCCGCGCCAGGCGGAGCGGCTGCGGGTGCGGCCGGGGCTGGCAGGGCTGGCCCAGGCCCGCGGACGCAACGCCGTGCCCTGGCCCGCCCGGCTGGAATGGGATGCGCGCTACGCCGCCGCGGTTACCGCGCGCGGCGACCTGGCGGCGGTGCTGGGCACGCTGCGCGTCCTGCTCTCCGGCCGCGGGGTGAATGCCCCGGGCCACGCCACCATGCCGGAGCTGCCGCCCCGGAACCCCCGCGACACGCGGCGGCTGCCCGGCCGGCCACATGGGAACAAGCCGGGCGGACACCCGGACCGGACCGGGGCACATCGCTCAGCGCGTCGCGGCCGGGCCGGCTGAATCTTATCTTTGGTAAATGTTCTCCGGGATAAACACGGTATGGTTAAAAAATAAGATTCATTCTGCCGGTTGTGATGACCCTTGCGGACTCGCCACGAGGCGCCACAACCTACGTAGTAGCAATTCCGTGAGGGGCCGAATGGCGCTCCGCCTTATCCCGTCCACCGACACCCTGGCGGGCGCGGACCTCGCCTCTATCGATAACATCCTGCCCTTCCGCCGTCCCAGCGCGGAGGCCGGGCCGCCCCGCCGCCTGCACCTCTCCCCGCCCCAGCTCGCCGGCGGCGAGATGCAGGCGCTGGAGGAGACGCTGCGGAGCGGCTGGCTGGCCCCCGCCGGCCCGATCCCCAAGGCCTTCGAGGCCGCCTTTGCCGAGGCGGCGGGCTTCGACGAGGTCCTCGCCGTCTCCTCCGGCACGGCCGCCCTGCACCTCAGTTATCGCGTGCTGGGCGTGACGCCGGGCGACGAGGTCTGGGCGCCGAGCCTCACCTTCGTCGCGACCGTTGCCCCCGCCGCGCAGATGGGTGCGCGCATCACCTTCCTCGACGTGGAGCCGGGCAGCTGGACCCTGGACCCCGACCTGCTGCGCGACGCCCTGGCCCAGGCGGCGCGGGAGGGGCGGCTTCCCCGGGTGGTGGTACCGGTCGATCTCTACGGCCAGTGCGCGGACCTCGATGCGATCGTCTCCGCCTGCGACCGCTGGGGCGTGCCGGTGCTGAGCGACTCCGCCGAGAGCCTTGGCGGCCAGGGGCGGCTGCGCCCCGCCGGCAAGGGCGCGCGGCTGGCCTGCTTCTCCTTCAACGGCAACAAGATCATCACGGCCGGCGGCGGCGGCGCCCTCGCCTCCGACGACGCGCGGCTGATCACCACCGCCCGCCACTTCAGCATGCAGGCAAAGGAGTCCACGCCGCACTACCAGCACGAGACGCTCGGCTACTCCTACGGCTTCTCCTCCGTCCTCGCCGCCGTCGGGCTGGTGCAGCTGCGGGCGCTGGAGGCCCGCGTCTCCGCCCGGCGCGCGGTCTTCGCGCGCTACGTGGCGGGGTTGGCGGACCTGCCCGGCATCTCCTTCATGCCTGAGCCCGCCTGGGGCCGCTCCTCCCGCTGGCTCAGCGTGATGCTGGTGGACCCGGAGCGCTTCGGGGCCGACCGGGAGGTGGTGCGCCGCGCCCTGGACGCCGCGGGGATCGAGAGCCGTCCGGTCTGGAAGCCGCTGCATCTGCAACCAGCCTTCCGGGGCAGCCGCATGATCGGCGGCGGCGTCTCCACCGGCTTCTTCGAGCGCGGCCTCTGCCTGCCCTCCGGCGCCATGGAGCCGGGCGAGCAGGCCCGCGTGGTCGAGGTGATCCGGCGCCTGGCCCGGATCTGATCCCCCTGAACCTCCTCTACCTCCACCAGCACTATTCCGGGCCCGGCGGCGCCACCGCCACCCGCGCCCATGCCATGGCCCGCGCCCTGGCGGCGCGCGGCCACGCCGTCACCCTCGCCTGCGGCCGCTACGAGGGGGCGGAAACGGGCCTTTCCGGCCCCTTCCGGCGTGGGGTGCGGGAAGGCCGGGTGGCCGGCTTCCGGGTGGTGGAGTTCGACATCCCCTGCGGCAACGCCCAGGGCCTGGGCGCCCGCACCGGCGCCTTCCTGCGCTACGCCCACCGCGCCGCGCGGCTGGCGATGCGGGAGCGGTTCGACCTGGCGCTCGCCTCCTCCACCCCCCTCACCGTCGCCATCCCCGCGCTCGCCGCGCGGCGGCTGCGCGGCCTTCCCTTCGTCTTCGAGATCCGCGACCCCTGGCCGGAACTGCCCCGCGCCCTGTCGGAGGCGCATCTCGGCGGCGGCGTGCCCGCCCCCGTGCTGGCCGCCATGGGCCGGCTGGCGGACGCCGCCTGCCGCAACGCCGCCGCCGTGATCGGGCTGACCGAGGGCATGGCAGAAACCGCCCTCGCCCGCGGCGCCGCGCCCGATCGCGTCCATGTCGTGCCGAACGGCTGCGACCTCGACCTCTTCGGCCCGCAGGTCGCGCCCTGGCGCCCGCCGGAGGCCGCCGCCTGGGAGGTGCTGGCCGTCTATGCCGGCGCCCATGGCCGCGCCAACGGGCTGGGCACGGCGATTGAGGCCGCCACCATCCTCCGCAACGCGGGGGAGCGCCGCATCCGCCTCGTGCTCGTGGGAGAGGGCGGGGAGCGCGCCCGGCTGATGGAGGAGGCGCGGCGCCGCGACCTTCGCAATGTCACCTTCCTCGATCCCTTGCCGAAGACGCGGCTGGCCGCCCTGCTCTCCGGCGCCGGGATCGGGCTGCACCTGCTGGCCCCCATCCCGGAATTCGCGGAGTGGACGGCGCCTAACAAGCTGATGGACTACCTCGCCGCGGGCCTGCCCGTCGTCACCAACGCCCCGGGCCGCGCCGCGCGGCTGGTGGGGGCGGGGGCGGACGGGACCGCCTGCGGCATCGCCGCGCCCCCCGGCGACGCGCCGGCCCTGGCCGACGCGTTGGCGGCGCTCGCCGCGAATCCGGCCCGCCGGACCGCGATGGGCGCCGCCGCACGGGGGCGGGCCGTGCGGCTCTGGGACCGCCGGATCCATGCGGCGCGCTTCTGCGAGGTTCTGGAGGCGGCGGCAGGGGTGCCGGCCCTGGCGCGGGCGGCCTAAACCACCCCCTCTCCCGGCCAGGACGGCGCGACGTGCTTCCCGAACTCCACATGATCGCGGCCGCCCGGCCGAACCTGCCGAAGCTGGCGGCGCTGATCCACGCCCTGGCGGAGGCCCCGCCCTTCTGCCGCCCTGTGGTGGTGCACACCGGCCAGCACCACGACGCCGCGATGTTCGGCGGACACCTGGCGGACCTCGGCCTGGCGCCGCCGGACGTCTCCCTCGGCATCTCCGGCGGCGGCCATGCCGGGCTGACAGGGCGCACCATGATCGCCTGCGCCGAGCTCTGGTCCGCCCGCCGCCCCGCCATGGTGGTGGTGGCCGGGGACGTGGACGGCACGCTGGCCGCCACCCTCGCCGCCCGCAAGCTCGGCATCCCCGTGGCGCATCTGGAAGCTGGGCTGCGCTGCGGCGACCTGGACATGCCGGAGGAGATCAACCGCCGCGCCGTGGACGCGATCTCCACCCTCCTCTGGGCACCGGACGAAGGCACCGCCGCCCGGCTGCTGGCGGAAGGCCACGATCCCGCCGCCGTGCGCGCCGTGGGCAACACCATGATCGACAGCCTGCTGCGGACCCTGCCCGCCGCCCGGGCCCGCCCCCTGCCGGGCGGCTTGCGGCCCGGCAGCTACGGCGTCCTCACCCTGCACCGCCCCGCCAACGTGGACAGCCGGGAGGCGCTCTCGGCCCTGCTGCGGGCCGTGGAGGCGGCGGCCCGGCACCTGCCGCTTGCCTGGCCGGTGCATCCCCGCACCGCACAACGTCTTTCGGAATTCGGCCTCCTCGTGCCAGAAGGGGTCATGTCCCTCCCGCCGCTCGGATACCGTGACTTTCTCGGCCTGCTCGCCCGCGCCCGCCTCGTCGCCACCGACAGCGGCGGCGTGCAGGAGGAGGCCTGGGCGCTGGACCTGCCCTGCCTGACGCTGCGCCCCTCCACCGAGCGGCCGGTGACGCTGGAGGCCGGCACCAACCGCCTCGTCGCGCCGGAAGCCCTGCCGGATGCGGTGTGTGCGGTGCTCGCCGGGGACCGCCCCCGCGCCCGGCCCATCCCGCTGTGGGACGGCGGGGCGGGCGCCCGCATGGTGGCGCATCTGGCAGAATACCTGGGCACGCCCGCCGCCGTGGAGGCCCGGGCATGAGCGGCCGCAACGAAGCCCGCCGCACCCCGGCGAAGGTGCCCCATACCCGCGACGTGGGGCGGGAGCCCCAGCGCTCCGCCGCCGCGCTGCGCCTCGCCGCCTCGCGCGAGGTGCCGCTGGTCCTCATGCTCTCCGCCGCGCACCCGCCGACGGACCTTCGCATCGTCGGCAAGGAGGGCGCGGCCCTGGCCGCGGCCGGCTGGCGCGTCGCCCACCTCGCCCCCGCCCCGCTGCGTGGCGCGAAGGACGTGCCGCAGGAGATGGCGGGGGTGGAGATCCACACCTATCCCCGCGTCTCCGGCTGGATTGGCCGCCTGCGCGCCGCCCGCACCCTGGCCCGGCGCGCCGCGAAGCTGAAGCCCGCCGTGATCCACGCGCACGAGCCGGACAGCTGGTACGCCGCGATCCTCGCCGCCCGGATGACGGGCGCCGCGGTGGTGCTGGACGTGCACGAGCACTACCCCTCGCGCCTGGACACGCGGCTGCCCGGGATGTTCCGCGGCCTCGGCCGCCGCGCCGTGATCGCGGCCTGCCGCTGGATGGCCGCCCGGTCCGATGCCGTGGTGGTGGCCAAGGACGGGCTGGAGGACGCCTTCGATGCCGAGGTGGTGCCCGTCCGCAACTACGCCGCCGCCGTGCCGGTGGCGCCGCGCGACCACCGCCACGGCCCGCTCACTCTCGTCCATCTCGGCGCGCTCACGCGCGAGCGGGGCGCCTTCGAGATGCTGCGGGCGCTTGCGAAGTGCCCGGAGGGCACGCGCCTCTCCCTCATCGGCCGCTTCAACGACAGCTCGGAGACCGAGTTCCTCTCCGAGGCCAAGCGCCTCGGCGTGGCGGGCGCGGTGGAACGCCACGGCTGGCTCCCGCACGAGGCCGCCGTCTCGCTCGCGGCGGACGCCGACATCGGCCTCGTCCTCTTCCAGCCCGGCCACGAGAACCACCGCCTGGCCCTGCCGCACAAGCTCTTCGACTGCATGCTGGCCGGCCTGCCCGTCATCGTCCCCAACTTCGCCGAAGAGGTGGCGGCGGTGGTGCGGGAGACGGGCTGCGGCGTGCTGGTGAACACCGCCGACCCCGACACGGTGGCCGAGGCGGTGCGCGCCCTGGCCGACCCGCATCTCCGCGCCGAGATGGGCGCCGCCGGCCGCGCCGCCGCCCTCGGCCGCTACGGCTGGGCAGGAGAGGCGGAGCGGCTCGTGGCGCTCTACGAGGTGCTGGCCCCGCTGCCAGCCCCCCCACCGGTCCATGTTCGGGCGGAGGAGGCGCGGTCCGCGCCCGCCCCGGTTCCAGTTCCGGCCCCGGTGGCCCGGACCGCCGAGCCGGCCCCGGCCCCGCCTCCGATGCCCGCGCCCGCGATGGCCGCTCTGGCAGCTGCCCCGGCCCCGGCGGAGCTGCCGCCCCGGGCACCCGCGCCCGCCCCGGTGGCCGCCCCTGTCGCCGCCGTGCCGGCCAGCCTTGTGGAAGCGCCGAGGCCCGCTCCGGCGGCCCTCGCTCCGGCTAGGCCCGTCCCTGCGCCGCCGGCCCCCGCACCGGCTGCCGCCCCGGTTCCGCCGCCCGCCACGCCCGCGCCGGCTGCCGCCGCCCCTCTCAGCCCGGCGGATGCTTTCGCCAGCCTCTCCGCCGCGATGCGCGGACAGGCCCGCCCGGCCGCGGCCGCGCCGCGGCTCCTGGACGAGGCCGGCCTCGGCGACGGGGCCGTGCCGCCCTCTCTCACCGCCCTTCTCGGCCGCGGGCCGGCGCCCGCCGCGCCCAGCCCCGCCCCGCAGGAGGCCGCGCCCTTCCGCCTGCTGGCCGAGGCTGCGCCCCCGTCTCCCGTCTCGGCCCCGGTCCCGGTTTCGGTTCAGGACGCCCAGCTCCCCGGTCCGGCGCCCGCGCAGGCCGCCCAGCCCCGCCTTCTCGCAGACGCTGCGCTGGCCGGCGCGCGGGAGGTCCCGGCCAGCCTCGCCGCGGTGCTCGCGCGAGAGGCGCCGGAGCCCACGCCCGGCCCGCCTCCCGTCGCTCCGCCGCCCGGCGAGCTGCCCCCGCCCTCCCAGGTGCTCGGGCCCATGCCGGAACTGCCTGCCGCCCCGGCCATGGCCGAGACGCAGACCCCCACTGTCGCGCTCGGATCCATGGTCCAGGCGCTGCGCGTCGCCCCCCCGCCCCGCCCCGTGCCCCCTCCGGCGGAGCCGGTCTTCGCGCTGCTGGCGGGCATGCGGGCCGCGGCGGAGGCCCCGCCCCCGCCGCCCACACCGCCCCGCCCGTTGCCCGAACCGCAGCCCGGGCCGGCAATCCCCGCCCTGACGGGCCGCCCCATCGAGGTGCCACGAGGCGCGGGCGCCCGGCTGCTGTCGGAGGCCAACCTCTCCGGCGGCGGCCTGCCCGCAGGCGTTGCCGCCGTGCTCGCCCGCCCGCCCGAGGAGGCGGAGGCACCGCCCGCCGCGCCCGCCATCACCTCCGACGTCCCGCTGATCGAGGCCGGGCTGCGCGCCGCGCCGCGCGCCCTGCCACCGGGGTCAATCCTGGCGGAATGGCGCCTGCTGCAGCAGCCCGGCGCCGCCCAGCCCGCGCAGGGCGCCTGAGGGCCGGCCCGTGGCGCCGCAACGCATCCTTCTCAACCTGGGGCTGGACCTGACGCTGGCGGCGCTGGCCCTGCCGGCCGCCCTCGCCCTCGCCGCACCCGGGACCTGGCCACCGGCCCTCTGGTGGGCGGGCGGGCTGCCCGGCGCCCTGCTGGCCTTCACCGCCGCCGCGCTGCCCCTGCGCCTGCCCCGCCAGTACTGGCGCTATGTTGGCCTGCCGGACCTGCTGCCCGTGGTGGCGGCCTCGGCCGCCGCGGCCGCCCTGTTCTGGGCGGGGCTGCTGCTGGCCGGCGGCTGGCGGCCGCCCAATCCCGCCTTCCCGCTGCTGCACGCCGGCGTCCTCGCGGCGCTGCTGGGCGGCGCGCGGCTGCTGGGCCGGCTGCAATCCGCCCACCGCGCCGGCCCGGCCTCCGACGTGCCGGCCCAGCCCGTGCTGCTGGCGGGCGGCGGCGACGCGGCGGACCTGTTCCTCCGCGCGCTGATCGCCCAGCGCGCCCCGGGCTACCGGGTGGAGGGCATCCTGGCCCCCCGCGCCCGCCAGCGCGGCCGCCGCATCCTCGGCGTGCCCATCCTCGGCACGGTGGAGGATGCGGGGGCGGTGCTGGACGCGCTGCGGGCGGAAAGCCGCCTGCCCGCCCTCCTCGTCCTCGCCGATCCCGCCCTTTCCGGCGCGGCGCTGGAGTCGCTGCTGGACGCGGCCGACCGCCACGGCGTGCCCGTGCGCCGCGCCCCGCGCCCCACCTCGCTGGACCCTGCCTCCGCCCGCCCCCAGGCGACGGCCAGGCGCCTGGAGCTGCGCCCCGTCTCCATCGAGGAGCTGCTGGACCGCCCGCAGGTCCCGCTGGACCGGGAGGGGATGGCGCGGCTGATCCAGGGCCGGCGCGTCCTTGTCACCGGCGCCGGCGGCACGATCGGCAGCGAGCTGGCGCGCCAGATTGCCGCCCTCGGCCCCTCCACCCTGACCCTGCTGGATCACGGCGAGTTCGCCCTCTACGAGATCGACCTGGAGCTGTCGGAGACTCATCCCGGCATCACCCGCCGCCCCGTCCTGGCCGACGTGCGGGACGAGCCGCGCCTGCGCCGGCTGATGGAGGAGATCCGGCCGGAGCTGGTCTTCCACGCCGCCGCCCTGAAGCACGTGCCGATGGTGGAGAACGACCCGCTGGAGGGCCTGCTCACCAACGCCCTCGGCACCCGACTCATCGCAGACGCCGCGCGTGCCAATGGCTGCCGCGCCATGGTCTTCATCTCCACGGACAAGGCGGTGAACCCCACCTCCGTCATGGGCGCCTCCAAGCGCCTGGCGGAGATGTACTGCCAGGCGCTGGACATGCAGGCCCGCCAGGGCATGGCGAATGGCAGCGGCGGCATGCGCTGCGTCACCGTGCGCTTCGGCAACGTCCTCGGCTCCACCGGCTCCGTCGTGCCCCTGTTCCGCCGCCAGCTGGAGCGCGGCGGGCCGCTGACGGTCACGCACCCCGACATGCGCCGCTACTTCATGACGGTGCGCGAGGCGGTGGGCCTCGTCCTCCAGGCCAGCGTGATCGGCGCCGAGGACCGTGCGGACCAGCCGCCGGAGCTGAAGGATGGCGGCATCTTCGTCCTCGACATGGGCAAGCCCGTGAAGATCGTGGACCTCGCCCGCCGCATGATCCGCCTCGCCGGGCTGCAGCCGGACGACGACGTGGAGATCCGATTCACCGGCCTGCGCCCCGGCGAGAAGCTCTTCGAGGAGCTGTTCCACGGCAAGGAGGCGCCGAGCCCGACGCAGTTCCCCGGCCTCCTCGTCGCCACCCCGCGCACGGCGGACGCGGCCCTTGTGGGGCGCGCCATCGACGAAATCGCCTCCGCCGCCCGCGGCGGGCAGGCGCGGCTGGCCCTGGCCGGGCTGGCGCGGCTGGTGCCGGAATTCGAGCACGCCCCGAACACGCCGGCCGCCGGGCGGGCGTGAGAACCTCGCTTGCCAGGCAGACGGGCCGGCGCAGCCTCCTTGCCGTTGCCAGCCTGACCGGGCCGCTGGCCGCCTGCGGCGACGCGGCACCTACGAGGGGCCGGACAGGCGGCCCGGACTATGCGCGCTCCATGATGCTGCGCTTCGAGCCCGGCCGTTCCGAACTCACGCTCACCGCCCAGCGCACCACCCTGACCATGCTGGAGAACTTCCTGGGGCCGCTGGCAGGTCAGCGGATGCGCGTGGAAGGACACTGCGACGGGGCGGAGGAGCGCCTGGGCGGCATGGCTCTCAGCCGCAGGCGCGCGGAGGTGGTGACTGCTTTCCTGGTGCTGAACGGCGTTCCGGCCGGCCTGATCACGACGACCGCCGTCGGGGCGACCCGGCCGTTGATCCTCACTCCGCCCCGCACGCCGGAGGAGGGGAATCGGCGCGTCGAGGTGTGGGTGGTGTAGGGACCACCTGCGCCGACTTGCGGCACCCGCACGGTTGCGGTTCCCTACCGTCACTCAAAAGTGAGTGATTCTCGATGGACGGCTCCCAAGCCTCTGCCACTTGGCGCGACGCGCTGATCGCCAGGATCGCCGCCCGGCGGGCCCGGATCGGCATCGTCGGCCTCGGCTATGCCGGCCTCCCCCTCGCCCTCCGCTTCGCCGAGACCGGCTTCGCCATCGAGGGCTTCGATATCGATCCCGCCAAGGTCTCCGCGATCGCGTCCGGCCGCAGCCCCGTCCACGGCATCGCCGACAATCGTATCGCTGCCAGCGCCATGCGAGCCCACGTCGATACCGTGGCGGCGGCGGATTGCGACGTGCTGGTGATCTGCGTCCCAACCCCCATCGGCCCGCACAAGGAGCCCGACCTCTCCGCGGTGCGGGACACGCTGGCCGCCCTGGCCCCGCATCTCCGCGCCGGTCAGGCGATCGCGCTCGAGAGCACCACCTATCCCGGCACGACGGAGGAGCTGGTCCTCCCCGTCCTCGCCGCCGCTGGCCTGCGCGTGGGCCAGGACGCCTTCGCCATCTACTCGCCGGAGCGCGAGGACCCCGGCAACCCGGAGGGCACGGTGGCGCGCGTGCCGAAGCTGGTAGGCGGCGCGACACCGGCCTGCCTCGCCGTCGGGCAGGCACTCTATGCTCCCGTCGCCGGCAGCCTTGTCCCCGTCTCGTCGCTCGCCGTCGCGGAACTGGCGAAGTGCTACGAGAACGTCTTCCGCGCCGTGAACATCGGCCTGGTGAACGAGCTGAAGCGCATCGCCCACGCCATGCACCTCGACGTGAACGAGGTGATCGACGCCGCCGCCACCAAGCCCTTCGGCTTCATGCCCTTCCGCCCCGGCCCCGGCCTCGGCGGCCACTGCATCCCCGTGGACCCTTACTACCTCGCCTGGAAGGCGCGGGAACTCGGCGTTCCCAGCGACTTCGTGGAACTCGCCGGCCGCGTGAACGACGCCATGCCCGCCTATGCCGTGATGCGCCTGCGCGACGCGCTGGACGACCGCCAAATCCCCCTTCGCGGCGCCCGCATCCTCCTCCTCGGCCTTGCCTATAAGCCCGGCGTGCCGGACACGCGGGAAAGTCCGGCCGTGGAGATCTTCCGCCTGCTGGAGCAGCGCGGCGCGGTCGTCTCCTACCACGACCCCCTCGTCCCCCGCTTCCCCACCACCCGCCGCCTGCACGGCACCTCCCCCGCGCTGGAAAGCGTGGCCCTGGACGAGGCCGTGCTGGCGGCCCAGGACGCGGTGCTGCTCGTCACGCCCCAGCCGGGCATGGACCTGGAACTGGTGCGCCGCGCGGCGCCGCTGGTGGTGGATACGCGCGGGGCGATGCGGGGGGCGGGGCCGGGGGTGGTGGTCGCGGCATGACGATGCGGACCAGGGAGAAGGAGAAGGAATTCTCCCTCTCCCCGGACCCCTCACCCTCATCTTTTTCTTCAGGACTGCCGTGGAATGGGGAACTTGCGGTTCGCCTCGGGTCTATGACCCGAGGCGCGGGACAGGCCTCCCCGTAGCCAACTCGAAGAGAAAGATGATGGGGGTCTGGGGGAAGAATTCTTTCTTCCCCCAGCCTTTTACCTCTGCGCGGCCAACCAGGCCCGCCACCCGCCATGCACGGTGATGTCCGGCGCGCCCTCCACGCCCGAGGCCTCCGCCAGGAAGCCCAGGCATGGGCCAGACTCCAGCGCCACCGTTCCGAAGCCGAGCGGCGCCGGCACCTGGGCCAGCAGCGGCCCGATCCCGGCGGCCGGCAAGGCCCAGACCTCCCCCTCGATCGCTGCCCCATCCGCCGCGCGCACCATCCCCGGCCGGTTGCCCAGCGCGTGCAGCCGGTACTCCGGCCGCGTGCGGTCGCGCCGCAGGAAGCGCCCGCCCAGCGACGTCACCTGCCCGTTCAGCGGCAGCCCGGCCATGTGCGCGCCGATGCAGAACAGCGCGATCTCGCCGGCCGCCGGCTGGGCCCCAGGTGGAGGCGGCGGGGTGGTCTCGTCGGAAGCGCCCAGCCGCAGCCCGGCCGCGTGGTGCAGCGCGCCGCCGGCGGCGCAGAGCAACGCCTCCGCAAAGGCGGGCGCGACCAGCGTGATCCCGGCAGGCCGCCCATCGCCCCGGAACCCCGCGGGCACGGCGATGGCGGAGAGGTCCAGCAGGTTCACGAAGTTGGTGTAGGTTCCGTTGCGGCTGTTCACCGCGATCGGTTCCGCCGCCACCGCCTCCAGCGTGGGCAGGCCCGGCGCGGTCGGCACGGCCAGCAGGTCGAAGCGCGCGAACAGGGCGCGGGACAACAGGCGCGCCCCGGCCTGGGCGTGGAAGTCGTCGAACGCATCCACCGTGCGGCGGGCGAGGCCGCCCTCCAGGATGATGCGCGTGGTGGGGTGCAGGGCGTCCGCATGGTTCTCCACCATGTCCCGCAGCGCCGCCGTCCGCTCCGCTACCCAGGCGCCGTCGTAGAGGCGGCGGGCGAGGGCAAGGAAGGGCGCGATGGAAGCGCGCTCCAGCGTCGCGCCCATGGCCTCCAGTCGCACCAGCGCCGCCCTGAACAGCGCCGCATCGTCCGGCGTGTCCAGCAGCAGTTCCGCCTCCTCGGGCACCGCCACGCGCAGGGCGGGCGGCACGGCGCCGCCGGTGGCGCGCCAGGAAGCCGGGGCGGCGCGGGAATAGGGATCGGCGGCATCGGCCCCGGCCATCGCATCCAGCACCTCGGCGGCCTGCGCGGCCGTCATGGCGAAGACGGAAACCGTGTCGATGGAGCGGCAGGCCGGCACCACGCCCCGCGTGGGCACCAGGCCGAGGCTGGGCTTCAGCCCGACGATATTCTGAAACCCCGCTGGCACGCGCCCCGATCCCGCCGTGTCCGTTCCCAGGGAGAACCCCGCGATCCCCGCCGCCACCGCGCTGGCGGAGCCGGAAGAGGAGCCGCCGGGCACGCAATCCGGCGCCACCGCGTTGCGCGGCGTGCCATGGGGGCTGCGGACCCCCACCAGCCCGGTGGCGAACTGGTCCAGGTTCACCTTGCCCAGAAGCACCGCCCCCGCCGCGCGCAGCCGGGCCACGCAGGGCGCATCCTCCCCGGGCGTAAACGCGTAGTCCGGGCAGGCGGCGGTGGTGGGCATCCCCGCCACGTCGATATTGTCCTTCACCACGTAGGGGATGCCCCAGAGGGGGCGCCCCATTGGCCCTTCCCCGGCCAGCCGCCGGGCCTCCGCCATCACCGCCTCCGCCGGCACGCGGTGGATGAAGAGGGCGGGGTCGGCCCAGGCCTCGATGCGCGCCAGCGCGGCCCGCGCCGCCGCTTCCGGCCCCTCCGCCCGCGCCAGATCCCAGAGCATCGCTTCCCCCGAACCGCGCATCCCCGCCGGATTTGGCAAGAACCGGGCCGTCCCTCGCGTTTGCGAACGAAACCCTCCCTGCCGCGTTAGGCGGGGAATGCTGACCGAAGCGCCACCCCGCGCCCGGCCCCGGACGGCGCCCCCGATCCCCGAGGCCGAGACGCCCTCCATCCTCCGCCCCGGCCGCAATGTGTGGCGCGCCACCCGCGCCCCGCGCGCGGCCGTGCTGCCCGATGGCGCCAACTACTTCGGCGCGGTGCGGGCGGCGATGCTGGCCGCGCGCAGCAGCATCCATGTCGTCGGCTGGGACATCGACAGCCGCACCCGCCTGGTGGGCGACACCCCGCCGGAGGACGGGCTGCCGGAGGAGCTCGGGCCTTTCCTGGCCGCCCTGGTGGAGCGGCGCCCCGGTCTCTCGGTGAAGCTGCTGCTCTGGGACTACTCCGTCCTCTACGCGCTGGAGCGCGAGCCGCTGCCCGTGCTGCATCTCCGTTGGAACACCCCGGACGGCGTGGAACTGTGCCTGGATGACCGCACGCCCTTCGGCGCATCGCACCACCAGAAGGTGGTGGTGATCGACGGCAAGGTCGCCTTCTCCGGAGGGCTGGACCTGACCATCCGCCGCTGGGACCGCAGCGCCCACAACCCGGCCGACCCGGACCGGTTGGACCCCGCCGGCAAGCCCTACCCGCCCTTCCACGACGTGCAGATGGTCGTGGACGGCGAGGCCGCGGCGGCGCTGGAGGAGCTGGTCCAGGCCCGCTGGAACGCCGCCTGCGCCGAGTGCCTGGACCTACCCGCCCCCACGCCGGGCGACCACGACCCCTGGCCCCCCGGAATCGAGCCGGATTTCCGGGACGCCACGATCGGCATCGCCCGCACCATGCCCGCCTTTTCCGGCGCGCCGGAGGTGCGGGAGGTGGAATCCCTCTACCTCGATGCCATCGGCAGCGCGGAGCGCACGATCTACATCGAGAACCAGTTCCTCACCTGCGGCCGCGTGGCGCGCGCCCTGATTGCCCGCATGAAGGCGCGGCGCGGGCTGGAGGCGCTGATCGTTGTTCCCCGCACGCACCACACCTGGCTGGAGCACCGCACCATGCTGGCGGGCCGCATCCGCTTCATGCGCGCCATCCGCCGCGCGGGGCTGGCGGAGCGCGTGCGCCTCGTTTTCCCGCATGTTGAGCACGACGGGGCGGAATCGGAGGTGATGGTCCACGCCAAGGTCATGGCGGTGGACGACCGCTTCCTCCGCGTCGGCTCCTCCAACATCTGCAACCGCTCCATGGGCACGGACACGGAGTGCGACCTGATGGTGGAGGCGCGGGACGCCGCCGCGCGCGCCGCCGTGGCCCGCGCGCGGGACCGGCTGATCGCCGAGCACACGGGCGTTCCGCCCGAGGCGGTCGCCACCCGCATCCGCGCCACCGGCTCCATCCTCCAGGCCGTGCAGGGCCTCTCGGCCAACGGCAAGAGCCTGCAGGACGTGAAGGACGGCGACCGCCCCGCCCGCAGCCTGCTGCCGGGGATCGAGCGCGCCGCCGACCCGCGCCGCCCCATGCAGTCCGGCGAGTTCCTCTCGGACTACCTCGTCCACCCCGATGTCGCCCCGCCCTCGGGGCGGCCCTGGCCGCTTCTGGCCCGGGCGGCGCTGCTGCTGCTGCCCGTCGCGCTGCTGATCCTGCTGTGGAAGTTCACCCCGCTCGCCGGGCTGCTGACGCCGGAGGCGATGCGCGGCGCCCTGACGGATCGCGGCCACTGGGGCCCCGCCCTCTCCGTCGGGCTCTTCCTCCTGCTCGGCCTCGTCGCCTTCCCCGTGAACGTCCTCATCCTCGGCACCGCCGCGGCCTTCGGCACCTGGCCAGGCCTCGCCTATGCAGGGGTGGGGGCCATGGTCTCGGCCGCGGCCACCTATGGGCTCGGGCGCAAGCTGGGGCCGGACCTGCTGCGCCGGTTCCTCGGCCCGCGCATCAACCGCGTCAGCCAGGCCGTGAACCGCAACGGCATCCTCGCCGTCACCACCATCCGCCTGCTGCCGGTGGCGCCCTTCACCCTGGTGAACCTCGTGGCCGGCGCCATGCGGATCCGCTTCCCGGACTACATGATCGGCACCGCACTCGGCCTGCTGCCCGGCATCGCCCTCCTCTCCCTGGTGGGGGAGAGCCTGTCGCGCATCCTGGAGCATCCCACGCTCCGCAACATCGGCCTGCTCACCCTTGTTCTCGTCGCCTGGGCCCTCGTCACCTGGGGCCTGCAGAAGCTGTTCCGCCGCCTGCGCCACGAGGGATAGGCACGTCGGGCAGATGGACGGCTTCACCTTCCGGGCGATGACCTGGAACATCCACGGCGCCGTCTCCCCCACCGGGCGGCACGACCTGGACCGCGTCATCGCCCTGATCCGCCGGCACGAGCCGGACGTGGTAGCCATCCAGGAGGTGGAGGGTCGCAACCGCCCGGGCCACGCCCCCTTCACCGCGCTATGCGAGGCGCTGGGCGGACACGCCGTGGAGGCACCCACCATGCGCGCCACGGATGGCTGCTACGGCCACACCCTCGTCAGCCGCTGGCCATTGGAGGAAGGCGCGCTGCACGACATCTCCGTGCCCGGGCGGGAGCCGCGCACCGCCATCACCGCGCGGCTGGAGACACCGGCCGGCCCGCTGCGGCTGCTGGCGGCCCATCTCGGGCTGGGATGGCGGGAACGGCGCGCCCAGGCGGCGAAGCTGGCGGCCCTCGCCCGCGCCGCCGCCGAGCCCATGCTCGCCATGGGCGACTTCAACGACTGGGAGCCGCACGGCCCGGTAGACCGCGCCTTCCTGGGCACCCTCCCCTCCCGCACCCGCCTGCGAAGCTTCCCCGTTGCCCGCCCCGTCTTCGCGCTGGACCGCATCTACGCCCGCCCGCGCGCTGCCCTGGTGCGGAGCTGGACGGACAGGGCAGCGCGCGACGCCTCGGACCACCTGCCCGTCATCGCGGAGGTGGCGATCGGGGCGGAGGGAACGACACGGCTTATCGTGGACTAGGCCCGGCGTAACCCTCGGGGGATTCCGTCGTTGAGACCCGGCAATGCCGAGGTCCCCTTCATGCCCGCACCCAAGCTGAAGCCTGTTTCTGAACAGGTCATCGTCATCACCGGTGCCTCCTCCGGCATCGGCCTGGCCACTGCCCGCATGGCCGCGGAGCGGGGCGCAGCCCTCGTCCTCGTCGCCCGGAACGAGGAGGCGCTGAACGCCCTGGCGGAGGAGATCCGCGCCAAGGGCGGGCGCGCCGAGCCCGTGGTGGCCGACGTCGCCGACATGGCACAGGTGGAAGCGATCAGCGCCCGCGCCATCGAGGCCTTCGGCGGCTTCGATACTTGGTGCAACAACGCCGGCGTCGCCATCTACGGCGAGCTGGAGGACGTGCCGCTGGAGGACCAGCGCCGCCTCTTCGACACCAACTACTGGGGCGTGGTGCACGGCACGCTCGTCGCCGCCCGCCACCTCAAGGGCAAGGGCGGCGCCATCATCAACACGGGCAGCGTTCTGTCCGAGCGCGCGATGACGCTGCAGGGCCCCTACTCCGCCGCCAAGTTCGCCGTGAAGGGCGTGACGGAGGCCTTCCGAACGGAGTTCGAGGCCGAGGGCTATCCGATCAGCGTCACGCTCATCAAGCCCGGCCCGATCGACACGCCCTACATGGAGCACGCGCGCAACCATCTCGGCTCGCCGGGCCTGCGGAACCCGCCGCCGGCCTATCACCCGCGCGTGGTCGCCCGCGCCATCCTCCACGCCTGCGAGACGCGCACGCGCGACCTCTACGTGGGCGGCGGCGGCTTCATGATGGCGATGATGGGCGTCCACTTCCCGCGCCTGACCGACCTGATCTTCGAGAAGATCGCCCGACCCACCCAGGAAACCGAGGAGACCGGCCGCATGGAGCGCCGCGACAATCTTTACGAGCCGAAGGAAGACCTCGCGGAGACCTCCTCCCTCTCGGGCCCGCCGCCGCGCAAGACCTCCTTCCTGCTGGAAGCGCAGATGAACCCGCTCGGCCCGGCCGGGCTGCTGATCGGCGCGGCCGCGCTGCTCGGCGGCGCCGCGATCGGGATGTACACGTTGCGCCGCCCCAAGCCCGTGCAGGAGCGCCTGGCGGACCGCGCCTGGCGCATCGGCCAGAGCGTGGCGCGCGACGCCGGCCACGGGATCGGCACGCTGGGCCATGAGGCCAGCCGCATCGCCCACCGCGCCCTGGACTACGCGGAGCGGGCGGAGCGCGAGGCGCGGCCGCACCTGAAGCATGCCCGCAAGAAGGCCGAGCGCTTCGCCGACAGGGCGAGCCGCTACGCCTCCTCCGCCTATGACGACGCGCGGGAGCGCGGCGGCGACCTGTACGAGGAGGCCCGCGACCGCGGCCGCAGCTACTACAAGCAGGCGCGCGGCCGGGGCGAGGATCTGTACGACACCGCCCGCAAGCGCGGCCGCGGCACCTATGACGACGCGCGCGACACCGGCTGGAGCCTGTTCAAGCGCGCCCGCGACGAGGGCCAGGATACCTACGAGGACGCGCGCGACCGGGGCTGGAGCCTGTTCAGCAAGGCCCGCGACCGCGGCGAGGACGCGTATGAGGACGCCCGCGACCGCGGCTGGAGCCTCTTCGGCCGCGCCCGCGACCAGGGCGAGGAGGTCTATGACCGCGCCCGCAAGCGCGGCCGCGAGACCTACGAGGATGCGCGCGACGAGGGCTGGCACCTCTTCGGCCATGCCCGCAAGGAGGTGGACCGCCGCGCCCGCCAAGCGGCCCAGGAGGGCGATGGCCTGCTGGACCGGATCAACGCCTTCCTGAAGTCCCGCCTCTAGAGAACAGGGCGGCCCGGGGAGATCCTCCCCGGGCCGTTTCTCCTACTTCCCCTGCTCCGCCAGATGCGCCGCGTAGAACGGCGCCGGCGCCACGATGCGGTTCTCCATCTCCTGCAGCACGCCCAGCTCCGCCACCTTGGCGAGATAGGCCTGGAACCCCGGATCCTTCGCCATGGCCGAGCGCCGCGCCTCGCGGTCCGCCTGGCTGTCATAGGCCCAGAGGTGGACAATCCGGTTCAGCGGCCCCTCCACCGTGGTGTACCAGCCCAGGCAGCGGCCCAGGTACTTCTTCTGGATCTCCCAGCCCATCGTCTCGTAGATCTTCACGAACTCCGCCATGCGGTTCGGCTGGCAGGTGTAGATCCGCAGGTCCACGATCATCGGCGTCTCCTCTCGCCGCATCCGGCGGCGACAGTTCCGCTCTTATCGGGCGCGGCCGCTCGCCGTGAAGGGGGTGGCAGGGCTCCTGGCACCGAACTGGCATCCGGCATCCCGCCCTGGAGCGGGAGAGACCTGATGAACGACGCCAAGACCGAACTCGGCCGGAAGATCCTGAGGCTGAAGAAGCGGAGCGGGCTGAAATGGGCCGAGGTGGCCGCCCGCATCCGGCAGAGCCCCGTCTGGACCTGCGCCCTCTGCATGGGCCAGATGAGCGCGGAGCCGCACCACGCCCGCGGCATCGCCGAGCTGTTCGGCCTGGACGAGGAAGAGGAGGCGACGCTCTGCGAGATCCCCTATCGCGGCGCCCAGCCCCTGCCGCCGACGGACCCGCTGATCTACCGCTTCCACGAACTGGTGCTGGTCTACGGCACGACCTGGAAGGAAATGATTCACGAGGAGTTCGGCGACGGCATTATGTCCGCGATCGACTACGACATGACCCTGGAGCGCCAGCCCGACCAGAAGGGCGACCGCGTGCGGATCACCATGTCCGGCAAGTTCTTGCCCTACAAGCGGTACTGATCGCGGCCTTCCTCCTTCTCGCCGGGCCGGCCCTGGCCGAGCCCCGGATCCCCCCTTCCGTCCTCCCCGGCCTCGGCGCCGGGGATGCCCGGCGGGTGGTGGATGCCGGGGCCCCGCCCTGGGCCTCGCTGGGCCGGGTGCAGACGGAACTGGGCTCCCGCTGCACCGGCACGCTGATCGGCTCGCGCACCGTCCTCACCGCCGCGCACTGCCTCGTGGCGCCCCGCACCGGCCGGTTGGTCCAGCCCTCCTCCGTCCATTTCCTGCTGGGCTATCGCCAGGGCGCCTGGAAGGCGACGGCGCGCGCCGCGGGCTTCCGCACCGGCCCAGGCTTCGACCCGCGCACGCGCCTCCCGCGCGGCGCTGACTGGGCCGTGGTGACGCTGGAAGCACCCATCGAGGCGCAGCCGCTCCCCCTGCTGGAGGAGAATCCCACCCCGAGCCAGCCGCTCATGCTCGGCGGCTACCAGCAGGACCGGCCGGAGGTGCTGATGGCCGACACCGCCTGCCGCGTTCTCGGCACGGCGGTCCTGGAAGGCCTGCGGTTGATCGCGCATGACTGCGCCGCCACCCGTGGCGCGAGCGGCGCCCCTCTGCTGGCGCGCGGCCCCGACGGAGGCTGGGCCGTGGCTGGCGTCTCCGTCGCTGTGGCGCTGGATGCGGCCCGCGGTGTCGCCGTGCCGGCCCGCGCGCTGCGGGAGTAGCGCGGGCCTCTAGCCCAGCGCCTCCCGCCCATGCGGCGCCGAGAGGTCCTGGTCCGGCCCGATCGGCACGATGCCCGTCGGGTTCACCGTCGGGTGGCTCTCGTAATAGTGCCGCTTCATATGCAGGAAATCGCAGGTCTCGCCGAAGCCCGGCGACTGGTAGAGGTCGCGCAGGTACGGGAACAGCGCCGGGTAGTCCGCGATCCGCCGCAGGTTACATTTGAAATGCCCGTGGTAGACGAGATCGAAGCGCACCAGCGTGGTGAAGAGGCGGATGTCGGCCTCCGTCAGCACGTTGCCGACGAGATAGCGCCGTGTGGCCAGGTGCGCATCCAGCTCGTCCAGCTTCGCGAAGACGGCGCGCGCCGCCTCCTCATAGGCGGGCTGCGTCGTGGCGAAGCCGGCCTTGTACACGCCATTGTTCACCGCGTCGTAGATGCTGGCGTTCACCGCATCGATCTCGCCCAGCAGCCCGGCCGGCGCGTGGTCACCCGGCGTGGCGCCCACGCCGTCGAAGGCGTGGTCCAGCATGCGGATGATCTCCGCGGACTCGTTGTTCACGATGGTGCCGCGCTGCTTGTCCCACAGCACCGGCACCGTCACGCGCCCGGTGTAGCGCGGGTCAGCCACCGTGTAGACCTGATGCAGGAAGCGCGCGTGGTTCACCGTGTCCGGGATCACGCCCGGCCCGTCCTCGAAGGTCCAGCCATTCTCCCGCATCCGCCAGTGGACGACGGAGAGGCCGATCATCCCCTCCAGCCCCTTGCGCGCGCGCAGGATCAGCGCCCGATGTGCCCAGGGGCAGGCGAGCGAGACATAGAGGTGATACCGCCCGGGCTCCGCGGGAAAGCCACCCTCCCCGCTCGGGCCGGGGCTGCCATCAGCGGTGACCCAGTTGCGGAAGGCGCTGTCCTTGCGGACGAACCGCCCATCCGTCGCCTTGGTGTCGTACCACTGGTCGTGCCACTCGCCATCGACAAGACGCCCCATAGCCTTCAGCCCGCCCGGTAGGTGTTGAGGATCGCCGCGCCCTCGGCGCCGGCGCGGGACGTCCAGTCCGCCACCACCGGCGCGGCCGCCGCCGTCAGCGCGGCGCGCAGCGGGGCGCCGCTCGCCAGCACCACATTGTTCGCCCGCATCCGCGCCTCGTTCTCCGCCAGCCGCGTGGCGATCGCCTGGAACTGCCGCGCCTCCGTCTCCCGCGCGGCCTGCTGCACATGCTCCTGCACCGGCTTCGGCAGCGCCCGCAGCACCGCCGTGTTGCAGAAGGCAAGGCTGAGGGGCGAGGCGTAATCCAGCACCGTGAAGTGCGGCAGGATCTCCCACAGCCGCGCGCCCGCCCCGCCATCGCCGGAGGACATCACCGCATCCATGTCGCCCGCCCGCAGCCGCGGAAGCGCATCGGCGAAGGAGATCTGCGCGGGTTCCGCGCCCGCGTTCCGCATCACCGCCGTGCTCGCCGCGTCATAGGTGCGGACCTTCAGCCCGCGCAGCGCCTCCGGCCCGGAGACAGGGTTGCGGGACCATAGCCCCGTGGCCGGCCAGGGCGTGCCGTAGAGCAGCGCCACCCCCCTTGCCTCCAGCGCCGCCGCATAGGCGGGGCGCGCCGCGCGCAGCAGCCGCGCCGTGTCCTCGGCGGAAGCGGTCAGGAAAGGCAGGGCCGAGAGCTGGAAGATAGGCGCCTCGCCCGCCAGCGCGCCGGTGAAGGCATCTGCCGCCTGCACGCGCCCCTCGGCGGCCGCGCGGATCATGGCGGCGGAGCGGAGTCCGTCCGGCGCATCGAAGCTCGGTGTCACGGCCAGCGCCCCGTTGGAGAGCCGCGTCGCGGCCTCCGCGAAATGGGCGATCCCCTCGCCCGGCATGGCGTTCGCCGGATACTCGGTGACAATCCGCCAGGATTCCGCCGCACGGGCGGTGCCCGCCAGCCCCGCAGCGGGCAACAGTGCAAAGAGAGAGCGGCGCGTCGGCATCGGGCAGGTCTCCGGGTTCTCCCGGAGTATCCCGCCCGGCGCCGCCGCGCCGCAAGCCGCCCCTCTGGCTGCTCCTCAGGCCGCCTTGTTGCCGATCACGCCGCGGCGCACCTGGTCCTCCTCGATGCTCTCGAAAAGGGCGCGGAAGTTGCCCTCGCCGAAGCCGTCATCGCCCTTGCGCTCGATGAACTCGAAGAACACCGGCCCGATGACGTTGGCGGAGAAGATCTGCAGCAGCAGCCGTGCCTTGCGGTCCTCCACCACGCCCTCGCCATCCACGAGGATGCCGTTCTTCTTCAGCCGCACGAGATCCTCGCCATGGCCGGGCAGGCGGGCGTCCACGCGATCGTAATAGGTGTCCGGCGGGGCGGGCATGAAGTTCAGCCCGGCGTCGCGCAGGCCCTCGATCGTGCCGTAGATGTCGTCGCAGCCGCAGGCGACGTGCTGGATGCCCTCGCCCTTGTACTCGCGCAGGTACTCCTCGATCTGGCTCTCGTCATCCGCGCTCTCGTTCAGCGGGATGCGGATGCGCCCGTCGGGGGAGGTCAGCGCGCGGGAGAACAGCCCGGTGTACTCGCCCTTGATGTCGAAGTAGCGGATCTGCCGGAAGTTGAAGATGCGGTTGTAGAAATCGTACCAGTAGTCCATCCGGCCGCGGAACACGTTGTGCGTCAGGTGGTCTATGTAATAGAGGCCCGCGCCCACCGGCCAGGGATCGCGCTCGCCCAACCACATGAACTCGGCGTCGTAGCAGGACCGGCCCTCGCCGTACTGGTCGATGAAGTAGAGGTAGGACCCGCCGATGCCCTTGATGGCCGGCACGTCCATCGTCTTGCCCTCGGTGGCCGGCTCCGCGCCGTTCTTCACCGCGTGGTCGAAGGCGTGCTGGGCATCCACCACCCGGAAGCCCATGGAGGGCACGCAGGGCCCATGGTCCTTCGTGAACCCCTGCGCGTGGGAGCCGGGCTCCTCCGTCAGCAGGTAGTTGATGTCGCCCTGGCGATACAGGGTGCTCTTCTTCGTGCGGTGCTTCGCCACCGCCTTGAAGCCCATCTGCTCGAACAGCGCGTGCAGCTTCTCCGGCTCCGGGCTCGCGTATTCGACGAAGGCAAAGCCGTCCGTGCCGGCCGGGTTGTGATCCGTGATCGCGGCGCGCGGCGCGTCATGCGGGAAAGGACCCATTGGAAGCCTCCTCAGATCTTATGAGGGAAGCCTATCGCGCGCCTTCCGCAAGTTGCGTGCGAACTGCGGGGCGAAACGCCTGCCCTTGCACGGTCCGTGCGTGCTAAACCGCCATCATGCACGAAGCCGTCGAACTCGACGCCATCGACCTCCGCCTCCTCGCGGCGTTGCAGGAGGATGGGCGCCTGACCAACCAGCAGTTGGGCGAGCGCGCCGGCCTCTCCCCCTCCCAATGCTCCCGCCGCCGCACGGCGCTGGAAGCGGCGGGCATCATCCGCGGCTACCGGGCGGAACTGGCGGCGGAACCCCTGGGCCTGCGCCTCCTCGTCTTCGTGCAGGTCACCCTCGCCACCCACAGCCGGGACAACGCCCAGCGCTTCCGCGATCTGGTCGCCCGGCTGGAGGAGGTGCAGGAGGCCTACGCCATGACAGGCGACGCCGACTACCTCCTGAAGGCCGTGGTGGGCGACCTGAAGGATCTCTCCGCCCTGGTGAACGACGTGCTCCTACCGCACGAGAGCGTGGCGCGCGTGCGGTCCTCCATCGTCCTCGAACGGCTCAAGGAATCGGGCCGCCTGCCGCTCTCGGGGCTGCGGCGGGGGTAACTCCGGGAGGCTCTGCCTCCCGCACCCACCGCCAGGGGAAGAAGGAGTTCTTCACCTGGACCCCATCCTCTTTTTCTTCGAGCTGGTCCCGGGGATCCATGTCCCGCGCCTCGGGTCATCGATCCGAGGCGCACCAAGAGCCCCGCATTCCGCGGCAGCCCGAAGAAAAAGATGTGGGTGAGGGGTCCGGGGAGAGGGAGAATTCCTTCTCCCTCTCCCTGGCCGGCTTCAAGCCACGCGCACCCGCATTCCCCAGACCATCGCCGCCCCGATCCCGACGATTCCGCCCGCCACCAGCCCGATCTCCTGCAGCCCGCCCGCCCCGATCACCAGCCCACCGAACAGGGCACCGAGGGAGGTGCCGACATAAGTGGCGGAGGCATTGAGGGAGAGGAGCACGGGAGCAAGGGCGGGGGAGAGGGCGACGAGGCGGGCCTGCTGCACGGCCGGGAAGCACCAGCCGGAGGCGCCCCAGACGACAAGGAGGGCGAGCACGGTCGGCACGGCCACGCCGGGCGTGAAGCATTCCACGCAGAGGGAAATCCCGGCGAGGGCGCAGCCCAGCACGGCGTTGGAGAGGATGAGGAAGCGGCGGGGGTCCTGCCGGTCCGCCGCCCAGCCGCCGAGGGAGACGCCGAGAAGCCCGCCCAGGCCGGAGAGCAGCAGCGCCAGCGCCGTGCCCGTGCCGACGAAGCCGAGCGTGCCGCGCACGAAAGGCGCGAGGTAGGAGAAGAGGGTGAAGGCGCCGGTGAAGACGACCACGGTCTGCACCAGCAGCGTGGCGACCGCCGGGCGCGTGACGAGGGCCAGGCGCTCCCCGATCCCGGCCTCCCGGCTGCCGGGCAGGCGGGGCAGGAAGGCCAGGGCGCCGAGGGCGGAGAGGAGGCCCAGCGCGCCCACGACGAGGAAGGTAGCCCGCCAGCCCAGATACTCGCCGATCAGCGTGCCCATGGGGGCGCCGAGCACGGTGGAGAGGGTCATGCCCCCGATCACCAGCGCCAGGGCGCGGCCGCGGTGATGGGGCTCGACGAGGGCGACGGCGCAGGCGCCCGCCATGGGGGTGAAAAGGGCGGCGGCCAGCGCCGCCAGGACGCGCAGGCCCATCAGCCCCGCATAGCCCGGCACCAGCACGCAGCCGGCGGAGGCCAGGGCATAGACCGCCATCGCCAGCACCAGCGTCCGGCGCCGCTCCATGGCGGCCGTGGCCGCGGCCAGCACGGGGGAAGCGACGGCATAGGCCAGCGCGAAGGCCATGGAGAGATGGCCCGCGGCGGGGACGGAAACCTCGAGATCCGCGGCGATGACGGGCAGAAGCCCCGCGATGGAGAAGGTGCCGGTTCCCACGGCGAAGGCGCCGAGGGTGAGCCAGAGGATCGTGCGGGGCATGGCGCCCTCCGTAGTCCAACGAATGTTGAACTAGTCCCAGTGGCCAGAGAGTTCAAGAGCCCTTGAACCTGGACCCCTTGGAGATGCGCCGGGAGTTGCCTATCTCGTGTGCATGTCCAAGGCGCTTTCCCATCCCGAGGCGGAGGCGATCGACCTCTCCGCGGTGCTGGACGCGCTGCGGGACCCGATCCGCCGGGCCATCGTGCTCATGGTCGCGGAGCAGGGCGAGAAGCGCTGCTCCTCCTTCCTGTGCTGCACGACGAAGACGAACCTGACCTACCACGTCGCCCGCCTGCGGGAGGCCGGGGTGGTCCGGGTCCGGATCGAGGGGCCTTCGCGTATCGTTTCCCTGCGCCGGGACGATCTGGAGGGGCGCTTCCCCGGCCTGCTGGACGCCGTCCTCGCCGGCGCGCGGCAGGATCCGCCCCTCGCGCGGCTCGTCGAAGACGCCTGACGACATCCTCTACCCTTTATGGGCGCGCCCTGCGCCCGGATGAACCATCGGAATGAACACCCCCTCCCCCGCGGAAGCCGTCAACCTCTCCCCGCGCGAGATCGTCTCGGAGCTGGACCGCTACATCGTCGGCCAGCACGACGCGAAGCGCGCCGTCGCCATCGCGCTGCGCAACCGCTGGCGCCGCCAGCAGCTCCCGAACGGGATGCGCGAGGAGGTGGTGCCGAAGAACATCCTGATGATTGGCCCCACCGGCTGCGGCAAGACCGAGATCGCCCGCCGCCTTGCGCGCCTGGCCAATGCCCCCTTCCTGAAGGTGGAGGCCACGAAGTTCACCGAGGTCGGCTATGTCGGCCGCGACGTTGAGCAGATCGTGCGCGATCTGGTGGAGGCCAGCATCGTGCAGCTGCGCGAGGCCGGCCGCGCCGAGGTGCAGGCCAAGGCCGAGCTGAACGCCGAGGAGCGCCTGATCACCGCGCTCGTCGGGGAGGGCGCGAATGGCGAGACGCGCATGAAGTTCCGCCGCATGCTGCGCGACGGCAGCCTCGACACGAAGGAGGTCGAGGTGCAGGTGGCCGAGCAGGCCACGCCCATCGGCGCCATGGACATCCCGGGCATGCCGCCCGGCGCCGGCAACATCCAGGAGATGATGGGCAAGATGTTCGGGGGCCGCACCCGCGCCCGCAAGATGAGCGTGCCCGAGGCCCGCAGCACCCTCCAGCGCGAGGAGGCGGACAAGCTGCTGGACCAGGAGAAGCTGACCCGCGACGCCGTGCACCACGCCGAGCAGAACGGCATCGTCTTCATCGACGAGATCGACAAGGTCTGCGCCCGCACGGAGAACGGCTTCCGCGGCGGCGACGTGAGCCGCGAGGGCGTGCAGCGCGACCTGCTGCCGCTGATCGAGGGCACGACCGTGAACACGAAGCACGGCCCGGTGAGGACGGACCACATCCTCTTCATCGCCAGCGGCGCCTTCCACATCGCCAAGCCCAGCGACCTGCTGCCCGAGCTGCAGGGCCGCCTGCCGATCCGTGTGGAGCTGAAGGGCCTGACGCGCGACGACTTCCGCCGCATCCTGACGGAGCCGGAGCACGCGCTGACCTCGCAGTACACCGCGCTGATGGGCACGGAGGGCGTGACGCTGGACTTCTCCGCGGACGCGGTGGACGCGGTGGCGGAGCTGGCGGCCGACATCAACGACCGCGTGGAGAACATCGGCGCCCGCCGCCTGGCCACCGTGCTGGAGCGGCTGCTGGAGGAGGTCTCCTTCACCGCCTCCGACCGGCGCGGCGAGACGGTGCGCGTGGACGCCGGCTACGTGCGGGAGAAGGTGGCGCCGCTGGCCGCCAGCACGGACCTGTCGCGCTTCATCCTCTGACGGGCGGGGGGCCGGGCACCCGCCCGGCCCCTAGCCGTTCAGGTGCGCGCTGAACTTCGCCATCCAGAAGTTCGGCACCTCGTTCCCCGGGCCGGACTTCATGCGGATGGTCCAGATCGGCTCCAGCGGGTCGCCGGTCTCGATGATGAAGTTCCAGCCCACGCGCTTGTCCGCCTTGTAGACCGGCTCGGTCCGCCACTTGCGGATGATGGAGAAGGGCAGCAGCTTCGTCAGGCGGTGGGAGGCGAGGCCGACCATTTCCTCCGTGCCGCTGAACAGGATGGTGGTCTCCCGACCATCCAGCCGGTCGTCCAGCCCCGGGCACTCGTGGATCAGTGCCGAGATGGCCTTCTTCCGTCCCTCGCGCACGGACCAGATCCGCCAGCCGAGCGCCCCGAGAAGGCCGAGCACGACCAGAACCGCCAGCGTCACCAAGTCCCCTAGCCCCTTCCCCAGGCCCGATCTGCAGACCTGGGCCACAGACCTGGGCCGCAGACCTGGGGCGGGGATAGGGCGATACCTCCGGCGGATCAACGACCCGGCGCGAGACGGCGATGCAACCCGGCCCCCGCCGCGCCATTTCTCCCGCCATGAGCACCACCTCGTCCGAATCCACGGGCAGCACCCTGCCCGCCCTGCTGACCCTGCCCGAGGACGCCCAGACGGAGCTGGCCAAGGCCGTGGCCACGCTGGAGGGGCCCTCCTTCGCCGCACGGCTGGCCGCCATCGCCGGCACGCCGATCGAGGCGCTTAAGGAGAAGCTGCCCGAATCGGTCCGGGACCAGGTGGACAACGCCGTTCGAAGGGCGCTGGAGAAGGCCTGGTCCACCGCGGTGGGCACGGAGCCCCGCCGCACACCCTTCGGCATGGACGTGGCCTGGTTCCACCGGGGTGTCGCGATGGCGAGCGGCGCGGCGGGCGGCGCGCTGGGCCTGCTGGGGACTCTCGCGGAGCTGCCCCTCTCCACCACGATTCTGCTCCGCCAGATCGCCGCCGAGGCCGCCGCCGCCGGGGAGGACCCGAAGGTGCCCTCCACCGCCGCCGAGTGCATGGCCGTCTTCGCCCTCGGCAGCCCCTCCACCTCGGATGACGACGTGGCGGAAACCGGCTACTTCGCCGCCCGCATCGCCCTTGCCCAGATGCTGCCCAACGCGGCCACCAGCCTCGTCTCCGGCCTGGTGCCGGGCTTCCTGGGCGCCATCGCAGCCCGCTTCACGGGCACGGTCGGCCTGAAGCTCTCGGCCCAGGCGGTGCCCGTGATCGGCGCCGCGGCGGGGGCGGCCATCAATCTCGCCTTCCTCGAGCACTTCCGGGGCGTGGCCCACGCCCACTTCACCGTGCGCAAGTTCGAGCGCATCTACGGGGCGGACCGCGTGCGCGCCGCCTACGACGCCCTGCGGGACGGCAGCACGCGCTAGGCTGCCGCACTTCACCCTTTATCGCAGTTCCGCACTGCAACGTCCGGAAAAGCCCGGTGACGCGCGGCGCGCGTCGCCCTAGAAGGGCCGGCGCCCCGCCCGTGGAACGGTCCTGCGGGGCCCTTATTCCAAGGACGAACCAGTGACCAAGACGATCCTCAAGGCCGCCCTGCTCCCGTCGCTGGCGCTGATGGCCGCGTGCACCACCCCGCCCCCGCCGGCCCCCACCGTCGCCCCGCCGCCGGAAGAGGCCTTCCGCCCGGCCTGCCAGCAGCGCCTGCCGACCGCCACCGAGTTCGGCCTGAAGAAGTGCATGCTGGAGGAGCTGGACCGCTCCCGCGGCGTGACCCCGGCCAGCGCCAGCGCCCCCGCTCCGGCCGCCGAGCCGGCCGCCCCGGCCACGACTCGCAGCCGCAGCCGCGGCGGCAGCAGCAGCAGCAGCAGCCGGACCCGCAGCCAGCGCTGAGGCATCGCCCCAGGGAGGACGGGACACGCTCTTCCTCCCTGGGGGCTTCCGGGGCCCCTGCCTGCGGGGGCCGCCCTGAGACCCCGCGGCCTTACCGGGGGCACACGTTTCCATGCCCCCCTGTAATCAACCCCGTCTTAACCCCCTGGCGTCACCTTCCACCCGATCAGCGGGTGCAGGGCCGTGGCAAAAGGCAGGGGCGAAGGCGCCACCATCGTCATCAAACGTGAGGAGAGCGGGGAGGGCGGCCATCACGGCGGCGCCTGGAAGGTGGCCTACGCCGACTTCGTCACGGCGATGATGGCCTTCTTCCTCCTGATGTGGCTGCTGAACGCCACCACGGAGGAGCAGCGGCGCGGCCTCGCCGACTACTTCAACCCCACCAACGTCATGGGCCGGAACAGCACCGGCTCCGGCCAGCCCTTCGGCGGCAGGACACCCAACGAATCCGGGGAAGCCGCCTCCAACGCCTCCTCCGTGCGGGTGGAGACCGGCCCCCGCCCCGTCGTCTTCGACCTGGACGAGGATGACAGTGACCAGCCCGCCGCGCCCGTGGAGCGCCGGGGGGGACCGAAGGGCGACGATGAGGAGGCCACCCCGGCCCGCCTGCAGGCCGCCCGCGCCGAGCCGGGCAACAGCCCGGGCGCCGGCGGCAGCGGGGCCGACATCGCCAAGGCATCGGCCGAGGCCCTGCGCGAAGAGCTTGAGCGCCGCGAGCGCGAGGCGCTGGACCGGCTTGCGGAGGGGATCCGCGCCGCCGTGCGGGAGGATCCCGCCCTCGCCGACCTCGCGAAGCAGCTCCAGGTGGAACAGGTGCCGGAGGGCCTGCGCATCCAGCTGCTGGACGCGGAGCGGCAGCCCATGTTCGCCCTCGGCGGCAGCGCGCCCTCCGACCGCACCCGCGCGCTGATGGCGAAGGTGGCCGCGGTCATCAACCGCGTTCCGAATGCGGTCGCCATCACCGGCCACACGGACGCCACGCCCTTCCGCCCGGGCGCCCGATCGAACTGGGACCTCTCGGCGGAGCGCGCCAACGCCACGCGCCGGCTCCTCACCGATGGCGGCGTGGCCGAAACCCGGATCCGCAGCGTCGCCGGCCTCGCGGAGCGCGAGCCGATGCTGCCGGGCGACCCGCAGAACCCCGCCAACCGCCGCGTCTCCGTCCTGCTGCTGCGGGAAAATCCCGCCGCGCCGGGGGGAAACCCCACCCCATGACGACGATCATCGGCTTCGTGGTGATGATGGTGACCGTCTTCGGCGGCTACACCCTGGCGGGCGGCAAGTTCGACATCATCATGCACGCCCTGCCGCTGGAGGGGCTGATGATCGGCGGCGCCGCCGTCGGCGCCTTCGTCATGTCCAACTCGATGCACGACGTGAAGCACACGCTCGGCGGCTTCGGGAAGATCTTCAAGGGCGCGCGGTACCACAAGAGCGACTACGTGGAGATGCTCTCCCTCCTCTACTGGTTCGTGCGGCTGGTGCAGACGAAGGGCGCCATGGCGCTGGAGGCGCATATCGAGAAGCCGGAGGAGAGCCCGGCCTTCGGCAAGTTCCCGAAGATCAAGGCGAACCACCACGCGGTGGCGATGATCTGCGACTACCTGCGCATGGTCGGCATGAACGCCGACGACCCGCACCAGATCGAGGACGTGATGGCGCGGGAGCTGAAGAAGCTGAAGGAGGAGGAGATGCACCCCTCCCACGCGATGCAGAGCATGGCGGATGCCCTGCCGGCGCTGGGCATCGTCGCGGCGGTGCTGGGCGTGATCAAGACCATGGCCTCCATCGACCAGCCGCCCACCGTACTCGGCGGCATGATCGGCGGCGCGTTGGTGGGCACCTTCCTCGGCGTGCTTCTGGCCTATGGCGTCATGGGCCCCATGGCCGCCCGGCTGAAGGGCGTGGTGGACGAGGAGACGAAGTATTTCGAGGTGATCCGCGCCGTCATCGTCGCGCATCTGCAGGGCAACGCGCCCCAGGTCTCCGTGGAGACGGGCCGCAAGATGGCTCCCTCCTCCCACATGCCGAGCTTCCAGGAGCTGGAAGCCGCGCTGCAGGATTTGCAGATTGCCTGATCCACGCTTACCTGCCGCCATGCAAGACACCGCCCCCTTTCACGACCTGATCGGCCTGACCGTGGACGAGTGGCGGGACGGCTTCGCCCGCCTCGCCCTCGTGGTGGACACGCGGCACCACAACCGCAGCGGCGTGCTGCACGGGGGCGTGCTGCTCTCCCTCATCGACCAAGCCGGGGGCTATTCCGGCCTTTTCTGCACCGTGCCCGGCAACGTCCGCCGCGCCGTCACGGTGGACCTGAATACCCACTTCACCGGCCAGGTCACGGAAGGGCGGATCACCGCGGAAGGGCGCGTGGTTACGGCGGGGAACAGCATCTTCTTCACGCGCACCGAGGTGTTCGGGCCCGATGGGAAGCTAGTCGCCTTCGGTTCGGGCACCCACCGCTGGCGCACCGGCAGCAACAAGCCCGAAGGCGTGCCGGCCGATTCGCCGCTGCGCTGATACGTTCCTGCGGTGGCGGTCTGTCCCGGGGAGAGAAGGGACTCTTCCTCTCCCCGGGCCCGCTCGATGCGGTGCCTCGGGCCGATAACCCGAGGCGACTATAGCGGCCGGATGCGGCCCTTCACCGGAGACCCCGTCTCCGATCAGCTCCGGGTCAGCCCGATGCAGGTCCAGGTCCCCCGTGGCTCCTGGCGGGGGTCCTAGGGGCGGAGCCTCCTGGACTCCGGTACCCTGGGAACTAGGCCCCGCCCCAGTTCATGGTCAGCCCGCCATCCATCACCACCGTCTGCCCCGTGATGTACTCGGCGTCCGGGCTCGCCAGGAACAGCGCGAGCTTGGCGATCTCCTCCGGCTGCCCCGCACGGTGCCAGGGGATCTCCTTGAAGGAGGCCTCTCGCTTCGCCGGGTCGTCCAGCCGCTCCTGCGTCATCGGCGTCTGGATCAGCCCGGGGGCGATGCCCACCACGTTGATCTTCTTCGGCGCCAGCTCCACGGAGAGGCTGCGGATCAGCGATCCCACCCCGGCCTTGGACATGCCGTAGGGCGCGCTCTCCGCGGTCGGCAGGTGCTGCGCGACGGAGGAGACATTGATGATCTTGCTCCCCTCCCGCGGCTCGCCCTTCAGGAAGGCCCGGGCGCACCAGAGCGGCCCGAGGAGGTTGGTGCGGATGACCACCTCCGCGTCCTCGTCCTCCAGTTCTGCCACGGGCTTCTTGCCGCCCATGCCCTTGCCGGCGTTGTTCACCAGGATGTCCAGAGGGCCCAGCGCCGAGCGCGCCGCCTCGAAGGCGGCGTCCACGGCGCGGGAATCCATCACGTCCAGCTGGGTCACGAAGGCCTTGCGGCCTGCCGATTCCACGCGCCGCGCCGTCTCGGCCGCGCCCGCCTCGTCCGTGTGCCAGGTGATCGCCACGTCGGCCCCCGCCCGGGCATAGGCCACGGCGATCGCCTGCCCGATCCCGGAATCCGCCCCCGTGACGAAGGCCACCTTGCCCTGAAGCATCATCCGCCCGTTCCACTTTCCGGAAGAGCCGATGAAGCGCCCGCGCCGGGCCGGGGTTGCGGCCCGGCGGTCAGCCCTTCTTGCGGCGCAGGCCCCGCAGGTTGGCCGAAACCCTCCGGTGGACCGGCCGGGCGGCGGCGGCCATCACCGCCTCCGGCCCCGCACCCGCCATGGCGGCCCGGCCGGCGGCAAAGAAGCCATCGGTGAAGGCCTTCTGCTTCTCCAACGCCATCCGGGTCAGTTCCTCCCCCGCCCCCTCGGGCTTGGCCCAGAGGTCCATGCTGCGAAGGGTGAAGACCCACCCGGCCTGCCAGGCCATCAGGCCCCAGCGCGTGGGGTCGGTCACAGCTGGGCCAGGATGGCGTCGGCGCTGCTCACCTCGAAGGCGCCGGGCTGCTCCACGCCCACATGCGTCACCTTGCCCCCCTTGGCGATCAGGGCGAAGCGCTGGGACCGCACGCCCATGCCGCGGGCCGTCAGGTCCATGTCCAGGCCCAGCGCCTTGATGAAGGCAGCGCTACCATCCGCCAGCATCACCACCTCGTCCGTCACGCCCTGGTCCTTGGCCCAGGCGGCCATCACGAAAGCGTCGTTCACGGCCACGCAGGCCACCGTGTTCACGCCCTTGGCCTTCAGCGCCGCGGCCTGCTGCACGAAACCCGGCAGGTGGCGGGCGGAGCAGGTGGGGGTGAAGGCGCCGGGCACGCCGAACAGCACCGCCGTGCCGTGGCCGAGGATGACGGCCGCGTCCACCTCCTTCGGCCCCTCGGCGCTGGCCTGCATGAGCTTGACGGAGGGAATGGCGTCACCGGGCTGGATGGGCATCTGGAATCCTCGATAGGGGTCTTGCCGCAGGTATCGGCGCCCGTCTCGCGCCGCTGTCAACGGCTCTTCCACTCGCACGTTGCGCCGCGCCGCCCATCAACAGCCCCGGGCGGGTTGCAGGCCCCCGGGACCGGCGCCATCTTTCCGTCATGACCCGGCGCCCGAAGGACAAGGCCCCTCCCCCGCCGCCCATCGAGGATGAGGACGAGCTGGAGGAGGCGGAAGGCCAGACAACACCGATCCAGCTCACCCGCATGGCGACGCCCGGCCCTGCCTCGGAGGGCTGGCTGGGCGGGCAGATCCTCATCGCCATGCCCAGTATGGAGGACCCGCGCTTCGCCCGGAGCGTGATCTGTCTCTGCGCCCACTCCCCGGAAGGGGCCATGGGCATCGTGCTGAACCGGGCGATCGAGAACCTGACCTTCGATGACCTGCTGAAGCAGCTGGACGTAACCCCCATCCCGCCCCAGCGCCGCATCCGGCTCCACGCCGGCGGCCCGGTGGAGGGCGGCCGCGGCTTCGTCCTCCATACCCAGGATTGGTCGAGCGAGGGCAGCCTCGCCATCGAGGGCGGCTTCGCCCTCACGGCTAGCGTGGACATCCTGAAGGCCATCGCCGGCGGCGAAGGCCCCCGCCAGGGCCTGCTCGCCCTCGGCTACGCCGGCTGGGGCCCGGGCCAGCTGGAGAGCGAGATCGCCGGCAACGCCTGGCTCTCCGTCTCCCCGGACGAAGCCATCCTCTTCGCTGAGGAGGACCAGGACGCCAAGTGGCGCCGGGCCCTGGCGAAGCTGAAGGTGGACCCGCTTCTCCTCGTGGGGACGGCCGGGCGGGCCTGATCCGTCGGCACATCTGGTCCCAGCGCGGCGCCGCCTCCCTGGAACCCCCCGCCAGGAGCCCCAGGGCACCTGGATCTGCATCGGGCTGCCGCGGATTAGGATGACGGAAGGGCGGCGCCGCAGGCGTCTCGACACCGCATCAGCCCAGGCCTCCATGTCAGTCGCCTGCGGTCATCGATCTCAGGCGCACCCCCAGCGAAGCCTTCCGCGGCAGCCCGATAGAAAAAGATGGGGGAGGTCCAGGAGGGAGAATTCCTTCTCGCTCCTGGGGCCACCCGCGCCAACAGGCCAAGCCGGGGTTGACATAGGGCCGCCCCCTGCCGCCTTTGCCGCCCGAACGCGTATCCAGACCCAGGTCCATCGCCCCATGCACGCCTACCGCACCCACACCTGCGGCGCGCTCCGCGCCGCCGATGCCGGCCAGACCGTCCGGCTTTCCGGCTGGGTGCACCGCAAGCGCGACCATGGCGGCCTGCTCTTCATCGACCTGCGCGACCATTACGGCCTGACCCAGTGCGTGATCCCGCAGGGCTCGGACGTCTTCGCCGCTGCCGATGACGTGCGGCCGGAGAGCGTGATCACCGTGACCGGCGAGGTGGTGGCGCGCGAGCCCTCCACCGTGAACCCCCGCCTGGCCACCGGCGAGATCGAGCTGCGGGTGCGCGAGCTGACCGTACAGTCCCGCGCCGACGTCCTGCCCTTCCAGGTCGCCACCGACGACGACGCCCCGGAGGAGATGCGCCTCCGCTACCGCTTCCTGGACCTGCGGCGGGAGCGGCTGCAGCGAAACATGATCCTCCGCGCCCAGATCATCCACGACATCCGGGAGCGGATGATCGCGGAGGGGTTCAACGAGTTCCAGACCCCGATCCTGACCAGCAGCAGCCCGGAGGGCGCGCGGGACTTCCTCGTCCCCGCCCGCCTGCACCCCGGCAAGTTCTACGCGCTGCCCCAGGCCCCGCAGCAGTTCAAGCAGCTGACGATGGTGGCGGGCTTCGACCGCTACTTCCAGATCGCCCCCTGCTTCCGGGACGAGGCGGGCCGCGCCGACCGCACCCTCATGTTCTACCAGCTCGACGTGGAGATGAGCTTCGTCACGCAGCAGGACGTGTTCGACACGATGGAGCCGGTGATCCGCGGCACCTTCGAGCGCTTTGCGGGCAACCGCCCCGTGGATGCTGGCCCCTGGCGCCACATCCCTTACGCCCAGGCGATGCTGGACTACGGCTCCGACAAGCCGGACCTGCGGAACCCCCTGATCATCCGGGACGTGACGGAGAGCTTCGCGGGTTCCGGCTTCGGCCTCTTCGCCAAGATCGCGGCCTCTGGCGGCGTGGTCCGCGCCATCCCGGCGCCGGGCGCGGGCGGCAAGCCGCGCGGCTTCTTCGACAAGCTGAACGAGTGGGCCCGCGCCCAGGGCGCCGGCGGCCTTGGCTACATCGCCTTCGATGCCGACGGCGCGAAGGGCCCGATCGCCAAGAACCTGGAGCCGGAGCGCGTGGAGGCCATCCGCGCCGCCTGCGGGATCGGCCCGGGCGACGCCGTCTTCTTCGCCGCCGGCAAGGTGGATGACGCGGCCAAGTTCGCCGGCACCGTCCGCACCCGCATCGGCCAGGAGCTGGACCTGATCGAGAAGGACGTCTTCCGCTTCTGCTGGATCGTCGATTTCCCGATGTTCGAGCTGAACGAGGAGACGGGCCAGGTGGACTTCTCCCACAACCCCTTCTCCATGCCGCAGGGCGAGATGGAGGCGCTGGAGACGAAGGACCCGCTGACCATCCCGGCCTACCAGTACGACATCGTCTGCAACGGCTACGAGATGGCCTCCGGCGCGATCCGGAACCACAAGGCCGAGATCATGGTGAAGGCCTTCGGCATGGCCGGCTACCCGGAGAGCGCGGTGGAGGAGCGGTTCGGCGGCATGCTGAACGCCTTCCGCTACGGCGCCCCGCCCCACGGCGGCATGGCCGCCGGCATCGACCGCATCGTCATGCTGCTGGCGGAGGAGCCCAACCTCCGCGAGGTCAACATGTACCCCATGAACCAGCAGGGCGAGGACCTGATGATGGGCGCCCCCAGCACGGTGGAGCCCGGCCGCTGGAAGGAGCTGCACATCAAGCCCGACCTGCCGCCCGCGAAGGACGCTGCGGCGAAGAGCAACAAAGACGACGCAAAGGGTGCAAGCGGGGCCAAGACCGCCTAAGTCTGGGCCCTTCCGGAAAGGCTCCTCGATGCGCCTGCGCTCCCTTCTCGCCTCCACCGCCATGCTGGGCGCGGCCCTGGTCCTCGCGGGCCCGGCGCCCGCCCAGCCCGCCGCCACCCCGGCCGCCGGCGCAGCCCCTGCCGTCATGCCGGGCGCGGAGGCCATGGCGGCCCACCGCGCCGCCTACCGCCTGACCTTCGACCGCTCCCGGGACAATTCCGACATCGCCCGCGCCGAGGGCGTGATGCTCTTCGAGGTGCTGGACGCCTGCGATGGCTGGGCCAGCCGCCAGCGCCTGACCATGCGGATGCAGGACCGCGACGGCCAGACGGTCGAGACCGCCTCCGACTATTCCACCTGGGAGAGCAAGGACGGCCGCCGGCTGCGCTACTCGCTGACCCAGATGACGGCGGGCGCGGTCAGCAACCGCATCACCGGCGAGGCCACCCTGCAGCCCGACGGCTCCGGGACCGCGAGGTACGACCAGCCCCGCCCCTCGCAGGAAGCCCTGCCCCCCGGCACCCTCCTGCCCATGGCCCATACGATCCGCGCCATTGAGGCGGCCCGCAGCGGCCAGAAGATCCTCAACGTCCCGCTGATGGACGGCACGAGCGACGACGGCTCCCAGGACAGCACCACGGTCCTCTCGCCCTGGCGCAAGGAGGCGGAGGCCAACCCTCGCTTCCCCCTGCTGGCGAACCAGGAGAGTGGCCGCATGCGGATCGCCTTCTTCGGCAAGGACAACAACGGCGGCGGCGCCTCCTCCCCCGACTATGAGGTGGGCCTGCGCTACTACGCGAACGGCGTGGCGGACGAGCTGAACATGGATTTCGGCGAGTTCGCGGTGAACGGGAAGCTGGAGACGCTGGAAGCCCTTCCCGGCGGGTGCTGACGGGATGTCCCGGGGAGAGGAGGGAGTTCTCCCTCTCTCCGGCCCGTTCGAAGCATGATGAGTTGGCGATGGGCTCGGGAGGCTCCGCCTCCCGAAAGCCTCAGAGGTTGAACGAGGCGCGCATCCCGATCGCCTGGAAGTCCCGGTCCTGCCCCGTGCGCCCGTTCTCGTACTGCGCCTGAAGCCGGAACCGGTCGGTCAGGTACCAGTTCACCCCTGCCGTCCAGATGGACTGCCGGCTGACGCCGAGATCCGCCGTGCTGTAGCGCACACCGATCTCCAGGCTGCCGAACCGCCCCTCCGCCTTGGGCCGCTTCCAGGTGCCGGTCTCGTTGGACCGCTCGCGCGCCGGGCCGGCGACCGTGAACAGCCCCTCCACGTACCATCCCTCGAAGCGGCGGGTCGGCGCGTCCGGCGGCTCCACCGTCACCCGCTGCCACACGGCTTCCAAGTAGAGCGGGCCGACCCGCCCCGCCGCCTCCGGCCCCACCGCCCAGGCCTGGTCCGCCCGGATGGACCCGCTGTCGAGGAACCGACGGGAATCGATCCGCAGTTCCGGGTAGTCGCGCAAGCGGACGGATTGGGGGCCGGGATCGGTGCCCGGGTGGAACTGGGCCGCCGCATCGGCGCCGATCTGGAACTGCACGGGGCCGATCGGGGGCAGCAGCACCACCGCCCGCCCCGCCGCCCCGCGCTGCCGCCCGTCATGCGGCGTGGAGCCGACGCCGGCACTGGCATAGGCGCTGGCATTCCAGCGCGCCCCGCCCCCGCCCAGCGCGCCGTTCCCCTCGATCCCCACCGCCTCCCGCGTGTCGCCGGTGGCGAGGGAAGCGGCGAGGTTGGTGATCGCCGCCCGCTCCATGAAGGGCAGGTCGAAAGAGGAACCGGCGTATTCCGGCATGTGCTGGGGCGTGAAGATGCCCGCGCGGATGGTGCCCCAGCCCAGGCCAGTATAGGCGAGCTGCGCCTCGAAGATGTTGTTGTAGTCGTTCGGGTTCTGCCCGCCGAACTCCCAGACGAAGCTGTAGGTGAAGTCCCGCAGCACCGTGCCGCCCAGGCCCAGCCGGCCGCGGCGCAGGTTCACGCCGCTGCGGAAGCCGCCCGGCTCGTCCTGGCCGAAGAAGGAGCCGAGGTCGGCGTCCAGCCGCACCACCGGCTTGGCGGTGAAGTTGCCGTCCGCCGCCTGCAGGGTCGGCGCCCAGCCATCCCAGTGCAGCCCATCTGGCTTGACCTCCTCCGCTGCCGCCGGCAGGGCGGCGAGAAGCGCGAAGGCGAGGACGGGAATGCGGCGCATGGGAATCCCCCTGGCAGGGCGTGCAGGGGTGGGGCCGGCCGCCCGGGGCGCCCAGCGAAACTTGGTTTTTGGACGGGGCGGGGCCGCAGGGCCCCGCCATCCCGGATCAGCGATTGGGCAGGCTGCCCACCTTGTCGAGCAGGGCCGAGGCAGCGTCCACGCAGGCCCGCATCGGCTCGTCCTCGGCACAGCGGATGTGGATCACCTGGTCTTCCTTCTGGAAGTAGAAGCTCGCGGCGTCGGAGGGCGGCGGGCCGTGGCGCCAGCGGCGCATGCGGCCCTCCGGTCCACCCATCGGGCCGCGTGGCCCCTCGAAGCCCGGACCGCCCATGGGGCCACCCATCGGTCCCCCCATCGGTCCACGGGGCCCGCCAGGTCCCTGGGCCTGCGGGCCGGGGCCGGGCGGCGGGGCAGGCGGCTGGGCCTGGGCGCCCGGGGTGGGTGGGGTTGCGGGCGTGGCAGGCGGCACGGGCTGGGCAATCGCCAGCCCGGCGGCGCCGGTCAGGGCCAGGGCGGCAGCCAGGAACAGGGGCTTGTGCATGGTGTGACCTCCTTCGCCGGATCGGGTCCGGCCGGGCCATCCTGCCCGCGGGCCCGGTTGCTTGTCCGGCGCGGCAGGAAACGGATCGTAACCCCCCTGGGCTTCATCGGAATGCGCCGCGAGGGCGCTTTCCCGGGAGCGTCATGCCCTTTCGGCGAAACGCCGCGCCTCCTCCGCCAGGGCTGCCACCCGGGTTGCCGGCAACTTAACCACCAGCCGGCCATCCACCGGCAGCGCGAAGACCCGCCCTTCGGAGAGGAGCGCGCGGGCACCGAAGGCCCGGCTCTCCGCCGCATCGCCCATGGCCGCCCGCAGCGCGGACCAGCCGGCCTCCGGATCAGCCCCCCCCCGATCAGTCCTGGGCCCGGCCCCGCTCAATCCGGCAGCACGGCGCAGGTGATGCGGGAGACGCAGGCCAGGCGCCCGTCCGCGCGGCGGATTTCCGTCTGCCATACCTGGGTGGATCGGCCGGTGTGGAAGGCCCGGCACTCCGCCGTCACGGTCTGCCCCTCCGGCACGGCGGCCAGGTGGTTGGCATTGATCTCGATGCCGACGCAGTGGAACCCTTCCGGTACAGCCAGGTAGCAGGCCATGCTTCCCAGCGTCTCCGACAGCACCACGGAGACTCCACCGTGCAGCACCCTCCAGGGCTGAACGTGCCGGTGATCCACCGGCATGGTGGCGCGCAAGTAGTCCGGCCCGATCTCCGTGATCTCGATGCCGAGATGGGTGATGGCGGTCTTTCCCGCCCGCGCCGCAAGGGATTCGGGGGTGGCGGACTTCTTCCATATCGGTGTGCTCATGGGGTGCGATGGGCGCCCGGAGGCGCCGGGGCGTCAACCCGTCCCGGCCGCATGGCGGTCAACCGGCCCGCCCCCGCATCCTCAGCCCGCCCCGGCGGGAGAGCCGCGCCCAGCGCCAGGTCATCGCCCCCGCCACCCCGGCCAGCCCAAGCACCAGCCCGGCCCAGATCCCCGCCGGCCCGAGCCCGGCCGGAAAGGCCAGGGCCAGCGCCGCCAGGAATCCCAGCCCCCAGTAGCCGCCGGCCGCGATCAGCATCGGCGCCCGCGTATCGTGCAGCCCCCGCAGCGCGCCGGCGCCCACCACCTGCACGCCGTCGCTCACCTGGAACAGCCCGGCGAGGAAGAGCAGCGTGGCCGCCAGGGCCAGGGTCTCCGCCGCCCCCTCCGCCGCGGGGTCCATGAAGAGCCGCGCCAGCGCGCCGGGCGCCAGCATCATCCCCAGCGCCATCGGCACCATGAAGGCCACAGCCAGCAGGATCGCCACCCAGCCCGCGCGCCGCGCCTCCCACGGATGCGCCGCGCCGATCGCCAGCCCCACCCGCGCCGTGGCCGCCTGCCCCAGCCCCAGCGGCACCGCGAAGGTGGTGCTGGCCACTTGCAGCGCAATGGCGTGCGCCGCCACCGCCTGCGCCCCGAAGGAGCCCATTACCAGCCCGACGGCGCTGAACAGCCCGATTTCCAGCAGCATCTGCGCCGCGATGGGCAAGCCCAGGCGCACCACCCGCCCCAGCCGCGCGGGGTCGATCCGCCAGATCCGCCCGAAGAAGCGGTAACGCCGCAGCCGCCGGTCCCGCGCGATGAACACGGCCAGGGTCAGGGCCATGAACCCGTCCGCTACCGCCCCCGCGATCCCCGCCCCGCGCACCCCCAGCGCCGGCGCGCCGAGATTCCCGAAGATCAGCACCCAGCCCAGCAGCGCGTTCAGCGGCACGGCCAGCAGCCCCACCACCAGCGGCGGCCAGGGCCGCTCCATTGCCGCCATCAGCCCGCGCAGGGTCAGGAAGATGCCGAAGGAGGGGATGCCCCAGAGGATGCAGCGCAGGAAGTCCTGCGCCGCCGCGGCCAGCCCCGGCTCCTGCCCCAGGGCGAGCAGCACCGCGCCGCCGTGCCACAGCAGGAGCATCCCCGGCACCGCCGCCAGCAGCGTGCCCAGCAGCCCCGCCCGCAGCGTGCGCCGCATGGCCCGCACATGCCCCACGCGCCGCCCCCGTTCCTGCGCCAGCATGGCGGCCGCGGCGAAGGAGAGGCCGAAGCCCGGCGCCAGCATCGTCCAGAACAGCGTGCCGGAGAGCGTGACGGCCGCCAGCGCCTCCGTGGAGAGGTGCCCGAGATAGGCCGAATCCGTCGCCAGCAGCGCCATCTGGGAGAGGTTCGTCAGTGCCAGCGGCCAGGCGAGCAGGACCATCGCCCGCGCCTCCGCCCACCAGCCCGCGCGAGATGACGTCCCGTTCATGCACGGGCTTGTAGCGCGGGCGGCACCCGGCGCCACCATCGCTCCCCCGTTCTGGCCGGGTCCGCCCGGGCGGTGCTAACCTGCCGGGCGTGAGGGAGAAACCCATGGCCGGTCCAGGCACCATCGCGCGCCGCAGCGTGCTCGCCGCCCCTGCGGCACTGCCCGCCGCCGCGTTTGTCGGCACCGCCGCCGCCCAGCCCGCCGGAGTCGTCATGGACGAGATGCTGATCCCCGGCCCGGACGGCGCCCAGCTCTACCTCCGCAACAAGCGCCCGGAGGCCGCTGCCCCCGCGCGGCCGGACCGGACGATCCTCTGCGTCCACGGCGCCACCTATCCGGCCAGCACGGGCTTCGACCTGCCCCTCTCCGGCGTCTCCTGGATGGACTACATGGCCGGGCGCGGCTTCGACGTCTGGTGCCTGGACCTCGCGGGCTACGGCCGCTCCACCCGCCCGGCGGGCGAGGCGGGCAGGCCCCCGACGAACGGGGAGGCGGCGGTCGCCCAGATCGGCGCCGCCCTCGCCCATATCCGCCAGGCACGCGGCGTGGCGAAGTGCGGGCTGATCGGCTGGTCGTGGGGAACCACCCTCGTCTCCCGCTTAGCACAGGACAACCCGGCCCTGGTGGACCGCCTCGTGCTCTACGCACCGCTCTGGCTGCGCGACCCCGCCAGCCGCGGCGCCGTGCCCGTGCCGGAGGGCCCGCTGCAGCCCTACCGCACCGTCACCCGTGCGCAGGCGCGGGAGCGCTGGCTGGCGGGCGTGCCGGCCGAGAGGCGCGGCGGCCTGCTGCCCCCCGGTTGGTACGAGTACTGGGCCGACGCCACCTTCGCGACCGACCCGGAAGGCTCCCGCCAGGTCCCCTCCGTCCTCCGCGCCCCGAACGGCGTGCTGCAGGACCTGCGGGAGTACTGGGACGCCGGGAAGCCCTTCTATGATCCCGCGAAGATCACCGTCCCCGCCCTGCTCGTGCTCGGCGAATGGGACCGGGACACCCCGCCCGCCATGGCCACGACCCTTTTTCCCCTGCTCACCAGCTCCCCGGGCAAGCGGCTCGTGATGCTGGCCGAGGGCACGCACTCCATCATGCTGGAGCGCAACCGCGGCGCCCTCTTCCAGGCCGTGCAGGTCTTCCTGGAGGAAGCCTTCGCCTGAGGCGGGGCGGGATCAGAAGGACAGGACGATGAAGCTGCTGCGACACGGCGCCCCCGGCGCCGAGCGACCCGGGCTGCTGGACGCGGATGGCATCATCCGCGACCTCTCCGGCACGGTCCCGGACCTGGCCGGCGATGTCCTCTCGCCGGAGGGCCTCGCCCGCCTGGCCGCGCTGGACCCCACCACCCTCCCGGCGGTCTCCCCCGCCACCCGCCTCGGCCCTCCCGTCGCCGGCACCCGCAACTTCATCGCCATCGGCCTGAACTATGCCGACCACGCGGCGGAGAGCGGCGCCCCGGTGCCGAAGGAGCCGATCATCTTCCTCAAGTCCCTCAACAGCCTCGCCGGGCCGGGGGACGAGGTCGCCATCCCCCCCGAAAGCCGCAAGCTGGACTGGGAGGTTGAGCTGGCCGTCATCATCGGCACCACCGCCCGCCGCGTCCCGCTGGACACCGCCCTGGACCATGTCGCCGGCTACGCCGTCTGCAACGATGTTTCCGAGCGGGAATGGCAGATGGAGCGCGGTGGCCAGTGGACGAAGGGCAAGAGCGCGGACGGCTTCGGCCCCCTCGGCCCTTGGCTCGTAACGGCGGACGAGATCCCCGATCCCCAGGATCTCGCCATGTGGCTGGAGGTGGACGGCCAGCGCCGCCAGGACGGGTCCACCCGCACCATGATCTTCGACGTGCGGACGATCGTCTCCTATGTCAGCCGCTTCATCACCCTCCATCCCGGGGATGTCATCACCACCGGCACCCCGCCCGGCGTCGGAATGGGCATGAAGCCCGCCACCTACCTCAAGCCCGGGCAGGAGGTCCGGCTCGGCATCGCCGGGCTGGGCGAGCAGCGGCAGCGCATGGTCGCCGGGGATTGAGGGCGGCGCGCAGCCGTCCGGCCATGGCCCACCCCTGAATCGAAAAGGCCCGCTCTCGCGGGCCAGTTCGACAGTCTCGGGCAAGAAAGTGCTGGAAGCCTCAAGGAGGAGGAAGCTCCGCTTCCTCTCTCCCTCCTGCGATCCGGGCTACCGCCCCGTCATGATCCGCCCCACCAGCTCCTTCACCGTCGGGATGAACCCGTTGGAGTAGAAGGGGTCCTGGGCGAAGCGGTAGGCGTTGTGGCCCGCGAACATCAGATTCCCGTCGGGGTCGCCGCCATGGCCGATCTCCTGCAGGGTCTTCTGGATGCAGAAGCTGCGCGGATCGGCCTTCTTGCCGTTGGAGTGATCCTCCGTGTGCTGCGCCCAGTTGGAGAAGCGGCACTGGGAGAGGCAGCCCATGCAGGCCACCTGGTCCGCCAGGATCTGGCGGCTCGCCTCCGGCGTCTCGAAGACCAGCGTGTCGTCGGGGGTCCGCAGCGCTTCCGTGAAGCCCTGCGCCTCCCAGCCCTTCACCCGCTGCAGGTCGCCCGGCACGAGATAGACGGGGCGCTTGCGCGGGCCCACCCCGTACATCGCGGAGTGCTCACCGATCGGCTCGCCCGTATAGGCCACCTGCCGGGCGGAACGCTCCTCCAGCTCGCGCAGGAAGGGATTCCGCACCGCGCTGCTGTAGAAGCCGGTGGGGGAGAAGTTCTGGAGCGAGACGTCGCCGGGCTTCAGCGTGAGCAGCTTCTGCTTCCAGGCATCCGGGATCGGGCTCTCGCGCGTCACCAGCGGGCGGGTGCCGAACTGGAAGGCGATCGGGCCCAGCTCCGGGTTGTCGATCCAGTCCTGCCACTCCTCCAGCCACCACACGCCGCCGGCCATGATGATCGGCACGTCGCCCAGGCCGAGCTCGCGCATCTGCTGGCGCAGCTTCAGCACGCGGGCATAGGGGGCTTCCGGCTTGCGCGGGTCCTCGGAGTTGGAGAGGCCGTTATGGCCGCCGGCCAGCCAGGGATCCTCGTACACCACGCCGCCCAGCCACTCGCTGGCCTTGGAGTAGGCGCGCTTCCACAGCGCGTTGAAGGCGCGGGCGGAGGAAACGATGGGGTAGATGTGCACGCGGTACTCCCGCGCGATGTCGGCCAGGCGGTACGGCATGCCGGCGCCGCAGGTGATGCCGTGGATCAGGCCCTTGGCCCCTTCCAGCATCCCGCGCGCCACGCGCTCCGCCCCGCCCATCTCCCAGAGAATGTTGGCGTGGACCCGGCCCTGGCCGTTGGAGCGCTCATAGGCCTCGCGCGCCTGGGCGATGCCGCCGGCGATGCCGTAGGCCACCAGCTCCTCGTGGCGCTCGCGCCGCGTCTTGCCGTGGTACTCCTGCGGGATGATCCGCCCCTCGGCGTCGTAGCTATCCGCATTCACGGCGGAGAAGGTGCCAACGCCGCCCTCCGCAGCCCAGTTGCCGGCCGAGGCGCCGTTGGAGGCGGAAACGCCCTTGCCACCCTCAACAAGCGGGAGGACGTCGGCACCGCCCATGCGGATGGTGTTGATCGCCTTCAAGGTCGGATTCTTTCCTGGAACGGGGCGGCCAATGGGGCCGCCGCAAGCGCCGCATATGGTCCGGGCCGGGGGACTCATACAGCCCCCCGGCCCTGAGTTACGTCGTTTTCACGGAGCCGTGAGTGGCCCCGCGAAATTTCAGTCCTCGTAACGGCGGGGGCGGTCGCCCCCACGGTCGCGGCGGGGACCGCGATCGCCACGGTCGGAGCGCTCGCGACGCTCACCGCCCTCTTCGCCCTCGGGGCGGGGACGCTTGGCGCCGACCTGCTCGGTGATGTCCGCGCCCGTCTGCTGGTCAACGACCCGCATGGAGAGCTTCACCTTGCCACGGTCGTCGAAGCCGATGACCTTGACCTTCACCTTGTCGCCCACCGAGACGACGTCGGAGGTCTTGCTCACCCGCTCCTGGCCCAGCTCGGAGATGTGGACTAGGCCGTCCTTGGAGCCGAGGAAGTTCACGAAGGCGCCGAAGTCGGCCACCTTCACGACGGTGCCGTTGTAGATCGCGCCCACCTCGGCCTCGGCCGTGATGCCGCGGATGCGGTCGATCGCGGCCTGGGTCGCCTCGGTGCTGCTCGACGCGATCTTGATCGTGCCGTCGTCCTCGATGTCGATCTTGGTGCCGGTCTGCTCGACGATCTCGCGGATCACCTTGCCGCCGGTTCCGATGACCTCGCGGATCTTCTCCTTCGGCACGTTGATCACCGTGATGCGCGGCGCGGTGGCCGCGACATCCGTGCGGGAGCCGGACAGGCCCTTCGCCATCTCGCCGAGGATGTGGACGCGGCCGTCCTTGGCCTGCTCCAGCGCCGTCTTCATGATGTCGAAGGTGATGGACGTGATCTTGATGTCCATCTGGAGCGCGGTGATGCCCTGCTCCGTGCCGGCCACCTTGAAGTCCATGTCGCCGAGGTGATCCTCGTCGCCCAGGATGTCGGAGAGCACGGCGAAGCCGCGATCCTCCTTGATCAGGCCCATGGCGATGCCCGCCACCGGCCGCTTCAGGGGAACGCCGGCATCCATCAGCGACAGGGAGGTGCCGCAGACGGTCGCCATGGAGGAGGAGCCGTTGGACTCCGTGATCTCCGACACGACGCGGATGGTGTAGGGGAACTTCTCCTTCTCCGGCAGCAGCGGGTGCACGGCGCGCCAGGCCAGCTTGCCGTGCCCGACCTCGCGGCGGCCCGGGGAGCCCATGCGGCCCGTCTCACCCACCGAGTAGGGGGGGAAGTTGTAGTGCAGCATGAAGTCCTCGCGGTACTCGCCCGCGAGGGCGTCGATGATCTGCTCGTCCTGGCCCGTGCCGAGGGTGGCCACGCAGAGCGCCTGCGTCTCGCCGCGGGTGAAGAGGGCGGAGCCGTGGCTGCGCGGCAGGATGCCGACCTCGGCCACGATCGGGCGCACGGTCTTGGTGTCGCGCCCGTCGATGCGCATGCCCGTGTCCAGGATCGCGTTGCGGACCACGTCCGCCTCGAGCTCCTTCAGCATGCCCTTGGCCGCGGCCGTATCCAGGCCCTCGGCCTCGAGCTGGGCGATGATCTTCTTCTTGACTTCGCCCACCTTGCCGTAGCGGACCTGCTTCTGCGTCTCCTTGTAGGCCTCGGCCATGTCGGCGCGGCCCAGCTCGGAGATGCGGGCCTTCAGCGCCGTCTCGCCCTCGGTCGTCTCGGTCAGCGCCCAGGGCTCCTTGGCCGCGCGCTCGGCCAGCTCGATGATGCCCTGGATGACGGTCTGGAAGGCCTTGTGGCCGAACTCCACGGCGCCGAGCATCACCTCCTCGGTGAGCTCCTTCGCCTCGGACTCCACCATCAGCACGCCCTCGGCCGTGCCGGCGACCACCAGTTCCAGCTCGCTGGTCTTAATCTGCTCCAACGTCGGGTTCAGGATGTACTCGCCGGCGGCGTAGCCGACGCGCGCGGCCGCGATCGGCCCGAAGAAGGGAATGCCGGAGAGCGTCAGGGCGGCGGAGCAGCCGACCATCGCCACGATGTCCGGGCTGTTCTCCAGGTCATGGGACAGCACGGTGGCCACCACCTGCACCTCGTTCCGGAAACCCTCCGGGAAGAGCGGGCGGATCGGGCGGTCGATCAGGCGGGAGGTGAGGGTCTCGAACTCGGAGGGACGGCCCTCGCGCTTGAAGAAGCCGCCGGGGATCTTGCCCGCGGCGAAGGCCTTCTCCTGGTAGTTCACGGTCAGCGGGAAGAAGTCCTGGCCCGGCTTCACGGAGCGGGCGCCCACCGCGGTGCAGAGGACGATGGTATCGCCCAGGCGGGCGAGAACGGCGCCGTCGGCCTGGCGGGCGATCTTGCCCGTCTCCAGCGTCAGGGTCTTGCCGCCCCAGTCGATGTCCTTGCGGTAGTAGCTGTCGAACATGCGTTCATCCTGTCCGCCCCGCGCGGCCGGATTGCCGGACGGGGCATGGTGTTGCGACATGGATGGGATGAAGGGTCTCTGCGCCCCCGCCCGGTTTGGCGGGGTGCCCGGCGTCTCGGGCGGCATGGGGTCCGCCGCGGGGTCGCCGCGAACGGGGTTCCATGTGGCCGGAAACGCCGCGGCGCGGCCGTTCCTGTCAGCCCACCGCATGCGCGGAGGGCGGGTGAACCCTTCGGCGCACCCGGCGGGCGGCTATATGAGGGCTTCAGCCGGCAAAGGCCAGGAAAAAGGCACCCGGCCGGACGCAGGGCCACCCCTGGCCAGCCTCTCGTCTATCGGGGCGGGTTGCAATCCTGTCATCCAGCACCCAGATCATCCCTGCCAGTGCTGGCCCAGACCGTCCGCCGACCCGCTGAGGACGCCGGGCCGCCAGTTCCGGTTCCCAGCCCACGAGGGCCGGAGGCTCTCCGGTCCTCGGGGTACACCAGACCGAAAGATACGCGACGATGGCTACCGGCACCGTGAAGTGGTTCAACGCGACCAAGGGCTATGGCTTCATCCAGCCGGATGACGGCTCCAAGGACGTGTTTGTCCACGTTTCGGATGTTCAGCGCGCGGGCCTGCGCGGCCTGAACGAGGGCGACAAGCTCTCCTTCGACGTCCAGAAGGACCCGAAGGGCAAGATGTCCGCTTCCAACCTCCAGCTGGCCTGAGAGGTGGGGCGGCCCGCCGCCCCGGAACTCGGCTCCAGAGCACGGGCGGGCGCCGCGGCTAGATGGCTGCCGGCGCCCGTTCTGCATCCGGCCCTCAACCGGCTGTTTACCGGCGGGCCGCTAACCCGGGATCACGCAACATCATGATCCCGTCACGGGCCCGTCCCGCCTTCGTCCCATTTCCGGGTGAATGCTGGCGGGCTCAGGAACCGTCCCGGCGACCATGCGTTGCCGCCGGGGCCAACGAGAGAAGACCATGAATATCCAGAGCATCGACCATCGGCCGGCCCCGAGCCTGCCGCACACCGCCCCCCGGCCCGCCGAGGCCGGGACCCTCAGCGCCGCAGAGATCCGCCAGATCGTCCGCGAGGTGCTGGGCTAAGGGCCGACCGGCCCTTCGAAGGAGGGCCCCTTGAAGGAGGGAATGGGGCTTCAGCCCCGCCTCTCATAGGTGCCGATCAGGCACCCTTTCGCCAGGACGCCCGGACCGAGGACCTTCCTCAGCGCCCCGCGCCCCGGCGAGCCCGCCAGCGGCTCCGGCCGCCCGTGCAGGGCGAAGACCTGGAAGGCGTAGCGATGCGGCCCATGCCCCGGCGGCGGATCCGGCGGCAGCCAGGCCTTCCCGAGATACGAGTTCCGCCCCATCCCCAGCCCCGGCAGGCCCGGCCGCCCGGGCCCTGGCAGGTCCCCCGCCGCTAGCCCGCCATCACCCGCCGGCAGCCCGGTCACGATGGCGTGGACCAGCGGCTTCGGCGTGGGGCTGTCCGCGTCCTCCACCACCAGCAGCAGCGCCCCGGTGCCGGGCGGCACCCCCGCCCAGGCGAGCGGCGGGGAGAGCCCGGGCCCGTCCGCCGTGTGCAGGGCCGGGATGGCCCCGCCGCCCGGGAAGGCCGGGCTGCTCACCTCGATCACCGCCGGCACGTTCACCCCGGCGAAGAGCAGCGCGTTGATGCCGGGCCGCATCCCCGACAGAGCCCGGCCAAGACCGGCGGGCAGAGCTTGCAGCATGGTCGGACACCTCCTGGCTGTGCGTGAGGGACGCGCGCAACCCCCACCGGGTTGCGGCAGCCGCGCAGTCCGGCCGTTCCGCCCTCCCTCCCCCCTCTCCGCTTTGTGGGGTGCCGGGCGCGGGCGCGCGGGCGATGCAGCGGGGCATGAGCACCGAAGACCCCTCCGCGCCGGGTGCGGCCTGGATGGCGGCCGCCCGCCCGGCCGCCAATCCCCTCTGCGACGCCTTCTTCCGGGTCGCGGAGAGCGTCTATGTCGGGCCGGAGAACGGCATGACCCCGGCCCAGTGGGAGGCGGAGCGCGTCGCCCTGCCCCAGCCGGACCTGCCGCTCCGCATCCCGGGCTGGGCCGCCACGGCCGATCTGGCGGGGCATGAAGAGGCCCTGGCGGATCATTTCGAACGACTGATCCGCACCGCCCGCGCGCACGGCAGGGTGGCGGCGCTGGCCCAGCCCTTTCCCTATTTCTCTGTGCGGCCCGCGATCCTCGATGGGGCCGAGGCGCTCGCCTCCTGGCCCTGGAGCGACACCCTGCCCGAGGCCCTGGGGGCGCTGGAGGCGATGGCCGGCGCCAGCAGGGCCGCGCCGAGCTCCGTGATCCTGGACGACCAGGACCAGGGCTGGCGCCTGTGCCTCGTCGCCGGGCCGGAAGGCGTCCTCATGGCGGAATGGGATGCGGAAGGACCGCCAGCGGACGGATGGCGACTGGAAGCGGCCACCCTGGCGGAGCAGGCGGCCGCGGCGCGGGACCGGCTTCGGGCCGTGCACGCGCGCCTTGTCCGGCTGCTCGGGCGGGATCTGTGGGCGTGACGGACAGGCCGGGCACCCCGGGCGAGGCCGTGCCGAAGCATCGCCGGCCGTACCGCCTGCTCCTGCTGATCCCTCTCGCAGCACTGGCTGTGGCCTTCGCGCCCGAAGGACGCCTGCGATGCGACGAGCCCTGGGTGCGCGTGCCGAGCCCGGACGGCGCCTGGGCGCTGGAGCTGTGCCGTGTGCCAATGCTTTTCGCCATGCCCGGCGGCAGCGGCGACGCGCCGGGCTGGATCGTCCTGCGCGACGCCGAGGGCGCGATCCGCGGCGTGTCCTGGCTCGGCATGGTGCAGGAATACGGCGCCAGCGGGCCGGCGGAGTGGGGCCGGCGGCGGGTCAGCGTTCCCCTCGTCGCGGAACTGCCGCTGGCGCCGGCCTCGGGGCCGCTGGCCCGATGGTGGGATGACCGGATCTGGCGGCTGCGCGCCCTGCTCGGCGTGGTGCCCACGGACGAGGATTTTCACTGAGGCCGGTCAGCGCCGCCCGATGAGCAGGCCGGAGAGCAGCTTCGAGGGGCGGAAGCGTGCCCTGCCCGCGCGCCCTTACCTCAGCCGCCGTCCCGGCCGCGGGCGCGCAGCCGCAGCATGCTGATCACCGCCCCCAGGGTTGCCATGGCGCAGGCCAGGGTCAGCGCCGTGGTCGGCCCGGCGATCGGCATGCCGGGCATCCAGCCCAGGACGAGCCCTACCAGGGCGGCGCCCGTGGTCTGGCCGAGCAGCCGGGCGGTGGCGAGCATGCCACTGGCGCCGCCCGCCCGCTCCGGCGGCGCGGCGCCGACCATGGTGCGGTTGTTGGGGGTCTGGAACAGGCCGAAGCCGAAGCCGCAGAGGGCCATGCGCCAGACGATGTCCGCCGCCTGCGGGTGGGCGGGCAGCAGGGCGAGCAGGCCGAGGCCCGCGGCCATCAGCACCAGCCCGACCCCGCCGAGGAGCCCGGCCGGGAAGCGATCCATAAGGCGCCCGGAGAGAGGGGCGGCGACGGCGGTGGCAAGGAACCAGGGCGTGGTGAGCAGGCCGGCATGGAAAACGCTGAAGCCGAACCCGGTCTGCAGCAGGAAGGGCAGGCCGGAAAAGGCGAGGGCCTGCGCCATGAAGCTGCAGATGGAGGTGCCGATCGAGAGGGCGAAGACCGGGATGCCCAAGAGGTCCAGCGGCAGGAGGGGGCGCGGGCGGCCGGTCTGCCGCCGCACCAGCCAGGCCCCGGCCCCGAGGCCCGCGGCGATGGTGAGCACGGAGGTGAGCCCGGCCCCGCCATGCGCCAGGGAGTCCAGGCCGAGGATGAGCAGGCCGAAGGTGGAGGCGGAGAGGAGGGCGCTGACCCAATCGAAGCGGTGCCCGCCGCGCGGTGTCTGCGGCAGGGCGCGCAGGCCGAGGACGAGGGCGAGGATCCCAAGCGGCACGTTCACCGCGAAGATCCACGGCCAATCCGCGACGCCGAGGATGAGCCCCGCCACGGTCGGGCCCGCCGCGGCGGCGGTGGAGACGACCATGGCGTTCAGCCCCAGCCCGCGCGCCAGCCGCGCGCGGGGCTGGATGAAGCGGATGAGGGCGGAGTTCACGCTCATCAGCCCCGCCGCGCCGAAGCCCTGGGCGGCGCGGCCCGCGACCAGCCAGCCGAAGCTGTCCGCCATGGCGCAGCCGAGGGAGGCAAGGGTGAAGAGGACGAGGCCGGAGAGGTAGATCCGCCGGTAGCCCACGATCTCCCCAAGCGCCGCCAGTGGCAGGAGGGAGACGGTGACGGCGAGCTGGTAGGCGTTGGTGGCCCAGATGATGTCGGAGGGCGGCACGTTCAGGGCGCGGCCGATGGTCGGCAGGGCGGCGGTCCCGATCGTGCCGTCGATGACGGACATGGTGATGCCGAGGGCCAGCCCCGCCGTGGCCCAGTGCCGGCGCGGCACCGGAAGGCCATCGGGCCGGGAGGGTTCGGGCGGTGTGCGGGAAGGTTCGGGGGGCTGCAGGGACGTCTCGCTCCGGCGGGGCCGCGCGTCGGCTCTTCCGCCCCTTCCTGCGCCCGATGCGCGGGCTTGGCTACCCGTCAGCCCGGCGCGTCCGCCGCGACCTCAGCGCGGGTGCCGCCGCTGACCCGCAGGAGCTCCGCCGGGGTGGAGGGGAAGACGCTGCGCGGGCTGCCGGCGGCCGCCCAGACCTCCGCATGGGCGAAAAGGGCATCGTCCACCAGCACCACGGGCGGGGTGAGGTGGCCCAGCGGCGCCACGCCGCCGATGGCGAAACCCGTCGCCTCCCGCACCCAGCGCCCCTCCGCCCGGCCGATGGAGAGGCCGGTCAGGGCCGCCACCTTCTCCGGGTCCACGCCATGGGCGCCGCTGGCCACGACCAGTACCGGGTGCTCCGCGCCGTCCGGGGCGGTGCCCCTGAAGATCACGGACTTGGCGATCTGCCCGACCTCGCAGCCCACGGCGCGGGCGGCATCGGCGGCGCTGCGCGTGCCCTCCGGGAACTCCCGCACCGCGTCCGGGTGGCCCGCCGCGCGCAGGGCAGCCCGCACCCGCGCGACGGAGCCGCCGTCTTTCCCTTCCCCTGCCGCCATGACCATATCCCCCCAGTGGACAACAACGTGATCGAAGCCCTGACCCTGGCCCCGGCCGCCGCCACGTCCGACGCAACCGCGGCGTCCGACGCGACCGCGGCGGAGCCCCTGGCCCTCTACATCCACTGGCCCTTCTGCGCCGCCAAGTGCCCGTACTGCGACTTCAACTCCCACGTCCGCCCGGGGGTGGACGCGGCGCGCCACGGCCGCGCCCTGCTGGCGGAGCTGGAGCACGAGGCGGCGCGGGCGGGGCGCCGACGGCTGGCGAGCATCTTCTTCGGCGGCGGCACCCCCTCCCTCATGCCACCGGAGGCCGTGGCTGCGCTGATCGCCCGCGCGACGGCGCTGTTCGAGCCCGCGGGCGACCTCGAGATCACGCTGGAGGCAAACCCGACGAGCGTGGAGGCCGGGAAGCTGCGGAAATTCCGCGCGGCGGGGGTGAACCGGCTCTCCCTCGGCGTGCAGGCGCTGGACGCCGCCTCCCTGGGTTTCCTCGGCCGCAACCACTCGGCGGGCGAGGCGGTGGCGGCGCTGGAGCACGCCCGCGCCACCTTCCCGCGCCTCTCCTTCGACCTGATCTACGCGCGCCCCGGCCAGTCCGAGGCGGCTTGGCGGGCGGAGCTGCGCCGTGCCCTGTCGCTCGCGGCCGACCACCTCTCGCTCTACCAGCTGACGGTGGAACCTGGCACGCGCTTCGCCACCGAGCACGCCCGCGGCGCCTTCCGCTTGCCCGAGGGCGACGAGGCCGCCGCCCTCTACGCTGCCACCGCCGAGGAGGCGGCGCGCTTCGGGCTGGAGCCCTACGAGGTCAGCAACTACGCGAAGCCCGGCGCGGAGAGCCGCCACAACCTGGCCTACTGGCGCTACGCCGACTACCTGGGCATCGGCGCCGGCGCGCATCAGCGGCTGACGCTGGGGGGCGACATACGGGCCGCCCGGCGCCACCGCGCGCCGGAGATCTGGCTGGAGCGCGTGGAGCGCGAGGGCCACGCAAGGGTGGAGGAGGAGGCGCTCTCCCCGGTCGAGCGCGGGCGCGAGGCGATGCTGATGGGCCTGCGCCTCTCGGAGGGCATCGACCCCGCCCGCATCGGCGCCCGCAGCGGGCTGGACTTCGACGCGGTGGTGGACCGCGCCATGCTGGATGCGCTGATGGAGGAGGGGTATCTGCGCTGGCTACCCGATGGCCGGCTGCAGGCCACCATGGAAGGGCGCCTGCGGCTGGACGCCCTGTTACCCGCGCTGCTGCGCTGACCCGGGAGGCGAGACGATGAGCGACACATCCCCCATGGCCGGCGCCATCGCCGCCGCCCAGGCCGCCTTCGCGGCGGACGAGATGATCCGGGAATCGCCCCCGGGCACCGCCGGCCGGCGGGAACGCATGGCGCGGATCATCCACGAGATCGCGGATGCCTGGGAGGTGGAGCGCGTGGACCTGACGATGGCGCTGACCCAGGCCTCCGTGCGGAAGAACTGAGGCGCGCGCCGCCGGCAAACGGCCCCGGCCTCCGACGTCATGATCCCTGGGCCGGGGCTGGTGCAGGCGGGAGAGCAAGTGCCTCACCAGGGCCCGGGTGCCGGGATTAATGTCGTAATGTCTTGACTATAATTTCGCCCCGGTGGTTCTGTTGACGGCAACGAGGACGCGTTCACGGCGGCCTGCCGACGCAGGGGACCATGCGGGAGCGATGCCGGTGGCAAGCTCTCCGGGATGTTCCTGGCCATCCGCCGCCAGAGCACGGGACGGGGCACCAAGAGGGATGTTCGGCTGATGAACGGCACGCCACGGCGCAGATTCCTGGCCCTCGCCTCCGCGGCAGCCCTCGCCACCCCGGGGATCTCGCGCGCGCAGACGGGGTCCCAGCCGCAGGCCCGCCTGATCGTGCCCTTCGCGCCGGGCGGCACGACCGACACCCTGGCCCGCCTGATCACGCCGAAGATGACGGAGCGCCTGGGCCAGACCTGGGTGGTGGAGAACCGTTCCGGCGCCAGCGGCGTGATCGGCGGCGAGTTCGTGGCCCGCTCCGCGCCCGACGGGCAGGTGCTGCTGATCAGCCCGAAGGTCCACCTGATGGCGCGCCACGTCCTCAAATCTGTCAGCTACGAGCCCTTCGCGGACTTCACGCCCGTGGCCCGCCTGGCCGAGGAGCCCTACGTGCTGATCGCGAACGCGCGCACGGTGGCGCCGGACGACGTCCGGTCCCTGGCCGGGGCGATGAAGCAGGATCCGGCGAAATACGCCTTCGCCTATCCCTCCCTGGGATCGGTCAGCCATCTCGTGGCGGCGCTCTTCGGGCGGCAGCTCGGGATCACACCGCTGACGATCGCCTATCGCGGCACGGGGCCGGCGATGAACGACCTGATGGCCGGCACGGTCGGCCTCATGGTCGCGCCGATGGCGCCCGCCATCGAGCTCATCCGCAGCCGGCAGGTGAAGGCCCTGGCCGTCGCCACGGCCGAACGGCTCCCGATTCTCCCCGACGTACCGACCCTGGCCGAGACCGGGTTTCCGAACCTGGATATCGTGGACTGGCTGGGGATCTGGGGGCCCAAGGGCCTGCCCACGGCGTCGCGGGACCGCCTCGCCGCCGCGATCCGCGCGGCGATCGAGGATCCGGGCGTCCTTCGCCGCATGCAGGAACTGGGGCTGCGGCCCGTGCGGGAGACGCCGCCCGAGTTCGACGCGCTGGTCGCACGGGAGCGCACCAACAACGAGCGCATCGTGGCCGAAGCCGGGATCGTGCCGGAATAGCCGGCCCCCGGCCCCTCCGTTCCCTGGTCGCCGGGCAGGCTGCCTCGCGTGCCTCGCAACAGCTGAAAGATCTTCGATGGCGAGTGAGCCCGTTTGGACACGCTTCCTGACCGAGCGCGACAAGGCCGTTTTCGCCGCGGCCGGCTACGGCGTGACCGCGGGATTCGGGAAGCGCCCCGTTCTGCTGGTGGTCGATGTGAGCTGGGCCTTCTGCGGCGACCGGCCGGAGCCCATCCTGGAAGCCATCAAGCGCTGGCCGAATGCCTGCGGGGCGGAGGCATGGGACGCGATCGCCGTAATCGGGCGCCTCGCCTCGGCGTTCCGGGCGCAATCCCTCCCGGTGATCTACACCACGGGCGAGAGCCGGGCGGACGGATGGGACCTGGGCTCCTGGGCCTGGAAGAACACGCGGACCGGGGACACCCTGCCCGCCTGGCGGCCCGAGCGGGACCCGAACGAGATTGTCGCGCCCATCGCGCCCCAGCCGCAGGACATCGTCATCCGCAAGCAGAAGCCCTCCGCCTTCTTCGGGACGAACCTGCCCGCTTACCTAACCTTGCTGGGCGCGGACAGCATCGTGATGGTCGGCACCACCACCTCGGGCTGCGTCCGGGCCAGCGCGGTGGACGCCTTCAGCCTGAACTACCGGGTCTCGGTGGTTGAGGACGCCTGCTTCGACCGCAGCGAGGCGAGCCACGCCATCACGCTCTGCGACCTGCACGCCAAATACGCCGACGTGGTACCGAGCAGCGATGCGCTGGACTACGTCGCGGGCCTGCCGCGGGATCTGTTCCCGAACCTGCCAAAGCCGGGCTGACGAACCCACGGGTCATTCCCGCTCCGCGCGGGGAGAGGGGGCGCCCCTCCCCCGCACGCATCACGCGCCCGGCTTGTGAACCCGCAGCGGCCCAAAGCTCTGCGCCACCGGCATCACCTGCAGCGTGTTGATGTTCACGCGCGCCGGGCGCGAGGCGACCCAGTGGACCGCGTCCGCGATGTCCTCCGGCGTCAGGGCCTCCGCGCCCTGGTACACGGCGGCGGCGCGGGAATCGTCGCCGTGGAAGCGGACGTTGCTGAACTCCGTGCCGCCGACGAGGCCGGGCTCGATGTCCGTCACCCGCACGGGCGTGCCGAAGAGATCCGCGCGCAGGTTGAGGGAGAAGTGGCGCACGAAGGCCTTGGTGGCGCCGTAGACATTGCCGCCGGGATAGGGCCATTCGCCGGCCGTGGAGCCGATGTTGACGATGTGGCCACGCCCACGCTCCACCATGCCCGGCAGCACGGCGTGGGTCAGGTACATCAGCCCCTTCACGTTGGTGTCCACCATCGTGTCCCAGTCGTCGAGGTCCGCCTTCTGCGCGGGCTGCAGGCCGAGGGCGAGGCCGGCATTGTTCACCAGCACGTCCACGGCGGACCACTCGGCGGGAAGGCCGGCGATCGCCTTCTCCACCGCCGCCCGGTCGCGCACGTCCAGCACCAGGGGCAGCACCTTCTCCGCGCCCAGCTCGTCCCGCAGCGCGTCCAGCCGCTCCGCGCGGCGGCCGGCGGCGATGATGCGCGCGCCGTCCCCCGCGAAGCGGCGGGCGATGGCCCCGCCGAAGCCCGCGGTGGCACCGGTGACGAGAACGATCATGCCGCTTCCTTCGTGTGCAGGATGGACCAGAGCTTCGAGGGCGTGGCGGGCATGTCCACATGCGTCACGCCGCGCTCGGACAGGGCGTCCACGATCGCGTTCATGACGGAGGGCAGGGCGCCGGCGCAACCCGCCTCGCCGCAGCCCTTGGCGCCCAGCACGTTGGTGCGCGCGGGCACGGGGTGGCTGGCGAAGCCGAACAGGGGCGCGTGCGCCGCGCGCGGCAGGCCGTAATCCATGTAGGAGCCGGAGAGGAGCTGGCCGTCCTCGCTATAGGCCGTCTGCTCCGTCAGGCACTGGCCGATGCCCTGCACGATGCCGCCATGCGCCTGGCCCGCGACGAGCATGGGATTCACGATGGTGCCGAAGTCGTTGACGGTGGTGTAGCGCACCACCTCCGTCTCACCCGTGTCCTCGTCGATTTCCACCTCGGCCACGTGGCAACCGTTGGGGAAGGCGCTGTCCTCGTACTGGTCGGTGGTGGAGACATCCAGGCTCTCGCCCATGCCGCGCGCGGCGACGGCGAGTTCCATGATGCTGATGCCGCGATCCGTGCCCGCGATGGCGAAGCGGCCGTCAGAGAACTCGATATCCTCCGCCGAAGCCTCAAGCACCTGGCCCGCGAGTTGGCGGCCCTTCTCGATCACCTGCGTGCTGGCGGCAACGATGGCCTGGCCGCTGGCCATCATGGAGCGCGACCCGCCCGTGCCGCCGCCGGCGATCAGCAGGTCGCTGTCGCCCTGCACCAGCCGGATGCGGTCGAAGGGCACGCCCAGGCGGTCCACCAGCACCTGCGCGAAGGGCGAGGCGTGGCCCTGGCCGTAGTCCAGCGTGCCCGTGATGATCGTCACGCTCCCGTCCTCGTCGAAGCGGATGCCGCCCATCTCCTTGTTTGGCGGCGCCGTCACCTCGAGGTACTGGCCGATGCCGATGCCCCGCAGCTTGCCGCGGCGCCGGCTCTCCGCGCGGCGGGCGGGAAAGCCGTCCCAGTCGGCGGCGGCCAGCGCCTCCTCCAGGATCGCGGGAAAGTCGCCGCTGTCGTAATTCATGCCGGACGGCGCCTTGTAGGGGATCTGATCGGCGCGGATGTGGTTGCGCCGGCGCAGATCCACCCGGTCGATCCCCATCTCCCGCGCGGCGGTGTCGATCAGCCGCTCGATGTAGAGATTGCCCTCCGGCCGCCCGGCGCCGCGATAGGCGCCGACGGGGGTGGTGTTGGTGAGCATGCAGCGGGTGGCGACCTCCACCAGCGGCGTGCGGTACACGCCGATGACGTTCTTCACCGTGTTCATGGTGGCGGGCAGCGTGGTGGCGTTGCTGAGATAGGCGCCGAGATTGGCGTAGCCCGTCACGCGCAGCGCGAGGAAGTTCCCCTCCGCGTCCAGCGCCAGCGACAGCTCGAAGTCGTGGTCGCGGCCGTGGCTGTCGGACAGGAAGCTCTCGCTGCGGGAATCCGTCCACTTCACCGGCCGGCCAAGCGTCTTCGCCGCGTGCAGCAGGGCGGGGTATTCGGGATAGACGCTGGACTTCATGCCGAAGGAGCCGCCGACATTGCCCGTCAGCACGCGCAGCCCCTCGTTCTCCACGTGCATGACCTTGGCGATGTTGCCGCGCATGCCGAACACGCCCTGGCTGCCCATGCGCAGGACGTAGCGGCCCTCCTCATAGGTCGCGAGCGCGGAGCGCGGCTCCATCGGCGAGACGACGACGCGGCTGTTGCGGATCGCCATGCGCGTGACGTGCGCGGCCCCCGCGAAGGCCGCCTCCACCGCCGCCGCGTCGCCGTAGTGAAAGTCCGAGACCAGGTTCCCCGGAACGGCGTCGTAGAGCTCCGGCGCACCCGGCGCCGCCGCGTCCCGCGCCTCCGTCACGGCAGGCAGGGGATCGATGTCCAGCACCACGGCCTCCGCCGCGTCCCGCGCGCCCTTCGCCGTCTCCGCCACCACCATCGCCACGGGGTCGCCGACGAAGCGCACCTTGTCCGTCGTCAGCACCGGCTGCACCGCCGTGCGGGCGGGCGAGCCGTCGCGGTTCTTCTGGGTGATGCCCACCGGCATGGGCCCGATCCCCGCCGCCTCCAGGTCGCGCCCGGTGATCACCGCCAGCACGCCCGGCATCGCCAGGGCCTCCGCCACCTCGATCCCGCGGATGACCCCGTGGGCATAAGGGCTGCGGACCATCACCGCATGGGCCTGCCCGGGCAGGGAGAGATCGTCGCTGTAGCGGCCCTCGCCCCGCAGCAGCACAGGGTCCTCCTTGCGGGAAACGGGCTGGCCGATGCCGAACTTCAGCCGCGAGGGATCGATCGGAGCGTTCATGGAGGCGTCCTGTCGGGCATGCGGCCGGGATACCCGGCCCTCGGCCCAAGTTGGGCCGGGATACTGCGGTGCGGAAGCCCCCTCACGCGCATTCCAGGTCCTGTCCTGGGGTGGCGGTCTGTGGCCAGGGAGAGGAAGAAGGAATTCCTCCTCTCCCCGGACCCCTCACCATCATCTTTTTCTATGGGTTGGTCTGGGCTTCGCTGACGGTGCGCCTCGGCTGGTAGAGCCGAGGCGACTGGAAGGGCAGGACCGGGGCCTGATCGCCAGCGCCTCGCCGCACGTCAGTCTCGCGGCAGCCCGAGCCAGGAGGCAGAGCCCCCTGGGTCCAAGCAGCGCCCGACCTCATTCCCCGCGTGGCAAGGGGTTGCGGCCGCGGAACTCCCGGCTGGTCAGCAGGGCCTGCCGCACCTCGTGCAGCGGGCGGCCGACCAGGCCGGTCCCCGCTTCGGATTCCGGCACGCGGTCAAGCAGCATGCGGAAGAGGAAGCCTACCTCCTCGGCCGTGGTGGGGCGGTTCCGGTCCATCCAGATCCTGCCCTGCTCCTCCAGGAAGCGGGCCAGGCGCTTCTGGCGGTGTTCCGTCTGCATGGCCAGGGATTCGGCCATGATGTGGGAAACGGCGCCCTCCACCCCATCGGCCAGGTGGTGCTCGGGGCCCTCCATCCACTGCATGCCCTCGAAGCCCATGTCGCGGAACACACTCCCGTCGAAGGAGGAGCCGCGCTCGCCGATGTAGCGGGCAAAGCAGACCTCGCTCATCACGCGCGCGATCCCCAGCGCGTCGCAGCCCAGCGTCTTCGCCGTGTCCTGGGAGGAGAAGGGGCGGGAGACCGGCAGGGCCTCCATCCAGCGGAAGATCGCGAGGTGGTCGCGGTAGGCGTAATCGGCCGCGTCCACGATTCGGTCGTAAGGCGCCATGAAGTCGCGCAGGCGGCGCCAGGCATCCCGCTTCAGCCCGAAGCCCCAGTTGTGCTGCATCCGCACCAGCCAGGCATAGGGGCCGGTGGGGGCGATGTGGTGGTCGCCATAGGCGGCGAAGTAGCCGATGCGCGGGTCGCGTTCCGCCAGCGCGCGCAGCTCCGCCATCATCCGCAGGTAGTCCGGGCCCAACTCCAGGTCGTCCTCGAAGAAATAGGCCAGCTCCGCGCCCAGCGCCTCAAAAGCCAGCACCTCGCCGCGGCGGATGTTGGCGGCGATGCCGAGGTTGTGGGGGGCGGCCGCGACCTGGCCGCGCGGGAAGTGGCGGCGGAAGGCGGCAATGGAAGCCGCCACCTGCGCGTCCTCCGCGTAGCGCAGGCCGGTCCGGGGCGAGACGGCGCCGTCCTGGAGCAGGAAGACCCGGCGAGGATCGAGGATGACGCCCCGCTGCCGGAGAAGGGAGGCGCAGACGCGGTCGAGGTAGTCCGGGCGGTTGAAGGCGAAGAGGATCACCGGCACGTCCAGCACGGCGGGCGCGGGCCCCGCGTGCAGCGCGGGCGTGGGGGGCGCGTCGCTCAATCCTGCCGCTCCATCAAGGTGGTGCCCGGCGTAGGGCGGGGCGGGAGGCGTGGCAACGGGTCAGCCCCCTTCCCTCCCGATCTCCAGCGCCCGCGCATAGACCTGCCGCCGCGGCAGGCCGGTGGCGGCCGCCACCATCGCCGCCGCGTCGCGCAGCGATTCGCCGGCGGCCAGGGCCGCGCGCAGACGGGCATCCACCTCGTCCGCCCCGCCCGGCGCATCCGCCTCCGCGGGGCCGACCACCACCACGATCTCGCCCCGCGCGGCGTTCGCGGCGTAGTGGGCCGCGAGTGCCGGCAGCGAATCGCGCCGCACCTCCTCGAAGCGCTTCGTCAGCTCCCGCGCCACCGCCGCCGGGCGGTCCCCGAAGCCCTCCGCCAGGGCGGCGAGGCACTCGGCCAGCCGGTGCGGCGCCTCGAAGAACACCAGCGTGGCGGAAAGCCCCGCGCCTTCCGCCGCGCGCAGCCGGGCGATGGCGTCGCGCCGCGCGCCCTCCTTCGGCGGCAGGAAGCCGTTGAACAGGAAGGGCAGCGGCGGCAGGCCGGAGAGGGTGAGGGCCATCACCGCCGCGTTCGGGCCGGGCACGGCGGAGACATGCAGCCCCGCCTCCATCGCCGCGCGCGCCAAGCGGTAGCCGGGGTCGCTCACCAGCGGCGTGCCGGCATCGGAGACGAGGGCGAGCCGCGCGCCGTCCCGCAGGCGCCCGAGCAGATTCGGAACCTCGGCGGCCTCGTTGTGGTCGTGCAGCGCGCGCAGCGGCGTGCCGATGCCGTGGCGCGCCAGCAGCGGCGCCGTGACCCGCGTGTCCTCGCAGAGGACGAGGTCCGCCGCGCGCAAGGTCACAAGCGCGCGGGAGGAGAGGTCGCCCAGGTTGCCGATGGGGGTCGCGACCAGCCATAACCCCGGTGCAAGGGCGGTTTTCGTGCCGCCGCCAGCCGAAGGGGCCCTGCGTGCATCCTCGCCAGTTTCGCCGGGTTCCGGCCCCGCGTCCTCCTCTCCCTGCAAGTGCCCACCCCCGCGCTGCGTCCATGGCGCGCCGCCTCGGAACCGTCGCGGCGCTGATGGGCGTTGTGGCGCTGGCCGCCTGCGCCCCGCAACCCCGCCCTGCCCTCTACGGCCGCCCGGGCGGCTCGCTCTTCGGCGGCTCCACCCTGGGCTCTGCCCCCGCGCCGCAGGAAGCGCCGATGGCAAAGGTGGCTGTGCTGCTGCCGATGTCCGGCCCGCAGGGCGCGCTGGGCCCGGCCATGATGAACGCCGCCACCCTCGCCCTGTTCGATTCGGGCGTGCGGGGAGTGGAGCTGGTGCCGCGCGACACCACGGGCAGCGCCGGCGGCGCCTCCGAGGCGGTGCGCAACGCCATCTCGGACGGCGCGCGCGTGGTGGTGGGCCCGCTGACGGGCGCCGAGACCGCCGCGGCCGCCGGGCAGGCCCGCGCCGCCAGCGTGCCCGTCCTCGCCTTCACCAACGACGCGGAGCAGGGCGGCAACGGCGTGTGGGTGACGGGCATCACCCCTTCGCAGCAGGTGCGGCGCCTGCTGGCCTCGGCACAGACGGCCGGGATCCAGCGCGTCGGCCTCGCCGGGCCGGAAGGTCCTTTCACACGCCAGCTCGCCGCCGCGCTCCGCAACGCGACGCGGGAGGCGGGGCTGCCGCCGCCCGTCGTCGTCACCTATCCCAATGGCGCCTCCCGCTCCCAGGCGGCGGGGATGGTGGCGCAGCAGGCCGGGTCGGAAGGGCTGGGCCTGCTCATCCTCGGGGAGAGCGGGGCACAGGCGCGAGAGATGGCGGCGGCCCTGGCCGGCGCCGGACTGCCCGTTCCGCCGCTGCGCCTGGGCGGCACGGTACTCTGGGCGAATGACGCTTCGCTGGCGGCGGAACCCGCCCTGGGCGGGGCCTTGGTGCCCGGGCCGGACCCGCTGTCGCGCAACGGCTTTGAGAGCCGCTACCAGGCCGCCTTCGGCGAACGCCCGCCGCGCCTGGCCGCCACCGCCTACGACGCCACGACCGCCGCCCTGCGCGGCATGCGGGGCGGCGATCCGCGGGCGCAGGCCCAGCTGCCGATCGGGGAGCCGCTGCAGGGTGCCGACGGCGCCTTCCGTCTCCTGCCCAACGGCCAGGTGCAGCGCGCCCTGGCGCTCTACGCCCTCACCCCCGGGGCCGAGCCGCGGATGATTGAGCCCGCGATCCTGCCCGGCTCCGCCGGGTCCTGAACCCGCGCCTCTCCCGGCGCGCCATGCTGCGCGCCGTGGCGCTGGTGGGCGGCGTGCCCTCGGTGGCGCTGCTCGTTCTCATCCTGGCCGGCTGGGCGGAGCCCCTGCCGGCCTTCCTCGCCCTCCTCGTCACCCTCGTGGCCGCCCTCCTCTTCGGCTGGGCCTGGCTGACCACGCTGGCGGGGCTGGAGGCGGACCTGCGCGCCGCGGCGGAGGGGAAGCCCGTGCCGCCGCGCCCGCCGATCCTGCCGGCCGCCGCGCGGGTGGCGGAATCCGCCGCCCGCCTCGCCCGCGGGCTGGCGGAGCGGGAGGCGATGCTGCGCCAGCTCCGCCGGACCGACGCCGCTATCATCGAGGCCCTGCCCGACCCGCTGCTGGTGATGGGAGAGGACGGGCAGGTGCTGCGCGCCAACTCGGCCGCGCGCCGCTTCTTCGGCACCGGGCCGGACGGCGTGGCCGACACGGCGGCCCTGCTGCGCCACCCCCGCATCGCCACCGCGGTGGACGCCGCCCTGTCCGAGGGCGGGCCGCAGACGGCGGAGGCGGTGCTGCCCCTGCCCGTGTCGCGGGACATCTCCATCCACGCCGTCCCGCTGGACCCGCCACTCTCCGACGGCGGCTGCCTCCTGCTCGTGCTGGCGGACCGCACCCAGGCACGGGCGGCGGAGCGGATGCGGGCGGATTTCGTGGCCAATGCCAGCCATGAGCTCCGCACGCCGCTGGCCTCCATCATCGGCTTCGTGGAGACGCTGCGGGGCCCGGCCAAGGACGATCCGGAGGCGCATTCCCGCTTCCTCGGCATCATCGCCACGCAGGCGGAGCGGATGCGGCGCCTGATCGAGGACCTGCTCGGCCTCTCCCGGATCGAGATGGCCGAGCACCGCGCACCGGAGGGCGAGGCGCGGCTGGACGCCCTGGCGCGGGACGAAGCGGCCGCCATGGCCCCCATCCTGGCAGCCCGAAACGTGAACCTGGCCCTGGACCTGAGCCCCGCCACCGCCACGCCCGCCGATGCCGGGGAATTGGCCCAGGTGCTGCGCAACCTGCTGGAGAACGCGGTGCGCCACGGGCGGGAGGGCGGAACGGTGCGCCTTTCCGTCCGCCACCTGGCCGTGCCGGAGGGCGGGCTGGCCCCGGGCGTGATGCTCAGCGTCGCCGATGACGGGCCGGGCATCGCCCGGGAGCACATCCCCCGCCTGACCGAGCGCTTCTACCGCGTGGATGCCGGCCGCAGCCGCGCCGCCGGCGGCACGGGGCTGGGCCTGGCCATCGTGAAGCACATCGTAGGGCACCACCGCGGGCAGCTGCTGATCGACAGCACGCCGGGGCAGGGAACGGTGATGCGGGTGTGGCTGCCCGGGCGGTGAGGCGCGGGCGACACGGGGTTCCCGCCTTCCCTCCCCGGGGGCAACCGCCCGGCCGGTCCCCCGTTGAGTCGCCCATCCAGAGAGGGGCAGCAACAATGGTCCGACCGATTCTGATCCCGGCCCTGCGGGCAAGCGGGGCCCGCCGCCCCCGGGCCCCGCCCGGGCCGTCAACCCGGCCAGGGCCGGAAAGTGAGAAGGGCCGGAGGGGTATCCCCTCCGGCCCTTCCCGTTCCCGATCATGCCCCGCCTCAGGCGGCGGCGCGGCCGGCCTGGGGATCCAGGCGGTAGCCGCCGCCCTCCGTGAGGAGGAGGGAGGCCGCCGCCGGGTCCGGCTCGATCTTCTGGCGGAGACGGTAGATGTGCGTCTCCAGCGTATGGGTGGTGACGGCGGCGTTGTAGCCCCACACCTCGTTCAGCAGGATCTGGCGCCCCACCGGCCGGCCACCGGCGCGGTAGAGGAACTTCAGGATCGCGCATTCCTTCTCGGTCAGGCGAATCCGGCGGTTGCGGCCGGGGTCCTGCAGCATCTTGGCCGAGGGGCGGAAGGTGTAGGGCCCGATGACGAAGACCGCGTCCTCGGAGTTGTCGAAGCCGCGGAGCTGGGCGCGCAGGCGGGCCAGCAGCTCCATGATGCGGAACGGCTTGGCGATGTAGTCGTTCGCGCCCGAATCAAGCCCGCGCACCACATCCTGCTCCCCGTCCGCGCCGGTGAGCATGATGATCGGCACCTTCAAGCCGGCACGGCGCAGTTCCGCGCACAGGTCGCGGCCGTCGCCGTCCGGCAGGCCAATGTCCAGCAGCACGGCATCGAAGCGCGAGCCGTCGGCGAGCAGGATCTGGCCGGCCTCCGCCTTCGAGGCGGCCTCGCTCGGGGCGAACTCGCCATCGACAGCCAGTTGCTCGGACAGCGTGGCGCGCAGCGCCGGGTCGTCGTCCACGATCAGGATCGGACGGGGGTCCGACATGCACCCTCCCGTTGATAGCTATGGTTCGCCCAGTGGAACGGGGCAATCCCGGAGCCGTGAAGTCGGGATATGGGGCCAATCTGCCCAAAGCGGCAAGTCTTGGCTCTCTTTTTCGTGGGCATGAGGTGGAAGCAGGGCGGCTTCCACGGGAATGAGCCCTTCCGACGACCATGCTCTTACCATATTGCTGGGGAAATATGCAGACCGGGCCATCATAGGTTGCCCTGAGCATGGGAGCAGGAATGGCCGACGCGTCGACATGGGCTCCGGCATCTCTCCCCCCGGGGCACTCGCAGGCCGTTGATCCTCGCGCGGCGGGAATGCGGGCCGTGCACCGGGCCGTTTCCGATCTGCGCCGCGGAACGCCCGTGCTGCTGGAGGGCGGGGGCGAGGCGCTCGTCCTCGCCGCCGCCGAGACGGTGGGCGCGCGCGGGCTGGCCGAGCTCGCCGGGGCGGCGCTGGCCCCGCCCGTGCTGCTGCTGGCCGCCCCCCGCGCGGCCGTGGTGCTGGCCCGCCCGGTGCCCGCCACGGGGCCGGAGGAGGCGCCGGCCGCGATCCGCCTCTCCCCTGCCCTGCTCGATCCCGATTCGCTGCGGCGCATGGCCGACCCCGTGGCCGACCAGCTGCTGCCGGAATCGCCGCAAGCCGCGCCGGCGCCCGGCTTCTCCCAGGCGCTCTCGCCCGCGGCCATCGCCCTCGGCAAGGTCGGGCGGCTGCTGCCTGCCCTTGTCGCCGCGCCCGCCTCGGCGGCCGCGGGGGCGCGGCTGGGCCTGCTCTCCGTCTCCGTGGCCGAGGTGCTGGCCTACCCGGCCTCCGCGGCCACCAGCCTGACCCGCGTGGCGGAGGCCCGCGTGCCGCTCGAGGACGCGCCGGAGGCCCGCATCGCCGCCTTCCGCGCCGCCGATGGCGGGATCGAGCATCTGGCGATCCTCGTGGGCCGGCCGGAGGAGGCCGGGGCGACGGCGCCGCTCGCCCGCATCCACTCCGAATGCTTCACCGGCGACCTGCTGGGCAGCCTGCGCTGCGATTGCGGCCCGCAGCTGCGCGGTGCCATCGCCCGCATGGCGGCCGAGGAGAGCGGCGGCGTCCTGCTCTATCTGGCCCAGGAGGGACGGGGCATCGGGCTGGTGAACAAGCTGCGCGCCTACACGCTACAGGATGGCGGGCTGGACACGCTCGATGCCAACCGCGCCCTGGGCTACGGCGCCGACGAGCGCGACTTCCGCGTGGCCGCGACCATGCTGGAGGCCATCGGCATCCCCCGGATCCGCCTGCTGACCAATAACCCGGACAAGGTGGCGGGGCTGGCGGCCTGCGGGATCGAGGTGACGGGGCGCGTCTCCCACCTCTTCGCCGCCAACGGGGTGAACGACGCCTATCTGGCGACGAAGAAGGCGCGCTTCGGGCACCTGCTGGGGTAGGCGGCCTCACCCGGGGGCGCCGGCCGGGCCTGCTCTGGCCGCGGCACACGGCTTGCGCCGGCCTCGCCCGTGCAGGCCAGGAGCGTGCCGTGACCCACATCGTTCCCAACACCGCCTCCCCCGAGGGCTGGGGCATGTTCGCCGGCTATGTCTATGGCGGCAGCCGCCCGGCGCCCGATGGTGGCCCGCCCCTCTTCGGGGAAGAAGCGACGCCGATGCCGGTCGAGGCCACCTTCGACGAGCTGCTGGAGGCGCTGAACCCCCTGCAGTATGTGCCGGGCGTGGGCACGGCCTACCGGGCGGTGACCGGGGATTCCGCCCCTATCGCGGCCCGCATCCTCGTCGGCACCGCGCTGGGCGGGCCCGTGGGGTTCCTCGGCGGCGTCGCCTCCGCCGTGCTGGACATCACCGGCTTCTTCGGCTCGCTCCAGGCCGTCGCGGACGGGCGCGACCAGCCCACTGCCTTCCTCGCCTGGGGGCAGACGGCCGATCCCGCCACCATCGCCCGCGCCCGCATCGCCTATGAGGAGCAGATGCGCGGCAACATGGCCTGAGGTGGGGCCTGAGGTGGTAAGAGGCGGCACATGACCCTCGCCCGCCTGGAAGGCTCCCACCTGATTCTGCAGCGCGACCGCTGGCGCTGCGCCACCGGCCGCGGCGGCATCCGCGACGACAAGAGCGAGGGCGACGGCGCCACGCCCCGCGCCACCCTGCCGCTCCGCCGCGTGCTCTACCGCGCGGATCGCGGCGCCGCGCCGCGCTGCGCCGTGCCCGTGGAGCCGATCGGCCCGGATGACGGCTGGTGCGACGACCCGGCCAGCCCCGCCTATAACCGCCCGGTCGCCCTGCCCCACGAGGCCCGGCACGAGAGGCTGTGGCGGGAGGACCACGTTTACGACATCATCGGCGTGCTTGGCTGGAACGACGACCCGGTGGTGCGCGGGCGCGGCAGCGCCATCTTCCTCCACCTCGCCCGGCCGGACTACGACCCGACCGAGGGCTGCATCGCCCTGGCCGGGCCCGACCTGCGGGCGGTGCTCGCGGCGGGGCTCACCGGGATCGAGGTGGCCTAGGGGCTGGCCGGGGCGGAGAGGCGCCTACCGCCCGCCGCGCTTCACGGCGCCGGAGGAAGCCCCCGCCGTGCTACCGCCGCCGGTCCCAAGGCTGCCGAAGCCCGCGCCCGGTCCTCCGCCCGGCGCGGTGCCGCTCGGCTGGTGAGATGTCGCGATGCCGCCGGCGCCTGTATTGACCCCGCCAGGGTTGGTCCCGGTCGCCGTGCCGGCCTCGCTCGCCTTGTCGGCAAGCCGATCGGCCGGCGACCGCTGATCGTCCGACGCTTTCCGTTCCGTCATGCCCGTCTCCTGTCGCTCAGGTCCTGATTCAGCGCCGCGGGCCACCTGCCCTTCTTGTCCAGGGCCGCCCGACCTCGCAGCCACGGATCCGTCGCTCCCCGCCGTGTCGGACCTGGCACCGGCCTGTTCCGGCCCCGGCCGCCCATGGCGGGAACCCGCCTCGGTCCAGAAGGAGGTCAAACGGCCACGGGATCGAAGCGTTGCCCGCCCGCGAGTCCGGAAGCACCCTCCTGACAGCCCACGAGGGAGGCGCGCCCCCGCGACCGGTCAGTGGCGCCCCGCACCGCGCCTGCCCGCGATCCTCGCCGCGGCCTCCTCGGCGGCCTCCATCGCGGCCCCCACCTCGTCCCGGTAGCCCGAGATGAGCGGGAGGGCCTGCCTGCCGTCCCCGCATTCCTCGACGACGAAGCGGATGGAGGCCGGAGCCTCGGTGGAGGTCACCGAGAGCCTGAGCCCGCATTCGCCATCGGCGACCATCTGCGGCCCACCCTTCATGCGCCAGAGCATGCGTCCCATGGGCTCCTCCGAAAAAGGAGCCGCCTTACCGACCGGCGACCTGGCCGTCGCTATCGTAGGAAAGCGGATTCGCTGTTCGCATGCCCCGCGCAGCACACCGTCCCGTGCGCTCTCAGGACTGCGAAGCGGGACCGTATCGCCGGTTAATTCAGCCTGCGACCCGCACGTCTACAGCAGATCGCCGGAGGGCGGCATCGCCCGGAAGCGTGGATCCCCTCTCCGATCAACAGGCCAGGACATCTGTGGTGCACGCATGTGAACCAGAGATGCCCCGGCCTTCCGCACCTGCCGCAGAGCGGAGGCGGTCCGCCAGCCGACCGCCGACGAAGGAGCTTCAGCCACATGTCCGACAGCCGCCCCACGCCGCCCTTGCCAGAGCAGCAGCAACCGGTTCCCGGAAGCACCGAGGCGATGAGCCCCCGCCCCGACCACGGCGAGAGCAGCTATCGCGGTTCGGGCCGCCTCGCGGGCAAGGCGGCCGTGATCACCGGCGCAGATAGCGGCATCGGCCGCGCCGTCGCCATCGCCTTCGCGCGCGAGGGGGCGGATGTCCTCATCTCCTATCTGAACGAGGATGAGGACGCGCGGGAGACCGCCCGCTGGGTGGAGGAAGCCGGCCGCAAGGCGGTGCTGGTGCCCGGCGACATCTCCGGGCGTGAGCATTGCGAGGCGATCGTGGCGAAGGCGGTGGAGGCCTTCGGGCGCATTGACGTACTGGTGAACAACGCCGCGCACCAGATGACCTTCGAATCCATCGAGGAGATCCCGGACGAGGAGTGGGACCTCACCTTCAAGACGAACATCTACGCGATGTTCCGCATCACCAAGGCGGCGGTGAAGCACATGAAGCCCGGCAGCTCCATCATCAACACCACCTCGATCAACGAGGACAAGCCCACGCCGCAGCTGCTGGCCTATGCGACTACCAAGGGAGCCATCGCCAACTTCACCGCCGGCCTGGCCCAGCTCCTCGCCGAGAAGGGCATCCGCGCCAACAGCGTCGCGCCCGGCCCGATCTGGACGCCCCTGATCCCCTCCACCATGCCGGCGGAGAAGGTGAAGAGCTTCGGCCAGCAGACCCCGATGAAGCGCCCGGGCCAGCCGGCGGAACTCGCGCCGGTCTACGTGCTGCTGGCCTCGGACGAGGCGAGCTACGTCTCCGGAGCCATGATCCCCGTCACGGGGGGGGACTCCGATCCTCTAGGGCCCATGCCCGGTGGTGGGGGCCGTGCCCTCACCGCCGCCGCCGGATCTCCCCGAGACTCAGCCCGCCGATCGCGTGGGCCAGCCCGAAATAGACGACCAGCCCGACGACGACATAGGCCGCGAGGAAGGCCAGCCGCATCGTCGATCCCACCGGGTCCGGCAGGGCCATCCGCATCCCCAGCAGCACCAGCGCCATGGCGAGGGTGGCGATCAGCAGGCGGGGCAGGCGCCGGCGCAGGCGGCGGTCCGGCCGCCAGTGGCCGCGCCGGCGCAGCAGCACGGCCAGCGCGATCACGTTGACCCAGGCGGCGATCCCCGTGGCCAACGCGATGCCGACATGGGCGAGGTACTGGGTGAGGATCAGGTTCATCGCCAGGTTCAGCACGACGATGACGAGGCTGACCTTCACCGGCGTCGCCGTGTCCCCGCGCGCGAAGAAGCCGGGCACGAAGGCCTTCACCAGCACGAAGGCGGGCAGCCCCAGCGCATAGGCGACAAGGGCGACGGAGGTGGCCGCCGCCTCCAGCTCCCCGAAGGCGCCGCGCAGGAACAGGGCGGAGATGATGGGCCAGGCCAGCACCGCCTGCGCCGCCGCGGCGGGCAGGGACAGGGCGAGGGAGAGCTCCAGCGCCCGGTTCATCGTGCGGTGGGCGGAGAGCGGCCTGCCGCTGCGGAGTTGCTTCACCAGCAGGGGCAGCATGGCCGTGCCCACCGCCGCGCCGATCACGCCCAGCGGCAGCTGCCCGATCCGGTCCGCATAGTAGAGGTAGGACACGGCGCCCGCCGGCAGCAGCGAGGCGATGATGACGTCCACCGCCAGGTTCAGCTGGGTCACCCCCGCGCCGACAAGGCCCGGCACCATCCGGCGCAGCACCAGCCGCACCTCCGGCGTGATGCGCGGCAGGGAGACGATGCGCAGCGGCATTCCCGCCCGCGCCGCCGCGATCCAGACGAGGATGAGCTGCGCCGCGCCCGAGACGGTGACGCCCCAGGCCAGCGCGTGCCCGGGCGTGGGCACGATCGGCGAGAGGACGAAGAGCGCGGCCATGGAGAGCAGGTTGAACAGCACCGGCGCGCCAGCGGCGGCGCCGAAGCGGTCCAGCCCGTTCAGCACGCCGGAGATCAGGGCGGTCAGGCAGATCAGCAGCAGGTAGGGGAAGGTGATCCGCGTCATCTCCACGGCCAGCCCGAAGCGCAGAGGGTCGTCCGTGAAGCCCGGCGCCAGCACCGTCAGCACCTGCGGCATGAAGATGATGCCGAGCACCGTGAGGAGCGACAGCCACAGCGTCATCAGCGTGGACATGCGCTCCGCCAGGAAGCGGGCCTGGGCGGCACCTTCCGTGGTCAGCGTGGCCGCGAAGGCCGGCACGAAGGCGGCGTTGAACGCCCCTTCCCCGAACAGCCGCCGGAACAGGTTCGGCAGCTTCAGCGCGATGAAGAAGGCATCCGCCACCGGCCCGGCACCCAGCGAGGCCGCGATCAGCATGTCCCGCAGGAAGCCCAGCACGCGGCTGGCCATGGTCCAGCCGCCGACGGTGAGGATGCTCTTCAGCATGGCGCCCCGGCCCTAGCGCAAGGGGTCAGCGCGGCGGCAGAAAGCCGACGATCTCCTCGGCACGCGCCACGATCGGCTCCGCGATCTCCCGCGCCCGGTCCGCCCCGCGCCGCAGCAGCGCGTCCACCGCCCCGGGATCGGCCAGCAGGCGCCGCGTCTCGTCCGCGATCGGCGTCAGGTGCGCCACCAGCGCATCGGCCAGGATGCCCTTGAAGGTGCCGAAGCCCTGGCCGCCGTGCTGGCGCAGCACCTCCTCCGGCGTCGTGTCCGTGATGGCGGCGAGGATGCCGACGAGGTTGCGCGCCTCCGGCCGCCCCTCCAGCCCCTGCATCTCGGAGGGCAGCGGCTCCGGATCCGTCTTCGCGCGGCGGATCTTCAGGGCGATGGTGTCGGCATCGTCGTTCAGGTTGATGCGCGACTGGTCGGAGGGGTCCGACTTGCTCATCTTCTTCGTGCCGTCGCGCAGGCTCATCACCCGCGCCGCCACGCCCATGATGTGCGGGTCGATATGCGGGAAGAAGTCCACGCCGTAGTCGTGGTTGAACTTCTCCGCGATGTCGTTCGCCAGCTCCAGGTGCTGCTTCTGGTCCTCGCCCACCGGCACGCGCGTGGCGTGGTAGGCGTGGATGTCGGCCGCCATCAGGTTCGGATAGACGTAGAGGCCTGCGCCCGCGTTGTCCCGGTCCTTCCCCGCCTTGTCCTTGAACTGCGTCATGCGGTTCAGCCAGCCGATGCGGGCCACGCAGTTGAAGATCCAGGCCAGCCGCGTGTGCGCGTGCACGTGGGACTGCACGAAGAGGATGCAGCGCTCCGGGTCCAGCCCGCAGGCCAGCAGGGCGGCGGCCATGTCGCGGGTCTGCCGCGTCAGTTCCCGGGGGTCCTGGAACTGGGTGATGGCGTGCTGGTCCACCACGCAGAAGATGCACTCGTTCGTGTCCTGCATCGGCACCCAGTTGCGCAGCGCGCCGAGGTAGTTGCCGAGGGTGGGAACGCCCGAGGGCTGGATGCCCGAGAAGACGCGCTGGGACATGGAGGATGGGCTCCTGGCCGCCCGGCGGTTGGAGCGCCGGGGGCTTCGTTGGGTGGGCCAGGGGTGTCCCGCCCCCGGCACGCCGCGTCAAGGCGCCCGGGCCGGTCCCGCCCGGCACATCAGGCCTGCGGCTCGGCCAATACGGCCTCGGGGGCAATCCCGGGGGCGGCCTCGGGTGCCCCCTCCAGGGCGGCGAGCAGCGCCGCGCGCTCCACCGGCTTCGTCACGTGCCCGTCCATCCCGGCGGCAAGGCAGGCGGCCACCTGCTCCGGCATGGCCCCGGCCGTCACCGCCAGGATCCGCAGCCGCCCGGCCGGGCCGTGCAGGGACCGGATGCGGCGCGCGGCCTCCAGCCCGCCCATGCCGGGCATCAGCACATCCATCAGGACCACGTCGGGCAGGGGGCCGGGATCCTCCAGCCTCTCCAGCGCCGCCTCCCCGCTCTCGGCCTCCGCCACGGAACAGCCCGCCCGCTCCAGCATGATCCGGAGGACAAGGCGGTTCACGGCCACGTCGTCCACCACCAGCACGCGGCGGGAGGTGGGCGCGGGCACCGTGCGGCTGGGCTCGGGGCAGGCGGGCGGGGGCGGCGCGGCGTCCGCCAGGGGCAGCCAGACCTCGAAGACGCTGCCCTTGCCGTCCGGCGGGGAGCCGAAGCGGATGGAGCCGTTCATGGCCTGCGCCAGCCCGGCGGAGATGGCCAGGCCCAGCCCCGTCCCGTTGCCCTTCGCCACCTCCCGCGTCGCGCGGCTGTAGTCCTGGAAAAGGCGGTCGCGGAAATCCTCCGGCACACCTGGCCCGTCGTCCCGCACGGTGAGGACAAGACCGCTGCCCTCTTCCGGCAGCCAGCGCCGCCGCACGGAGAGTTCCACCACCCCGCCCGGCGGGGTGAACTTCACGGCGTTGCCCAGGAGGTTGTGCAGGATCTGGCGCACCCGCCGCGCGTCGCAGAGCACCGCGTGCGGCAGGTCGGGGGCGACCTCCACCACCAGCCGGACGCCCTTGGCGGCCGCCACCGCCCGCGCCAGCCCCGCCGCATCCGCCAGCAGCGGGGCCAGGGTGGCGGGCTGGGCCGCCAGGGCCAGCCGCCCGGCCTCGATGCTGGACAGGTCGAGCACGTCGTTCAGCAGCGCGTTCAGGTGCCTTCCCGCCCGCTCCAGCAGGGCCGCGCGGTCCCGCTGCTCCCCACCCAGGGCCGGATCCTCCGCCAGGGCCTGCGCCAGGCCGAGCACGCCGTTCAGCGGGGTGCGCAGCTCGTGGCTCATATGGGCGAGGAAGCGGCTCTTCTCCGCATTGGCACGGTCCGCCGCGTCCCGCGCGGCGCAGATCGCGACCTGGGCCTCGCGCCCCTCCTTCTCCCGCGTCAGGGCCACGAGGAGGAGGGCGGTGCAGCTGGCCGTGGCGGTGCCGAGGATGACGAGGGCATCGAACCACAGCGCCCGCGGCATGCCGTCCGCGGCCGCGACGATCGGCTGCAGCACCAGGCAGGGCAGGCGAAACAGATAGACGGCCGCGTTCACCAGCAGCACCGCGACGATCAGCCGATGGGAGCGCAGCCGCTCCGTGTCGTCGCCGCGATGGAATTCCAGGGCGGCGGCCATGTTGTACCCCGCGGCCACCAGCCCCATGGCCAGCACCCGCGCCGCCATGCTCTCGTAGAAGGCCGGCACCTGGCAGAGGACGAGCCAGGCCAGCGCCCCCGCCAGCACCGGCCCGGGCATGACGCGCCGGCCGGAGAACTGCCGCGCCCCGGCCCAGATCAGCCCGTAGGTCAGGGCCATCAGCGCGTTGCCGATCTGGATGGAGACGAAGCCCGGCAGGACGCCCCGGGCCGCGAGCAGCGGCAGGGCGATGGCGGCAAGGCTGTGCCCCACGCCCCAGCTCGCGATGGCGACATGCCGCCGGTCCTGCCACCAGAGGAGGAGGAGCGTGGCACCGCAGGTGACGGCGAGGGAGAAGCTCAGAACGAAGGCGGTCGGCGCGTGAAGCAAGGGCCCTCCTCTCGGCGGCAAGGGCCATGCTAGCGGGATCGTGAGCACGCAACCAGAGGTATATAGTTTTCGAACCCTTCAACCCGAGGGTGCATCACCCGGGAAGCCGGCTACTCTCTCCTTTCAAGGTTCCCAGCCCGGGGGCGCCATCTCGAAGCCCTCGAACAGGAAGGCGGGGCTGACGGTGCAGCCCGTCAGCGTCCAGGCACCGAGGCTCTCGGCCGCCTGCCACCACCCCGGCGGCACGTTCGCGAAGGGTGTCTCCCCGGCCGAGAGGTCCGGCCCCAGCCGCACCCCGTCCGGCACCCCGCCATCGGAGCGACGGAGCAGGAGCGGGGCGCCGGCGTGCCAGTGCCAGCCCTCCGCCGCGTCCACCCGGTGCCAGTGGCTGCGCTCCCCGGCCGCGAGGAGGAAGAGGATGGAGGTCCCCGCACCCCGCCCGCCATCGGCCGGGGCATCGCGCCAGGTCTCGCGGTAGTGCCCGCCCTCAGGGTGCGGGCGCAGGTCCAGCGCGGCGATGACTGCGGCCGCGTCCAGCCCGGGATCGCGCAGGTCCATGGCGGGCGCTCAGCCCTTGAACACGTCCTTGCCGCGCCGCCGCTCGGCCAGCGTCGCCTCGTCCCCCGCCCGCAGGAAGGGGTTGGTGGCGCGCTCCCCGTCCAGCGTGGTGGGCACGGTGGGGTGCCCGGCCTTGCGCTGCGCCCGCACCTCCTCCGCACGCGCCTTCAGCGCGGCGTTGTCCGGCTCCACCGTCAGGGCGAAGCGGGCATTGCTCTCGGTGTACTCGTGGCCGCAGAGCACCAGCGTGTCGCCGGGCAGGGCGTCCAGCAGGCGCAGGGCACGGAACATGTCGGCCGGCGTGCCCTCCAGCAGCCGCCCGCAGCCCAGCGAGAACAGGGTGTCCCCGCACAGCACCGCGTGCGCCTCGGGGATAAACAGCGCGATGTGGCCGATCGTGTGGCCCGGGCTGTCCAGCACCTCGATCGTGCCGCTGCCCAGCGGCACCGAATCGCCGGGGCGCACCGAAAGGTCCAGCTTCGGCAGCCGGTGGGAATCCGCCGCCGCGCCCAGCACCTTCGCGCCCGTCGCCGCCACCACGCCGGCCACGCCGTCGATGTGGTCGGGGTGGTGGTGGGTCAGCAGCACCCAGTCCAGCCGCCCGGGCTCCGGCATCTCCTGCAGCGCCGCCAGGTTCGGCTCCACCTCGCCGGGGTCGCAGAGCGCCACGGTGCCCGTCGCCTCGTCCCGCAGCAGCCAGGCGTAGTTGTCGGAGAGGTTGGGCACGGCCCGGATCGTCCAATTCCCACGCTGGGTCATGCAGTGCTTTCCCTCTGGTGTCAGGCCGGATTCGCCGCCCTATATCGGCTTCATGGCCGCCGAGGTCCACTTCACCGCCCGCGGGCTGCAGGGCTTCTACGAGGCGCCGCTGGGCGCGGTGACCCGGCGCGTCCTGCGCGCCCGGCTCCGCCGCGCCTGGCCTGAGCTGACGGGGCAGGAGGTGCTCGGCCTCGGCCATGCCGGGCCCTATCTGCGCCTCTGGCGGCGCGGCGCGGCGCGCCTGGTTTCGGCGGCGCCGGAAGTCCTGGGCGCGGGCGGCCTGCCGCCCTGGCCGCCGGACGGCCGCAACGCCACCGCCCTGGTGGAGGAGGATCGCCTCCCCTTTTCCGACCTCAGCTTCGACCGGATCCTTCTCGTCCACGGGCTGGAGGGCGCGGAGAATGCCCGCCGCATGCTGAGGGAGGCCTGGCGCGTGCTGCGGCCGGAGGGCCGGCTGCTCGCCGTTGTGCCCAACCGCCGCTCCGTCTGGGCGCACCTGGAGCACACCCCTTTCGGCCATGGCCAGCCCTACTCCCCCCGCCAGCTCGCCCGGCTCCTGGAGCGGTCCATGTTCACGGTGGAGGCGCGGGAGGCCGCCCTCTTCGTCCCGCCCTTCGCCTTCCGCCCCCTACTGCGCGGCGCCCGGCTCTGGGAGGCGGCCGGCGAGGCCCTGGCCCCCCAGTTCGGCGGCGTGACGCTGATCGAGGCCCGGAAATCCGTGCTGGCGCCCCTGACCCGCCGCACGGCCCCGGCCCGCCCCCGCCGCGTGCTGGCGCCCCAGCTCCTGCCCCAGGGTGCGTGGCAGAAAGCCGGTGATGAAGCCGCGGCGGCAACGGCGCGTTCTTCGCTCCCGTCCGGGGAAGCGCCCGGGGCCGTCTGAACGGCCCCTGCCGCCTCCCCGATCAGAGATCGAGGAGCGAAAGCCATGAACCGTACCGCCTTCCTTGCCACCGCCGCCCTGCTTGCCTTCGGCGGCACCGCCCTGGCCCAGACCGCCACCACCCCGCCGGGCACCGTCGCCCCGGGCACCGTCATCCCCGGCCAGGGTGTGGTCCTGCAGCCCGGCCAGCCCATCCCGCCGGGCATGGTGCAGTCCGGCACGGTGATGACGCCGCCCCCCGGCCAGCAGGCCGGCAATACCCGCGTCGGCCAGCTTCAGTGCGACGTCTCCGGCGGCATCAGCTTCGTCTTCGGCTCGACGAAGGACCTGTCCTGCGAGTTCAAGCCGGCGAACGGCCCCGCCGAGCGCTACTCCGGCGAGATCCGCCGCTTCGGCGTGGACCTCGGCTTCACCGGCCGCGGCACGATGGTGTGGACGGTGGTGAACACCGGGCCCGACATCGCCCCCGGCAGCCTGGCCGGCACCTATGGCGGCGCCTCCTCCAACGTCGCGGCGGGCCTCGGCCTGGGCAGCAACGTCCTCATCGGCGGCAGCCGCGACCAGGTGGCCCTGCAGCCGCTCTCCATCGAGAGCAGCACGGGCATCAACGTGGCGGCAGGCATCGCCGAGATCACGCTGAAGGCGGGCGGCTGATCCCGGGGAGGCCAGGCCTCCTCGAACTCACCGGGCCGGGGGAGGGAGAACCTCTCCCCCGGATCCCCCACGCTCCATCCGGCTCGCCGGCCGGAAGCACCGCCACGGCCATGATCGCCGGTCCGCCCGGACGTCCGGCGAGCCTCAGACCGCCTCAAGCCGATGGCCGGCGACCGTCTCCTGCTCGGGGACACGCCGCAGGGGCATGGCGGCATCCCCGATCTGCACGACGATGTTCCGGCGCGGGGAGGAAGACGTGTTCATCCCGCCGCCGTGCAGCACCTTCGGATGGATGAGCACCAGGTCCCCGGGATCGCAGCACACCACCACGACGTCGCTCTCCGGAGGCTGCCAGCCACCCGGCGGGGCGGGCTCGGCCACCTCGGCATCCGCCAGGAGGTGGGAGCCGGGAATGAAGGCTGTCGCACCCCCGTCGCGGAACATGCCATCGAGGCAGAGCATCGCGCGCACGAAGCAGGAGGCCGCGGGCGAGGCGTAGCCGTTCGGGTAGTCCCGGTGCCACCCGATGGCACGGCCGAAGCGCCGGTGCTTGATGGTGACGTTCATGAAATGGGCCGCCAGGTCCCGCACCCCCAGCGCCATCCGCGCGGCGGAGACGAGCGCCGGCTGCCGGAGGACCTCCCAGAACAGGGGATCGAAGGCGACTGGATCCCCGAGGATAAAGATCGCGTCTCCCACCTCGGAGGCGGCGATGCCGCCGCGCCGCGCCTCCGGCAGGTCCCGCTCGAAGGTCAGGCGCTCCAGTAACTCGGGCGGCAGCCCGGGCACGGCGCCCTGCACCCGCTCCAGCGCATCCCGCAACCCGGCCAGGAGCGGCGGCGAGACCGCGTTCCCGACCACGGCGAACCCATCGCGGGCGAAAGCCGCGCTGTCGAAGCTGCTCTCCAAGGACACGACTCGCATCACCAACCCCGGCCAGTACAGGCCCCGGCGGATATGATCGCAACCAGCGGGCGGGCGCCTGCCCGCGCTCCCACCCCGATACGGCGGCGCTCGTAAGGCCAGGACCGGTCCGCCCTTGCGGCCCCTGCCCAGCCAGCGCATCCAGGCGCATGCCAGACGACACCCATCGCTTCGGCGACGACCGCCTGACCGCCACCGTCCGAGCGGAGGGGGCGGAATTGCAATCGCTGCGGGATGCCGGCGGCGGGGAGTGGCTTTGGCAGGCCGGCCCGGAATGGCCGCGCCACGCCCCGATCCTGTTCCCCATCGTCGGCCGCCTGCCGGGCGATACGCTGCGCCATGCCGGGCAACCGCATCGCATGACCCAGCACGGCTTCGCCCGCGACAGCCGCTTCACCTGGCTGTGGCGGGACGGGGCGGGCTGCGCATTGCGGCTGGAGGACAACGACGCGACGCGGGCGGCCTATCCCTTCGCCTTCGCGCTCGACGTGGAATGGGCGGTGGCCGGCGGTGCCCTGTCCTGCACCGCCACGGTCCTCAACCCCGGGGATGGGCCCCTGCCCTTCCTGATCGGCGGGCACCCGGCCTTCTCCTGGCCCCTGCCCGGCGCTGCCTCGGCGGAGGGCCACCACCTCACCTTTGCCGGCATCGGAGCCCTGGCAGCGCGGCGCCTGACAGGCGGGCTGCTGGATGCCTCGGAATACATTTCGCTGCGGGATGGAACGCTGCCGCTCAATCAATCCCTTTTCGAAAAGGACGCGATCGTCCTCCCGGATTTTCCCGCGAGGAAACTCCGTTACGCCGCTCCCGGCGCGGCGCTGGAAATGCAGTGGGATGGCTATTCCGACTTTGGCCTCTGGTCGAAACCGGGCGCTTCTTTCCTCTGCCTGGAGCCCTGGTGCGGCACCGCAGCGCCGCTGGGCTGGGACGGGGAATTTATGAACCGACCGGGCGCCACCGTCCTGGCGCCGGGACAATCCCGGCGCTTCAGCTGGCAGGTCCGGCCGGAAAGAAGCCCGGATTAAATCCGGAACTCGTCCTTCTTGCGGCCGGAAGCCTCCATGGCGGAAAGCCATTTCGGCATGCGGCCGCGCCCGCTCCAGGTTTCGCCGTTCGGGCCGCGGAAGCGCGGCGCAACGGACCCGCCGGCGTCGCGCCGGGTGCGGCGGCCGGTAGAAGCCGGCCCCTGCGCGGCAGCACTGGGAATCAGGGATTCCAGCTGCAGCCCCAACTGTGCGGCCTTGCCGCGGAATTCCTCGATCAGCGCATTCCGCGCCTCATCCTGTTTTTCCGCGCGCTTGGCTTCTGCGGCCTCGATCAGCGCGGTTAGTTCCTGCGCGCTCATTCCATCCAGATCGACGATGGATTTCTGCTTGGTGTCGGCCATGGGCATCTCCTCGGTAAACGGTTCCACAAACCCGACTGCGAATCGGGCCGACCCGCGGAATATCCTTATCCCCGAAGATAATGTCTAGCTTTTCCCAATTCGGCAGAAAGTCAGAGGACGTTCGATTGCGGGGCGTACCGTCAATCAAATCAACTTCGGATCAATTTCTGGAACAAACCTCATTTTGCTCCGGCTGGGATACGGCAGGGCAGCGCCGACGAAAGCCGCTGATCCTTCCCACAAACATCGGGCCCACTCGTCAGAGGTAAAGGCGTATGGGCCCAAAAAGCCCCTAGCCGCGCTTCCCCGCGGAAAGTGCGGAAATCACTGGCCCGGGCTGAAAAGGCGGAAGTCGCCCCAGCCGGTTCTCAACGATCGCGAAAACCACGGGCTCCCCGGGCCGGCGCGGGAGCAGGCGGCCATCGGCCCCGGTTTCATAGAGGGTCATCGTCACCGCATCCGCCACGTTGCCGCCCACGGCCTCCGCCACCCCCGCCCCGGTGCGGATCACCAGGTCGCAATGCATCGGGCGGAACTGCCCGGCCTCCGGCAGGCGCGCGCGCCAGCCGGGAAGCGGGTGGCGGGACCGGTCGGCGCAGATCAGGTCCCCGGGCTCCGGCGCGCGCTCCACCACATCGTGCGGCACGAAGGGCGCCCGGGCCGGGAACTCCGCGGCGTCCCGCAGGATCGCGTCCAGGTAGAAGGCGTGGGAGGCGGAGGCGTGGAACTCCCTCTCGTCCACCCCCGCACCACGCATGAGGAAGGAGACGAAGGCGGCGGACCAGGCGGGCTCCGACCACACGCCCTCTACCGTACGCCCCTCGAGCTGCGCGGCCCAGCGGGCGCGGTTGCGGGAGACGGCGGCGGCCGCCTCCGCGTCCGGCACCGCGCGCCAGTAGGCCAGGACGCGGGGGAAGGAAGCGGTCGCCCCCTCGCTCCCCGCCGGGGGGCGGGGCAGGCCGGGCCCGGCGGTAATCCGCCCCCATTCCACCCATTCCGCCTCTGCGATCCGCAGCAGCCTCTCGCGGACGGAAGGGGGGTAGGCGATCGGCGCCTCCCGCACGGGCGGGGGCGGCGCCACGGCGCAGCCGGAGAGTGCCAGCAGGGCCAGGAAGGCCCCCGCGAGATGCCTCAAGCCGCCACCCCGCCGATGGAAAGCGCCACCTCGTCCGGCGAGAGCACCGCGAGGAGCAGGGCGGCGATGCTGGCCGCGTCCGGCTCTCCGGCACCGCCCGGCAGCACCTCCAGCCGTTCCTCCCGCGCCCGCAGGCGGGCGGAGAGGGTGCCGAGCAGCGCATCCCGCACCGCCGCCAGCCGCTCCATCGCCGCCGGGCCAGGGGAGACGGCCCCGGTGCCCGCCAGCAGCTCCGTCGCCCGCAGCCCGCGCAGCAGCATCGCCAGCGCGGGGGTGGAAACCGGCCCGGAGATGTTGACCCCCGCCAGCCCGGTTCCCTCCGGGGAAAGGGCGAGGATCGCCTTCCGCAGCGCCTCCTCCACCCAGGGCTCGCGAACCAGGGTGGCGGCGCGCGCCAGCGCCAGGATCGCCGCCCCGTGCGTCGCCAGCCCCGCGCCGATCACGCCTTCCGGCGAGGCGGCGGCGGCGAGCTGGCCGAGAAGGACGCGCAGCCGCCGCCTCTCCCGCGGCAGTCCGCCGCCCCGCCACAGCGCGTCCATCACCAGCACCAGCGATGCCAGGTCATCCGCCGGGAGAGCCAGGCCCTCCCCCTCCTCCGGCAGCATCGCCAGGTGCCGGTCCAGCGTGTCCCGCAGCCGCGCCAGCCGGTCGCGCTGCACTGGCGGGTTGAGGACCGGGGCGTTCAGCAGCACGGAGGCCATGGCCACCAGCGGCGCGCCGACCGCGGTCTGGCCAGGGTCGCGCCCGGCCAGCCCGTCCAGCGAGCGCATCACCCGCAGCCCCGCCTCCGGCGTGCCCCGCGCCACGCCGCGGGCCAGCAGCCGGTCCTCGCGCAGCGTCACGGTCCCGCCGCGGGGCACGTCCGGCACGGTGTGGCGCAGCACCACCCAGTGGGGAACGCCGCCCCGCGCGTTGACGCGCAGGCTGAACACCGATTCCGCCGCGCGCGGGCGGATGTGCAGCGCCACCGCGCCCTCCTCCGGCCCGCCCTGCCAGAGGTGCACGGATTCCAGCGGCCCGTCCGCGACCTTCTCGTCATCCGGGAAGGCACCGTCCGCGCGGCGGGTCTGCCGGCCATCCTTCCCGAAGGAAAGGTGCGCGAACGGCACCGCGCCCTCGGACAGCGCGTCCAGCGCCGTTGTCAGCCGCACGCTGGCCAGCCCGGCCTTCGCGCCCGCCTTCAGGATCACGGTCAGCCGCAGCACCGGGTCGGCGGCGGAGGCGCGGTACTCGTAGCGCACGGTGCCGGCCAGCACGCGCATCCCCGGCGCGGGCGCCAGGTGCAGCTCGCTCTCGTGCCACATCACCACCCCAGTGCCCTCGGCCTGCACCCCCTGGTCGGTGACCGCGTCCTCCACGTCCAGCGTGCCGGGACGCAGGTTGAGCCGCCCGAGCAGGCCGGGCACCCCGCCCTGCAGCCGGAGCCGCACCATGTTGCCGGTGTGCAGCACGTCCCGGTCCCGCCCGTCGCCCCGCAGCCGCTGGCGCAGCACGCCGTGGGTCAGGTCGCCCGTGTACTCGTGCCAGGGCGTCAGCACGCGCAGGTCGCGCGGCTCGGCGCGCAGGATCTCGGCGTGCGGGGCCCGGGGCGGCAGGGCGCCGCGCGGCGCCGGCCCCACCTCCTCCATCATGGCGGCGGTGAAGCCCAGCGCGGCATCGGCCAGGGCGGGATCGGTGGCTCGCAGGGCGGGAATCGCCATCAGCTCCGCCGTCAGGGCATTGTCCCGGGTCAGCAGCGGCGCGCCCGACTCCTCCGTCTGCGCCAGCCCCGTCAGCGGCTGGCCGTCCACGCTCACCTGGCGCAGCAGACGCCGCAGCGAAGCAAGGAGGCGGTCGCGCTCCTGGGCATGGAGCAGGTCAGGCATGCGGCCGCGTCCTCATTCATCGTCCGGGAATGCGGGTGAATGGTAGGACAGAACCCGCGCCGCGAAAATCCACGCACCCTGCGAAAGAACACATCCTGGCCTGTCGCCGCCCCTGGCCCCAGGGAGGCCTGGCCACCCCGGACCCCGCGATCGGGCTGCCGCGGATGGAATGACGGAAGTCGCGCAGGGAGCTTTCACACCGTGTCGGCCAGGGCCGCGGTGCCAGTCACCGAGGCTCATGGACCCTCGGCGCACCCTCATCGAGGCATCCCGCGGCAGCCTCGAAGAAGAACATGAGAGGGGATCCAGGAGGGAGAATTCCTTTTCTCCCCCTGGGGCCACAGGTGCTGCCCCTGCCGCTACTTGATCTCTTCCTCCGGCATCGCGCCGAAGAACTCGCTCCGCCGCATCCACCCCCGGTAATCCGCCACCTGCACCTCGCACCAGACCTGCCCGGCCTCGCAGAGGCGGATGCGGCCGAGCACGCCGGGCTTCAGCCGGGCCACGACATGGGCGCCCTCCTCCGGCCGGCGGCGAAGCACCCGCTCCTCCCCGGCTACGACCAGGGTACGGCGCCCCGTGAGGTTGGACTGGTGGACCCAGCCCTCCGTGCCGTCCATGTCACGGATGCGGCGCCACAGCTCGAACTCCCGCACGATCTGCACGGGCAGGTCCTTCCGCTGGTATGTCCACTCGATCGGGTAGCGCGTGCCGGGGCCGGACCGCATGTTCACCTCCTCCGCCCGCAGCGCGGCGAAGCGCGGCAGGGGCAGCTTGGTGACGGAGCCTTCGGTCGGCTGCGGCTCCGGCGCGGGCTCCGGGGCCGGTGCGGGCGCGGCGGGTGCGGCGGCCGCCCCCGCGGCGGC
>NZ_JANJOU010000003.1 GCF_024594815.1 Roseomonas populi | reverse complement strand
ACCGCCCCCCTCGCGCACGCGCGCGGCCTGCGCGCGCAGATCGTCCACAAGCGCCCGCATGCGCGCCGCATTCTCCGCGAACTCGGGCGCGCGTGTGTCCAACGCACTTTGCAGAACAGGCATCAGGCAAACCTTGAGCGGGGAGGTCGGACAGCGGCAAGGGGCCGGTCCTGCCGGCGGCTCTGCGATCCCATTCGTTTCCTCGCCGTCCTCATGCGTCGCGCCGGTGCCGTGCGCGGCAGAGGATTTGAACCTGCCCTTCGGGAACGATGCAAGGGCGTGTCCCGGCCGCCCGCCTTTGGCGATCGGGAGTCCGAAGATCAGAACGCGATCCATCGGGCCCGGCAGCGGGCCAGAGAGCTTCGTTTGGATATCGTGATCAAAGCACACAGGTTCGTGATTGGCGCGTCTGGGAACCGGTCCATCTAACTTCGGGAACGGGACGGGACGCTTTTTATGTCGATGACGGGAACTGGGCGCAGGTTGGGCGTCGCAGTGGTGGGACTCGGCGGCGCGGTCGCCACGACGGCGGTTGCGGGGATCGAAGTGATCCGGCGCGGCGCGAACCGGCTGGACGGGCTGCCCCTGGCGGATGTCGCTGTTCCCGGTCTTGTCGATTACCGCGACATGACTTTCGGTGGCTGGGATCTCGACGGCTCCGACCTCGCCGCCGCCGCTGGCCACCACCGCGTGCTCAGCGAGGCGCAGATCGCCGAGACGGGCGAGGCGCTCTCGGCCATCCGGCCATGGCCCGCAGTGGGCAGCGGTGCCTTCTGCCGCGGCGTTGACGGTGCGAACAAGCACGAGGCGGCCGGCCACCGCGCCGCGATCAAGGCGATCTCCGACGACCTCCGCCGCTTCCGCGAGAAGAGCGAGGCGGACGGGATCGTGATGATCAACCTCGCCTCCACCGAGCGCACGCCGGGCGATGACGAGGCGCTGCACTCGCTGGACGCCTTCGAGCGCGCGCTGGACCAGAACGATCCCTCGATCGGCCCGGCGATGCTCTACGCCTATGCCGCCATCGAGAGTGGCGTGCCGTACGGAAACTTCACGCCTTCCCTCGCCGCCGACGCGCCGGCGCTGAAGCAGTTCGCCAAGCAGCGCAACGTCCCCATCGCGGGCAAGGACGGCAAGACCGGCCAGACCATGATGAAGACCGTACTGGCGCCCGCGCTGAAGTCGCGCGCGCTGCACGTGGATGGCTGGTTCAGCACGAACATCCTGGGCAACCGCGACGGCGAGGCGCTGCGCGACCCGGGCAGCCTGGCGTCGAAGCTGGACACCAAGGGGAACGTGCTGGACAGCATCCTCGGCTACCACGTGGAGGATCATGTGGTGGACATCCGCTACTACCGGCCGCGCGGCGACGACAAGGAGGCCTGGGACAACATCGACGTCTCCGGCTTTCTCGGCCACAAGATGCAGATCAAGGTGAACTTCCTCTGCAAGGATAGCGTGCTCGCGGCGCCGCTCGCGCTGGAGATCGCGCGCGTGCTGGACCTTGCGCATCAGCGCGGCGATGGCGGTGTGCAGGAGCAGCTCTCGATCTTCTTCAAGGCGCCTATGGTGGCGAACGGCCACGCGCCGGAGCACGCCTTCCACGCCCAGGAGACGATGCTGATGGACTGGCTGGGGGCGCCGCAGGGCTTCAACCAGTGAATGACGGGATCGCGCCGGCGGCGGATGCGCCGCCGGCGCGGGTCCTCGGGCCGTTCCGTGAACTCGGCGAACTGAAGCGCATCCGTTCCGCCGCGCAGGAGGGCTCGATCGCCGAGCGCCTCTTCGCCGCCGCCTGGGGCGCGCTGATGGCGGGGCAGGATGTCGGGGCGGTGATGCGCGCCACCACCGCCGCCGCCCTCGCGGCCACGCGGCTGGGCGATATCGACCGGGGCATCCTCTCCGCGATCGGCGTGGAGGGCGACGAGGCGCAGGCCATCATCGACCGCGCGGTGGACGAGGCCGCGGAGGAACTGCCGCCGGCGGCGCTGGAGGGGCTGCGCGGCGCGCCGGTGCTGGCGCCCGGCACGGCGCCGCCCTTCGTCGCGAAGCTGGCCCGCCAGCCCCGCGCAGGCGTGACCTGCCCGGGCAAGCCGCGCCTTCTGCTGGAGCCGCCGGAGAACCACGCGGAGCACTGCCTTGTCACGGCCGTGTACGGCGTGATCCTCTCGCCCTTCTACGGCGCGCGGGCGGATGCGGTGTTCCTCGCCTCCCTCGCGCACCACCTGCACAACGCGCTGATCCCGGATTCCGGCTTCGCGGGCGAGGTACTGCTGGGCGAGCACCTGGAGCCCGCCTTCGTGCGCGCGACGGAGATCGCGCTGGCGGAACTGCCTTCCGCCCTGGCCGATCGCGTGCGCGAGGCCCGCGCCATCCTGCCCGACGCGGAGACGCCGGAGGGCCGCGCCTTCCACGCCGCCGACACGCTGGACCGCGTGCTGCAGATCGAGCAGCACCTGCGCGCGGGCAAGGCGACGATGCACTACGTGCTGCACGACATGGAGCTGGTCCATGCCGGGCCCGTGCGGGGCTTCCAGGACAGGCTGCTGGCCGGGGTGGGGCTTCTCGCGTGACGCCGGACACGGCCCATTCTCTGCGCGACGCGGCCGGCCGGCGCTGGCCCGTGATCGACGGCATTGCCTTCGCCCGCGCCTCCCGCCCCGAGCTGGCCGGCGAGGCGCTGGCGCGGCTGGACGCGGGGGATCGCGACGGTGCGCTGGTGCTGCTGCTGGCCGACCAGGACGACTGGTGGCGCGGGCCGACGGCCGACGAGGCATCCCTGCGCGCCCTGCTGCGGGACCGGACGCGGCTGACGCTGCGCGAGGCGATGGCGCATCTCGCCTGGGGCCCGGTGGGCGACTACTTCGCGCATCGCTGGAGCGACCCGACCTTTCTGGCGGGCCTCGCGCTGATGGAGGCGCACTGGACCGCCCCGCGCACGGCCTTCGAACTGGCCTGCGGCATCGGGCAGTACCTGCGCGCCCTGTCCCAGCGCGGCGTGGCGGCGGCGGGGGCGGACGTGGTCTTCGCCAAGCTCTGGGTGGCGCGCCACTGGGTGGCGCCGGAGGCGGAGCTGATCTGCCTGGACGCTTCCGTGACACCCTGGCCGCTGGCCGAGGATCGCCGCTTCGACCTCGTGGCCTGCCACGACGCCTTCTACTTCCTGGAGCCGAAGGGCCCGATCCTCGACCGGCTGCGGCGGCTAGCTGGGGAGGGGTGGCTGGCCATCGGCCACGTCCACAACCGCGAATGGCCGAATCTCTCCGCCGGCGCGTCGGTGACGGCGGAGGAGATCGCCGCCCTTTTCCCTGACGGCACGGTTTACGACGATGCGGAGCTGACGCGCGCCGCCGTGGAGCGCCGCGCGCCGCGCGCCGCCCCGCCCGGTGCGCTGACGGGTGCGGAGGCCTTCTCGGTGGTCGCCGGGCCGGGTGCCGTGCCCGCGCGCCCGATCAGCGGCGCCCTGGCCCTGCCGCCCGAGGGTGCGGCGCTGCGGCGCAATCCCCTCTACCGCGACGGCATCATCGCTTGGCCGTCCGAGCGCTACGAGCGCGAGTACGGGCCGCGCGCCACCTACCCGGCGCACCCCACCGCCCCGGAGCGCGCCATCGCCGGCACCGCCACAGCGGAATGGGCTATGCGGCGCGAACTGCTCGACCTTCCGGAGCGCTGGTGATGCCGGAGGCGCCGCTTCCCGCGCGCAGCATCGGCTGGGGCATCGTCGGCTACGGCTGGGTGGCGCGGGACTACGCCGCGCCTGCCATCCTCGCCGCCGGGCACGCCGTGCGCGCCGTCTGCGATCCCACTCCGGCCGCGCTGGAGGCGGCGCGGGCCGCGCATCCCGGCGCCGGGCTGCACGACAGCCTGGCCCCCATGCTGGACGACCCTGAGGTGGAGGCGATCTACGTCGCCACGCCGAACCACCTGCACCGCGCCGCGGTGGAGGCCGTCGCGGCGGCCGGGAAAGCCGTGCTCTGCGAGAAGCCAATGGCCGCGACGCTGGAGGATGCGGAAGCGATGGCGGCCGCGGCCGAGAGCGCGGGCATCCTGTACGGCACCGCCTTCGACCAGCGCCACCATCCCGCCCACGAAGCGATCCGCGCGGCGGTGCAGTGCGGCCTGATCGGCACGCCGACCGTAATCCGCATCGCTTACGCCTGCTGGCTGGGCGCGGACTGGACGGTGACGGGAGAGGGCGACAACTGGCGCGCCGATCCCGCGCGCGCCGGAGGCGGCGCGCTGATGGACCTGGCACCGCACGGCCTGGACCTGGCGGAGTATCTGCTGGGCGAGCGGATCGAGGAGATCGCGGCGCTCACCCAGCGCCGCGTGCAGTCCTATGCGGTAGATGACGGTGCGCTGCTGATCGGCCGCACTTCCGGTGGCGTGCTGGTGCAGCTGCACGTCGCCTACAACTGCCCGGACGCGCTGCCGCGCCGGCGGCTGGAGGTGCTGGGCAGCACGGGACAGGTCCTGGCGGAGAACACGATGGGCCAGGATGCCGGTGGGCGCGTGACGCACACGGACGCGGCGGGGCGCAGCGTGCCGCTGGACGTACCGGAGGCGGATACCTCTCCCTTCGCGCGCCAGATGGCGGCCTTCGGCCGCGCGCTGTCCGGCGGCGACCGCTCGGTCTTCAGCGCGTCGCGGGACCTGCACACCATGCGCCTGCTGCACCGGGCCTATGCGGAGGACCCGGCATGCCGCTGACACCCTGGGCCTGCGCGAACTGCGGCTTCTGGCAGAAGCATTTCGAGCCGCGCGGCTGCCCGGTCTGCGAGGACACGCGCAACGACCTGCCGCATGACGGCTGGCACTTCCTGCGGGAGGAGGAGGTGGCGGCGCGGCTGACAGGCTCGTGGAAGCGCCTGGACCGCGACATGGTGGCCTTCACCACCTCCCCGCCTTTCGGCCTGAACGGCACGGGCTGGCTGCTGCTGCACGAGGACGGGAACACGGCCTTCGAGGCCGCGCCCTATTACACGCCCGACATGCTGGAGGAGATCCGCCGCCTAGGCGGCATCCGCTATCTCGCTGCCAGCCATTGCCACGGCTACGGCGCGCTCTGGCAGTTGCAGGACGTGTTCCAGCCGGAGGTGCTGGCCATCCAGAAGGACGACCTGCGGATGACCAAGGCGTTCCGCGTCACCTGGCCCTATGACGAGGCGCTGGAGCTGCGGCCCGGACAGGTGCTGATGCATGTCGGCGGCCATTACGAGGGCCAGGCGGTGCTGCACGACGCGGCGCGGAACACGCTGTTCTGCGGCGATGCCTTCAAGGTGGACCAGGGACCGGACGGCGAGAATCTGGCGGTTTCCACCCACAAGGCCTTCCACAAGGATATCCCGCTCTCGCCGGGCGAGGTGCGGAAGTACCGGGACGTGATCGGCAGCGTAGAATTCGACACGGTCTGCACGCCCTTCGAGCACGCGCGCGGCATCACGCGCGAGGTCGCGCTAGCCGTGCTGGATGACCAGCTGCGCGGCCCGCCGGGCGTGCGACACATTCCGATGGATGAGCTGCGCCGCCGCGCTGGGGAGAGAGCTGTATGAGCGACGAGCTGCGCCGGGTGGCGGATGCCTTCCGCGCCACCATGCCGAAGGGCGCCAACATCACCGTCTTCCGCATCGATCACCTGGACCGCACCGGCATCCCCGTGGTGCAGGCCAACCTGATCCTGGACGACGAGCCGGCGACCACGGGCTACGGCTACGGCTTCACCGAGGTGGAGGCGGAGGTCGGCGCGCTGGGCGAGCTGTGCGAGGAGGTGCATTGCGGCGCGGCGATCAAGGTGCTGCCGCGCGTGACGGGCAGCTACGCCGAGCTCTCCCGGACGCGTGCCGTGGCCGATCCGCTGACCCTCTGCCTGCCCGCCGGCTGCGACTACACGCCGGACATGGTGCTGCCCTGGGTTGAGGCGAAGCGCTGGCCTTCGGGCGAGACGGTGCTGGTGCCGCGCGAATGGGTGGCCGCCTATCCCTACCAGCTCGGCGAGGCGCCGAGGCTGATCACGCCCATCACCAACGGCCTGGGCGCGGGCTTCGACATCGAGCACGCCATCGCCCACGGTATCATGGAGGCGCTGCAGCGCGACGGGAACGTCGTCTCCTACCGCGCGCTGGACCAGGGCGCGGTTGTGGAGATGGACGCGGTGCCGGACCCGCAGGTGCGCGGGCTGCTGGACCATCTGAAGTCCCTCGACATCAACGTGATGGTGAAGCTGGCCGCGACCGACTTGGGCATGGCGAACCTCTACGTGGTGGGCGACGACAGGGGCGAGCCGACCGCGCCCATCCAGATCACCTCCTGTGGCGAGGCGGTGAGCCCGGACCGCGAGCGGACCCTGCGGAAGGCGCTGCTGGAGTTCTGCGGTTCCCGCGCCCGCAAGGCGGCCACCCACGGCCCCATCCCCCTGCTGCGCCAGGCCCTGCCGGCCGATTACGTGGAGCGGCAGATCGGCGTGGCCGTGTACGAGGAGGAGGAGAACCGCGCCCTGGAAGCGATGGTGGAGTGGATGGACAAGGACGCCTCCGTGCTGCGCACGCGGCTGGCGGACAATGTCCTCTCGGCCCGCAGCCATCGGCCCTTCTCCTCCCTGCCCACCGTGCCGGCCTCGGCGGTTGCGAACTCGAAGGACCGGCTGGCGCTGCTGGTGGATCGCCTCGCGGCGGAGGGGCTGGAGGTGCTGACCGTCGATTGCTCCCCGCCCGACCGCGCGATCCGCGTGGTGAAGGTGATCGTGCCCGGGCTGGAGAGCGAGACGATGAGCTATCACCGCGTCGGCTGGCGCGGCGTGCGCCGCCTGCGCGACCGCAACGACCCGCTGATCTTGGATGCACCGCGCGAGGGCGCGAAGCGGGTGCTGCTGCGGCCTGAGGACGAGGCGCGCGTCGGCGGGCCGGCCTGGTTCAATGCCAAGCTGGCGGACGAGATCGTCGGCACGCTCTATCCGCTGTACCGGGAGAGCGGGACCTTCTCCGCCCAGCTCGCCCTCGCGGCGCGGCGCGGGGAGCCGGTGCCGGCATGACCCTCCGCTTCGCCTACAACACCAACGGCGCGGCCAACCACCGGCTGGCGGATGCCGTCGCGATCATCGCCGACGCCGGCTACGACGGCGTGGCCTTGACGCTGGACCACCACCACCTGGACCCGATGGAGGAGGGGTGGGAGCGGCGCGCGGAGGTGCTGGCGCGCGACCTCTCCGCCCGCAAGCTGGGCTGCGTGATCGAGACGGGCGCGCGCTACCTGCTGGACCCTCGTGCGAAGCACGAGCCGACGCTGCTGACGCCATCCCAGGAGGGGCGGGACAGGCGCGTGGCCTTCCTGAACCGCGCGACCGACATCGGCGCCATCCTGGGCGCGGAGGCCGTCTCCTTCTGGGCCGGCGTGCCGCGCCCGGGCGTGGAGCATGGGCAGGCCAAGGCCTGGCTGCGCGAGGGCGTGGCGCGGGTGCTGGAGCACGCGCAGTCCCGCGGCGTGACGGCGGCGCTGGAGCCGGAGCCGGGCATGCTGGTGGAGACGGTGGATGACTGGTCTGCCCTGGACCTGCCCGGCCTGACCCTGGCGCTCGACCTCGGCCACCTGCTGGTGACGGGGGAGCGCGATCCGGCCGCGGCGGTGCGGGAATTCGCCCCGCATATCGGCACGGTCGCGATCGAGGACATGGCGCGCGGCGTCCATATCCACCTGCCCTTCGGGGAAGGCGACATGGACATCCCCGCCTGCCTGGACGCGCTGGAAGGGATCGGCTTCTCCCGCCTCGTTTGCGTAGAGCTCTCCCGCGAGAGCCACCGCGCCGATACGATGATCCCGCAATCCCTGCAGTGGCTGCGCAACGCCCGCGCCGCGAGGGCCGCGTGAGGGTCCTCTTCCTCTCCCGCCGCTTCTTCCCCGCGATCAGCGGGATGAGCGTCTATGCCGTGAACCTGCTGCGCGAGCTCGTCTCGGCCGGGCACGACGTAACGATGGTCAGCCAGTACCGCGGCGATCCCGCGGGCACGCGGGTCTATGGCGGCGGCCCGCCGCCGGAGGTGCCGGGCGTGCGCGTGATCGGCCGCCGCTCCCTCGGCGAGGAGGCCTTCGCCGGGCCCGGCGGCGCGGATTTCGAGCGCGACGTGGACGACATGGTGCAGACCATCCTGGCCGAGCACGCGCGCAAGCCCTTCGACGTGCTGCACGCCCAGTACGGCTACCCCAATGGCTGGTCCGTGCTGCTGGCCGCGCAGCGGATCGGCGTGCCCACCGTCGTCTCCATCCAGGGCGGCGACGGCCACTGGGTGGGTTCCTGCTGCGAGACGCACCGGCAGGCCATGCTGCGCGTGCTGAACCACGCGGACCGGCTGCTGATCGGCTGCGACAGCTTCGCGCAGGAGGTGGTGGACCGCCTGGGCGTCCCGCGCGAGCGTTTCACCATCGTCCCCGGCGCGGTGGAGGTGGACCGCTTCCATCCCGCCCCGGGCTATGTGCCGGGGCGGGCCGCCGATCCCGTGCGCCTCTTCTACCACGGCCGAGTGGATCGCCGGAAAGGCGCGCTGGACTTCCTCGACGCTTTGGCGATGCTCCGCGCGCAGGGCGTGCCCTTCGCCGCTACGATCAGCGGCATCGGCCCCGACCTCGATGCTTGCGTGGCGCGCGATGCGGAACTGGGGCTCGGCACGCGCTTCTCCGGCTATGCCGACTACGATGCGACGCCGGCGCTGTACCGGGAGGCGGACGTCTTCGTCTCTCCTACCTATGCCGAGGGCTTCTCCAACACCGTGCTGGAGGCGATGGCGAGCGGCCTTGCCTCTGTCTCCTGCGACGCGGTCGGCGTGCGGGATTGCCTCCGGCACGAGGAGAACGGCCTGCTCTCCCAGCCCGGCGACGTGCCGGCGCTGGCGGCGAATCTTCGGCGCATCATCACCGATGCGCCCCTCCGCGCGCGCCTGGCGGCGAATGCGCTGGATGAGTGCCGCCGCACCTATTCCTGGGAAGCCGTAGGCCGGCAGATCATGGGGATCTACGAGGAGGTGCGCGGCACCGCGCCCGACACTGCCTTCGACCCTGTCCTGCCAATGGCCGAGTGCCGCTTCCGCGCGGCACCGCACCTGCTCTGATGCCGCTCGCCCTCGCCCTCTCCCCGCACCTGGACGACGCCGCCTTCTCGGCCGGCGGCGTGCTGGCACGGATGGCGGGGGAGGGGTGGGAGGTGGTGGTGGCGACGATCTTCACTGCCACCGTGCCGGAGCCACGAGGCTTCGCCCTGGCCTGCCAGACCGACAAGGGCCTGCCGCCCGAGGCCGACTACATGGCCATCCGCCGCGCGGAGGACCTGGACGCTTGCGCTGCGCTCGGCGCACGTGCTGTCCACCTGCCGCTCCGCGAGGCGCCGCACCGCGGTTACCATTCCGCGGCCGAGCTCTTCGCCGCGCCGCGCTCCGACGACATGGCGCATCTCCAGGCTCATGACGCGATTGCGCCGCTCCTGCAGGAAGCGCGGCCGGACCTCATCCTCGCACCCCAGGCGATCGGCGGGCATGTGGACCATGTGCTGACCGTACGCGCCATCCAGCTGCTGGACCCGCGCGCGCCAATCCTGTGGTGGCGGGATTTTCCCTACATCACGCGCGCCGACACGCCCCGCCGCCCGTTCGTCGCGATGATGGATCGCTTCCCCGAGACCGAGCTGCCCACCGATCCCGCCGCCAAGCACGCGGCCTGCGCGGCCTATGCCACCCAGCTCGGCTACCAGTTCGGTGGACCGGAGGGGCTGGCCCGCGCCCTGGCCACGACAGAGGGCCGCGAGCGCGCCCGCGTTCAGGGCGAGGCGCCGGTGCTGGCAAGGGCCGCATGATGGCCGCGTCACGCCGCGGCCCACACGCGGGCGCCCTCTCCGATCCTGCGGAGCTGGCCGCGCGCCACGCCCTGCTGCGCGACGCCCCGCACACCGCCCCGATCCGCATCCTGGCCGAGCGCATCCGCGAGGCCACCGGCCGCCCCGTGCCGGAGCCGGACCCGCTGGATGGCGGCGCCGAGGCGCGGCTTCTCCTGCTGCTGGAAACACCCGGCCCGCGTCTCTCGCACGAGAACGCCATCGTCTCCCGTGACAAGTCCGGCGGCACCGGCGCCAACCTGCGCCGCTTCCTGGACGCTGCGCGGATCGACCGGCGCGACATGCTGATCTGGAACGCCGTGCCCTGGATCATCCACGAGCCCGGCGCCCTCAACCGTGCGCCCCGCACGGCGGAACTGCGCGCCGGGTTGGAATGGGTGCCGCCGCTGCTGGAGGTGATGCCGAACCTCCGCGTCGCCGTGCTGGCCGGGCGCTTCGCCGCCGCGGCGGAGCCCGTGCTGCGCGCTGCCCGCCCGGGCCTGCCCGTGCTGACCATGCCGCATCCCAGCCCGACCTATGTCTGCACCAGCCCCGCCGTGCCCGCGCGCATCGCGGAAGCGCTGGGGGTCGCCGCGGCGCTGCTGGACGGGGGGCGAGCATGACCAGGGTCCTTGTCACGGGCGGCGCCGGCTACATCGGCAGCCAGGCCGTCCTCGCGCTTCTGGACGCGGGGTATCAGCCAGTGGTGCTGGATGACCTGTCCACCGGCTTGCGGGAAGCCGTGCCGGAGGGCGTACCGCTGGTGGTGGGCGACGTGGCGGATGCCAATCTTGTTGCCAGCACCCTGCGCGCGCACCGGGCGGAGGCGGCGATGCACTTCGCAGCCTCCCTCGTGGTGCCGGAGAGCGTGGCGCAGCCGCTGGCCTATTGGCGAAACAACCTGGCGGGCACGCTGGGACTGCTTGAGGGCTGCGTGGCGGCCGGGGTGCGGCGCCTCGTCTTCTCCTCCACCGCCGCCGTCTACGGCATCCCCGACACCCTGCCGGTGCGGGAGGACGCGCCCTGCCGCCCCATCAACCCCTATGGCGCGAGCAAGCTGGCGGCGGAGCGGCTGATCGGCGATGCCGCCACCGCGCACGGCGTTTCCTTCGTCGCGCTGCGCTACTTCAACGTGGCAGGGGCGGACCCCGCCGGGCGCACGGGCCGCCGCCGCCCGGGCGCCACGCACCTGATCGCCGTGGCCTGCGATGCGGCGCTGGGCCGGCGAGACGCCGTGACGGTGTATGGCGACGACTACGACACGCCGGACGGCACGGGGGTGCGGGACTACGTCCATGTCGCCGACCTCGCCACGGCGCATGTGGCGGCGCTGCGGCACCTGCTGGAGGGCGGGAGGAGCCTGACGCTGAACTGCGGCTACGGGCGGGGCCACTCCGTGCTGGCCGTGCTGCGCGCGGTGGAGCGCGCGGCCGGGCGCCCCGTGCCGCACCGGATCGCGCCGCGCCGCGCGGGGGACCCGCCCGCCGTGATCGCGGTGGCGGACGGCGTGCGGCAGCTCCTCGGCTGGCATCCCATGCACGACAGCCTGGATCGGATCGTGAGCGACGCCCTGGCCTGGGAGGGGCGGCCCGCCGCTCCGCCGCTCCTGCCGGGCCAGCCCGCCGAGCGTGCCCACGCGTGAGAGCAGGAGGATGAGCGCGCGCCAGGAAGCCGTGCGGCGCGCCGCCCGGCGGCGGCGGCGCGCCGCTTTCGCCGGCCTCGCCATCGGGATCGCGACCCTGCTGCTGGCGCTCGGGATCGGCGTGCTGGCGCCGGGCGGGTGGTCGGTGTGGGAGGTGCTGCTTCTCGTCTGCCTGATCGGGAACCTGCCCTGGATCGCCCTGGCCGCCGCCACCGGCACGGTCGGGCTGATCGTGCGCCTGCGCGGCGGGGCGGCGCCGGAGCCGGATGGGCCCGTGACCCTTCGCACCGCCATCGCCGTCTGCGTGCGCGACGAGGCAATGGGGGAGGTCCTGCCGCCGCTCGCGCGGCTGATGGATGGGCTGGCGCCCTGGGGCGACCGCTTCGCCCTCGTGCTCCTCTCCGACACCACCGATCCTGCCCGCGCCGCGGCGGAGGAAGCGGCGGTGGCGGCCTTCTCCGCCGGGCGGCCCGGGGGAAGGGTGCTCTATCGCCGCCGGGCGAAGAACACCGGCTACAAGGCCGGCAACGTGATGGACTTCCTGGACCACCACGCCGAGGGTTTCGACCTGATGGTGCTGCTGGACGCGGATTCCGAGATGTCGCCCGATTCCGTGCTGCGGCTGGTGCGCGCGATGGAGGCGGAGCCGCGCCTGGGCCTGCTGCAATCGCCCATCGCCGGCCGCCCGGCCGCCGCGCCCTTCGGCCGGCTGTTCAACGCCGGCCACCGCGCGGGCGGGCAGACCTGGACACTGGGCCAGGGCTGGTGGCAGGGCGACGAAGGACCCTTCTGGGGCCACAACGCCGCCATCCGCATCGCGCCCTTCCGGCAGCACTGCCGCCTCGGCCCGCTGCCGGACGGATCCCACATCCTCTCCCACGACCACGTGGAGGCGGCGCGGCTGCACGCGGCGGGCTGGGGCGTGCGCGTGCTGCCGGACATGCGGGACGGGGCGGGCGGCTCGCTCGAATCCGCGCCGCCGCACCTTCTCGCCTTCCTCGTCCGGGATCGCCGCTGGGCGGCGGGGAACCTGCAGTACCGCCACCTGCTGCGGGACCGCTCGTTGAGCCGGGTGGGGCGGTTCCAGATGCTGCAGGCGATCCTGCACTACCTCCTCGCCCCGCTCTGGTTCGCCATGCTGCCGCTGGCCGCGCTGAACGCCGCCTTCGACGCGGAGGGGACGCCGCGCGGCGCCCTGGTCGCGCTGCTCCTCCTCGGTTATGCGGCGCTGCACACGCCGCGCCTGGCCGGGCATGTCGCGGCGCTGCTGCGAACCCCGCCGGGCGGGCGCCTGGCTTATCTTCGCCTCGCCGTGTCGGAGAGCCTCTTCCTGCTCCTCTTCGATCCGATCATCGCCTTCCACAACACGGTCGTCGTGCTCTCCCACGCACTCGGCCTCTCCCAGGCCGGCTGGCCGTCGCAGAGCCGGGAGGAGCGGCGCATTCCCTGGGCGGAGGCGGCCGCCTTCCTCTGGCCGCACACCCTGGCGGGTCTGGTGATCCTCGGCCTGCTGCTCGCCTCCGGCTCCGTCTTCGCCGTGCTCGCGGGGCTGCCGGCGGTCGCGGGGCTGGTGCTGGCGATCCCATTCTGCGTCCTGACCGCCGCGCCGGATGCGGGCTGAGGCCGCCCGTCCCGGCCCGCTGATCGCCAGCCCGGGCTGGCGCTACGTCCTCATCGCCGCGCTCTACGCCCATCAGGGGCTGGTGGCGGGCTTCGCGCTGACGGCCATTCCCAACCACTTTGCGGCGCTGGGCGCATCCACCGGGGAGATCGGCGCCCATGTCGCGACAGTCGGGCTGCCCTGGATCCTGCAGCCCCTCTGGGGGCCGGTGGTGGACCGGTTCGGTGGCCTTGCCATGGGGCGGCGCCGCTTCTGGGTGGCCGCGGCGCTCACCGCCTCGCTCCTCGCCCTGGCCCGGCTGCTGCTGGTAGAGGAGGGCGGCGCGGCCACGCTGCCCGCCATCAGCGCCGTCTTTCTTCTGCAAGGTGCCCTCGCCGCGCTGAACGACACGGCGACGGACGGCATGATCATCGACAACGTGCCGCCGGAGCGGCTGGGCACGGCCAATGCCGTCACCCGCACGGGGTTCGTCACCGGCGGGGCAGTGGGGGCGGCACTCTTCGCCTGGATGCTGCCCGCGCACGGGCTGCACGCCTCGGCGCTCGTGCTGCTCGCCTTCGGCGGGGCGGTGCTGGCGCTCCAGCTCCTCGTGCGGGAAGGCGCGGGCGATGCGCGTCTCTCACTACGCCGCGATCTCGGGCGCAGCGCGGCGGGGGAGGGGTTCCCAACGCTCCTGCGCCGCCTCGCCGCCAGCCTGCGGGGCGGCGCCACGCCGCTTCTGCTGCTGTTCTGCTTCGCCACCGATTTCGCCGCCGCGATCTTCCGGCTGCCCCTGAGCGTGGAACTCATCCAGGCGCGCGGCTGGGAGGCGGAGGCGCTCTCGCGCTTACAGGCCGGCATGGGGCTCGTCACCGGCACGCTCGGCGCGCTCGCCATCGGCTGGTGGACGGACCGCGCCGGCCCCCGGCGGGCGCTCGCCGTCCTGCTCGGCCTCTGCGGCGCCGCCCACGTCTTAGCGGGCGCCCTGCTGCTGGTGCCGGAGCCGCGCTGGGCCGCGCTGGCCGGGCCGCTCGCGCTCGGCCTGTCCACGGTGCTGCCCGCGCTGCTCTTCGTGGCCCTCGCCCCCGCCGTGATGCGGGCGAGCCTCGGCCCCGCGGCGGCCACGCGCTTCGCCCTGTTCATGGCGGCCCTGAACATGGGGGACGTTTCGGGGTCGGCGGTCGCGGGGAGCGCCGCGGCCTGGCTCGGCTTGCCACCCCTGGGCCTGGCTGCCGGGGCGCTGTTCCTCCTCTTCGCGGTGTTGGCGGGGGCGGGCGGGCTGCGGCGGCTCGGGGCGCCCTAGGCCAGGGCCATCCAGGAGCCCGTGCTCACCCGATCTTAACCGCCCTGGGCGATTCCGGAGCGGACCAGGGTCGCAAGGTGTCGCCGTGCAGGAGAGCAGGAGAGGAAGGGCCGGGGCAGCGTGGCTGCTCCTCCTCGTGGCCCCGCTGCCCGGCCACGCGCAGCAGCCCGGCGGGGTGGAGGGCTGCGAGGAGGCGATTGCGGCCGCCGAGGCCGGGTCCGGCCTTCCGGCCGGCCTCCTCTCCGCGATCGCGCGCACGGAGAGCGGCCGGCCGGATCCCCTCACCCGGCGGGTCGCCGCCTGGCCATGGACGATCAACGCGGCCGGAGTCGGTGCCCACTTCACCTCGCGCGAGGAAGCCGTCGCGCGTGTCCGCGAGCTTCTCGCCCGCGGGATCCTGTCGGTGGACGTGGGCTGCATGCAGATCAACCTTCGCCACCATCCTGCTGCCTTCGCCACGCTCGAGGAGGCCTTCGAGCCGCGCGCCAACGTGGCCTACGCGATCCGCTTCCTGACGGAGCTGCGGCTCCGCCACGGGGAGTGGCCCGCAGCCATCGCCGGCTACCACTCGGCCGATCCCGTGCGTGGCTCCGGCTATCTTCGGCGCGTGAACCTCGCCTGGACGGGAGCCCCTTCCGCCGCGTCCGCCCCACCGAGTCCCGGGTCTGCCGACGGCGGGGGACGGGAATCCAGCGTGATGCGCTTTCTGCCGGCCTCGGCCCGAGTCCAGGTCTTCACCCCCGCTGCACTTACCCCTTCAAGGCATGTCCCCGGCATCGTGACGATCATGCCGGGACGGCGCTGAGGGCGTCTCCTCAGCCCGGAGGCTGAAAGCTGCGCCCGGCAACGATCCGTTCACCATCGCAGGCCAAGAATGGTGGTGACGAAGCGATCCAGGCGCCTCTGACAAAGGCCGTGCTCCCTGGGCCGCTTCGGCAGTTGAGCGCAATTTTTGAGACAATTCCAAAGCGTGTCGCACTCGACAGGACGTCGCTCGCCCCACTCCGGGCGGGGTGCAGGAGAGCAGAGCAACCCCAGAGAGGACTTCAAAGCATGAGCGACGTCATCGGAATACTTAGGACCGCCAAGGCCCTGCTGCAGGATCGCAAGGGCGTCACCGCCCTGGAGTACGGCCTGATAGCGGCCGCCATTTCCGTCGTGCTGATCACCGCCGTGCCGTCGTTGGCAAGCGCCCTGTCGGGCGTCTTCGGGCGCATCACGACAGCCCTGAACTGACCGCGCAAGTGGCCGCCCCAGGCGGCTGGGCCCAACTGGGCGCGGCCGACCGCCGCCCGATCTGAGAGGAAAACGGCGATGGAGAGGATTGCGATAGACCTTCTGCCCGGGGCCTTCTCCCTGGTAGCGGTGGCGCTGCTTCTCCTCGCTGCCTGGCACGATCTGGCCACCCGCTTGCTGCCGGACGGCATCGCCCTTGCGCTGGCGTCCGGAGGGGCCGCTGCCCATCTCACCCTCGGCGATCTCGGCAGCAGCCTGCTCGCCGCCGGGCTCGTCCTTCTCGGCGCCGCCCTGGCTTGGCGCTTGGGCGCGCTGGGCGGCGGCGACGTGAAGCTTCTCGGCGCCTGCGCCCTCGTGGCGGGCGCGGCCGGCGTGCCCCTGCTCCTTGCCGCGACGGCGCTGGCGGGCGGGCTGCTCGCGCTGCCCTATCTCATCGGCCGCCACTGGCCGCCCGCGCTGCCGGCACGCGGCGTGGCGCGCGTCGCGAGGATCTGGCGAGCGAGCTGCGCCGGATCGGGCGCGGCGGCCCGCTGCCCTACGCCCTGGCGATCGGCGCGGGCACCGTCGTCTCCCTCCTGGACCGGGGCTGAGAGCGCCATGCGCGGCGTGCTCCTCCTTCTCATCCTCCTCGCGGGCGGGGCCACTGCCGGCGTGGCCTGGCTCGGCCTGGCGCCGGCGCCCGACGCACCGGCGCCGGCCGCGCAGGAGCAGGCGCCGCGCGGCCGATTCCTCGTCGCCGCGCGCCCGGTCCGCGCCGGCGCCCTCGTCCGGACGGAAGACCTCGGCTCCGTCGAGACGGAGATCGCAGCTGCCCCGCCCGGTGCCGTGCGCGACGGGCCCGAGGCGCGCGCGGAGGTCACCGGCGCCATGGCGCGCCGGGCCATCTCGCAGGGCGAGCCGATCCGGCCGGGCGACGTGCTGCGGCCCGGCGAGCGCGGCTTCCTGGCCGCCGTCCTCGCGCCCGACATGCGGGCCTTCGCCGTCTCGGTGGATGCCACCACTGGTGCCGCGGGCCTGATCTGGCCCGGCGACCGGGTGGACCTGTTGCTGACACAGCAAGTGAACGATGAGGCCGTGCCCGCCTACCGCCGCGTGTTCGGGGAAACGGTGCTGCGCGACCTGCGCGTGATCGCGGTGGACCAGGCGATCGTGCAGGGCGCCGTGGGCGCCTATCCGGTGACGACACAAACCGGATATTCGACGAACTGGCCGAATGGGAGCACATCCTTAAGGACACCTCGCTGGCGCAGCCGCGCCCGCCCTCTTTGTAGCGGGGGCGGCCATGTCATTGATGGAGACCTTCAGCGCGGCTGCTGCCGCGCCGGGCAACCCTCGTTCTAAGCGCCAAAGCCCGTTCAGTATCCGCCTGACGCCGAACGAGCGCGCCCGCCTGGCTGTTGAGGCCGCGGGCGCTCCGCTCGGCTCCTACATCAAAGCCAAAATCCTGGGTGATGGGGTGCCGGTCCGGCTGCGCCGGAGTGGCCTGCCGGTCGAAGACCGCAAGGCGCTCGGCCAGGTTCTGGCCGCGCTGGGCTCCTCCCGGATCGCCAGCAACCTCAACCAGCTCGCCCATCTGGCGCATATCGGCGCGCTCCCGGTCTCGCCGGAGATCGAGGAAGAGTTGCGCGAGGCCGTCCAGTACTTACGCGACCTGCGCCGCCTGCTGATGGCGGCGCTCGGCCTTAAGCCGGAGGGCGCGCCATGATCCTGAAGGCCAGCCAGCGCGGCGGCGGCCAGGACCTGGCCGCCCACCTGATGCGCACCGACGACAACGAGCATGTCCGGCTGCACGAGTTGCGCGGCTTCCTCTCGGAAGACCTCAGAGGCGCGTTCAAGGAGGCGGAGGCGATCAGCCGGGGCACACGCTGCCGCCAATATCTCTTTTCCCTGTCTTTAAGCCCGCCTGAGCAGGAGAGGGTCAGCCCGGAAGCCTTCGAGGCCGCGATCGACCGGATCGAGGACCGGCTCGGCCTGGAGGGCCAGCCGCGCGCCATCGTCTTCCATGAGAAGGAAGGCAGGCAGCATGCGCACTGCGTTTGGAGCCGGATCGACGCTGGCACCATGACCGCCTGCCAGCTCTCCTTCTTCAAGAAGAAGCTGATGGCAGTCTCCCGCGACCTGTACCTGGAGCATGGCTGGACCATGCCGAAGGGCATCGAGTCTGCTGGGAGCCGTGATCCCACCAATTTCAGCCTGGCGGAATGGCAGCAGGCCAAGCGCCAAGGCGTCGATCCGCGCTGGATCAAAGAGACGCTGCAACAAGCCTGGGGTGCGTCCGACAACGCCAAGGCGTTCGGGCGCGCCGTCGAAGAGCGCGGCTTCTTTCTCGCCAAAGGCGACAAGCGCAGCTTTGTCGTCCTGGACTTCAATGGCGAGGTCTATTCGCTGCCCCGCCAGCTGGGCTTGAAGACCAAGGAGGTCGCCGCCCGGCTGGGTGACGGGGCCGACCTTGCCAGCGTCGAGGCCACTCAAAAGCTGATCGGTGAGCGGATGACGCCCGCGATCCGCCGCCATGTCGAGGAGAGCCGAAGCCGGTTCCTCAAACGCTCGGGCGCGCTCGGCCAGCAAAAGGCCGAGCTGACGCAAGCGCATCGCAATGCCCGCACCGCGCTCGATCAGCGGCTTGAAGCCGAGTGGCGGGCCGAGACCAAGGTGCGCCAGGAGCGCGTCCCGAAGGGACTGCGCGGCCTGTGGCACCGGATCACCGGCAAATACCAGGAAGTGCGGGCGCAAAACGAAGCAGAAGCGCTGCGCTCCCAAGAGCGGCAGGCGCGCGAGCGCCAGGCGCTGATCGACGCGCAGCGCGAGCAACGCGCGGCCTTGCAGGAGAAGTTCAAGGCGCTGCGTCAGGAGCAGGCCCGGCAGCTTCTGGAGCTGCGCAAGGACGTGGGCCGGTTCCTCTCATTCACCAAGCAACGGGACCGCGCTGCCGAGCAGCAGCGCGATCTTGGCAGCAGCCGAGGGCTGCGCCTCGAACGGTAATCCTCTTTTCAACAAAGGAGTGTTTTGCCATGTCTTCGAACAACAGCAACGATAACTCAGGACTTGCTATCGGGATCGCTTTTATCGGCGGCTTCGCGATTATATTCGCGGCCATTATCTTTGCGCTGATCGCCTTCGTGTCGTTGATCTTCACGGCGATGGCGATTGTCGCCTGGAACAAGCCGCTCGTCATTGGCAAGTTCAGGCTGGAGCCGGAGGAGGCTCGGCGGTTCGTCTATCGCGGCCTCGCTGGCATGGTTTTCCTCCCGGCCTTCGTCATGTTCTGCGCCGTGGTTTTCAATGTGTATATCGTGGATCAGGCCTGGGGCTATTTGCTGATCGCGGGCTACGCCGCCGGTTCGCTGGGCATTGAAATCCTGACCGCGCAGGATCAGCCAGCGCAGGCGCAGGACGCGGGCAATATGGTCATCCTGCCGCCGCAGCCTTCGGCTGCGCCTCCAGCCTCTCAGCGCCCACTGCCGCGCCAGCCCCAGGAGCCCTTCCGCTACGCCAGCTGGGATGACGAGGAGGAGACCCGGAAATGAGCCTGGGCCGCCTCGTTGAACTCTACCAGTTCTTCTGGATGTTCGAATCCCATGCCCAGCAGCGCTTGGCATGGGAGGATGCGGCGCAAGCCCGCATCGCCCGTATGCGGGCCGAAGCGCAGGCCGCCCAGCAGATGCGGGCGATGCTGCTTGCCAACCCGTCCGGGGCGCTCGGCCATGCGCGCCTTAATGACCGGGACGCGCTGGAGCGGAGCGGCCTGCTATGAGCCCGCCCGTTCCGATGCCGCGCCCCGGCCTGCGCCGGGGGATCGAGCTGGGCTTCTACGAAGGCCAGCCGCTGATCTATGACGGGACTGAGCCGGTGGCGATCGACGCCCAGGCCGGAAAAGGCAAGCTGACCCGGTTCCTCGGCGTCAACCTGGTCTCGCCGCGCACGGCGCATCTCTCCAAGATCATCACCGATCCCAAGGACGCCGAGCTGGCCTGGGTGTCCTGGAAAACCCTGGAGCGGCAGGGCTATTGGGTGCGGTTCATCAATCCCGGCGGGCTCTACGGCTATCCATCCGAGACCTACAACTTCAACACAAAGCTGCTGGAGGTGGCGGCGCAGCCGGGGCTTCGGTCCATCGTCGGCGAAGCCGCCTATGACGCCGCAAGCTATCTGGTGCCGGTCGATCCGCATCCGGGGCATAAATGGATCGGCCAGGGCGTGCGAACCTGCTTCGCGCTCTACAACAAGATCGCGGCTCTTCATCCATCCGAGCGCTGGCCCTGCACGCCGGGCGGATTGTGGGACTTCTACGGGCGGGGGCGGCAGGAGGTCGCCGACGATCTGCTGCTATGGGCCAGCCTCGGCGCGATGGAGGAAGACTCCGGCATGTGTCGCTTGGTCGCCAACTTGACCGAGAGCCGGGATCAGTGGAACGCCTATTCCTCAACCATCATCGAGCGCTTGCAGGGCTATCAGCCCGGCGCGGCGGCGCGGGCGGCAACGGACCGGAACTCGTTTGATCCGGCAAGCATGAAGCAGGAGCGGACAGCGCTGTTCGTGATCGGCTCAGCGCGATCCGATACCAGCCGGGCCTTCGTGGGCGCAATGACGGCAGCAATCATTGAGCGCTTCGCCGACGCGCACGGCCCCTTGCGGGCGCTGCTGGTCGGGGAGGAGTGGGGCCAGCTCTATGTCTCGAACTTCTATGAAGTCCTGACCCTCTACCGGCAGGGCGGGATCAACTTCCTCGGCGTGTTCCAGAACGCGGCGGCGCAAGTGGAGACGCGCTACGGGCGGGAGACCGCCCGCATCTGGAAGAAGGCGGTCGCGCACACGCTATATCGGGGCCTGCCGGATACCGACACGCTGAAGGATATCGAGCATCGCTCGGGGCGCACGTCCGTGATGGTCCGTGGGTTCAATCACAACAATAACCAGGTCAACGGCTCCGGTGACAATCTGGTAGAGCAGGCCCGCCCGCTGCTCCAGGTGGAGGATATCAGGGAGGCGACGGGCGGCCAGTGCGGGCTGCTCGATGCGCGGGATGCCGGGTTCTTCGTGGTGGACATGCCGGAGTTCTGGCAGCGGCCTGAGATGGCCGGGCTGCTGCGGGACGTAAGGCAAAGGCCGGACAAGCATGGCTGGCTGTCGCGCCTGTCCGCGCAGCCGGAAGCAGCTTCCCTTGTATCTGGCAGGGAGCGCTGACCATGGGCAACGTGGTTGGACTCGCCGGACGGTTCGAAGCCAACGTGCGCCGCCAGATGGAGGAATGGGCTGCCTGCGACCCGGCCTCCTATGTGGGTTCGGATTGGTGGCAGCTCTCGGCGGAAGAAGAAGCGGTGTTCGGGATTGACCGGGAGCGCTTCCCCGTCATGGCCTGCGCGCTGTTCGCCTATGAGGTGTTCAAGGATGCGGCGCAGGCCGATGACTTCGGGCCGGGTGCTGTCTTGCACGATGCGCGGCTGCGCTTCCCACAATGGGCGAAGCTGCGCGTGATTGATGCGGAGCAGTTTGCCGCCTTTGCGGCTCAGTTCTGCGGTCTGACCGTGCGTGAGGCACATGCAGTCTACTGGAAGCATAAGTTCTGGAACGTGCGGGGCGGTGTAGTGCGGTTCGCCGATGAGCAGCGGAATTGAGAGAGAGGTTCAGCTCGTCTGAACCTCTGCCCTTCGGCGAGAATGGGGGTGCAAGCGGAGGAGCGCCTTCGCAGGGACCCGGCTGCAGGGAGCGAAGCGACCGAAGCTGGGTGGAAGGCGCTTCGCAGCGCGCCGGGGGCGAAGCTCTAAGTAACTCTCGCTAGCACAGAGCAGCAAGGTCAAAGCCATGAGCCCTCGAGCTTCGCCGCATGGGCGGCCTCGCTGTACTTAGTTCGCAACAACATGGCTCCCAGCATCAGGGAATGTGTGTTAAAACTGGCCTATGGCACGCAAGAAAAGAAGCTCCGCCTCCGGGGAAGTTGCCGCAATCCGAGGTTATGGGCGGCAATACGAATATGCAGCATGTCTCATATACCGGCACATGCAAAGTGGCGATCTCCAATCGTTGATCGTCGGGTGCGAAGAAGCTGGGCCATTCGACGATATTCTGATAACAACTGCGACCTCACTTTCGGCGACCCAGGTGAAGAGTGAAGTCGATCCGAAATCCGTTAATGTTCGCACGGAACTTATCGACAATAAGCTGATTGTGGATATGGCGGAGAGCTGGCTCTCGCTCGGAAAAATTTCCGGCGGTCGTCGAGTAAGCTTGCGGTACGTGTTTGGTGGATACTTCAGCAGAAACGACGTCAGCTTAGCTAATCCAAGCGCGTCCGGCGGCAAAAGACATAGTGCCGAGTTTGCTCGCTTCCTTAATCGAACAGATTTGACGCCAGGTGATGTTGATGGCTCCCAGTGGAGTGATACATTAGCTGCCTTTCAGAAGCTCAGCAATTTGAGCGATGCGGATTTTTTGTTCTTTATCAACTCGATTGAACTGTTCGACCGGGACGAACTTCAGCGGAACCTTCCCACAAACTTTCCGCCACGCGAAAAGCGCTTTGTTGAGGATATTAAGCATACGCTTCCTGACTTGGTGATGGGGGCGGATGAAAAGTCTGTCTGGACAGAAGTTGAACTCGTCCAAAAGCTCGGTTGGCAGTCTCGTCTCAGCCAACGGAATAGCCACGTCTTCCCGGTGCCAGAAGACTTCCAAGAAAACGACCCAACTACTGACGCTCTCATAAAGGGGATCAATGAAAATGTTTCAGGGTACCTTTCCCTCCTAGGCCCTCCAGGAACGGGTAAGTCAACATTGCTGCAGAGAGCGATTTTCTCAAACGCAGATTTCAGCGTGTCCCGGTACTTGGCCTTTGTTCCCAACGATCGGCATGGGCTTGGTAGGGCCGAGGCAGGGGAATTCCTTAACGACTTGATTGCAGAACTTCGGAGTTTGGGGTTTGAAGCATCACGGTATTCGATCGACGATCTATCAAGTCTTAGGTCGGAGCTTCAGTCGCAACTTGTCCAAGCCCACAATCAGTTTAAGCGGACCAACCGCAAGACAGTGATCGTTATTGATGGTCTTGACCATATTCCGCAAGAAGAGAACCCCACAGCCAGTTTTCTGAGCGAGTTGCCGGCAGCGCATGCTGTCCCGGAAGGTATCCTGTTCATCCTGGGCTCCCAGCACCTTGAGCTAAGTGATGTCCATGCCTCGATCCAGCAGCAGGCTGGAGCCCCTGGGCGCCGCATAGACATCTCTCCACTTTCGCGTGCTGCCGTGTTCGCAATGGCAGATGCAGCACCGCTGCCTCATTATATCGAGCGTGAAGATGTATATCTGGCTTGCTTGGGTCACCCTCTGACTGCTCGATACTTGATTGGCGCTCTAAGGGGAGCAAGCACTAGAGAAGAAGCTGAACGAATCCTGTCACATGATAGGGGAATCGGTGTTGCGCTTGAACAAATTTATGCGCGTGTTTGGAAGGCCGTCGCCCCAAAAGCTGATCAAAAGAGAGGCCTTGGGCTTCTAGCTCGTGCGGAAGGCGGGCTCACTCCCCAGCAACTTGCATCTATAGTCGGGGATGAAGCCGTCGAAGGGATGCTTGAAGAGGCCGGTTTTCTGCTATCAGAAGCAAAAGGCTGCCGTTTGAGCATCTTTCACAACAGTTTTCGCCTTTTCATAATTTCTGAGACTAGCAAGCGCTTCCTCAAGACGGACCAAGGCCTAGAGCTAGAATTCAATCGCACTTTGGCCGCTATAGCCGAGATGAGCGATAAGAATGATCCACAGTACTGGATGCGGTTGCGATACATCGCTCGAGCCGGGCAAAATGATCAGGTGTTGCTGATAGGAACACCAGAGTACTTCCGGCAATCTCTGGCGGCATTTAGGTCCCGCTCGGACGTCGCGGTCGACCTCAGGCTAGTTTACGCGGCCATCAAGCCTACTCGATCGAGGCAGTATTTGTTGCGGGCGCTATTGATCGAAAAAGAAGTAGAGTACCGCTTAGAGGCTGTCACCGACTTGGATCTTATTGACATTTCCCTGCGTTTTGGGGATGTCGAGAAAGCTGTTGTGCACGCTTTAGACTTAGATGGTGCTGCCGCGAGTTGGCTCAATCTCGTGGATGTACTTTGGTCTGATGGACAGTATGAACTGGCGCGACGCGTATTCGAGAGGAATGAACCACTAGAACTACTTTTTGGCCGAGACCGTCATAGCACCTGGCGCGATGTCGATGCGGCTTCTGAATGGGTTAAGCGGGCGCATAGATTTCGGCCTCTCGAAAGGTTGCTCAACATCATCGAAAATATTCCCTTCGACGAAGCCTTTGTGCGCGAAGGGCAAGGCGACGAAATGCGAAGTCGCATCAAGTTTGCCTTGGCGCGGGGAATAATAGCGGACAGTCCCACCGCAAGCGTGGATGAGCTCACTTTGAAGATCGGCTTGAACGAGGAACACACAGCTTGCTTACAAGTTGAGGCAGCGAGTGAGCGCGTGAGAGTTGGAGCTTCAGAACTTGCACGCACGGCGTTGCTGAACTTACCTGAAACCAATGTCGGTCTATCATGGCGTATTTCAGCTGCACGGCTCGCTGTCGACTTGAGCGAAAAAATGCTGGCCTCGTCGATTTTAGGGGAAGTCGATTTGAGAGGGATAAAGGATCGTGATGAAAATCTAGAGCACAAATGTATACTGATCTACAATGTGCTTTCCTTGTCGGCCATTCTTGGCACGAAGTACACATTGAGTCCGCCTGAGGGTGCATTCTCTGCCACAATCCAGGCGAAAATAGTAGAACTCGCAGCGATCCGAAGTAGTGCGTCTGGCAATGATGATAAGATGCTGGCCAGGCGTCTTCTTTCAGTCGTCACTTATGTTTCGCAGTTCAAGCCGGACTGGAGAGATCACGTATCTCACAAGTTCCTCGGCTTATTGTCCATGTTCTGTGCACTGATTGTGAGGATATCTCGTAAAATTGGCACCGAAACTTTTCGAGGGATAGTCGCTGAGATAGACAAAAGATGCGACGAAATCGGCAACAATATCGCCTCATCAGAGGCTTTCCGTCTGGCCTTTGCTAAGGAGGTGTTCCTAATCGATGGCGATGTTGACGGTGCACGCAATAGGATCAGTCACCTTCGGGACACGGAACGGCACGGAAGAACCCCGCAGGATGTAGTGTCAAGCCGCGCGGCAATCGCGTCAGCTTACGCCGATATCGGATGCATCGAAGAAGCTCAGGCATCATTAGACAGCATACATCAGGACACCTTCGGCTATTGGCTTAGAGCGAAAAAGGAGCCCCAATATGAGTTCTGGATATGGTCGTACACAACTGCTTGTGCCGCCTGTCCAGGTAAAGCTAGCGACCATGCTCTAGAATTTGCACGGTTCTTGATTGGAATGGACCTCACAGAGGGAGATGAGACTGCGCGCCGCGTTGTTCCAGACCTTCTAACCGCGCCCGCAGTTAGCATGTCAGCTATCGCCGGAATAGTGAAACGGCTAACCGAGACTGACCTTACTTCTTGGCACCAAATAGTTGAATGCATATTGACGGCGGTCGTGAAGTCGGAGAACCCACGGCCTGAGATGTGCCTTGAGCTCTTCGCTCGGTTGTATGTTCCCTTTGCTGGTAGAGGCAGTTCGTTCCTACCTGCAGCGCTGTCAAGTTCGCTACTGGCAACCACGATTCGGCCTGAGGTGATCCATCGTCTTGTTGAAGCGGTGATGACTTGGGCGCCTCCAACCTCGCGAGCCCTAATTCTTAGCGATGTCGCTGCTGCCATTCCTGACGACGTAGCGGTGAACACTGCACTCGCACAAGCAGAAGCGCGGTTGGAGCAGGTCAGGGGTAGAACGACTGGGTCGGAAACAAGCCAGGACTATACAAAGGAATTTTCGTCGCAGTCTCTGCAGGAGCTGCTTCTCGAGGGCAGTGGCGAATCCTCGTATTCAGAGCGCGTTGATTATAGTTACGCGCGTGCCGCAGAGGCCTTAGTTCAATTCGCCAGCTTGGTCGAAATAGAGGCGTTCATCCTGCAGCGTCCGATATTGGTGCACGATGCTCGGTTCCTTATAGCCTGTGCTCGACGAAATCTGTCAGAAGGAAATCGCAGGCGCGCAACTGAACTCTTTGGCCTTGCGGAGCGGGCTGCATTCTCGGGGCACTGGTCCACCTTTATGGGTGGCCAAAAAATCAGCTTGCAACAGCTTCGGGTGGAGTTGTTCGGTGAAAGCGGACGGGAAAGCGGATTTGATACACTGATAGATGAGCTTGCAGCGGGACAAACAAGCGGCACGTCGCTCTTCCTGAATTTAGATCAGGTTATGGAATCTATCTCGGTGACATTGCCATTCGGCGACCTGTGGACTGAGACCATTGAGCACCTACGGCACTATCGTGAGTATCGCCTTTCAAAGGTTGTTAGTGCGGACGAGAATGTAAATGATTCGGATCAGATGTTGGCTTTTCTGATCGGCCGCGCGCTTTGTTTCAATTGTCCAGAACTCACTCACCATGCTAGAGGAGCTGCGCTCGCTATCGCACGTGACCCGAATGGGGCGGTTTGCTTTCAGCATCTTCTCTTGCGTTTGGAGGAGCATGAGGAGGGCCTGCGAGAGGCTATCTGTCTTGCCCGGCGGGCACGCGATGTGTCGACGGTACGGCATATAATCTTTGAGTTCGCCGAGCGTCACATGGCTAGTACTGACTATGTAGTATCAACCCAGGCCAAGATCGTTGTTGAGAGTTTAGGAGGGCACGCAACTTCCGTGAAAGAAGCCCTGCCACCATACTACTCCATTAAATTTGAGGAAACCGGACGCGAGGACAACTTCGATGCGCCGCCAGGGCTGACGGCGGTTACCCGTCCCATGTGGTCTGATGATCCGTGGACGTGGACCACGACGGCTCCAACGGCATTTCATATGTTGTCGCGGGCGTCCGAATTTGATGTTGGATTACTGCGCCGCAGGTGTGCTGTATTCATGCAGCGAGAAGGTGGCCGGCATGTTTTTGGCCCCGAGGCTGAAGCAGATGTGACAGCCACACTCAAGAGGCTTGAATTGAAGTTTCCCTGGCGGCGATTGATGCCAATGGCAGAGCGACGGGGTCTTTCCAAAATTGTAGGAGAACTGGTCGCTGCAGATTGTATAGATGCGGGCGCACTTCAGCTTCTTTGGAGCGAACTCAGTGCCCCTTCAATCAAGCCACCTCCTCCAGAACCAAGCCGGAGTCCAGAATGGGTCCGTTGGCCGACAATTCCGAGAAAGCAGTACGGAGGCATTGATGGCCACCTGTGGCTGGAAGAAGCTGAAGAATGCTTGTTTGTTCCTGTCGTTGAAGATTGGCTAATTGTTGCCGAGGAGCGCTATGTTAAGTATCGGGCGCACCGAGCCAGTTTCGACTCTGCGCGGTTCTCTGTTCCTATTTCGGTATCGCTGGACGATATGGATGAAGACCTCTCACCAATTCCGCGGTTATACTCAATCGATGTTCCCTCGCCGACTTACAGAGCCGAGGAGAGCGTTGGTTTTTCAAAACTTTGGCAACCCTACTTTGGCGACATTAGTGATGCAGTGATCACGCTCTGTCCATTCGCCTTAAGAGACCTGGGTTGGAAACGATCCCCTTCTAATCTCCTCGATGTGCTGGATAGCTCAGGACGCGTCGCTGCGAGGACAGTGCGATGGGTGGACGGCACCGATGACCCGGATACATACGACGTCGAGGCGTTCGGGCGCGGCCAAGCGTTGCTCGTGAGGCGAGCAGCTCTCGCCCAATTCGAGGCCGTCTTTGGGCCTCTTCGCATCGGAGTAAAAGGAATACGGTCTGTTCACGATGGTGAACGCAATCAGAGTAGGACTGTTGCGGCTAGAGCTGATTAGTCGTTTAACATCCTATTGAAAGGATCGCTGATGGATGACGCGATCAAACATGGATTGTTTCCCGGTGGGCTCACCTTTCCCTGCCGGTGAGTTGATTGCTTTGTAGTCGATGGGGTCCAGGGGAGAGCGAAGTCTCCCTTGGTCGTGGTCCAGCGGGGGAAGCGCTGGCGGTATCCAATCCGCGCAGGGTTGGCCCCTCGGGAGAGGCTGGGTATCCAAAGGGGCAGGCACGCTCCTTGGTCATGGGGTGTCGGGGAGCACGAAGGCTCTCTGACTGGCTATCCAACGGCCAGACGTTGGGCTTGGGGGATGCAACGGGGGCGCGCAGCGGCCCCCTTGCCAAGATTGCGCGGTATTACCGCGCACATCTTGCAGTCAGCGATGGGGGGATGCGCCGGTCAGGAGAGTTTGGTGCGACGGTCCATCTCGCGGCCCAAGAGGAAGCTCAGGTCGGCCAGACATTCCTTTACTTCGTCTTCGCTGTAGCCCCCCTCAAAGAGCATGTGGACGCCGCCGCCAGCCAAAAGGCCGGTCAGGGCCGCCGTTGCGAAACCCTCCTTGCCGGGTGTCATCGGTACGTCAGGCTCGTCATCCCCGACATGCGCCATCATGGCTTCGGCGGTCTTGAAAGCGAGGTCGCTTGCCGACGCGATCGCCTGGTCGATGCTCTGTCCTTCATCCTGGAATTTCTGAAGACCGCGACCGGCAAAGAGCCCGGCTATGGCAGCCATGGCGAACAGGTTGCGCATGGACAGGCCAGGCTGCTTCGCGCGCTTTCGGGCAAACATGGTCGGGGTCTCCAGGCTTCGTGCCTTGTCTGAGGGCATCGGTCAGAGCAACGTCCTTGACCTATGGCACATTATATGGTGCAATGGCATCATAAAAGGTGCAGATGAGCCCGGCGACGCCACCCAAGATCGACCTGTATTTCTACCGCACTGATGGGGGCAACGAGCCTGTCAGGGACTGGCTCAAGGAGCTGCCGGAAGATGCGCGGCGCGCAGTCGGGCTCGACCTCCAGCGGGTGCAGTATCGCTGGCCGGTTGGGATGCCGCTGTGCCGTTCCATGAGCGGCGGTCTGTGGGAAGTGCGGACCTCGTTGCCGAATGGGACCATCTCACGCGTGATGATCTGCTTCCACGGCGGCGACCTTTACGCGCTGCATGGGTTTATCAAGAAGACGCAGAAGACCCCGGACGATGAGTTGAAACTGGCGCGCAAGCGGATGAAGGAGATTGAGAATGGCTGAAAACAAGCACAAGGGAAGTTCGCTCGACAGCTTTTTGGAAGGCGAAGGGCTGCTGGCCGAGTTCCAGGGCAAGGCGATCAAAGAAGTCATCGCCTTCCAACTGGGCGAGGCCATGAAGGAGCGTGGCCTGAGCAAGCGCAAGCTGGCTGAGCTGATGCACACGAGCCGGACGCAGGTGGACCGGGTGCTAGACCCCAACGATGGCAACGTGACGCTTGAGACATTGCAGCGGGCGGCGGCGATTGTTGGGCGGAAGGTGCAATTAGAGCTTGTGTGAGAGGGATATTCGGATCGCAGCACTAACGTGCTCTAAAGCTAGAATTCGGAACGGCCGATGGCTAAGCCGCTGAAGGTATCTCATGCCAACTAGGATCAAAGATAAGGAGGCGGGCACCGCTGACGCGGAACCTCGATCCGAGCCTACGGTTGAAGTTGTGCAAATTCCTCTTGCGCAATATAATCAATTGGTCGCGCAAGGGCTTATAGAAAAAGAAAAGCAATCTTCGCGCGAGTGGATTCAACGTCGCGAGCCTGCCGGGCAGAGAGAAGCGGCCCGTAGTATGGCTATTGTTCAGTACCTTGCAGACGAATTAGGAAAGCTCGGCGACGAGACCTTGGAGCTACTTGGAAAGGTAATCCATCGCGGGCATTTGGAAGAGCTGCTTCATGCTTACAAGGAAATTGCTTCCGGCGCTGTGCCTACAGCGGAAATTGCGCCGCTTGTGCCGGAGAAGCCGCCGAACGACGAAACCTATGCTGAGCGCGCAGATAAATCTGAGAGTGCCCCGGTTTTCATTGAGAGAGTCTATAAAGACTGGCTTACAGGAGAATTCACACGAGCCGATCTTCGGCGCATTGATCCTAAAGCTGAGATGGCCTTGAGAAACTGGGAGAAGAAGTACGGGCGTGCGTCGATTAATCTGCCCACTTTGAAAGAAAGATATGACCGCATCACGCCGACTCTAGACCAGCCCAAGCCTGAGGAGGTGAAAGCTTGGGACCGCGCAAGGATGCGGCAGAGCCGGAGCAAGCGGGCTGAACTCAAGAGTTAGAACTTTTGAGTTGACTCCTGTTCAGGCATGCCACACCCTGCTGTCGGAAGCAGGAGTTATAGCGCTATGAGTGCAAGTTCCTCGCTGAATCAGCCCTTTAGCATGTATGACTATGAGCACCCCGACCATCCAGCAAACAGCGGGTCAGACGGTCTCAACCAGCTTCTTCTGAGGCGGATGGACGCTGGAAATCTCGCGCCAACGAGATTGTCTCGACCAACGCGCCAGCTGCGGCACCGCCTCAGGTGGACCTGCAATCAGCTATCAGACCGCGAGAGAAAACCATAATAGGAAAATATTCTTGTTAAGACTGCGCTGATGGTCTAAGATGTTTCCTCATCGTTTGCCATAGCGAGAAAGGAGGCGTTGCGATGAATACGAACACCGACTTTCCCGAAACGGCAATTCCAGCCGTGATGCCTCCGGCCTCGCCGGACCTAAGCCATTATAGCCAGCATGTCGCGCATCTGGATTTGTCTGAGGTGCGCAAGGCTGAACTTCTCCAGGCGGTATGGCAGATCATGCGCAGCTTCGTCGATCGCGCCTTTGGCGATGATCCGGCCCAGCTCTGCCGGAAAGCTGGGGATAGCAAGCTGCTGAACGGCCAGGCGGCAGACGATGCCGTGCTAGCGTCAGAGCCGGTCCAAGACACAAACAACAAGAGCCTGACCCATGCCTTTGCCGGGCAGGCCGGAGGCGATCGAAAGGAGCGCCGCTAAGACCATGAAGAAGTCTGAGCTGCAAAAGGCTGTCATCTACTGCCGCGTGTCGGGCACCAAGCAGGTGCGCGAGGGCGACGGCCTGCGCAGCCAGGAAGCCCGCTGCCGCGAGTACGCCACCTACAAGGCCTATGAGGTCGTTGAGGTGTTCCGGGACGATGCCAGCGGCGGCAGCGCCGACCGCCCGGCTATGAAGGCGATGCTGGCCTCATTGCGCAAGCGCCGGGGCTGCGTGGTCATCATCGACGATATCAGCCGCTTCGCCCGCGACATTCGCGGGCATTGGGATCTGCGCGACCTCCTGCGCGAGGCGGGCGGCAAGCTGGAAAGCCCGTCGATCGAGTTCGGCGAGGACTCGGACTCGATCCTGGTCGAGAACCTGTTGGCGTCTGTTTCCCAGCACCAGCGCCAGAAGAATGCCGAGCAGACCAAGAACCGGATGCGGGCGCGGGCGATGAACGGCTACTGGGTTACGCGCGCGCCGATCGGCTACCGCTACGAGCGGGTCGCCGGGCACGGCAAGATGCTGGTCCGCGACGAGCCTCTGGCCTCCCTCGTCGCGGAAGCCCTGGAAGGCTATGCCTCGGGCCGGTTCGAGACGCCGAGCGAGGTGAAGCGCTTTCTGGAAGCGCAGCCCGCCTATCCGCGCAACTCGAACAACGAGGTCCATGTCGAGCGGGTCAACGAGATGTTCTCTCGACCTGCCTATGCGGGCTACATCACCTATGAGGACTGGGGCCTGAACCTGGTTCCTGCCAAGCATGAGCCGCTGATCAGCCTGGCCTCCTGGCAGGCGATCCAGGAGCGCCGCAATGGCGGCGCGCCCAAGGTGCCAGCCCGCCAGGACTTGAGCGACGACTTCTCGCTGCGCGGGTTCGTCACCTGCGGCCATTGCGGCGAGCCGCTGACCGCCTGCTGGTCCAAAGGGCGGAGCGCCCGCTACCCGTACTACCTCTGCGATACACGCGGCTGCCCGGTCAGCCGTAAGTCGATCCGCAAGGAGGTCATCGAAGGCGAGTTCGAAGCGCTGCTCTGCGCGCTGAGGCCGTCCGAGGGGCTCTACAATCTGGCCTTCCAGATGTTCCGCGACCTATGGGACGCGAAGCTGGCCAGCGCCCGTATCCAAAGCGGCTCCTTGCAGAAGGAGATGCGGGAAGTGGAGCGGAAGGTGACGCAGCTGCTGGACCGCATCGTGGATGCGTCGAGCGCGTCCGTGATCGCGGCCTATGAGAAGCGGATCAAGGAGCTGGAGACGCAGAAGGCCCTGATGCAGGAGCGGATCGCTAACTGCGGCAAGCCGCTTAAAAGCTTCGGCGAGACTTATCGAACCGCGTTCGGGTTCCTCGCAAACCCTTGTTTGCTATGGCATTCGGATCGGATTGAGGATCGCCGCGCGGTGCTCAAACTGGTCTTCTCAGACCACCTGCCATACGTCCGGGGTGAGGGCTATCGAACCCCGGAAATCTCCATGCCGTTCAGGCTCTTGGGAGGCATCCAGATGGATGAAAAGGGAATGGTGCCCAGGGGCGGAATCGAACCACCGACACTGCGATTTTCAGTCGCATGCTCTACCAACTGAGCTACCTGGGCCCAGCAGCGGTTCTCACCGCCGGTTGAGGAGGCGGGGGATAAACGATGCTTCGGTCCCTGTCCAGGGCGTCTCCGCTTATTCCGCCTCGGGATCGTCCGGCCTCTCCGGCTCGCCCGGCACGGCATAGGTCTCGCCCAGCCAGCGCCCGAGATCCACGGCACGGCAGCGCGGGGAGCAGAAGGGGCGGGTGGCGGGCTGGGATGGCCGGCCGCAGATCGGGCAGGCGGGTGATGGTTCATTTGGCATGGGGTCGCACCTCCTCGACCACTTCGTCGCCCGGCAACAGGGCCGGTTCGGGGTGAAGGGAGATAGGGTGGGCAGCCGCGGTGGCGAAGGCTTCCAGGGCACCCGGCTCCCCCCGCAGCGCCCCGATTACGCGGGGGTGGGCCCGCAGTGCCAGGGCGGCACCCGGGCGGGATGCCGCCTCGCGCGCCGCGCGCCGCAGCGCCGCAAGGCCGAGCGTCAGCGGATGGGGCGGGAAGCCCAGCACCTCGTGCAGCGGGGGATGGATGCGCGTGCGCACCATCTCCATCAGCCCAAGCCCCGTCAGCCCCACCACGCGCAGCAGCGGGTCCGCCCCGGCCGCGCTCTTCAGCGCCGGCAGCAGCACCGCGCGGGACTTCGCGGTGCCGCCCGCCAGGTCCAGCAGGATGGGCCCGGCCAGATGGCGCAGGCGAATTTGCCGGGCCGCCTCGGCCAGGGCGGCGGCGTTCACCGCGCGATGGGCGCCGGAATCGCGGCCCGCGGCGGCGCCCGTATCCACGTCCAGCGCCGTCAGGGCCGGGGTGGGGTGGACCAGCAGCCGCCCGCCACCCGGCAGGGGCACCTCGGGCGAGGCGAGAAGGTCGAACTCCGCCTCCACGGCCTCGTCGAAAGCCGGGCGGGACAACAGCCGCACCCGCGCCGGGTCCAGCACCGCGCGCAGCCGGGCGGCCTCCGCGGGGGAATCGGTCGCCAGGGCGGCGGCCGGGTGCGCGGCCGCCAGCCGCAGGGCCGCGTCGGGCCCGCGTTGCAGGAGGCGCAGCGGGCCGCTCCGGGGCAGGTCCGCGGGGATGCCGGTGGCGGAGAGCCGAGGCCCCTTGCCGCCCTGCGCCGCGCGCGTCACGCGCAGGGGCAGCATGTCGCCCTCGGAGACCCGTTCCCCGCCCTGCGCGTCGGGCAGGAAGCCGCTTTCCCCACCCTCCAACGCGACGAAAACGCCGGAGAGCGCGGGCACGCGCGCGGTGATGCGGCAGAGATGCAGGTCGCCCACCCCGTCCGGATGGGCCGGTCGCTCAATGAAAGCCGCCTCCAGCCGCCCGTCCCGCCACAGCGCCGCGCGGCGCTCGCCGGGGGAGGTGGAGACGAGGATGGAAGGTTCAGCCATTCAGGGCCGCAGCCACCCCACGCCGCGCAGCAGCTGCGCGGTCTCGAAGAGCGGCAGCCCAACCACGTTGGAATGGCTGCCGGAGAGGAAGCGGACGAAAACCTCCGCCCGCTGGTGGATGGCATAGCCCCCCGCCTTGCCCTCCCACTCGCCCGAGGCGACGTAGTCGTCCATCTGGGCATCTGTCAGGCGCTGGAAGGCGAGGGTGGTCTCGACCAGCCGGGTCCGCACCGCGCCATCGGGCGTGACGAGCGCGACGCCCGTGGTCACGCGATGCCGGCGGCCGGAGAGGAATTCGAGGAAACGCCGCGCCTCGGCGGCATCGGCGGGCTTGCCGAGGATCCGGCGCCCCACCCCCACCACCGTGTCGGCCGCCAGCACCAGCGCGCCCGGGCTGCGGGCGGCCACGGCCTCGGCCTTGGCGCGGGAAAGCCGGCCGGCCAGCTGGCGCGGCAACTCGGCCTTGCGGGGCGTCTCGTCGATGTCGGCGGGGTCCACGCTGTCGGGCAGGATGCCCAGCCGGGCCAGCAGGTCCAGGCGGCGCGGGCTGGCGCTCGCCAGCACCAGGGGCGGGCGCGGGGCCTCCCCGGCCTTCGGGGCGCTCTCCAACGCCACGTCCGAACTCACAATCGGTGGCCTTACTTGAAGCGGAAGGTGATCCGGCCCTTGGTCAGGTCGTAGGGGGTCATCTCCACGTTCACGCGGTCCCCGGCCAGCACGCGGATGCGGTTCTTGCGCATCTTCCCGCTGGTGTGGGCCAGGACCATGTGCTCGTTGTCCAGCTTCACGCGGAACATGGCGTTGGGCAGCAACTCCACCACCTGGCCGCTGAACTCGATCATGTCTTCCTTCGACATGCGTATCCTTTTCTGTCGCGGGGCATCTGGGCGGGGGCGCCGCAGCCCCGCGATGGGTTAGGGCGGCGCTGGATCATCGGGCAGCGCGGTTGCGCGTCCGGCCCGGCACGCGAACAGGCGCGGACCCGCGATCGGGCCGCGCTAGATGGGGCTGAGCAGCGGGAACATGATGCCCCGCGCCGCCAGGGTCAAGGAAAGCAACCATCCGCGGGCGGAATGGAGGCCCCGCGATGCGCGGGAGCCTCACCTCTTCAGAGCCCGATGCGCTCCGCGATGCTGCGGGCATGGGCGTCCAGCCCTTCCGCCCGGGCCAGGGCCACGGCGGCAGGGCCGGTGGCGCGCAGCCCCGCTTCCTCGGCCGCGATCCAGGTGGTGCGCTTGAGGAAGTCGAAGACCGAGAGGCCGGAGGCGAAGCGCGCCGTGCGCCCGGTGGGCAGCACGTGGTTCGGCCCGGCCACGTAGTCCCCCAGCGCCTCCGGGCACCAGGGGCCCAGGAAGGCGGCGCCGGCGTGGCGGATGCGGCCGAACAGGGCCGCAGGATCGGCGGTCATCACCTGCAGATGCTCCGGCGCCAGCCGGTCCACCAGCGCCGCGCCCTCCGCCCAGTCCCGCACCAGGATCACCGCGCCGTGGCGACGCCAGGATTCGCCGGCGATGGCCGCGCGGGGCAGGGTGGCCAGCGCCGCCTCCACCGCGCCGGGCACGGCATCGGCCAACTCGGGGCTATCAGTGATCAGGATGGATTGCGCGGCCTCGTCGTGCTCGGCCTGGGCCATCAGGTCCATCGCCACCCGGGCCGGGTCCTGGGCGCCATCGGCCAGCACCACCACCTCGGAGGGGCCTGCGATGGAATCGATGCCCACCCGGCCGAAGACCTGCCGCTTGGCCTCGGCGACATAGGCGTTGCCGGGCCCCGTGATCTTGTCCACGGGAGCGATGCTCGCCGTGCCCCAGGCCAGCGCCGCCACGGCCTGGGCGCCGCCGATGCGCCACACCTCCGTCACCCCCGCGCGGGCGCAGGCGGCGAGCACCAGCGGGTTGATCTCCCCGTCCGGCGTCGGCACCGCCACCGCCACGCGCGGCACCCCCGCCACGCGGGCGGGGATGGCGTTCATCAGCACGGAGGAGGGATAGGCCGCCTTCCCGCCGGGCACGTAGAGCCCGGCCGCGTCCACCGCGCCCCAGCGCATGCCCAGCGTCAGCCCGGCCGGGTCCGGCACGGTCACGTCCTGCGGCATCTGGGCACGGTGGAAGGTCTCGATCCGCGTCGCCGCCGTGTCCAGCGCGGCCATCAGGCCGGGCTCGATGGAGGCGGTGGCGGCCTCGATCTCCGCCGCCGTCACGCGCAGGGCGGCGGCGTCCTTCGGCGCCCAGCGGTCGTACCGGGCGGTCAGATCCAGCAGGGCGGCGTCGCCCTCGGCCCGGATGCGGCCGATGATCTCGGCCACGGCCCCGTCCACCCGGGCGGTGGTGTCGCGGGCCGTGTCCAGCAGCGCGTCGAAATCGGCGGGGAAGCCGGGATCGCGCGTATCCAGTCTCTTCATGATGCGGTCAGGGCTTCCCGGAAGCGCGCCAGCCAGGCGCCGATCCGCTCCGGCTCCGTCTTCAGCGCCGTGCGATTGATGATGAGGCGGGAGGTGACCTGCGCGATCACCTCGCGCTCCACCAGCCCGTTGGCCTTCAGGGTGGAGCCGGTCTGCACGAGGTCCACGATGAGGCGGGCGAGGCCGAGGGAAGGGGCCAGCTCCATAGCCCCGTTCAAGTGCACCACCTCCGCCTGCACGCCGCGGGCGGCGAAGTGGCGGCGGGCAATGCCCGGGTACTTCGAGGCCACCGTCACGCGGGACCAGCGGGCGGCCTCATCGGCGATCGGGTCGTCCGCCGGGCCGGCCACGCTGACGCGGCAGCGGCCGATGCCCAGGTCCAGCGGGGCGTAGATCTCCGGATAGTCAAACTCCATCAGCACGTCCGCGCCGCAGACACCGATCTGGGCCCCGCCATGGGCGACGAAGGTCGCTACGTCGAAGGGGCGCACCCGCACCACGTCCAGCCCGGGATGGTTCGTGGGGAAGCGGAGGTGGCGGCTGTCCTCGTCGTGGAAGTCGCCGCCGGGGACCAGCCCGGCACGGGCCAGGAGGGGCTGCACCTCCTTGAGGATGCGGCCCTTGGGGAGCGCCAGGATGAGGTCGGAGGTGCCGGCGGTGCCGGGAAGGGAAGGGGAGGTGATCGGGAGGTCCATGGGGGAGACTAGCACCGCCTCCGTGGCGGTCGAGTGAAGGATTCTTGAGTTAGCCGGGAATGCGCTCGATGTCGGCGCCCACTGCCGCCAGCTTGGCTTCCAGCCGCTCGTAGCCCCGGTCCAGGTGATAGACGCGGTTCACGATCGTCTCGCCCCCCGCGGCCAGCCCGGCCAGGATGAGGGAGATGGAGGCGCGCAGGTCGGTCGCCATCACGGGCGCGCCGGAGAGGCGGGAGACGCCGCGGACGATGGCGGAGCGCCCCTGCACGTTGATGCGGGCGCCCATGCGGTTCATCTCCGGCACGTGCATGAAGCGGTTCTCGAAGATCGTCTCCGTGATCATGGAGGCGCCCTCGGCCACCGCCATCAGGGCCATGAACTGGGCCTGCATGTCAGTGGCGAAGCCCGGGAAGGGCTCCGTCATCACGTCCACGCCGCGCAGGCCGGAGGTGCGGCGGACCATCACTCCGCCGGCCGAGCCGTTGGGCGGCACCTCCTCCAGCTCCACCCCGGCCTCCCGCAGCACGCGGGCCACCGCGCCCAGATGCTCCATCCGGGCGCCCTGGAGCAGCACCTCGCCCCCCGTCACGCCGACGGCGCAGGCGAAGGAGCCGGCCTCGATCCGGTCGGGCACGATGGCGTGGGTGGCGCCGTGCAGGCTCTTTACCCCCTCGATCCGTAGCCGGTCCGTGCCGATGCCCTCGATCTTCGCGCCCATGGCGACGAGGCAGGTGGCCAGGTCGTCGATCTCCGGCTCGCGGGCCGCGTTCACCAGCTCCGTCATGCCGTCGGCGAGGGTGGCTGCCATCAGCAGGTTCTCGGTGGCGCCGACGGAGACCTGGTTGAAGTAGATCTTGGCGCCCTTCAGGCCGCCGGGGGCGTGGGCGTGCATGTAGCCCGCGTCCAGGTCGATGGTGGCGCCCATCTGCTCCAGCCCCTTGAGGTGGAGGTCCACCGGGCGCGTGCCGATGGCGCAGCCGCCGGGCAACGAGACCTTCGCCTCCCCGTAGCGGGCCACCAGCGGGCCGAGGACGAGGACGGAGGCCCGCATCTTCCGCACCAGGTCATAGGGCGCGACGAGGTTGGTGGCCGCCCCGGAGAGGGACATGGTGCGGGCCTTGGTGTCGTGCTCCGCCTTCAGCCCGTGCTGCTCCAGCAGCCCGGCCATGGTGCGGGTATCGTCCAGCGCCGGGGCATTGGTCAGCACCAGGGGGCCATCGGTGAGGAGGGCGGCGGCCATCAGCGGCAGCGCGGCGTTCTTCGCGCCCCCGACGGGGATGGTGCCCTTGAGCGGCCGGCCGCCGCGGAGACGGATGCGGTCCATGGTCTTTCCCCTTACAGCCGCGGCAGAGCCACGCCGCGCTGGCGCATGTATTTCCCGGCCCGGTCCGCGTAGGACACGTCCGGCGCCCCCTCTCCCTTCAGGAAGAGGAACTGGCAGATCCCCTCATTCGCGTAGATGCGGGCGGGCAGGGGGGTGGTGTTGCTGATCTCGATCGTCACCTGCCCCTCCCACTCCGGTTCCAGCGGGGTGACGTTCACGATCAGGCCGCAGCGGGCATAGGTGGACTTGCCGAGGCAGATCACCAGCACGTCCCGGGGGATGCGGAAGTACTCCACCGTGTGGGTCAGCACGAAGGAGTTGGGGGGCACGATGCAGGTCTCGCCCGTGCGGGTGACGAAGCCCTCCTCCGAGAAGTCCTTCGGATCGACGATCGCGTTGTCCACGTTCGTGAAGATCTTGAACTCGCCGGCGGCCCGGGCGTCGTAGCCGTAGGAGGAGAGGCCGTAGGAGATCACCCCCTGGCGGCGCTGGGCCTCCACGAAGGGCTCGATCATGCCGTGCTCCGCCGCCATGCGACGGATCCAGTGGTCGGGCATGATGGGCATGATGGGAGTCCTTGGGCCGGCGCCCCGGAGGATCGGGCGCCGGAAGATCGGGCAAAGGTGCCGGGCGGGATAGCCCCTGGGCCGCGGGGCGGCAACCGGGTGACTATTCCTGCTCCTCGGGCGGGGAGGAGGGCTGTGCCCTTTCGCGCGACTGGGCCTTACGGCGCTTCAGGTTCTCCCGCAGCGCGGCCGCCAGGCGCCGCTCGCGCTCCGACGGCGCGGGGCGCGGGGTCGGGGCGGGGGAGCCGGGAGTGTTGTCGCTCTCGCTCTCGTTCATGGGCTCGTCCATGGCCGGGAACCAATCGGCGAAGGGGATGCGGCGTCAAGGTCCGCACGCACGGCAAGGGTTGCACGGCGCGGGCGCAGCGGCTAGGTAGCGCCTCGCCCGCGGGCCCAGCCCGGTTCGGTACGCTGCCGTAGCTCAGTGGTAGAGCACTCCCTTGGTAAGGGAGAGGTCGAGAGTTCAATCCTCTCTGGCAGCACCATCCCCGGCCATCACTCCTGCCCGGGAATTTGCCACCATCCGAAAATGAGTTGTCAGCCTCGCACGGGGCCACTCGCACGGGGCAGGTGTGCGACCGCCAGGGTTCCTGCGCACATGGCGGCTCGGCCCCGATTTCCCGGGAATGTCACGCTGCGCCGGCGCCGGCTGCATGAGGGACCCCCTACGCCCCGCATCGATCCGGTTCAGGGCCGGACCGACGGCGATCGGGAACGGGGCGAGCGGGCAAGACCCCGTGTGGGATCAGGTTCCGTCGGGGAACGGAGCGCTCCAGGAGAGGTGAGAAGCGCCGAAAGCCGGTGCGCGGTCCTGTTCGGTATAGAGAAGGGCCAGAAGTTCCGTCAACACGTCGTCAACCTGACTGAGGCGGTAGGCCCTCGCGTGATCAGCCAGCTCGCTGATCGCGGACAGCACGCCCTCATCGGGCCGTTTTGGGCCGGAAGGCACCGCCGACCAGACCGGGATGGAAGAACCCCTCTCGCTCATGACAGCTTCCATGATTTGCAGCGTGGGCGGCGGTTACGGGCCGCAACCAAATGTAGATTAATTCGGCTGGGGGCGGAATGGGAGAGAGAACAGAGCGGGGAAAGCGGGATCCAGTAACGCTAAGGGTGAGCCCTTTTTGCATTGCTTCTCACCATGTTGTGGTGGATGTCGCAGTGATCCTGCTAGCTTGGCACTGCGTTGCAGCCAGCACACGCATGGCGTGAGAGGAGAGCGCGCTTGGAACGAACTTCGTCCATCCAGTCCGTAGATGCGTCCGAAGATGCTCTGGAAAATGCCGTGACCGAGGCGTTGGACCGGATTCTCTCCCGCATGCCCGCGGAACTCCGGGCGGATGCGCTGCGCTCGCTCCGTACGGAACTGGAGCGCTGCCTGGCCGAGGCACCGATCAGCGGCGCCCCGATGGACGCCATCCGGATGCGCGCGCGCTTCTCGGCCGCCATGGCCGCCTTTGGTTCTGACGGGACCACCCCCACCCACAGCTGACCCACCAGGGCCCGCGAGAGCGCAGGAACCGCTCTTGCCAGCCCGGGCGCCGAAGAGAACATTTGGGGAACATGATCCCCGATTCGGTTCTCCCGGCGCGCCGTTGGATCTCCGCCTCTCCTGAGACGAGGCGCGCGTGAGGCGCCGTGCCTGCCAGCCGCCAAGGCTGCGCCTGGCCCTGCACGCCGCTACGCCCGGGCGGCCGGCCGCGGAGGGGCATGGCCCGCAGCCGGAGTCGCGCATCCTTGCGCTGCACCTGCCCTGGCTGGCCACGGAGGTCCTGCGGGTGCCCGGCCCCGTCCTCGCCTGGCGCATGGAAGGGAATCGACGGCTGGTCGTGGCGGCCGATTCGGCGGCCATGGGGCTGGGGGTGCGGCCCGGCCAGGCGCTGGGAGATGCCCATGCCGCGGCCCCCACCGTGGCCGCCCATCCGGAGGCGCCGGAAACGGCGGCGGCGCGACTCCAGGAGCTCGCCCTCTGGGCCCTGCGAATCGCCCCGCTGGCGGCACCGGACCCGCCCGATGGGCTGCTGGTGAACATCGCCGGGACGGATGCCCTCACCGGCGGCGAGGACCGGACGATGCGCCGCGCGGTGGCGGGCCTGGCCCGGCTGGGCCACGCCGCACGGGCCGCGGTCGCGGGCACGGCCTCGGCCGCCATGGCCCTGGCCCGTTGCGGGGTGGAGGGACGGGTTCCCGCGGGCATGGAGGCGGCAGCCCTGGCCGAGCTGCCGCTCCACGCCCTGCCGCTGGAGGCGAAGACCATCATCGGGCTGCAGCGGCTGGGCCTGCACCGGATCGGCGACGTGCTGGCCCAGCCCCGCGCGCCCCTGGCCCGGCGATTCGGGGCGGGCCTCTCCCTGGCCCTGGACCGTGCCACGGGCGCCGCCCCGGAGCCCTTCCGCAGCATTCGCCCCCTGCCGGACAGGCAGGCCGCCCTCGACTTCGAGGAGCCTCTCATCACCCGCACGGCCATCGACCACGCCGTGGAGCACCTGCTGGGCCGGCTCTGCGCGGGGCTGGCCGAGGAGGGGCGGGGGCTGCGCCGGCTGGTGCTGCGCGCCCATCGCACGGATGGCGGGGTGCAGGAGCAGGCGATCGGCACGGGCCTGGCCAGCCGCGATCCGGGCCACCTCCTCCGCCTTCTAGGGCCGAGGCTGGAGCGGCTGGCCCCGGGCTTCGGCTTCGACCGCATCACCCTGATGGCGGAGGACACGGAGCCCCTGGCCGCCGCCCAGGCCGGGCTCGGCGGAGAGGACGCGGAGGCCGCCCTGGCCGCCCTGCTGGACCGCGTGCTGCAGCGCCTGCCCGCTTGGCGCCTGCGCCCGCGCGAGAGCCACTGGCCGGAGCGGGCGGTGGAGCGGGTGGACCCGCTGGCCGCCGTCGCGCCCGTGGGGAGCTGGTCGGCCCGCCCCCGCCCCCTGCGCCTGCTGCGCCGGCCGGAGCAGCTGGAGGCGATGGCTCTTCTGCCGGACGACCCGCCCGTCCGGATCCGCTGGCGCGGCAGGTGGGTGGCCGTGCGCAACGCCGAGGGGCCGGAGCGGCTGGAGCCGGAATGGTGGCGGGACCGGCCTGACCGGACGGTGCGGGACTATTACCGGGTGGAGATGCCCGATGGCCGCCGCCTCTGGGTCTGCCGCTCGGGCGGGCCGGGCTCGGCGCGCTGGTTCCTGCACGGCCTGCTGCCGTGAGCGGCTTCGCCGAGCTGGGCGCCATGTCCAACTTCACCTTCCTGGAAGGCGCGTCCCATCCCTCGGAGTTGGTAACGGCGGCAAAGGTGCTGGGGCACGCGGCGATCGGGATCGCGGACCGCAACTCCTTCGCCGGGCTGGTGCGCGGCATGGCGGCGAGCTGGCTGGACCCGGAGGTGAAGGGGGACCGCGAGATCCGCTTCGTTCCGGGCTGCCGCGTGGCGCTGGAGGATGGGGCGGAATACCTCGTCTGGCCCACGGACGCCGCCGCCTACGCACGGCTCTCCGCCATGCTCTCCGCCGCCCGGATGCCCGCGGATGATGGCCGCCCGGCGCGGGACGCGCTGATCGCCGCGGCCGAGGGGCAGGTGATGGCCGCCATCCCGCCCGATGAGCCGGACGAGTCCTTCGCACACCGCCTGCGCCGGGACGCGGAGGCGATGCGCCGCCGGCTCGCCCTGCCGCTCTTCCTCGCTGCGCATCACCGCTTTGCCGGCGACGACCGGCGGCGCCTGCGGCTGCTCTCCGGCATGGCGGGATCGGCGCGCGCCCCGCTGCTGGCGGCGGGCGGGGCGCGGATGCACGTCGCATCCCGCCGCCGCCTGGCGGATGTGCTGGCCGCCATCCGCCTGGGCACCACGGTGGACGCGCTGGGCCTGCACGCCCAGCCCAATGCGGAGGCGCACCTGAAGCCCGAGGCGGAGATGCGCCGCCTGTTCGAGGGCTTCGGGGAGGCCGTGGACGCGACGTTGCGCGTGGTGGCGGCCTGCCGCTTCGACCTGAAGCGCGACCTGACCTACGAGTACCCCGAGGAGATCGTCGAGCCCGGCCTGACCGCGCAGGAAACGCTGGAGCGCCGCGTGGCGGAGGCGGTGCGGGTGCGCTGGCCGGATGGCGCATCGCCCAAGGTGGCGGCGCAGATCGCGGAGGAGATGGCGCTGATCGCGCGCCTCGGCTACGCGCCCTACTTCCTGACGGTGCACGAGATCGTCCGCTTCGCGGACTCGAAGGGCATCCTCTGCCAGGGGCGCGGATCGGCGGCGAACTCGGCGGTGTGCTACGCGCTCGGCATCACCTCGGTGAATCCCGACCACCACCGCCTCCTCTTCGCGCGCTTCCTGAGCGACGCGCGCGGCGAGCCGCCGGACATCGACATCGACTTCGAGCACGAGCGGCGCGAGGAGGTGATCCAGCACATCTACGAGCGCTACGGCCGCGACCGCGCCGCGATCACCGCCACCCTCATCCGCTACCGCACCCGCAGCGCCGTGCGGGAGGTGGGCAAGGTGATGGGGTTGTCCGAGGACATCACCGGCCGCCTCGCCAAGGCCTCCTGGCACGACGGGATGGACGGGCTGCGCGACGTGGCGCGCGAGGCCGGGCTGAACCCGAAGGCCGATCCGCGCCTCGGCATGGCGTTGGACCTGGCGGAGGAGCTGCACGGCTTCCCCCGCCACCTGGCGACCCATGTCGGCGGCTTCGTCATCGCGCGCGGGAAGCTGACGGAACTCGCCATCGTGCGGAAGGCGGCGATGGAGGACCGCCACACGGTGGAGTGGGACAAGGACGACATCGCCGTGCTGGAGATGCTGAAGGTGGATGTGCTGGGGCTGGGGATGCTCTCCTGCCTCAAGCGGGCCTTCGATCTGCTGGAGGGATGCACGGGGGAGCGCCTTCAGCTCTACACGGTGCCGCAGGACGACCCCGCCACCTACGCGATGCTCTCGCGCGGCGATTCCATCGGCGTGTTCCAGGTGGAGAGCCGTGCGCAGATGAACATGCTGCCGCGCATGCGGCCGAGGCAGTACTACGACCTCGTCATCGAGGTGGCGATCGTGCGCCCCGGCCCGATCCAGGGCGACATGGTGCATCCCTACCTCCGCCGGCGCGCGGGGATCGAGAAGCCGGAATACGCGAAGCCGGAACTGAAGGCCGTGCTGGAAAAAACCCTCGGCGTGCCGCTCTTCCAGGAGCAGGCGATGGAGATGGCGATCGTCGCCGCGGGCTTCACGCCCTCCCGCGCGGACGAACTGCGCCGCTCCATGGCTTCCTTCAAGCACGACGGGAAGCTGGACACCTTCCGGGAGGAATTCGAGGGGGGCATGATCGCGCGCGGCTACGAGCCGGACTTCGCGCATCGCTGCTTCGAGCAGATCCGTGGCTTCGGCGGCTACGGCTTCCCCGAGAGCCACGCCGCCTCCTTCGCGCAGCTCGTCTACGTCTCCGCCTGGATCAAGTGCCACCACCCCGCCGTCTTCGCGGCCGCGCTGCTGAACAGCCAGCCCATGGGCTTCTACGCGCCCGCCCAGATCGTGCGCGATGCGCGGGAGCACGGCGTGGCGGTGCGCCCGCCGGACGTCACCGTCAGCGAGTGGGATTGCACGCTGGAGAGGGAAGGGGAGGGATGGGCGCTGCGCCTTGGCCTGCGCCTGGTCTCCGGCTTGTCGAAGGAGGATGCGAACAAGGCCATCGCCCTGCGCGGGCGCGCCACCCCCGCCGCCCTGGCCGCCGCCGGGCTGCACCGCCCGGCGCTGGAAGCCCTGGCCCAGGCCGACGCCTTCCGCGGCCTGGGCCTGGACCGCCGCCGCGCGCTGTGGGAGGCGGCAGCCGTGGAGCGCGCCGCATCCGCCAGGGACATGGCACCCCTTCCGCTCTTCGCCGCGGCCGAGGCGGCGCCGCGCCTGCCCGCCGAGACGAGCGGGGAGGAAACGGTGCTGGACATCGGCGCCACCGGCCTGACGCTCCGCGCCCATCCGCTGGCCCTGCTGCGCCCCGCGCTGGAGGAGTTGCGCCTGCGCGACAGCCGGGCCGTGGCCGCCGCGCGCCAGGGGCAGTCTATCCGCTTCGCCGGGCTGGTGCTGGTGCGCCAGCGCCCGGGCAGCGCGAAAGGCGTGGTCTTCTTCACGCTGGAGGACGAGTTCGGCACGGTGAACCTGGTTCTTCAGAAGGACACCATCGCCGCCCACCGCGCCGCCGTGGTGGCCGCGCGCCTGCTATTGGTGGAAGGCCGGATCGAGCGCCACGAGGAGGCCGCGGTGCCGATCGTGCACATCCTCGGCCGACGTCTCGAGGACCGCTCCGATCTTCTGGACGGGCTGCATCGCCTAGGCGCCGCGCGCATGCCCATGGCCCGCGCGGACGAGGTGACGCGCGGCATCGACCATCGCCCGAACCCGCGCAACCCCGCCTTTCCCTCAAGCCGGGACTGGCGCTAGGCGGCCTCCTCAGCCTCGGCCGGCACTGCCCAGCCGCCGCGCGTGGGCGGCAGGAGGAGGGCGGCGCGCCGGATCAGCCACACCGCGCGCTCGAACAGCGCGGTGACGCGGAAGAGCAGGTCCACCCCTTCCGGCGGCAAGTCGGCCCCGGCGCGGGCGATGCGGCGCCGCAGCCCGTCCATCATCGCGGAGCGGTCCGCCGCAAGCTCTGCCAGGGTTCCCGCATCGGTCGCATCGCCGGAGAGCGCGGCCTCGTGCGTCTCCGTCAGCAGCAGGTGCAGCGCCTCTGCCAGCGGCGTGGCCAGCGCGTGCACGGGATCGCCGGCGTCGCGCCGCGCCGCCGTTTCCAGCGCCGCGGCCAGCTCGTCGGACGCCTCGCGCAGCGGGGCCAGCACGCCGTTCAGGTTCTGCAGCGCCACGGCGCGGCCCAGCTCCTCGCGCGGGCAGCGCGCCAGCGCCTCCGCCAGGAAAGCCGCGATCCGCCGCTCCACCGCCTCGCCCGCCGCCGAGACGGTGGCGCGGTCCGCCCCGCCCCGCCCTTCCTCCCGCACCCCGTCCAGCAACCAGGGCAGGCGGCCGAAAAGCCGCGCCTGCTCCTGCCCGGCAAGGTCCAGCGCCGTCGGTACGTCGTCCAGCGCCTGATCGTAGAGGAATTTCGACTGGGAAAGGGTCTCCTCCGGCGTGGTGGGCGAGAGGCGCTCGAGCAACTTCGGCAGGTAGGGGTTGATGAGCGGCAGGAGCAGCGCCGGCACGAGTTGCAGCGCGACGAAGAGAAGGCCGAGCCGGTGCGGCAGGTCCATCTCCGCGAAGGGCACGGGCAGCCCCGGCCCGACGTGCCAGACGACGAAGGGAATGGCGAGAAGCGCCGCCCCGGCCGCCTTGAACAGCGCCTGGAAGGTGGCCAGCCGCCGCGCCGCCCCGCGCAGCCCGCCCGCGAGCAGCAGGACGGAAAGGCCGGAGCCGAGGGAGGCGCCGCACACGGCCATCCCGGCCTGGGCACCATCCAGCAGCCCCACTTCCGCGAGCGCGATGGCGAGGATGGTGATGGTGGAGGAGGATTGCGCGACGAGGGCGACGACCGTGCCCAGCAGGAAGGGCGGCAGCAGCGCGTGGCCGGCCAGTTCCATGGCATCGCGCAGCGCCCCAGCCTCGCGCAGCGGGGCGGCGCCGGATTTCAGGATGACGAGGCCGAGGAAGAGCAGCCCGAGCTGGAAGGCCGCCTCCAGCGCCGCCTTCCACCGCCCGCCGCCCCCGCGCCCGAAGGTGGCGGCGCAGCCCGCGACGCCGATCAGCCACAGCGCCGCCAGCCGCAGGTCCAGCGAGGCGGCGAGCACCAGCACCACCGTGCCCAGATTGCACCAGGCCACCACGGGCAGGGCGCGCGCCAGCGGCAGCAGCCCCGCCTGCACCATGGAGGCGGCGACGAAGGTGACGGCGTTGGAGGATTGCGTCAGCGCGCCCAGCGCCGCGCCCGTCAGGGCCGCGCTCAGCCCCCCGCGCGTGGCGCGCGCGACGGCCTTGCGGAGCCGCCGCCCGGCCATCCCCTGCAGCGCGGCGCCAAGCCCGCGCACCCCGGCCAGGAAAAGCCCGAGGCCGCCGAGAAGGGTGGCAATCAGATCCAAGACGTCGTCTTCACCCCTGACGCGGCCCGCGGAGGAAGCGCCCACGGAAAAGGCGCCGCATCATGGGACCTTGCCCAGCACACGAAAGCCCCGGGCGGGTGATCTTCATGAAAGCGTCAAGAAGCGGGGGAGGGCGCAGGCTCTCCCCCTGCTCCCCTCAGGTCGGGTTCACGACAAGGCCGCTGGCCGCGATCGTCACCGTCCCCGCGCCGGTCACGGCGACGGCCGTGTTGAGCGGGGAGACGAGAAGCGGGTTCCCGCCCGTGGCCGCGTCATAGAGTCCCACATAGCCCAGCGTGCCGGTGCTGGCGGAGAAGACAAAGCGCAGCGCCTCCGCGTTGCTCTGGGCGCCGGTGCCGGTGAAGGTCACGCGCTGGCGGGCGTAGCCGTTGCCTACCGGCTCCCCGGTCAGCCCCGCCGCGGCCGTGCCCGCGGTGCCCAGGGCGGCGTAGACGGCAGAAGGAAGGCCCGGGGCGCGGGCGCAGACGGCCCGGGCCAGCAGGTTGCGGGCGTAGTCGGTCAGGTCGGACATGGGGGTTCTCCGCTAGGGGAAAGGGTGGGTGCCCGCCGGGCGGGGCCGGCCGGCGAGCAGGATGGGGCGGCGGCGCCGCGCCGTCCCCGCGCGATGGGCCTGGTAGAGGGCCGCGGCCCGGCCGGGCGCACGGCCCCGGCCGTCACGCGATCACGCCGACGATGGCGGCCGAGAGCTCGGCGCCGGTCACCTCCAACCCATCCGGCAGGGGCCGCGCCTCGCTCTCTCGCCGGAGCACGTAGGCGATGCCGTCCAGCACGCGCGGGCCGGCCTGCACGGCCGCCGGCGGCAGGGCCGCCAGGGCGGCATTCATCCTCCGCGCCGGCCCGTGCCAGCGCAGGTCCAGGTAGTCGGTCATTCTGCGATCCTCAGCCGGAGGTGAGCGCCTGCAGGCTTGAATCCGCCAGGCGCGTGGAATGGAGGTTGAGTGGGCCGATCTCGCCGAACAGCAGCGAGGCGAGATCACCCCGGCCCTGCCCGAAGAGGATGCGGGTAAGGGCCGGCGGCGCGCCCGGCAGCGACTGCACCGCGCCGCCCGCCACGCAGGCCACGATGCCGCCCGCATCCCAGGCAAGCGCGGCCTTGAAGGACGTGCCGGCCGATACGGTGCCGGCCGTGCCCCCCACCGTCTCCACCCCTGAGGCGGCGCGCACAGGGACGATTGCCAGGCCGCCCGCGGCGTTGCGGAGGCCGATGCGGTTGCCCGCCGTCCCGTCGTCCAGCGTCAGCAGGCCCTGGTCGGCGCCGGCCGGGGCGGCCTGCGGCAGCAGGAAGGTGCCGACGAGCGTGCCCTGCGCCGCCGCGGCGCCGGACAGGGCGAAGCCCGCCACGTCCGCCGCGCGCGTGCTGGCCGCGATGGTGCCGGCCGGGGAGAGGACGGGCGACGACGCGAAGGCCCCCAACTCCGGCTGGTGGCACGCCAGGAAGACGGTGTCGTTCACTGTGACCCCGGCCGGGTAGCTGATGCTGAACCCGCTCTGGAACCGGTTCGTGCCGGCGGCCAGGGCGGGACTGGAGTGGATGGCCCGCGCCAGTGCCCCAACCGCCAGCGCAACCGGCACGCTGCGCAGGATGCCTCCCTGTGTGTCAGCGAAGGATGCGTCCTTCGGGCGGATGTATGTGCTCAAGCTCGCCTGCCCGGCCGCGCCCGAACTCGATGCCATCGCGCCATGGATGCTCGTCGTCCACAGGTCTCCCGGATTGGCGTTGATGGGTGCGTTCAGCTGGAATCCCATCACTGCCGCCGCGGTCGTGGTGCCGGCGATCTGCACCAGGACACCCGGCAGGCCGAACATCGTCGTGTTGCCGAGGCAGGTCCGGGACAGGCCGGCCGTCGGCGTGGCGGGGTCGAAGGCCGTCCACCCCGTGCCGTAATTGCCGGAGCCGTTCTGCGCGCCCTCGAAGCGGGAGTTCGGATTGGAGTTCGTCCGTGCTCCCTCAAGCAGCAGGCGGCGCGATGCGCCCTGGAAGCGCGGCGCGTCGGCGGCCGCCGATTGCCAGGATGCCCCGTCCGTTCCCAGGAGGAGGCCGGACGAGGCGCGCGCGAAGGTGACCCCGGACGCAAGGCTGCCCGCCGAGACGAGCGCGTTGGGGGAAGCGATCCCGGCCGGCCCGCCCTGGTCGTAGCTGTGCAGGACCCCGGTGGATCCGATCATCAGGCGGCCCCCCCTCCGGTCAGCTGGCAGAGCCGCGTCGTCCCGCCATCCGGCGTGTAGACCAGCAGGCTCGCCACGGCCCCGGCCCGGACCTTCGTGTAGCCGTCCGGGTTCACAATGCCCGCGGAGAAGCCGGTAAGTGCGATCGCGAGGTTCGCGCCCGTCCGGTTCACCACCATGCAGGCGAAGCCGTTGCCCGTGGCGGACCAGTCCAGGGAGAGGGTGGTGCCGGGATTGGCGATCACCATGCGCGCATTGTGCGCGCCGAAGCCCAGCGCGGTGGCGGCGGCCGTGACGACGCTCGGCATGGCACGGGAGACGTAGCTGGCATCCACGTAGCCTTTCGTCGCGGCCTGCAGGGGCAGCGACGGGTCGGCGGCCAGGGTCAGCGGCCCGGCCAGCGTCACCGCGCCGGAGGAGGCGATCCGCATCCGCTCCGCGATCGCGCCGCCGGCGCGCGTCTCGAACACCAGCGCGCCGGCCTCCGCCCCCGCCGTCACGCCCTCGGCCACCGTCGCCACGCGCCCATAGGTCACCTCCGCCGCGGCACTGTTGAGGCCCGTGCCCTCCAGCGCGAAGATGCGGTCGTTCGCGGCCGGGCTGGCCGAGAGGCGGCGCAGCCGCAGCGTCAGCGGCTGCGTCATGCCGGAATTGCCGAAGATGTAGTTCGGGTTCGGGTTCAGCGCCGGATCGCCCGCGACATAGATATCCGTCCCCGCCACGCTGATGGCCCCGGCCGCCGTGTCCGCGTTGCCGTGCAGGCGCAGCATGGCGCCGGAGGAGGCGTTGCGCCGGTGCACCGCCACCACGCCGTCGGCGCGGGCCGAGAGACGGGTCTCGATGAGGCCGGAGGAGGAGATGGCCGCCAGCTCCGCCTGCCCGCCGATGGTCCGCGCCACGCCCACCGCGTTGCTCATGCGGCTGCCGGAGATCTGCGCCTTCTGGATCGCCGCAACGCTCTGGCCCGTCACGGCGGCGACCCGCATGTCGCAGCCCAGGATCTGCAGGTTGTCCGCGTTGTCGTAGAGGTAGATCCCGCCGTAGATGTCGCAGCCCATCAGGACCAGGCCGCCGTCGATGACCTCGACCGCGTTGCCGTTCCCCGTGGGCAGCATCACGCCGGCGACGACGTTGTTGTCCGCCGACTGCGAGTTGACCACCAGCGGCCGGCCCTTGCTGGACCATCCGAATATCCGCCGGGTCTAAGTGCCTGTTATCTCTGCGGGGCGTTCGGCCCTAATCCGCGCTCGTACCCGGTATTATACCCGGTCGCGCCGACGCTGGCAGGAAGTTGGAGCGTCGGCGCTGTGCCGGTGCGGATCATGCCTTCCGTGGGCGGCCGCGTCCACGTCGCTGAGCTTGCGGCATACCCGGTGGCGTCGACAGATCGGGCGCGTCCGGCTTGGGCCGGATCGACGCGCGCTTCCCCTCCGTCCGCTGCTCGTGCACCCACGCGCTGATCTCAGACTGTACCCAGCGCGCGGCACGTGAGCCGAGCAACACGGCGCGGGGGAAGCGCCCCTCGGACTGCCACTTGTAGATGGTGGAGCACGACAAGCCGGTCATCTCGATCACCTGCTCCAGCTTCAGCAGCCGATCGAGCGTCACCATCGGCGGCGCCGGCGCGAAGCGGCTCGGGTCACCCATCATGCTCATGGGGCGTCACCCTCCTTCTCCACCAGCGCCGCGCGCGTCTCCTGCCCCGCGTCGGTGGCGGTCCACCCGTCCAGCCCGTCCACGGCCAGGCGCATGGCCTGCAGCCGCTTCAGGTCCTCCCGCAGCGGCCGCCACCCGCTCGGATCCGCCTCGGTCCTCTTCCGCGGCGTGCCGTCCTGCCGGAGCCACAGCAGCGTCTGCCGGTCTTTCGCGGTCAGCGCCGCCACCAGGGCGCCTGGGGCGCTGGCGTCCCCAGCCTCGCCCATGTCCTCGAAGGAGACGACGCGACGGACGCGCAGGGCCGCCAGCAGACGGGCGCTGAAGGGGCGCTTCCCGCCGCGCACCTCCGACACGTAGGAAGCGGGCAGGCCGGCGGCGCGGGCCCAGGCATCCTGGCTGCCCCCGGCGGCCGCGATGGCGGCGTCCAGGCGGGCGTAGAGCTCAGCCTCATGCAGTGCTACGGCCATCACCCGCTCCCCTCTCGGCGCTGGCCTGCTCGGGCGCGGAGGGCGGCGGCGGTTAGGGCGAGTTCCAACGTCTGCGCTTCGGCAGCATAGGTCGGCGCCCACTCGAGGCCGTGATCCCAAGTCGGATGCACGAGGACATACCAAGCGGCGCCGACGCCTTCCGCCCTCATCCAGTGATCGGGCAGCAGCAGCGATCGCGCGGCGTCCAGGCTGGAGGTGTAGTTGCTCGACATGAGGAAGCCATGCTCGGTCTTAATATTGCCGGGGCTGTAGCCGTACTGGCCATCGAAGTCGGTCGGCTCTGCGGGCCGCAGATGAGGGTGCCGGACGGCACAGTCGATCTCCGCCTCCAAGCGCGCGTCCGCTCCCGTCAGCGCCTCAACCCGCTCAGCGAGGCGCAGCAGTTCATCGCTCTCGGCGGCGCTCATGCGTGGCGGCCTAGCGCGGCGCGGGGTTCGACTACACTCGCGATGCTGCCGGGCATCTTGGGAGGCGACATGATCTCGTCGCGCCCGAAGCGGCGCCACCCGCGTCGCATGCCCACGGCCACGCGGTACAGCCCGAACGCGAGGGGTCTGTACTCGCGCGCGTGCTCCAGCATCTCCTCGCGGGCGCACTCAAAGACGTAGCCGCCGCAGTTCTCAGCTAGCCATAGCTGGGCTACGCGGCACTGGGAGCAGGTGCGGAAGGTGTCCCACCGTCCGTCGAAAAGTATTTTCTCGACGTGGTAGTGTTCCCCGGCGGCAATCCTCCGGAAGCATTCGCAGCAGCGATGCGCCTTGCGGGCCTTGCGGGCATGACTAATGCTGGCGTCGGCGCGCTCGCCAATGTCGATCATGCACATGGCGCGGCTCCCTCTTCGCCGGCGCCGGCAGCGCTGGTCTCGATCTCGGTGACGGGCGAGTGCCCGGCGATGGCGCGGGCATCCTTCGCGAGCTTCAGGTCCGCCCAGGTATCGGCCAGCGCGGCGAACTCCGGCGCGCGGCGCAGGCGGATCAGCCCCTTCAGCATCGGCAGCCCACGGAACGCCTGCACCGCGCTGAATAGCCGATGCGCGGCCCGCTCCACCCGTGCGTCCAGGTCCCGGTGGGCCTGATCGAGCAGCGGCCCGCCATAGGCCCAGCCGTTGGCGGAGACCTGGCTGGGCGAGAGGCCGCCCTGCTGCCCCTCCACCCACCAGTAGCCGCCCGCGGCCGCGATCATGTCGGGGCACCAGCGCGCGGCCATCGGCCTGCCGAACTGGGAGGTGATCTTGTGGGCGAAGGCGCCGCGGTGCTCGGCCGGGACCAGGCCGTCCCAGCGGACAACCTGGGGCACGTCCGGGTGGCGGACCGGCGCTGGCGGCCGCGGCACCGGCGGGCGGGCATTCCCCCTCATGGCGTCACCTCCGGCGTCGGGGCGTACCGCTGCCAGGCTTCGGCCCGGGCAGCGCCGGCGCGCTTCCAGTGTCGGGTGTCCGGCAGCTGCGCCAGGGCATCCATCGATTCCTGGGCGCGGCGCATGGTCCGCCGCACGTCCTCGAAGGAGGTGCAGGCCTCGTACTCGGCCACGATCTCGTCGGCGCGGATCTCGGCCTTGCTGCGGGTGCTGGGCAGGGTGTCGCTCATCAGCGGTTGTCCTCCTGCTGGATGCGGGCGCCGATCCACCGCATGACGGGGACGGCCATGGAGTTGCCGAGCGCCTGATACCGAGGCCCGTCGGCGGCGAAGCGGGTCCAGCTGCCGTCGGCATTCCGCTCGTAGTGGTCGGGGTAGTCGCGGAAGTGCTTGCCGCGCGGCTCGGATGGGAGGCGCTGGACGGGGATCCGGGTGTAGTCGTCGGGGAAGCCCTGAAGGCGCTCGCACTCGCGTGGGGTGAGGCGGCGGATCGCAGCGCCAGTGTTAAGGACGGTGGTGGTGCTGGCCTCACTGGTGCCCGGCGGGCGGGCCCGCAATGCGGTGTGCACTTCCGTCGTGCTCGCGCCCCGTGCCGCCGGTACGCCGTGGATATCGAAGGCGACGGCGGGCGGGTGCATGCCCGCGGCCAGTGGATGGCACGGATCTCCGCCTTTGGGATTGCTGCGGTTCAAGGGGCTGGTGATCTGCGTCGTGTCGAATGGGATCAGTGTGTCGGTGTAGTCACTTTCCACCCCACGACTACCAGCCCAAGCCCTCAAGGTGGTGGCAACGAAGGTTTCGCTCTCGCCGTCGCTGCGGTAGCCGCGCTTCGCCGTGAGACAGCGGGCCGTGTCAGCTGCCACGAGGTTGTCGCAGCCATCACCGCGCCACGTCGCGCCATGAGACGGCACGCGCAGGGTCGCCGCGATATCCGGTCCGATCAGCCCTCCGTTGATGTCGTGGTCGGTGCCGAGGCCGCCACCTGCTGAAGTGCGAGCGCTAAGGGTCGGGGAAGTTCTTTCCCCCGCTTCACGGCGCGGCGCAGGATCCCCGCGCAGGCTCGCGGGCTCAAGTAGAACCGAGGCGGCACGTCGCCAGTCTCCAAGATATCCGACAACGAACACGCGCGCCCGTCGCTGGGCCAAGCCGAAGTGCTGAGCGTCAAGAACCCGGTATGCGAACCCATACCCGAGCTCTGAAAGTCCGGCGAGGAAGCAGTGGAAGGCGTGGAGCTCTTCTGCGCCGTACTCGTCTTCAGTCTCCAGCTCTGCACCGTCGCGTCCCAGATCCAGCGGTGGCGGCGGCGCACACGGATCGGGCGCGGCGTGGCTGACGCTGGACAGGACGCCGGGGACGTTCTCCCACGCCACCCAGCGGGGGCGCAGTCGATCAGCCAGTCGCAGATATTCGAGGGCCAGGTTTCCGCGCTCGTCGGCCAAGCCTCCCCGCAGCCCGGCGACGGAGAACGACTGACAAGGGGTTCCTCCAACAAGAAGGTCGATTGGAGCATGCTCACCGGCCTGGATCTCCGTGAAGTCGCCCCGCAGCGGCACGCGCGGGTAGTGGTGCGCCAGGACGGCGCGGGGGAAGGTCGCGATTTCCGACAGGAAGGAGGCGCGGTAGCCGAGCGGCTCCCAGGCGACGGAGGCGGCCTCGATGCCGGAACAGACGGATCCGAACCTCACAGCGCACCTCGCAGCAGCGCGCGGGCGCCTTCCTGCAGCTGGATGAAGGTCGCCCCGAAGATCAGCGGGGCGGCGATGATGAGGGCCAGGGCGCCCATCCAGGCCAGGGCTTCGGCCAGCCTCATGGGGCGCCTCCAACGTCATCGGCGGCCTTGGCCAGCTGCGCGCTGCCCTGCGCCGTCAGCACGTAGGTGTTGAAGGCCTCGCCGGCGTTGAGCCAACCGAGCGCCACGCAGCGGTCGATCGGCGTCTGCCAGTCGAAGCCCGGCTCCTTGGCGGCGTCCTCCTGCGGCCGGTCCGCGTAGATCCCGGCGCGGCGCACACAGCCGCACGACCGCGCCTTCTCCAGCACCCGCCGCAGCGCGGGCGTGCACTCCTCCGGCCATGGGCGGGAGGCGGTCACCATGTCCTCGGACCCGGTGAGCAGGTCCAGCGGCAGCTGATCCATGGCGTTCAGACCCTCATCGGCATGAGGACGCCCAGGCCGGCCGGGAACTCGGCGCGCATCGGCGCGGAGCCGTCCTGGATGTGGAAGGTCAGCCCGCCCGGCACGGCCTGGGCCAGGTCGCGCAGGTAGCGGAGCTGGAAGCCGACCTCGGTCTCCACGCCGTCGCCGTCCCAGGACGCCACATCGTGGGGGATCTGCAGCTCGGCCTCGCCCTCGTCCGGGCTCCGCATCGTGACCCAGACCGTGGCGTCCTTCCGGCGGCGCTCGAACCGCACGGGGCGGGAGCGCTCGGTAGCGATGCAGCCGGCCGCCTCGAGCAGGCGGATGAAGCCGCGCGGGTCCGGCACCTTCAGGCGGTGGCGGGCCTGGTCGATGTGCGGAACCACCCGCTGCCAGTCCGGGAAGGTGCCATCGATGGCCTTCGACGTGACGGTCCAGGCCGGGGTGCTGAACCGGATCGCCTGATCGGAGACCTCGACCCGCACATGCCCGGTGGCGCGCTGGGTCAGAAGGCCGCGGATCATCGCCACCGTGTGGCGCGGCACGATGATGCTGGGCATCTCCTCGGCCCCGGACGGCAACGGCTCCTCCGCCAGCGCGAGGCGGTGTCCGTCCGTCGCAACGGTGCAGAGCCTCACCTCGGGCGCGGTGGCGATGTGGAGGTAGAGCCCGTTGAGGTAGAAGCGCGTCTCCTCGGTGCTGATGGCGTGCGCGGGCAGCGTGAAGAGCCGGCGCAGCGACGGCACTGGTATCGAGAAGGTGGACCTCACCTTCCAGTCCTGCGCCGCGGGGAAGTCTTCAGGCGGGTAGGCAAGCGCCCGGACAGTCAGCCTCGGTGCCCGCAGCACCAGCCGCCCCAACTCCTTGTCCGCCCCGCGCTGCTCCAGTTGCACCTCGGCCTCGGCGGGCAGCCGCGAGAGGAGGTCCACCAGCACGGAGGCCGAGACGGTCGTGGGCGGCAGGCTGCCCTGGGCCGGCGCCGCGGTGGCGGCGTGCCGCTCCATGTCGGTGCCCTGGATCCGGACCGAGCCGCCGTCCGCCTCCACCCGGAGGTGGGTCAGCACGGGGATCGTGCCCTTCCTCATGGTGGCGGCGCGCGCCACCTTCGCCGCGGCGAGAAGGTGACCGGCCAGCACCACGGCACCGGACTGCGCCGCGGTGGAGACGCGCGTCTCCTCAGCGGCCATGCCCTCGGCATGGATCGTCCCATCAGGCATGTGTCGGATACTCCGGTTGGCAGGAGAGGGCGACCGCCTTCCCGCGGTCGGTGAGGTAGAAGAAGGCCTGCTCGGGCGTGCCGTCGGCGTAGCGTTCGCCGAACGCGCTGCTGGAGAACGGCCCCTTGAACAGCCCCTCCACCCATGCGAGGCGCAGCAGGTCCAGGTCGCCGGGGTGGGTGCAGAAGTGGTCCCGGTAGCCCGCCTTTCGGCCCGTGCCGCCGTAGGCGTGCAGCACCGTGTCGAGCTGGTCCGGGGTGAGCGTATCCGCCACCGGATGCCGCGACGGCAGGCGCACGTCGCACTCAGGCGCGCGGCGCACGCGGATGTGCCGGAAGAAACTGCGAGCGTCCCAGCCGCATTCCAGCGCGCCCGAGAGTTGCTGCGCCCGCGCCTTCGAGCGGGTGGGGGCGTAGATGATCTGCCCCTGCGACCAAGGCTTGTCGTCTACCGTGGTCAGCCTCCAGGCCTTCCGGAGCCGGCCGCCGCTCACCGGCCCGCCTCCCGCAGCACCAGGCCATGCGCGGCGAGGCGGTTGATGAAGAGCGCCGAGGCGTGCTGCTGATCGGCGAAGGGCAGGAGGCCGCCGCGGATCTTCGCGAAGTCGGCCAGCGCGGCGCCGAGCTGCAGGCGGCCCTGGTCGGAGAGCGGGGCGGTGGTGCCGAGCGTCTCGGCGATGCTGGCGAGCATGGCGGCGGGGTCGCGGCCCGGGCGCTGAGCTGCCATGGCAATGGTCTCCAGGGTCTCGGAGGCGGAGGTGGCCGGCAGCGTGTCGCCGCGCGCGGCGGCGTAGATGCCGCCCGCGATGAGCCAGAAGCTGACGGAGAGGCCGGCGATGATCAGGGCCCCGCGGGGCCACGGCGTGCGCTGCATCAAGCTGCCCTCTGGGCGGCGGGCTGGGCGGCGCGGTGGAGCTCCAGCCGCCAGGTGCTGCCCCGGTCCTCGAAGTAGGAGCGGCCACCGGCGGAGGCGCGGGCCACCTCCTCATCCGAGAGCGTGGACCGCCAGTCGCGGGCGCTGCCGAAGGCGATGGAGCCCTGCTCGCGGCCGTCAATGGCGGTGGCGCGGAGGGTGGGGCCGTGGGCGATGGCCATGGATCAGGCCCTCCCGATCGCGGCAAGAGCGATCGCCACCCATGCGCAGCCGGTCGGTGTGGGCTCGGCGACGATCTTCCTTTGATCCTTCGGATGCGGACGGCGCTCCGCGAGGCCCATGCGCTCGAGCTGGTCGAAGGCGCGCGTCACCGTGGCGTGCCCGACGCCAACGGCCGCCCCGACATCCCGGCCGGTCAGCGAGCCAGGCGCGGCCACGACATGGCAGAGGATCGCGGCCTGCCGGATGGAGAGCTGCTCCGCACCGGGCGCGACCAACGAGGTGAAGAAGGCCGCGGCGCGGGAGGCTCTGGGCACAGCGAGGGGGCGCGGTGCTGGGCGGGCCAGAGGCTGGCGGCCGAAGTCTGTGGCGGGGACGGCGGCCATCGCTCAGGCTCCCGCCTGCAGGTGTGCCATGAGGCGGTCCCGGACGGTCTGCAGTTCGTTCCGGCGCTCATTGGCGAGGGCGAGGGCGTCCTGCGCCTCGGCCACCTCCGCGACGGCTTCCTCTCGGCGCTGGGCCGCGATGTGAACCTTCACTTCCGCATCCTCGCGGAGGGTGCAGAGGTGGTTCACAGCCTCGACGGCGAGCCAGCGCGGCAGAGTGATCTGCGGCTCCTGCCCGACGCTGGCGAAGGAGGCGGCCGCGCAGCAGTCCGGCGCAGCGGAGGGCGCTAGGCTCACCCGCTGAATCGGCAGCACACCGCCACCGACTGAGATGAAGGGGTGAATGCCGGCGATCAGCCCGCGAATCACGCTCGTGGCGATTGAGCCGGCGTGGGCGTCGGCGTAGGTGCCGGCATCGATGGTGACCGGACCGGCTATCTCGGCGCCACTGTCATCAACTTGGACGACGCGGAGGAGGGCGGAACGCCAAGCAGAGGAAGGGGTGATGTGCATCAACAGGCTCCGTCTTTGCCTGCTCAGTTATGCTGAGCAGCGGCGCTGACGCAAGCAGAAAGTTAAGAGACACTGAGCAGAATTTCGCGCCGACGTTACCGAGCGGCGACGTGAGGCGTGACCACGATCCTAGAAAACTTGTGGTGTTCCCTTTTCGTTCTAAGCACAATGCCCGAGGTGGCGGCGATTCTCGGAGGTGGCGTTGAAGGTGGGGGAGTTGGAGCCGACCAGTAAGCTAGTTGCGTTCCCGCGCAGGCTCCGGCTGGTCCACATCACTGTTAACGGCGGGGAGGGCGCCTTTCAGCATGCGGCGAAAGAGCGTGCGCTCCGGGCCAGTAAGCCGCCGCCAGTCCGCCAGCAAGGCGAGCTCTTCGGGGTCTTGGACAACGTGGCCATGGTAGGGCGCCCCAGGCGCGAAGAAGGACTGCGCCGAAACGCCGAACACGTTGCAAAGGTCGATAAGGTTGGCCGGGCTGGGCTTGGTTGTGCCGAGTTCCCACTGAGCGACCGCGCTGGGAGACACGCCGAGGGTCTTGGCTAGGACCCGCTGGGTCCAGCCCTTCTTTATCCTTTCAGTCCTAACAAAGTCGCTCAGTTCCATAGTGGGAACCTGCCAGGACATTTGCTCAGTCACACTGAACAAAGGCCTTGAAGCTGCTTGCTCAGTGGCGCTAAGCATAGCGCATGTCCGGCATGACCCTTCTCCGATCGAAGCGCGGCCTGATGGCCCGGGTGGCGGCGAGGCTCGGCCTCAGTCGAGCCGCCGTCGCCATGTGGAGGGAGGTGCCCAGCAAGTATCTCCAGGCCGTGGCCAGAGAGACGGGTATCCCGGCCTCGGATCTGCGGCCCGACCTCGCGGCTGCGTTCAGCTCCCCGGTGGAGATTGAGGGATCGGCGCCCTCGGTTGAGTTAGACGAGGCTGCGCTGGATCGCGAACTCGCCGCGAATGCATCTGAGCAAAAAGGCCGGGTGCCGTGCTGCATCGCGCAGGCGGGCTTCGCCGTCATGAGTGCGGCGGGCTGGGGCACGATCTGGGCGGCCAAGGCAGCGATCGCTTCGGTCCTGGGCTGATGCCCGCCAAGCCCATGCCCTCGATGGAGGGCGGCCTCTACGGCCTGGCTGGCGTCGGCGTGGTCGCCGGGGACGGCTGCCGCGCTCTCTGGGCAGCTGTGCTGGCCGTGGCGATCCAGGACGCGATCCGAGGTCAGGTTCGTTCCGCCTCGGGCAGGCTTCCTGGCGACGCACCTCCCGCTGCGGGCCAGGACGAGGCGATCCGCTTCCTCACGGACCGTGCCGGTCGCTGGGCAGAGGCTCGCGAGCTGGTGGCCGATGCCGCCGGCGTCGATCCGAACGCTCTGCGGGAGCACGCCGCGGCCGCGCTGCGCGGCGAGCGCAACACCTCGTTCTTCCTCACCAAGCGTCGCGGTCCCGACCTGGCGCCGCGAGCACGTCCAACCCCCGGCAAGGAGGCCGCCTGAATGACCGCAGCCGAGTACGGCCGACCGGACCGCTGGCCCGACGCCATGGACCGGCTGCTCACGCAGATCGGCCTGCCGCCGGGCACGGCGATGATCCCGCCCGCCTCCTGCCGCGCCGCCGGCGCCCTGGTTGTCTCGAATGCATCGCATGCGGACAGCCTCCCCCACGTCAGCACCGCTGTCACACGGAACCCTTCCGCATGAGCGACCGCCCGCTCTCTGACCTTGAGAAGAAGCTGAAGCACCTCAGCCGCGGCCTGATCGCGGATGCCGGCGGTGTGGAGGCCTCGGCGGCCTGCCACGGGATCCGCGTCGGCAAGACGCAGTTCGGCGCCTACCAGAGCCTGAACAACGACCAGTTCATGCCGCTGGACGTGCTGATCTGCCTCACCGAGGCGACCGGCAACCCGCAGCTGCTGGAGGAGGTGGCACGGCGCTGCGGCTATCGCATCGAGCGCCTCTCCACGATGGGCAGCGGCGAGGCGATGCAGCACGTCGCGGCGGTGGCGAAGGAGGCAGCCGAGGTCGTCCAGGCCGCCGCCCTGGGCTTGGCGGATGGGCACCTCTGCGCGGAGGACACTGCGCGCCTCGAGGCCGAAATGCTGGACGTGCAGCGAGTGGCCGGTGAGGGCGCTGCGGCGATTCGTGCGGCGCGCCTAGCCGGCGAGGGATCGCCCCGGTGACCTGCCCAACCCTTCACTCTTTGCCGAAGGCTGCCGGCCGCGCGGTGGCGCGGGCCCTGACGCCGAAGGAACGCCAGGTGCAGCGCTCCGTGCTGGAGTGGCTCGCCCTGACCCTGCCGCCCGGCTCCAAGGTTCACCACGTGGCGAACGAATCCGCGGTGGACCCGAACTGGTCCAGCGAGCGGAAGGCCCGCTACTTCGCGGCCCGCAAGGCCGATGGCGTGCTGGATGGCTTCCCGGATCTCGCGATCCTGCTGCCCGGCGGGCGGACGGTCTGGGTGGAGATGAAGCGGCCGCGCTTTGGCACGCCTTCGTCCGAGCAGCTGAACCTCCACCGCGAGATGCGCGAGATCGGCCACGCGGTCGAGATCGCATCCACCATCGAGGGCGTGGAGGCTTTCCTGCGCGGGGAGGGCGTTCCGCTCCGAAAGGTCCACCTCTGATGGCCCGTATCCGCAGCATGCACCCCGGCCAGTGGACGGACGAGGACTTCGTCTCGTGCTCACCGCTGGCGCGCCTCCTCTCCATTGCCCTCCGCAACGTGGCGGACGACCAGGGCGTGTTCGAGTGGAAGCCGCTCGGGCTGAAGATGCAGATCTTTCCCGCCGACGCGGTGGACATGCCCGCCCTGCTCGCCGAGCTGTCGGAGAGCGGTCAGGTCCGGCAGTTCGACGTGTCGGGGAGGAAGTACGGAGCGATCCGCAACTTCCGGAAGTGGCAGCGCCCCGAGAAGCCGAAGGCTGTCCACCCGCTCCCCGACGATTTGCGGGCGTTCGTTGGCCTGTCGGTGACCGATCAGCCGGCCGCCGACGACGGGCCTTCGACCGCTCCGCCACCTGTCGCCTTCGCGTCGGAGCCGGATCGGCGACCAGTCGCCGACACGTCGCCGACCGATCGGGGAAATCCTCCGCAGAGGAAGGAGGAAGGAGGTAGGAGGGAAGAGGAGACCTCGCTTCGCTCGGTCGGCGCGGCGCGCGGCACGCGCCTCCCGACGAACTGGCAGCCCAGCGAGGACGATCGAGCGTTCGCCCGCAGCCTGGGCCTCGACCCTGACGCGGTGGCGGCGGAGTTCCGCGACTACTGGTGCGCGCTGCCTGGCACGAAGGCCACGAAGCTCGACTGGTCCGCCACCTTCCACAACCGATGCCGCGAGGTCGCTGGGCGCCGCCGCGGCGTGTCCGGGACGGGGGCCGGCCCGCCCGGGCCAAGCAAGCCCAGCAACCTCGCCTGGATGCTCGACCCTGGTGCTTTCGAGAAGGTGGTCAACGGATGAACGCTCTCACTCCCGTCCAGGCCGACGCCCGTCTGGTGTCGAGTGCCGAGCTGCGCGAACCGCCGATGAGCCGCAGCCTCGCGCTGGATGTTGCCAGGCTGACCGATCCGGACCGCGAGGCCCGCGCCCTGCGGCACTTCGACCCCCGCAGCGTCAGCACGGCGCAGCGGGAGGAGGCCGAGTGGGCGGCCGAGCAGTTCCGCGCCCTTCTCGCGCCAGTGACCCGTGAGCGGCTCGCGATGTGGCTTGGGGGCGTGAATCGCGGATGCCGCAATCCGCAGGATCAGGACACCTTCGCCATGCGGTTCGGCGCTATCGCGCAGGACTGCGGGCACCTGCCGGCCGGGTGCTTCACCGATGAGAGCCGTCGTGCCCTCTACGCCGAGACCCGCTTCTTCCCCGCCGCCGGCGACGTGCTGGCCGTGCTGGAGCCGATCGAGCGCAGCATCCGGGACCGCATCGCCGCGCTGGAGCGCATCGCCGCGCCCCCGCTGCCCGCCGAGCCGGCGCCGAGCGGCCGCGCGCCGCGCCCTCAGGGCGAGGTGGCTGCGGTGGCGGCCACGTTGACGGCCTGGCGGGCGAACATGGCGGCGCAGCGCCAGGACCTCGAGGCGGGATCGGAGGGGCGGCCCGTCTCGCCCCGTTTCGTCGCGCCGGCGCTGCTGGCGGTGGAGTACCGGAAGATCGTGGCGCAGGGCGGACCCATGGCGCCGATGGCGGCGATGCGGCTGCGGGTGCTGGAGCAGAAGCACGGTGTCACCGCAGCAGGGGGGATGGGGTGAGCTACGACAGGGAAGCGCCCAAGCCGCTAGTGAGCGGCGGGGAGTTGGGTCTGACCATGGCGGCGGGGACCGTCACCGCCGGCGGCGCCTATGTCATGAGCGACGAGAAGCGGGACGAGCTCTACCTGACTGCGCTCGCGGCGGACGTGACTGGGCGATTCACGCGCCCGATGGGGCGGGTGGAGGATCAGCCTCTCCGCAGAGAGGATGGCTATGGCGACGGCTGGTGCCGCCGCCAGCGCGCGGCTGCGGCCAGGCTTGGCGCGCTGTGGAAGGCCGCGGTGCCGGGCATCGACGTGCCGGGCGGTTACCCTGGCGGCGGCAAGGGCGGCGGCACGCTCAGCCAGGAGGAAGAGGAGGCTGCCCACGTCGCCTTCAAAGCCTACTCGGAGGCGATGGCGCAGGTGGAGCGCCAGTGCAGCATGCAGCACGCCAATGCGGTGCGAATGGTGATCATCTATGCCGAGCCGTCACCGCAGAGCCGGGCGTGGATGGTGCGCGAGGCGCTGCTCTTCCTCGCCGATTGGTGGCGGGTGAAGTAGATCAGCTCTGCCATTCCAGGCCATATTCAACGACGATGTCGCCGTATCGCGTTCGGCGATATCGGATTTTGGATGACGATAAGCTGCCGCCGATGCCGCCGAGATCCGTGCCGTCCGACCTCAAAAAGCCGGCGGCAGCTAGTGAAGCAGCGATTTCCCGATCAAAGTCGGATGGGAATCCCCAGACAAAGTTGGCCAGGAAGTTCAAATCGTCTAGAAACACGCGGTTGATCATCGTTGAAACGCGTATTGCCTGCTCATAGGAAATACTCCCGCTGATATGTGCGGCCATTATCCGGCCGACAATGCGAGGCTTCCTGACCTCATCGCTCTTGTCGATCAGCTCAAGTATAGTTTCTCCAAACTCCTCGAGCTTCCCGCTTTTCTCCAAATCATTCGTGAACTTCTCTCTTTCTGCAGCGGACGTCGAATCCAGGCCCTTTAAGAATCGAGCGATCTTGCGCTGATACAGGACCTGCCGCACATCGCGCTGGGCCTTGTAAAGGCCCGTCAACACGTTCAGAACGGGGACGCCATCTAGAGCACCTGAATCCACCGCGGCGTTGAGACCGATATCACCACTGGTAGCCAAGACATCCTTGAGGCTGTCGCTCCCAATCGATCTGGAGAGGGAGGTGCCGGGGGATTTGTTCATGTTCACTCATCGCAATCACTGCACCCCCAATCTTCTCTTCGGTTCGGGGCGAAGGCCATAGCCACTTAGGTGGGCCTTGACGAAGGCTTCGAACTGATTAGATTGCTTGCATCGCCATAAGTGCGACCGAAGCCCCGCCAGCCTCGCTGCGCGGGGCTTTCCATTTCTGGCCTCCTTCACTTCAAGGCGAAGGCTCGATGGCAAAGCCGAAGCGCGCCGCCCTGGCATTCATGCCTGACCGGTTGGGTACACGGCCTGCCGAGCCTCATGCCCAGCGCCGAAGCGCCGTCCATCGGCATACGTCCTGAACGACCGCAGGACCGTGCCGGTGGGGTATAGCACCCCCACCCCGTTGGGTCCTTCCCCGGTCCGGGGGAATTACGGTGGGGCAGAGCGTGTTGCATCGCTAGGCGAAGCAATTCGGTAGGGGGTTCCGGTTCCGGTTGGCGCCGGAACCAATGAATGCGGGGCTTCCGGTGCGTCCGGAGGCCCTTTTCTCGTTCAGCGACGCCGGGAGGGGTTCCGGATCGTGCGACGGCAGCGCGAGGGGGTTCCGGTTCATGGCGACGGACACCGAGATCGCGGCGCACCTCGACATCAGCGACCGCACGGTGCGCGAGCTGCGGACGAAGGGCGTGTTCCCCGCCGCCGCGCGCGGCAAGGCTGACCTCGACGCTCACCGGCTGGCCTACATCCGCCACCTGCGCGAGCAGGCAGCGGGGCGCCGGTCGGATGCCGCCGATGCCGAGGACCTGGACCTCGTCCAGCAGCGCGCCCGGCTCGCGAAGGAGCAGGCAGACCGCATCGCGGCGAGGAACGCCCAGGACCGCGGCGAACTCGTGCCGGTCTCGGCCGTGACGCTGGCGGTGGTCGGGCTGATCGAGCTGAGCAAGTCGCGGCTGGCAAAGGTGCCGGCCATCGTGGCCAAGGCCGATGCCGGGCTGCGCGAGCGGGTGGCCACCGCGATCGAGGATGCCATGGAGGACCTGAGCGCCACGCGGGTGGAGGCGCTGATCGGCGAGGACGCGGATGGGGGTGAAGAGCCCGACGAACCCACCGACGTCTGAGCCCTTCCCGGTCGAGGGGGCGGTCGTTGCCGCCCAGGTCGCCCGGTGGTTCGAGACGTGGAAGCCGCGCAAGCGGCTGAGCCTGTCGGAGTGGTCCGCCCAGCACGCGCGGTTGGAAAGCGGCAAGCGCTACCGGGCCTTCCCATTCCAGAACGGGATCGCCGACGCCTTCACCGATCCGGCGGTGCGCCAGATCACGGTCATGAAGAGCAGCCGCATCGGCTACTCGCAGATCGTCCAGAACTACGTCGCCTACTGCATCCACCAGGCGCCCACCCGGCTGCTGATCTACCAGCCGACGATCGATGACGCCGAGACCTACTCCAAGGACGACCTGGAGCCGGTGCTGCAATGGCCGGCGGTGCGCGAGCGGGTGGTGTTCAAGCCGCGGCACCCGGACAACAAGCTCCGGGCCAAGCGCTTTCCGGGCGGGTGGGTGCAGATCAAGGGGGCGAACAGCCCCAAGGAATTCCGGCGGGTCACCGCCGACAAGGTGCTGCTGGAGGAGCCTGACGGCTACCCGCCCACGGCGGGGCGCGAGGGCGACCAGGCAGCGCTGGCGTTCAAGCGCTGCCTGACGTCGGATGATCCGCTGAAGGCTGCCGGCTCCACGCCGACGGTCGCCGGCGCCAGTCGTGTCGAGAAGCTGTTCCAGGAGGGGACGCAGGAGCACCGCTACGTGCCCTGTCCCCACTGCGGGCACATGCAGGTGCTGGTGTTCGGTGACGGCACGGGGCCGGGCATCCGCTGGGAGCCGCGCGAGAACCCGACCCGCGCCTACTATCGCTGCGCGGGTGAGGCGGCCTGTGAGATCGAGGAGGACTGGAAGGCCTGGATGGACGAGCGGGGTGAGTGGCGCGCCCACGCCCCGCAGAACGGCCCCCGGCACCGGTCCTTCCACATCTGGTCCGGCTACAGCCAGTTCGAGGGTGCCGCCTGGCTGGAGCTGGCGCGGGAGTTCCTCGCGGCCCGCAAGGACCCGTTGCTGCTGATGCCCTTCGTGAACCAGGTGCTCGGTGAGACCTGGAAGGTGAAGGGCGACGCGCCGCAATGGCGCCGCCTCTACGATCGCCGATCGCAGCGTCAGCCCGGCCTCGTGCCGCGCGACGCGCTGCTGCTGACGGGCGGCATCGACGTGCAGGGCAACCGCATCGAGGTGTTCATCTGGGGTTGGGCGCCGGACAAGCGCTCCTTCCTGGTGGACCACCGCGTGGTGCCCGGGAACCCGTTCCTTCCAGCCACCTGGGAGGACGTGAGCAAGATCATCACCGGCGCCTGGCGCCGCGCGGGCGGCGCTGAGATGCGCCTGTCTCGTGTTGGCGCGGACATCGGCTTCGCCACCACCCACGTCCTGGCCTGGGCGCGCAAGCACCCAGGGCTGGTGATCCCGGTCAAGGGCGCGAGCAATCACCACGCGCCGGTCTTCGCCTGGTCGGACAGCCGTGACCCCGGCCCGCGGGGCGGCAAGCGCAAGCGCGGCCAGCGCATCGGTATGGTGGGCGGCACGATCCTGACCCAGGAGCTCTACGGGCTCCTGAACCTGGACGCGCCGACCGAAGAGGACGCGGAGCAGGGGGTGGTACCGCCGCCCGGCTACGTGGACTTGAATGGGCTCGCCACGGAGGAGTTCTGCAAGCAGCTCGTCGGCCTGGAGTGGCTGGAGAAGAGCGGCGAGTGGAAAAAGGTCCACCCGGACGAGGCGCTCGACGGCTGGAAGTACGCTCGGGCGATGATGACCGCGATCGGCGCCGACCGCTGGACGGACAGCAAGTGGCGGGAACTGCGCGAGGCGTGGGACGGCGAGGAACCACCCCCACCACCCCGGCGCGGCACCACGGCGCCACCCGGCGCGCAGGAAGCAGAGACGCCACCGCCACCGGCCGCCCGAGAGGGGCGCCGACAGGGTGGAGGTTGGTTCAACGGGCCGCGGCGCGGCTACTTCGGCGGAGGGAGATGAGCCTATGGCGACGACCGCCGCGCAGCTGCAGGCCGCGATCGACAGCATCGTCCAGCAGGTCGCCGACGGGGTGCAGTCCATCCGCTACTCCGACGGTGCGGGAGTGACCTACGTGGACGCTGCCCATGCGCCTGCGCGCCTGAAGCTGCTGCGCGGCGAGCTCGCCGCGGTGTCGGGGCTGCCGACCCGGACGCGGATCATCTACCAGCCCACCGCGATGCGGCGCTTCTGATGCCGACAAGCTGGCTGGACCGCGCCGCCCTGCGCCTCTCGCCCTCCTGGGGGCTGAACCGGATCCGCGCCCGGGCCAGAGCCGAGGCGATCATGGGCTTCGAGGCGGCACGCATGCCGCTGCGCGACCGCTTCCGGGACCGCGACGGCGGGCCGAACGACGAGGTCGGCAACGCGCTGGCCGTGCTGCGGCGCCGGTCCCGCGCGCTGGTGCGGGACAACCCCTACGCCAAGAAGATCCTGCTGACCCTGGCCGGGCACCAGGTCGGCTATGGCATCCGCCCGCGCGCCACGACCGACGACAAGCCGACGAACAAGCGCTTCAACGCCGCCTTCACGGAGTGGGCCAAGAAGGGCGTCATCGGCGGGCAGCTGGACTACTTCGGCGGGCAGCACCAGGCGGCCTGGGCCCGCGGCGAGAGCGGCGAGGCGCTGGTCCGCGCAGTGCGCCTGTCCTCGCGCGAGATGCGCGACCGCGGCATGAAGGTGCCGCTGCAGATCGAGATCGTGGAGGCCGACCTCCTGGCCGATGGGCTGAGCGCCTCCGGCAACCCGCTCGGCCCGCGCGTGGTGCACGGCGTCTCCTTCGACCGGCGCGGCAACCGCGACGGCTACTGGTTCCGGGGCAGCCACCCCGGCGAGGGCACGATGCTGCGCTACGGCGACGACGCGCGGTTTTGGCCGGCGGCCGACGTGGTGCACCTTCAGCGCGCCTATGCCGACCGCCCGGGCACCGTGCGGGGCATCCCCGACCTGACGCCCTCCATCACCCGGCTCTACCGCCTGGACGACTACGAGGTGGCGGCGATCGAGCAGGCCCGCGCGGCCGCGCTCACTGGCATCATCTGGGAGACCGCCGACGGCGAAGCCGACATGCAGACCGGCAAGCCAGGCGGCGGGGCAGGGGAGGGCCAGGACACGGGTGGGGCGGACGTGCCGGTCGAGATGTACCCGGGCATGATCGGTTCGGCCCCGGCCGGATCGAAGGCCCACTACCTCCAGCCCGCCGGCGCCGGCCCCTTCGAGCCCTTCGTGGGGCACGGGCTGCGGGCCATCGCCGCCGGCGCGGGCTGTACCTACGACCAGGCGACCGGCGACCTGCGGGCCGCCAACTACAGCAGCATGCGCGGCGGCCGGGCGGAGTTCCGCCGGGTGGTCGAGGACGACCAGTACCTCATGATCATCCCCCAGATGTGCGACCCGGTCGTGGACTGGTTCACGCAGATGGCGATGGCGGCCGGCGTCCTCGAAGAGGGCGACTACCCGGTCACGCACATGCCGCCGCGGATCGAGCTGATCGACCCGTCCCAGGACGTGCCGGCGCTTCGCTCCATGCGCCGCCTCGGCCTCCAGACCTGGGGCCAGCAGGTCATGGAGCAGGGCTTCGACCCGGACGAGCAGATGGAGGAGATCCGGCGCGAGAACGCCGACTTCGATGAGCGCGGGATCATCCTGGACGGCGACCCGAGGCGAATGAGCCTGTCGGGCGGCGCCAATGACCCCAAGCAGAACGCCGCAATCGAGATCGCGGCTACCGGCGCAGCATCCCCGCGCCCGCAGGCACCAACCTCGGCGGATCCAGCGGCGCAGGGGGCGCCGCCTGTCGTCCCTTTTCGCCCGCGCCGGGCTTCGTAGCCCAGTTCAACCCGAACCAGCCACGGGACAAGAACGGCCGTTTCGCCGGTGGCAGAGGCATGGTCGGCGGCATGTCGCGCAGGAAGGCGCGGAGGACCATCCGCCGCGCTATGGGCGGCGCTGGCTTCCAGCGATTTCTGGATGGGCGAGGCGATGAGTTCCCTGTGGCCGTGCTGCCGGCTCAGGCGCAGAAAGACATCGGGGCAGACACCCATACCGTTCTGCTCTCGCGCGCGTCCGCCACGAAGCAGCGGGCGCACCACCCGGAGATGACGGCGGGAGAGTACCGCGGGCTGCAAGGCATGCTGGACCGCGGTACGCGCGAGCAGCAGACGGCGAACCGCACGCGGGTCTTCGGAGAGATAGGGGGGAAGCCCTACCGGGCCGTGCTCAAGGTCACCTCGAAGGAGGTGTACCTGCTCTCGATGCACAGGCTGCCGGGGAAGTAGGTGGCCGGAGGGGCTCACTTCCGGATCGCTCCGGCACCCTCACGCGCGCATCCCTGACGGGAGGCTACGGCAGCGAGTTTCACCGTGTTTCGGCCACCGCCCAGAATATAGGCCGGCGCCGCACCGAGTTTCAACGCAGGAGATCGTGAGGGTCCGGCATCCGGCCCCGCCCTGCTCATCAGGAGAGCACCCATGAAGCCCATGGATCCTGCCGCGCTGGCCGCGGCGGAGACGGTTGAGCACGAGATCACGCTGGAGGCGGACACTGGCAGCCTGACGGCGCTGGCGCCCACCGCCGGCCCGGCCGAGATCGAGCTCTTCGGGGTGGTCGGCATCGACTTCACCGCCCGCGACGTGCGCCGCGCGCTCACCGCGGTCGCCGGTCGTGACCTGGTGGTCCGGGTGAACAGCATCGGCGGCCTCGTCACCGAGGGCTTCGCGATCTTCAACGCCATCGCGCGGCACGAGGGGCGCAAGGTCATCGCGATCGAGGGGCAGGCCTGCTCCAGCGCCGCCTTCATCGCCATGGCCGGCGACGAGATCGTCATGCCGCAGGCCTCGCTGATGATGATCCACAACGCCTCCGGCGGCGCGCACGGCAATACCGAGACGATGGAAAGCGTGCTGGCCGTGCTGCGCAAGATCGACGGCATCCAGGCCGACGTCTTCGCCGCCCGCACCGGCCAGGACCGTGCCCGCGTGGCCGAGCTGCTGGCCGCCGAAACCTACTTCACCGCAGAGGAGGCCGTCTCCCTCGGCTTCGCGGATCGCATCGAGAACCGGGAGGCGGTCCAGGCCGCTGCCCTCGTGAACCTGGAGGACATCATGGCCCGAGCTGGTGGACAGTCTGTCGCCTTCCGCACCGCGCCCACGGCGCACATCACGGCCCAGGGCCCGGCCACGCCGCCCGCCCCGCCCGCGCCCGCCACGCCGCCGACCGGCGCTGCGCCGCCCACGCCGCCGGCTCCGGCCGCGCCTCCGGCCTCGCAGCCGACGGCCGTGGCCACCATCCAGGACCTGCGCGCCATGGTGACGCAGGCCCGCGGCGCGGTTTCCGCCGACTGGGCCCTGGATCTGGCCGCCGAGGGCGTGACCGTCGCCGAGGCGCGCAGCCGCCTGATCGACGCCATGGCCGCCCGCCAGCCACAGCGCCCGGAGGGCGGCATCCAGATCACGCAGGACGAGCGCGACACCTTCCGCGGCGCCCTGGAGGACGCCCTGATGTACCGCATGGGCGGCGGGCAGCCGACCGAGCGGGCCCGCCCCCTGCTGGGCCGCTCCGCCATGGAGCTGGCGCGTGCCAGCATCGAGGCGGCTGGCGGCAAGCCGGCGAAGTTCGGCCATGACACGCTGCGCCTGGCCGGCGCCGCCATGAACCTGTCCTCGGACTTCCGCGCCGAGGCGGGCATGCACACTACCTCCGACTTCCCGGTGGTGCTCGGCAACGCGGCGCGCCGCACCCTGCTCGGCGCCTACGCCCAGGTACCGCAGAACTGGCGCCAGATCAGCCAGCCCGAGAACTTCGAGGACTTCCGCAAGAAGCAGTTCCTGAAGCTCTCCGGCACGCCGCAGCTGGAGCGCATCGGCGAGCACGGCGAGTTCAAGTACGGCACCCTCTCCGAGGGTGCCGAGGGCTTCGGGATCGACACCTGGGGCAAGATCTTCGCCTTCACGCGCCAGCTGCTGATCAATGATGACCTGGGCGCCCTGGCCCGTGCCATGCGCGAGCGCGGCAGCTCCGCCGGGCGCACCATCTCCGCCCGGGTGTGGGCGCTGGTGAACAACGGGCACATCGGCACCGGCGCCAACAAGGTGATCATGTCGGACGGCAAGGCCGTGTTCCACGCCGACCACAAGAACCTGGCGGCCTCCGGCACCGACATCACCGACGCGGCGATGGAGGCGGCCTACCTCGCCTTCGCGCAGCAGGTGGACGAGAACGGCGAGCCGATCGACATCACCCCGCGCACGCTGGTGGTCGGCCCGACCCGCGCGGCGACGGCGCGGAAGTTCCTCGGCACCGGCCCGAACGCCTCCGGCGTGCCCAACATCTACCAGGGCGACCTGCAGCTGATCGTGGAGCCGCGCATCACCACGAACGCGTGGTTCCTCTTCGCCGACCCGCCGCTGCGGGACGGGCTGGCGGTCGGCTTCCTGAACGGCCGCGAAGAGCCGCGGCTGGAGGAGAAGGCCGGGTGGAACGTCGAGGGCGTGGAGTTCAAGGTCGCGCTCGACTTCGATGCCGGCTGGCTGGACTACCGCGTCGCCTACCGCAACCCCGGCAACTGATCCCCCAACCCTTGAAGCAGCGCCAGAGGGCGTCCCGGCTCATGCCTGGGCGCCCTCTGCGCGTGTGGAGACACGCACATGAAGACCTTCATCGAGCATGGCGAGGTCTGGGAGATCCCGGCCCCGACCGGTGGCGCCAAGTCCGGCGACCTCATCGTCCAGGGCATTGCTTTCGGCATCGCCGCGCATGACGCGGCCGAAGGCGACCCCCTCCGCGTGCGCCCGGGTGGCGTGCACGAGAAGGCTGCGGCCACTGGCCAGGCCTGGACGCACGGCCTGGCGATCTACTGGGACGCCACGGCCAAGAACTTCACCAGCACCGTCGGCAGCAACCTGAAGGTCGGCTACGCCTTCACCGCGAAGGCCTCGGCCGCGGCGGTGGGTCGCGTGAAGCTGAACACCAGCTTCTGAGGCCCGCCATGAGCAAGCCGAAGACGCTGCGGGTGGTCCCGCTGACGAACATCATGACCTCGGCCAGTGAGCGCCATGAGGAAGGCGTTGCCTTCGACCTGGAGACGAGCGAGGCGGAGAACCTGATCGCCCTCGGCCAGGTGGTCGAAGTCGAGAAGGAGGAGGTGCCCGAGGGGGCGCCCGTGGAGGTGCTGCCCGCGCCCGAGCCGGAGCCCGTTCCCGAGGAGCCCGCCCCGGAGCCGATCCAGGTGGAGTTGCCGCCGCCTGAGCCGGAGCCGCCCGCCGCGACCCCGGCCCCGCGCGGCGGCCGCAAGGCGAAGGCCTGATGAACCCCTGGGCCCGCGGCGTCGCCATCATGGCCCGTGGGCCCGGGGGCGTGGATGCCGAGTACCGCGTCCGCGGGGAGGGACCGCCGGTTCACCTCCGCCTCATGCTTGAGAAGGCCGACGAGGAGCAGCGCAGCCGGGTCGCGACCGTCACGGCCGCGCTGGTCTCCGACGATGCCGTGCGGGCGCTGACTGAGGCCGCGCCCGATCAGATCGGCAGGCCGGAGCGCGGCGACACCATCACCATCCCGGCGCTCGGCAAGGCCTGGAAGGTCGAGACGCCTCAGGCAGGCCTGAACGGCTGGGCCTGGCGTCTGCCGCTGACCCTGCTGAGGTAGCCATGGCCCGCATCACCTACCGAGAGGCCGCCTACGAGGCGATCAGGGCCTGCCTGGAAGCCGGCGTGGCCGACGTGGCCGTGGAGCGGAACCGGCGGACCCTCATCCGGGAGGGCGAGAACCGCGTCCTCGTGCTGCGCGACGGCGACCAGTCCTCCGCGCCTGACGCGGTGGGCGAGGACCGCTTCACTGTCCAGGGCACACTGGAGGGCTTCGTGGAGGGCGAGGACGCAGAGGTGGGCGACCTCGTCAGCGCGCTCTACGGCGAGGCCGCCGAGGCGCTCCTGCGCGGCCCGATCCCGCTCGGCGACGGCCTGACCGAGATCTACCCCGTCGAGGGGAACATGGATCTCGACCTGGCCAGCGTCACCGAGAGCCAGACGCCGGTCGGCGCCTTTTACCTCGAATTCACCTTCGACCTCCGCGTGCCATTCGGCAGGCGGTTCCTCGACACCCCCGAAGCATAGGAGGGCCGCATGCCCACCCCGCAGGACTACGTCGTCCTCCGCCTGTCCGCCGCGGCGGTCCGCACGGAGACCAACACCGGCACCGACGCGATCGGCGGTGGCGCCCCGGCCGCCGGTGACTGGATCGGCGGCGAGATCACGGTGCGGCTGCCGCAGCAGACCGCCGACGACCCGTCCCTGACCGGCTCGCTGGACACCAACGCCCCCATCGTCACCGGCATCCGGCCGGAGGTGACCATCCGCATGCCGCTGCGCGGTGCGGGCACGTCTGGCACCGCCCCGGAGTTCGGTAAGCTGATGAAGGCCTGCCGCTTCACCGAGCTGCTGACCGCGACCGCGATCGGCGCGCCCACCGCGGCGACCGCCGGCAACGCGGGGTCCGCGACGCTCGGCACCCCCTTCGCCGGCACGGCCCAGGCCTACCGCGGCATGCCGGCAGCCCTCAGCGGCAACCCGGCCACCAGCATCATCCTGCCGGTGACGAACTACACCGCGCTGAAGGTGGCCAAGCTCCCGTATGTGTTTAACCCGGTCCTCAGCACCTCCACCCTGGTGCAGGTGCTGCCGAACGCGCTCTATGCGCCGACCTCGGACCTGACCCTGCTGAAGCCGGTGACGATCTACGGCTACATGAACGGGCTCCGGCACCGCATCGTCGGCGCCGTCGGCACCGCGCAGCTGGAGATGGTGGACGCCCAGCCGGCCTTCATCACCTTCACCATGCGCGGCCAGTTGCTGGCGGCCTACGAGGCCGTGCCCCTCCCGGCCGGCTCCGCCATCTCCCGCGCGCAGCCGCCGGTCTGGATCAACGGCGTCTCGCGCCTGGACGGCCTGCTCTGCAACTGCGCCCGGATGACCTGGGACCTCGGCGTGCAGCTGGTGGACCCGGAGAACCCGGAGGCGCCGCAGGGCTACGACAGCCCCATCCCCGTCTCTGCGACCCAGCGGATCACGATCGACCCCTTCACCAACTCCACCCGCTCGCCGACCCGGTTCGGGAAGTACCAGCAGGGCCAGTCGGTAGAGTACGCGGCCGTGCTGGGGCAGACGGACGGCAACCGCATCGCGGTCTCCGTGCCGAGCGCCATCATCAACGCCTTCGACAGCAGTAACCGGAACAGCCTCGGCGTGGACCAGCTCACCCTGGCGCCGAACGTGCCGGACGCCGGCGTGTTCATCGCGGCCTTCTGACCCATGGCCGCAAACCGAAAGGCTGCCCTGATGGCCAGCACCGCCACCACCGCCCCCGTCGTCACCGGGGGCGGCGTTCGCGTCACCATGCCGCTGGGTGAGCGCAAGTACATCCTGGCCGCGCCGACCCTGGCCGAGGTGGGCGCCTTCCTTGATGCCCAGGCCATGTCGGATGCCCCGACCGATGCCGAGCTGCAGCAGGCGATCCGCGAGGCGCTGGAAGCCACCGCCGCCGGCACGGAGGCGCTGGACGCCTACGATCGGGCCGAGGATCGCTGGGTGGCCTTCACCTCCATCCACATCCTCACCGGGCCGGACGCCTCGCGCGAGATCCAGGAGCAGGCGATGGAGGTGCGGACGGAGATGCTGGCCGCGCGCCGCCGGCGCGACCTGGCCATCAGCAGCATCGCCCGCGACCCGAAGCTGAAGGCGATGCAGGCCGAGCAGGCCAAGGCCCAGCGCCTCGCCCGCTGCGACCTGCTGGCCGTCGTGCTGCGCGGCTGGGAAGGTGAGGGCCTTCCGGACTTCCCGGAGGCGCTGGACGCCGCGGCGATCGAGGCCGCCATCCCCATGGGCGACCTCGCCGCGCTCGGCCGGCGAGCCGAGGAACTCATGCGCCCGACGGCCGAAGCGGGAAACGGCTGAGGGCCGCGCTGGCGGTGATGCGTGCTCCCCGGGCCTATGCCGGGGGCATGTTCCACGCCAGTGGCGGCGACTGGGTGCTGGCCGAGACACAGTGGCGGCGGAACCCGCGGCTCGCTCTTCGGCCGGTCTTCTTCCACATCGTGAAGCTCTGGAGCCGCTGCCGCGGCGCCATGGGCGGCACCGGGCTCCTCCCCGAGCCGGGCGGGGTCAATCAGCAGCCCGCCTGGCTGATGGCGGCCTTCGCGCTGCTGGACGGCGCCGAGGCCGACATGGAGAAGGCGAAGGACGCCTGAGTGCCGGTCAGCGGCTCCGCAGGTAGTTCTGGATGCAGGCGTCCCGCGCCTGCACTCCGGCCGCAGAGGCTTCGAGGTTCAGCAGGCTGCGCGACCGGTACATGGAGGCCTCGATCGTCTGCCCGCGAGCCTGGCAGGCGTCTATGGCGGCCTGGTCCTGGGCGGAGCGCTGCTGCTGCTGGTGCTGGGCCAGGACTTCGCGGCGGCGCTTCTCGACGGCATCGGAGAGGCGGGCCACCTCGGCGTCGATGCGGGCCTCACGCGCGGCGCGGCTCTGCCGCACCACCGGGTTCTCCTCGCTGATGTTCGCCTCCGCCGCGCGGCGCAGGGCCGCGGTGTAGTCGGGGCGGCCGGAGAGGGCGTCTTCGAGAAGAGAATTCTCGCGGGCCTGTGCGGGGGGCGGTGGGGGCGGCTGCGGCGGAGCCGGGCGCGAACCCAGGACTACGCCATAGGGGCCATCGCATTCATAGACCCCGCGCCGGAGCAACTCGGCCCGGATCTCTGGGTCATTCCGCTGAGAACTCAGCGGGGCAGTATAGCGGCGGCATAGGAACGTAGTGTCGGTTGTCGCCGGTTCCACGGCGCAGCCGGTCAGAAGCCAAGGCGAGGCAAGAAGGGCGGCAACAACAGCTATCCGGCGCATGGCGCTCCTTCCCTTAGTTGGGGCGAAGAATGGCCGAAGGGGCCATCACGGGCAAATGGGCGTCCCATCCGGGGCGCTCTTTTCATTTGGGGGCTCCTCATGCCGGCAATCCGCCTGACCACCAGCGGCGTGCGGATCCCCGACCTGCTGACCAAGTACCGGGAGCAGGCCAATCAGGTCGTGCAGTCCGCCGTCGAGGTGGGCACCGCCGGCATGCTGCAGGACTTCCGCTCGAACCTCGCCGCGGCCTTCCCGCGGTCCAAGCGCGCCGCCAACCTTGTCACCAGCCGGGTCTTTCCGGAGCGCGAGGTCTCCATCAACGCGGCCGGGTCGGTGGTCGGGCGCGGCGGCAAGGGCTCGGCCTGGCCCGCGCCCCTGAAGCTCTTCGCCGAGGGCGGGACCATCTACCCGACCAAGGCAGGCACGGCGCTCGCGGTGCCGACGGCGCGGGTACCCATGGTCAGCCGCCGCAAGATGACCCCGGACGAGGTCTCCCGATCCTTCGGCGAGCGGCTGACCCTGGTTCCCGCACGGGGCGGTGTCTGGGGCTACCTCGTCCTGAAGAAGCAGACGGTCGGCCGCTCCGGCCAGGTGCGCCGCGCAACCAAGCGCCGCGCGGCGCAGGGGCGCGGCGCGGAGAGCATCGTCATGTTCGTCCTCATCCCGCGCGCGACCATCCGCAAGCGCCTGGACTTCGACACCATCGCCCAGAAGTGGGCCAACACCATGCCGCAGCTGCTGGAGCAGCAGGCGGCACGCATCACGGAAGGAGGGCGTAGCTGATGGCCGGCACCACCTATGCCTTCCGGCTCCAGGCCGAGGGCGCGGATCAGGTTGAGCGCACGTTCGAGCGCGCGGCGACGGCAGGCAAGGAGTTCCAGTCCGCCGCCGATGCGCTCCGCGACAGCAGCACCCGCACGGCCGGCGGGCTGGACACCCTCACCAGCAGCGTGGGGCGCAGCGCAGCCGAGGCCTCCCGGGCGTCCCGCGAGATCGGCCGCTGGACCCGCGAGCTTGATGCGGCCGCGGCGGCGAATGACGACCTGGTGGCGGCGCGGCAGCGCGCGGCCCGGCTGGAGGAGGCCATGGCCGGCCTTCAGTCCCGGGGCCGGCAGGTGACGGAGGAGCAGCGCTCGGCGGTCGCCGCGGCGCGCACCGAGTACGAGCGCCTCCGTGACCAGTCGGACAAGACCAGCAACAGCTTCAAGCTGCAGCAGTATCAGGTTCAGAACCTCACCGCTCAGGTGGTGGACCTGGGCGTCCAGATCAGTTCCGGCGGCGGCATCCTCCTGCCACTCATTCAGCAGGGGCCGCAGGCCGTTGACGCGGTGGGCGGCGTGCGGAACGCCGTGGGTCTCCTGGGGCAGGTTCTGACGCCGGCCCGGGTCGCGACCCTCGCGCTCGGTGCCGCCCTCGTCACATCGGTCGCGGCGGCGGAGAGCGCCGATCGAACCATGCTGGGCCTGCAGGCGCGGCTCCGGGCAACCCGGGCCGACTATGCCGAGGTGGCGCGGCAGGTCGAGGACACGGCGCGCAAGGTGGCCTCCACCAGCGGCATCTCCGCAGCCGACGCGCGGCAGGCCGGGCTGGCGATCGGCGGCGCCAGGGACTTCTCCGGCAGCCAGTCCGACCTGGAGCGCATGGTCCGCCTCTCGGGCGACCTGGCGCGGGTGCTGGGCCTGTCCGTCCCGGAGGCCGCCGAGAAGGTGGCGGCCGCCCTTCGCAAGCCGGCCGAGGCCGCCCGCCAGCTGGCGGAGCAGGACTTCCGCACGCTGGACGAGGCGACCCTCCGCACCATCGAGCGGCTGGACAACATGGGCCGCCGCAGCGAGGCGGCAAACCTGACGCTGGACGCCATTGCGAAAGCCAGCAGCGGCGCCGCGCGCGACCTGACCCCGCTCCAGCGCACCATGGACGACCTGTCGAACTCGGGCGCCCGGGCCTGGAACAGCCTCCGGCCGCTGGTGGAGGGCATCGGGCGCCCGATCGCAGGGGGTGCCGCTGGCCTGCTTGGCGCCCTGAGTGGCGTGCTGGAGCGCCTGGAGCGGATCCGCGCCCTGATCGAGGGCTCAGGCCTCCTCGGCCGCATCCTGGCCGGCGATCCCGTCACGGCCGGCGTTGAGCTCCGGGACCGCATCGTCGGTTCCGACGGATCGCTGACGCGCGGGTCCATTGGCCGAGAGGCGAGCACCTCCGACATCCAGGCCGCCATCCGCGCCGAGGCGCAGCGCCTGGGCGAGGACGCTGCCTTCGCCCAGCGCATAGCGGTGCAGGAGAGCGGCGCAAGCCAGTACCGGAATGGCTCCATCGTGACGTCGCGCGCCGGCGCGCTCGGCACGATGCAGCTGATGCCGGGCACGGCGTCCCAAATGGGCGTGGACGCCACGGACACGGCCGACAACATCCGGGGCGGCCTGGCCTACATCCAGTGGCTGAGGAAGTTCCTCAACGACCTGGGGCGCCGCACTGGCACGGGCGACCTGGGCGCGGACGAGAGCCTGGTTGCCGCGGCCTACAACGCCGGCCCTGGCCGGGTGCAGAAGTTCCTCGAAGGGCGCGGCACCCTCCCGTCCGAGACCTGGGGCTATGTCCGGGCTACGGCGCGCAGCGGCGTGCTGACCGGCGCGGCCGACGAGATCGGGACGGCGGACGAGCGCTACCGCGCCGCCTCGATCCGATCCCGCGAGCGGGAAAACCTGGAGGACCAGATCTCCCAGACCCGGCGCACCCTGGCGACCCCGGGGCTGAATGCCGAGGACCAGAAGCGGTACAACGAGCTTCTGGAGGAGCAGCTCGCGAAGCTGGCCGCCCTGCGCGACCCCATGGACCAGCGCGCGCAGCAGCACCGCAATCAGGTGGCGCTGCTGCAGATGGAGGAGGGCGCGGCCCGGAAGCTGCTGGAGGCCGAGCAGCAGGAGATCGAGAGCGCGCGCCAGGAGGGCCGCACCCCCGATGTGGCCGGCGCCCGTGCCCGGGCCCAGGAGCTGCTGAACGCCGAGCTCGAAGTCGCCATCGACAAGGGGCGGCTCGCGCGGGAAGCCCAGGAACGGCTGACGGCAGCATACCTGGATGGCTCAAAGTCGGCTGCCGAGGTGGATCGCACCATCCGCGCCGAAACCGAGGCGAAGAAGACTGCCGCGGTCACGACGGGCGACTACGCCGAGCATGTCCGGCGGCTGACAGAGGAGTACCGCCTCAACTCTGCTGCCGCCGCCGACAACACCACGGCGAAGAACCTCCCGGCCCAGCGCGAGCAGCTCGCGCTGCTGGAGAAGGAAGGGCAGCTGGTCAGCCTCAGCGCCGAGGCGAGGCAGACCGAACTGGCCGTCTTCCGCGAGCGGCAGCGCGTACTGCGGGAGGGCGGCGATCCGGACAGCGGCGTCAGCCAGGCGGCGCAGAACAACATCCGCCGCATGGGCGAGATGCAGGCCGCGAACCAGCAGCTCACCAACAGCTGGAGCGAGTTCAGCCGCATCGGTGAGAACGCGGTGGACCGGGTCACGCAGGCCGTCATCGACGGTGGCGGCAAGGTCCGGGACTGGGGCACGATCTGGAAGCAGACGATCACCTCTGTCGGCTCCGACCTCCTGAAGCTGGCGGCCATCAACCCGCTGGCGAACTGGGCGTTCGGCGGCACCCGGCCAACGCTGGGCGGTGTGTTCTCGGCAGCGGGCACGGTCGGCAGCACTCTCTCGCCGATGGCTTCCAAGGGGATGCCCGTTACTGACACCAGCGGCAACCTCATCGGGTACGCCGGCACTGCCACCAACGGACAGCAACTCTCCGGCCTGTTCAACAGCACGCCTGGCCCGACCATGCTGCAGAGTGGGTATGACTTCTCCAGCGGCTTCATCGGGCGGGCTGACGGCTGGCTGGGGACTAATATCGGAGGCACGCTTAACACACCGGTCTGGGAGGGCGTTGGTGGCGCTCCCGTGTCCGTGGGTGGCGCAGCCCTAGGTGCTGCCAGCTTTGCGGGTGGCGCCTACGGCCTCTACACCGGCATCCAGAACGGCGGCCCCAAGGGGCTGGTCCAGGGAATTGGCGGTGTTGCCGGTATGGCCGGGGGCGCGGCTGCGCTCCTGGGTGGCGGCGGCACAGCGATCGGTGCGGCGACCGGGGCCGCGGCAGCAGGCAGCTTCGCGAGCGCCGGAACAGCCGCCCTGGGCGCCGTCGGCACCACGGGGGCCGCCGCAGGCGGCGCTGCCGCCGGCGCTGGCGCGGCCACCGCGGCCGCCGGCGGTATGGCGGGCGTGCTGGGCGCCGTGGCGACTGTCGCCCCCTACGTTGCAGCCATCGCGGCGATCGTCGCCATGTTCCTGCCCGCCCAGAAGCCCTCCAACCGTGAGGGCAACTCCACCATCGACTTCGGCGACGGGTCGGTCTTCAGCGGCGGCGCGACGGGCGGCAAGTTCAGCCAGGAGAACCGCGACGCAGCCAAGAGCCTGACCGATGCCATCGGCGGCATCGCCGACCGCATCGAGACCGCCTACGGGGTCCGCCTGGAGGGGCGCATGCAGGTCGGCGTGGGCGACCGCGACGGCATGTACCTGACCCGCAACGGCCGCGACAAGCTGACCTTCACGGCGGACGAGAAGGGCTCGACCGACCTTCTTCGCGAGGCGTCGAAGCGCATCGTTGAGGGCGTGGCGGACCAGCTCAAGGGCGCCATGGCGACCACCTACGCCACAGTCGGCACGGGCGACCTCGACAGGCTGCTGGGCGCGCTGGATTGGACCAGCACGACCTACAAGGCCTTCGAGGACAATAAGGACCCCGAGAAGCCGACCTCCTACGAGCAGGAGATTAAGGCGGTCACCGACGCCTACGAGCCGCTGATCGCCAAGGCCAAGGAGTACGGCCTCGCGCTGGAGCCCATTTCCGACGTGATGGACGAGCAGCTGGAGGCGGTGGAGAAGGCCCGGAACAGCGACTTCGAGAAGCTGCTCCAGGGCTACCGGGTCACGGCCTCGCAGCTCACCGGCGGCGATCAGACAGCCGAGGCGCTGAAGCAGTTCGACCAGGCGCGCACGGCCGCCTGGCTGGCGCTGGAGGCGCAGATCAAGGACTGGAACCTGCCGGACGCCGACGTGAGCAAGGCCACCGCCGGGTTCGACCGGGTGCAGGACCTGCAGCGGGCCGCGCTCCAGCGGCAGACCACCCGCGCCTTCGAGGACCGGGAGGCCTCGGCCGCCGACATCCGCAACAGCCTCCGCAACGCCTACCTGGAGGCGAACGGCGACCCGGAGGTGGGGGTGCTCTCCTATACCCAGCAGCGGGACAACGAGTGGCGCGCGCTCAAGCGGCAGATGGAGGACCTGGACTTCGCCTTCGGCGACATTGTCGCCTCCTCGGAGGAGTTCAACGCCGTCACGCAGGTCAACATCAAGGCCCTGCGGGACAAGGCCAAGGCGGAGAAGGATGCGGCCGAGACCACCCGCCTGACCACGGAGCAGAGCGCGCTGACCCGCATCGGCTCGGTGCAGGGCACCCTGGTGGACTTCCTGAACGGCATGAACGCGTCGACGGCCTCGCCGCAGAACGCCTTCACCGCCGCCCAGGAGCAGTTCGCGGCCGAGATCGCCAAGGCGCGGGCTGCGGGCATCCAGGGGATCGACGCCGGCCGGGTCACCTCGGCGGCGAACACGCTCCTCTCCGCCGGCTCCTCCTACCTCGGCGACGGCATCCAGGGGGCGTTCCTCCGGCAGTCCGTGGAGAGCCAGGTGCGGAGCCTCGGCGCCGCCCTCGACCTGCCGGCCTTCGGTGGCCAGATCGAGCGCGCCATGGCGCCGCTGCTGACGGTGAGGGACGCGCTCACCTCGCTGCAGCAGGAGGTGACGCGGCTGCGCGTGGAGCTGGAGAACACCCGCTTCTCCAAGGCGGCATGAGCCTCGGCCTCTCCCCGCTCGCCGCCGCGCCGCTGGCGGCGCTGTGGCAGCCCGACATCCCGGACCCGGTGCCCGGTACCGTGCTGGTGGGCACGGGCGCCGTCGATCCGATCTGGGCTGTCGCGCTGGAGCGGCCGGCAGGTCTGGCCCTGGTGGTGCCCCTCGGGCTGACGGCGGGCCTTCCCGCGGCGGCTTTCGCCTTCCCGGCCGTGGCGGAGCCCGCCCTGCCGGTGCTGCGCTACACCGACCGCGGCTGGATCGGCGAGCCGACCGACCCGAACGCGCCGAACGAGAGCTGGCCGGCCCGGATGTTGGACGCGCCGTCCATCGTGCGGACGATCCCGATCTACCCGACCGAGGCGCGGCGCTCCGAGGTGAATGCCGGCGAGATCCTGCTGGCCAATGCGGACGGCGCGCTGGACAGCCTCGCCACGGACTGGCGGCTGGCCGGGCGGCGTCTGACGGTGCTGCGCGGCCCCTACCGCCGCGGCCGCCGGGCGGCGCGGTCGGAGTTCTCGACTATCGGGGGGTTCCGCATCGAGCGCGTGGCGCAGGGCACCGACCGGCTCCGCCTGCCGCTGGGCAGCGCGGCGGCGGATCTGACGATGCCGGCCTCGGGCACCTACGCCGGCACGGGTAGCTGGGAGGGCACGGCCGAGATGGCGGGGCAGGCCAAGCCCATCCGCTACGGCATCCACCGCAACGTCCGGCCCGCCATCGTAGTCCCGGGCCTCCTGGCCGCGCACCTGCATGACGGGCCGATCAGCGCGGTGCTGGCGGTGCGCGGGCGGGGCGATCCGTTCGGCTATGCTGGCGACTATCCCAACCTGGCGGCGCTCGCCGCCGCCACGGTGGCCGCCGGCACCTACGTGACCTGCCTCGCCGCCGGCTGGCTGCGGCTGGGCAGCACCACCTCCTCGCTGACGGTGGACCTGCGCGGTGCGGCGCCGGCCGGGGCCTACCTGGGGACGGCCGCTGCGATCGCGGCGGACCTGCTGGGGCGCAGAGGCGGCGTGACGTCTGACCTGGCGCAGGCCGTCTCGTTCTATGACTGGCCGGTGGGCGAGGTGCGGCTGGACGCATCGGGCCTGACGGTCGCGGCGGCGATGGATGCCCTGGCCTCCAGCGTCGGCGGCTGGTGGGGGGCGGACGCCCTCGGGCGCTTCCGCGGCTCGCAGCTCCTGCCGCCCGAAATCGTGGGGCCCTCCATCCTGCTGGAGCCCTGGATGCTGGCCACGCCGCCGGAGGAGGTGGACGCCGCGCAGGCGCCGTGGTGGCGCGTGCGGGTGGACTACCGCGCCCTCGGCGTCACTCAGAGCGGCGAGGACCTGGGCGCCGTCAGCGACGCCGACCGCGCTCTCTACGGGCAGGCGGCCCAGACCGCGACGGAGTACCGCCCGGCCGTCCAGAGCGCCTTCCCGGGCGCGCAAGACGGGCCGCAGGTGCCCAGCGCCTTCGATGACGCGGCCGATGCGCAGGCCATGGCAGTGCGCCTGATGGACCTGCACGGCACGCCGCGGCGCACCTGGCGAGCGGAGGTCCGGCCGGACCAGGCCTGGCGCTTCTGGTCCGTCATGGAGCCGGGCCAGCCGGTGAGCCTCACCTGGTCGGGCATCGCGGCGCTGCGCGGTGGGCGGACGATGATCCTGCGCGGCATCTCGGCCCGCGGCGACCGCCTCACGCTGGATCTCTGGGGGTAAGCATGGCGGTGATCGCGTGGCGCAACGCGGCCGAGGCCGCGGGCGTGAGCCTGTCCTCGAACACCCAGGCGCCCGGCCTCGGCGTGCAGTCGCTGCTCACCCCGACCATCGCCGAGGTGTGGCGCAGCGCCACGGGCGGGGCGGTCACGCACTGGATCGGCATCGACTTCGGGGCAGTGGTCCCGCTGCGTCTCCTCGCTATCGCCGCGCCTCGGGACGGCATCCTGCCGGGAACAGGGGCGACCTGGCGCGTGGTGCTGAGCAACACCTCAGTCGGCGGCACCGACGTGGCGAACCCCGCCTTCACCGCCCTCGATATGCGCCGCGGCGTGGCCGCGACGCTGCTGCCGGCGCCCGTCTCCGCGCGCTACGCCCAGTTCATCATCAGGACCGTCGCGGGTGACCCCTACCTGCAGCTCGGCCGCGTCTGGGCGGGCGAGGCGCTCGTGACCTCGCGGGCCGTCTCCTACGGCTGGGGGCGCGGGGTCCTGGATGCCGGCACGGTGGAGCGCGCACCCGTCTCCGGCGTCCGCTACGCCCAGCGCGGCGCCACCTATCGCCGTCTCGACTTCGACCTGCAGTTGCTGCCGCCGGAGGACGCCCTGGCCCTGGACGAGGCCGGGCTCGCCCTCGGCACCACGGCGCAGGGCTTCGTCTCACCGCTGAACGACGACCTGCGGCACGGCATGTTCGGCCGCTTCTCCGAGCCGCCGGCGCCGGAGCAGTCCAACCACCGCCTTTTCAAGGCGCACATCGCCTTCCAGGAGGACCTCTGAATGGGAACGCCGCTGCGGACCGGCAATCGCGTCCTGCTGACGACCACGACGACGGGCACGGGCACCTACCAGCTCTCCGGCAGCGCGGTGGCGGCCACCTACTTCACCCCCGCTGAAGCGGGCATCCCGTCCGGCTCGCGGGTCATGTACGTGGTGGTGGACAGCCTGACGGCGCCGACGATGCTGGAGCTGGGAGAGGGCATCTATTCCGCCGGCAGCCCTGCCACGCTCACCCGGGCGCAGATCAAGGCCAGCTCCCTTGGCACCCTGGCTGTGAACTGGCCGGCAGGCACGCGGTTCGTCTTCCTGACCGTGCACGCGGACCGCACACCCGTCTTCGAGACGGACAGCAGCCTCCTCGTCTCCGGCTGGCTCCGGGTCAACACGCCCCAGAACGCCCCGGGCTCGGCGGGTGTCGGCGATCAGGTTGGAGCCTCGCTGACGCCCACTGGATCGGCATTCCTCTCCTCCAGCACGTCCGCACCCCTCAACGTGAACGTCGCCATCAACGTCGGCGGCAACGCGGTGCAGTTCACCACCTTCGGGACGAACGTCGGCAGCATCGGCACCTCGGCCACTGCTACGTCTTTCAACACCTCGTCCGACCGGCGCCTGAAGGAGGAGATCGGCCCTGTCGATCCCGACCTGCTCTACAAGCTCCGCCCGCTGCGCTTTCGCTGGAAGCGCAACGGCGAGGAGGCGACCGGCTTCTTCGCGCAGGAGGTGCACGCGGTGTTCCCCGAGGCGGTGACGCCCGGCGACAGCGACGTGGCAGGCCAGGAGGACCCGGGCTTCCGCATGTGGGCCATGGACCAGTCAAAGCTGATGGTCCTGGCGATCGCGACCATCCAGGCGCAGCGCAAGACCATCCAGGACCAGGGTAAGGCGATCCAGGCCCTGCAGAACGATCTCGGTGGGCTGGTCAAGAAGCTCACCGGCCTGAAGCTTCTCTAGCGCACCACCCCACAATCTGGAGCACCAGCATGGCGACGACGGCTCTGCCGGCGGCGGTGAACCTGCGTTTGCGGGTCGGGCGAAGCGAGCGTCCGGCTCGCCTGCAGGACGGCACGATGATCCGCGTCCTGGCGACGGGAGCGGACCGCTTCACTGACGCGGCGGTGCCGCTATCGGGCGTGTCCTGGCAGGTGCAGCGCCCCTCCCAGGCCGGCACCCTGGACTGGGACGACGTGCCCGGCGTGGAGACCGCCCAGGGTTGGGCCCTATCCCACGTGACGGACGAGAGCGGGCGCTACCGCATCCGCTGCACGGTTGAGGGCCCTACGCCCGGAACGGCAGAGATCGCGGTGGATGTCGGCGCCTCCATGCTCGGCGCGGCCAGCCTGGTCGAAGCCGACGTGTCGCTGCCGATCCTGCGCGACTACGCAAGCCAGGCCGGCGCGGCCGCGGCAGACCTCAAGATCGCGACCCTCACCCAGGAGGACATCCGCACCGCGCCGGCTGCCATCGCGGCGGCGCCGCTGGCACGGGACGCCTACCGTGCCGCGGGTGGCGTCGCGGCCACGCTGACCGAGCAGCCCTGGCTGGATGTGATGCCGGTGGCGCCCTACCAGGTGCTGCAGCCGGCGAACGGTGGCCTGCCCATCCAGCACTGGACCGACCGGATCCCGCTTCTCCTGTTCTGGGGGCAGTCGAACTCGGCCCGGGGCGGCGCGATTGGCCGGGCGCTCTCCTCCCTGCGCGAGGCCTTCTACCCGCACACCCTGGTCTGCTTCGACTTTCCCAAGCTCGGCGCCGTCGAGGGCACCGAGGGGTTGGTGGACCTGTCCGGTGTCACCGCCTTTGCGCCGTACCGCGACCGCGGCGACGGCGTGCTCTGGGTCGGCACGGCGGTGCTCACCGCCCTGCAGGACCTCATGCGCCAGATCGGCTACGCGCCGCGGCTCATGATCGGCTGGAGCGCCGGCCAGGGCGGCACCTCGCTCAACGGCTTCGCCCCTCCGGGCGCGAGCTGGGCCACCCCCGATGCCGCCAACACCTACGGCAATCTGAGGGAGGGCGTGGTCGCGGCGGAGCGGATCGCGCGCGAGCGCTACGGCCGCGGCATCGACGCGTCCATGTTCTTCTGCCAGGGCGAGGCCGGCGTCTCCCCCATCAGCACCTCGGCGCTCTGGGCCGGGTACATGGTCGAGATCGCCGACTATCTGGCGGCTGATCTCACCGCCATCACCGGCCAGAGCAGGCCCTTCCGCATCTGCCTCATGCAGACGGCGCTGGCGTCCAACCTGGGCGACTTCACCAACCGCGACATCGTCCCCGCCGCGCAGGCGCAGCTCTGCCGCGACCGGCCCGACCGATTCAGCCTCATCGGCACGATGACGGGCCTCGCCTACATCACCTCCAACCAGCACCCGGAGGAGGACGGCCGCAAGGAGGTCGCCGGACCGCAGGCCGAGGCCATGCTGCATGAGACGGTGCTCGACCAGCGCTGGAACCCGGTCTGGCGCCGCGCGGTGCGGCGGATCCCCGGCCAGCCGGCAGTGCGCGTGTTCTACGACTTGCCGCCCACGGCGCAGGCGCTGGCCGTGCACAGCCGCTTCGTGGTGCCGAACCTCGGCTTCCGGCACGTCCAGTCGGCGATCCTCACGCCGATGACGGACGTGGCGGGGAACGCCATCACCGGCGCGGCGCTGGCGGCCGGGCGCGGCGATGCGGTGGACCTGACCTTCACCACGGCGCCGGCCACGACCGGCGACCTTGCCTATGCGCTGGGCCAGGACACCAGCAGCGCGGACACCTGGGCGAACGGGCGGGGGCAGCTCTATGCGCCGTCCATTCACGACAATCCCTACTGGCGGCGCCGCCAGTCCGGCGCGCCGGGCAAGCCGGGCGGCGACATCCCGCAGAAGTCGCGCCACGACGCGGTGAGCGAGCGAACGCCGCTGACCATGCTGGACGTGCCCCTCGTCACCCAGGTCGCCCCGGAGCTCGCGGCCGCCGTGGCCGGGCAGGCGAACCTCGCCTGGTGGATCTCGGCCGAGGCCTCGGACCTGGTCGAAGCCGGCGGCAAGGTGGTCGCCTGGAGGAACCGCAGGACCGGCGCCAGCGGCGAGGAGGCGTTCCGGCAGGCAACGGCGGTGCGACAGGCGACGCCTGCGGAGGGCATGCTGCTCGGCACCGAGCGCATGGCCCGCATGGGGAACGGGGTCGTCTCCTGGTACAGCGCGCAGGCGCCGGTGGATCTGCTGCAGCCCTGGACCTTCGCCGGGCTCATCCAGGCCGGCGCAAGCGCCACGAGCGGCTACCTCTTCGGCAAGCATGCCGCGGCCGGCGCGGCCTCGCCCGGCACGGGGCTGAGTATCGCCGACAGCTCGGGCTTCCCGACCCTCTACCTGAAGCATGGCGGCCAGGCCGACATGATCACCCAGGTCGGCGTCCAGCGCGGCATGCCGATGCTGGTGTGGGGCTCCTACGACGGCGCGGGCACCATTCGCATGCGCTGGCAGGGCTCCGATGTCGCGCAGGGTACGGTCTCGGCCGCGGGGCTCGCGGCCGTCGCCGGCGTCGCCTCGGCGAACCTCGCCCTCTGTGGGCAGGTGGACCTGGCCGGCCCCTTCACCTTCGACGGCTGGTTGCGCGACGCCTGGTTCTGGCAGGGCGCCGATCTGCTGGGCGAGGCGGTGCCCACCCGCCGCGATCAGGTCGAGGACCTGGTGCGCCGGGTCTATCCGGACGTGCTGCCGCGCCCGCCCGTCATCATCCCGCCCACGCCCGACCTCGCGGGGCTGCCCGATCCCACAACCCTGCCCACCGCGAAGCCGGCGCTGCCCGGCCAGTGGTGGCTGAACGGAGGTGTCCTGTGCGTGTCCTGATCCGCGGGGCGCTCGCCCTCGCACTCCTGGCCGCTCCGGCGGCCGCGCAGAGCCCGACCTTCGATGGGCTGACGCTCACCGTGCCGCTCGGGATCGCCAGCGGCGGCACGGGCGCGTCGAACGCGGCAGGCGCCCGCGCGGCGCTCGGCGCCCTCGGGATGGACAGCCCGGCGCTCACTGGCGCGCCCACGGCGCCGCTCCCGACCGAAGGCGACAGCAGCAACCGCATCGCCACCACAGCCACACCGCGGGCCTTCGTGGACACCTACGCGACACCGGGCGGCCCCTACACCTGGACCAAGCGGGCCTGCGCCGTCGTCGTGGAGGTGGACGTGGTCGGCGGCGGGGGCGGTGGGGGAGGGGGCGCGCGCCTTGCCTCCGGCACGGCCGGCTCCGGCGGCGGTGCAGGCGGCGGTGGCGCGATGCGGCGCCGCTCCTTCGAGGCGTTGGAGCTGCCCGCCACGGCGCAGATCACGGTCGGGGCCGGTGGCGCGGGAGGTGCAGGCGCCACGGCCGACAACACGGCTGGGTCAGCCGGGACCGGCGGTGGGATGACCGACTGGTTCCCGAACAACCAGGTTCGCCTTCAGGTCCACGGGGGCGGCGCGGGCGCCGGTGGGGGCGTCGGCGTCAACGCTGGGGGCGGCGGGGGCGCGGGCTTCCGCGGTGCCGGTGGCGATGCGAGCGGCGCCACCGCCGGCGCGGCGGGCCTCACCGGGGGCGTCGCTGGCAGCACCGCCCAGACCATCCCTGGGCTGGGCGCCGGCGGCGCTGCGGCCGCCAATGCCAACAGCGGTTCGGCAGGTCCGGCCGCGGGCGTCGGGCCGGCAGGCGGCGGCTCGGGCGGGGGCGTAACTGCGGCCAATGTCGCCGCCGCCGGCGGAATCGGCGGCGCGGCTGGCCTACTCAACGGCGGCCCGGCCGGCGCGATCGGCGCGGCCGGCAGCTCGCCCGTCAACGCGCCGACCGGGGACAGCGCTGGCTCCGGCGGTGGAGGCGGGGGCAGCGCGGTGGGAGCGGCTGGCGGCGCTGGCGGGGCAGGGCACCGCGGCGCCGGCGGTGGAGGCGGTGGGGCCTCGCAGGGCGGCTCGGGCGGCACAGGCGGCGCTGGCGGCCCGGGCTGGGTGCGCGTCGTGACGCGGTGCTGAGGGAGGGCCACGCCATGCCCAGCAGCCCCAACCTGCGCCCCTTGGGCAACACGGGCGCCAGTGACGCCGCCCTTGATGCAGCGGCCAGGGCCGCGGCCGGGTCGGCCAGCGCTGCCGCCGGCTGGTTCCGCGATCCCTTCCGCTACCCGCAATGGCTGGAGGCCACCTTCGCCATCACTTGGCTGAGCTGGTCCGTGGCCAACCTGCTCTCGCCCGACGCCCTGACAGACCGTCCGGCGCTGGCCATCCTGAATGTGCTGGGCGGCTGGCTCTGGCCCTGGATCGGCTTCGCGCTCTTCCCCTGGCAGATCGCCGCGCTGCGGATGGGGAGCCTGCGCCAGCGCGCTCTCGTGCAGACGGCCGGCTATGTCGTCCTGGCGCACGTGACGGTCTGCGTGGGCGCAATGAGCCTCGACCCGTTCTCCCCCATCATCACCCTGCTGCTCGCGCTCACGACGATCGCGGGCATCCTCTCGTGGAGGTTGTGGCGCCGATATGCCTAGCCTGACCGCAGAGCAGATCGTCGCCATCGGCTCCATGTTCTTCGCCGGCTTGGCCGGGTTGCTCACCGCCTACGGCGCCATCCGCTCGCGGCGGGACGCCATCAACAAGGAGGATGAGGAGGAGCTGGAGATGGCGCTGGCCATGGCGCGGCGCAAGTTGGCGCACGCCCATGCCTTCATCAGCGTCCTAACCCTGGCGGCCGTGAAGATCCGGCACGTCGCGGCCGAGCGGCTCATCCTCGCCGGGGATGACCGGGTGCTGCCCGAGGTGCCGGTGTTCAAGGACATCGAGTAGCCCCACGCCGGGCGGATCAGTCGGCGGGCTCTGCCGCCTCTTTCGGCGAGGGCTCGCAAGGTACTTCTCCGGGCCGCCGTGAAGGCGGCAGCCAAGGATACACTGGGAGCGCCAGCACCTCGGTCGAACGGCGAAGGGCGGCATCGCAGGCGGCGTGGATCGCTTCGATTTCGCTCGGTCGGGAGGTGCTGATGTGCATGTCCCCGTGTAGCTCACATCGGCCGCTTTCACCTTAGCGCAGAGTAACCCACGACCGGCCGGTCAGCTGGGAAGGCCGCAAAGAGGCGTCGCGGACCGGGTTCGACACCGGCTGCACGTCGGACGGCGTCCAGACCCCGTAGCTTCTGGCGCTTCGTTGTGCCTCGTTCGGGCCGAGACGGGTCCATCCCCGCAGCTGCAGACGGGAGAGCTAACGCAGTCCAGGAGCGTCTGTCACAGCGCAAGTATCCGAAGAAAATACAATCGTTTCAGTTGCCCTCGCGCTCCGCGTGGCACGGCCTCGTCAAAATTGATGAAGCTCCGCGTCTGGCCGGTAGCCGGATACCTCACCGAAAATGGAAACACCTCATGTCCGACGCCCTTGCGCCGGCTGCCGATCCTGTCGTGCCTCCTGGCCGGCCGAGCATCGGACAGCTCATCGTCACCGCCGTCTCGCCCCTGCTGCTCATTCTGATGCTGGTGGCGCTGATCTTCATCCAGATCCCGCCCGAGAACCGGGACATGTTCAACATCGCCCTCGGGGCGGTGATCGGCTGGAACACGGCCGTGGTCAGCTACCACATCGGCTCCAGTGCCGGCAGCGCGGCGCGCGCGGCCACCCTGGACCGCTTCGTCGGAGGCGGCCGATGACCCCCGCCCTCTGCATCCGCCTGACGGTGGATCCCGTGCTGGCCTACCTGGCCGGCTTGGGGGTGAAGAGCGACGACCGCGCCCGGGTGATGCTGCTGGCAATCGGCGGCCAGGAGAGTGGGGCCTTCAAGGCCCGGCGACAGGGCGGCAACGGGCCAGCCCGCGGCTGGTGGCAGTTCGAGGGCGGGCCGATGAGCGCCACGGCCGAGGTGCTGACCGGCGGCGCCACGAAGCGCCTGGCGGAGCGGGTATGCGCCGACCTGCAGGTCTCCACCGATCGGGCGACCGTCTATGCTGCCCTGGAGCACAACGACCTCCTGGCCTGCGCCTTTGCCCGTCTGCTGCTCTGGGGAAGCCCCAAGGCGCTGCCTGGGGTGGATCAGCCCGACGCCGGCTGGGGCTACTACCTGTCCCGCTGGCACCCGGGGAAGCCGCACCCGGAGACCTGGGCGGGGCACTGGCGGGAGGCGCTAGAAGCTGTGGCAGCCAACCGGCTCTAAGCCGATCGGGCGCTCATCCATCGGGCTCGTGGCCGGGCGAGCCTTCTAATTGGACTACGGTCGGGTCTGTGGCAACAATGTCGAGGGTGAACAGGATCACTCCGACTTCGTCGGTCACGTCCATGTGCCACAATTCACCGTTCCAGAAGCCCTCCGTGTCTCTGCTCAAAAGTTCGCCTGTATAGAGCACTGCATTCAGCCTAGCGCCCGTCAGGTCGGGTAAGTCAGTCCCTTCTCGGTCTGGCAGGTATTGCCCATCGTGGACATGGAAGAAGTACCTCGGCATCTATGCCCCGCAGTCCTGTGGCGGCGGCACAAACATCCGTCATGCGCAGGCAGCCACGGAGGAGCCTGCGATGTCCACACCATAGGTGTCGGGAAGCCGGGGTTCATAGGAAATTGCGATATTAGAACTACCTCACTCGCCCCAGCAGCTTAGCCGGCCCAGAAGGCAACCTGATGCTGGATGGGGCGTGCGGCACCATGACCCGGGCGGCACTTGCCTCGTTGATCCAGCGGCGTGGGAAGGCGGACGCCAACCGGGTGCTGGTGGCCATGGTCACTGCCCAGCAGTCGGTCCGCTATCTGGAGATCACGGAGGCAAACCCGACCCAGGAAGACTTCGCTTGGGGATGGCAGTTGAATCGGGTGGCGGGGCTAATCTGAGCGTAATCAGGCGCCCCCATTGCCGTCCACGCCGTCTGAACTGCGGGTCGGAGGCTAGTCCATACACCACACCCCCAAAAATCCAGCTAGGGTGCCCGGGTCCGATGCCCAGGTCGTCCGGAGAGTACTCCGGCGTGCTTCTTGATCGGCGGCTCTTCACTGGTCCGAGTTCTGCTCCGACCCGCACGGCGGACGTAGGTTTGGCAGCAATTTGTGTCAACTACTGGCGAGGTTATTCGGCTGAAGCATCACTGATTGCAAACTTAAGAGGCGACCCGTCCCCCCATGTCAGTGCGAACTTGTGACGGCCAAGTGTCGTATGGTGGGAAACATCAATCGATGTTTGTTGATAACCCGCTGCCGCCGAGTATATCTCGAAATACGCTTTCTGATCGAAGCCAATGTAGACCGACAGCTGTTCTTTCCCGTCCGGAGACATCATCTTCGTGATCGGCGCTCCGGACAATTGAGCAAGAGGGAGCTTCGGTTTGTAAGTAAAGGTATACCCTCCTTCTCTCGGCATCCTCTCCTCTCCGCGCTCGTTGGCGGGCCATCTATTTGTGCCCTGCAACAAGGCAAAGCCTGGCGGGCAGGTCGCCGATGCGCTGTGGTTCGGAATGAAGTGATAATCGTCGATAACGTTTATCTGGGTAGTGTGAGCATGCTGGTTTACAAGCCGTCCGATCACCCATACAGCATCGATCGTAGTAGTGTGCCGAGGGAGCCAGTCGAATATTTCTCGCTTTAGCGAATTGATGATCTCTTGATATGTGGGCCCGTGATTCTCTGAAACGCCTATGCAGACGATCGAGAATTCATCCGGCGGGAGCTGCCCTCGAGCCGACTTCAACTGGGATATCGCTGTTCTTGAGTAATTCTTCCGCACCTCGAGGGCTGCCTCACAAGCCCGCACCGACATAGCGTAGCCATCCGGACTAGAAATCTCGAAATGTCCGATGCTCCCGGGAGTAGAGATAAAAGGTAATTCCCGCACCTGCTCGTACTGCAGGCTTATCCGGTCAGACAAACGCACAGGAGTATCTTGAGTGGTCCGCGCCGCGTCGCGGATCGCTCGGGCATGCAGGTTCGCATCGTGAGCTTCCAGAATACCGTCAAAATAGAAGGTGCAGACGGAGCTAACGTCGGCTCTGTCCATCCCCTCCAGTGCAACCTTGAAGAGGAGACGAGCGATCCTCTTTTGAGCTGCGTTGAAGTCCTCGAGTGACTTACACTCGAAGTTCACGAAGCCGGACGGCAGCGTGATGCGCAGATCAGGTGTTCGTGCTCCAGGTGTCGAATTTGGAGGAACGAAGTCCACCTCGTAACCAGTGTTGCGTAAGCTCAAAAGACAAGCCGCTTCGAAGGCGGCTGAGTGATACTCAGATTTTTGTGCGAGACGCCGAAAGAATGAGTCCTCTTGAGGATCGCCTAGGCATTCGCAGATCGCGACTAGGTCTTCGAGAAAAAGGCGTAGTTCGGGAACTAAAATATCGAATCCTTCGCGCTCTACCTTCTCCGCAACATCGTGCAGATGGTGCCAATTCTTAGCGAACGGGTGATGTCTGATGTCGCCGATTAGTGGGAGGCGTACATCATCTTTCGGTGGTGCCTTGTAGCCCCTAAGCAGCGTGGGCAGGTGACGTCGAAGCTGCCGCTCGAAGTAAGACAAGAGGATGCGGAAATCCTCCTTTTTTCCCGACCAATTATCCACCGACATGAGATCTCCAGTTCCAGACTTCGACAACTCAGATTCCTGAGCCGGCAGGTGTCATAGGCAGTCTCTATGACGCCAGCAGCGTAAAAGACTACCATCCGGAGAAGGTCAAACGGTTGAGGCTGTCGATTAGCCGAACCCGCTCGCAAGTCTTCTGGGCAGCTCATCTTGATCGCGACCTTGAAGAACACGTCCCCCGAGTTCTGCAGCTGCTCGGCGATGCTGGCCGCCATTAGATCGTCGTTCTCCCGACAGGGGTGGACCTGATGGTGTTCGACTTCGGGGTGAACGCCGGCCCCGGGCGGTCCATCAAGATGCTTCAGGGCTGCGTCGGCGTTGCGGCGGATGGGGCGTTCGGGCCCAAGACCCTGGCCGCCGTCGTGCAGGCCAACCCGGCGCGGCTGATCGAGGTGCTGGCGAAGGCTCGGATGACCTACTACCGGAGCCTCTCCACCTTCGACACCTTCGGCCTGGGGTGGACCCGGCGGACGGACAGTACCAAGGCGAAGGCGCTGGAAATGGCGGGAGCAGGGGGGCTAGGTTTGTGCCTCGCGCCCTGGGCTGGAGACGCACGATCCTCGTGCGGGTGACGAAAGCGCTGGGGACTGAACGGCCAGCCGGGAACCCTCCCGCGCTGGCCGTTTTTGCGTTCACACCCCGGGGTTGTTCTGCCCGAACGGGTTGAGCGGCCGGGGCTCAGGCGCCTTCTTCAGCACCACATAGAGGCTCCGGGCGAGGTGGGCGGCAATCCACTGGGCCATGTAGTCGGGATCGTCCCTCAGCCCCTTCGTGTGCGCCTTGCCCCGATCGTTGAAGCGAAGGGCGTAGGAGATAGCGGCGGCGAGATCCTTGGGGGCGGCCGGGGTGAGATGCGCGTCGGCCATGCGAGGTCAGCCGCTCCTCACCCGATCACCCGGCGCCTGCGGCTCGGTATTGTCCCAGCGGAACGGGCGCCGCCACCGCAGGCGACCGTCCTGGGGCCGGCGGTGCTGCCTTAGCGCCCACGCCTCCGCCAGCTCCAGCAGCCAGTCCGCCCGGTCGCGGGATAGGTCCCGGATGATGTCCTCGACCGTCTCGCGCGGGACCGCTGCCACGCCGCCAGCGTCGAGGAAGGCCTCGACTGCGGCCTCGAGCCGCCCGCGCTCATCGGCGCCGCGGCCGCCTGCCTCCCTGTAAGCCAGTCCCACCGCCTCCCGCAGAGCGGCGGGCCACTGGGAACGCCACTGGATCATGCCAGGACGGGCTCCTCCAGCGCGCGGCCGAACGCCTGGCTGATGGCGCGCAGGCAGACCACCGCGTTCTCGGCCTTGCGCCGCTCCGCCTTCTGGGTGGCCTCGACCTCGTCCACCGCTTCGGCTGCCTGCTCGGAGGCCTCGGCGAAGCCGTCGCGCAGTTCCTCGAGCCAGGTGGACACCTGCTCGGCGTCCCCGTCCCGGCGCAGGTTGGAGACGATGGTCTCCACCTCCATCACACAGCGCGCGGGCGTCGGCTCTTTCTGCATGAGGCGGGTGATACGGGTGGCGACCTCCTGCTGGACGGAGGGGCGGGCAGGGGGCTTGGCCATGTCGGCTCCTATCGATTCGCGGGCCGGAACCTTACATGGCGTTCTCGTTCTGTTCACCTCTTTTTCGCCGGGCGCCCCATGCCGGAGCGGGGGAGGGCCACCAGGCTGGCGGCCGGGCTCAGCCCCTCCATGACCAGGGCCGCCCACTCGTGCGCCAGCTCGCGCCGCCGCGGCATGTAGGCCGCCCGGTTGTAGATGCTCTCGACCCCGCTGCCGGGCGCGTGCGCCAGCATCAAGTCGATGATGGCCCGGTCCTGCTCACTGTCCGCGTGCCGCTCGTTCATGATGGTGGAGAAGCTGGACCGGAAGCCGTGCGGCGTGTGGCGCCCCTCGTACCCCGCCCGGTGGAGCATCCGGTTGAGCGTGTTCTCGCTGATCGGCAGGAGCGAGGATCTGCCGCTCGGGAAGAGGAAGCGGCCGCGACCGGCGAACTCCCGGGCCAGGCGGAACAGCTCCACCGCCTCCGGCGCCAGCGGCACGACGTGCTCCCGCTTCTTCCCCTTGCGCCCCTTCATCCGCTCGGCAGGGATCCGCCATATCGGGTTCGGCCCGTCCAGCTCCTCCAGCTCCGCCGGCATGGCGCCGCGCAGCTCCTTCGAGCGCACGGCCGTGATGGCGAGGAGGCGCATGGCGATCCGCCCGGGCGGATAGGCGGGCTGGGTGTCCACCTTCGCCAGCATCTCCCGCAGCTCCACGATCGAGACCAGGGCAGGGTGGTGCTCCTCCGCCTCGGCCGGGCGCAGGGCGCCGCCGACAGTCTGCGCCGGGTCGAACTCGGCCAGGTCCTCGGCGATGGCGTAGACGAACACCGCGCTCACCTGCTGCCGGATCTTCCGGGCGGTGGTCATGGACCGCTCCTCCACCCCGCGGAGCATCTCGAGGACCATGCGCGGTTTGATGGCCTTGATCGGCAGCGCGCCGAGCGCCGGGAAGACGTCCGCCTCCAGGTTCCGCATGACGTCCCGCGCGTGGCTCTCCGACCAGGCCGATTTCCGCATGGCGTGCCAGGCGCGGGCGATCGGCTCGAAGGTGGTGGCCGCCTCGGCCGCGGCCTGGGCCCGGCGGGTGCGCTTCTCCACGGACGGGTCTTGCCCCTTGCCGAGCAGGGCGCGCGCCTCCTCCCGCGCGCGTCGCGCATCCGCCAGCGACACCGCCGGGTACGTCCCGAGGGCGAGCATCTTCTCCCGGCGCCCTTCGGCGTCGCGCACCTCATACCGGTAGCGCCAGAGCTTGCCGCCGGCGGGCGTGACCAGCAGGTGCAGCCCGCCGCCGTCGGGCATCTTGTACGGGCCATCCTGTCTGGCCTGCGCGGCCTTCACCGCCCTGTCCGTCAGCTTCACCGGCAGAATCTCCCGATACCCGGTTTTTCCGACCCTTGTACCCGAAATATACCCGGTCCTGACCGGGGATCATGGCGAAGGGTGCGGAGGTCATAGGAACTCGGACCCACCATAAAGGTAGGCGGATCGGGGCGAAACGGACCTGCGCGAAATTTGTAGGAATGGCGGCCACGGATGGACCAGAAGCCGCCGTACCACTTGTTGCGGTAGCACAGCCCCGTCATCTGCACGCCGATCGTGCCGGGATCGGTGTTCACCCCGTCCACGCCGCAGTTCACGAACTGCGCGGAGTGCGTCAGGTCATCCAGGTGCCAGCCGATGTCGTGCCCGTACTCGAAGCAGTTCACGAAGTTCGGCATGTCGGCCGTGGTGATCCAGAAGGCCTTGCCGCGCCGGTGATTGACCGTGGGGTTCACCGATCCGCCGCCGGCATAGCTGCCGGCGAAGGCGCTGCCCAGCAGGTCCAGCGTGGTGGTGCTGGGCACGGCCGCCACGGTGAAGCGCCCGTTCGCCCCCGCCACGCCGCCGACCCCGCTGACCAGCACCACGTCGCCCACCCGCAGCTCGTGCGCCGAGCCCGTGGTGAGCCGCACGAGGCCGCCGCCGTTGTTGGCGCAGCCCGTGACCGCCCAGGTGGTGGCGGCGAAGGTCCGGCCCGTGGTGGCCAGCGGGTGCCAGTTGATGCGCTCGTTCTGCCCGATGTCGAAGGACTTGCCGAGATAGAGGCCGTTGGTGCAGTCCCCCACCACGTCGCGGATCCGCGTGCGGCTGGCCCCGTTGCTGTACACGCCCCAGGTGAAGCCGATGATCAGCAGGCCCCGCACGGAAGCGTCGGTGGCGTTCGTCGCGCTGCCACCCGTGGTGCCGTCCCCGATGCTCACCGCCGTGCCGGCGAAGGCGGCCGCGCAGTCCAGCGCCTCCCGCACGGAGGAGGGCGCGGCGAAGCCCTTGCGGATGATCGCCACCTGCTCCAGCGCCGAGTTCCGCCGCAGGCGGATGGTGCGGGCAGGATTCAGGATGATGGAGTAGGGCACGGAGTTGTAGTCGTTGTTGATGCGCCACCCGCCCGGATCTCCGCCGCCCTGAAGCGTGACATTGGGCGGGATGACCAGTTCCGCGCTGTCGATCAGGTAGCGGCGCGGCCCGAGGAGGACGATGCCGCCTCCGGTACTGGCGGCGGCGTTCAGCGCGGCCTGAAACGCGGCGGTGTCGTCCGTGGTGCCGTTGCCCACCGCGCCGTAGTCGCGCACGTGCAGCGGCCGGTCCGCCATCACCGTGCTGCGGAACTGGGCGAAGGTGGCGCGCCGGGTCTCGGCCGCGCCGCCGACGCCCTGCACGATGGGCGTGATGTCGGTATCGGCGAAGGAGATCGCTGCGGGAAGGTCGCTGATCTTGCTGTCAGGCATGGGGTAGCGGCTCCGGAAGGGGGAGGGCGTCGGGCGGGGCGGGGAAGGGGCGGTCGCTGAAGGGCGGATTCAAGCGCCGGAAGGCGCCCTTCGGCGATCCGCGCTACATGACGAGCCGCGTCCCGGCCTCGGCCATCAGCAGGCCGAGCCCGGTCTCGACCAGCAGCGCGAAGGCGGCGAGCACGACGAAGGAAGGCGAGGTCTGCACGACGAGGGAGTCCGCCGCATCCTCCACCTTCACCCGGTAGCCATTGCCGGGCACCGGCGCGGTGAAGGTGGCACTGGCATTGCCCGAGGAGACGGCGGCCGTGCTGGGCCCGAGCACCACGGCGCCGCTCGCGTTCAGGATGCTGAACCTCACCGAGCTGGTCGCGCCGGAGGCGGTGGCGCGGACAGTGAAGGTCTCGCCCTCGTTCACCCCGCTCGGCACAGAGCCGAGGGAGACGCCGCGCGCCACCGCCGCGGCCGCCAGGTCTGCCTCAAGGTTCAGCGACCCCGCGCCCGTCAGGCGCAGCGGAGAGGAGCTGGCATCCACCACCAGCCCGTTCCCCACCTCCGCGTTGGTGCGGACGGGCAGCAGGGCGGTGGAATCCGCCGCCTCCAGCACCACCATGTGCCCGGCCAGCAGCCGGCTCCTGGCCGCGCTGAAATAACCGGCCGAGAGCACCGTCGCCCGGGTGTCGGTGGTCCTGTACAGCCACAAGGTAAAGCTGTCGGCCGCGACGAGCGGGATCAGGTTGCTGGCGATGTAGGGCATGCTGGCATGGCTCCTGCGGGGCGCGGACGCGAAAAGCCCCGCGCCGGCAGGGCCGGGCGGGGCGAGGGGGACCGTGATGTGCGATGCGGGCGCAGATGTCCCGTTGACGAGAGGGGGGTTACAGGACCGTGGGCCTCAAGTCAAGAAATATCTTCCTAAATATCGAAAAAAGAGAATAGATGCCCAACTTGCGCGCCGCGGCCCAGGCCATACCTTGCGGGGCATGATCCGCCTGCGTCGCCTTCTGCCCACCCTGCTCCTCGCGCCCCTGCTGGCAGGGGCCGTCGCCGCGCAGCAGCCCGTGCTGAACGTCTATAATTGGACCGACTACATCGACCCGAAGGCGATCGAGGGCTTCCAGCGGGAGACGGGCATCCGCGTGCGGTACGACGTCTTCGACAGCCTGGAGACGCTGGAAGGCAAGCTCTCCGCCGGCCGCTCCGGCTACGATGTCGTGGTGCCCACCAGCGAGCCGAGCTTCGCCCGCCTGGTGCGCGCCGGCGCCCTGCGCCCGCTGGACCGTGCGGCGATCCCCAACCTCGCCGGCCAGGATCCCGCGCTCCTCGCCCAGGTCGCCGCCAGCGATCCCGGCAACAGGCACGGCGCCGTCTATCTCTGGGGCACGGTCGGCCTCGGCCTGCGCGCGGACCGCATCCGGGCCCTGGCGCCCGACGCCCCGCTGGACAGCCTGGACCTGATCCTCAGGCCGGAGAACGCGGCCCGCATCGCCCGCTGCGGCATCGCCATCATGGACAGTGGCATCGACGTCATCCCCTCCGTCCTCCGCTGGCTCGGCAAGGACCCCAACACCACTGACGCCGCCGAGGCCCGCGCGGCGGAGGCGGCGCTGCTCGCCATCCGCCCGCATATCCGCGCCATCATCCCCTCCGCCGCCATCACCGACGCGCTGGCCCAGGGCGAGTACTGCGCCGTCCTCACCTATTCCGGCGACGTGGTGCAGGCCCAGGTCCGCGCCCCGGAGGGCGGCATCACCTACACCCCACCGAAGGACGGCGCACAGCTCTGGTTCGACATGCTGGCAGTCCCCGCCGACGCGCCGAACCCGGAGGCCGCGCAGAGGTTCATCGACTACATGCTCCGGCCGGAGGTGATCGCGGGCGTGACGAACCAGGTGCACTACCCCAACGCCGTCCCCGCCTCCCGCCCGCACCTCCGGCAGGACGTGGCCGCCGACCTCAACGTCTATCCGTCGCCTGACATGATTGCCCACAGCTTCACCGTCTCCGCCCCCGGCCCGGTGGCGGAGCGCGCCCGCGCCCGTTCCTGGTCCCGCTTCAAGGCCGCCCGTTGAAGCCCCGCCTCACGCTGCGCGGCCTCACCCGCCGCTTCGGCAACGTCGCGGCGCTGGACGGCGTCTCGCTCGACGTTCCCCCCGGCGAGTTCCTCGCCCTCCTCGGCGGCAGCGGCTCCGGCAAGTCCACCCTGCTGCGCGTGATCGCCGGATTCGAGACGCCGGATGCCGGCACCGTGCAGCTGGACGGCACCGACCTCCTCGGCGTTCCCCCGCACCGCCGCCCCGTGAACATGATGTTCCAGTCCTACGCCCTGTTCCCGCACATGAGCGTGGCCTCCAACATCGCCTATGGCCTGAAGCGGGAGGGCCTGCCGCGCGCGGAAGTCGCCGCCCGCGTGGCCCAGGCCATCGCGGTGCTGCGCCTGGAGGGCATGGAAGCCCGCAAGCCCCACGCCCTCTCAGGTGGCCAGCGCCAGCGCGTGGCCCTGGCCCGCGCCCTGGTGAAGCGCCCCCGCCTGCTGTTGCTGGACGAGCCCCTCGGCGCCCTGGACGCCAACCTGCGCGAGCGCACCGGCTTCGAGCTGCGCGCCATCCAGCGGGAAAGCGGCGCCGCCTTTATCATGGTCACCCACGACCAGGCCGAAGCCCTGGCCCTGGCCGACCGCGTGGCGGTGATGGACCACGGCCGCATCGTCCAGGCCGGCCCCCCGCGCGAGGTCTACGACCGCCCCTCCACCCGCTTCGTCGCCACATTCCTCGGCGCCGCCAACGTGCTGGACGGCACGCGCACTGCCGATGGCGCGCTGGACTGTCCCGGCGCGGCCTGCACCCTGCGCGCCGAAGCGCCCCTGCCGGAAGGCGGCACCGCCGTCGCCCTCCGCCCCGAGCGCATCCGCCTCGCCACCGAGCCCGGCGAGAACACCGCCGCCGGCACGGTCGAGGAATCCGCCTTCCGCGGAGAGAGCAGCCTTCTCCTCGTCAGGCTGAGTGGTGGCGCCACCCTCCGCGTCTCCCATGCCGAGGAGGACGGCGCCCCGCCCCCGCGCGGCGCCGCCGTGCGCCTGGCCTGGGACCGGGACGACGTGGTGCCCCTCCTGCCATGAGGGTCGCGCTCCGCCTCGTCCCCGGCCTCTGGCTCGCCCTCCTCGTGGCCGCGCCCCTGGCCCTGGTGTTCGTCCTCGCCGTGTCCTGGCAGTCCAACGGCGTCCCGCCCTACGATCCGCCCTGGGCCGGGCAGGGGACCAACCCCGACAACCTCCGCCTGTTGCTGGAAGACCCCTACTACCGCGCTTCCCTGGCCCAGTCCTTCGTCGTCGCCGCCCTCACCGCCGGCCTCTGCCTGTTGCTGGCGGCCCCGATGGGCATCGCCATCGCCCGCGCCGGCCGCTGGAGGAACGCGCTCCTGGCCGCGGTCCTGCTGCCCTTCTGGACCGGCTTCCTCATCCGGATCGGCGCCTGGATCGGGTTGCTGCGGGACGAGGGCTGGATCAACGCCGTCCTCCGCGGCCTCGGGCTGACGCAGGACGCGATCCCGCTCCTCTACACGCACGGCGCCATGCTGCTCGGCATGGTCTACGCCTACCTGCCCTTCGCCGTCCTGCCGGTCTTCGCCGCCGCCACCCGCCTGGACCCGGTGCTGGAGGAAGCCGCCGCCGACCTCGGCGCCACGCCCGGCCACGCCTTCCTCACCGTCACCCTGCCGCAGCTCTTCCCGGCCCTCGCCGCCGCCTTCCTCCTCGTCTTCATCCCGGCCGCGGGGGAATACGTGATCCCCGAACTGCTGGGCCCGCCCGACGCGACCCTCGTCGGCCGCGTCCTGTTCCAGGAGTTCTTCCAGAACCGCGACTGGCCCGTCGCCTCCGCCCTCGCGCTCGCGCTGCTGGCCCTGCTGACCGGCCCCATCCTCCTCTTCCAGCGCCTCGGGCGAGCCCAGTGACCCCGCGCCTCGTCCGGGTCCTCCTCTGGGGCGGCCTCGCCTTCCTCTGGCTGCCCGTGGTGCTGCTGGTGGGCTACGCCTTCTCCGCCAGCTCCGTCCCCTTCCGCTGGGGCGGCTTCTCCCTCCGCTGGTTCGCCGCCCTGGCCGCCAATGACCGCCTGCTGGAGGCCGCCTGGCTCTCCCTCCGCGTCGCCGCCGGCTCCGCCACCCTGGCGGTGCTGCTGGGCGGCGCCACTGGCTGGGTTCTCGCCCGCCACGGCGCCTTCGCGGGCCGCTCTCTCCTCGGCACCCTGGCGGGCGCACCCCTGGTCCTGCCGGAAGTGGTGACAGGCCTCTCCCTCCTTCTCCTCTTCGTCGCGCTGGAGGGCGCCACCGGCTGGCCCGCGGGCCGCGGCGCGCTGACCGTCCTCCTGGCCCACGCCACCCTTGGCACCGCCTACGTCGCCGTGATCGTCCAATCCCGCCTCGCCACCCGCGACCGGGATCTGGAGGAAGCCGCCCAGGACCTCGGCGCCACCCCCGCCGCCGCCTTCGCCACCGTCACCCTGCCGCTCATGGCCCCGGCCCTCGCGGCCGGCTGGCTCCTCGCCTTCACCCTCTCGCTGGATGACGTGGTGCTGGCCTCCTTCACCTCCGGCCCCTCGGGCACCACCCTGCCGGTCGCCCTCTTCTCCATGCTCCGCCTGGGTATGACGCCGGAGGTGAACGCGCTGGCCACCCTGCTGCTCGCCGCCGCGGCCCTCACCCTCGGCCTGGTGGGTCTCCTGTTGCGCGGTCGGGACTGATTTGTGTTGATCGGCGGTTCCGCCCGGCTTGCAACGCGGTTAGTTTCCGCCCCCGCCGAGAACCGGGAAGTCCATCCACCATGTCCCTTATCGCCGAGCGCCTGAACAAGGTCTCTCCCTCCCAGACCATCGCCATCTCCACCAAGGCGCGCGAGATGAAGGCGGCCGGGCGCGACATCATCAGCCTCTCCGCCGGAGAGCCGGACTTCCCCACCCCGCGCAACATCAAGGACGCCGCGATCAAGGCGATCGACGAGGGCCAGACCCTCTACACCGACGTTTCCGGCACGCCCGCGCTGCGCAAGGCCGCCGCCGCCAAGTTCGCCCGCGACAACGGCCTCGATTACAAGCCTGAGGAGATCATCGTCTCCACCGGCGGCAAGCAGGTGATCTTCAACGCGATGGTCGCGACCCTCGACAAGGGCGACGAGGTCATCATCCCCGCCCCCTGCTGGGTCTCCTACCCCGACATCGTGGCGCTGGCCGATGGCACGCCGGTGATCGTCGGCGCCGGCCCGAACCAGGGCTTCAAGATCACGGCGGAGCAGCTGGAGGCCGCCATCACCCCCAAGACCAAGTGGGTGATGCTGAACAATCCCTGCAACCCGACGGGCGCCGCCTATACGGCCGAGGAGCTGAAGGCCCTCACCGACGTTCTGCTGCGCCACCCGAACGTCTGGATCTTCACCGACGACATCTACGAGAAGCTCGTCTACGGCGACTTCAAGTTTGCCACCGTCGTGGAGGTGGAGCCGAAGCTCCGCGACCGCACCCTGACGATGAACGGCTGCTCCAAGGCCTACGCCATGACCGGCTGGCGCATCGGCTTCGCCGGCGCCCCCGTGGCGCTGACCAAGGCGATGGACAAGCTGCAGAGCCAGTCCACCTCCAACACCTCCTCCATCTCCCAGGCCGCCGCTGTGGAGGCCCTGAACGGCCCGCAGGACGACGTGGAGACGATGCGCCAGGCCTTCGAGCGCCGCCGCGACCTCGTCGTCTCCATGCTGAACGAGGCGCCGGGCCTCCATTGCAACACCCCGGAAGGCGCCTTCTACGTCTTCCCCTCCGTCCAGGGCTGCCTCGGCAAGACGACCAAGGCCGGCAAGAAGCTGGAGACGGACGAGGATTTCGTCCTCGCCCTGCTTGAGGAAGAGGGCGTGGCGACCGTCCACGGCTCTGCCTTCCTCTTCCCGGGCTACATGCGCATCTCCTACGCCGCCTCCGACGAGTCCCTGAAGGAAGCCTGCACGCGCATCCAGCGCTTTTGCCAGGGCCTGAACTGAGTTGGGCTGAGCCGCGCCGGAACCATCCAGGCCTGAAAACAGGGGGGGCGGCGCCGGCCAGGCGCCGCCCCTTCCTTTTGGGCCTTGCCGCGCGGGGTTGGCGCCACGCCCCCCGGAAGTGGAGAGCAGATTCACGCCTCCGGGCGATACCGCCCTCCGGCGATCTGCTCTAGTTTCCGCCCCTCTTTCCCGACTGCCACCGCTGGAACACCCGGAATGCCCGCCCTCGCCAAGCGTATCCAGGAGATCCAGGTCTCCGGCTCCACCCGCATGTCCGTCCGTGCCCGGGAACTGCGCGAGGCCGGGCATAAGGTGATCACCCTCACCGTCGGCGAACCCGACTTCGCCACCCCGCCCCACGCCATCGAGGCCGCGCACGCGGCCGCCCTCGCCGGCAAGACCAAGTACCCCCCTAACGACGGCTGGCCCGAGCTGAAGGCCGCCATCGCCCGCAAGTTCAGCCGCGAGAACGGCCTGGACTACGCGCCTGACGAGATCATCGCCGCCAATGGCGGCAAGCAGGTCATCCTCGACGCCCTCCTCGCTACGGTGGACCCCGGCGACGAGGTGGTGATTCCCACCCCCTTCTGGTCTGCCTACTCCGACATCGGCCGCCTCTGCGGCGGCGTGCCCGTCCTCGTGCCCTGCCCGCAGAACAACGGCTTCAAGCTGCGCCCCGAGGACCTGGAGGCCGCGATCACCCCGAAGACCAAGTGGGTGACGCTGAACTTCCCGAACAACCCCTCAGGCGCCGCGCTCACCCGCGCCGAGGTGGCGGCGCTGGCCGAGGTGCTGATGCGCCACCCCCATGTCTGGGTGCTGTCCGACGAGATGTACGAGCACATCATCTACGAGGATACCGGCGGCCATCACTCCATCGCCGCCGTGGAGCCCCGCCTGAAGGATCGCACCCTCACGGTGTCCGGCGCCTCCAAGACCTACGCCATGACGGGCTGGCGCGTCGGCTTCGGCGGCGGCCCGCGCGCGCTGATCAAGGCGATGACGAACATGCAGAGCCAGACGACGAACGGCATCGCCACCGTCTCCCAGGCCGCCACCATCGCCGCCCTGGACGGCCCGCAGGAGGGCGTGGAGGAACGCCGCCGCCTTTACCGGGAACGCCGCGACCTCGTCGTCTCCATGCTGAACGAGGCGCCGGGCCTGCAGTGCCACAAACCGGAAGGCGCCTTCTACGTCTATCCCAGCGTCGCCGGATGCCTCGGGAAGACCACCGCTGGCGGCCGCAAGCTGGAGACGGACGAGGACCTGGCCATGGCCCTGCTTGAGGAAAACCACGTCGCCACCGTCTCCGGCACAGCCTACCAGATGAGCCCTTACATCCGCCTCTCCTACGCCACCGACACGGAGACGCTGCGCGAGGCCTGCGCCCGCATCCAGGATTTCTGCAGGGGCCTGCATTGAGCATCACCATCCGCCCGGGCCGCGACGACGACGCGGAAGGCTTCATCCGCCTGATCGGCGACGCCTGGGCGGAGTACCCGAACTGCGTGCTGGACGTGGACGCGGAGGTCCCCGAACTCCGCGCCCTCGCCACCCATTTCGAGAAGGTCGGCGGCGCCCTCTGGGCCGCCGAGGACGAGTCCGACGACCTCGTCGGCATGGTCGCCACCCGCCCCCTGCGCGACGACGACGAGGCCTGGGAGATCGGCCGCATGTACGTCGCGAAAGCCGGCCGCGGCACCGGCCTCGCGCACCGCCTGCTGGACGGCGCGGAGCGCCACGCGGTGGAGCACGGCGCCCGCCGCATGATCCTCTGGACCGACACGCGCTTCGAGGCCGCGCACCGCTTCTACGAAAAGCGCGGCTATGTTCGCGCCGGCTCCATCCGCATCCTCGACGACATTTCCAAGTCGCTCGAGTTCCGCTACGCCAAGCCCGCCACCGGCGTGGTGGTAGAGGCCCTGGACGCCGCCGCCGCCGCCAGCGCGGAGCGCCGCCTAGCGGAAATCATGGCCGCCTGCGTCGCCGCCGGCGCCTCCGTGAACTACCTGCCGCCCCTCTCGGCGGAGGTGGCGCGCGCCTTCTGGCGCACCGTCTCCGCCGACGTCGCCACCGGCGGCAAGGTCCTCCTGGCCGCTTGGTGCGACGGCCAGATCGCCGGCACCGTCCACCTCGCCCTGGCGCAGCAGCCCAACGCCCCGCACCGGGCCGAAGTCTCCAAGCTGCTGGTGGACCCGGCCTTTCGCCGCCGCGGCATCGGCCGCGCGCTCATGCTCCGCGCGGAGCAGACGGCCCGCAGCATCGGCCGCCGCCTGCTGGTGCTGGACACGGAGGCCGGCAGCGACGGCGAACGCCTCTACCGTGACCTCGGATGGCAGGAAGTCGGCACCATCCCCGGCTACTCGAAGGCCGGGGACGGGCACCTTATCGATACGGTCGTATTCTGGAAGACGCCCTGACGGAGCGGCTCAGCTCCGCTCCAGCAGCTCCACCCGCACGTTCTCCGGCCCTTCGATGAAGGCGATGCGCGTGGTCGGGTTCGGATTGTTCGGCTCCACCACGATCCGCACGCCCTTGCCGCGCAGCTCCTCCACCACGGCGTCGATCCCCTTCACCGCCAGGGCCAGGTGCTCAATGCCCATGAAGGGCGCCTTGGGCGGGGAGGGGGTATCGCCCGGCACGCGATCGACGAACAGGTTCAGCCCGCCCAGGTCCAGCACCACGCGAAGGCTGGAAGGCCCTTCCTGCCGGCGCACATGCACGGCGCCCAGATGATCCACGAACCAGGCCCCGGTCACATCCGGATCGGGGCTGCGCAGGTGGACGTGGTCGAAGGCGAACTGGGGCATGGACAGGTCCTCAACGAGAGACGTTGATTCCGCCACTACCACCCACATAGGCCCCGCGCGAGCCCTCGGGGCGCTGCCCGCAGGCCGCCAGCCCCAGCAGGACCAGGAAAACCATGGCCACCCGCATCAGACCGGCATCCCGCCGTGGTCCGGCAGGTCGTTCAGGTGGCACCGGCTCTTGTGCCCCGGCGCCACCTCCTTCAGCGCGGGAATCTCCACCCTGCACCGGTCGAAGGCGTGCGGGCAGCGCGGGTGGAAGTGGCACCCCGCCGGCGGGTTGAGCGGGGAGGGGATCTCCCCCTTCACCGTCGCGAAGGCCTTCTTCCGCGCCTCGATGCGCGGCACCGCCGCCAGCAGCGATTGTGTGTAGGGATGGTTCGCCCGGGCGAACACCACCTCGGTCGGCGCCTCTTCCACCACGCGGCCGAGATACATGATCACCACCCGGTCGCTCAGGTGCTCCACCACGCCCAGGTCGTGAGAGATGAAGAGGTAGGTGAGGTTCAGCTCCCGCCGCAGCTTCATGAACAGGTTCAGGATCTGCGCCTGAATGGAGACGTCCAGCGCCGCCACGGACTCGTCGCAGACCAGGAATTCCGGCTGCACCGCGAGCGCCCGCGCGATCCCGATGCGCTGCCGCTGTCCGCCGGAGAACTGGTGCGGGTAGCGCGACTTGAAGGAGGGATCGAGCCCCGCCCGCCGCATCTGCTCGTCCAAATAGGCCGGCAGCCCCGCGCGCGAGGTCAGGCCGTGGAACAGTGGCGCCTCGCCGATGATGTCCGCCACCTTCATGCGCGGGTTGAGGGAGGACATGGGGTCCTGGAAGATCATCTGCGCCTGCAGCGTCGCCGCCCGCGCCTCCTTCCCGTGCAGCCCCGTCCGGTCCTTGCCCTTCCACAGGATCGAGCCGTCGGAAGGCGGCAGGATGCCCGCCACCATGCGCCCCAGGGTGGACTTGCCGCAGCCCGACTCGCCGACCAGCCCCACCACCTCGCCGCGGCGGATGGTCAGGTCCACCTTGTCCACAGCGTGCACCACTTCCTCGCGGATGGGCGCGCCGAGCTTCGCCATGATCTTGCCCGCGAAGTCCAGCCGCTTGGCGAAGCGGCGGGATACCCCCACCACCTCGATCAGCTTGTCCGAGCCCGGCAATACCGATGCGGGCGCCGGGGAGGAAGCCACCGTCGCGCTCATGCCGCCTCCGCGTTCTCAAGATGGGGCCGGAAGCACCGCGCCTCGTGCGCGGGCAGGATCTCCGCCATCGGCGGCACCTGCCGACACACATCCGCCGCCCGCGGGCAGCGCGTCTGGAACGGGCAGCCCGGCGGCAGACTCAGCAGGGATGGCGTGGTGCCGGGAATCTGCCGCAGCGGCTCGCCCCGCCGGTTCCGGCTGGGCACCGAGCCCAGCAGCCCGTGGGTATAAGGGTGCAGCGGATGGTCCAGCACGTCGGAGACGGCCCCGTACTCCGCGATCTCCCCCGCGTACATCACCGCGATGTCGTCGGCCAGGCCCGCCACCACGGAGAGGTCGTGCGTGATCCAGATGATGGAGGTCCCGGTGGTGGCCGCCAGCTTCTGCACCTCGGCCAGGATCTGCCCCTGGATCGTCACGTCCAGCGCCGTCGTCGGCTCGTCCGCCACGATCAGCTCCGGCCGGTGCAGGAGGGCGATGGCGATCGCCACGCGCTGCCGCATGCCGCCGGAAAACTGGTGCGGATAAGCCTTCAGCCGCTCGTCGGGGGAGGGGATGCCAACCATCCCCAGCGTGTCCCGCGCCCGCTGCCGGGCGTCCTCCTTGCTGATCTTCGTGTGCGCTTGCATCGTCTCGATCATCTGCGTGTCGATGCGCAGGACCGGGTTCAGCGTCATCATCGGGTCTTGGAAGATCATGGCGATCCGGTTCCCCCGGAGCTGCCGCATCTCCTCCTCGGAGGCCTTCACCAGGTCCCGCCCGTCGAACAGGATCTCGCCCCCGGTGATCCGCCCGGGCTCGTCCACCAGGCGCATGATGGAGAAGCCCGTCACGGTCTTGCCGGAACCGGACTCCCCCACCAGCCCCAGCACCTTGCCGCGGCCGACATTGAAGGACACGTCGTTCACCGCCGGCACCACGCCCGCACGGGTGAAGAACCGGGTCTGGAGATTCCGCACCTGCAAGGTGGGGCGCGGGGCGGAGGCGGGAATGCTGGGTTCCACGGGTTACTTCTTCAGCCGCGGGTTGAGGACGTCGCGCAGGTGGTCACCCACCAGGTTGATCGAGACGATGGTGATCAGCAGCGCGATGCCCGGGTAGAAGGAAATCCAGTACTTGCCGGAGAGCATGTACTCGTAGCCATTGGCGATCAGCAGCCCGAGGGACGGCTCCGTGATCGGCACGCCGAGGCCGAGGAAGGAGAGCGTCGCCTCCAGCGCGATGGCGCGGGCGATCTGGATCGTCGCCACCACGATCAGCGGCGGCATGCAGTTCGGCAGCAGGTGGCGGAAGATGATCCGCCGCGTCGGCAGCGCCAGGCACTGCGCCGCCTCGATATACTCCCGCCGCCGCTCCACCAGCGCCGTGCCGCGCACCGTGCGGGCGTAATAGGCCCATTCCACGATGATCAGCGCGATGACGACGTTCATGATCCCCTTGCCCAGGAAGGCCAGGATCATCAGCGCCGAAAGGATGGTCGGGAAGGAGAGCTGGAGATCCACCAGCCGCATGATCACCGTATCGGTCCGCCCGCCGGCATAGGCCGCGAGCATCCCGAGGGAAGCCCCCACGAAGGCCGCGACGATGGCCGAGCCCGCGCCCACCAGCAGGGAGATCCGCAGCCCGTACATGATGCCGGAGAGCATGTCGCGCCCCTGGTCATCTGTGCCGAGCCAGTAGGTCATGCCGGTGCCCTCGCTCACCGAACCCGGCTCCAGCCGACCGTCCATGATGTCCAGCTGCGCGAGGTCGTAGGGGTTCTGCGGCGCGATCCAGGGCGCGAAGACCGCCACCAGCACGATCGCCAGGAACACCACCAGCGCCCCCAGCGCCAGCTTGCTCTCCGCGAAGTCCAGGATGAAGCGCCGCAGCGGCGTCTCCGCCCGGGGCACCTTTCCAGAGGTGGGGGCAGGGGCGGTGCTGCCGGCCGTCGTCGCGCTCATCACTTGCTCTCCAGCCGCACGCGGGGATCAAGCACCGAGTAGAGCAGGTCCACCACCAGGTTGATGATGATGAACATCAGCACGATGCTCATCAGGTAGGCGACGATCACCGGGCGGTCGAGCACGTTGATGCTGTCGATGATCAGCTTGCCCATGCCCGGCCAGGCAAACACGCTCTCCGTCACCACGGAGAAGGCGATCGTGGAGCCGAGCTCCAGCCCCACCACCGTCACCACGGGGATCAGGATGTTCTTGAAGACATGGACGCCGATCACCCGGCTCGGGGAAAGCCCCTTGGCGCGCGCGAACTTCACGTAGTCCATCAGCATCGTCTCCCGCACGCCCGCGCGGGTCAGGCGGATGACAAGGCTGATCTTGAACAGCGCCAGGTTCAGCGCCGGCATCGCCATGTGCGCCAGCCCGTCCCAGGTCAGGAAGGACCAGCGCATCCCCAGGATCTCCACCGTCTCCCCGCGCCCGGTGCTGGGCAGCCAGCCCAGCTGCACGGCGAAGACCATGATGAGCATCAGCCCCACCCAGAAGGTCGGCAGGGAGAAGCCGAGGATGGAGCCGGTCATGATCGCCTGCGCCCCGAAGCTCTTCGGCCGCAACCCGGCATAGAGCCCCAGCGGCAGGCCGATGATCACGGCCATGATCGTCGCCCCGAAGGCCAGCTCCAGCGTCGCCGGCGCCCGCTGCCCGATCAGCTTCAGCGCCGGCTCGTTGAACACGAAGGACCGCCCGAGGTCGCCCTGCAGCGCCGCGCCCAGGAAGGAGAAATACTGCTGCCACAGCGGCTTATCGAGGCCGAGCGCCGCGATGGCCCGCGCCCGCTCCGCTTGGTCCGCGTCCGGGGAGATCAGGATCTCCACCGGGTCGCCGATGGCATAGACGCCAATGAAGACGATGACCGACATGGCCAGCATGACCAGGGCCGCCTGGATCAGCCGCCGCAGAAGATAGACGCTCATCGCCCGGCTCCCTTACCCAACCCTTACTGGGCCGGACTCACATCCTGCGCGCGCGTCAGCTCATCCGCCCGCGCCTCGTGCCGCAGCCCCCGCCGCATCGCCCAGATGTTCTTCTGGATGTGGATGGGGATGATGCCCACGTCGTCCATGGCGATCGTCGTCGCCTCGCGCAGCAGCGCCTCGCGCTTGTTGTCGTCCAGCGTCCGCAGCGCCTCGGCCAGCTTCTCGTCCATCGCGGGGTTGGAGTAGCGCCCGCGGTTGGAACCGCCCCAGCCGCGCTGCGGGTTCACGGTCGCCAGCAGGGAGCGGAGCGGGCTCGTCGGCTCGCCGGAGGAGGTGCCCCAGCCCACCAGCATGGCGGAGAACTCCTGCCGCCCGGCCCGCGCCACGAAGGTCGCCCAGGGCTGCCCCTCCACCGCCGTGCGGATGCCGATGCGCGTCCACATCTGCCCGATCGCCTGGATGATCCGGGCGTCGTTCATATAGCGGTCGTTCGGCCCGTTCAGCTGGATGCGGAAGCCGTTGGGATAGCCCGCCTCCGCCAGAAGCCGCTTCGCCGCATCCGCATCGGCCCGGCCCACCTGCCGGTCGGGCAGGGCACCATAGGCAGTCGGCGGCAGCAGCTGCGTGGTGGGCAGCGAAGCCCCCTCCATCACCCGGTCCGTGATCGCCTGCCGGTCCACCGCCATGGAGAGCGCCCGGCGCACCCGCACGTCCCGCAGCGGGTTCCGCCCCAGCGGCTTGCCGTCATTGTCCGTGACGTAGGGCGCGTTCGTCTCGTGGCTGTGCCCCAGCGCCAGGAAGATCAGCCGCAGCCCGTCCGCTTCGCTCAACTGCACCCGGCTGTCGCCCCGCAGCTTCGCGATGTCGCTGGTGGGCACCTGGTCGATGAAGTCCACGTCGCCGGACAGCAGCGCCGCCGTCCGCGCCGCGTCGTTCGTGATCATCCGGTAGTTCACGCGCGCCCAGTGCGGCCGCGGCCCGAAATAGCCGTCGTTGCGCACGTACTCGATCCGGTCGCCGCTGCGATAGCTCACCATCCGGAACGGCCCGGTGCCGATCGCCAGCTTGCCGGAGTTGAAGTCCTCCGTCGCCGGGTTGGCGTGCGTCTCGCTGTCCAGCATCTCGATCTGCCCGAGGTCCACGGGCAGCAGCGGATAGGCGCCGTTCGTATGGAAGCGCACCGTCAGCGGGTCCACCACCTCCACCCGCGTGATGGCGCGCGTGTAAATCCCGTAGGAGGACGGGCTGTTCGGCACCGTCGGCACGCGGGCGATGGTGAAGGCAACGTCCTCGGCGGTGAAGGCATTGCCGTTGTGGAAGGTGACGTTGGGGCGGAGCTTGAACTCCCACACATCCTCCGCCACCGGCTTCCAGCTTTCCGCCAGCCGCGGCTGAACGCGGGCCTGGGCATCGAAGGCCGTCAGGCTGTCGAACAGCATGTCCGCCACGGCGTAATTGGGAGAGAGCGCGTGGTAGTGCGGGTCCAGCGAGGTGACGGGCGCGCCGACCGCCAGGTTCAGGGTCTGGGCGGCAGCCGGAAGGGCCCCGGCGACCACGAATGCCGAAAGGGCAGCCTTCACGGCCGCCGCTGCATACTTCTTCATGTAAAGTCCCCCGGGTTTCCCGATGGCGCCTTCCCAAAGGGCGTTCTAGCAGTCCGCACAACCTCCCGCTAGTTTGCGCCGCCAAAGATTAAACCCAGGAGAGCTTGCAGTGTCTTCACCGGTCAGCCGCCGTCTCTTCATCACCGCGCCCGCCGCCATGGCCGCCATCTCCGGCGGCCTCCCGCCCCTGACGGCGGAGGCGCAGACGGCCGCCGTGCCGGCGAACGGCACCCTGACCATCGGCATCGGCGGCGCCGTCACCTCCGTTGATCCGCACTTCTACAACGCCTCGCCCAACAACGGCCTGGCCATGCACATCTTCGACCGGCTGGTGGAGCGCGACGCCCAGGCCCGCCTGCAGCCCGGCCTCGCCCTGAGCTGGACGCCGGTCTCCGACACGGTGTGGGAGTTCAAGCTCCGCCCCGGTGTGAAGTGGCACGACGGCAAGGATTTCACCGCCGAGGACGTGGCGTTCACGGTGGAGCGCACGCCAAACGTCCCCAACTCCCCCGGCGGCTTCGGCGGCTTCGTCCGCTCCATCAAGCGCGTGGAGATCGTGGACCCGCTGACCGTCCGCTTCCACACCGAAGGCCCGGCCCCGCTGGTCCCCACCGACCTCGCCGCCGTCGCAGTCATCGCCAAGCACGTGAACGGCACCGCGACGGAGGACTACAACTCCGGCAAGGCCGCCATCGGCACCGGCCCCTACAAGCTCGCCTCCTACACCCCAGGCGACCGGACGGAGCTGGTCCGCAACGACGCCTGGTTCGGGCCGAAGCAGCCCTGGGCCAAGGTCTCCTACCGCTTCATCGGCAATGACAGCGGCCGCGTCGCCGCCCTCCTCGCCGGTGACGTGGACATGATCGACCAGGTGCCCACCAGCGATATCGCCAAGCTGCGCCGCGAGAGCCGCGTGAAGGTGGTGGAGACCCAGGGCCTGCGCGTCATCTATCTCTTCCCCGACTTCTCCCGCGAAGGCCCGCCGAACTTCGCCACCGACCTGAACGGCCAGAAGCTGGCGACGAACCCCTTCCGGAACCTCAAGTTCCGCCAGGCCCTCTCCGCCGCCATCAACCGCGATGCCCTCTGCCGCCAGGTCATGGAGGGCACCGCCCAGCCCACCGGCCAGTGGCTGGCCCCTGGCACCTACAGCCACAACCCCGATGTGAAGCCGGACACCTACAGCCCCGACCGCGCCAAGGCACTTCTGGCCGAAGCCGGCTTCCCGCAGGGGCTGAAGATCACCCTGCACGGCCCGAACGACCGCTACCCCAACGACGCCCGCATCATCCAGGCGGTCGCCCAGATGTGGCAGCGTGTCGGCATCCAGACCGCGGTGGAAGCCGCCCCCTGGGCGAGCTTCTCCGCCCGCAACGCCCGGCAGGAGTTCGACATCCGCCTGCTCGGCTGGGCCAGCACCACCGGCGAGGCCGCCTACACCCTGGTCAACATCCTCAGCACCTACAACCAGGCGAGCCGCCTCGGCTCCAACAACAACGGCCGCTACTCCAACCCGCGCCTGGACGAGGTGACCGCCCGCGCGACCTCCACCCTCGACGACGCGGCGCGCGAGAAGCTGCTGCAGGAAGGCGTGAAGATCGCCATGGACGACCTGGCCTTCATCCCGCTGATGCAGCTGGTCAACGTCTGGGCCGTGAAGCGCGGCCTGGACTACAACGCCCGGGCCGACGAGCGCAGCGTCGCCACCGAAGCGAAGCCGGCCTGATCTTTGGCTGATGGTCTGTCCCGGGGAAAGGAAGAAGGAATTCTTCCTCTCCCCGGACCCCTCACCATCATTTTTTGTATCAGCCGGTCCGAACATCGCTGACGGTGCGCCTCGGCTCGATGAGCCGAGGCGACTGCAAGGGCAGGATAGAGACCCTCACCGGAGACCCCGTCTCAAGCCAGTCCCGCGGCAGCCCGATGCAGGTCCAGGAGGCTCAGCCTCTTGGTGGAGGGGTTCCAGCCTCCCCTGGTCCCGGACAGCGCCCTACTCCTCGTCCGCCTCCGCCACCGGCAGGATCATCGTTTCCTTGGCCGAGGCGAGGGCCACCACGATCTCCGTGCGCTCCACCCCTGTCTGGCCGCGCACCTCCTCGACCACGAAGCGCTCCAGCGCGCCCAGATCCGGCACGCGGACCTTCAGCATGTAGTCCCATGGTCCGCTGACCGCGTGGCACTCCAGCACCGCGTCCGCGCGGCGCATGGCCTTGCGGAAGGCGCCGTCGTCACGCCCGGGCCGCAGCCCCACCATCACGAAGGCCAGCAGCGGGCAGCCCACCGCCGCCGGATCCAGCGCCGCGTGCCAGCCCCGGATCGTGCCGCGCTCCTCCAGCCGCTTCACCCGCTCCGCGGTAGCGGAAACGGAGAGCCCGGCCACCTTGGAGAGGTCGGAAAGTCCCGCCGCGCCGTCCTGTTGCACGGCGATGAGGATGTTCCGGTCGATCTCGTCCATGAGATGCAGCCTAGAGCCTCGGCCGGTCCCTGGAAATCATCGGGGGACGAGTTGCAGGGAAGAAGAAGGGGAAGGGGGTGCCGCACGGCACCCCGTCAGGGGCCTTCCGGCCCCGAAGGCCCGGACAGGCTAGAGGGCCGGCACCGTCCGGGCCAGCCGGCGGCGGCGGTAGAAGCGCCGGAACAGGAACACCGCCAGCACCAGCAGCGCCCCGCCCGCGATGGCGTGGAACAGCCGCTCCGGCCCGATCAGCGCGCCCAGATACCAGCCCGCCGCCACGAAGCTGCCCGCCCAGATGCCCGCCGCGCAGAAGTTCAGCAGCGCGAAGCGCAGCCGCCCGATTCCCGCCAGCCCGCAGGCCGCGGCCGCCACGTTCCGGATGCCATAGAGAAAGCGGAAGGTCAGGATGAAGATCGTGCCGTACTGCAGCAGCATGGCCGTGGCGCTGGCCATCTTCGCCTCGGCCTTCGGGTACTTCTTCATGATGCGTGGCCCGTAGCGGCGCCCGAGGGTGAACCAGGTCTGGTCCCCCAGAAAGGAACCGATCCAGACAGAGCCCATCAGCAGCCACGGATCGACGGCGCCCGTCATCGCCCCGATAGCGGAGGCCGCCAGGACAAAGGTCTCGCCCTCGAAGAATGCCCAGAGCGCCGCCAGCAGATAGGCAGCCGCGCCCCAATCAGCCCAGAACTCTGCCACGCCAGCCCCCGGTCTTTTGCGGCATTATTACCGACGCGTCATCACCAGGGAAGCAGAATCCGGGCCGGGTCGCACGAAGGGAGACAGGTTCTTTCGGAACGGCGCTCGTCGACGAAAAAAAAGGGCGCCCGAAGGCGCCCTTTTCGTCATTTCTTAAATGTAGTGTTCGGCCAGAGGCGCGAAGCCGTTGAAAGCCTGGCTGGCGTAGGTGGTCACATAGGCACCCGTCGCCAGGATTTCGATCCGGTCGCCGGGCTGGAGCTTCTCCGGCAGCCGGTAGTTGGACTTCTCGTAGAGGGTGTCCGTGCTGTCGCAGGTCGGGCCCGCGATCGTCACCGGCCCCTCGGCCGTGCCGTCATGCGGCGTGCGGAAGGCGTACTTGATCGCCTCGCCCTCCGTCTCCGCCAGCCCGCCGAAGCGCCCGATGTCCAGGTACACCCAGCGCACCGGGTCGTCCTTCGCCTTGCGGGAGACCAGCACCACCTCGGCCGAGACCACCGCCGCGTCGCCCGCGATGAAGCGCCCGGGCTCCACCACGATGTCGGGGATGGCATTGCCGAAGTGCTCGGCCATGGCGCCCATGATGGCGTCGCCGAAGGCGTCGATCTCCGGCACCTCGGCGCGGTAGCGCACGGGGTAGCCACCGCCCAAGTTCACCATCCGCACCTTCACCCCGGCCTCCTTGAGGTCGGTGAAGAGCATGGCGACCTTGGCGATCGCCGCCTCATAGGCCGCGGTGTTGGTCTGCTGGCTGCCGACGTGGAAGGAGAGGCCGAAGGGGTCCAGCCCCATCTCGCCCGCCTTGATCATCAGGTCCCGCGCCATCTCGACCTCGCAGCCGAACTTGCGGGAGAGCGGCCACTCGGCGCCGTCATTGCCGACGAGGATGCGGCAGTACACGCGGGAACCCGGGGCGGAGCGCGCCAGCTTCTCCAGCTCGCCCTCGGAGTCGAAGGCGAACATCCGCACGCCGCGGGCATAGGCCGCGCGGATCGCGCTCTCTTTCTTCACCGTGTTGCCGAAGGAAACGGCATCCGCCGAGGCGCCGGCCTCCAGCACCGCCGAGACCTCCTCCCAGGAGGCCGCGTCGAAGCAGGAACCAAGCCCGGCCAGCCGTTCCAGGATCTGGGGCGCCGGGTTGGCCTTCACGGCATAGTAGATGCGGGCGAGCGGCAGCGCGGCCTGCAGGCGGCGATAGTTCTGCTCCACCCGGTCCACGTCGAGGACGAGGCACGGCGTCGCCGGCTGAACATCGGCCAGGAACTGCGCGATCTTCGGAGTCATCGCACCACCCTCCCAAACGAAGGCGGCAGGCGGTCGCATTCCGCGAACCGGGCCTGCACAAGGTTGACGAACGGTCGAACGAACCAGCGACCAAAGAGAAGGCCCGTCGGCTTGCCGGCGGGGGTTGCCAGAACGCTTGACGTCGTTGCGTAACCATCAGGCCAGAGGCACGTGCGTACTGCGTCTGGGGCGGCAAATAATCCCCGCGCCCCAGGGGTGCAAGGCCCATTTCTCCGAGCTGGCCGGGTTTTTTTTCGTGAGCGGTAGGGGCGGCCGTAAACCTCCCGGAACCTTCACGGCCCAGCCGCCGATTTCCAGGCCAATTGATGAAACCGCAGGCCCCTTTCCGGCGCCGCGCTTACCTGGGTGAAGGCACTCCGTAGGCCCGCAGGAACACCGCCACCGCCGCGTCCACCACCGCATCCATCGCCGCGTCGTCCGGCACCGGCCCGCCCAGCATCGCCTGCATGTAGAGGTCCCCACGGATCAGCCCCACCAGGTGATCGGCGGCGACCAGCGGGTCGGCATCGGCCCGCAACTCTCCCTGCTGCTGCGCCTCGGCCAGCCGCCGCCCCAGCCAGGCGCGCCCGCGCCCCGGCCCGGCCTCGTAGAAGCCCCGCGCCAGGTCGGGGAAGCGGGCGCATTCCGCGATCACGGTCCGGTGGATCGCCAGGCTCTGGGGGCTCATCAGGAAGCGGATCCACACCCGGCCCAGCTCCCGCAGCGCCGCACCGGTGGATTCGGCGTGGGACGCCATCTCCTCCGATTCCGCCGCGATGGCCGTGCAGCGCTCGCCCACGATGGCGCTGAAAAGCGCCTCCTTCCCGCTGAAATACGCGTAGAGCGTCGCCTTCGAGACCCCGGCCTCCTTCGCCACCGCGTCCATGGACACGTTTGCATAGCCGCTCGCCATGAAGAGCTGCGCGCCCGCCTTCAGGATCGCGGAGCGCTTCGGCGAGGTATCGGACGGCTGGGCGAGGGAGCAGGACAAAGACGAATTCCCGGGTAAGGCGGTGCGCCCATATTTGATACTGAACTGTTCAGTTTTCCATGGACAAACCGCCGGGACGGCGCCATTTACGCACTGAACTGAACGGTTCAGTTGTGCCATGAACGCCCGGACCAGCGCCATCCCCGACACCGAATCGCGCGCCAGCACCGCTGCCGCGTCCGCCCCGCGCCGCTCTCGCTTCCGCCGCGCCCTGCCCTTGATCGCCCTGCTGGCCGTGGCCGGCAGCGCGGCGGGCGGCACCTGGTATTGGCAGATCGGCCGCTTCACGGAAGCCACCGACAACGCCTATGTCGGCGGCGATATCGCCGTGCTCTCCCCGCGAATCGAGGGCGACGTGGCCCGCATCCTCGTGGCCGATAACCAGGCGGTGGAGGCCGGCCAGCCCCTGATCGAGCTGGAGAGCCGCGACTGGACTGCCCGGCGCGACGGGGCCGCCGCTGCCTTGGCTGAGGCCGAGGCGAACATCGGAACGCTGGCCGCCCAGCGCACCCAGGCCCTGGCCCAGGTGGCCAGCGCCGAGGCCCAGGTCGCGACCGCCGAGGCCGAGGCCGCGACCGCGGAAGCCGAGCGCGTCCGCGCTGTGGCCGAGGCCGGCCGTGCCGGCACCCTCGCCACCGGCGGCTTCGGCACCCGCGCCGCGGTGGACACCACCGTCGCCGCCCAGCGCAAGGCCGAGGCCGGCGTCGCCGCCGCCCGCGCGGGCCTCGCCGCCGCGCGCGCCGGGCTGGAATCCGCCCGCGCCGGCATTCCAGTGATCGAGGCCCAGTCCCGCTCCGCCAACGCCCGCCGTGATGCCGCCGAGGCTTCGCTGGCCCTGGCCGAGAGCAACCTGGAATACACGATCATCCGCGCGCCCTTCGCCGGCGTCGCCGGCAACCGCGCCGCCCAGCTCGGCCAGCACGTCCGCGCCGGCCAGAACCTCATCGCCGTCGCCCCCTCGGCCGACCGCCTCTACGTCACCGCCAACTTCAAGGAGACGCAGCTCCGCCGCATCCGGGAAGGCCAGCCTGTGGAGCTCTCCGTCGATGCCGGCGCCACCCTGCACGGCACGGTGCAGAGCCTCGCCCCCGCCACCGGCGCCCAGTTCTCCCTGCTGCCGCCCGAGAACGCGACCGGCAACTTCACCAAAATCGTCCAGCGCGTCCCCGTCCGCATCGCCGTCGATCCCGGCCAGGACGTGCGCGCCCTCCGCCCCGGCCTCTCGGTGGAGGCGGAGGTGGACACGCGCGACGACCCCCATGCCCCCCGCAGCCTCTTCGGCGCCGCCGCCGCGATGATCAGCGGCCGGTAACGCGCACCCGAGACACGCCCGCCATGTCTGCCACGGCCAACCCCCAAGTCATCCCGGCCGTCCCCCCCTCAGGCAGCGTGGCGGGCGTCCCCACCAGGCACTTCCTCGGCTTCATGACGATGGTGCTGGGCATGTTCATGGCGATCCTGGACATCCAGATCGTCTCCGCCAGCATCAGTGACATCCAGGCCGGCCTCGCCGCCTCGCCGGACGAGGCGAGCTGGGTCCAGACCTCCTACCTGATCGCGGAGATCGTCATGATCCCGCTCTCGGGCTTCCTCTCGCGCCTGCTCTCCACCCGCGTGCTCTTCACGATCTCCGCCGCGGGCTTCACGATCTTCTCCCTGCTCTGCGCCACCGCCTCCTCCCTGCCGGTGATGATCCTGGCGCGCGCCTGCCAGGGCTTCCTCGGCGGCGCGATGATCCCCACCGTCTTCGCCACCGCCTTCATCCTCTTCCGCGGTCCGGCGCGCGGCAGCGTCTCCGTCCTCATCGGCCTCACCGCCACGCTCGCCCCCACCATCGGCCCGACCCTCGGCGGCTACCTGACCGAGACCCTGTCCTGGCACTGGCTCTTCCTCATCAACGTGCCCATCGGCGCCCTGATCGCCGTCGTCGTCTGGAACACGATGGATATCGACCGGGGCGACCGGCGCCTCTTCGGCCGCTTCGACTGGCTCGGCCTCGCCGCCATGGCCGTCTTCCTCGGCAGCATGGAGTACGTGATGGAGGAGGGGCCCCGCTGGGACTGGCTGGACGACCCGACCATCGCCACCTTCGCCGCCGCCTGCCTGATCTCCGGCGTGATCTTCTTCTGGCGGGCCTTCTTCCGTGAGGACCCGATCGTGGAGTTGCGCGCGTTCGGAAATGCCAACTTCGCCATCGGCAGCGTCTTCGCCTTCCTCGTCGGCATCGGCCTCTACGGCGCGGTGTACCTCGTCCCGCTCTTCCTCGGGCGCATCCGCGGCTACAACTCCATGCAGATCGGGGAGACGATGTTCGTCACCGGCGTCGCCATGTTCCTGGCCGCGCCGATCGTCGGGAAGCTCTCCCGCGCGATGGACCTCCGCATCCTCATGGGCTTCGGCCTCGGCACCACGGCCCTGGCCATGTGGTGGACCTCCACCCTCACCGCGCAGTCCAGCTTCGCCGAGCTCTGGCTGCCCCTCGCCCTCCGCGGCTTCGGCACGATGTTCGCCATGGTGCCGGTGAACCAGGTGGCGCTCGGCACCCTGCCGCCCGCGAAGATCAAGAACGCCTCCGGCCTCTTCAACCTCATGCGCAACCTCGGCGGCGCGGTGGGGCTGGCCATGATCAACACCCTCGTCATCGACCGCTCCGCCGCCCACCGCCTGCACATGCAGGAGGGGATGAACTGGGCCCGCACCGGCGTCTCCTCCTCCGTGGACGCCATCTCCGCCGCCCTCTCCGGCCGGCTGGGCGACCTCTCGGACAAGGCCGCGCTCGCCCGCGTCTCCGCCATGGTCACGCGGGAGGCGCTGATCCTCTCCTACAACGACGTGCTGGTGACGATCGCGCTCCTCTTCGCCCTCGCCACCCCGCTGGTGATCTTCGTCAAGCTGCCCAAGCCTGGGGCAGGGGGCGGCGCGGCGCATTGACGCGTGCCTGCCCCTGGCAGAAGGGGTGCCATGTCCGACGCCAACCTGGATGCCCTTCGACGCGGCGATCTCGCCGGCGCCCGCGAACTGCGCCTCACCGGCCTCGGCCTGCGCGAGTTCCCGCCGGAAATCCTCGGCCTGGCGGACACGCTGGAGGTGCTGGACCTCGGCGGAAACGCGCTGACGGACCTTCCCGCCGGCATCGCCTGCCTGCGCCGCCTCAAGATCCTCTTCCTCTCCGGCAACCCGATGCGACGCCTGCCGCCCGCCCTCGGCGGCCTCCCCGCCCTGTCCCAGCTCGGCGCGCGCGGCTGCGGCACGGAGGAGGTGCCGGGGGAAGCCCTCCCGCCCGCGCTGCGCTGGCTCACCCTCACCGGCAACGCGATCGCTACGATGCCGGAGGAGTTGGGGAAGCGGCCGGCCCTCCAGAAGTTGATGCTGGCCGGCAACCACCTTTCCGCCCTGCCGGAAGCCCTGGCCGGAGCCGCGAACCTCGAACTCATCCGCCTGTCCGCCAACCGCCTTGAGGCCCTCCCGCCCTGGCTCGCTGCCCTCCCGCGCCTCGCCTGGATCGCCTGGGCCGGGAACCCGCTGGACCCGCTGGCGCCCGGCCTGGACGCGGCCGATATCCCCTGGTCCGCGCTGGAACCTGCCGAGATCCTGGGGCAAGGCGCCTCCGGCCTTGTCCGCCGCGCGACCTGGAGGGCAGGGGAGGGGCCCCGCCCCGTCGCCCTGAAGCTCTTCAAGGGCGCCATGACAAGCGACGGCCTGCCCGAGAGGGAAATGGAGGCCTGTCTCCGCGCCGGCGCCCACCCAAACCTCCCGGGCGCCCTCGGCCGGCTGAAGGACCACCCGGAAGGCCTGCACGGCCTCGTCATGCCCCTCCTGCCGGAAACCTGGCGCCCCCTGGCCGGCCCGCCCAGCCCGGACTCCTGCTCCCGGGACGCCTACGACCCCGCCCTGCGCCTCTTGCCCGATGCCGCGCTCCGCCTCGCCCGTGCCACGGCCGCGGCCGCCGCCCACCTGCACGCGCGCGGCCTGCTGCACGGCGACCTCTACGCCCACAACACTCTCTGGGACGGCGAGAAGGGCGAGGCCGTCCTCAGCGATTTCGGCGCCGCCTCCCGCCTCCCTCCCGGCGCGGCCGGCATCCCCTGGCAGCGCGTGGAGGTCCGTGCCTGGGGGATCCTCCTTGGCGAGATCCTGGATCGCTGCCCGCCGCTCTCCGCCGATCCCGCCCTGCGCGCCCTGGCACGCCGCTGCACCGCGCCCGATCCCGCCGCGCGCGCCCTCATGCAGGACGCATTGCACGCTCTCGGCGACTGATCCTTTTCCGCCCTCGCGCGTTCCAGCAGGCGCCAGCCCTGCGGAGATCTGCCCGTGAACACGACGAACCTCGCCCGCTTCCTCGGATGGTTCAGCATCGGCCTGGGGGCGATGGAAATCCTCGGCGGACGCACCCTGGCCCGCCGCCTGGGCATGACCGGCCGCACCGGCGTCCTTCGCGCCTACGGCGTGCGGGAAGTGGCCAACGGCGTCGCCATCCTCGCCAACCCCGCCTCCGCCCCGCTCCTCTGGGCGCGCGTGGGCGGCGACGTGCTGGACGTCGCGACCCTCGTCGGCACTCCCAGCTATGGCGCGGCGGAGCGCCGGAACGTGAAGATCGCCGTCGCCGCCGTGCTCGGCGTCACCCTGCTGGACATCCTCTGCGCCACCCGCCTCTCCGAGGAGGACGGCGAGGCCCCGCGCGGCCTGCCCCGCTACTGGAGCTGAGGCCGCAACCGGCGCCAGCTCCTGCCCAGCGGCACCGTGGCGCCGCCGGGGATCACCCGCCCTGGAGCGGCTTCCGGTCGCCTCCGCTCACCGCAACCGCTCCAGCCCATTGTTCCTAGAGCCGATTCACCCGTTCCGGTGATTCCACCGGAACGGAATCGGCCCTAGCGGATCAGCCCGGTCATCGGGCTGGAAGCAACCGCCGCGTAGTTCCGCGGCATCCGCCCGGCGATATAGGCGTGGCGCCCCGCCTCCACCCCCGCCTTCATGGCCCGTGCCATCCGCACGGGGTCCCTGGCGTGCGCAATGGCGGAGTTCAGCAGGACCGCGTCGCAGCCCAGCTCCATCGCCTGGGCCGCCTCGCTCGCCGTGCCGATCCCGGCATCCACCAGCACCGGAACCTTCGCGTTCTCGATGATGGAGCGCAGCATGAAGGGGTTGGAGAGCCCGAGACCGGACCCGATCGGCGCCCCCAGCGGCATCACCGCCACGCAGCCCATCTCTTCCAGCCGCTTGGCGGCCAGCGGATCGTCCGCGCAGTAGACCATCACCTCGAACCCGTCCTTGATCAGGGCCTCGGCGGCCTCGAAGGTCGCGGGCATGTCCGGGTAGAGGAAGGGGGGCGGCCCCAGCACCTCCAGCTTCACCAAGTTCCATCCCCCGGCCTCGCGCGCCAGGCGCAGCGTCCGCACCGCCTCGTTCGCCGTGTGGCAGCCGGCCGTGTTGGGCAGGTAGGTGTAGCGGTCCGGCGGCACGAAATCCTGCAGCATCGGCGCCTTCGGGTCCGACAGGTTCACCCGCCGCACCGCCACCGTCACCATCTCGGCGCCGGAGGCCTCGATGGCCGCCGCCGTCTCCTCCAGGCTCTTGTACCGCCCCGTCCCGACCACGAGGCGGGACCGGAAGCGGCGCCCCGCCACCTCCCAGAAGTCGATGTCGCTGTCCGTTGGGGCCGTCACCACCGTATCCATCGCCTCAGCCTCCCCCGATGAAGTGCACGATCTCCAGCGCATCGCCCGCCACCAGCAGGGTGGTGCCGTAGGCCGAGCGCGGCACGATCTCCTCGTTCCGCTCCACCGCCACCTTGCGCGTGTCGAGCCCGGCCCCGGCCAGGAAGTCGGAGAGGGGGAGGGGAGCCGGCAGGCTCCGCGCCTCCCCGTTCACGGTGATCTGGATGGATGCGGACATGGCCGGGCGGATGTGGCACGGCGCGCGGGCGGGTTGAAGGGGTGGGCCCTTGCCCGCCCCATTCGCCGCCGGCATGGATGCCACCATGAGAACGCGCGTGAAGGTCTGCTGCATCGCCTCGGCCGAGGAGGCGGCGATGGCCGTGGCCGCCGGTGCCGACGCCCTGGGCCTGGTTGGCGCCATGCCCTCCGGCCCCGGCCCGATCCCGGACGAGCGCATCGCTGCAATCGCCACCACGGTGCCGCCCCCCGTCGCGACATTCCTCCTCACCTCCGAGACGAGGGCCGAGGCCATATCCGCCCATATCCGCGCCTCCGGCCCCACCGCCGTCCAGATCGTCTCCCACATTGACCCTGCCGAGGCCGCCCGGCTCGCCGTGCTGGAGCCGAGGGTCCGCCGCGTCCAGGTCATCCATGTCGGGGGGAACGACGCGCTGGACCTCATCCCGGCCTATGCGCCCCACATCCATGCCTTCCTGCTGGATTCCGGCCGCCCCAACGCGACCGTCCGGGAACTCGGCGGCACGGGACGGGTGCATGACTGGGCGATCAGCGCGGAGTTCATACGGGCCAGCCCCCTCCCGGTCTTCCTGGCCGGCGGCCTGACCCCCGACAACGCCGCCGAAGCCATCCGTCGTGTCCGTCCCTACGGGCTGGACCTGTGCTCCGGCATCCGCACGGATGGCAGGCTGGATCCGGAGAAGCTCCGGGCTTTCATGCGGGCCGTGTGCTCGGCCGATGCTCAGGCGGGCTGAAGGGGGGCCGCGAAGCCCCCGGCACCTGAAGCCGGGCTCGTTCAGCCCCGGCGCGAGATCACCCAGCCCGCAAGGGCCGCACATAAAAGGAAGGCGGCGATACCGGCCGGGATGGAGCCCGTCCCGCCATAGGCCCCCAGGCCCGCACCCGCCGCGGCCACGGCAGCCACCCATTCCGCGACCGCGCCGCCATACCCCCCCGTCCGGGTGACCGGGGGCGATCCGGCTTCCGCGGGCACCGGCCCTGCCGTCCGGCGGGATGGATAAGCTGCTGCAAGCTCCGGCGTCGGCCACACCCCGGGCGCCCCAGCGCCGCTCAGCAGCCAGACCGCGTCGCCGGCGCCCCAGCGCCGCACGTCCGCGAACAGCCCCTCGAGTCCCGGGCCAGGCCTGCCGGACGGGTCCCTGTCCAGCGCGTCCATCTCCGCCGCCATGCCGCGCATCATCGGCTCAGCTTCCGTCACATCCGGCAGGCCGGAGGTCCGGAGGAGGATGAAAGGGCCAAACTCCCGCGCGACCAACCCGGCGAAGGCGTCGTACAGGGCGGCGTAGCGCTGCCCGGCCCCCGCCAGTACGGCCGCTCGCCGCCGCTCCAGCCGTTGCAGCGCCTGGCCCTGCGCCGTCACGAAATAGGGATACGGTGCCTCCGCAGTTCCCCCCATCTCCTCCCGGAACGCCTCCCGCTCCCCTCCAGGCCCGTCCGCATCGATGTCGTCGATCAGCCGCGCCCGCCGCAGATCCTCCTCTCCGAAGAGGCACCACCAGAGCAGGGGCGGCCAGTTCTTCGCTTCCAGTTCCGGGCGCCTCTCCGCCAGGAAGGGCCGCCATTCCCCGGCCGTCCCGTCCGGCATCCCGGGACGAAGGGACGCGCCGAGGTAGACGTAGTGGGACAAGCGCGTCCTCCTGCCTCTCGGGGTACCGGAGCGGCCCGCGCCCGGCACCGGATTCCGGGAGGGCCGGTTTGCGTGCCCACGCGCCTCCATGCTAGCCCGCCCGGCCAGAAACCCGGCCCAAACCCCGGGCGGACCGGAACCAGACCCGTGGAACCCCCGCTGATCGTCGTCCTGAACGGACCCAACCTCAACCTCCTGGGCACGCGCGAGCCGGAGAAGTACGGCACCGCGACGCTCGACGACGTGGAGCAGCTCTGCGCCGAGGCGGCGGAGGAGCTTGGGCTTGCGATCGACTTCCGCCAGACCAACCTGGAAGGCGAGCTGATCTCCTGGGTGCAGGAGTGCCGCGGCAGCGCCGCCGGCATCATCATCAACCCCGCCGGCTACTCGCACACCTCCATCGCGCTGATGGACGCGCTGCTGGCGGTGGACCTGCCTGTGGTCGAGGTCCATATCACCAACATCCACCGGCGGGAGGCCTTTCGGCATCTCTCCTACGTCTCCCGCGCAGCGGTGGGCGTGATCTGCGGCCTGGGGGTCGGGGGCTACGCCCTGGCACTCCGCGCGATCGCCGGGATCATCGGCCAGGACGACACAGAATGAGCGGCCTTTCCTTCGACCCGGACGCGATCCGCGCCCTGGCCAAGATCCTTCGCGAAACCGACCTGACCGAGATCGAGCTGGTCGAGAACGAGAGCCGCATCCGCGTGGCCCGCACCGCCCCGGCCCAGCAGGTGGTACAGGCCGTCGCCGCCCCGGCGCCGGTGGCCGCCGCCGCGCCCGCCGCCCTGGCCGAGTCCCCCGCCGCCTCCGCGGCGAGCGACGAGGTCACCGCCGCCACCCCGGGCGCCGTCACCTCCCCCATGGTCGGCGTCGCCTACCTCTCGCCGGAGCCGGGCGCCGCGCCCTTCGTCCAGGTCGGCAGCAAGGTCGCGCAGGGCCAGACCGTGCTGCTGATCGAGGCGATGAAGACCTTCAACCAGATCAAGGCACCCAAGGCCGGCACCGTCACCCGCCTGCTGATCGAGTCCGGCATGCCCGTCGAGTTCGGCGAGCCCCTGATGGTCATCGAGTGATCGCGTGCCCGCTTTCAACAAGATCCTGATCGCCAATCGCGGAGAGATCGCGCTCCGCATCCATCGCGCCTGCCAGGAGATGGGCATCCGCACGGTGGCCGTTCACTCCACCGCCGATGCCACGGCCATGCATGTGCGCCTGGCGGATGAGAGCGTCTGCATCGGCCCGCCTTCGGCCCGCGAATCCTACCTGAACGCCGCCGCCATCCTCTCGGCGGCCGCCATCACGGGCGCGGAGGCCATCCATCCCGGCTACGGCTTCCTCTCCGAGAACGCCCGCTTCGCCGAGATGGTGGAGGCGCACGGCCTCGCCTTCATCGGCCCGACGGCCGAGCACATCCGCATCATGGGCGACAAGATCGCCGCCAAGGACGCGATGCGCCGCCTCGGCGTGCCCCTCGTCCCAGGCTCGCCCGGCGCGCTCGCTTCCATCGAGGAGGCGCGGGAGATCGCGGACCAGATCAAGTACCCCGTGCTGATCAAGGCTGCCGCCGGCGGCGGCGGGCGCGGCATGAAGGTGGCGCACACGGCGGACGAGCTGGAGGATGCCTGGCGCATCGCCCGCACCGAGGCCAAGGCCGCCTTCGGCGACGACGCGGTGTACATGGAGAAGTACCTGGACCGGCCGCGCCACATCGAGCTGCAGGTCCTGGCCGACACCCACGGCAACGTCGTGCATTTCGGGGAGCGCGACTGCTCCCTCCAGCGCCGCCACCAGAAGCTGGTGGAGGAGGCGGGCAGCCCCGTCATCACCGCCGCCGTGCGCGACGCCCTGGGCAAGACCGTGACGGACGCCCTGAAGCAGCTCGGCTACCGCGGCGCCGGCACGCTGGAGTTCCTCTACCAGGACGAGCAGTTCGCCTTCATCGAGATGAACACCCGCCTTCAGGTGGAGCATCCCGTGACGGAGATGGTCTGCGGCGTGGACCTGGTGCGGGAGCAGATCCGCGTCGCCGCCGGTGAGCCGCTCGGCTACGGGCAGGAGGACGTGCGCTTCAACGGCCACGCGATCGAGTGCCGCATCACGGCCGAGGACCCCGCCACCTTCGCCCCCAGCCCCGGCCGCGTGACCGCCTACCACGCCCCGGGCGGCCTGGGCGTGCGGATGGATAGCGCCCTCTACGCCGGCTATTCCGTGCCGCCGCACTACGACAGCCTCGTCGCGAAGCTCATTGTCCACGGCGCCACCCGCGCCGAGGCCATCGCCCGATGCCGCCGCGCCCTGACGGAGCTGGTGGTGGACGGCATCCGCACCACCATCCCCCTGCACCAGATCATTATGGACGATCCGGAGTTCCAGGAGGGCGAATACACCATCCATTGGCTGGAGCGGTTCGTCTCGCGCCACATGCCCGAGGGTTGAGCCCCCAAGGGTCGGCCCCCAGGGGTCGAGCCTCCAGGGCTTAACCCTTGCCCCGGCGCGGAGCCCGCTGGCGCCGCACCGGGGACATGCCTATCCTGTTTCCATGCGGCACCCAGCCTCCGGACCGGCCCGATGAGCCGCCGCGCCCTGCCCATTACCCCCGAACTTGTCCTCCGCGCCTACCGCGCCGGCCTCTTTCCCATGGCAGAGGGCCGCGCCTCCGGCCGCCTCTACTGGCTGGACCCGAAGATGCGGGGAATTCTGCCGCTGGACGGCTTCCACCTGCCGCGCCGCCTGCGCCGCACCGTCCTCTCCGACCGGTTCGAGGTGACGGCAGACCGTGACTTCTCCGCCGTGCTCTCCGCCTGCGCCGCCCCAGCGCCCGGGCGTGAGGACAGTTGGATCAATCCGGAGATCGAGGACCTTTTCAACGCCCTGCACCGGATGGGCCACGCCCACTCCATCGAGTCCCGGAAGGATGGGGCGCTGGTTGGCGGCCTCTACGGCATCCGCATCGGCGGCGCCTTCTTCGGGGAGAGCATGTTCTCCCGCGCCGACGACGCCTCGAAGGTCGCCCTCGTTCACCTCGTCGCGCGCCTGCGCCGTGGTGGCTTCACCCTGCTGGACACGCAGTTCCTGAACGCTCACCTCGCCCGCTTCGGGGCGCAGGAGGTCCCCCAGGCCGACTACCGGGCCCGCTTGGCCATCGCGCTGGAGAGCGCGGCCACCTGGCTGCCGGAACTGTCGCCCGAAGCCTTGTCCGACGAGGTGGAGGCGCTGCGCGAGAGCAGCCGGGGCTGAAACACCGCCAGCGCGGCCGCGCGCGTCGGCGGCGCCTCGGCCGGCACCCGTCCCTCCAGCACGTCCAGGAAGCCCGCCGCCCAGCCACCCACGGAGTTCTCCCGCAGGCGCCGCAGCATCGCCCCGTGGCGCTCCCGCCGCTCCTCCTGCCCCATGGTCAGGGCCGCGTGCAGGGTCTCGGCCATGCCCACCGCGTCCAGCGGGTTCACCGACAGCGCCTCCGGCATCCCCTCCGCCGCGCCTGCGAACTTGGAGAGCACGAGCACGCCCGGATCCTCCGGATCCTGCGCCGCCACGTACTCCTTGGCGACCAGGTTCATCCCGTCCCGCAGCGGCGTCACCAGCCCGACCCTTGCCATGCGGTAGTACCCCGCCAGCGTGTCGCGCGGCATGGCGCGGCCGACATAGCGCACGGGGGTCCAGTCCGCGTCGGAGTACTCGCCGTTGATGCGCCCGGCCAGCGTCTCGATCTTGCGCTTCAGGCCCTTGTAGCTCTCCACGTCCTCGCGCGAGGGGGCGGCCACCTGCAGGTAGGTCACCTTGCCCCGGTGCTCCGGGAAGTTCTCCAGAAGGGCGGCGAAGCCCTTGAAGCGCTCCGGCAGGCCCTTGGTGTAGTCCAGCCGCTCCGCGCCGATCACCATGGCGCGCCCCGTCAGGCTGGCCCCGAGCCGCTTCGCCTCGGCCGACTTCACGCTGCGCGCCGCCAGCTCCGAGAACTCGTCCGTCGCGATGGAGATGGGGAAGGCGCGCAGCTGGACCCGCCGCCCGCGCAGCCGCACCTCCGGCCCTGGGCGCACCTTCATGCCCGTGCCCTGCGCCATGCAGTCGATCAGCCCCGTCAGGTCGCGGTTCGTCTGCACCCCCACCAGGTCGTAGGAGAGCAGGTCCCGGATCAGGTCCTCCGCGCCGGGCATTGCCGAGAACACGGCCCAGGGCGGGAAGGGGATGTGGTGGAAGTAGCCGATGCGGTGCTTCGATCCCATGGCACGCAGCGCGGCCCCCAGCGGGATCATCTGGTAGTCGTGCACCCAGACCGTATCGTCCGGCCGCAGAAGCGGCAGAAGCTTCTCGGCGTAGTGCTGGTTCACCTGCCAGTAGCAGTCGGCCTGCCTGCGGTCATAGCTCAGCAGCCCCAGGCGAAAATGGAACATCGGCCACAGCGCCGAATTCGCGTAGCCCGCGTAGAAGCCGTCGTAGGCGGCCTGGGAGAGGTCGATCACGGCGTAGTCCACGCCGGCGCGGCGCGCATGGCGCACCACGTCCGCCGGCTCCGCGGATGCCGTCCCGCTCCACCCGAACCAGAGCCCGCCGCGGCTGCTGAACGCGTCCTTCAAGGCAACGGCGAGACCGCCCGCTGCCGGGGGCTCCCCGCGCTTCGGCACGGCCACGCGATTCGAGACGATGACGAGGCGTCCCACTGGCCCTCCTCCTGACTTCCCCTGCGGCAACCCCCCGGCAACCGCAGGCACTAGATGGGGGAGCGAGAGGGGATCTGCACTCCTTGGAGGGCGGGGATAACGTCCCGCCCCACCTTTCTGCCACAATTGAACCGCCGAGCCACCCCGGCGGTTGCGCCGCGAAGGGCTTTCAGCCCCCCTTCGCCTCGCCGGACAGCGCCGTGGCCACGCGCCCCAGCCAGGCCCGCACCAGCGCGGGCCGCCCCGCGAAGTCGTCCGGAACCCGCAGGCCGTACCCCCCATACTCCGCGCAGGCGGCCATGCCATCCTCATCGGTTACATCATCGCCGATGAAAATCGGCCGGCGGCCCTGGAAAGGCGGGATCGCCATCAGCCGCCGCACCGCCCCGCCCTTGTCCGCCCCTGCCGGCCGCAACTCCGCCGCCGCGTGCGCGGGCACGATGCGGAAGCCCTGCGGATCATCCTTAAGCAGGGAGGAGAGCAGCGCCAGCGCTTCCGGCTCCGCCTCCGGCCGCTGCCGGAAATGCAGCACCAGCCCGTGCGTCTTGTGCTCGGCCAGGGTGCCCGGCCGCGCGGCCGCCCATTCATCCGCTGCCCGGCGCCACTCCGGGGAAGGCACGGGCAGGGGCGTGGCCCCCGGCAGGGCCGGGTCCAGCACCGCCCCGTGCTCCGCCCCGATCGGCAGGCTCGGCACGCCCGCATAGCCGCGCGCGATCGCAAGGCCGCGCCCCGTCACCACCGCCACCGCCCCGCCCAGCGCTTCCTGCAGGCGGGTGAGCAGGTCCGGCAGTTCCGGCGGCACCACCACCGCATCGGGCCGCGCCGCGATCTCCAGCAGCGTGCCGTCCAGGTCCAGGAAGAAGGCGGTGTCCGGCCCGGGCATGGCCGGACCGGCGGTGGCGGCGGCAGGATTCGGGGCCGGGTTCACCGCCATCCCGCTCACCGGCAATCCAGGATTCGGAGGTCGTAGACCGGGTGCTCCAGCATGTGCGCCGCGGGGGCGTTGGCGAGCATCCAGCCCCGGAAGGCCGGTGGGGCGCTGGGCTGCGCCGTGCTGTCCCGCACCTCGATGAAGGCCGCGGCGTCCGGCACCTCGTCCGGCGGGCGGGCGTTGCAGGCGCGCACGGTGATGGAGAGGGTGCCGAAGGTCACGGCCTGGTTCACGTTCGCGTCCAGCACGGTGATCCGCGCCGTCACCTTGTCCAGCGCCTGCAGTTGCGCCACCCGCTTGGGCAGCCAGCCCGCCTCGGCGGGCGGCCCCTGGTCGGAGCCCTGCGAGTTCGTGCCCGGCACGCCCTGCCCCAGCGCCGGCCCCGCCAGTGCGAGGAGCAGAGCTGGGAGCGCCAGCGAGGGCCGCGTCACGCGGCGCCCCCGGCCGGGCGCTTCGGGCTCGGCAGGGCCGCCACCATCTCCGTCAGCATCCGCCGCATCGCCGTCTCGTCCACGCCCATCAGCACCGCGTCCTCAAAGGCGTCGCGCAGCACCTGCACGACCTCCTCATGGTTCTCCCCGAGCACGCGGAGCTTCTCCCGGCAGGAGAGGGGCTGGCCATCCGCCCCGGGCCAGATCTCCGGCGCATCGAGGGGGGATGTGCCCGCGGCTGTCACCGCGCCGCCTCCGCACCCTGACCGCCCGCGCGTCCCTCGGCGTTCCCGCCGCCCTGGTTCCCCCCCTGGGTCATGGAGAAGATGAACTTGCCCAGCAGGCTCTCCAGGCTGACGGAGGACTGGGTGATCTTGATCTCCCCCCCGCTCGCCAGGTCCCGGTCGCTGCCGCCCGGGACGAGCGCGACGTACTTGCCGCCCAGCAGCCCCTCGGAGGTGATCTCCGCCGAGCTGTCGTCCGGCACCTTCAGCGAGGAGTCCACGTCCAGCGTCAGCACCGCGAGGAAGGTCTGCGGATCGATCCGCTGGCCGGTCACGCTGCCCACCTTCACGCCGGCGATCCGCACGTCGGCGCCGGGCGCCAGCCCGTCGATCCGGTCGAAGCGGGCCGTCAGCACAAGCCCGCTGCCGGCGCTGGCACGACCCGAATTCGTCACCGCATAAACAAGGAAGACGATGGCGACGAGCAGCACCACTGCGCCGGCGGCGACCTCCGCAAGGCTCCGGCCCTTCACGCGCACTCTCCCTGGCCAGGGCGCGCCATCAGGAGCCCGGCGTCCAGGCCTCGTAGTCCCCCGCCGTCACCGGCCGGTGATTGCTCTTCTGGCCCCGCGGCGTGGGGCTCCAGGCCTGTGAGGTGCCCGTCAGGTTCGGCTGGTGCGGCTTCTGCCAGGCCAGGGGGCGCGGGTTCTCGATCGGGGCGGGAATCGTGTGGTGCAGCCAGCCGTGCCACTCCGGCGGCACCAGCGTCGCCTCGGCCGGCCCGGAATAGACCACCCAGCGGCGCTTGCGGCCGTAGCCGAGGTAATCGCCCCGGCTCTCGAAATAGACGTTGCCGGCGGAATCGGTGCCGATCCTGCGGCCGGAGAGGCCGGAGAGCCAGCGCTGCAAGGCGGACATGGAAAGGACTCCTGCCATTGCGGGCGGGTTGAACTGTGCGGTTCATATGGCACGGCCTTGCGCTGCGTGAAAGCCGGGGGGCGGAACACCTGATCTTGTGGCGGGAAGGCGAACGACCCACGACATGCACCTTCACCCCCGCCCCGGGGGCGCCTATTGTCCGCAGCATGACGAAGGCCGACGGCACGATCCGCGACACGGTGTGGGAAGAGGTCGCGCTGCGCCGCACGCGCGCCGCCGCCGATCCCGATGCCGAGCCGCGTGCTGTGGCCCTGCCCGCCGGCTGGGACGACACCGCCGCCGAAGCGATCGCGGCCCTCGCCCCGGGGGACGGCCCCGTTGCCCTGCCGCGCCTGGCCGAGGGCTGGATCCGCCGCGCCGCCGCCCGCGGCCGCAAGCTCGGCGTTCTGGTGGACGAGGGCGCGGCGGCCCGCTTCGCCGCGGGCATGCGCGCCCTCCTCCTCGCCCGCCGTGCCGCGCCCGGCGCCGGCACCTGGACCGCCGACGCCAAGGCCGAGCCCCGCTTCGTGCTGAACCTGCCGGCCTTCCTGGACGATGAGGGCTTCGATTCCGCGGGCTACGCCGCCGCCGTGCGCCTGGGTGTGACGGCCCTCGAAATCCTGGGCGGCGCGAAGGCCACACGCCTGCGACTCGGCTTCGCCGACCTCGCCGGCCTGCTCGCCGGCCTGCACCTGGACTACGAATCCGCGGAGGCGCGCTCGGTCGCCGCCGCCATCGCTGCCCTGACCCGCGGCGTGGCCGAGGCCGCGTCCGGCGACCTGGCCGAGAACCTCGGCGCGCGCGAGCCCGTGGCCCTGATCTGGCCCGCGCCTCCCGAGTCCACCCCGGTCCCCGGCCTCGCCGAGGCCGCGCGCGCCGCGCTGGACGCCGCCGCCGGCGCCCCCGGCCTGCGCCATGCCGCCGTCTTCGCCCTCACCCCGCCCGATGCGGTGGAGGCGATGCTCGGCGCGGAGACCGGCGGGTTCGCTCCCGCCGCCGCTTCCACCCGCCTCGTCTCCACCCCCGATGGCGGCGTGGCGGAGGTTCCCACCGCCGCCGCCCTGCGCGCCGGGCCGGAAGCCGCTCGCCTCCTCGCCCCGCGCGGCCCGGATGCCCGCGCCGCGATGGAGGCCGCCCTGCGCCCCTGGCTGCACGCCGCTGCCCCGGCCGTGGCCGCCCAGCCCGCCGCCCCACGCCCCGCGCCGAAGCCCCGCGCCCTGCCGGCCCCCGGCCACCACGGCCGCGGCGCCGTCTGGAAGGTCACGATCGGTGGCCATCGCGTCACTCTCCGCACCATGGAGAATGCGGCGGGGCTGGAGGAGATCTCCCTCTCCCTCGCCAAGGACGGCGCCGCCTTCCGCGCCATGGTGGATGCGCTCTGCCACTCCGTGACGGTCGGCCTCGCCGCCGGCGTGAGCCTGGACGAGTACGTGACGGCCTTCGCCTATACCCGCTTCGGCCCGGCCGGGGTGGTGGAGGGCGATCCGGCCATCCACCGCGCCTCCTCCGTGCTGGACTGGGCCTTCCGCCGCCTGGCGCTGGACCATCTCGGCGGCCGGGTCCTGCCTGACCCCACCGAGGAGGAGTGCGGCGCGGATGGCGTGGGCACCGCCGCCCAGCAGCTCCCCTTGCTGCCGGACCTTCCCTCCGCCCCGGCGCCCGCCGCGCGCCGCCGCGCCCTGAAGCTGGTGGGCTGAACCGATGGCCTCCGCGGACCGCATCCTCGCCCGCCTGGCGGAACTCGGCGTCTCCCTGCCGGAGGCCGCCAAGCCCATCGCCAACTACGTCCCGGCCGTCATCACCGGAGACCTCCTCTTCGTCTCCGGCCAGGTGCCGATGCGGGACGGCAAGATCGCCTATACCGGCAAGCTCGGCGCCACCGTGCAGGTGGAGATCGGCCAGCAGGCCGCGCAGCTCTGCTTCATCAACGTCCTGGCCCAGGCCCATGCCGCGCTCGGCAGCCTGGACCGCATCTCGCGCGTGGTGCGGCTCGGCGGTTTCATTGCCGCCGTGCCGGAGTTCACCCAGCACGCCCAGGTGATGAACGGCGCCTCAGACATGGCGGTGGCCGTCTTTGACGACCTCGGCCGCCACGCCCGCACCACCATCGGCGTCCCCTCCCTGCCCGGCGACGCGGCGGTGGAGGTGGAGGCCGTGTTCGAGATCGCGTGACACCGGAAGAGGCCCTGATCCGCCGCTGGATGGAGAGCGGCGACCACGCGCTTCTCGCCGAGGACGTGTCCTGGCGCGTCTCCCCCGGCTACCCCGTGCCGCGCACGGACTGGCACGGCCGCGCCGAGGTGGAGGGCACCTTCTTCCCCACGCTTCGCCGCCATTTCCCGCACTGGAGCATCGCGGTGGAGTCCTTCGCGCCGCTCGCCGATGGCAGGCTGCTGGCTAGCGGCGCCTACGACGCGCGCGACGCCTCCGGCCGCACCGGCCGCGTTCCCTTCCTGCATGTCTGGAGCGTGTCGGACGGCCGCATCACCGGTGTGGAGGCAGTCGCCGACTTCGGCGCCTTCACCCATGTGGCGCAGGGCTGAAGCCGCCTTGCATCGGGCCTGCTGCACCGCACATGCGCCCCATGCCCGGTGAACTCACCCTTTCCCTGCATCCCCGCATCGCCGACATCCCGGCCGCCGAGTGGGATGCCTGCGACGAGAGCGGAAATCCCTTCACCTCTCACGCCTTCCTCCTCTCCCTGGAGGAATCCGGCTGCACCGGCCCGCGCACGGGCTGGCTGCCGCAGCACCTGGCGCTGAGAGACGAGACCGGCGCGCTCGTCGCTGTCGCGCCCGCCTATGCGAAGGGCCACTCCTACGGGGAATACGTCTTCGATCATGGCTGGGCCCGCGCCTTCGAGCAGGCGGGTGGCGATTACTACCCGAAGTTCCAGGTCGCCGTTCCCTTCTCCCCCGTGCCGGGCTCGCGCCTCATGGTGCGCCCAGGGACCGGCGTCCCGCACGCCGCGCTGGGGCAGGCCCTGGCGCAGGCGACGGAGGCGCTGAAGCTCTCCTCCTGCCACGTCACCTTCTGCACGCGCGAGGAGTGGGAGGCGCTCGGCGACTGCGGGTGGCTGCAGCGCATGGGCATGCAGTTCCACTGGACGAATGAGGGTTACGCCAGCTTCGACGACTTCCTCGCCGCCCTGTCCTCCCGCAAGCGCAAGGCGATTCGGCGCGAGAGGCGCGATGCGCAGTCCGCGGGACTTACCATCCGCGCCCTGCGCGGCCGCGAGATCACGCCGGAGATCTGGCGCGTCTTCCACAAGTTCTATCGCAGCACCACGGACCGGAAGTGGGGCAGCGCCTATCTCACCGCGCGCTTCTGGCCCCTGATGGGAGAGCGCATGGGCGATGCCGTGGTGCTGATGGTGGCGGAGAAGAACGGCGTGCCGGTGGCCGGCGCGCTGAACCTGATGGGCCGGGACGCGCTCTACGGCCGCAACTGGGGCAGCCTGGTGGAGGCGCCCTTCCTGCATTTCGAGCTCTGCTACTACCAAGCGCTGGACTTCGCCATCGCCCACGGCCTGAAGCGCGTGGAGGCCGGCGCGCAGGGCGAGCACAAGATCCAGCGCGGCTACCGCCCCGTGCCCACCTATTCCGCGCACCTCATCCAGCACGCCGGCCTGCGCCGCGCGGTCGCGGACTCCCTACGCCACGAGCGCGCCGCCATCGAAGCCGAGATGGCGGAACTCGACGCCTTCTCGCCCTACCGCCGCGACGGCGAGGCCGATTGAACGCCGCCCACGCGCAGCTCGCCGCGTCGATGATCCTGGTCGGCGCGAACGTCGCCGTGGCGAAGGCGCTGGCCGACGCTCTGCCCGTCTCCCTCATCATCGGCCTGCGCTGCCTCCTCGCCTGCGCCGTCCTCCTGCCTCTCGTGCTGTGGCGGGACGGCGCGGTCCTGCCCGGCCGCCGCGCGCTGGCGAACCTGCTGCTGCAGGCCGTGTTCGGCACGGTTCTCTACAACGTCGCCCTCCTCGCCGGCCTGCGCCTGACCACCGCGCTGGAGGGCGGCATCATCCTCGCCACCCTGCCCGCCGTGGTGGCGCTGGGCAGCGCGGCCTGGCTGCGGGAACACATCCCCCAGCGCGGCTGGGCCGCCGTGGCGCTGGCGGCCGGAGGAATGGCCGCGATCGTTCTCGCCCGCAGCGGGGCGGGGGAGGGCGGTAGCCTTCTCGGCAATGCCCTCGTTTTCCTCGCGGTCTGCGGGGAAGCCGCCTATGTCCTCCTCGCCAAGCGCGCCGCTGGCACGCTGCCGCTGCTGACGGCCACCCTGTGGATGCAGGTCTTCTCCGCCGCGCTGGTGCTGCCGGCCTGGCTTCCGGAGGCTGGCACCATCGCGCGGCTGGCCGATCCCGTGCTGCTCGCGCTCCTCCTCTTCCACGCGCTGACGGCGAGCGTGCTCGCGCTGCTCCTTTGGTATGGCGGCCTGCGCCGCGCGCCCGCGGGCATCGCGGGCGTCTTCACCGCCTTCCTGCCTGCCACCGCCGCCGCCTGCGCGATCCTCTTCCTCGGCGAGGCACTGACCACCGCGCACGCGTTAGGCTTCGCTTTGCTTCTGGCGAGCATGCTCCTGGCGACCTGGCCCTCGCGGAGACGCGCCTGAGACCCTGGCTGACCTTGCCGGCCGCCGAACTTCTCGCCCTCGCGCCGGAGGACGTGGCCGCGCGCCTCGCCTATGCCCAGGCCGCGCGCCACGCCACGCTGGAACTCACCCAGCGCGCCGCCTGGGTTTCCACCGCGCGCCTGCTGCAATCCGCCCTCGCCGTGCCGGAGGCGGCGAGTTGGACGGTGATGCTGGAATACGACCTGCTGCGGCTGGAGAAGCGCGCGGACCTCGTGATCCTGACCGACCGCGCCGTGCTGGTGCTGGAGATCAAGGACGGCGCCGCGGCCTACAGCCCCGCCGATCTCCGCCAGGCCGAGGATTACGCGCTGGACCTGCGCGACTTCCATGCGGGCTGCCGCGGTCTTCCCGTGGTGCCCGTGCTGGTCGCCACCCATGCCCCGCCGGCGCCCTTCAACCCGCCCCTGATCTGGCACGGCGTGCCCCAGCCCTTCCGCGCGAACAACCGCACGCTCGGCGAGACGCTACTGGCAGCCCATGCCGCCATCGGCGCGCCCGCGAACCCGTTGGACCACGCCGCCTGGTTCGCCGCCCCCTATCGCCCCGTGCCGAACGTGCTTGAAGCGGCCACCATGCTCTTCGACCGGCATCGCAGCGCCGAGATGGTCTCCGCCCGCGCCGACGCCGCCAACCTCACCCGCACCACGGAAGCCGTGCGCCGCGCCATCGAGACCGCGCGGGAGGGAGGCCAGCACCTCGCCGTCTTCGTCACCGGCATCCCTGGCGCGGGGAAAACCTTGTGCGGCCTCAACATCGTCTTCGGCGCGCTGCGCGGCGATGGTGCAGCCTTCCTCACCGGCAATGCACCGCTGGTGGAGGTGCTGCGCGAGAGCCTCGTCCGCCAGGCCACATCCGATGGCCGGCGCCGCAACCAATCCCGTGGTCAAGCCGTCACCGCCCTCCAGAATGTCCACCGCTTCCTCGAGCACTACGTCGAGCGCCCCGATGAGCGCCCGGCCGAGCGCGTCATCGTCTTCGACGAGGCCCAGCGCGCCTGGGACCGCGCCCAGGCCACCAGGCCCTCGCAGCGCCGCGGCGCCAGCAAGCTGACGGACAGCGAGCCAGCCCACACGCTTGAGATCATGGGCCGCCACGCCGACTGGTCCGTGATCGTCGCCCTCATCGGCAACGGCCAGGAGATCAACACCGGCGAGGCAGGGCTGGCAGAATGGGGCCGTGTCATCGCCGCCGCGGAGGGCTGGCGCGCTGTCGCCCCCTCCCGCGCGCTCTCCGCGCCGCTCGCCGCGCAGCGCCTCGCCGATGGTCCGCAGCCCTGGCTCACCCTGGACGACGACCTCGACCTCACCGTGCCCATGCGCTCCGTGCGCGATCCGCAGGGCGCGCCCTGGGTCGATGCCGTCCTCTCCGGCGATGGGGAAGGGGCCGCCCGCATCGCGCGGGAGGCCGGCGGCGTGCCCTATTTCGTCACGCGCGACCTCCAGGCCATGCGCGCCGCCCTGCGCCATCTCTCCCGCGGCCTGCGCCGCGCCGGCCTCGTCGCATCCTCCGGCGCCAAGCGCCTGCGCGCGGAAGGCCTGGGCGTCCAGGCCGCCGACATCCCGCACTGGTTCCTGGACCGCTGGCCGGACATCCGCGCCTCCGACGCCCTGGAAACCTATGCCACCGAGTACGACTGCCAGGGCCTGGAGCTGGACCAGGTCGGCCTGGCCTGGGGCGGCGACATGCTGCGCGGCCCGGAGGGCTGGCACATGCGGAACCTCTCCGGCGCGCGCTGGCAGACCGTCCGCAACCCCACGGAGCGCGCCTTCATCCTGAACACCTACCGCGTGCTGCTGACCCGCGCCCGCTACGAGACGGTGATCTGGGTTCCGCGCGGAAGCCCCGCCAGCGACGGCCCCTGGCACGACCCCACCCGCGATGCGGCGGAACTGGACGCCGTGGCCGAGCACCTCCTGGCCTGCGGCGCCCGCCCGCTGGCGACAGAACCGGCCGCCCCGGTGCCAGAGCGAGCCACCCTTCTCTGATATCAGCCGCCGCGCGCTGCCCCCAGCGCATCCGCCAGCGCGCGCACATGGCCGGCCGGAACGGCCGTCTCCACGAAGGAGGCGTTCCCGTCGATCCGCACCCGCAGCCCGTTTCCGGCAACCGCCCGGCGCATCACCTCCTCGGGCACCGTCAGCAGCAGCGTTTCCACGTAGAGGCAGCCGGATATCCCCGCGCAGTCCGTGTTCCGCCCGACCACCCGCACCGCGATCTCGCCGCCGCCCCGGCTCTCCGCGCGCGAGAACCCGCCATAGCCCCGCGCATTGCTGACGGTGACGAGAAGGCTCGTCCGCGCCTCTCCCGTCGCGTCCTGCCGCTCCGCCCCAAGGCTGGTGACGACGATGGGCAGGCTGCCCTGTGATCCCGTCTGCAGCCGGGGAGAGACGGTGAAGATCGTCGCGCCGCGATCCGCCACGCGCTGCGCCTGCACGCTCGCCGGCCGGTCCGCCGCCCCGCCGCGCCCCATGCTGCGCGCGTCCAGGCTCGCGCCGGGCGCCAGCCCGCGCACTGCGTCGCGGTCCGGCGCCTCCGCGCAGCCGGCCGCGCCGAGCAGCATCAGCGCGGCCCAGAGGCGCCGAGCGGAAAAGGGGAGGGAGGTGCGTCACGCGAATCACCCGTCTGATGCGGGGCAATACCATAGCGCGGTCCCGTCTGGCGCGCCGCTTGCGTTGACAGCTCCGCCACCTCGTCACCCGATACCGGCCCTGCCCGAGCGGAGAATCGCCATGCCCACCACCAGCCGCCCCGGCCTGCGGCGCCTCCTCTCGGGCCTGGCCCTCGCCGCCGCGCTCTTCGCGCCCGGGCTGGCGGAGGCCGCCGACCCGTCCCCCACCGTCCAGGCCATCCGCGCGCGCGGCCGCCTGATCTGCGGCATGCAGGGCGACAACCCTCCCTTCTCCGTACCGGACGGGCAGGGCGTGTGGCGCGGTATGGACGTCACCTCCTGCCGCGCGCTCGCCGCCGCCGTGCTGGGCGATCCGGACAAGGTCACCATCCGCCCCGTCACCGGCCTCACCCGCTTCCCCTCCGTGCAGAGCGGCGAGGTGGACGTCCTCTTCGGCAGCACCACCTGGGTCACGACGCGGGAGACGGCCCTCGGCCTCTCCTTCGCCAGCGCGAACTACTACAGCGGCCAGGGATTCCTCGTCCGCACCTCGCTCGGGGTGCAGCACGTGAAGGACCTGAACGGCGCCTCCATCTGCGTGCCGCCGGGCTCCACCACGGAGCTGGTGCTGCAGGATTGGTTCCGGCAGCACGGCGGCACCTTCCAGCCCGTCATCATCGACGATCCCAACCAGATCCAGGCCGCCTTCCTCTCCGGCCGCTGCGACGCCTACACGCGCGACCTCACGGGCCTCGCCGGGTTCCGTGCGCGCCAGACCAACCCCTCCGAGTTCTTCCTGCTGCCGGAGTTCATCTCGATGGAGCCGCTCGGTGCCTTCGTCCGCAAGGGCGACAACGCCTGGTTCGACGTGGTGCGCTGGACCGGCTACGCCCTCGTCGCAGCGGAGCAGATGGGCGTAACGAGCCGCAACATCGAGGAGCAGAAGCGCTCCCCCTCGCCCGACCTGCGCCGCCTGCTGGGGGTGGAGGGCGAGGTCGGCCCCTCCATGGGGCTGGACCGGGAATGGGCCGCCCGCGCCATTCGCGCCGTCGGTAATTACGGCGAGGCGTGGGAGCGCGACATCCAGCCCATGGGCCTGGAGCGCGGCCTGAACCGTCTCTGGAACGAGGGCGGCCTTCAGTTCGCGCCGCCCATCCGGTGATCGCACGCGCCCTTCTCCTGCTGATGCTCCTCGCCGCTCCCGCCGGCGCGGCGGAGCTGAAGCTCGCCACCTGGAACCTGGAATGGCTCACCGCGCGCCCGGCCGGCGACCCCGCCCTGCCGCGCGACCTGGTGCGGCGCGACCCAGCCGACCTCGCCCGCCTGCGCGCCTACGCCGCCCGGCTGGAGGCCGACGTGCTGGCGATCCAGGAAGTGGACGGAGCCGAGGCCGCCGCCCTCGTGCTGGACCCCGCTCGCTGGCAGTTCTTCTTCCCCGATGAGCGGGACGTGCAGCGCGCCGGCATCGCCGTGCGCCGCGGCCTCCCCGCCCGCCAGAACCCGGACCTTGCCGGGCTGGACCTCAACCCCGATGCCCGCTTCTCCCTCCGCCGCGGCACGGACGTCACGGTGGGGGAGGGGGCCTCCTCCCTCCGCGTCCTCTCCCTGCACCTGCAATCCGGCTGCCGGGAGCCGGACGACCGCGGGCGGGAATGCGAGAATATCGCCCGGCAGGCGGCGGTGCTGGCCGCCTGGATCGCCGAACGCCAGGCGGCCGGGCAGGCCTTCGCCGTCGCCGGCGACTTCAACCGCCGCTTCGACCGCGATGCCACGATCCTTCCCGCCCTGGAGCATGCGGCCCCGCTGACCCGCGCCACCGCCGGCCGCTCCAACCCCTGCTGGGGTGGGCGCCCCTTCATCGACCACATCCTGCTCGGCGGCCCCGCTCGGGGCTGGATGGCCCAGGGCAGCCTGCGCGTGATGGTTTATGCGGAGCGCGGTCCGGAATGGCGCGGCCGCCTCTCCGACCACTGCCCCGTCAGCATCCGCCTCGACATCCCCTGAGCCCCTCGCGCGTTCGGGCATGGACCGAGCATCGCGGGAGTCCCTCATGAGCAAATCCCCCGTCCACGCCTTCGCCGAGGCCCGCCGCGTGACGGCGGGCGAGGGCTTCACCCTTTCCCGCTACGCCACGGACGACGATGGCGGCCTGGGCTTCGGCAAGAAGGAGGGGGAGGCGATGCTGGAAGCCACCGTTGCCCGGATCGCCGAGCAGCAGGAGCGCCTCTACGCCGATGCGCGCTGGTCCGTGCTCTGCATCCTTCAGTCCACCGACACGGGCGGGAAGGACGGCGCCATCAAGCACGTCTTCTCCGGCGTGAACCCGCAAGGCATGCACGTCGAATCCTTCTCCGCCCCCAGCACGCTGGAGCGCTCGCACGGGTTCCTCTGGCGGCACGACGTGGCGCTGCCCCGCCGCGGCCGCATCGGCGTGCACAACCGCTCCTGGTACGAGGAGGTGCTGGTCCCGCGCGTGCAGCCCTCCATCCTCCAGGCCGCATCGCTTCCCGCGCGGCTCGTCGGCCCGCAGATCTGGGAGGAGCGGCTGGAGGACATCGCGGCGCATGAGCGCTACCTGTCGCGCCAGGGCACCCTCATCCTGAAGTTCTTCCTCCACCTCGGGCAGGAGGAGCAGCGGCAGCGCCTGCTGGCCCGCATCGACGAGCCCGCGAAGAATTGGAAGTTCCAGGCCGGCGACCTGGCCGACCGCGCCCGCTACCTCGACTACATGGCCGCCTACGAGGAGGCGATCCGCGCCACCGCCGCCCCGCACGCCCCCTGGTTCGTCATCCCTGCGGACCGGAAGTGGCTCGCGCGTCTCCTGATCGCGGAAGCGGTGGCATCGGCGATGGAGGCGCTGGACCTGCAGTTCCCGGAACTCGATTCGGCCGGCCGCACGGCACTTCTGCGCGCACGCGACGCACTCGCAAGATGACCACGCAATCGTGAATCCACTGAAACCCCTTTGGATAGGCGGAACTTCGGAATCCGGCGGGAACCCCTCTACAGGGGTTAACAGATTGAAATGCAGGTACCCCGCCGGGCGTCGCACCTTCGGGCCGCTCCGTTCCCCGGAGCGGTGAAAGCGGGCCACTCCCCGCGCCGAAGGGTTCTGCCATGTCCGACGAGCGCCTCTCCCGACGAACCCTCCTCGCCGCCACAACCGCCCTGTTCGGCCTCGTCGGCACCGCGGACGCCCGCACCGTTACCGGCCTGCCCTATCTCGGCAACGAGGTGTACCCGCCGCCCGAGGCGAGGCCAGGACCCTGGCTGTTCTTCACCGCGGATGAAGGCGCGGCGATCGAGGCGATCGTTGACCGCCTGATCCCCACCGACGATCTCGGCCCGGGCGGCAAGGAGGCGGGCTGCGCCATCTTCATCGACCGCCAACTCGCCGGTCCCTATGGGCGCAACGAGGGCATGTACATGCAGGGCCCGTTCCCTGCGAACCCGCTGCCCACGCAGGGCTACCAGAACCAGCTCACCTTCGCGGAGCAGTACCGCCGCGGCCTCGCCGGCCTCACGGCGCATGTCGCGCGCAACTTCGGCAACCGCAAGCCGCACCAGCTCTCCGCCGAAGAGATGGACCGCCTCCTCACCTCTATGGAGAAGCGGGAGGCCAACTCGCCCGAGTTCAACGGCAGCGCGCTGTTCGACCTGATCCACAACAACACGATGGAAGGCTTCTTCGCCGATCCGATCTACGGCGGGAACAAGGACATGATGGGCTGGAAACTCATCGGTTTCCCAGGCACGCGCTACGACTATCGCGAAGTCTTCGACAAGCTGAACACCCGCTACAACCGCCCGCCCGTGAGCCTTCTTGGCCGACCCGAGTGGAACAAGGCCGGAGGTCGCACCTGATGCGCCGTCTTCCCCGCAAAGATGCCGTGATCGTCGGCCTCGGCTGGACCGGCGCCATCATGGGCCACGAGCTCTGCCAGGCCGGGTTGCAGGTGGTGGCGCTGGAACGCGGCCCCTGGCGCGACACCGCCAGCGACTTCAACATCGGCACCGCGCCGGACGAGCTGCGCTACGGCATCCGCAACGACCTCTTCGTGCGCCCGAGCCAGGATTGCGTCACCGCGCGCAACACCATGGACCAGGTGGCCCTGCCGATCCGCCGCTGGGGCAGCTTCCTGCCCGGCAACGGCGTGGGCGGCGCCGGCATCCACTGGAACGGCCACACCTGGCGCTTCCTGCCGAGCGACTTCAACATCCGCAGCCACTACCTGGAGCGCTACGGCGAGGGGATCTTCCCCGAGAACCACATGATCCAGGACTGGGGCATCAGCTACGACGAGCTTGAGCCCTATTACGACAAGTTCGAGTACCTCTGCGGCATCTCCGGCACGGCCGGCAACGTGAACGGCCAGATCCAGCCGGGCGGCAACCCCTTCGAGGGCTGGCGCCAGCGCGGCTATCCCACGCCGCCGCTGCGCATGCAGCACGCGCAGAACATGTTCACCAAGGCGGCGACGGAGCTGGGCTTCAAGCCCTTCCCGCTGCCCTCGGCCAACCTGTCGCAGGCCTACACCAATCCGCTCGGCGTCACCCAGGGCCCTTGCACCTACTGCGGCTTCTGCGAGCGCTTCGGCTGCGCGAACTACTCCAAGTCCTCCGCGCAGACGACGATCCTGCCCGTGCTGATGCGCCACCCCGGCTTCGAGGCGCGCGTGCAGTGCGAGGTGGTGCGCGTGCTCAAGAGCGGGGACGGCAAGACCGCCACCGGCGTGGTGTACGTGGACGAGACGGGCGAGGAGTGGGAGCAGCCCGCCGACCTCGTCATCCTCGCCGCCTACCAGCTCTGGAACGTGCGGCTGATGCTCTACTCCGGCATCGGCAGGCCCTACGACCCGAACAGCGGGGAAGGGGTGGTCGGCAAGAACTACGCCTACCAGGCCAATTCGGCGGTGAACGGCTTCTTCGACAACCAGCTCTTCAATTCCTGGGCCGGCGCCGGCTCCCTCGGCATCACGGCCGACGAGTACAATGGCGACAATTTCGACCACACCGGGCTGAACTTCGTCGGCGGCGCGAACATCAACTGCACCACCTTCCACGCCCGCCCTATCTCCGCGCGCCCCATACCGCCGGGCACGCCGCGCTGGGGCAGCGCCTGGAAGAAGGCGACCCGCGACAACTACCTGACCACCCAGAACATCGGCAGCCAGGGCAGCAACATGTCCTACCGCGACTGCTACCTGGACCTGGATCCCACCTACAAGGACCGCCTCGGCCGCCCGCTCCTCCGCATGACCTTCGACTTCAAGCCGAACGAGGAGCGCATGTCCGCCTACGTCACCTCGAAGATGGAACCGATCATGCGGGCCATGGGCGCGAAGCAGATCGTCTCCAATCCGAAGAAGGGGCCGTGGAGCGTCGTGCCCTACCAGACCACCCACAACACCGGCGGCGCGATCATGGGCGACAATCCCAGGACATCGGCCGTCAACAAGTACCTGCAGGTCTGGGACATGCCGAACGTCTTCGTCATGGGCGCCTCCGCCTTCCCGCAGAACGCCGGCTACAACCCCACGGGCACGGTGGGCGCGCTGACCTATCACGCGGCGGACGCCATCACGAAGCAGTACCTGAAGAACCCCGGCCAGCCGCTGGTGCAGGCCTGATGCGCGCGCCCTCTCCCAAGGCCGCGCTGCTCGCCGCAGCGACCGGCCTTGCCGCCCTTACCCTCGGCCCCGCCCCCCAGGCGGCGCCGGACAACTACGACGCCGTCGAGCGCGGTCGCTACCTCGTCACGCTCGGCGACTGCGTGGCCTGCCACATGAACCCGAACGGAAATCACGAGGGCGCCCAGGGCTTCGTCGGCGGCCGCCCGATCGAGACGCCGTTCGGCATGATCACCACGCCGAACATCACGCCGGACCGCGGGACGGGCATTGGCACCTGGAGCGAGGACGAGTTCTACCGCGCCATGCACGAGGGCATCCGCCCCGGCGGCGCGCGGCTCTACCCGGCCTTCCCCTACACCTACTTCACGAAGATGACGCGCCGTGACGTGGACGCGGTCTACGCCTACCTCAACACGCTGGAGCCGATCCACAACCCGGTGGACCGCAACACGCTGCCCTTCCCCTTCAACATCCGCGCCTCCATGCTCGCCTGGAACGGGCTGTTCTTCGAGCCCGGCGAGTTCCGCCCGGATCCGAACCGCTCGCCCGAGTGGAACCGCGGCGCCTACATTGTGGAAGGCCCTGCCCATTGCGGCGCCTGCCACACGCCGAAGAACATGCTCGGCGGCGACCGCAACAGCCAGCACTTCGCTGGTGGCCCGTTGCAAGGCTGGCTCGCCGCCAGCATCACCAACGATCAGCGCCTCGGTCTGGGCAGCTGGAGCGTCGACGAGATCGTCGAGTACCTGAAGACGGGCCGCAACGCCCGCAGCGCCGCCTCCGGACCTATGGCGGAAGTGGTGGAGTACTCTACCGGCCTGATGACGGATGCCGACCTGCGCGCCATCGCCGTGTACCTGAAGGAACCTTCGCAAGAGGCCACGCCAGCGGCCGCCCGCACCCCGGTCTCCGGCGATGACGACCGGATGAAGATCGGTGAGGCGATTTACACGGACCGCTGCATGGCCTGCCACACGGGCACCGGGCAGGGGGTGCCGCACATGTTCCCGCGCCTCGCCGGCAGCCAGATCGTGCAGCAGGAGGGCAGCGAGGGCGTGCTGCGCGTGGTGATGCAGGGCGTGCGCGCGGCCTACACGCCGCACGCCCCTACCTCGCCCGCCATGCCCGCCTTCGCCTGGCGCCTCAACGACGACCAGGTGGCGGCGGTGACGACCTACATCCGCAACGCCTGGGGCAACGCGGCCCCTGCCGTCTCGGCGGGTGATGCCGCCAACATGCGGCGGCTGCTCGAAAACCGGCCCTGATCCGGCCGGGGAGAGGCAACACGGCCCGGCTTGGCCGCGTTGCCCTCCCGATGATCCCTCGCCGCCAGCTCCTCCTCGCGGCCGCCGCCCTCCCGGCGGCCGGCTGTTCCGCCCTTGACCTTGCCAACGGCCTGACCCCGGCCGGGGCCGCAGCCCTCCAGCAGGGGATTCCCTATGCTCCGGGAGAGCGGGGCCGCTACGACCTCTACACGCCCGAGGGCGCGGGCCCCTCCGCCCCGCTGATCGTGTTCTTCTACGGCGGAGGCTGGACCTCCGGCTCCCGCGCCGATTACGGCTTCGTCGCGCGCCCACTCGCGTCGCTCGGGGCGCTGGTGGCCGTGCCGGATTACCGCCTCTTCCCCGAGGCCCGATGGCCCCTCTTCGTGGAGGACGGTGCGGCGGCCGTGCAGGTAATCCTTGCCGGCCCCGGCCGCGGGCGGCCCGTGATCCTCATGGGGCATTCCGCCGGCGCCTTCATCGCCCTGGCGCTGGCACTTGATCCCCGCTGGCTCGGCCCCGCGCGGGAGAGGCTGGCCGGTGCCATCGGACTGGCCGGGCCCTACGAGTTCGGGCCGGAGGACGACCCCAGGGGCATCTTCGCCAACGCACCGGGCGGCCGTGCCCGAGCCGCTCCGGCAGACACCCGGCTTTCCGGCGGCGCCCCGCCGCTCCTGCTCCTGCAGGGGGAGGCCGACGAGACCGTGCGCCCGGCCCAGGCCACCCGGCTGTCATCGCTTGCCCGAGAACAGAGGATTTCCGTGGAAACCTGCCTCTACCCCGGCGTCGGCCATATCGGGATCATCGCGGCCCTGGCGAGCCCGGTGAGAACCCTGGGCCTGGAAGGCGCGCCGGTGCTGGAGGACACTCGGGGGTGGCTGGCACGGCTCTCCCCCGATCGGGCCTGAACGCCGCTCAAACCGATTCCAGCCGGATGTCATCCGCTTTCGGCCAGCCCACCTCCGGGCGGATCACGAGCCGGCCGACGCCCTTCCGCATAGGCCCGGTCATCAGGGCATCCTCACCCGGGTGCTCGATCAGCCAATGATAGACGGCGGCCAGTGCCGCCATCCGGCTCTCCCCGTTGATGGCATAGACGGCGTCACCATGGGCGAACTGGGAAATCTGCTGGCCGGGCACGCCATAGGCGCCGTCCAGCCTCTCCCATTCGGGATGGGCGGCGATGCGGGGCATCACCACCGCTTCCAGCAGCGCCAGGAAGTTGGGGTGGATGCGGCGCAGGCTGCTCGCGCCCGCCTCCGCATCTCCCTGATTCCCGCCACCGAACTCATCGAGGGCCGCGCCCTTCTGAGCTCCGTTGCGCCTCATGACGTACTGGGCCAGACCGCCGAGGAGCAGGAGGCCGATCAGGATGGGCCCACCGGCCGAGAGAATGAAATCTAGACGACCGCCGCCCATACCTGCTCCTCAGTGATCCCGGGCGGCGGTCAACCCGCCGCCTCGGGCTCCCGCTCCGCCTCGCCGTCGCCATCGTTCCCGCCGCCGTCCTGCTGATGGCCCTCTTCGGGCTTCGGCAGGGCCGGCGGGGGCGCCTCGGCGATATCGAAGCTCAGCGCTCCGTCCTTTAGCCCCACCTTCACCGCGCCACCCTTCACCAGCTTGCCGAAGAGCAGCTCCTCGGCCAGCGGCTTCTTGATGTACTCCTGGATCACGCGGGCCAGCGGCCGCGCGCCGTAGAGCCGGTCGTAGCCCTTCTCCGCCAGCCACTCCTTGGCGGCGGAGGACAGCTCGATCGTCACGTTCCGGTCCGCGAGCTGGGCCTCCAGCTGCATCACGAACTTCTCGACCACGCTGCCCACGATCTCCTGCGAGAGGCCGGAGAAGGGAACGATGGCGTCCAGGCGGTTGCGGAACTCCGGCGTGAACATCCGGTTGATCGCCTCAGTGTCCTCGCCCACCCGGGCCACCTGGCCGAAGCCGATGGCGGGCTTCGCCATGTCGGCAGCGCCGGCATTGGTGGTCATGATGAGGATGACGTTGCGGAAATCGACCGTCTTGCCGTTGTGGTCCGTCAGCTTCCCGTGGTCCATCACCTGCAACAGGATGTTGTAGAGATCCTGGTGCGCCTTCTCGATCTCATCGAGCAGGAGCACGGCGTGCGGGTGCTGGTCGATGCTGTCGGTCAGCAACCCGCCCTGGTCGAAGCCCACATAGCCCGGGGGCGCGCCGATCAGCCGGCTGATGCTGTGCCGCTCCATGTACTCGGACATGTCGAAGCGGATCAGCTCGATGCCGAGCGTCTTTGCGAGCTGCTTGGCCACCTCCGTCTTGCCGACGCCCGTGGGGCCGGAGAAGAGGTAGTTGCCGATCGGCTTCTCCGGATCGCGCAGCCCGGCCCGGGCCAGCTTGATCGCGGCGGACAGCGCCTCGATCGCCTGGTCCTGGCCGAAGACCATCGACTTCAGGTCGCGCTCCAGGCTCTTGAGCGTCTCCTTGTCGTCGGTGGACACGCTCTTGGGTGGGATCCGCGCGATCTTCGCGACGATGTTCTCCACGTCCTGCAGCGTGACGGTCTTCTTGCGCTTGTTCTCCGGCACCAGCATGCGGGAGGCACCGACCTCGTCGATCACGTCGATCGCCTTGTCCGGCAGCTTCCGGTCATGGATGTACTTCGCGGAGAGCTCCACCGCCGCGCGGATAGCCTCCGGCGTGTACTTCACCTTGTGGTGCTTCTCGTAGTTGACCTTCAGCCCCTGCAGGATCTTCACCGCGTCCTCGACCGACGGCTCGTTCACGTCAATCTTCTGGAAGCGGCGGACCAGCGCGCGGTCCTTCTCGAAGTGCTGCCGGTACTCCTTGTAGGTGGTGGAGCCGATGCAGCGCAGGGTGCCCTGGGCGAGGGCCGGCTTCAGCAGGTTGGACGCATCCATCGCACCGCCCGAGGTCGCACCGGCACCGATGACCGTGTGGATCTCGTCGATGAACAGGATGGCGCCGGGCTGCTGCTCCAGCTCGTTCACCACGGCCTTCAGCCGCTCCTCGAAGTCACCGCGGTAGCGCGTGCCGGCCAGCAGGCTGCCCATGTCCAGCGCATAGATGGTGGACTTGAGCAGGACCTCCGGCACGTCCTCCTCGATGATCCGCTTCGCCAGGCCCTCGGCGATGGCCGTCTTGCCCACGCCCGGGTCGCCCACGTAGAGCGGGTTGTTCTTCGTCCGGCGGCAGAGGATCTGGATCGTGCGCTCGATCTCCTCGGCGCGCCCGATCAGCGGGTCGATCTTGCCCTGGCCAGCCTTCTTGTTGAGGTTGACGCAGTAGTTGGACAGCGCGTCGCCGCCGCGCTTCTGGCCGCCCTCGCGCCGCTCCTCGTTGCCGCGGCCCTCGCCCTCACCCTCGCCATCCTTGCCCGCATTGCCCTGCACGGGGCGGGACTGGCTGCGGCCGGGGGCCTTGGCGATGCCGTGGGAGATGAAGTTCACCGCGTCCAGCCGCGTCATGTCCTGCAGCTGCAGGAAATAGACGGCATGGCTCTCGCGCTCGGAGAAGAGGGCCACGAGCACGTTGGCGCCCGTCACCTCGTCCCGGCCGGAGGACTGGACATGGATAGCCGCGCGCTGGACCACGCGCTGGAAGCCGGCGGTCGGCTTCGGGTCACCCCCGCGGTCGGTCACCAGCCCGGCCAGGTCCTTGTCCAGGAACTCGGCCAGATCGCGCTTCAGCTTATCCACGTCCACGCCGCAGGCGCGGAGCACGGTCGTCGCGTCCGTGTCCTCGGCGAGGCTCAGCAGCAGGTGCTCGAGGGTCGCGTACTCGTGGCGGCGTTCGCTCGCCAGGCCGAGGGCGCGATGGAGCGTCTGTTCAAGGTTACGGGACAGCATAATCGACGCTCCCCTGTGTCATGGCCGCCGGGATCTCCCGCAGGGCGTCCCCCTGGACGCGAAGCTTGGGGCGGCCGCAACTCTCAGTCTTCCAGTCATATTGTGACCCATTCCCCGAACGCCGAGGGGAGGGGTCGGTTACGCCGTGTTTCACTGCTCCGGCGTTTCCCATTTCTGAACCCGACTCAGTCTTTCTCGATGGTGCACTGGAGAGGGTGCTGGTTTTGCCGGGCCAGGTCCATCACCTGTGTCACCTTGGTCTCCGCCACCTCGTAGGTGAAGACCCCACAGACCCCCACGCCCCGCCGGTGGACGTGCAGCATGATCTGGGTCGCCTGCTCCCGGCTCTTCTGGAAGAAGCGCTCCAGCACGTGCACGACGAACTCCATGGGCGTGTAGTCGTCATTCAGCATGAGGACCTTGTACATGGTCGGCTTGCGCGTCCGGGGACGCGCCTTGACCACAACCCCCGTCGCCGGGCCGCCATCGCCGGTCCCGCCCTCGCCCGGGGGAGTATTGGGCCGGGCAGGGCCGTTGCCGCCCTTCCCGGGGTCCTCGGGGTTGTTGCCCGGGCCGCAGCTCGGGCGCGTATCCTGCTCTTTCATCGCCCCGCCATGCTCTCACGGATCGCCGGCTTGCCAAGAGGCCACCGTCTCTCCCGCACCTGAATCTGGATTGAGGATATGGATCGCGCTGCGCGAGGTGAAGCCTCACGACGCATTCGCGATATGGGATTGCCCCGGCCCTGGCGCCAGGGCCGGGCCGGACACCCCAGGAATGCAAAAAGGCCCCGGCCACCTGCCCCTTGGGGGCGGGCGGCCGGGGCCCTTGGGTGCCGGCGGCGGGGCGGGCCCCGCCGGCCGGGCTCGGATCAGGCCGCGAGCGGCTTGCCCATGCGCTCCATGGCGAGGGAGACGCGCTGGGACACCGGGCCGGAAACCTGCTCGGCGAGGCGGAAGGAAGCCTCCTGCAGCTTCGCCGTCTCGGACATCACCTTGTCCACCGCGCCGCGGGCGTAGGTGGTCTGGATGTCGGCGGCCTCCTTCAGGCTCTTCACGCCGGAGAGGGCGCGGGCGCCCTCGAGCGCGTGCTCCGTCAGGGCCTGCGCGAAGGAGAAAGCCTGGCGGCTGATGTCCTGCGTGCCCGTCATCCAGGTCTGCGCCACCTGGGCCAGGGTCTCGGCGTTCCCGCGGGAGAACTCGGCGAACTCCTGGGCGGCCTTGCTGGCCTGCTCCATGGCGGTCTGCATGCCGGCGACGGTCTGGGTGCTGGCCGCGTTGGCGAAGGCCGCGGCGCGCGGGGCAGCGGTGGTGGCAGCGGCCTCGGGCAGGGCCTGGGCGGTGCTCACGGTCTCGGCCGCCAGACGGGCGACCTTCGGGGCTTCATTGGCCATGTAACTGTCTCCTTGGAACTCGAAGAGGCAGGCCATGATTGTCGCCATGGCTTTGCTGCGCTGCAACACGAGCCTTTTAGCGAGCGCAACGACCGCTCGTCCACAAGTTTTTTGCACCGCACAATCGAATTCCCAGCCCGCCTCTGCAACTTTCGCGCGAGTTGAAAATCTTGCAATTACCGAATTCTAAACGATTATCCTGCAACTTCCGATGGACAGTCACGGGCCCGCGCCCTTATCGTCCGGCCAGGTCCGGCTGGGGGGTTGGGCCGGAACGGCGCAGGCGGGGGCCGCGCCGAGATACAGGGGGAGCCTGCATGGCACAGGGTTTGGCGGCCGGACACGGCCTGCGGGATGGCAAGGGCCTGCCCGGGGCGCGTCCGAAGCGGGCACGCTGGCTGGCCGCCCTGATTCCCGCCCTGCTGGCGGCCGGTGCCGCCCTCACCCCCGCCGCCGCCCAGATCGGCAGCGAACGCTACTCCTCCTTCATCATGGACGGCCGCACCGGCCAGGCCCTCGGCGGCGCCAGCATGGACGAGGCGCGCTACCCCGCCTCCCTCACGAAGATGATGACCCTCTACATGCTGTTCGAGGCGATGCGGGAGGGCCGCATCACCATGAACAGCCGCATCTACATCAGCGAGGAGGCGAACAGCCGCCAGCCCTCCAAGCTCGGCGTGCCCCCGGGCATGACCATCCCGGTGGAGGTCGCGATCTACGCCCTCACCATGAAATCCGCGAACGACGTGGCGGTCGCCATCGGCGAGGCGCTGGGCGGCAACGAGACCACCTTCGCCCAGATGATGACGCAGAAGGCACGTCAGCTCGGCATGACGAACACCACCTTCCGCAACGCCTCCGGCCTGCCGGACTGGGACCAGACGACGACGGCGCGCGACATGGCCACCCTCGGCCGCCGCCTCTTCATCGATTTCCCGGAGCGCTGGCACTACTTCGGCAGCCCCAGCATCCGCGTCGGCAACTACGCCTTCCGCAGCCACAACCGCATGATCGGCGAGTACGAGGGCGTGGACGGCGTGAAGACCGGCTTCATCAACGCCTCCGGCTTCAACAACGTCGTCTCCGCCCAGCGCAGCGGCCAGCGCGTCTTCGTCGCCGTCTTCGGCGGCAACTCCTGGATCGAGCGCGACCGCCACGCGGCGATGCTGCTGGACGACGGCTTCGCCCGGCTCGGCGTGCAGCCCTCGGCCCGGGTGCCAGAGATGGTGATGGCCCGCGCCCCCTCCGTGCTCGGCCGCGCCCAGGCCGCCACGGTGGCCGCCGCGTCCGTCGCGCGCTCCAACATCCGCCAGGTGTCGCTCCGCGTCGCTCGCCCGGTGGCGGAGCCGGCCGCCGCCCGCGGCCGCCGCGTTGCCGCCGCCACCGTGCAGCGCGGCACGCGCACCACCGCCGTCAGCACCCGCCGCGTGGTGGAGCAGGGCGATGGCGGCCGCGTCCTCCGCGTCTCCACCACCCTTCGCCGCCCGGCCGCCGCGCCGGCCCGCCCCGTGGCCGCCCCGGCGCGCCCGGCGAAAGAAGCCCGCCACGCCCGCCGCTGAGGCACCCCGCGAACCGTTCTGGAAGGGGGCCGGCCGCGTGCCGGCCCCCTTCTTCGTTCAGGCCATCCCGCCGCGCGCGGAAACCGGCCACAGGCATTCCACCCGCCCGCGCCGCACGCCCACATACCAGTCGTAGCGGTCCACCGTCGGGTCGCAGTGGCCGGGCACCAGCCGCAGCCGCTCCCCGATCCTCGGCCGCTCGCCGCCCTCCACCGCCAGGGCCCCGTGCTCGTCCGAGGCGCCGACATAGCGCACCCCCGGCCGCTCCCAGACCAGCGGCAGGCCGGAATCCACTGACACCGCCTTGTGCCCGGCATCCAGCACCGCCACCCCGTCCCGCGGGGCGGACATGACTTGCGCCAGCACGAACAGGCTCTGCCGGAAGGCGGGCGGGTTGCCGTTGGCGGCGTAGTCCGCGTCCATGAAGGCGTAGGACCCGGCCTGGATCTCCGTCCACAGCCCCGCCTCCAGCTCCAGCTCGTAGGTGCCGGTGCCGGCGCCGCCGATGATGGGGCAGGGCAGGCCGCGCTGGGTCAGCTGCTCCACCGTGCGCCGCACCCCCTCCGCCGCGCCCGCGATCGCGGCCCGCCGCTCCTCGATGGTCCGCTTGTGCTGCGCGTTGCCGTGATAGGCCTGCAGCCCGCCGAAGATCAGGTGCGGGGAAGCGGCGATCCGCTCGGCCAGCGCCACCGCCTCCGGCCCAGGCGAGACGCCGCAGCGCCCGGCGCCCACGTCGATCTCCACCAGCACCTCCATCCGGCGCCCGGCATCCCGCGCCACGTCGGCAATGGTATCGATTGCCCCCGCATCGTCCGCGCAGACCGCCACCTTCGCGATGCCGGAGAGCGCCGCCAGCCGCCGGAGCTTGCGCGGGTCCACCACCTGGTTGGAAACGAGGATGTCCGGCACCCCGCCCCAGGCCAGGGCCTCCGCCTCCGCCACCTTCTGCACGCACTGCCCGACCGCGCCGTGCCGGATCTGCTGTAGCGCCACCACCGGGGACTTGTGGGTCTTGGCATGGGCCCGCAGCTTCGCTCCCGTGCCGGCCAGCCGCGCCGCCATGGCGTCCAGGTTCGCCTCGAAGGCGTCGAGGTCGAGCAGGAGGGCAGGGGTGTCCACTTCCTCCTCGCGCATACCGGGTTCGGCGGGGGGTGGTTGCAGCATCCGGGTCGCTCCGTGGTCGCGTCCCTTCTATCGCGCGGCGGGGCCTCCGTCAGGGCCAGTCGCGTTCCCCGGCCATGCGGCGAGGCACCACCCAGGCGCGCGCCAAAACCGGGCCACGCGGGCCGTGAACGCGGATGGGAATGAGACGGTAGCAGGCACCCTCGTATCGCCGCAGCGCCGCTACGGCCGAGGCGGCGGGCCGGATCAGTGCGCCTTCAACCTGCCCATGGGGCGAGGGGACCAGCGTCGGGTAGGGCGTGCCCCTGAAAACCACGCGCCGGAAGCCGTTCAGAACCGCCGGCCGCATCGCGCGCGGCAGGCCGGGATCGCCGGACCGGCGCGCCAGGATGCGCCGGTCCAGCAGGGTACCGTAGAGGAAGACGGGTGTCAGGGCGGATCGCCGCAGGGCCGAAGGGCCCGGAGGCGTGAACCCGCCCCGCCGATCAATGCCCCGCGTTCTCGCCGGAGAAGTCCGGCGCCGCCAGCCCGCTCGCCTCAAGCTGGCGCGCGATCCCGGCCTTCAGCCGCTCCAGCCCTTCCTCGGTCTTTGCCTCGGCGCGGGCCACCAGCACGGCTTGGGTATTGGAGGCGCGGAGCAGCCACCAGCCGTCATCCGTCAGCACGCGCACGCCGTCCACGTCCTGCACCTTCGCGCCCTCGGCGGCCAGGCGGTCCTTCACCTCGGCCACCACCTTGAACTTGCGGTCCTCGGCGCAGTCGAAGCGCAGCTCCGGCGTGTTGATCACCTTCGGCATGGCGTCCCGCACGGCCGAGAGCTTCTCGCTCATCCGCGCCACGATCCCCAGCAGCCGCACGGCGGAATAGGGCGCGTCGTCGAAGCCGTACCACTTGTCGGCGAAGAAGATGTGGCCGGACATCTCGCCCGCCAGCGGTGCCCCGGTCTCCGCCATCTTGGACTTGATGAGGGAGTGGCCGGTCTTCCACATCATCGGCGTGCCGCCCGCCTTGGCGATCTCGTCGAACAGCACCTGGCTGGCCTTCACGTCCGCGATGATCGTGCCGCCGGGCTTGGACTTCAGCACGTCCCGCGCCAGCACCACCATCAGCTGGTCGCCGAAGAAGATGTTGCCCTTGTCGTCCACCACGCCGATGCGGTCCGCGTCGCCGTCGAAGGCGATGCCGAGGTCGGCGCCCTGCTTCGCCACCTCGGCGATGATCTGCTCCAGGTTCTTCGCCACCGTCGGGTCGGGGTGGTGCGCCGGGAAGCGCCCGTCGATCTCACCGTTGATGACGAAGTGCTCGCCCGGCAGGCGGGCGGCCAGCATCTTGGTGATCTCGGCGCCCGATCCGTTGCCGGGGTCCCACACCACCTTCAGCTTGCGCTCGCCGCCGTCATAGTCCTGCATCAGCCGCGCCACGTACTGCTCGGCGATGTCCTCCTGGCGGGAGGAGCCCTGCGCCTCCTCCACCACGTCGCCCTCGGCCGCCATCTTGCCGAGGTTCTGGATGTCGGCGCCGAAGAAGGGCTTCTTGCCGATCATGGACTTGAAGCCGTTGTAGTCCGGCGGGTTGTGGCTGCCCGTCACCATCACTGCGCCATCGGTGCCGAAGTGGTAGGCCGCGAAGTAGAGCATCGGCGTCGGCGCGCAGCCGATGCGGATCACCTCCATGCCGGAGGCCACCAGCCCCGCCACGAGCTTCTCCTCCAGCATCGGGGAGGAGAGGCGGCCGTCGTAACCCACCGCCACCTTCGCCCCGCCCTTGCGGGAGACGATGGAGCCGAAGACCCGGCCGATGGCGAAGGCGTCCTCCCCGGACAGGGTTTTCCCGACCACGCCGCGAATGTCGTACTCGCGCAGGCTCGTCGGGTCGAAGCGGTGGCTGAAGCTCGGCATGGCGTCTCGTGTCTCAGAAGCGTCCGGTGGACTGGTACGGGAACCCGCGCCCGCAGGGCGCGCCGGGGTCCCAGGCGTTACGCGGGTCGGGAATAATCCCGCCCTTCATGGCGGCCATGAGGCGCCCGGGGCGGGAAAGCACAAATTTCATTCCCGGTCATCAACGGGAAGGGCGCGCCCGCCCATGCGGCCGCGCCCCGAGAACCCCGAGGGCAGGGCGCGGCCAATAGCCGCCCCGGCCCCGACTTCTAGCCCAGGTACTTCGGCAGGAACTCGCGCACCGCAGATGCGAGGTCCGGGCGCTTCAGCGCGAAGGCGATCTGCGCCTCCAGGTAGCCGGCCTTGTCGCCGCAATCGAAGCGCCGGCCCTCGTAGCGCAGGCCGTGGAAGGGCTGCTGCCCGATCAGCTTCGCCATCCCGTCCGTCAGCTGCACCTCGCCGCCGGCGCCCTTCTCCATGGCGGAGAGGTAGTGAACCACCTCCGGCATCAGGACGTAGCGGCCGATGATGGTGAGGTTGGAGGGCGCCTCCTCCACCTTCGGCTTCTCCACCAGCCCCTTCACGGAGACCAGCTTGCCCTTGTCCTCCTGCACGTCGAGGACGCCGTACTTGTTCACGCGATCCATCGGGACTTCCTCGATGGCCACCACGTTGCCGCCCGTCTCCTGATAGGCGTCGGCCAGCTGCTTGGTGCAGGAGACCTCGCACTGCATCAGGTCGTCCGGCAGCAGGATGGCGAAGGGGTCGTCGCCGATGAAGGTGCGGGCGCACCAGATCGCGTGGCCCAGGCCCATCGGCACCTGCTGGCGCACGGTGGTGATGGAGCCCGGCTCCACCGCGCTCGCCCGCAGCTCGGCCAGGATCTGGTCCTTGGCGCGCTCCTTCAGGGTGCGCTCCAGCTCGTAGGCCACGTCGAAGTGCTCGACGATCGCGGTCTTGCCGCGGCCGGTGATGAAGCAGAACTGCTCGATCCCCGCGTCCCGCGCCTCCTCCACCGCGTACTGGATGAGGGGCTTGTCCACGACCGGCAGCATTTCCTTCGCCAGCGCCTTGGTGGCGGGCAGGAAGCGGGTGCCCAGGCCCGCGACGGGCAGGACGGCCTTCTTGAGGGGCTTCGGCACGTTGTCGATTCCCGACTGGTGTTGGACGGCCGGTTTGCCACGGCCGGGGAGACTTGGGAATGCGCCCGTCGGTTGTGGGTTTCGTCTCAGGGCAGGAGAACGTCCCGCGCCGCGTTCAGCCGTGCGGCCAGCCAGGCCGATCCCCCCGCATCCGGGTGGGCGGCCCGCATCAGCCGGGCATGGGCGGCGCGGATCTCGGCCTCCGTCGCGCCCTCCGCCAGGCCCAGCACCGCCAGCGCCTCGGCCCGGTCCGGCGCGGGGGTGGCGGGGCCTGGCTCGCGCCAGCCGGGATCGGCGCGGTCCGCCCAGGCCTCGATCAGCGGCACGCTCTCCGGGTCCTCCGCCGCCGCCTCGGCCAACAGATCGCGCAACTCCTCCCGGGAAAGGCCGGAAAGGTCCCGCCCGGCCTGCTGGCCCCGCCGCACCCGGCCGGAGAGGGTGCCGGATGCCGGGTCCAGCCGCATGGCCAGCATCGCCGTCTCCACCTCGTCGGCCGGGGCGGTACCGAGCGCCGAGGGCGGCCGCCGCGCCCGCCACCAGCGCCAGAGCAAGGGGACGAAGAGCGTTGCCACCCAGAACACCTGCCCCAACCGGCCCGAGACCAGCAGCACCGCCGCCAGGACCAGGCCGAAGCCCGCGGCCAGCAGCGCGGCCCCCCATTTCACCTGCTTCACGCTGGCCTGGGCGAAGGCGGCAAGCCCGCCCACCACCAGCGCCAGCAGGGCCGCCCCGGCCGCCAGCGCGATCATCGCCCGGCCCCCGGTGCGGGAAGCTGGGCCAGCAGCGCGGCCGTGCCCGGCAGCCGCGCCAGGGCCTCTCGCCCGCCCGCCGCGAAGGCGGCGGCACCCCGCAGCAGGGCCGCCAGCGCGTCGCGGCTGCGATGGTCGAAGGGCGCCCAGGCCCCACCACTCGCGCGGGCGATCCCGCGCAGGACCGGGGTGGCCGTGGGATCGTCCCCCTCCTGGAAGACGAAGCAGGGCACGCCCCGCGCCCCCAGCCGGGCGGCGGCGGACAGGATCGCGCCGGGCTCCTCCTCCACCGCGTCGCCGACGAAGACCAGGGCGTGCAGCCTCTCCCGCGCCGCCTCCGCTTCCGCGTGCCGCAGCAGGCGCAGGATCTGCGTGTGGCCCGCCCGGCACTGCACTCCCGTCATCGCCGCCGCCAGCGCCCGCGCGTCCGGCAGGAAGGCCGTGGCGCGGAACTCCCCGTGCCCCCGGTAGTAGGCGAGGCTGACGCAGAGCCGCCCGGCCGCCGCGAACATCTCCGCCTGAAGGTGGCAGGCCCGGTCCCAGCTCGGCTGGCGGCTCGCGGTCGCGTCCACGGCGAAGAGAAGCCGCGCGGGGGAGGCGGCGGCGCGCAGCGCGGGCACCGAGGCGGCCTTCTCCAGGAAGGCGGCCACGGCGGAGGAGGGGCGGGCGGGAACCGGCAGCTGAGCCATTTCCGAGGACATGGTGTGCCGCACCGCCCGGCGGAACGGCTGGCGCAGGGCTGGCGCGGGGTTGATTGGCGCGCCCCCTCCGCCGCCCCTAGCCTGTCCGGGAACAAAGGAGACGCCGCATGAATCGCCGACTGCTCCTCGCGGGCTGCTTCGCCCTGCCGATCGGCCTGGGCGCCCTGGCCCAGGCGGAGGCGGACCGGCAGCTGGATGCCGCCATCGCGCGGCTGCGCACCGCCCTCGGGCCGGATGCGGTCGTGGAATGGCGGGAGCGGCGCGTCGATCCCGTCACCGGCGCCGCCCGCCTCGCCGGCGTCACGGTTCGCCAGGGCCCCAACCGGCTGACGGCGGAGGAGATCACGCTTTCCGGTCTGGCCGAGGACCGGGTGGCCCAGGCCGTCGCCAACGGCGTGCGGCTGGAGGAGGCGAAGCGCGGCGACGCCCCGGGCCCGATGGTGGCCACCCTCGGCCGCGTCACCCTCGCCGGCTTCGTCCTGCCACCGGCCACGCCGGGCGGGCCGGTCAACTGGTCCGCCGCCACCCTCGAATCCGGCCAAGCGGAAGGGCTGCGCGTGGAGGCCCCCGGCCGCGGCGAGGCCTCGCTCGGCCGCGCCTCCGTCACGGGCTACGCGCCCGGCCGCCTCGGGGAAGCGGTGCTGGAAGGGCTGACCTTCACCGATCGCAGCAAGGGCGAGACGCGCCTGGCGCTCGGCCGCGCCCGGCTGGCCGGCGCCGTCGTGCCGCGCATCGGCGGGGAGGTGGATCCCTGGGCCCTGGCCGCCGACGCCGCCCTGCTGGAAGGGGTGGAGCTGAAGGTGGAGAAGGAGGAGGTCGCCATCCGCATGGGCCGGGTGACGGCCGAGGCCTGGGGCGAGGGTCGCAACACGAACCTGGCCGCTGAGGGGCTGCGGGTGGAGGGCAGCAGCGCGGAAACCGGCCCCTTCGCCGCCGATCTCGGGCGGCTGCGCGTGGCCGGCGTGCCGTTGCGCGACATGGCCCGCGCCTACGCCACCGACGTGAACCCGCCCCAGCCCCGGCAGGGCGAGGAGCAGTCGGCCGATCTGGAGGGGCTGGCCGTCACCGCCGGGGGCGCGCCCCTGGTGCGGATCGGCACGCTGCGCGCCACCAGCGGCTGGGATCCCGCCGCGCCCGCCACCCAGGCCAGCGCCCTGGCGGCGGAAGGCATCTCCTTCAACCTGCCCGACGAGTTCGGTGGCGCGTGGCTGAGCGGGCTCGGCTTCAAGGACATCCTCGCCCGCCTGACGATGGCGGCGAAGCTGACGCCGGAGGGCCGGATGACCGCCGACCCCCTGTCCTTCGACCTCGCGAACATGGGCCGCCTCGGCATCACCATGGATGTCCGCGGCGTGGAGGTGCCCAAGGCCGGCGCGCCGAGCCCGGACAAGGACGATCCCTTCGCCCTCGTGGCGAACTGGTCCCTGGCCGGCTTCTCCATCCGCTACACGGAGGACGGGCTGCTCCGCGCCGTGCTGGCCCAGCAGGCTCAGCAGGAAAGGGTGCCGGAGCAGCAGCTGCGGGAGCGCTACGCCACCATGGCCCTGCGCGCGCCCTTGCCGGGCACCGGCCCGAAGGAGCCGCTGGAGATCCGCCGGATGCGGGAGGCCCTGGCAGGCTTCGCGCGCAATCCCGGCAGCATCGAGATCGCCCTGCGCCCGGCCAAGCCCGTGCCGATGCTGGAGCTGATGGGCGCGGCCGCCCTGCCGCCGGACCGGCTGGTGCGGGACCTCGGCCTGAGCATTACCGCCACTCCGCCGGCGCCCAGGCCCTGACGGCCGGCGCCCGGGCGGCCGTCAGGCCGTCTGGGCCGCCGCGATCGCCGAGAGGTTGACGATGCCACGCGCGGTGGTGCTGGGCACCATCACGTGAACCGGCTTGTTCATCCCCAGCAGGATGGGCCCCACCTGAAGCCCGTCCGCGGCCGCCTTCAGCAGGTTGTAGGCGATGTTGGCCGAATCGAGGTTCGGGAACACCAGCAGGTTGGCCGAACCCGTCAGGCGGCCATCCGCCACGGCGCGGGACCGGATGGCCGGCTCCAGCGCCGCGTCCGCGTGCATCTCGCCATCCACTTCGAGGGACGGGTCGCGTTCCTGGATCAGCCGCAGCGCCCGCCGCATCTTGCGGGCCGAGGGAGCGTCCGATGCGCCGAAGGAGGAGTGGGAGAGCAGCGCCACGCGCGGCGTGACGCCGAAGGCCCGCACCTGCTCGGAGGCGAGCAGGGTCATCTCCGCGATCTGCTCCGCGTCCGGCTCCACCAGCAGGTGCGTGTCCACGAAGAACAGCGTGCCGGCGGGCAGGATCACACCGGTCATGGCATAGACGCGGCCGGCATCCGGGCGCTTGCCCACGATGTCGAAGGCCTGGTGCCAGTGCGCCATCCAGTCGCCCAGCCCGCCCACGATGGCGGCATCCACCTGCCCGGTTTCCAGCAGCATGGTGGCCGCGACGGTGGGGCGGGTCCGCAGAGCGCGGGCGGCGGCATCGGGCGGGATGCCGCGCCGGCCGACCTTACCCTGGTACACCGGCAGCAGGGGCGCCAGCGTCTCCTCGTCGGCGCCGGGGTCGATCACGGTCACGCTGTCGTCCAGGTCCATGCGCAGGCCCATGGACCGGACCTTTTCCGCGATCACCTCGCGCCGGCCGATCAGCACGGGGTCCGCGATGCCCTCGTCCAGCACCGTCTGCACGGCGCGCAGCGTCCGCTCGTCCTCGCCCTCGCCATAGACGATCCGCCGGCCGGCGCCCCGGGCCGCGGCGAAGACCGGGCGCATCAGGTCGCCGGAGCGGAACACGAAGCGCTCCAGCCCTTCGCGATAGGCGTCGAAATCCGCGATGGGGCGGGTGGCCACGCCGGATTCCATCGCCGCCCGGGCTACGGCCGGCGCGATCTCCAGGATCAGCCGGGGGTCGAAGGGCTTGGGGATGATGTAGTCCGGCCCGAAGATCGGCGCCTGGCCGCCATAGGCGGCCACCACCACCTCGCTCGCCTCCGCCCGCGCCAGCCGTGCGATGGCCTCCACGCAGGCGACCTTCATCGCCTCGTTGATCGTGGTGGCCCCGGCATCGAGCGCGCCGCGGAAGATGAAGGGGAAGCAGAGGACGTTGTTGACCTGGTTCGGGTAGTCCGAGCGCCCCGTGGCCACGATCGCGTCCGGCCGCGCCGCCCGCACCGCCTCCGGCAGGATCTCCGGCTCCGGATTGGCCAGGGCCAGGATCAGCGGGCTCGCCGCCATGGAGGGCAGCCACTCCGCCTTCAGCACGCGGGGCGCGGAGAGCCCGAGGAACACGTCCGCGTCCGGCAGGGCATCGGCCAGGGTGCGCGCATTCGTCGCGCGGGCGTAGCGGGCCTTGTAGGGGTCCATCAGGACCTCCCGGCCCTCATAAACCACGCCCTCGATGTCGCAGACCGTGATGTTCTCCCGCTTGGCGCCCATGGCCACCAGCAGGTCCAGGCAGGCCAGGGCCGCGGCGCCGGCACCGGAGGTGACGATCTTCGCCGCCTCGATCGGCTTGTTCTGCAGCAGCAGCCCGTTCCGCACGGCCGCCGCCACGATGATCGCCGTGCCGTGCTGGTCGTCGTGAAAGACCGGGATCTGCATCCGCGCCCGGAGGGAGCGCTCGATCTCGAAGCACTCCGGCGCCTTGATGTCCTCGAGGTTGATCGCGCCGAAGGAGGGCTCGAGGACGGCCACCGCCTCCACGAACTTCTCGGGGTCGCGCTCCTCCACCTCGATGTCGATGGAGTCGATGTTGGCGAACTTCTTGAAGAGGACCGCCTTGCCCTCCATCACCGGCTTGGAGGCCAGCGCGCCGATCGCCCCCAGCCCCAGCACCGCCGTGCCGTTGGTGATCACGGCCACCATGTTGCCGCGGGTGGTGTAGTCGTAGGCCGTGGCGGGATCCGCCGCGATCTCCATGCAGGCGGCCGCCACGCCCGGCGAGTAGGCCAGGCCCAGGTCGCGCTGGGTCGCCATGCGCTTGGTGGGCTCGATCGCCAGCTTTCCCGGCCGCGGGAAGCGGTGATAGTCGAGCGCGGCTTTGCGGAAATCCTCGTCCATGGGTCCGTTATGGCCCTGTGCCCGGCCCGGCGCCAGACGGGAACCGGGGCGGCCCCCTCGCGTTCGGCGCATGGCATCAGGGAACGGAGGCGGGAATGCCGGGACCAACGGACGATCCGGGCGGCGAGCCGCGGCCGGGCGACGCCGCGCCCCTGGGCGCGCCGGGCACCGAGGAGATGGTGTGCGAGGAATGCCAGGGCGCCGGCGAGCTGATGGGCAAGCCCTGCCTGTCCTGCAACGGCACGGGGATGGTGAACCGTCGCGTCTCGGATAAGCCGGGCATCGCGGTGGGCGAGGGGCCGGAATTCGGCTCCGGGCGCGGCTGATCGGCCGGGGCTGCCCGCCCGGCCCTCCGGCGCCGCCGGTCAGCCCCTCGAAGCCCTCCGCGCGACTTCGCAATGGACCGAGGCCAATCCCGGCCGGCCGATGGTGGAGGCGCTGAGCGGCTTCGGATCGGCCAGGAAGGCCAGCACGCGCTGCCGGGCCTCCTCGTAGGTCGGCTCCCGGTTCAGCATCGCCACCGTGGCATGCATGCCCGGCCGGAAGTAGTCGACGGAGTAGACCGGCTCCTGCTGGCCGAGCTCCCTCATGATCTGGTTCCCGATCGAGGAGTGCTCGACCGTGAAGTAGGAGGTGAGCCGGTTGTCCCGGGCGACGATGAGGAACTCGTACATCACGCCGAAGCGGCCCGCCGTTTCGTAGCACTGGTGGACGCTCACCAGATCCTGTCCGTGCGGGAAAGCGTCGATCACGAAGGCGGGCGGGGTGGGCGGCGGCACGGTGTCGCGGAGCCGCTGCCAGCTCTGCTGGATTTCCGCGCGGGACCGCTCCCAGCCCGCCCCATCCCCGGCGAGGCGGTAGAGCAGGGGCTCGAGGTAGCGGAAGCTGATGTCGTCGGGGTGGCCGCGCATCCAGTCATCGATGAGGCGGATCGCTTGCCGGTGGTCCTTGCGGCCCATCGCGGCCGAGACCTCGTTCCGGGCGGCAACACGCGCCGGGTCGGAAGCCCCGGCGGCCTGGACCGGGGCGGCGGCTTCCGGCTTGGAGGAGGGCGCCGCCACGCAGCCGGACAGCACCAACAGAGCCACCCCCAAACTCCAGCCGAAGCGCATCGCCCATCCCCTCGTTGCGAGGCCGGGCGCTTAGCATGGGATTGAGGGGCCGTCTGCCCGCGACCGCGAGGTGCGGAAGGGGCTGGCCCTAGGTTCGGGCGGGGCCCTGCGCTACATGCAGCGCGCGGCCGTTGGACTGGCCGCCCTGGGGCAGTTCAGACTGATGAAGAGAATGGTGCGGTCAAGAAGATTCGAACTTCCACGGGGTTTCCCCCACCAGCACCTCAAGCTGGCGCGTCTACCATTCCGCCATGACCGCAAGCAGGACACAACCCTGAGGCTGCTCCGCGGCGGGGCGTATAACCGATGAGCGCGGCGGCATCAACTGGGGTTCCGACCCCCGAATGGCTGATTTCCGAAGGCCGGGTCTCCGTGCCCGACGCCCTGGCCGCGATGGAGGCCCGCGTGGCGGGAATCCGCGCCGGCACGGCGGAGGAGGCGGTCTGGCTGGTGGAGCACCCGCCGAGCTACACCGCCGGCACCTCGGCGAAGGCCGAGGGCCTGCTGGACACCCGCTTCCCCACCTTCGAGGCCGGGCGCGGCGGCCAATGGACCTATCACGGCCCCGGCCAGCGCACCGCCTATGTCATGCTGGACCTCACCCGGCCCCACGGCACCGTGCCGGCGCGGGACGTGCGCGCCTATGTCCACGGGCTTGAGGAGTGGATGATCCGCGCGCTGGACCGCTTCAACATCCGGGGCGAACGGCGGGAGGGCCGGGTCGGCATCTGGGTGGCGGACCGGACGACGGGCACGGAGTCGAAGATCGGCGCCATCGGCGTCCGCGTCTCCCGCTGGGTCTCCTGGCACGGCATCGCCCTGAACGTGGAGCCGGACCTCGCCCATTTCGGCGGCATCGTGCCCTGCGGCATCAGCGAGCACGGCGTGACCAGCCTGCACGCGCTAGGCATACCCGCCACCATGGAGGAGGCGGATTCCGCCCTGATGGCGGCCTGGGCGGAGGTCTTCGGGGCGTAGAGGGCGGGTGGCGCCGAGGCGGCCTACATCTGCCGCAGCGCCACCTCCCGCACCGCGTGGTCCGGCCCCTTGGTCAGCACCAGGTGCGCGCGCGGGCGGGTGGGCTGGATGTTCTCCACGAGGTTGGGCAGGTTGATGTCCCGCCAGATCCCCCGCGCCACCACCTTCGCCTCCTCCTCCGACAGGTCCTTGTAGTGGTGGAAGTAGGATCGCGGGTCCTGGAAGGCGGTGCGCTGGAGGACGAGGAAGCGCTGCACGTACCAGGACTCGATGTCCTCCTCGGCCGCGTCCACGTAGACGGAGAAATCGAAGAAGTCGGAGGCCAGCACGGAGGTGCCGGCGGTCTGCAGCACGTTCAGCCCCTCGAAGATTAGGATGTCCGGCTGGCTCACCACCTCGGACTCGCCGGGCACGATGTCGTAGCTCAGGTGGGAATAGACGGGCGCGCGCGCCTCCGCCTCGCCCGCCTTCACGGCGCGGAGGAAGGCGATCATTCGGCGCAGGTCGTAGCTCTCCGGGAAGCCCTTGCGCCGCATCAGCCCGCGCGCCTCCAGCATCTTCGTGGGAAGAAGGAAGCCGTCGGTGGTGACGAGCTGCACGCGCGGATGGTCCGGCCAGCGGGCCAGGACCGCCCGCAGCAGGCGCGCGAAGGTGCTCTTGCCCACTGCGACGCTGCCCGCCACGGCGATGACGTAGGGCGGCACGCGGGCAGGGCGGCCGAGGAAGGTGTCCTGCACCGCCGCCAGGCTGCGCGCCGCGGTTACATGCAGGTTCAGCAGTCGGGAGAGGGGCAGGTGGACATCGGCCACCTCGGCCAGCGAAACCTGGTCGGCCACGCCGCGCAGCGCCTTCACGTCGGCATCCGTCAGAGGCAGCGGGGTGCTGGATCGCAGCGCGGCCCATTCCGCGCGGTCGAAGACGCGGTAGGCCCCGGACTCCTCCGTACCCGCGAGCGGACCCGACACCACCTCGTCCATCCCGACCATCGTTCCCCCGTTTGCGGCGGAGCTTAGAGCAGGGCCGGCCCGCGCTTTCCAGGGCCGGCACGAAAAAGGGGCGCCCCTCACGGGACGCCCCCTTCAATCAACGCCCGCTGTCGCGGAAATCGCTGTCCCGCCAGGAACGGTCCTTCCGCTCCCCGCGCGGCGCGTCGCCCCGCGCGGGCTCCGCCCGGCGCTGGCCGCGGTCGTCGCGGCGCGGCGGCTGGCCGCCGGAGCGGTTCCCGCCGCCGGCATTCCCGCCCGGGCGCCCCTGGGCGTGGCGCTGCCCGTCGCGCCCATGGCCGCTCCCCTGGCCGTTTCCGTCACGGCGCTGCGGGCGCCCCTGCTGCTGGCGGTTCGGCCGGCGCGGCACGGGGCCGGTCGGGATCTCGCCCTCGGCCGGCACCTGCTGGCGCGTCAGCTTCTCCACGGCGCGGAGGAGGGAGATCTCGTCCGGCGCCACCAGCGCCACCGCCTCGCCCGAGGCGCCCGCACGGGCCGTGCGGCCGATGCGGTGGACATAGGTCTCCGGGACCTCCGGCAGGTCGTACTGGATCACGTGGGTCACGCCATCCACGTCGATTCCGCGCGCCGCGATGTCGGTGGCCACCAGGATCGGGGCGCTGCCCTTCTTGAAGGCCTCGAGCGCCCGCTCGCGCTGGCCCTGGCTCTTGTTGCCGTGGATGGCGCCGGCGGACAGGCCGTCCTGCTCCAGCTGCTTCACAATGCGGTCCGCGCCGTGCTTGGTGCGGCTGAACACCAGGGCCCGGCCCACTGTCTCGCCGCGCAGGATCTCGGCCAGCAGGCGGCGCTTGCCGTCGGCCGGGGTGTGGATCACGCGCTGGTTCACCCGCTCGGCGGTGGTGGCCACCGGCGTCACCTCAACCCGCACGGGGTCGGGCAGCAGCTCCTTGGCCAGCTTGGCGATGTCCTCCGGCATGGTCGCGGAGAAGAACATCGTGTGCTTCGTGCGCGGCAGCATGCCGGCGATGCGGCGGATGGAGGGCCAGAAGCCGCGGTCCAGCATCTGGTCGGCCTCGTCGAGGACGAAGACCTCGATCCCGTCCAGCTTCAGGGCGCGCTGGTTCAGCAGGTCCATCAGCCGGCCCGGGGTGGCGATCAGCACGTCCACGCCCTTGGCCATGGCGCGCTTCTGCGGGTTCTCCGGCACGCCGCCGAAGATCAGCGCGGTGCTGGGCCGGATGTGGCGCCCATAGGCCCGGATGCTCTCATGGATCTGGGAAGCCAGCTCGCGCGTGGGCGAGAGGATAAGGACGCGGCAGGTATAGGGCGCCGCGCGCTTGGGGTCGTTCGCCAGCCGGTGCAGCAGGGGCAGGGAGAAGGCGGCCGTCTTGCCGGTACCGGTCTGGGCGATGCCCAGCACGTCGCGGCCCGCGATGGCGGCGGGAATGGCCTGGGCCTGGATGGGGGTGGGGGAGGTGTAGCCCTCCTCCTCCAGCGCGCGCAGAAGGGGCGCCGCGAGGCCGAGCTCGTTGAACTGCGTCATGGATTCCAATCGGGGCAGCCCAATCCCGGGCTGCCGAGGCGGGTGGAGGCGCCCCGCGTGTCCGGTCGCATCCAGGGTATCGGAGATATCGACGCCCCGGTCAGGGCCGCGCGCATCATGCGCGTGGCGGCCGTCTCACGCGGCCGGGGCGTGGCCGCGGCTGGCGCCGGGCACGGGCGGAACATGGGGCAAACCCTGCTGCGGTGCAAGATCGAAGGGCGCGCGCTTGACGCGGGGCCGGGCGGCGGCCAGCACGGGGCCATGGGCCGACAGGAACTGCTGCACCATCCCGCGTTCCGGGTGAGCTGGCGCCGCCGGCTCCTTCACCTCGCCCTGTTCCTGCTGCTGACGCCCCTCGCGCTGATCGCGCTGTTCCGCTTCGTCCCCGTGCCGGCCACGCCGCTGATGGTCATCCGCTCGGTCCAGGGCGTGGGGGAGGGGATGCGGCACGACTGGGTTCCCCTCGAGTCCATCGCCCCCGCCCTGGCGCAATCCGTGGTGGCGGCGGAGGACAACAACTTCTGCCGCGAATCCCTGGGCTTCGACTTCGGCGCGATCCGGGAGGAGCTGGAGGCCTGGGGGGATGGGGAGACACCCCGCGGCGCCAGTACCATCACCATGCAGACGGCGAAGAACCTCTTCCTCTGGCCCGGCCGCGACCCCGTGCGGAAGGTGATCGAGGCCTGGCTGACCCCGCAGATCGCCCTTCTCTGGCCGAAGCAGCGGGTGATCGAGGTCTATCTCAACAGCGTGGAGTTCGGCCCGGGCATCTACGGCGCCGAGGCCGCCGCCCGCGCCTTCTTCGACAAGCCCGCCTCCCGGCTGACCCGGGGCGAGGCGGCGCGCTTGGCGGCGGTGCTGCCGAGCCCGCTGAACTGGTCCGTCGCCCAACCCTCCGAGCGGGTGCGGCGCCGCGCGGCGGTGATTGAGCGGCGCGTGGGGCAGCTCGGCCCGCTGCTGGACTGCTTGCGCTAGGGTCCTTGGCCGGCCGTCCCTCCGATTGCGGTACGCGCGGCCAAACCGTCACCGCTTCGTCCATTGGAGGCAAGAGGCGGCCCCGCGATGATCCCCGCGCCGCCGACGACCCGGATTCGCCACCCCCGGCGCCGGCACGGCGGGGACGGAGACCCCCTCATGCGCCTTCCCCCCATCCCGCCCGCGAAGCTGACGGACGCGCAGCGCCCGCTCGACACCCGGCTCCGCAAGGATATCGGCCGCTGGCTGCAGGGCTTCGTCTCCGAGCGGGCGGACGGCGCGCTGGTCGGCCCCTTCGCGCCCATGCTGCACTTCCCGCAGTTCGGCGGCCCGGTCTGGGACTACATCACCGCCTTGTCGGAGAACTCCACCCTGCCGAAGCCGGCGCATGAGGTGGCCATCCTCGTCACCGGCGCCCGCTTCCGCTCCCGCTACGAAATCTACGCGCATGAGAAGGTGGCGGCGGCGAAGGGCCTCTCGGAAGCCAAGATCGCCACCATCGTCTCCGGCAACCGCCCCTCCGACCTGACGGCGGAGGAGGCGGCCGCCTACGACACGGCCTTCGTCCTCGTCGGCGGCGGGCAATTGCCGGAGGCGACCTACCAGGCCGCGCTGAAGGCCTTCGGCGAGGAGGGCGTGGCGGAGCTCACCTACCTCGTCGGCGCCTACTGCCTCGTCTCCGTCCTCCTCAACGCCTACGACGTCTCTGTGCCCGGGCGCGAGGAAGGGGTGGGGTAGGCGGCGGCGCCACGATAGGGAAGTCTGCGGCGCCCGGCGGAATGCCGGGCGCGCGACTGCCGGAGATGCCGATGAGCCAGCTGTTCCAACCTCTTCGCCTGGGCGGGCTGGAACTGCCCAACCGCGTCGTCATCGCCCCCATGTGCCAGTACTCGGCCGAGGAGGGGCGGGCGACGGACTGGCACACCATACATCTCGGCCACCTCGCCCTCTCCGGCGCCGGGCTGCTGATCCTGGAGGCGACGGCCGTCTCGGCGGAGGGGCGCATCTCCCCCGCCGACCTCGGCCTCTACTCCGACGACAACGAGGCCGCCCTCGAGCGTGTCCTGACGGCGACGCGGCATCACTCCTCCATGCCGATCGCGGTCCAGATCAGCCACGCCGGCCGCAAGGCCTCCAGCCGCGCCCCGTGGGAAGGCGGGTCCCAGATCCACCCCGGCGAGCCCGGCGGGTGGAAGACCGAGGCCCCCTCTGCCCTGGCCCATGCCAAGGGCGAGGACACCCCGACGGCGCTGAACTCCGATGGCCTGGCCCGCGTGCGCGCGGCCTTCGCCGCGACCGCCCGCCGCGCAGCCCGGCTCGGGCTGGAGGGCATCGAGATCCACGGCGCCCACGGCTACCTGCTGCACCAGTTCCTCTCCCCGTTGTCCAACGTCCGCAACGACGAGTACGGCGGCAGCCTGGAGAACCGGATGCGCTTCCCACTGGAGGTGTTCGACGCCGTGCGCGAGGCCTTCCCGGCGGAGCGCCCGGTCTGGATGCGCCTCTCCGCCACCGATTGGGTGCCGGGCGGCTGGGACGTGGAGGGCACGATCGCCATGTCGCACGCCCTGAAGGCGCGCGGCTGCGCCGCCATCCACGTCACCACGGGCGGCGTCTCCCCTCACCAGCAGATCCCGCTCGGTCCGGGCTACCAGCTGCCCTTCGCGCGGCAGGTGAAGGAGGCGGTGGACCTGCCGGTGATCGGAGTCGGCCTGATCACGGAGCCGGAGCAGGCCGAGGCGGTGATCGCGAACGGCGAGGCCGACGCCGTCGCCCTGGCGCGCGCCATCCTCTACGACCCGCGCTGGCCCTGGCACGCGGCGGCGAAGCTCGGCGCGCGGGTGGCGGCGCCGAAGCAGTACTGGCGGTCCCAGCCGCGGGAGTTCAAGGACCTCTTCGCCGGCTCCGCCTACGGACAGCGCTGAGGATCAGCCCGGGCCGCGATGGCCTCTCAGCCATTCCAGCAGCACCGCCCGCGCGCGCGGATCGCCGTGGATGACGGGATGGCCGGACCAGCCGGAGCGGTGGAGCGTGCTGCCGGGAATGGCGGCCGCCAGCGCCTCGCCCATGGCGACCGGCACGACAGGGTCCGCGGCGGAGACCATCACCAGCGTCGGCGGCAGCGCCTTCGCCGCCGCCCGGATGGCCGCGATCCCGTCCATCGGATGCCGGTTGAGCCACGTCACGGCCGGCAGCCAGGGCAGGTGGATGCGGATCGTCTCCGTCATGGAGGTGAAGCCGCTGTCGATCACCAGCAGGTCGGCGCGGCCGGTCGCCGCCAGATGGATGGCGGGGGCGGAGCCGATGCTCTCCCCCAGCACGGCCAGGTGGCGCCCCGGCCATCGAGCGCGCGCCCAGGCCGCTGTCGCCTCCGCCGTGGCCTTCAGCGAGGCCTCCGAAGGTGCGCCGGGATTGCCGGAGTAGCCCGGGTATTCCGCGGCAACGACGGGAACGCCGGCCCGGGCAAGGTCTTCCGTATCCATCGCCGACCAGCCCGCGCGGGACCCGTTGCCGTGGAGATGGAGAAGGACCGGTGCCCCCGGATCATGGCCTAGATCATGGCCCGGATCAGCGAAGAGGAAGGCGAGGCGGCCTGACCCCGGCACCTCCACATGCCCCACCTGCCAGATCCCGGAGGCGGCGACCGGGACCGCGTTGTGCCGGGCCGGAAAGAGGAACCGCTCCTGCATGGCCCAGACCGTCACGATCGGGGCCACGACCACCAGGAGCAGGATAACGAAAACCAGAAGCACGGGGCGCAGCAGGGCTTTCAACGGGCTGGAATGGCGTCCGCAGCCGGCCCTACAGCGTCGGCCGCCGCCCAAATCCCGGCCCTTCCGGCGGATCGGCGAAGCTCTCCTCGATCGCTTCCACGAAGGCGCCGGGCGGCCCGCGGCGGGCGGCGAGCAGCACGCTGCCTACCGCGTCCTCCTCCCCCGCCAGCAGGGCCTCCACCGTGCCGTCCGCGCGATTCCGCACCCACCCGGAGAGCCGCGCGGCCGAAGCCTCCCGCACCATCCAGTCCCGGTAGCCCACGCCCTGCACGCGCCCGCGGATCCGCAGCAGCCGCGCCTTCACCGGGAGAGCTCCAGCAGCCGCGCGGCCAGCGCGATATCCGCCGCGATCCCGGCCCGGCGCGCCTCGGCCTCCGGGTCCGTGCCCCAGAAGGATTCCTGGTAGGTCTCGTCCAGCGTCGCCAGCCGGTGCGCCTCTGCCGCGTCGATCCGCCCGGCGGAGAGCGCCAGGCCGAGCACGAGGCTGCCCAGCGCCGGCACCGCGATCCCCAGTGCCGAAAGCCCGAAGGGCGAGTGCGCCGCCACCGCCGCGTGCAGCGCCTTCAGCGAGGAAGGGGGCTGCGCCACATGGGCGATGCCCTTCGCCACGTGCAGCGGTGCGTCGTGGTGCAGCGCGGCCCAGTCCAGCAGCGGCTGCCAGTTCTCCGCCTCCAGCGCGGCGAGGCGATAATCCTCCGCCCGGTAGCAGAGCAGGTCGCTCTCGCCGTACTCCGCGATGGCGGCCGCGCTCGGGGCCGGGTCGTGCGCGATCCGGTCCACGGCGGTCCCGACGAGGCGCGTCAGCGGCACCTCCTCCATCGACATCTCGCCGCCCTTCTCGCCGCCGGCCGCGTGCCATTCGGCCGCGACGGCCTCGGCCAGCGGGCGGTGGCCCAGGTGCAGCACGGTGCCGCCCGGCAGGCGTAGGGGCTTCCCATCGAGGGCAATCCCCCAGCCCGACTCCACGGGCTGGATCTCCGCCCGGTCCCAGAAACGCTTCATGGACAGGCAATTGGGGTTTCCGGGGGGGGCATGGCAAGTTGCCGGGCATGGGAACCGCACTGGTCTATGCCGGCGCCGCGCTGGCCGAGATCGCCGGATGCTTCGCCTTCTGGGGGTGGCGCCGCCTGGGCTGGGGCGCCTGGGCGCTGCTGCCGGGCATGGCCTCTCTGGCCCTCTTCGCGTGGCTCCTCACCCTTTCTGAGGCCTCGGCGGCCGGTCGCGCCTTCGCGGCCTATGGCGGCGTCTACGTCGCGGCTTCCCTCGCCTGGCTCTGGGCGGTGGAAGGCCGGCTGCCCGACCGCTGGGACCTGGCCGGCGGCGCCATCTGCCTCCTCGGGGCCGGGGTGGTGCTCTGGGGCGGCGGGGCGGAGCGATAGGGATGGCGAGCGGGGCGGACCTGCGGCGCCTGGCGCTGGCGATGGCGGGGACGGAGGAGGCGCCGCACATGGACCGCGCCGCCTTCCGCGTGGCCCGCATCTACGCGACCCTCGCCGCGGACGGGCTCAGCGCGAACCTGAAGTTCTCGCCCGAGGACCAAGCCCTGAAATGCATGACCCACCCGGAGGCCTTCAGCCCCGTGCCGGGCGGATGGGGCCGGATGGGCCACACCACCGTGCTGCTCGCCGTGACGGAGGAGGAACTGGCCGCGGCCCTGGAAACCGCCTGGCGCGGCGCCCTGCCGCGCCGGCGCCCGCCCGGCAGAGCCCGGAGAAGGTAGGCGCCGGTCAGGCCAGGGCGCGCGCGGCGCCCCGGAACCCCGCCGGATCCTCGATCCGCGCCTCCACCGCCGCGTGCGCCGCCTGCCAGAGCGGAAGCGCCGCCGCCAGGGCCGCGTGGCCCTCCGCCGTCAGGTGGAGCAGCCGCCCGCGCCGGTCCGCCGGGTCCGGCTCCACCCGCACCAGCCCGCGCCGTTCCAGCGGCTTCAGCATCGCGGTCAGGCTCGTCCGGTCCATGCCCAGCAGCGCCGCCACCGGGCCCATGGGGGGAGGGGAGGGGCGGTTCAACGACATGAGCAGGGAGAACTGCCCGTTCGTCAGCGCCGCGGGGCGCAGCACCTCGTCGAAGTGGCGCGCCAGGGCCCGGGCCAGGCGCTGGGCGTGCAGGCAGAGGCAGGTGTCGCGGACGGCAAGCGTGGATTCGAACGGGACTGCAACAGGTTTTGACACGTATGGAATATGTTGATATCAACCCTTATCGTCAAGGACGGGTGGGGGCCTGTCCGGCAACCCGGGGGGATCATGCCATGCAGGCCAACGCCTACCTGTTCTTCAGCGGCAACTGCGAGGAAGCCTTCAATCGCTATCAGGCCGTGCTGGGCGGGCAGATGCTCGCCATGCTGCGTGGCACCGGCACGCCGGCCGAGGCGCATCTGCCACCGGGCTGGGCGGAGAAGATCCTGCACGCCTGCCTCGATCTCGGCGGGACGATGCTCATGGGTTCCGACGCGCCGCCGAACTGCCCTGCTGGCACCCCGGGCGGCTTCTCCGTGAATGTCTCCGTGGACACACCGGAGGAGGCCGAGCGGGTCTTCGCCGCGCTCTCCGAGGGTGGCGAGGTGAAGATGCCCATCGCCCCAACCTTCTGGGCGCAGCGCTTCGGCATGCTGGTGGACCGCTACGGCACGCCCTGGATGGTGAATTGCGTCCTGCCGGCCTGCGCCGACCTTGGCACGGAGACGGCCGAGCCGGTCGCCTGACCCGTCGCTTCCGCCAGCCGCGCCCGCACCGGGCGGGGCTGGCGGCTTTCCTTTCCGAGTGCTGCCGCCGCGGACGCGCGCGGCGCTACGACCCGAGTTGCCATTCCCCGGCTTTCCGCGCGCCGAGCAGAGCGGCGATGATCCTTCCGTGCCGCCCGCTGTTCGTTTCTGGCCAAGGCACGATCGGCTGCCGGCTGGAATGCCGGGCAGATTCGGACCAACCGACTGACACTTCACGGCCAGGGCAAGCCGATAGCACGGCGAGGCCGCGCATCCTGCGCGGGCGCCTTCGAGAAGCGCCCGCGCGAGCAACGTGAGCGCACGACAGCGGCGTGGCCCGTCCACCGTGTCCGGCGACGGATCACTGAACCCTGCCGCACGCGCGCCCCGGCGCCCGCAACGCAGGAATCTTCATCGTGCTGTCAGAAATCCTTTGACGGGGATCAATGTCGGGCCAAAGATCGCTTCAGTTCGAATACGAAGTATTCATCTAGGATACAAAGTGCCTGACGGAACTGACATGCCGGACGAGATTGGCGGTGCGCCCGAAGGCGGCGTCCGCCCGCTCGCCTCGGCGCTGAAAACCCTCGCCCTGCTGGACCATCTCAGCCACAGCCGTCGCCCCGTGCGGCTCTCCGTCCTGTCGCGCGAGCTCGGTGCCGGGCGCGCCACGATCTACCAGCGCCTCGTCACCCTCATGGCGGCGGGCTGGGTGGAGCAGACCGCCGAGGGCGCGTTCCGCCTCACCCTCCGCGCCGCGCGCCTCTCGCAGGCCGCGACGGAGCAGGCCGGCCTCGGGGATCGCACGCTCTCCGTGCTGGAAGGGCTCTGCGCCGCCACGGGCGAGGCCGCCTCCCTCGCCGTGCTGGAGGATGGCGTGCCCCGCATCGTTCAGCGCGTGGAGCCGAACGGCGTGCTGCGCGTGGAGATGCGCGTGGGCGCCGCCATGGACCTGGAGGGCAGCGCCTCCGGCCGCGTCCTTCTCGCTTATCTCGACCCGGCGAAGGCGCGGCGCCTCGCCCCCGGCCTCGATCCCGCGATCCTCGAGGATGTGCGGATGAACGGCCACTCCATCTCCTCCGGCCGCACCATGGAGGGCATCCGCGCCGCCGCCGTGCCGGTCTTCGGCCATGACGGCGCCTGCGCCGCAGCCCTCTCCCTCGTCGCCCCGGCGCAACGCTTCGCGCCGGACGGCTGGATCGAACCCCTGCGCGCCGCGGCCCAGCGCCTGCGCGCCATCCTGGAGGGCCGCCCCGCGTGAGCGCCGCGCTCGAATCCGCCGCGCCGCCCGCGCCGCGCGACCCCGCTTTCCTCATGCAGCCGGAGCGCCTGGCCGCCTTCCAGCCCAGCCGCGTCTCCGCCTCCCGCGCGCTGATGGCCCAGGCCATCGCGGAGCGGTGGAGGATCACCACGCGCCGCTTCGACATCGGCGCGGATTCCGCGGGCACGGCGATCTACGAGATAGCCACCCCCGGCGGCACCTTCTCCTTCCTCGCCTACTCCAACACGCCGCAGCGCGCGGGCCGCACCGGCCGCATCATCGGCCGCACCTGGGACATGACCGGTTCCCTGGTGGAGGGCGTGGCGACGGACGAGGTGGTGGAGACGACGCGGCGGGAGCTGCCGAAGCTCTACGCCGGCCGCGCAACGCCGGGCACGCTGATCTGGTGTCGCTCCAACCGCTCCATGCGCGTGTTTGATGCCACCGTGGCTGCGCTGGCCTCCGGCAAGCAGCCCGATGCCGCGCTGGTCGCCCAGTCCTGCTACCTCATGCGGAACACGGGGCTGGACGGGAACGGCACCTTCGGCACGCGCTCCTTCCTCGCGCTGGAGGAAGGCCATGCCCTGCGCCACCCGCTGGCCGCGCAGATGCTCGCCGCCTACATGATGCGGGAATTCGCCGCCGACCTCGCGAACCATCTCGCAGCCTTGCAGTCGCCGGATGCCGTCGCACTCTCGCCGGAGGTGCGGCGATTCCTTGGAATCGGCAACGGCTCCGCCCTCGGCCTCATCCTCTTCATCAACAACCACCCGCGCCTGATCAACGCCTGGATCGCCGCGCGGGAGAAGGCCATCGCCGCCGCCCGCGCCCTGGCGGTGCAGGCCGGCGACGAGCGCCTGGCGCATCTGGAAGCCCTGGTCCGCCGCGCCGCGCGCTTCCGGCGCGAGGACCGCATGGTATACGATGCCTTCGCCCCCAGCGCCCTGATCGCGGAGGAGCTGGAGACGGTGGCCGGCCTTGTCGCCGCCCTGCACGCGACGGGCAGCAAGGCCGCCTATCCGCTGGACGAACTCGCCGCACAGGTCACCGCCCGCTTCCACCCGGAGACGGAGGAAACCCTCCTATCCCTCATGATCGAGCTGGTGCCGGAAGAGGCCGACCATCTCGCCCGCTCCATGATCGTCAGCGAGGAGATGGCGGTGCAGCCCGCCATGCATGTCGGCGCCCTGCGCGCCATCCTCGCGCACGAGTACGACTGGGCGCTGGCGATGGACCTGACCGCCCCCGGCGCTTACGAGCACGTCTGGTACAAGTCCGCCACCGCCGAGGAGCCGCGCCGCGGCCCGAAGTCGGAAGCCCCGCCCGGCACCTTCAACCTCGGCCTCGACGTCCCCGGCCTGGTCCAGGCGCTGAACGCCGCCCTGGCCGGGCGCGACGCCGACGAACCCGTGGCGCGCCTCCTCCTCGCCCGCCCGGACCTGCGGCAGATCGTGGCCCGCGTGCAGAGCCTTGCCGGCCTGCCCTACCACCAGCCGCGCGTGAACATCATGGCGGACGACTTCGTGCCCGCGCACATGGTGCGGCTGATGAACGTCGCGCTGCACGGCGTGGACAAGACGCGCGACTACCTCGCCCGCAACCTGCGCGGCGTGCTGTTCCACGGCGCCCCCGTGGCCGCCGACCTTGCCGCGGCCGCCGATCCCGACTGGTTCTACCCGCCGGAGCCGCACGCATGAGCGCCGCCTGCTCGGACACGCCTGTCACCCTGCTGCCGCGCGAGGTGCGGCTGGTGGTGGAGCGCATCCTCCTCCTCACCACGGTCCCGCATGGCCTGATCCCCGCCGTGCGGGACGTGGTGCTCTACTCCGCCGCCGCCGGGCTGGGCGGGTTGCCGCTGCTGCGCCGACGCTTCGGCGATCTGCGTATGGCCGAGACCGTCGCGCCCAGCATCACGGAACCCGCGCCGGGCCATCTGGTGGTGGATGCCCGCGGCGGGCACGCCTGGGTGGTGCTGCCGATGATTCTGGACGCGCTGGGCGCGGCCACCGCGCTGGAGGGCGCCGCGACCGCCGAGGTGACGAACCTGCGCGACCCGGAGGAACTCCGCACCGCCAGCGCCTACGCCCCGCGCGAGGGCCTGTCCGTCCAGGTTACCGGCGGCGCCGGTGATGCCGCGGGCACCTTCATCCTGCGCGCCGCGCCCTCCACCGCGGGCGACGCCGTGCTGGACCGCGCGCTGCGTGAGGGCGTGGTGGTGGAACCCGCCCTGTGGTGGGACCTGCACCACCTCTCCAACACCGCCCTCTCCACCGACACGCCGGAATCCCGGCGCCACGCCGGCCCGGTGATCGTGGAGGCCGATGGCCGCATCACCGGCCGCACGGACCACGACGACGACACCGACCTCTCCCTCCTCACCAGTGCCAAGCCGGAATCCGCGAATGCTCATTGACGGTCTTCAGTGCGGCCACTTCACGCCGGAGGTCTTCACGGCGCTGCGGCGCGGCAACATCGCCGCCGTGACCGTGACCTGCGGCTTCTGGGAGGACCCGATGGAGTCCTTCGACGCCCTGGGCCGCTGGCGCGACCTGATCGCGGAGAACGCGGAGACCTGCGCCGTCGCCCGCACGCCCGCTGAGATCGACGCGGTCAACGCCTCCGACCGCACCGCGATCATCCTGGGCTTCCAGAACACGGACCTCTTCGGTGGCCGCATCCGGCTGGTGGAAATGTTCGCGGAACTCGGCGTGCGCGTGGTGCAGCTGACCTACAACAACCAGAACGCCGTGGGCGGCAGCTGCTACGAGCCGAACGATGGCGGCCTGGCCCGCTTCGGGCGGGAAGTCGTGCGGGAGATGAACCGCGCGGGAATGCTGATCGACTGCTCCCACGTCGGGGAGCGCACGACGCTGGAGGCCATCGCCCATAGCGAGAAGCCCATCGCCGTCACCCACGCCAACGCTACCAGCCTCGTTCCCCACAGCCGGAACAAGCAGGACGCCATCCTGCACGCCCTGCGCGACACGGGCGGCGTGATGGGCTGCGCCGTCTATCGCAACATCACCGGGGACTACTACTGCGCCTCCGTCCGCAACTGGTGCGAGATGGTGGCGCGCACGGTGGACATCGCGGGGATCGACACGGTCGCGATCGGCACCGATTACGGCCACGACAATACCCCCGCCGACTACGCCTGGATGCGCATGGGCCGCTGGACCCGCGGCATCGACCACGGCGCCTCCTCCGCCGGGAAGCCGGTGAAGACGCCGAAGGCCGAGTGGCTGGCGGAAGGCGTTTCGGGCCTCGGCCAGATCCCGGACGGCCTGCGCGAAGTGGGCTTCCAGCCGCCCGAGATCGAGAAGATCATCCGCGGCAACTGGATGCGGCTCTACGCCGCGACCTTCCGCCCGAACTGAGGAGAGACGAGGATGGCATCCCAGGGTTTCACCCGCCGCGCGGCCCTCTCCGTGGGCGGCGGTGTTGTGGCAGGCCTCGCCGCACCCTACTTCCGCCGCGTCCGCGCGGCGGAGGTGCTGCACGTGAATACCTGGGGCGGCATCTGGGAACGCGCCGCCATCAAGAACCTCTTCGAGCCCTTCACCAGGGATACGGGCGTGGAGATCCGCCCCGTCTCCCCGGTCTCCTTCGCCAAGCTGGCCCAGCAGGTCCGCAGCGGCGCCTATGAGTTCGATGTGACGACGCTCGGCGCCGGCGAGATCATCCGCGCCAACCAGGCGAACCTGCTGGAGAAGCTGGACAACTCCGAGCTGGTGAAGAACCCGCCCTTCCCGGGCGCGGCCTTCCAGAACGGCGCCAGCAGCCACGCCTTCGCCACCGTCATCGCCTACCAGAAGGCCAAGTACCCCAATGGCGGCCCGCAGAGCTGGGCGGATTTCTGGAACCTGCAGAAGTTCCCGGGCAGCCGCTGCATGCAGCGCTACGCCTCCCGCATCCTGCCCATCGCACTCGCCGCCGATGGCGTGCCGACTGACAAGCTCTACCCGCTGGACCTCAACCGCGCCTTCCGCAGCCTGGACAAGATCAAGCCCGCCGTCCGCGTGTGGTGGACCCAGGGCCAGCAGTCCCAGCAGCTTCTGCGGGACGGTGAGATCGACTGCATCGCCCTCTGGCACGCCCGCACGCTGGAGCTCATCGACGCGAACCAGCCCGTCGAGATCGTCTGGAACGGGGCGGAGATCGAGCGCGCCTACTGGGTCGTCGCCCGCGGCACCCCGAACCGCGACAATGCTATGCGCTTCATCGAATCCGCCCTGAAGCCGGAGCGCGTGGCCGGGTTCTGCAAGGACTCCCTGAACGGCCCGCTGAACCCCGCCGCCTTCAACTTCGTGTCCGAGGCCGAGGCGGCCCGCATGCCCACCGCCCCCGCCTACAAGGACAAGGTGTTCGAGCAGGACATCCTGAACTTCGGCGGCGACGTGAACGCCGCCACCCAGCGCTTCGAGCGCTGGATCGGCACTTGAGCGCGACCACCTCCGCGGCGGGCGGGGGCGGCCTGCGCCCCTGGCTGCTCCTCGCCCCGCTGCTGGTCTTCCTCGCCGCCTTCTTCATCGTGCCGCTGGCACAGGTGGCCGTGATGAGCGTGTCCGACCCCGAATGGGGGCTGGACCACTACGTCGCCATCGCGACGGACGGCTTCCACCTGCGCGTGCTGCTGGACACCTTCCTCACCGCGCTCACCGTCTCGCTCTGCTGCCTCGTCCTCGGCTTCCCGCTGGCCTATGCCATGGCCGCCGCTCCGCCGGGCCTGGCCGCCGCCATGATGGTGGTGGTGACGATGAGCTTCTGGACCAGCTTCCTCGTCCGCACCTATGCCTGGATGGTGCTGCTGGGGAACCGCGGCCCGATCGCCCGCTTCGTCGAGTGGATTGGCTTCGCCTCGCCGGAGCTGCTCTTCACCCGCTTCAGCTCCACGGTCGCGATGACCCACATCCTGCTGCCCTACATGGTCCTCAGCCTCTACGGCGTGCTCAAGCGGATCGAGCCCTCCCTCCCGCGCTCCGCCGCCAGCCTCGGCGCCACCCCGGCCGGCGTCATCCGCCACGTGGTCCTGCCCTTGGCCGCGCCGGGCATCGCCAATGGCCTCACCCTCGTCTTCGTCCTCTGCCTCGGCTTCTACGTCACGCCCATCCTGCTGGGATCGCCGCGGGAGCAGATGGTGGCCAGCGTGATCGGCCAGCAGGTGGAGGAGTTCCTGGCCTTCGGGGAAGCCTCCGCCATGGCCGTGGTGCTGCTCGCCTCCACGCTGATCATCCTCGGCATCTATCACCGCCGCTTCGGCCTCGACCGGCTCTGGGGCTGAACCGATGCGCCTTGCCCTCCTCCTCCTCGGCGCCCTCGTGCTTGCCTTCGTAGCGGCGCCGCTCTTCATCGTCGTGCCCATGTCCTTCAGCACGGCCGTCTCGCTGGAGTTCCCGCCGCCGGGCTGGTGGACGGGCTACTACAGCGCCTATTTCAACGATGCGCGCTGGACCACGCCCACGCTGAACAGCCTCGGCATCGCGCTCGCCGTCTCCGTCCTCACCGTCCTGCTCGTCACCCCCGCCACCTTCGCGCTCGTCCGCCACCGCTTCGCCGGCAAGGGCGTGGTGAACCTGCTGCTGATGCTGCCGCTGGCCGTGCCGCACATCGTCATGGCCATCGGCTACTACGCCTTCCTCGCCGATGTCCGCCTGTTGCAGACCTTCCCCGGCATTATCCTCGCCCACACCGCGCTCTCCGTGCCCATGGCCTTCCTCGTCCTCTCGGCCAACCTGAAGGGCTTCGACCGCACGCTGGAGCGGGCCGCCCTCTCCCTCGGCGCCAGCCCGGCCGCCACCTTCCGCCACGTCACCCTGCCCGTGCTCTGGCCCGGCTTCGCCGCCGCCGCCCTGTTCGCCTTCGTGCAGAGCTTCGACGAGACGGTGGTGGCCCTCTTCATCTCCGGCCGCGACACGGAAACCCTGCCGCGCCGCATGTTCGACAGCATCCGCACCCAGGCGGATCCCGTCATCGCCGTCGTCTCCACCCTGCTGTTCCTGGCCGTCGCCGCGCTGGTGATCGTGCCCGTCCTCTGGCGCGCCCTGTCGCGCCGCCGATCGGAAGCCCGCCCGTGAGCAAGCCCTATCTGGAACTGCGCAACCTCTCGAAGAGCTATGACGGCCGCAGCCGCGCGCTGGACGGCGTGAACCTGACGGCGGGGAAGGGGGAGTTCATCACCTTCCTCGGCCCCAGCGGTTCCGGCAAGACGACTACCCTCATGCTCATCGCGGGGTTCGAGGGCGCGACCGAGGGCGAGATCCTCGTGGACGGCACCTCCATCACCCGCGTGCCGCCCCACAAGCGCGGCATCGGCATCGTCTTCCAGAACTACGCGCTCTTCCCCCACCGCACGGCCTTGCAGAACGTGATGTTCCCGCTGGAGATGCGGAAGGTGCCGAAGGCCCAGGCCACGAAGAAGGCGCGCCACATGCTCGCGCTCGTCGGGTTGGAGCGCTTCGCGGACCGCCACCCGCGCGAGATGTCCGGCGGCCAGCAGCAGCGCGTGGCCCTGGCCCGCGCCCTCGTCTTCGACCCGGCCCTGCTCCTGCTGGACGAGCCCCTGGGCGCGCTGGACAAGAACCTGCGCGAGAGCCTGCAGATCGAGATCAAGCGCATCCAGCGCAGCCTCGGCGTCACCACCATCTTCGTGACGCACGACCAGTCCGAGGCGATGGCCATGTCCGACCGCATCGTGGTCTTCGAGGGCGGGCGCATCCAGCAGGCCGGCACTCCGCTTGAGATCTACGACCGCCCGGTGAACGACTTCGTCGCCCGCTTCGTCGGGGACAGCAACCTGCTGCCCATCCGGCTGACCGATCCTAACCAGGGCACGGGCGAAATCGCCGGCATCGGCCCGGTCCGCATCCCCGCCCAGCCCGGCCGCCGCGCGGGGGAGGCTGCCACCCTGCTGCTGCGCCCGGAGGTGCTGGGGCTGGCCGCCGATGGTGCCCCCAACACCTGCCGCATGGCCGTGGAGACCATCGTCCATTTCGGCGACAGCGCCCTGATCCTCGGCGATGCCGGCGGCACTCCGCTCCGCGCCCGCCTGCCCGGCCTGGCCGCGCAGGGCATCTCGGAGGGCAGCGAGGTCGCCCTCTCCTGGAACCCGGCGGCCGGGCACCTCATCCCGGCCGCCTGATCCGGTTCAGACCTCGAAGGCTTCCCCGATCGCCGGCACCCGCACGCGCCCGCCTTCCTCGCCCATGGCGGCGATGAAGGCGTCCGCCGACTTGTCGATGATCGGGAAGGTGCCGAAGTGGCAGGGCAGCACCACCGGCACGTCCGGCAGGAAGCGGCGCATCGCCAGCGCCGCGCCGCGCGCGCCCATGGTGAAGCGGTCGCCCACCGGCACGATCGCCACCTTCGGCTGGTACAGTTCCGCGATCAGCGCCATGTCGGAGAACACGTCCGTGTCGCCCATGTGGTAGACCACGGGCTCGGACGGGTCCTTGGGCGTGATCACCACCCCGTTCGGCAGGCCCAGGTCGATGATCGTCCCATTCTCCCCAGGCATGGAGGAGGAGTGGAAGGCGATGGTGAGGGAGACGCTGAACCCATCCTGGTCGGTCGTGCCGCCGGTGTTCATCATCTCCAGCTTCTCGACCCCCTTGCCCTTCAGGTAGCCGCAGATCTCGGCGTTCGCGATCACCTTGGCCCCGGTCGCCTTGGCAATCGCCGCCGTGTCGCCGATGTGGTCGCCGTGGCCGTGGGTGAGGGCGATGTGGGTGCAGCCCTTGGAAGCCTCCTCCACCGTGCCCTTGAAGGTGGAATTGCCGGTCAGGAAGGGATCGACCAGCAGCACCGCGCCGCCGATCTCGAACCGATAGGCCGAATGGCCGAACCAAGTGATTTTCATGCGGTCCTCCTCGCGAGAAGCGCCGCAGGTGTAGCGAGGGGAGGGAAGGGCGGCCAGCGCACCCCTGGTGAAAACCCCGCGACGCCTCAGCCGGCGACCCCGTCCCGCACCCGCTCCATCCCGTGGAACACGGCCACTGTGTCCCGCCGCGCCACCGCCACCAGGTTCATGTCCAGTGCCCGCGCCCGGTCCAGCGCCAGGGCCGTGGGGGCGGAGATGGCCACCAGGGTCCGCGCCCCGATGGAGGCCGCCTTCTCCACCAGCTCGAAGGAGCAGCGGCTGGTGACGATCACGAAGCCCTCCGCCGCCCGCACCCCGCCCCGCATCAGGGCCCCCGCCAGCTTGTCCAGCGCGTTGTGCCGGCCGACATCCTCGCGCACCGCGCGCAGCACCCCATCCGCCCCCGCGAAGGCGGCGGCATGGACCGCCCGCGTCTCGTCGTTCAGCGGCTGGTTCCGCTCCAACTCGGCCAGGGCCCGCCGAATGGCCGGCATGTCGATGGCCGGCGCCACCCCCTCCGGCCGCACGGCCTGGGGCATCTGGTCCAGCTCCTCGATCCCGCAGAGGCCGCATCCCGTCCGCCCGGCAATGGAGCGCCGCCGCGCCAGGTGCTGCGTCAACGCGGTGGGTGCCAGCCGGATGTCCAGCCGAAGCCCGCGCGCCTCCTCCCCGACCTCCACCTCGCGGATGCCCTCCGCCCCGGTCACGATCCCCTCGGTCAGGCTGAAGCCGTAGGCGAAGTCCTCGAGGTCCGAGGGGGTCAGCATCATCACCGCGAAGGGCACGGAGGAGTAGACGAGGCTGACCGGCACCTCCTCCGGCACTGCGCGCGCCCCGGGCCGGGCGGCGCCGTCCGTGCCGACAATCAGGCTCTCAACCGATCTGCTGACGGGCGGCCGACTGGTCGGGGGCAGGGGCATCCGGTTCTCCTCTCCGCCCGCCATATGGGGCGCCGGGCGGCCGCCGTCAGGCATCCTCCCCTGCCACCACGCGCCCGGCGCAGGGATTGCCGCCGATCCAGTAGCACAGCTCCTCCGGCGCCCCGATCCGGTACAGCGCCAGATCGCAGCGCAGCCCCGGCGCCAGCGCGCCGCGATCCGCCATGCCCAGCGCCGCCGCCGCGTGGCGCGTCACGCCCAGCAGCGCCTCCTCCACCGTCATCCGGTAGAGGGTGCAGGCCATGTTCAGCATCAGCAGCAGGGACCGGGCTGGGGAGGAGCCGGGGTTCATATCCGTCGCGATCGCCATGCGCGTGCCCGCCGACCGCATGGCCGCGATATCCGGGTGCCGCTCCTCCCGGATGAAGTAGGTGGCGCCGGGCAGCAGCACCGCCACCGTCCCCGCCGCCGCCATGGCCGCCAGCCCCTCCGCCGACGCATGCTCCAGATGATCCGCGGAGAGCGCCCCGAACCGCGCTGCCAGCGCCGCCCCGCCCAGGTCGCTCAACTGGTCCGCATGCAGCTTCACCGGCAGCCCTTGCGCCCGCGCGGCCGCGAAAACGGCCTCCGTCTCCTCCGGCGTGAAGGCGATGCGCTCGCAGAAGGCATCCACCGCATCCACCAGCCCTTCGGCGGCCAGGGGCGCGATCATGCCGGCCACCAGCGCCGCGTAGTCGCCCTGGCGGCCCTTGTATTCCGGCGGCACTGCGTGCGCGCCGAGGAAGGAGGTGGCGACCGACACCTTCCGCGCCCGCCCCAGCGCCCGGGCCGCGCGCAGCATCCGCCGCTCCGCCTCGAACTCCAGCCCGTAGCCGGACTTCACCTCCACCGTGGTCACGCCCTCGGCCAGCAGCCCGTCTAGCCGGGGCAGGGCGGCCGCCACCAGCGCCTCCTCCTCCGCCGCCCGCGTGGCGCGCACGGTGGAGAGGATGCCGCCGCCCTCGCGGGCGATCTCCTCGTAGGTCGCGCCCGCCAGCCGCCGCTGGAACTCCCCCGCGCGGTTCCCGCCAAAGACGAGATGGGTGTGGCAATCCACCAGGCCCGGAAGGATCCAGGCCCCCTCGCAATCCGTCACCGCCGCCTCGGTGTCGGGCAGCGCCTCGCGGGGCCCCACCCAGGAGATGCGCCCGCCCTTCGAGGCCACCGCCCCATCCCGCACCACGCCCAGCCCATCTGCCATGGTCCCATCTGCCATGGTGCAGAGATTGGCATTCACCCAGATGCGGTCGAAGTCACCCACGGCCCGTGAACCGCCCGGCATCGATCAAGCCCGCCACCGCCGCGATGTCGGGCGCCATGAAGCGGTCCTTGTCCCAGGCCGCCGCGACGCCGCGCACCGCCGCGTGCGCATCCTCCAGCGGCTCCGAGGACCGCAGGGGGCGGTGGAACTCCACCGCCTGCGCGGCCGCCAGCAACTCGATCGCCAGAATGTCCCGCAGGTTGTCGGCCATCGGCACCAGCCGCAGCGCCGCACCGGTGGCCATGCTCACATGGTCCTCCTGGTTCGCGGAGGTCGGCAGGCTGTCCACGCTGCGGGGATGCGCCAGCGCCTTCTGCTCGCTCGCCAGCGCCGCCGCCGTCACCTGCGCGATCATGAAGCCGGAATTCAACCCGCCCTCCCGCACCAGGAAGGCCGGTAGCCCCGACAGGGCCGGGTCGGTCAGCAGCGCCATGCGCCGCTCCGACAAGGCCCCGATCTCCGCCAGCGCCAGCGCGATATGGTCCGCCGCGAAGGCCACCGGCTCCGCGTGGAAGTTCCCGCCGGACAGCACCTCGCCCTCCGCCGTCACCAGCGGGTTGTCCGTCACGGCGTTCGCCTCCCGCTCCAGCACGGAGGCGGCGTGGTCCAGCGCGTCCAGGCACGCCCCCATCACCTGCGGCTGGCAGCGGATGGAGTAGGGGTCCTGCACGCGCGGGTCGTTCTCTCGGTGGCTTTCCCGGATGGCGCTGCCCGCCATCAGCCCGCGCAGCGCAGCCGCTGCCCGGATCTGCCCGGGCTGCCCGCGCAGCTCGTGGATGCGCGGATCGAAGGGCGTGTCGGAGCCGCGCACCCCCTCCGTGCTCATCGCCCCCGCCACCAGCGCGGTGGTGAACAGGTCCCGCGCCCGGAACAGAGCCACCAACGCGATCGCCGTGGAAACCTGCGTGCCGTTTAGCAACGCCAGCCCTTCCTTCGGTCCCAGCGGCAGCGGGCGCACGCCCACATGCGCCAGCGCCTCCGCCCCGCTCACGCGCTGCCCTCCGACGAAGGCCTCGCCCTCGCCGATCAGCACGAGGGACATGTGCGCCAATGGCGCCAGGTCGCCCGAAGCGCCCACGGAGCCGCGCGCCGGGATCACCGGCAACACATCGGCCTCCAGCAGCCGCAGCAGCGCCTCCACCGTCTCCTCCCGCACCGCGGAAGCTCCGCGGGAGAGGGACAGCGCCTTCAGCGCCAGCACCAGCCGCACCACCGGACGCGGCAGGGGCTCCCCCACGCCGGAAGCGTGGCTGCGGATCAGGTTCAGCTGGAGCTGCACCAGCGCGTCCGGCGGGATGCGCGTGCCCGCCAACTTCCCGAAGCCGGTGTTCACGCCGTACATCACCTCGCCGGCTTCCAGCCGCGCCGCCAACGCCGAATGGCTGGTCCGCACCGCCTCCCGCCAGCCCTCGGGCAGGGCCAGTGCCCCGCCCGCCATCACCGCGCGCAGTTCTGCCAGCGCGGCCATCAGAGCTGCACCATCGGCAGGTCCAGACCCTTCTCCCGCGCCCAATCCTTCGCCAGCTCGTATCCCGCATCCGCGTGGCGCATCACGCCCGTCGCCGGATCGTTCCACAGCACCCGCTTCAGCCGGCGCGCCGCATCCGGCGTGCCGTCCGCCACGATCACCATGCCTGCATGCTGCGAGTACCCCATCCCCACGCCGCCTCCATGGTGCAGCGAAACCCAGGTGGCGCCCGAGGCCGTGTTCAGCAGCGCGTTCAGCAGGGGCCAGTCGGAAATGGCGTCCGATCCATCCCGCATCGCCTCCGTCTCCCGGTTCGGCGAGGCAACGGACCCGCTATCCAGGTGGTCGCGCCCGATCACCACCGGCCCGATCTCGCCCCGCGCCACCATCTCGTTGAAGGCCAGCCCCAGCCGGTGCCGGTCGCCCAGCCCCACCCAGCAGATGCGCGCCGGCAGGCCCTGGAAGGCGATGCGCTGCTGCGCCATGTCCAGCCAGCGGTGCAGGTGCGGATCGTCGATCAGCTCCCGCACCTTCGCGTCGGTCTTGCGGATGTCCTCGGGATCGCCGGACAGCGCCGCCCAGCGGAAGGGCCCGATCCCCTTGCAGAACAGCGGACGGATATAGGCCGGCACGAAGCCCGGGAAGTCGAAGGCTTCCGCCAGCCCCTCGTCCTTCGCCATCTGTCGGATGTTGTTGCCGTAATCCATGACGACGGACCCCATCTTCTTCAGGTCCAGCATCGCCTGCACATGCGCCACCATGCTGCGCTTGGCGGCCGCCGCCACGGCGGCAGGATCGCTCTCCCGCTTCGCCATCCACTCCGCCAAAGTCCAGCCCGCCGGCAGGTAGCCGTTGGATGGGTCATGCGCGCTGGTCTGGTCCGTCACGATGTCCGGCACCACGCCGCGCCGCACCAGCTCCGGGAAGACTTCCGCCGCATTGCCCAGCAGCCCGACGCTGATTGGCTTCTTCTCGATGCAGGAGCCGAAGATCATCGCCAACGCCTTGTCGATATCGGCCGTCGCGTGGTCCAGGTACCGGGTCTGCAGCCGCTTCTCGATGCTGCTGGGCTGGCACTCCACCGCCAGAACGCTGGCGCCGGCGAAAACGCCCGCCAGCGGCTGCGCCCCGCCCATGCCGCCCAAGCCCCCGGTGAGGATCCAGCGCCCGGAGAGGTCACCGCCGAAATGCTGGCGCCCCGCCTCTGCGAAGGTCTCGTAGGTGCCCTGCACGATCCCCTGGGACCCGATGTAGATCCAGGACCCCGCCGTCATCTGGCCGTACATCATCAGCCCGGCCCGATCGAGCTCGTTGAACTTCTCCCAGTTCGCCCATGCCGGCACGATGTTGGAGTTGGCGATCAGCACGCGCGGCGCGTCCGCATGCGTCTCGAACACGCCCACCGGCTTGCCGGACTGCACCAGCAGGGTCTGCGTGTCCTCCAGCCGCCGCAGCACGTCGCAAATCATCTCGTAGCTGCGCCAGTCCCGCGCCGCCCGCCCGATGCCGCCATAGACGACGAGCGAGCCGGGATTCTCTGCCACCTCGTCGTCCAGGTTGTTCATCAGCATCCGCAGCGGCGCTTCCGTCACCCAGTGCTTCGCCGATAGCTCCAGGCCGCGCGGCGCGCGGATCGCGGGCGCGTTGCGGAGGCGCGGGTTCTCGCTCATGCGGAAATCCTCAGAACGGAAAATGCCCGCCCGGTCCGTCCTGCATCCGGTATCGGCCGGAGAGCTCGAAGCGGCTGGCGGGCTGGGTCAGGCGGGAGAAGGTCGTGGCCTCGCCACGGAGGAAGGTGCGGCGGCGGATCACCAGGCAGGGATCGCGCTGCCCCACCTCCAGCAGCCGTGCGATGGAGGAGGCGGGCAGGATCGCCGTCACGGCCTGCTCCATCTCCTCAACCTCGCCCACCTCGCGCAGGAACTCGTAGGTGGTGCGGGCGGAGAAGTCCTGCTCCTCGTAGCCCGGCGCGTAGCCCGGGCGGATGAAGCGCTCCTCCATCTGGATCGGCAGCCCGTCGCCCTTGTGCAGGACGATCGAGCCCGGCACCCGCCCGCCGCGCGGCAGGCCCAGCGCATCGGCCGCCTCCTCGGTCATGGAAGCCGTGCCGAGCGCCAGCACCGCGCAGGTCCACTCCATCCCGCGCCCGCGGATCTCCTCCGCAATGCTCTCGATGCTGCTCAGCCCCGTGCGCGGCTTTCCCTCGGCCACGAAGGTGCCCACGCCCGGCACCTTCCGCAGCCGCCCCTCCCGCGCCAACTCCGCGAAGGCGCGGTTCACCGTGATGCGGGAGACACCGAGCATCGGCCCCAACTCGTTCTCGCTGGGAATGCGCGCGTGCACGGCCCACTCGCCGGAGGCGATGCGGTCCCGCACGAAATCCTTCACCGCCTCGTAGCGCGGCTTCGGCGCGCCGCCATCCGGCATCAGGAAGCGGCCGCGAGCGTCTTGCGGTACCCGAAAGCCTGGTCGAAGCGGTTCAGGATATGCCGCCCCGCCGTGATCGGCTCGTAGCGCGCCTCGCCCTCCGGCGTCCCCAGCTCCCGCGGGTCGATCACCGCGCCGAAATCCGGGTCGTGGAAGGTGGCGATCGACATGCGCTCCCGCCCGCTGCGGTTCACCACGCGATGCGGGGTGGAGGCGAAGCGGTCATTGCTCCAGCGCCCCAGCAGGTCGCCCACATTCACCACCAGCGTGCCGGGCAGGGGAGGGGCGTCGATCCAGGCCCCGCTCTGCCGCTCCTTCACCTGCAGCCCGCCATTGTCGTCCTGCCACAGCAGGGTGATGCAGCCGAAATCCGTGTGCGGCGCCACGCCGTAGATCTCCTCTTCCGCGCCCACGGACTGGGGCGGGTAGAAGATGGCCTGGGTGCGCTGCAACGGCTTGCGGTAGCGCGGGGCGAAGAACCCTTCCTCCAGCCCCAGACTCAATGCCACCGCGCGCAGCAGCCGCCCGCCGAGGCCGAACATGGCGTCGTAGTAGGCGCTCATCGCCGGGCGCAGCGCCGGGGCGAAATCCGGCCACTGGTTCGGCCCGCGCAGAGCCTCCCCCGCCAGGACGGCGGGATCGTCCTCCGGCAACTCCAGCCCGATGGAGAAGAACTCCTTCCGGTCGGAGTGCTTCGCGCCTTCCATCAGCGCGCCGCCCATGGCGTGCCAGCCGCGGTGGCGGGCATTGGCCTTCACCCCTGTCTTCACCTCGGCAGGCAGGTGGAAGAAGTCCCGCGCGGCCGAGACCGCATCGGCGATCACCCCATCCGGCACGCCGTGACCGGAGACGTAGAAGAAGCCCGGCCCGGTGCAGGCCGCGCGGATCGCGGCGGCCACCTGCGGCACGGCGTTTGCTGAACCCCCGTTCAGACCGGAAACATCGATCACGGGGAGAGAGGTCGTGTCCGCCATGCGCTTCGCCTCCTGGCCTGGGGGCACGGGTTTCCTGCGCCTCCGGCCCGGTGATGCTTACGCCCATGACCTGTCATGTCAAGTTAACCTGGGCTGGCGGAAGCGTCACGACACGGTCAAAACTCCCCGCCACAAATCCCGTCATCGGGGCCCGGCACCCCGGGCGATCGCAGGAGAAGCAGGATGACCTTCACTCGCCGCGGCCTCGGCGCCGCTGCCATCGGCACTGGCCTGGCCGCCGCCTTCGTGCACCGCGCCGCAGCCAACAACCTGGAGAAGGCGAAGAAGGCCGGTGAGCTGGTGGTGGCCACCGAGATGCACTTCGCGCCCTTCGACTTCACGGAGGGCGGCAAGCAGACCGGCCTGAACCTCGAGCTCTTCACCGAATTCGGCAAGGAGATCGGCGTCAAGATCACCTTCCAGGATCTGCCCTGGCCCGCCGTGCTGCCGGGGCTGGAGGCCGGCCGCTACGACCTCGTCGGCGGCCCCGCCACCATCACCAGGGCGCGCGCGGAGCGCTACCGCTTCTCCGTGCCCGTGGCCGAGGCCACGGTGGCCCTGCTGAAGCGCACGAACGACAGCAGCATCACCAAGCCGCAGGACATCGCGGGCAAGCAGCTCGGTGGCGCCACCACCACCGCACAGCTCGCCCAGTTCCAGGAATTCGTGAAGACCCTGCCGGGCACCACCCCGCCCATCCGCGAATACCAGTCCTTCTCCGAGGCCTATGCCGACCTCGCGGCCGGGCGCATCGCGGCGGTGGCGAATTCCCTACCCAACATCGCCTATGTCGCGAAGCAGCGCCCGAACGTGTTCAGCGTCGTGCAGCCGCCCTTCGGCACCAAGTCCTACTTCGGCTATATCGGCCGCAAGGACGCGGATTCCGCCCCGCTGATGGACGCGCTGGACGCCGCCATCGTGAAGATGCGCAACGACGGCCGCTTGGCCGCCATGCAGACCAAGTGGTTCGGCCAGGCCTTCGAAACCCCGGACAAGCCCATCGAGCCGGCGCTCTAGTCCTTGGAGCCCTGATCATTGGACTGGGCGTTCATCGAAGAAGCCCTGCCCCCGCTGCTGCGCGGGGCGGTGGCCACCGTGTGGGTGTCCCTCGCGGCCATCGCCCTCGGCTTCGCGGCGGGGGCGCTGATCGCGGCCGCCTCCACCGCGGGCAGCCGCGGGCTGCGCGGCGCGGCCGCCCTCTACATCTCCTTCTTCCGCGGCGTGCCGCTGCTGGTGCAGCTCCTGCTGGCCTACTACGCGCTGCCCTTCGCCGGCATCGACATCCCCGCCATCATCGCCGCCGTGGGCACGCTCGGCCTCTGTTGCGCGGCCTACATGGCGGAGATCCTGCGCGGCGGCCTCGCCACGGTGCCGCCGGGCGCGGTGGAGGCCGCGCGCCTCCTCGGCCTGACGCGGGCGCAGACCTTCCTCCGGATTCGCCTGCCGATCGCCGCCCGCACCATGCGCCCGGCCATCGTGGGAGAGGCGATCATGATCATGAAGGCCTCCTCCCTCATCTCCCTGGTGGGGATCATGGAGCTGACGCGCACCTCCCAGGCGCTGGCCTCCTCCACCTTCATGCCGCTGCAGTCCTACGCGCTCTGCGGCGCCATCTACCTCGTCATCAACTTCGTGCTGATGGCCATCGGCTGGGACCGGAAGCGCGCATGAGCGTCGTGCAGGAAACCCTCTGGGCCGTGGCGCGCGGCCTGCCGCTCACGGTCGGCATCTGGCTCGCCTCCATCGCCACGGGGCTGCTGGCCGGGGTGCTCGTCGCCTGCGCCCGCCATTTCGGGGGCTGGGCCGTCAACGCAATCCTCGCCACGCTGGTGGAGGTGGTGCGCGGCGTGCCCTTCGTCGTTCAGGCCTTCCTCCTCTACTACGGCGGCCCCTTCATCGGGCTGGACCTGACGCCGATCGTCGCCGGCTGGCTCGCCCTGTCCGTCTACGCCGCCGCCTATTTCAGCGAGGTCTTCCGCGCCGGCTTCCGCGCCATTCCCCCCGGCCACACGGAGGCGGCGCGCCTGCTCGGCCTGAGGACGAACCAGACCATCACGCGCATCCTGCTGCCGGAGATGGCGCTCTCCGTCCTGCCCGCCCTCGCCAACCTCGCGGTGATCCTCATCAAGGAGACGGCCATCCTCTCCATCATCACCGTGCCGGAGCTGACCTTCACCGTGCAGGGCGTCGGCAGCGCCACCTTCGCCTTCGCGCAGACCATGGCCGCGCTCGCCATCAGCTACTGGCTGCTGGTGGAGCTCACGGCCTGGGCCGCGCGACGCCTGGAGCGCGGCATCGCCCGCGCCACTCTCGGGACAGCCTGATGACCACGCCCTTCCTCGTCGCCGAGAAGCTGGAGCGCCGCGTCGGCGACACGCAGATCCTCGCCGGCATCGACCTCTCCGTGAACAAGGGCGAGGTGGTCGGCCTCATCGGCCCCAGCGGCTCTGGCAAGTCCTCCCTGCTCCGCGCCATCGCGGGGCTGGATCCCCTCACGGGCGGCCGCGTGCTCGTGGAAGGGCGCACGCCGGTCCCGGGCGACGGCACCGTCGGCATGGTGTTCCAGCAGTTCAACCTCTGGCCGCACCTCACGGCCGGGGAGAACGTGGCCTTGGCGCTCCGCCTCGTCCGCAAGATGACGCGCGTGGAGGCGACGGAGCGCGCCCGCGCCATGCTGGACCGGGTGGGCCTGCTGAAGCTCGCGGATCGCCGCCCCGCCCAGCTCTCCGGCGGCCAGCAGCAGCGCGTGGCCATCGCGCGGACACTGGCGATGGAGCCCCGCCTCATCCTCTTCGACGAGCCCACCGCCAGCCTGGACCCGGAGCTGACGACGGAGGTGCTGGACGTGATCCGCGGCCTGGCCGAGACCGGCATGACCATGCTCGTCGTCTCGCATGAGATGGGCTTTGTCGCCTCCGTCTCCACCCGCGCCGTCTTCCTCGATCATGGGCGAGTCCTCGTGGAAGGCCCGGCGAAGGCGGTGTTCCGGGATGCGGAGGAGCCGCGCCTGCGCCGGTTCCTCGCCACCTATCTCCAGCGCGTCGCCTGGGCGCCGGATCCCGAACCGGCCCCCGCGCCGGATCCCGGCCCGCTCACCACCTTCGCCCTGCTGCAGCAGCCCGGTGCGGCGGAGGCGGTGCCCCCGCCGGCCGGGCCGGAGGGCAGCACCATGTCCCTCCTCGGGCTCCCCGCGGCATCGCCTGCGGCGCCCAGCGGCTTCTCCCTGCTGGACCCCGTGCCCGACCCCAACCAGAAGGACCCGAAGCGGGGCGCGTGAGGCGCCGCGCGAAACCCCGCGCCGTGCCCCGGCGTAGCAGCCCAGGCGCCACCGCCGGCGCAGCCGCAGGACCGCACCGGATGCAGCGACGCAGCCTTCTCACCCTCGCCGCCCTCGCGCCCCTGGCCGCGCGGGCCCAAGGCGGTGGCAACCCAGGCGGCGGCACCCCCGGCAGCGGCAACCCGGGCACCCCATCATCGGGCAGCCAGTCACCGGCCGCGTGGTCGCCGGGCGGCCCCATCCGCCTGATCGTTCCCTTCGCCCCGGGCGGGTCGCAGGACGTGCTCGGCCGCCTGCTGGCCCAGGCCGCCGCCCCGATCCTCGGGCAGAACGTGGTGGTGGAGAACCGCGCCGGCGCCGGCGGCGTGCTGGGGGCGGAAGTCGTGGCCCGCGCCGCGCCGGACGGGCTGACCCTCCTTCTCGCCACCGCCGGCCAGCTCACCATTGCCAAGGCCATCGGCCGCCGCCTGACCTACGACCCGATCGCGGACTTCACCCCCGTCCTCCACCTCGTGGACAGCCCCGTGGCGCTGCTCGCCGCGCCGCAGCTGAACGTGGGAGACGCGGCGGAGCTGATGCGGCGCGCCCGGCAGGCGCCGCAGCCGCTGCCCTATGCCTCCACGGGCATCGGCACGAACACCCACCTCATCATGGAGGACCTCAAGGCGCGGGAAGGGCTGAACGTGGAGCACGTGCCCTATCGCGGCGCCGCGGCGGCCTTCAACGACCTCGCCGCCGGCCGGATCGCGCTGATGTTCGTCTCCGTCCCCTCCGTGCTCGCGACCGACGGCACGGGGTTCAAGGTCGTCGCCGTCACCTCGCGGGAGCGCTTCCCCGCCATCCCGCAAGTGCCCACCCTCATCGAAGCCGGCGTGAAGGACTTCGAGGCGAGCATCTGGACCGGCCTTTCCGCCCCGAAGAGCACGCCCGCCCCGGTCGTCGCGCGGCTGGCCGAGGCCTTTCGCGGGGCCATGGCGAGCGACCTGGTCCGCGCGCGGCTGGACGGGCTGGGCGTGACGCCGAACGGCGCGGACGGCCCCGCCTTCGGTGCGATGCTGGGGGACGACCTGGCCCGCTGGACCCGCGTGGCCGCCCCACTTCACATCCAGCTGGACTGAGCCGGAGGGGGCGTCAGTTCTGGCACCCCTTCATCAGCGCGTGGGAGATCGTCACGATCTCCTCCGCCACGATGGCGCGCAGCTCCGCCCCTTCGCTCGGGCCGGCCGCCTCGAAGGCCGTGATCACCAGCAGCACCTCGCCGGCGGCCCGGCGCAGATAGGCCACGGGATCGGGCGCGTGCCGCAGCCCTTCCTCCAGCACCGTCCGCACGGCCTCCGAGATGAGGTGCCGCGCCATCCCCTCCTGCATGGCGGCGCGCCGCTCAGGCTGTTCCCCGCAAAGCGTGCCCGCGCGCGGCCATGCCTTCGTCGTCATCTATCCTTCCCTCCGGATTTCTGGGCGAGACCATGCGCCGGGCGCCGCGCCGTAAACAGCGGGGTGGTTCCGATGGCCGGGATCGGCGCTGCCTATTCCTGGCGGGCCGCTTCGTGCCGCCCGTACCCCTGCGCCAGCGCCCCATCCAGCGTCGCGGGGTCCAGCCCCTCCAGCAGCGGGTTCGCGCGCAGCCCGCGGCCCCACAGCGCCTCCAGCGCCGTCACCACCGCCTCCGTCGCCGGCATGGGGATGCCGCGGCCGCGCGCCAGCCAGAGATAGAAGGCCAGGCCATAGGGCACGTCCTCCGTCACGTAGCGCGTCTCCATGGAAGCGGGGCCCAGGACCGAGCCGCGCGACATGGCGATGGCCTCCGCCATCTCCGCCAGCGGCCCCATCGGCACGCCATTCGCCCGGTGCAGCGATTCCTCCAGCCCCAGCGCCTCCACGCCGAAGGCGGCCGCCAGCGCCGCCCGCTCCGCCGCCAGGGCCTCCATCAGCCGGCAGGCGGCGGGCGTCATCAGCGCGTATTGCGGCCAGGCCTCCCCGCGCTCGATCCGCGTCACGTTCGTCAGCGCCAGCACGGCGTGGATGATGGGGTTGGCGTTGGCCAGGCCGGCCTGCAGCGCGTGCGGGGCAGGGGGGCTGGCATGGCCGAACAGGGCGGTGGCCAGCGCGCCCATCTCCCCCGCGCTCCGGGCCGGCACCGCCGCCACGTCCACCGCCGCGCGGATCGCCGCCACGCGTACCCGCCCCCTGGAGGAGCGGCGGGCGGTGACCGGCGTGGTGGCCATCGCCCCCACCGGCGCGCGGTCCGGCGCCGCGCCCCGCGCGGCCAGCATCGCGTCCAGCGCCAGCGGGGCGAGCGCGGCGGCGGGCGCGATCAGCAGCGGCAGGCGCGCGGGCAGCGCCGCCGCGACCTGCGGCAGCAGCGCGGGGAGGGCATAGGCCGGCACCGCCAGCAGCGCGGCGTCGGCATCGCCGAAGGCATCGTCCAGGCCCTTCGCCACGCGCAGCGGGAAGTGCCCTTCGATCGCTCCCTCGGCCTCGATCGAGTCGCCCAGCCCCGCCGTGCCCGCGCCGGAGGGCGACCACAGCGACACCGCGTGCCCGCGCGAGGCCGCCAGCACCGCGGATGCCGGCCCGACCGCTCCCGCCCCCAACACGCAAAGCCGCATCGCGCCGCCTCCCCCTGATTTCATTTCGATCATCGACCATCGGGGCCGCAGGGCAAGGGTGCTGCCATTCCACCCCCGGCGCGTTCCCCCCTAAGCTGGCCGCGACCACCGGGAGCCCCGTCGATGACCCCCACGCCCCGCCGTACCCTTCTCTCCGCCGCGGCCGGTTTCGCCGTGTCCGGTCTTGCCGCGCTGGGCCTCGCCGATGCCGCCCGGGCCCAGACCGCCGGGCCCTCCGCCGCCGAGGGCGGTCCCGGTGGTGGACCCAGCGGCCCCTGGCCCAACCGCCCCGTCCGCGTCATCGTCCCCGCGCCGGGTGGCGGCGGCACGGCGGACACGCTGGCCCGCGTCTTCGCGCAGGAGATGGAGAAGCGCGTCGGCCAGCGCGTGCTGATCGACAATCGCGGCGGCGCCAACGGGAATATCGGCGCCCTGGCGGGGGCGCGCTCCACGCCCGATGGCTACACCATCCTCTGGTCCTGGGCGGGCACCCTCGCCACCGGCCCCGCCCTCTACAAGGACCTGCCCTTCGACCCCGAGAGGGATTTCGAGCCCGTGGTGTTGATCGGCAACGTCCCCAACGTTCTGGTGGTGAACAAGGACCTGCCGATCCACAGCCTGCGGGAATTCGGCGACTACGCCCGCGCCCATCCCAACGCCATCAACTTCGGCTCCACGGGCAACGGCTCCTCGATGCATCTGGCGGGGGAGCTCTACAAGTCGCTCACCGGAGCGCAGATGGTGCACGTGCCCTATGCCGCGCCGGCCGCTGGCGTCACGGACCTTCTCGCGGGCCGGATCCAGGCCATGTTCAACCTCATCACCGGCGTCGCGCCGCAGGCGCGGGCGGGCGCGGTGACCCCGATCGCCGTGCTGGACGACCGGCGCTCCCCCCAGTTGCCGGACGTGCCCACCACGGCGGAGCTGGGCATGCCCGGCCTCGTCTTCGGTACCTGGTTCGGCCTGTTCCTGCCGAAGGGCTCGGACCCCGCGCTGGTGGCCCGGATCAACGCCGTGGCCAACGAGATCCTGTCCGATCCCGCCGCCCGCGCCCGCTTCGAGGAGCAGGGCATGACGCCGCTCGGCGGCGACCCGGCGCGGCTGGCGAGCTTCCTGCATGAAGAGATCGGGCGCCACGCCGCCCTGGTGCGCCAATCCGGCGCGCGAAACGAGTAGGGGCCTGCAGGGAAGTCGCAATGAGCAGTTCAGCGCCCCTCGTCCTCGTCATCGGCGCCTCGCGCGGCCTCGGGCTGGCATTGGCCCGCGAATGGCTCTCCCGCGGCTGGGAGGTGATCGGCACGGTGCGCGGCGCGGGGCCTACCGGGCTGCACGAGGCCGCCGGGGCCTCCGGCGGGCGCCTGCGGGTGGAGACGCTGGAGGTCACGGATCCGGCCTCCCTCCAGGCCCTGAAGGAGCGACTGGCGGGCACGCGGCTGGACCTCCTCTTCGTCAATGCCGGCGTCGCCAATGGCCCGGGAGACCGCGTGGACCGGATCTCCACGGAGGAGTTCACCCGCATCATGGTGACGAACGCCCTCTCCCCGATGCGGGTCATCGAGGCGCTGGGCCCGCTGGTGCGGCCGGGGGGCACCATCGCCGCCATGTCCTCCAGCCTCGGCAGCGTCGCGTTGAACGACAGGGGCGGGTGGGAGGTGTACCGCGCCAGCAAGGCGGCGCTGAACACGCTGATGCGCTCCTACGCCGCCCGCCATCTGGCCGATGCGCGCAGCCTGGCGCTGGTGGATCCGGGCTGGGTCCGCACCGACATGGGGGGCGACGCCGCCAGCCTGTCCATCGCGGAGAGCATCCCCGGCGTGGTGGACGCGCTCGCCCGCCGCACCGGCCAGTCCGGGCTCCGTTACTTCAACTACCGGGGCGAGACCTTGCCCTGGTAGGGGGCGCCTCCGCCCCGGAAACCCAATCCGCTCTCCGGCGGCGCCTATTCCGCCGCGTCCGTCTCGCCCAGGGACTGCATCAGCCGGTTCGCGTTGGCGAACATGGCGATGGAGTGGATGAGGTCCAGCACCTCCAGGTCGTCCATCCCCGCGGCGCGCAGTGGCGCTAGATCGGCGGCCGTCACCGCGCCCGGCTCCAGCGTCAGCCTCTCGCTGAAATCCGCGATGGCGCGGCGGCGCGGGTCGGTCTCCACCCGATGACCTTCGTCCAGCACGCGCTGCATCGCCTCCCGCTGCTTCGAGAGCTCGGTGAAGCGCCGCGCGTGGACGGAGGTGCAGTAGACGCAGCCATTCGCCATGGAGACGATGGCGGTGGAGAACTCCCGGTCCGCGCGCGGCAGCCCGCGCGGCGCGTACATCACCGTGTTGAACAGCGCCCCGCGCTCGCCCAGCGATCCCGGATCGTTCGCCAGGGTGCGGAAGTACACGGAACTGCGCTGGGCCGGCGGGCAGGCATCCAGCGCCGCGCGCTGTGCGGGCGTTGCCGTCGCCTCCTCGATCGGCGGGATGCGCGGCGTCCAGCCCACCTCCTCCATGGTGAAGCGCTTCATGCCGTCTTCTCCTCAAGCATGGCGCGGAGCCCCGCGATCAATCGCACCTGGTACGGCACGAAGGAGACGAGCTGCGTGACGGCCACGATGTCGCGCGGCGTCAGGTCCATCGCGGAGAGGCTATCGATCGTGCCCTGCGAGACCTCCGCCGGGCGGGCCGCCACCACGTCGGCGTAGCGCAGCAGCGCTGCCAGCCGCCCTTCCATCGGTGCGGCGGAGAGGTCCTCCGCCAGCATGATCGCCTCCTGCGCGCCCGCCTTCTCCAGCAGGCCCCGGAAGTGCTTCGCCAGCGCCGCGTCGTTCTCGCGCAGCGCCACCCGCAGCGCCAGCGCTGCACGCTCGGCGTGGGAGACGTTGCCGGGGTCATCCGGCATCAGCAGCTCCCGGTAGGCGCCCTGGGCGTGGCGCAGCGCCTCCGGCCGCCTGCGCCGCAACTCGGCCAGCGGCGATCCGGGCGCGATGCCCAGGAGGTCCTCGATCAGATCGTCCATGGCGTCACCTCAATCATGGCCGCTCGGGCCACTCGTCGCCCAGCAGCTCGGGCGTCTCATAGGCCACCAGCCGCTCGAAATGAGTCTCCCGGTCCTCCACGAAAAGGGACCGCGCGATTCCCCGCGCCAGCCGCCGCGCCCCGGCGGAGATGGCGGGGATGTCGCCCGTCAGCTTCCCGTGGCTCAGCGTGGCCGGGTAGTTGAAGGCGTGGATGTTCCGCAGCGCCGGGCAGGCGCCTTCCACCTTCTCCTGGAAGGAGAAATCCGGTGCCAGATCGGGGGAGAGGGACAGCTCCTCGCTCTCCATCCCCTCCGGCGCCGGGAAGCGGTCCCGCCACAGGCGCACATGCGGCGCGATGAGCGCCAGTTCCGGCCGCGTCTCCATCGCCGCGTGGAAGCCGGTGGCGAGGATCAGGAAGTCCAGGGTGAACTCGCCCTGCGGCGTCTCCACCACCAGCGCGCCGTCCATCTCCCGCAGACCCGTGACGGGGCAGGAGAGGTGCAGCCGCGCATGGGGATGGCGGGAGACGCGCATGGTGCTGTCGCGCGGAGGCGGCGTCTGGGCGGAGCCGACATAGTGCAGGAAGCGCCACTTCCACTCGTCCGGCAGGCCGGCGAAGCCGTGCACCACGCCCTGGCTGCCGATGCCCGTGAACTTGTTCACCCGCGGCAGGGCCGGGCGGCGCACGAAAAGGTCCAGCGAGGCCGCGCCCGTCTCCAGCGCCGTCGCCGCATTGTCCATGGCGGAGGCGCCGGCGCCCACCACTCCCACGCGCTTGCCGCGCAGGGCGGCGAAATCGATCTCCTCGCGCGAATGCGCCCAGAAGCGGCGATCCACCCGCCGGGCCATCGGCGGCACGTATTCCCCGCCTAACCCGTCACGCCCCGTGGCCAGCACCAGGCGGCGGCACAGGATCTCCGGCGCGCCCGCCATCTCCAGCGCCACCAGCCCGTCCGGGCGCGGGCGGATCAGCGAGACGCGGGCGGCGTTCTCCACCGGCACGGCCATCACGCGGCGATACCAGTTCAGGTAGTCCATCCATTGGGCGCGCGGGATCTTGCCCAGCGCCTCCCACGCGGCCGCACCGAACTGCGCCTCGAACCAGGCGCGGAAGGTGAGGGCGCCGAAGCCCAGCGCCGGCCCGGCCAGGCCCTTCGGCGAACGCAGCGTCTCCATCCGGGCATAGGTCACCCAGGGGCCTTCCTGCCCCTGGCCCGCGCGGTCCAGCACGCGCTGGCGGTCGATCCCTTCCAGCCGCAGCGCCGCCGAGGCCGCCAGCCCCGCCATGCCGGCCCCGATCACCACCACATCCGTCACCGGGCGGCCATCCGCCACCGTCTCCGGCACCCAGGGCCTGGCCGGCAGCTCCAGCCATTCCAGGTCCTGTCGCAGGCGCGCTTCCAGTGCCTCCAGGCCCATCCCGCTCCCCGTCTCAGTCATGGCAGCGACTGCATCCGTCTCTCCACCATCCCCTTCCAGGGTGCGCCATCGGGCGCCGTGGCCAGCAACGCCTGCCACGCCGCCCGCGCCGCCGCCGGGCGCCCGGCCTGGGCCTCCGCCTGGCCGGCCAGGAAGCGCAGGCCCACATGGCCGGGCGCGCGGGGCAGGGCATCGGCGAGGAAGGCCGCCGCCTCCTCCACCTGCCCGGCCTCCAGCATCACCTGCGCGCGCTGGGAGGCGAGGTCGGGATCGAAGCCGATCTTCAGCACCTCGCCAAAGGCCGCCGCCGCCTCGGCGGGGCGCCCGCGGTTCCGCTCGGCCTCGGCCAGCAGCAGCCAGCCCTGGCGCGTCTGGGGGGCGCGCGGCGGCATGGATTGCAGCCGCGTCCGCAGCTCCGCCAGCAGCGCCTCGTCCCGCGCCTCCGCGTCCCGCCGCTCCGCGAAGGTGGCGGAGGGCATGCCGGGGAAGCCGTTCAGGAAGTACACGGCGAAGGCCAGCACCGGCACGGCCACCAGCCCCGCCAGAAGCGGCCCGCGCCCACCCGCCCGCGCCGGCGCGGCCTCCGGCACGGCCAGCAGGCGCCGCTGCACCTCCAGCAGCGCCGCCGCGTGCGCCGCCTCGTCCAGCCGGCCCGATGCGCGGTCCCGTTCCAGTTCCGCGATCTGCGCGCGGTACAGCGCCTTGTCCGCCGCCGCCCGGTCCAGGGCCCGCGCCGGGCGCAGGATGATCCAGGCCAGCGGCAGCAGCGCCGCGGCCGCCAGAAGCCCCGCCAGGATCCAGGTCAAGGCTCTCTCTCCAGCGCCGCCAGCCGCGCACGCTCCTCCGGGGAAAGGGGTGCCGGGGCCGCGCGCGCGGCGGTGCGGCGCCGGTTCACGATGATGCCCAGCGCGCCGCCGAGCAGCACCAGCACCGGCAGCGCCCAGAGCGGCGCGGTAACCCAGTTGAAGGGCGGGCGCAGCAGCACGAAGTCGCCGTAGCGGTCGTGGATGTGTTCCACCACGGCCTGGTCGGACTCGCCGGCCGCCACGCGCTCCCGCACCAGGCGCCGCAGGTCGCGCGCCAGGTCGGCCTCGCTGTCCTCGATGGACTGGTTCTGGCAGACCATGCAGCGCAGCTCGCGCCCGATGGTCTGGGCGCGCGCTTCCTGCGCCGGGTCGGGCAGCATCTCGGAGGGGCGGCCCACCGCCAGCGCCAGTTGCGGCGCCAGCACCAGCGCGAAGAGAAGTGCCCTCACGCGTGCCGCCGCAGCAGCGGGTCCAGTTCCGCGGAAACCGTGTCGGGCGTCATCGGCCCGGCCCAGCGCCAGCGCACGATGCCGCCGCCATCCACCAGATAGGTCTCCGGCACGCCGTAGAGCCCGTACTCAATCCCCGCGCGCCCTTCCGCATCCGCGACCAGCGCGGAGAAGGGATTGCCGTGCCGCTGCAGGAAGCGCCCGGCCTCCGGCGCCTTGTCCTTGTAGTTCACGCCCAGCAGCCGGACGCCCCGCGCCTGCAGGGCCATGAGCTGCGGGTGCTCGATCACGCAGGGGACGCACCAGGAGGCCCAGAAGTTGACCAGCACCGGCCTGCCCGAGGCCAGGGCCTCCGGCGCGAAGCCCGGCGTCGCCACGCCCTCCAGCGGCGGCAGCGCCAAGCGTGGCGCGGGCTTGCCGATCAGGGCGGAGGGTACGCCGCGCGGGTCGTAGGACCCGTCCTTCATCCCCCGCAGCATGGCCCAGAAGCCGACGCCACCCGCCGCCGCCAGCCCCAGCGGTGCCCAGAGCAAGGCGCGGCGGGGCAGGGGGGATCGCTGCGCCCCGCTCACGCCTGCACCTCCGCCGTCGCACGGCGCCGAGCCGGCGCGCCCACGCGCGCGCGGCGGTCGGACAGCGAGATTCCGCCGCCCAGCGCCATGACCGCGCCGCCGAGCCAGATCCAGGGCGCCAGCGGATTGTGGTGCAGCCGCAGCGTCGCCCGGCCCCCCTCCTCCTCCCCCATCACGGCGTAGAGGTCCGACGCCCAGGTGGTGTGGATGGCGGCCTCCGTCGTGCTCTGCCGGGCCAGGGGGAAGTTGCGCTTCTCCGGCTCCAGCACCGTCACCGGGGCGCCGTTCCGCGTCACCGTCACGGTGGCGTGGCGCGCGGTGAAGTTCGGGCCCACCACGTCGCGCACGCCCTCCAGCCTCCACTCATACCCGCCGAGCGAAATCGTCTCCCCCGGCCGCACCGCCGCCAGACGCTCTGTCGCCAGCCCCATCCCGGCCATGCCGAGCAGGCTGATTCCGAACCCCGCATGCGCCAACGCCCCGCCCCAGGCCGCGCGCGGCAGCCCCCGGGCGCGCGCGAAGGCCGCGCGCGGGCGGGAGAGGAGGGCGATGCGTTCCGCCACATCGGCGAAGGCCGCGAGGATGAGCCAGCACGCCGCGCCGAAGCCCAGCGCGGGCAGAACGGGCCTGCCCTGCACCAGCCAGACCAGCGCGATCACGCCGAGCGCGATCACCGCCACCCACCACAGCCGCTGCAGCACCGGCCAGGCCCGCGCGCGCTTCCACGCCATCAACGGCCCCGCCGCCATGGCCAGGATGAGCGGCAGCGCCAGCGGGAAGACGGTGGCCTGGTAGAAGGGCGGCCCGACGGAGATCTTCGCCTTCAGCATCAGGTCCGCGAACATCGGATACAGCGTGCCTGCCAGCACCACCGCCGCGACCGTGCAGAGGAGAAGGTTGTTCAACACCAGCGCGCCTTCGCGCGAGAGCGGTGCGAAGATCCCGGTGGGAACCAGCGCCGGCGCGCGCCACGCAAACAGCGCGAAGGCCCCGCCCACCGTGATGAACAGCAGCGCCAGGATGAACACGCCGCGCTCCGGATCATTGGCGAAGGCGTGCACGGAGTTCAGCACGCCCGAGCGCACAAGGAAGGTGCCGAGCAGCGACATGGAGAAGGCGAGGATCGCGAGAAAGATCGACCAGGTCTTCAGCGCCTCCCGCTTCTCCACCACGATGGCGGAGTGCAGCAGCGCGCAGCCGGCCAGCCAGGGCAGGAGGGAGGCGTTCTCCACCGGGTCCCAGAACCAGTACCCGCCCCAGCCCAGCTCGTAATAGGCCCACCACGATCCCAGCGCGATGCCGAGCGTCAGGAAGGACCAGGAAGCCAGCGCCCAGGGCCGCACCCAGCGCCCCCAGGCCGCGTCCACCCGCCCCTCGATCAGCGCCGCGATGGCGAAGGCGAAGGTCACGGCCGTGCCGACATAGCCGAGGTAGAGAAGGGGAGGGTGGAAGGCCAGGCCGGGATCCTGCAGCACGGGGTTCAGCCCCTGCCCATCCACCGCCGGCGGCCAGACCCGCGTGAAGGGGTTGGAGGTGGCGAGAATGAAGGCCAGGAACCCCACCGCGATCATCCCGAGCACCGCCAGCACCCGCGCCCGCAGCGCTCCCGGCAGCCCGCGCCCGAAGAGGGAGACGGCCCCGCCGCAGAGGGCGAGGATCAGCACCCACAGCACCATGGAGCCCTCGTGGTTCCCCCAGGCGCCGGCCAGCTTGTAGAGCATGGGCTTGGCGGAGTGGCTGTTCTGCACGACGTTGGAAACGGTGGTGTCGTTCTCCGCGAAGCACCACAGCAGCGCGGCGAAGGCGGCGGCCACCGCCACCAGTACGCCCGTGGCGAGCCCGGCGCCGGAAGCCATCAGCCGCGCCTCCCCCCGCTGCGCGCCGACCAGCGGCAGCACGGATTGGGCGAGCGCCAGCGCCAGCGCGAGCGCCAGGGCGAAATGCCCGAGTTCAGGAATCATCCGCCCGTCCTGGCTCCGGCCGGGGCCGGCTGCATCGTGTTCCACCCCGCCGCCGGCGGCGCCGCGCCCTGGCTGGGGTTCCAGTGCCCGCTGCGCTCCAGCGCGTCCTTCACCTCGGGCGGCATATAGGTCTCGTCGTGCCGCGCCAGCACCTCGGAGGCGGCGAAGGAGCCGTCCGGCAGCATCTTGCCCAGCGTCACCACGCCCTGGCCTTCCCGGAACAGGTCGGGCAGCACGCCGCGATAGGCGACCGAGATCGTGTTCGCGCCGTCCGTCACGCGGAAGCGCGCCTCCGCGCCGTCCCGCACCACGCTGCCTGCCTCCACCAGCCCGCCCAGGCGGAAGGCCCGGCCGTCATGGCCCATGCCGGCCGCGATGTCGGAGGGGGAGCGGAAGAAGACGAGGTTGTCCTGGAAGGCCGTCAGCGCCAGCGCCGCCGCCATGCCAAGCCCCAGCCCGCAGAGCAGCAGCACCCAGAGCCGCCGCCGCCGCCGCGCCGCGGCCAGCCCCAGCCCGCCGGGCTTTCCTCCCCGGACCGCCGTCGCGCCGCTCATGCCGTTCCCCTCGGGCCGCGCTCCAATTCGCCCAGCCGCCGCGCCGCTGCCCGGTGGCGCAGCACCGCCCCCAGCGACAGGCCGCCGAAGCCGACCGCCGCCAGCGCCCAGGCTGCCGCCACGTTCCACAGATGCGCGCTCATGCCGTCACCACCGCATCTCCTGGCGCCGGGCGATCCGCCGCGCGCGCCCGCGCCAGCTCCAACGCCGCCACGCGCCGCTCCATCACCGCTGCCCGGACCCGCGCCAGCACCAGCGTGGTGAAGAGAAGGGTGAAGCCGATCGCGCAGGCCAGGAGCGGCCCGAGCATGGAGACGTGCATGGAAGGCCCGGCCATCCGCGCCACGCTGGCGGGCTGGTGCAGCGTGTTCCACCAGTCCACGGAGAACTTCACGATCGGCAGGTTCACCACCCCCACGAGCGCGAGGATGGCGCCCATCCGCGCCCCGCGCTCCTCGTCCTCGAAGGCGCGGGTGATCGCGGCGTGCCCGACCCAAAGGAAGAACAGCACCAGCACGGAGGTCATCCGCGCGTCCCAGGCCCACCAGGTGCCCCACATCGGCCGCCCCCAGAGGCTGCCCGTGGCCAGGCAGAGCGCCGTGGCGACCGCCCCCACCGGTGAAAGCTCCCGCGCCGCCAGATCCGCCAGAGGGTGCTTCCACACCAGTGCCAGCACGGAGGCGAGGGCGAGGCCCGCGTAGCCGGACATTGCCAGCCAGGCCATGGGCACGTGGACGTACATGATCCGCACCGTCTCCCCCTGCTGCCAATCGGCGGGGGAGAGGAGCAGCGCCCACCCCGCCGCCGGCAGCAGCACCGCCAGCGAAAGCCCCCAGAGCCAGGGCATCAGCGGCTTTGTCGCCCGCAGGAAGCGGCCGGGATTGGCGAAACGGTGCAGGATCGGCGCGGGCGCAGGGGGCGGCATGGGGCGCATCGGGTCCGTTCTAGACCTGTCCGGGCCGCGCTGGAACGCCCAGCCCGGCCCGGATCGCGCCGCCCCCGTTCATTCCCTCGTCAGGCCACCACCTTCCGGTACAGGTGCCAGGTGGCGTGCCCGAGCACCGGCATCACCACCGCCAGCCCGACGAAGAGGGGCAGGGAGCCGAGGAAGAGCAGCCCGGCCACGATCGCGCCCCAGGCCGCCATCGGCACCGGGTTGGCCATCACCGCCCGCAGCGAGGTGCGGATCGCTCCCCCCGCCCCGATGTCGCGTTCCAGCAGGAGCGGGAAGGAGACGACGCTGATCGCCAGCGCCACGACCGCGAAGCAGAACCCGACGAGGTTGCCGACCAGGATCAGCCGGGTCCCCTCCGGCGTCTGGAGCGCGCGCCACAGCTCGGTGAAGGAGCCGACCTCGGCCGGGCCTATGGTGGTGCGCCAGATCCAGAGGGCGCAGGCGATCCAGGCGACAAAGAGGGCCAGCAGCACCACCCCCACCCCGAGGATGGACCCGATCGAGGCCGAGCCGTAGGCGCGCAGCCCATCCCGCCAGCTGACCGGCTGCCCCTGCTCGCGCCGGCGGCTCATCTCGTAGAGGCCGAGCGCCGCGACGGGGCCGACCAGGGCAAAGCCGGCCGCCAGCGGCCAGAGGATCGGCAGCAGGTTGTTGCCCGAGGCGGCGAAGCCGAGGGTGAGCCCCATTACCGGGTAGATGAGGCAGAGGAAGAAGAGCTGGGTCGGCACCTCCAGGAAGTCCCGCCAACCCTGGACCAGGGAATCCCCCAGGTCCGTTATGTCGATCCGCTGGATGGCGGGTTCCGCGAGAGCGGCGGGGTGTACCCCCGGCATGATGGTGCGCGACGTGTTCTCGGCCATAGGACAATCCTCCCCGACCGCGACGCCATCGCCGCGGTGGTCCCGTCCGGGCCTTGTCAGCCCTGGAAGGACCTGACTTCTGGCAACTAGCACCGGGGAGGGGGGCTGCTCAGGCCTCTCACGCAGGCGTGTTGTTTCGGGGTTGGAACGCCGGTCCGGGCCGATCTGCGCGCCCGCGCTTGACGCCCCGGCGCGGCGGCTCTTTCCTCGCCGGCATCGGACCGGAAGTTTCGCGTGAAAACAACGGTTTGAAGGGAAGAGGAGAGCCGTCCATGACTCAGCAGGAGCCGGTCACCAGCAGCGTCGAGGACGGAATCGCCCTCATCCGCATCGCTAACCCGCCGGTGAATGCCTTGAGCGCCGCCGTTCGCGGCGGGTTGAAGCGCGCCGCCGAGGCTGCCGCCGCCGACCCCGCCGTGCGCGCCATCGTGCTGGCCGCCGAGGGCAAGACCTTCATCGCCGGCGCCGATATCTCCGAATTCGGCAAGCCGCCCGTGCCGCCGAGCCTGCCGGAGACGATCGCGGCCCTCGAATCCCTCTCCAAGCCCGTGGTCGCCGCCATCAACGGCGCGGCGCTGGGCGGCGGGCTGGAGGTGGCGCTGGGCTGCCACGCCCGCGTCGCCGCGCCTTCCGCGAAGCTCGGCCTGCCGGAGGTGAATCTCGGCATCCTGCCCGGCGCCGGCGGCACGCAGCGCCTGCCCCGCCTGATCGGCGCCGCCCCCGCGCTGAAGATCATGGCGGAGGGCAAGCCGATCTCCGCCAAGGAGGCCCAGGCGAACGGGCTGGTGGACGAGGTGGCCGAGGACGTGGTGGCCGCCGCCAAGACCCTGGCCCTGAAGCTCGCCGGCGGCGCGCTGCCCGCCGTGCCGAAGGACCGCACGAACCTGGGCGCGCGCGAGGCCTTCGAGGAGGCGGCCGCCGCCATCCTGAAGCGCAACCCGAACAACCCGAGCGTGGAGGCCTGCGTGGACGCCGTCCGCGCCGCCTTCGACAAGCCCTTCGAGGAGGGGCTGGCGGTGGAGCGCGCCCATTTCACCCGCCTGCGGGACGATCCGCGCAGCGCCGCGTTGCGCCACGTCTTCTTCGCCGAGCGCGCGGCGGCCCGCATCCCCGGCCTGCCCAAGGGCACCGCGGCCCGCCCGGTTCAGCGCGCCGCCGTGATCGGCGCGGGCACCATGGGCGGCGGCATCGCCATGTGCTTCGCCAATGCCGGCATCCCCGTGACGCTGATCGAGACCACCGAGGAGAACCTGCAGCGCGGGTTGGAGCGGGTGGAGGGCAACTACGCCACCTCCGTGAAGCGCGGCAGCCTGGCGGAGGACGCCAAGGCGAAGCGCATGGGCCTGATCGAGGGCAAGGTCGGCCTTGAGGCCGCCGCCGGGGCCGACCTCGTGGTCGAGGCGGTGTTCGAGGAGATGGGGCTGAAGAAGGAGATCTTCGGCAAGCTCCAGGAGATCGCCAAGCCCGGCGCCATCCTCGCCACCAACACCTCCTACCTGGACGTGGACGAGATCGCCGCCTCTACCTCCCGCCCCGCCGACGTGCTGGGAATGCACTTCTTCTCCCCGGCCAACGTGATGAAGCTGCTGGAGGTGGTGCGGGGGAAGGAGACGGCGCCGGACGCCCTGGCCACCGCCATGGAGATCGGCCGCAAGCTGGCGAAGGTGCCGGTGGTCTCGGGCGTCTGCTACGGCTTCATTGGCAACCGCATGCTCGCCCGCCGGACCGCCATGGCCGAGCGCCTGCTGCTCGAAGGCGCGCTGCCGCAGGACGTGGACAAGGCCCTGACGGATTTCGGCTTCCGCATGGGCCCCTTCGCCATGTCGGACCTGGCGGGGATCGACGTGTCCTGGCGCATCCGCAAGGCCATGAACCTGAAGACCGCGCCCGTGGCCGATGCCCTGGCCGAGGCGGGCCGCTTCGGCCAGAAGACCAAGCGCGGCTTCTACGACTACTCCGCCGACGGCCGCACCGGCGCGCCCGATCCGGAGGTGGCAACGCTGATCGAGCGCATCTCCGCCGAGCGCGGCATCTCCCGCCGCGCCATCCCGCAGGAGGAAATCCTGCAGCGCCTCCTCTTCCCCATGATCAACGAGGGCGCGCGGATCCTGGGCGAGGGGATCGCCGCGCGCGCCGGCGACATCGATACGGTCTGGCTCAACGGCTATGGCTGGCCGGCCTGGACGGGCGGCCCGATGTTCTACGCGGACAGCGTCGGCCTGCCGAAGATCGTCGCCCGCCTGCGCGAGTTCGCCGCCGCCTCCGGCGATACGAACCTGGAGCCCGCCGCCCTTCTGCTGCGCCTGGCGCATGAGGGCAGCAGCTTCACCGCGCTCGACGAGAAGGCGGCCGCGTGACCTTCAACCCCGAAGCGGCGGGCTGGTCCCGCCGCCCGCCCGTGGGCTTTTCCGGCCATACCGGCCCCTACTGGTCACGGCCGGAAGGGGATGGCTGGGCCTACGGGCTGGTCGTGGAGCCGCATCACCTCAACGGCCACGGCATCACCCATGGCGGGCTGCTGATGACGATGCTGGACAACACGCTGGGCCTCACCGCCTGGTACGCCACCGGCCAGCGCCCCTCCGTGACGATGCAGCTGAACACCCACTTCGTCGCCGCCGCCCATCCCGGGGAGTTCCTGGAGGCGCGGGGCGAGGTGGTGCGACTTGCGAAATCCGTGATCTTCCTGCGCGGGCAACTCACCGTGGGTGACCGCCTCGTGGCGGCCGCCGACGGGATCTGGAAGGTGCTGGCCGCCCGGCCCGGGCCGAGGCGGGAAGGGGATCCGGCCTGACCCCTGGCTGATGGCCGGTCCGGGGAACCAAAGGGCAAAGCCCCTTGGTTCCGAACGGTTCAGGAAGGGCCGGTCAGCGCCGCGGCGTGCCGCTGTGCTCCGGGTCGGCCGCAATCTCCCGGTCCGCCTCCTCCACCGCCTCCTTGGAGACGACGCCGGGCGTGTGCATGTCCGGGTCGCCGCCATCGGCGGCCTCCACATGGCTCTTGATGCTCCGCAGGGCGTTGCCGGCATTGGTCGGGGCGTCGTCCGGGCTTTCCTCCTCAACCGGCGCCTCGTGCTCGCGCCCGCCCTCCTCGAAGGTCAGGGAGAGGTCGGCCACCTGGCCGGAACCCTTCACCTCCATCCGCCCGGCAGGGTCCGTGTTCCAGCGGATGGTGCGGGCGGCCTCGTCGGCGCTCATCCCGGCTTCCGGCAGGACATCCGCGTCGTGCCGGAGATGGGCGAACCAGTGGCGGACATTGGCAGGGTCCGACAGCCAGGCGAAAAGGCGGTCCGGGCTGACGTGGACGGTGATCTTGGCGTGCATGGGTCCCTCCGGGTTCAAGGGCCTATCGCCCGGACCGGGGCGGGGTTGCGCGGGGCATCAAGCATGAGTGGGTGGAACGCGCGGGCCTTGTACGCGTTGGGGAAGCCGGTCATCAGTCGCCGTTGCCCGGCGCGCCGAGGCCACCCGAGGACGAGTCGATCGTGAACCACGCCCCCATGGGCCAGCCGTGGGCGTGAGCCTGCCGGACGACAGGAGCGGCGAGGGCCGCCAGTTGCGGGACGCCCTGGCCGCGGCCGGCATCCTCGCCTCCTGGGACTGGGACGTGGCGGAGCGGCGGATCACCGGGGACGCCCGCCTCGCCGCCCTGCTCGGCGTCACGCCGGAGGAAGCGGCGCGGGGCGTCGCGCCCGCCTCCTTCTTCGCCGCCATCCACGAGGAGGACCGCACCCGCATCCGCCTGGCGATCGGCGCCATCCTGCGCGGGGCGGAGCTGCTTTCCCGGGAATGCCGCGTCCTCGTGCCCGGCCTCGGCCTGCGCTGGGTCCATGCGCGCGGCCGCCGCTACCCGGACGCGGATGGCGGCCCCGGCCACTTCCTCGGCACGCTGGTGGACGTGACGGACCAGAAGCGGGTGGAGGAGCGCCTGCGCATCGCGCAGACGGCGGGCGGGATCGGCACCTTCGAGTACATGCCGGGCTTCGCCACCGCCGCCGTCTCGGACCAGTTCTGCCAGCTTCTCGGCCTGCGCTCCGCGGCGGACCTGCCGGTCCGCACCGTCAACGCCCTGGTGCATCCCGGCGACGCGCCCGTGATCGACGAGGACGCCCGGCCCGTGCCCGGCACGGCGGAGGAGGCCGAGTTCCGCATCGCCCGCGCCGACACGGGCGAGACGCGCTGGCTGAAGCGGCGCGGCGAGTACCTGCGGGACGCCGAGACCGCGGACCTACGCTTCAGCGGCGTGATCTACGACATCACCGGCACCAAGCGGACAGAGGGGCAGCTCCGCGCCCTGAACGAGGGGCTGGAGGCCGAGGTGGCCGCCCGCACGGCGGACCGCAACCGCCTCTGGCGCCTCTCGGCCGATGTCATGCTCGTCCTGAAGCCGGAGGGGACGATCGTTGCGGTGAACCCCGCCTGGCAGGCCACACTGGGCTGGCGGGAGGAGGAGGTCGTCGGCCGCAGCGTGCTGGACTTCATCCACCCGGAGGACGCGGAGGGTGGCCGGGACCGGCTGGCGCGCCTCTCCGGGGATGGGCCGGTGATGCGGGTGGACGATCGCTACCGCCACAAGGACGGCAGCTGGCGCCGGATCGACTGGTCCGCCGCCTATGGCGAGGGGCTGATCAGCGCCGTCGGGCGCGACGTGACGGAGGAGCGGGAGCGGGCGGAGGCGCTGCGCCAAGCCGAGGAGGCGCTGCGCCAGAGCCAGAAGATGGAGGCCGTGGGTCAGCTCACGGGCGGCATCGCGCACGATTTCAACAACCTTCTCACCGGCATCGTCGGATCGCTGGAGCTGCTGCGCGCCCGCATCGCGCAGGGCCGCTTCGCGCAGGTGGACCGCTACGTCGTGGCGGCCCAGGGCGCGGCGGATCGCGCGGCGGCGCTGACGCACCGGCTGCTCGCCTTCTCCCGCCGGCAGACGCTGGACCCCAAGCCCACCGGGGCCAACCGCCTGATCCAGGGGATGGAGGAGCTGATCCGCCGCACCATGGGCCCGGCCATCGAGGTGGAGACGGTGCTGGCTGTCGGCCTCTGGCCCACCCTCTGCGATCCCCACCAGCTGGAGAACGCCATCCTCAACCTGGCCATCAACGCGCGGGACGCCATGCCCGATGGCGGGCGGCTGACGATCGAGACGGCGAATTCCTGGATCGACGACCGCGCCGCGCGGGAACGCGACATGGAGCCCGGCCAGTACGTGACGGTCTGCGTGACCGATACCGGCACGGGCATGCCGCCGGAGGTGGTGGCCCGCGCCTTCGATCCCTTCTTCACCACCAAGCCCGTGGGCCAGGGCACCGGCCTCGGCCTCTCCATGATCTACGGCTTCGCCCGGCAGTCCGGTGGCCAGGTGCGGATCTACTCGGAGCCCGGCCACGGCACGACGATGCGCCTGTACCTGCCGCGCCACTGGGGCACGGTGGAGGAGGAGAGGGCGCCGGCCCCCGGCGCCCCGCCCCGCGCCGGGAGCGGCGAGACGGTGCTGGTGGTGGACGACGAGCCGACGGTCCGGATGCTGGTGACGGAGGTGCTGGAGGAGCTGGGCTATGCCGCCCTGGAGGCCTCGGACGGCAGTGGCGCGCTGAAGGTGCTCCGCTCCCCCGCGCGGCTGGACCTGCTGATCACCGATGTCGGCCTGCCCGGGGGCATGAACGGCCGCCAGGTGGCCGATGCGGCGCGGGAGCTGCGGCCGGAGCTGAAGATCCTGTTCATCACGGGCTACGCGGAGAACGCGGCCATCGGCAACGGCCACCTCGCCCCCGGGATGCACGTGCTGACCAAGCCCTTCCCGATGGATGTGCTGGCCACCCGGATCAAGGCGATCATCGAGGCTGGGAATGGGCCGGGGTTAACACATGGTTAAAATCACGGTCATGTGGCAGCCGGAACGCGCGCCGGGGCATTGATGAGGGCAGGGCTGGATCCCCGGCCCGGTCAACCAGGCCGGCAACTCGCTCCATGACCTTCTCGAAGCTGTTCAACAGCGTCTCCAGCCGCGTTGCCCAGGCCACCGGCCGCCCCGCGACCTTCATGATCTGCGTCGGGGTCGTGATCGCCTGGGCCGTTTGCGGCCCCTTCTTCGGCTTCTCCGACACTTGGCAGCTCATCATCAACACCGGCACGACCATCGTGACCTTCCTGATGGTCTTCCTGATCCAGAACACCCAGAACCGGGACGGCGCGGCCATCCAGGCGAAGCTGGACGAGCTGATCCGCACCAGCGCCGCCGGCAACGCGTTCATCGGCATCGAGCACCTGACAGAGGAGGAGCTGGACAAGATCCGCGCCACCTGCGAGCAGCGCGCCCGGGCGGCGGAGGCCGCGGACAACGCGGAGGACAAGGCCAACCGCCGCGCGGTCGAGGCCGCCGACGCCGCCACGAGCTGATCCCGGCTTGACCCGGGCGCCCGGCGGGCCGAACTCCGCCCGCATGCGCCGCGCCCCCCTTGCCGCCTTCCTGCTGGGCGCCGCCCTCCTTGCGCCGCCGGGCGCCCGGGCGCAGCCGGCTGCGCCGGCGGATGACTGGTCCGTCTGCCGTCGCGCGATCGCGGCCGTGGAACCCGGCTCCGGCATCCCGCCCGGCCTGCTGGGCGCCATCGCCCTGGTGGAGAGCGGGCGCGCCGCCCCCTCCGGCCGGCCGGAGCCCTGGCCATGGACCTGGAACGCGGAAGGGGAGGGGCGTTCCGCCCCCACCAAGGCCGCCGCGATCGCCGCCGTCACCGCGCTGCAGGCCCGCGGCGTGCGCTCCATCGACGTGGGATGCATGCAGGTGAACCTGATGTACCACCCCGGCGCCTTCCCGAACCTCGACGCCGCCTTCGATCCTGTTACCAACGCCCGCTACGCCGCACGCTTCCTGAACAGCCTGCGCGGTGGCGCCGCGGATTGGGGCATCGCCATCGGCCGCTACCATTCCGGGGAGCCGGAGCGCGGCGCGGCCTATAACCGCCGGGTGGCGCTCGCCCAGCTCGGCGTGGCCTGGGGCCGGGGGGGCGCGGTGCCGCTTCCGCCAATGAGCGGCCTGGCCGGGCTCTGCGCCCCCGGGCTGCAGCCGGCCCTGCTGATCGGCGGCCCGGCCGAGGCCCGCCGCTTCATGCGGCCGGGCGTGAGCCGGCCGGTGCCGGTGCCCCGTATGCGGAACCCGCGGCCGCGCATGGCCTGCCTGCGCCGCTAGGGCGGTTTCCGTTCGCCTCCGCTCACGGCAACTGCTCAAGCCCATCGTTTGCTCGGCCGATTCACCCGTTCCGGCGATTCCACCGGAACGGGGTCGGCTCTGGTCCGGGTTGACGGCCTTCCCGGGCGCCGGGTTTGCTGCCTCTCGAACGGTGCAGAAGGCCTCGCCCATGTCGCGTCCGCCACTCCCTCCCTTCACCCCCGAGACTGCGGCGCAGAAGGCCCGCATGGCGGAGGATGCCTGGAACAGCCGGGATCCGGATCGCGTCGCCCTCGCCTATACGCCGGACAGCCGCTGGCGGAACCGCGCGGAGTTCATCCTGGGGCGGGAGGAGATCACCGCCTTCCTGCGCCGCAAATGGGCGCGGGAACTGGACTACCGGCTCATCAAGGAGGTCTGGGCGCAGGAGGGGAACCGCATCGCCGTGCGCTTCGCTTATGAGTGGCACGACGACAGCGGGCAGTGGTTCCGCTCCTACGGGAACGAGAACTGGGAGTTCGACGAGGCCGGGCTGATGCGCCGGCGAATCGCCTCCATCAACGACATGCCGATCGAGGAGGCTAACCGGTTGTTCCGCTGGCCGCTGGGCCGACGGCCCGACAACCACTCCGGCCTGAGCGAACTGGGCCTGTAGCGCCCCCTCGCGCGCTCAGCGATGCGGGCGCTGGTCCTGCGGCCCGGGGGGTGAAGGGGCGTGCTGGCGGGCCATCCCGGCCCGCATCGCCAGCAGGATCGCGCCGGCTACCACGACCCAGGCCAGGCGGGCCCCATAGCGGTCATGCGGCCCGCTGAGTGCCCCGGTGGCGAAGGCGTTGGCGAGGATCCCGATGCCGATCCCCAGCGCCAGCCCCAGCGCGGCCCGGTCGCGCCGCCCCCGCCAGCCCAAGACGGCCAGCGCGATCGCCCCCAGCAGCAGCACCGGCCCCTGCACCCAGAACAGGGGCGCCACCATCTCCGGCAGCACCCCGCGCCACTGCGCCCCGGCCTGGAACCGCGCCGCCTCCGCCGCGCCGAAGGACTGGATCCGGCCCAGCACGCCCTCGCCGATGTGCCGGCGCTCCAGCGTGTCGCCCACGCGGTTGGCGAGCAGCTGCGCCAGCGTGTCTCTCGCGGCGTCCCAGGCCACGGTCAGGGGTTCGCGCCGGATCGTCTCCCGGATGATCTGCCCGGCCTCGCCGGACAGGGCCCGGCCGCCGAAGTCGCGCGGCCGGCCGTTCTCGTCCGTGTTGATCGGGCTGCCGGGCTCCCAGAGGAGGATGTCGCTCGGCAGCAGCTCGCGCGGGCAGGCCTGCATCCGGCAGGCCTCCGGGCCATAGGGCTCCAGCCGCCCCTTGAAGGCGCAAAGGGCCCAGCCCGCCTCGGGGCAGGCGGCGTCGATGGTGCGGATGGCCGTGCCGTTCGCCACCAGCCGCGCCATGAGGAATGTGCCGCCGTAGGGGGACAGGGCGAGCCGCCCATGCCCCGCCAGGTTGGTCGCCAGCAGAAGCGCAACGGCCCCGGCCAGCGGAAGCGCCACCCGCCCCGCCGCGCGCCAGCCTGCCAAGAGGGACACCACCGCCAGCGCCCCGAGCACCGGCAGGTGCGAGAGATGCGTCGCCGTGCCCAGCGCCATGAGGAGGGTCACCCAGGCGGCTTCCCCGCGTGAGAGCGCCGCCCGCCCGAAGCCCAGCAGCAGTGCCCCGAGCACCACGGCGGGGGTGAACACGTCCGGCATGACGAGGGAGACGGTGAAGGGCATGGCCGTCAGCATCGCCACCACCGAGCAGAGCAGGAGGTGCCGCCCCGGCGAGGCCCCGCCGCCGAAGGCCCGCAGGGCGAGCCAGAGCAGGTGGGAGAGCATCAGCCCCTGCGCGATCACCACGGGCCAGAGTGAGCGGTGCCAGTGGAAGAGGAAGGCCAGCGGCCCGTAGATCCAGGGCTTGTCCCAGAGCATCAGCGGGCCGAGCGTCTGGTGCAGGAAGGCGCCGGAATCGCTGAACAGCAGCGGGTAGCCGTTGAGGATGGCGGGCCAGCACAGCATCAGCCCGCCCGCCAGGACGGAGAGAAGCGCCTTCAGCCCCAATCCCGGGTGCGCGCCTCGTCCTCCTCGCGCGCAGCCACCCAGCGGTCCGCCCCACCCGCGAACTCCTCCCGCTTCCAGAAGGGCGCGCGGGTCTTCAGCCAGTCGATCAGGAAGGCGCAGGCCTCCAGCGCCGCCACGCGGTGGCGGCTTGCGGCCAGGACCAGCACAATGCCCTCGCCCGGCAGGATGCGGCCGACGCGGTGGATCACGGTGCAGCCCGTCAGCGGCCAGCGCTCCCCGGCCTTCGCCACGATGCCGGCGATGGCCCGCTCCGTCATGCCGGGATAGTGCTCCAGCACCAGCGCCTCCAGCCCGTCATCGGCGCGGCAGAGGCCGACGAAGCTGGCGATCCCGCCGACATCCACCCGCCCCGCCGAAAGGGCGGCGGTCTCGGCGGCGAGGTCGAAGGGCGCCTCCTGCACGCGGATGGAGGGAGTCATCTCAACCACCGGTCACCGGCGGGAAGAAGGCCACCTCGTCCCCGGCCTTCACGGGGTGCTCCGGGCCGCAGAACTCCTGGTTCACGGCCATCCGCACCTGGGCCGGGTCGGCGAAGGCGGAGGCATGGCCCGGGGAGCGCGCGGCGAGCCAGCGCATCAGCCCGCCGAGGTCGCGCACCTCATCAGGGAGGGAGAGTTCCTCCTCCCCCGTGCCGGTGCGCTGGCGGAGCCAGGCGAAGTACAGGACCTTGATCATGACAGGGGAATCAAGGCGTCGGCACCACCTGCACCGAGCCGTCCGGCCCGAAGAGGGTGGTCGTGTTGCCCTGGCGGATGGCCGTGCCTGTACCCACCCCCGGCTGGGTGAAGGAGCCGATGTTGCCCGTGCTGTTGCCGATGGTGGCGGGCGGGCCGCCCGGCGTGGGCAGGGTCGATCCCTCGACCCGCGGCGGCGGCGGGACGGGCGGAACGCCGCTTGGCACGCCCTGGCGCGGCAGGGGCGGCGGGTCCAGCGGCGCCAGCGGTTCCCCGCTGCTGCCCCGGCGGCGGGGGGTGACGGTGCCGGGCAGGGGCGCGCGGGGGTTGGGCGCGGCCTCCGGCGGCACGGCGGGGCCGGGTTCCGTGGCGTTGGGCGCGCGGCCCAGCGGCGCGGGGCCGCGCTGCTGCCGCGCCCGCTCCAGCGCCTCGGAGGGCTCGCGCTCCCGCGGGGGCACGGTGGCGGCGTCCGGGTTCTGCAGGGTCGCGCGCGGCGCCTCCTCGGCCGGCCAGACATTGCCCGGCTCCGGCAGAAGGGGCGGCACGTCCAGCTCGGTGCCCATCACCCGGCGGACCGTCAGGCTGTCCGGCGCGCCGATCGGGTCGGTGCGGCCGAACGGGGCCATGTCGATATCGCCGAGGCCGAAGCAGCCGCCGAGCAGCAGCGCCAGCGGCAGGCTGGCCATCAGGCGCCCGGCCGGGCCGGGGCGAAGGCGATCCATGGTTGGTACCCTTTCCGGCCGGCCCGGAGAGAAAAGGCCGGCCGCGTGTCCTGTTGAGTCGTTCGGCGCAGGATGCCCCTCCGCCGCGCCGGTTTCTACCCGGCCCGCCCGCCTTCCTGCCGGGCGGGAGGGCGGGAGAGGTCCTCGGCCGCCGCATGGCGCATCCCGGCCGTCATGTAGTCCCACCCCGTCAGCAACGTGAGCGCGGCCGCGACCCAGAGCCCGGCCTCGCCCAGCCAGGAGACGGGCAGGAAGCCCAGCCCGATGACCGAGGCCCCGCTATCCCCTGCCACGATGGTGCCGATGGCCCCCATCTGGAACCCGGTCTTCCACTTGGCCAGCCGGGTCACGGGCAGGCCGATCCGCAGCCCCGCCAGGTACTCCCGCAGGCCGGAAACGAGAATTTCACGCAGCAGCACCACGATGGCCGGCAGCAGGCCGAGCGGCGAGAGCCGGTCCATCCCCGCCAGCAGCATCAGCGCCGCGCCGACCAGCAGCTTGTCCGCGATCGGGTCCAGCATCCGCCCGAAGGCGGTCAGGGAGCCCCTTTCACGCGCAATCTTGCCGTCGAAGTAGTCCGTGATGGCGGCGGCCGAGAACACGGCGCAGGCGAGGAGGTCCCCCACCGGCGAGCGCAGGAACATCAGCGCCACCAGCAGCGGGATCGCCGCGATGCGGGAGAGCGTCAGCAGGTTCGGCAGGTCGGTGGGCATCCGCGGCTCCTTGCAGAACCCCTAGCCCAGATCGGCGCCGGGGGAAACGCGGGGTGGGTTCATCCCTCCACCTCGTGCCCCGCCGCGTCCGGTGCCAGGGGAGGGGGCTCCGCCTCCCCCGGCGGCGCCTCGTCCGGTGCTTCCGCGATCGCGTCCACGGCGGCCGCCTTGGCCCGCCTTCCGCCGCGCGGCCGCACCGGCTCCAGCGGGCCGGTCGTGCCGGGGTGGAAGTGCTCGTAGATCCGCTTCGCGACGGAAGGCCCGATGCCCGGGGTATTCTGGAGGTCCTCCAGCGCCGCATTCCGCACCCCGCGGGCCGAGCCGAAATGGTTCAGCAGGGCCCGCTTGATCGCCGTGCCCACGCCGGGGATGTCGTCCAGCTCGCTCTTCACGAGGCTCTTGGACCGCCCGGCGCGGTGGGTGGTGATGGCGAATCGGTGCGCCTCGTCCCGCAACCGCTGCAGGTAGTAGAGAACGGGGTCGCGCGGCGGCAGCTGGATGGGGTCATGGCCCGTGCGGTGGAACCACTCCCGCCCCGCGTCGCGGTCCGGGCCCTTGGCCACGGCCACCAGGGGGATGTCGTGGATCCCCATCTCCGTCAGGATTTCCCGCGCCGCGCTCAGCTGGCCCAGGCCGCCATCGATCAGCACGAGGTCCGGCCAAGTGCCGCTCTCGCGCTCCGGGTCCTCCTTCAGGGCGCGGCCGAAGCGGCGCTCGAAGACCTCGCGCATCATGGCGAAGTCGTCGCCGCCGCGCGGGCCACCGGTGGACTTCAGCGCGGTGCGGCCGGCGGCGTCGTGGGCCAGGGCGGCCACGTCCTCGCCCGCCAGGGGCTCGGTGCCCGTGGCATCCGCCGCCTTCCTGCCCTTGGCGGGCACCACGCCTTCACCCCGGATGGAGAACTTGCGGTAGGCGTTCTTCAGGAAGCCGGACGGCCCTGCCACCACCATCACGCCGTAGGCGTTTGTGCCCTGGATGTGGGAGTTGTCGTAGATCTCGATCCGCTCGGGGGTGGAGGACAGGTCGAAGACCTTCGCCACCCCCTCCAGCAGCTCGCCCTGGGCGGCGCCCTCCGCCAGCTTGCGCTCCAGTGCCTCCCGCGCGTTGGTCTGGGCGTGCTCCACGGCGGACCGCTTGTCGCCGCGCTTGGGGTGGTGGACCTCCACCTTGCGGTCGCCGCGAAGCGTTAGCGCCTCCGCCACCAGCGCCGCCTCCGGCAGCTCGTGGGAGACGAGGACCATCGGCGGGGGCGGCAGGTCGTCGTAGAGCTGGCCGAGGAAGGCGGTGATCACCTCCGCCGGCTCCGCGTCCGCCCGCATCCCGCTCAGGAAGAAGGGGCGGTTGCCGTTGTTGCGGCCGCCCCGGAAGAAGAAGACCTGCACGCAGGCCTGGCCGGCCGCCATGTGCAACGCCACCACGTCGGCGTCGCCCACATTCTCCATGTTGATGCGGTCGCGGCCCTGAACGTGGGTCAGGCCTCGGATGCGGTCCCGGATGGCCGCCGCGCGCTCGAACTCCAGCCGCTCGGCCGCCTCCTCCATCTCCTTCGCCAGGCGCTTCTGGATGGAGGGGGTCTCGCCGGAGAGGAACTGCGTCGCCTCCCGCACCAGCTCCCCGTACTCCTCCTTCGTCACGCGCTCGACGCAGGGGGCGGAGCAGCGGCGGATCTGGTGGAGCAGGCAAGGGCGGGTGCGGTTGTCGAAGACCGAGTCCCGGCAGGAGCGCAGCAGGAAGACGCGCTGGAGTGCGGTGAGGGTCTGGTTCACCGCCCAGGCGGAGGCGAAGGGGCCCCAGTAGGAGGCGCCTTTGCGCCGCTCACCCCGATGCTTGGAGATCTGCGGGTAAGGATGATCTTCCGTGATCACCAGCCACGGGTAAGACTTATCGTCCCGCAGGACGATGTTGTAGCGCGGCCGCAGCCGCTTGATGAGGTTCGCCTCCAGCAGCAGCGCCTCGGCCTCGGAGGCCGTGGTGATGACTTCGAGGTGCCGCGTCTCGAAGACCATGCGCTTCAGCCGGTCCGGCAGCTTATGGACCTGGGTATAGGCATAGACGCGCTTCTTCAGGCTGCGCGCCTTGCCGACATAGAGCGCGTCCCCCTTGGCATCGAGCATCCGGTAGACGCCCGGCGAGAAGGGCAGGGTGAGAAGCGCCCGCTCGATCACCTCACGACCCTCCATGGGGGCCAGGGGCGTGGTCTGCTCGTTGGAGAAGGCCATCAGGCTTGTTTCCGTTGGGTTTCTCTCGGGTCTCCCGGGGTTGTCCCCGACTCCTGTGGATAACCCTGTGGAAGGGAGGTCGCGTGAGCGTCGAAGGCCAAGGCAGATAAGGGGTCCTGACGCGCCTGCCCAGATTCTATGCAATCACATAAGCTGTTGATTTCGCGACGTCTCCGATAGTTTCCGGCTTTCATGCTTCGTTCACATTGACCTCACGAGGCCGTTCCGCCAGCCCCCCTGCCCAATCTTTCCGGCCGGGGGATGGTTTGCCGTCACTTCGGCGCGATGCCATTGACAAAGTCAGGCCCGTGACAGTCCCGAGTCAGTTTCGGCGGCGCTCTACGGTCACCCCCACCGCGCCCACATCGGGCAGGATATCCGGCTTCTCCACCGTGACCCGGACGGATTCCACCCGGGAGTCCTCCAGGCAGGCCACCGCGATCCGCTCGGCCAGGGTCTCCGCCAGGCGGGTGTGGCCGGTGGTCGCCACCGCACGCGCCCGGTCAGCGATCACGCCATAGTCCACCACCCGCTCCAGCCGGTCCGGGCCGATGCCGGCGGGGGCCGCGTCGTCCCGTACCAGAAGCTCGATGCCGATCACCACGCGCTGGGGCACCACCTCCTTCGGCAGCACGCCCAGCCGTGCCTCTACCATCAGGTCCCGCACGAAGACGCGGCGCAGGCCGCGGGCCGCGTCCGGGATATAGGCCGTCATTCCTGGCATCTACTCTTCTGGCCCCCCTTGGGCGCGGGCGGGCGACCACTGGAGGTGCTGGCCGCTGTCGAGGGCGATCATCTGCCCCGTCATCGCCGGCAGGGAAAGGATGGCCAGCACCGCCCGCGCCACTTCCTCGGGGCTCGATCCGTGGCGCAGCGGCGTGCTCTCGCACTGGGCGCGGAACTGGGCCTCGCTCTGGCGGGCGCTGGCCACCGTGGGGCCGGGGCCGATGCCGTTCACCCGGATTCGGGGCGCGAGCGCCAGCGCCATGGTCTGGGTCAGCGCCCAGAGCCCGGCCTTGGTGATCGTGTAGGAGACGAAATGCGGGGTGAGGGAGAGGACGCGCTGGTCCAGCATGTTCACCACCGCGCCCTCCGCGCCATCGGGCAGGGCGAGGGCCATGGCCTGGGTCAGCACGAAGGGGGCGCGGAGGTTCGGGCCCATATGGGCGTCCCAGCTCTCCCGCGTGGCCGTGTCCCACTCGTCCCGCTCGAAGAGAGAGGCGTTGTTCACCAGAACGCCCACCGGGCCGAGCTTGGCGGTGGCATCTGGGATCAGCGACTCCACCTCCTCCTCCCGCCCCAGATCGGCGCGGAGGGTCGCGGCGCGGCGGCCGAGGGCGCGGATGTCACCGGCCGTGCCTTCCACCTCCCCGGCGCTGCCATGGTAGTGCAGGGCCACGTCGAAGCCCGCCCCGGCCAGGGCGAGGGAAATGGCGCGGCCGATCCGCTTGGCGCCGCCGGTGACGAGGGCCGTTCGGGGAATGGCGTCGGGGATGCTCATGCGCCACCGCAGATAGGGTGCCGGGCCGCGCTCGGGGAGGTCAGACCGCCAGCCCCGGCGCGTCGGGGATGCGGACATTCGCGGCCAGGAAGTCCAGCAGGGCCCGCACCCGGGCCGGCATCGGCCCGGTGCCCCCGGCATGAACGGCGTGGAAGGCTTCCAGGTCGCCGGCGCTCGCCTCCTCCAGCACCGGCACCAGCCGGCCGGCCAGGATGTCCTCCCGCACGCAGAAGCCCGCCATCCGCACCAGCCCGGCGCCATGCAGGGCGAGCTGCCGCAGCCCCTCGCCGTCGCTGGCGCGCAGGCGCCCCGCCACCTTCACCCCGACCCGCCGCCCGTCCTCCATGAAGGGCCAGTCCTGCACGGCGCGGGCGTAGCCGAAGCCCAGCAGCTCGTGCGCGGCCAGGTCGGCCGCGCGGCGCGGAATTCCGCGGGCGGCGAGATAGGCGGGGGAGCCCACGACCACCAGCCGGGTCTCGCCCAGCTTGCGGGCGCGCAGGCGGGATTCAGGCATGGGCCCGGCGCGGATTGCCACGTCCACCCGCGCCTCCACCAGGTCGATCACCCGGTCCGTCAGGACGAGGTCCAGGCGGATGCCGGGGTGGGCGGCCAGGAACTCCGGCAGGACCGGAGCGAGGAGGTGGGTGTTCACCGTGGCGCTGGTGTTCACGCGGATCAGCCCCACCGGCGTCTCCCCGGCCGCCGCCGCGCGCTCCGCCTCCTCCATCTCCGCCAGGATCCGCACCGCGCGCTCGTGGAAGGCCTGGCCTTCGGGCGTGAGGGCGAATTGCCGGGTGGATCGCTGCACCAGCCGGGCGCCGAGCCGTGTCTCCAGCCGGGCCACAAGCTTGCTGACGGCCGAGGGCGTGAGCCCCAGCGCCCGCGCGGCGGCGGAGAAGCCGCCTTCCTCCACCACGCGCGCGAAGACTTCCATCTCCGCGGCGCGGTTTACCTCCGATCGGGGCATGTGAGTTCACGTCACAGGTGATTTGCCGATCGATAGTCTATGGCACGGGGCCGGGGGCGTCCATTTGGCCTCGCGAACGGCCGGCCCGGTGTCGGTCACGCAGGAACCATCCCAATGCCTCTCGCTCTCTACGCGCTGACGGTCGGTGCCTTCGGCATCGGCGTCACCGAATTCGTCATCATGGGGCTGCTGGTGGAGGTGGGGGGCGATCTCGGCGTCTCCCTCGCCTCTGCCGGGCTCCTCATCTCCGGCTACGCGCTCGGCGTCGTGGTCGGGGCGCCGATCCTGACCACCGTCACGGCGCGCTGGCCGCGCAAGGCCACGCTGCTCGGGCTGATGGTGATCTTCACGGTCGGCAATCTCGCCTGCGCGCTGGCACCGGACTACACGACGCTGATGGCCGCCCGCATCCTGACGGCCTTCGCCCATGGCACCTTCTTCGGGGTGGGATCGGTGGTGGCCACGGGGCTGGTGGCGCCGGACCGCCGGGCCTCCGCCATCGCCACCATGTTCACGGGGCTGACGGTGGCCAACATCCTCGGCGTGCCAGCCGGTACCTGGCTGGGGCAGCACCTGGGCTGGCGCGCCACCTTCTGGGCCGTGACGATCGTCGGCCTGGCGGCGATTGCCGTGATCGCCCGCTTCATCCCGAAGGAGGACGGGGCGCCCGAGCCCTCCGACTGGCGCGCGGACATGCGGGCCATGGCGCGCGGGCCGGTGCTGCTGGCGCTGCTGACCACCGTGCTCGGCTTCGGCGGGGTCTTCGCGGTCTTCACCTATATCGCGCCGATGCTGACGCAGCTGGCGGGGTTCAGCGACGCGGCGGTCTCGCCCATCCTCCTCGTCCTCGGGGCCGGGCTGGTGGTGGGGAACATCGTCGGCGGGCGCGTGGCGGACCGGAACCTGCCGCTGGCCCTGCTGGGCTCGCTCGCGGCGCTGGCGGCCGTGCTGGCGGCCATGGCGCCGGCCATGCACAGCCAGGTTGCGACGGTGGTGATCGCTGCCCTGCTCGGTGCGGCGGGCTTCGCCACCGTGGCGCCGCTGCAGATCTGGGTGTTGCGGAAGGCCGAGGGCGCGGGGCAGAGCCTCGCCTCCAGCCTCAACATCGCCGCCTTCAACCTGGGCAACGCGCTCGGTGCCTGGGCGGGCGGGCTGGCCATCGACTACGGGCTCGGCCTCGGCGCCCTGCCCTGGGTGGCGCTTGCCTTCCCGGTGGCCGCCATCCTCGCCGCCGGCCCGGCGCTGCTGCGGGAGCGGCGGCCGGTGGTCCTTGCCGCCGCCGACTGACCCGGCTTGACGCCCTCCCGGCTCCGCCGCTCCATCCGCGGCGGAATCGGGGGGTGTCATGACGGAGATCCGGCAGACAGGACTGGAGGGCAAGCGCGCCCTCGTCACCGGCCATCGCGGCGGCATCGGTGCGGCGGTGGTCGCGGCGCTGGAGGCCAGCGGCGCGACTGTGGAGGGGCTGGACCGGCCGGAGCACGACCTGCTGGACATCCCTTCCATCGCCCCTGCCGTGGAGGCCGCCGCCGCGCGCATGGGCGGGCTGGACCTGCTGGTGAACAATGCCGGCGACACGATCATCGGCACGCTGCTGGACACGCCGCTGGCCGAGGCCGAGCGGATCATGCGGATCAACTGGCTGGCGCCCTTCGCGGTGATGCAGGCCGCGCTGCCGCACCTGCTGAAGGGCGGCGGGGCGGTGGTGAACATCGCCTCCGACCAAGCACTAATCGGCAAGCCCGCCAGCGCCGCCTATGGCGCCTCCAAGGCCGCGCTGGCGCAGATGACGCGATCGGCGGCTCTGGACTTCGCCGCAAGGGGCGTGCGCTTCAACGCCATCGCGCCGGGCAGCACGGATACGGCGATGCTGCGCGCCGTGCTGGCCGACCTGGCCGCGCGCGGGGGCGGCGGGGTAGCCAGCGACGACGTCTATACCGAGGCCGTGCCGCAGCGCCGCTTCGCCCACCCGCGGGAGATCGCGGCAGTGGTGGCCTTCCTCCTCTCCGACCATGCGAGCTTTGTCACGGGCATCGTCATGCCCGTGGATGGCGGGACGACCGCCGCATGAGCGCGGTGCTGGTCACCGGCGGCACGCGGGGTATCGGGCTGGCCTGCGCGCGGCTTCTGGCCGGGCAGGGCAGGGCGGTGATCGCCGCCGCCCGACGCGCGCCGGAGGAGCCGTTGGCGGAGGGCGTGCAGTTTATCCCCTGCGACGTGGCCGATCCTGCCTCCGTCCGCGCCCTGTTCGGGGCCGCCGGTCCGATTGGCGCCGCCATCCTGGCCGCGGGCGTGGCGGGCGGCGACCCGCCCGAGCCGGACGAGGGCCACTGGCGCCGGATCATGGCCTCCAACCTCGACGGCGCCTGGCGCTGCGCGGAGGCCGCCGCAGCCGTGCTGCCGGACGGGGAGGGGCGGATCGTGTTCCTCGCCTCCGTGCTCGGGCTGCGCGCCGTGCCGGACCAGGTGGCCTATTCCGCCGCCAAGCACGGGGTGATCGGGCTGATGCGGGCCCTGGCCCTCCGGCTGGCGCCGCGCGGGATCACGGCGAACGCCCTCTGCCCGGGCTGGGTGGAGACGGACATGGCCCGGGCGCGCTGGCGGGAGCTGGGGATGGATGCCGGGGCCGCCGCCGCCGGCACGCCCACGCGCCGGATCACGGCGGCGGAGGAGGTGGCGGCGATGGCGGCCTATCTGCTCTCCCCGGCCGCGCGGAACGTGACGGGGCAGGCGATCGGGATCGATGGCGGGGCCGGGCTTTAGGTTGACAGGGGCCGCCCGGCGGGCGGAGTGTCGGCGCCTCACCAGGGGTGTCCCGACAAGGGGCTGAGATACGGCTGGCGAAAGCAGCGCCGTGACCCGATGAACCTGATCCAGTTCATGCTGGCGTAGGGACGGTGCGGTCTGCGGCCCCCCATGGCCGTATTCCACCCTTTTCCGATTCCGGCGCTGGGTCCTTTCGGAGGACACCATGCCCGATAGTCTCACCCCCACCCCGAGCGTCACCACCGGCCCGCTGCCGGCATCGCGCAAGGTCCACATCCCCGGAAAGCTGCACCCGGAGATCCGGGTGCCGCTGCGCGAGATCGCGGTGCATCCCAGCGCGGGGGAGCCGCCCGTCGCCGTTTATGACTCTTCCGGCCCCTACACGGATCCTGCGGCGGTGATCGACATCGCCCGCGGCCTGCCCCGGGCGCGCGCGGCCTGGATCGAGGCGCGCGGCGACACGGAGGCGGTGGCGGGCCGCGACGTGCGGCCGGAGGACAATGGTTTCGCCACCGGCGAGCGCCTGACGCCCGCCTTCCCGATCCGCAACGCGCCGCGCCGCGCGAAGGGCGGGGCGGCGGTGACGCAACTCGCCTATGCCCGCGCCGGCATCATCACGCCGGAGATGGAATACGCCGCGATCCGCGAGAACATGGGCCGCGAGCGCGCGGCGGCGGAGGCGCGGGACGGGGAGGATTTCGGCGCCTCCATCCCCGACTTCGTGACGCCGGAATTCGTGCGGGACGAGATCGCGCGCGGCCGCGCCATCATCCCCGCGAACATCAACCACCCGGAGCTGGAGCCGATGGTCATCGGCCGCAACTTCCTGGTGAAGATCAACGCCAATATCGGCAACTCCGCCGTCACCTCCTCCATGGCGGAGGAGGTGGAGAAGATGGTCTGGTCCATCCGCTGGGGCGCGGACACGGTGATGGACCTCTCGACCGGCCGCAACATCCACAACATCCGGGACTGGATCATCCGCAACGCGCCGATCCCCATCGGCACCGTGCCGCTCTATCAGGCGCTGGAGAAGGTGGGCGGCATCGCCCCCGACCTGACCTGGGAAGTCTACCGGGACACGCTGATCGAGCAGGCCGAGCAGGGCGTGGACTACTTCACCATCCATGCCGGGGTGCGGCTGGCGCATGTGCCGCTGACGGTGGGGCGCACCACCGGCATCGTCTCCCGCGGCGGCTCCATCATGGCGAGCTGGTGCCTGCACCATCACCGCGAGAGCTTCCTCTACGAGCACTTCGAGGAGATCTGCGACATCTGCCGCGCCTATGACGTCTCCTTCTCCCTCGGCGACGGGCTGCGGCCTGGCTCCATCGCGGACGCCAACGACGCCGCGCAATTCGCGGAGCTGGAGACGCTGGGCGAGCTGACGAAGATCGCCTGGGCGAAGGACTGCCAGGTGATGATCGAGGGCCCGGGCCACGTGCCCATGCACAAGATCAAGGCCAACATGGACAAGCAGCTGAAGGTCTGCGGGGAAGCGCCCTTCTACACCCTCGGCCCGCTGACGACGGACATCGCGCCGGGCTACGACCACATCACCTCAGGCATCGGCGCGGCCATGATCGGGTGGTTCGGCACGGCGATGCTCTGCTACGTCACGCCGAAGGAGCATCTTGGCCTGCCGGACCGGGACGACGTGAAGACGGGCGTGATCACCTACAAGATCGCCGCCCATGCCGCGGACTTGGCGAAGGGCCATCCTGGCGCGCAAGTCAGGGACGACGCCCTCTCCCGCGCCCGCTTCGAGTTCCGCTGGGAGGACCAGTTCAACCTCTCGCTGGACCCCGACACGGCGCGCTCCTTCCACGACGAGACCCTGCCGAAGGAGGCGCACAAGACGGCGCATTTCTGCTCCATGTGCGGGCCCAAATTCTGCTCCATGCGGATCTCTCATGATCTGCGGGCGGAGGCGCAGAAGGAGGGGATGGAGGCGATGGCGCGGAAGTACCGCGACGGGGGCCAGCTCTACATGCCCGTGGGCGGGCGCGAGTAGGGGCAGGGGCGGCGGGGCTTGCCATCCCCGCCGCCTTTCCCTTCATGCTGGTGGCAGAGGAACCCCTGAAAAGCACGTCCATGCACCCGTCCCGCCGCGCCTTCCTGATGAGCCTGCTGGCGGCGGCCATCGCGGATCCGGCCCTGGCCCAGGCGCCGGCGGGCTGGCCGGACCGCCCGCTGCGGCTGGTGCTGCCCTATACCCCGGGCGGCGGCACGGATGCCGTGGCGCGCGCCCTGGGCGCCCGGTTGAACGCCGCGCTGGGCCAGCCCGTGGTGGTGGAGAACCGCCCGGGCGCCGGCGGTAACCTGGCGACGGAACTGGTGGCCGGCGCCCGGCCGGACGGCACCACCCTGCTGATGGGCAACCAGGGCCCCATCTCCGTGAACCCCACCCTGTTCGGCCGCAACCTGAAGATCGACCCGGGCATGGCGCTGGACCCGGTGGCGATGGTGGCGGAGACGCCGCTGGTCCTCGTCGTCGGGCCCGGCACGAAGGCGGGCTCCCTCGCCGCACTGATCGAGGAGTACCGCGCGGCGAAAGGGTCGATGACCTACGCCTCACCCGGTAATGGCGCGGCGGGGCATCTGGCCATGGCGCTGCTGCTGCAAGAGGCGGGGGTGGAGGGAACCCATGTTCCTTTTCGTGGCGCCGCCCCGGGGCTGACTGACGTGGCCGCGGGGCATATCCCCGCCATGATTTCCACCCTGCCATCGGTCGCCGGGCTGGTGGCGGGCGGCAACCTGCGGGCGCTGGCCGTCACGGGCGATCGCCGCGTGCCCTCCATGTCCGACGTGCCGGCCGTGGCGGAGACCCTGCCGGGCTACCGTGTTACCGCGTGGTACGGGATCCTCGTGCCCCACGGCACGCCGGAGCCGATCCGGGCGCGGCTGGAGGAGGCTATCCTGTCGAGCCTCGGCACGCCGGACCTCGTCTCCAGCCTGGAGAGGGAGGGGGCGGTGCCCTACCCGATGAAGGGGGAGGAGTTCGGCCGCTTCATCGCCGCCGAGCGCGCCCGCTGGGCCCCCGTGGTCCAGAAAGCAGGCATCACGGCGGACTGAGAGCATCCCTTCCGGCCCTGGCGCGTTCCTACCGCCGACACGGCAAGAAGGAGAGCAGCATGGTCGATGCTTCGCAGATCAAGGAGCACATGGAAGTCGTCGGTTCCTGCGGGAACCATGTCGGCACGGTGGACCACGTCGAAGGCAGCCGCATCAAGCTGACGAAGAACGACAGCCAGGACGGCAAGCATCACTACCTGCCGCTCTCGGCCATCGCCTCCGTGGAGGGCAACAAGGCCAAGACCTCCATGAACCACATGGACGCGATGAAGCAGTTCCAGGACGCCTGACGCGTCCTTCGTATGGTGGCAGTAAGGATGCCCCGCCGGGCCCGCCCGGCGGGGTCTTCCTTGTTCCGCCTTCGGGAATGCGGTGTGGTGACAGGCGCTTAGCCGCCATTCCTGACACGCCACCCTCACGGCTTTCCTGCAACACTGAAACCCAATCAACACGGCTCGCGGCGTTGCGAGCGGCCGGGTAACCGGGCTAGACCGGGGCCCCGATGGACGGCACCACGCCCACACCGGCCCTTGCCTCCGCCCCGGCCCAGACCGTGAAGGCGGATGTCTCCCAGGGTCCGCTTCCCCTTTACCGCGCCCGCGTGGCGGCGGGCGCATTGCGTGCCGACCCCGCGCAGGAGCGTGCGGCGGAGGTGCTGCAGGACCTGTGGCGCCGCCTGCGCGGCTACGACCCGAAGCCGGAGGCGCCGAAGGAGGAGCCGGGCGGCCTGCTCTCCCGCTTCTTCCGCCGCAAGCCCGTGGACGAGCAGCCGGACGGCCCGCCGCTCGGCCTCTACCTCGTCGGCGAGGTGGGGCGCGGCAAGTCCATGCTGATGGACCTGTTCTTCGAGACGGCGGACGTGCGGCGCAAGCGGCGCGAGCACTTCCACGCCTTCATGCAGTCCGCGCACCGGCGCATCCACGCCTGGCGGCAGGCGAACGGCACCCATGCCGATCCCATCCCGCCGCTGGCGGACGCGATCGTGGCCGATGCCGCGCTGCTCTGCTTCGACGAGTTCCAGGTGCATGACATCACCGATGCCATGATCCTCGGCCGACTCTTCGAGGCGCTCTTCGCCCGGGGCGTGGTGGTGGTCGCCACGTCCAACACGGCCCCGGCCGACCTGTTCAAGGGCAAGCCGGGCCGCGACGCCTTCCTGCCCTTCATCGCCATGATCCAGAAGCGGCTGGAGGTGCTGCACCTCGCCTCGCTGCAGGATTATCGGCGGGACCGCATCCGAGGCCTGCCCACCTGGCACACGCCGGTGGATGGCCGCGCCACGCGCGCGCTGGACGCTGCCTTCCTGGAGCTGTCCGGCGTGGCCCATGGCGAGCCCTGCTCGATCGCGGTGCTCGGCCGGCAGGTGCAGGTGCCGCAGGCCCACCGGGGCGTGGCCCGCGCGGATTTCGAGGCGCTGTGCGGCGTCTTCCTCGGCGCGGCGGACTACCTCGCCATCGCCACCCACTTCCACACGCTGGTGCTGGACGGCGTGCCCAGGCTGGGGCCGGAGAACTTCGACCGGGCCCGCCGCTTCGTGACGCTCATCGACACGCTCTACGAGCATCGGTGCAAGCTGGTCGCCTCGGCCGAGGCCGAGCCGGACCAGCTCTACGAGAGGGGTGAGGGGGCGGCGATCTTCCAGCGCACCGCCTCCCGCCTCATGGAAATGCAGAGCCAGGATTACCTGGCCCTGCCGCATCTGACGTGACGTAACCCGGCACCGGATTTGCCGGCGCTAGCCTGAGGGGGCAGGGCGCCGGGAGGGGATCCGGTTCCGGACAACGGGGGAGAATTCACATGCTGCGCTTGTTCCGCGTCCCGGGCGCCGCCATCGCGGCGGCCACCATCCTGGCCCTTGCCGCCGCCCAGCCGGCCGAGGCCGCCGGCGGCCGCGCCGAGGCCCGCGCCCACGGCAAGGCGGCCCGCGTCGCCGCCCCGACCCGCGCCGCCGTGCGCCCGGTCGTCGCGGCCTCGCGCCGCCCGGTCGTGGCCGCGCCGCGGAGCCGCTCGGCCAGCGCCGCCCCGGCCCGTTCGGCCGGCCGCGCCACCATCCGCACCGCCACCCGGGGTTCCGAGCGCGTGGTGACCGCCAGCCGCGGAGGCCGCATCCAGGCCCGCGCCGCCGGCCGGCGCGAGGCGCGCATCGCTTCCAGCCGCGCCCAGGTCTTCAACTTTGCCGGGCGCCGCCAGGTGGCGCTGCACGGCCGCCCGGGCTTCCGCACGGTCGGTCTCTTCTCCGCCCCGGCCTCCGCCTCCACCCTGCCGTCCAACGGCTGGAAGTCCGGCAAGCCGTCCCGCGCGCGGGGCGAGGGGGCGCCGCGCCGTTCCGGCGTGTGGTTCACCGGCCTGCCCGCGGCCGATGGCGAGCAGATGGACTGCCCCGCCGGCACCATGGCCGTTCTGGCCCGCGGCCATTCCGACACCTTCCGCTGCATGCCGATGTGAGCCGGCCCGGTTACACCCGGTTTATCTGAGAACAATTCGGGCGGGCCGATGATTGAGGCCCGCCCGCAGCGCGCAATCGTCAGTTGCGGGGTTTGCGCTGAGTGGGGATGCTCTCTCCTCTACCCCGGAGGAATGTCATGTCCGAGATCGCCACCCGCTCCGTCGAGATGATGATGGCCGAGCTGGTCCACCACATGGCGGAGATGGTGAAGGCGCAGGCCGAGACCAATCGGTTGCTGCGGGACCTGGTCAGCCGGCTGGAGCGCTAGGGCAGGGGCGGGCGCCGCCCCAGGGTTGATCCCCCTGGCCGCGCCCGCACCGCATTCAGGGGTCCCGCCTTGCCGGGCCGCCAATCCGGGTCTATCCACCCCGCGTCCCGTTCGCAGGTGCCGCAAACGGCACTGCCGGAACGTCCCCAGGCCCCTTGGCCCCTTCCACGTGGCCTCTTCGAAGGACCCCCCATGGCCCGCAACAAGATCGCGCTCATCGGCGCCGGCAACATCGGCGGCACGCTCGCCCACCTGATCGGCCTGAAGGAGCTCGGCGACGTCGTGCTCTTCGACGTCTTCGGGGGCGTGGCGGCCGGCAAGGCGCTGGACATCATGCAGTCCAGCCCCGTCGATTCCTTCGACAGCGCCATGTCCGGCGGCTCCGACTACGCAGCGATCGAGGGCGCGGACGTCATCATCGTCACCGCCGGCTTCCCGCGTATGCCCGGCATGAGCCGCGACGACCTGCTGACGAAGAATGCCGGCGTGATGGGCCAGGTGGCCGAGGGCATCAAGAAGTACGCCCCGAACGCCTTCGTCATCTGCATCACCAACCCGCTGGACGTGATGGTCTGGGCGCTGCAGCAGAAGTCCGGCCTGCCCGCGAACAAGGTGGTCGGCATGGCCGGCGTGCTGGATTCCGCGCGCTTCCGCCTCTTCCTGGCGCAGGAGTTCAATGTCTCGGTCGAGGACGTGACGGCCTTCGTGCTCGGCGGCCACGGCGACACGATGGTGCCGCTGACCCGCTACTCCACCGTTGCCGGCATCCCCATCCCCGACCTGATCAAGATGGGCTGGACGACGCAGGAGAAGATCGACGCGATCGTCAACCGCACCGCGAACGGCGGCGGCGAGATCGTGAAGCTGCTGGAGAAGGGCTCCGCCTTCTACGCGCCGGCCGCTTCCGCGGTGGCGATGGCCGAGGCCTACCTGAAGGACAAGAAGCGCGTCCTGCCCTGCGCCGTGATGCTGAACGGCGAGTACGGGATGAAGGACTTCTACGTCGGCGTGCCCGTGGTGATCGGTGCCGGCGGCGTGGAGAAGATCGTCGAGGTCGAGTTCCAGCCGGAGGAGAAGGCCGCCTTCGAGAAGTCCTGCGACGCGGTGAAGAAGCTCGTCGAGGACTTCAAGAAGCTCGGCGTCTGAGAAAGATCGAGGGTAGCGGGGCCGGGGGAAACCCCGGCCCTTTTCGGATCAGAGGGGCAGTTCCCGCATGAACATCCATGAATACCAGGGCAAGGAGCTGCTGAAGCGCTACGGCGTTGCAGTTCTGGACGGCTATGTGGCCAAGACCCCCGAGGAGGCCGAGGCGGCGGCGAAGAAGCTGCCCGGGCCGGTCGTGGTGGTGAAGAGCCAGATCCACGCCGGTGGCCGCGGCGCCGGCCGCTTCAAGGACGACCCGAACGGCAAGGGCGGCGTGCGCGTCGTCAAGCCCGAGGCCGCCAAGGAAGCCGCCGCCGCGATGATCGGCCACACGCTGGTCACCAAGCAGACCGGGCCCGAGGGCAAGGTCGTGAACCAGGTCTATGTTGAGGCCGGCTGCGACATCAAGCGCGAGCTGTACCTCTCCATCCTGCTGGACCGCGAGACCTCTCGCGTCACCATCATGGCCTCTACCGAGGGCGGGATGGAGATCGAGGAGGTGGCCGAGAACCACCCCGAGAAGATCCTGAAGGTTGCCGTGGACCCGGCTTCCGGCCTCTTCCCCTGGGGCGCCCGCAAGCTCGCCTTCGGGCTGGGCCTCGAGGGCAAGCAGGTCGGCACCTTCGTGAAGTTCGTGACCGCGATGTACGAGGCCTACACGGCGCTCGACATGGCGATCGTCGAGATCAACCCGCTGGTCGTGACCGGTGCGGGCGAGATCGTCGCGCTGGATGCCAAGGTGTCCTTCGACGACAACGCCCTGTTCCGCCACAAGGACCTGGAGGCCCTCCGTGACGACACGGAGATGGACCCGAAGGAGCTGGACGCGGTCAAGAACGACCTGAACTACGTCGCGCTGGACGGCGAGATCGGGTGCATGGTGAACGGCGCCGGGCTGGCGATGGCCACCATGGACATCATCAAGCTCTACGGCTCGTCGCCCGCGAACTTCCTCGACGTCGGCGGCACGGCGAACGCCGCGCGCGTGACGGAAGCCTTCCGGATCATCACCTCGGACAGCAACGTCAAGGCGATCCTGGTGAACATCTTCGGCGGCATCGCCAAGTGCGACATGATCGCCGAGGGCATCGTGGCGGCGAGCAAGAACCTCTCGCTCTCCGTGCCGCTGGTGGTCCGCCTTGAGGGCACGAATGTCGAGCTGGGCAAGAAGATCCTGGCCGAGAGCGGGCTGGCGATCATCCCCGCCGACAACCTGGCCGACGCCGCGCAGAAGGTCGTCGCCGCCGTGAAGAAGGCTGCCTGACATGGCCATTCTCGTCGACAAGCACACGAAGGTCATGACCCAGGGCTTCACTGGGTCTCAGGGCACCTTCCACGCCGAGCAGGGCATCGCCTACGGCACGAACTACGTGGGCGGCGTGACGCCGGGCAAGGGCGGCCAGACCCATATCGGCCTGCCCGTGTTCGACACGGTGGCCGAGTGCGTGGAGGCCACCGGTGCCGATGCCTCCGTCATCTACGTGCCGCCGCCCTTCGCGGCCGACTCCATCCTGGAGGCGATCGCGGCCGAGGTCCCGCTGGTGATCTGCATCACCGAGGGTATCCCGGTGCTGGACATGGTGAAGGTCAAGCGCGCCCTGGCCGGTTCCAAGTCCCGCCTGATCGGGCCGAACTGCCCGGGCGTGATCACGCCGGAAGCCTGCAAGATCGGCATCATGCCCGGCCACATCCACAAGCGCGGCTCGGTCGGCATCGTGTCCCGTTCGGGCACGCTGACCTATGAGGCGGTGGCGCAGACCACGGCGGCCGGCCTCGGCCAGTCCACCTGCGTCGGTATCGGCGGCGACCCGGTGAAGGGCACGGACTTCCAGGAAGTGCTGGAGATGTTCCTGGCCGACCCCGAGACGAAGCAGATCGTCATGATCGGCGAGATCGGCGGCCAGTCCGAGATTATCGCGGCCGAGTTCCTGGGCCGCGAGAATAAGCCCGGCTCCGCCAACTACAAGCCGGTGGTCGGCTTCATCGCCGGCGCCACGGCCCCCCCGGGCCGCCGCATGGGCCATGCGGGCGCCGTGATCTCCGGCGGCAAGGACACGGCGGAAGCCAAGATGGACGCCATGCGCTCCGCCGGCATCCACGTGGCCGACAGCCCGGCCTCCCTGGGCTCGACCATGGTGAAGGCCATCGCGGCCTGATCCAGGGCTGGCATCGCTGAACGGCAAGGCGCCGCCGGGGGGGACTCCGGCGGCGCCTTCGATTCTGTAGGCCGGTCCAACGCCGGCGCCGGTTCTCGCGGCCACGTCCTGGCCGCAGGCCTCAACGGGTTTGTACCTGGCTTCCGCGTTGCTGCCGGGCTCCGCTCACTGCAGGGAACCGGCCTGGGGCTGGACCTCGATGCTGATCTGCACGCGGGACCGCCCATAGGCTGGGATCAGGCCCATCACCCGTGCCGTGGTCACGGCGCCGTGGTGGATCAGGTCAGTGACCATCTGCGCATCCTCGGGCGGTAGCCACCCCAGCGGCCGCCCATCGGGCGTCCGCACCTCCACCCGGCTGCGGCCGTTGGGCTGCAGGTCCAGGCAGGCACCGATCTTGATGGAATCCAGGGAAGAGGGCTCCCGGACCGTGGTGCCGGAGTGAAGCAGGAAGCTCTGGATCATGAGGCCGCCGCTCCATCCACCCTGCCACCGGTCAGCTTGGCCGGAGTCCGCTGCATCGCCTGAAAAGTGGCGCCGGCCACTGTCCGGCTGACATCAAGGCCGGCGTGATAGGCTTCCACATAGCCGGCCATGACCCTCGACCACGGGAGGCCGCGCTCCTCGGCGCTGCCATTCGCCGCAGGGGAGAAGGCATCCAGGGCCGTGCGCGCCAGCTTAAAGGTGAGTTCCTGCTGGCGCCGTGCCGTATCATAGAACGCATCCGCGGCCGCCTGATTGGCCGAGAAGAGGCTGCGGCAAAGCTGGAGTGCGTGCTCTGTTGCTTGTGATGTCGCGGCAGTAGCGGGCAGGGGCCATGTTCTTCCCGGCCAGTAATGAAGCGCATCAGACCGGCCTGTTTCGTCGACCTGCAATCCGGTGGACTTGCCGATTAGATTCTCCTGCATCTTGCTAGACTCCATGGAACTGAACTCTTCCCGCTGACTGCAGGGATTGCTGGCGCGTCAACTCTCTCGGGGCGCCGGCTCCTCGGTTTTAACCCACGTTGTTCAAAATGAACAAACATCTTTGGTGGTGCTCACAAAGATGTAACGAATCCGTTATCAGTCCAAGGCGCCGTCCTGTGATGCTTCGGGGCAGCTCCGGCGTTGTGCGCCGAAGCCCCATGGGGGCGGGCCGCACTCACGCGCCTTCCCAAAGAGAAATCTATCCCCACCTCCCGCGCCGACATGCCCGACACCGATAATCCGCCGAGCGTCGATGACGCTGGAGCCGCTGACACGGCCGCGTCCCGGGCGGTCGTCGCCGTGCATCTGGCAGCCCTTCGCCGCCAGTTCGTCGCGATCCGGGAGATCTTCGGGGCGGAGCCGCCGCACAGGGCTCGCGAAGCCCTCTGGGTCAGCCTTGAGGTGATCCAGGCCGAGCTGCACGGGGAGCAGCTTGCGTTGCGGGACCTCGTCGTGCGGGCCAATGGGCTTCTGAGCGCGCCGACCCTGTCGCGGGTGGTGTCTGAGTTGGAGCAGGGCGGACTGCTGCTGGCGGAACTGACAGTCTCGGAGCAGGGGCGCCTGAAGGTGCTGCGGCCCACCCAGCGGGCGCGGGATCTTCTCGCGTCACGCGCGGATGCCGCGCTCTCGGAGTTCGCCGAGATCATCCGCCGGGCGGATGAGGACGGAGCCCTGGGCCTGGGTTGAGTCCGGCGAAAGCCGCTGAACCCGCATCAAGCCGCGCAATTTCCTGTTGAGGGCAGCCAGTTGGCTTGGGGACGGGACGCAGCCCGGGGCGCCTGTAACGGCTCACTCGGGAAGGCGCGCCGGCCCCTGCGGACCCTTGGCCAGGGCAGGCCTGCCCTGAACGACGCGAGAGTTACTCCGCGCCGCCATCGATAGACGGTGGCTATCAACGTCGGAAAACTTATCTATTTGGAAGTGATCCTGACCTGACCTATTTTGCACCTGCGAACCGGCAAGACCGGGCCGTTGAGGCAAAGGAGATCGCTAGTGGCCGCCAACATCAACACCAAGATCAAGCCCTTCAAGACGACCGCCTACAAGCAGGGCAAGTTCATCGAGGTGTCCGAAAACGACGTGCTCGGCAGCTGGGCCGTGTTCTTCTTCTACCCGGCCGATTTTACTTTCGTCTGCCCGACCGAGCTGGGCGACGTGGCCGACCACTACGAGACGCTGCGCAAGATGGACGTGGAGGTTTACTCCGTCTCCACCGACACGCACTTCGTCCACAAGGCGTGGCACGACGCCTCCGAGACGATCGCCAAGATCCAGTACACGATGTTGGGCGACGCGAACCACCAGATCACCACGAACTTCGACGTGCTGCGTGAAGGCCAGGGCCTGGCCGACCGCGCGACCTTCATCGTGGACCCCGAGGGCGTGATCCAGGCCGTCGAGATCACCGCCGAGGGCATCGGCCGCAATGCCGAGGACCTGGTCCGCAAGATCAAGGCCGCCCAGTACGTCGCCGCCCACCCGGGCGAGGTCTGCCCGGCCAAGTGGCAGGAGGGTGAGGCCACCCTCGCGCCGTCGCTCGACCTCGTCGGCAAGATCTGACCTGCGTACCGCTGCCCGCCCCTTTCCCGGGGCGGGCAGCATCCCCCCGACCAGCCCCTCGCCCCCTTACCGACCGGAGAGCCCGCCCCGTGCTGGATGCCAACCTTAAGACGCAGCTCAAGGCCTATCTGGAGCGGGCTGTCCGGCCCATCCAGATCACGGCCTCCGTCAACGACAGCCCCAAGTCGCGCGAGATGATGGAGTTGCTGTCCGACATCCAGGCGGCCTCCGGCAAGATCACCGTCACCGAGACCCGCGACGGCGAGCGCGCCCCCTCCTTCGCGCTCTCCTCCCCGGGCCAGGACATCTCCCTCCGCTTCGCCGGCCTGCCCATGGGGCACGAGTTCACTTCGCTGGTGCTCGCGCTGCTCCAGGTGGGCGGCTACCCGCCGAAGGTTGAGCAGGCCGTCATCGACGCGGTGAAGGAGCTGGACGGGGAGTTCACCTTCGAGACCTACTTCTCCCAGTCCTGCCAGAACTGCCCGGACGTGGTGCAGGCGCTGAACCTGATGGCGGTGCTGAACCCCAACATCCGCCACGTCGCGATCGACGGCGCGCTGTTCCAGGCCGAGGTCGAGCAGCGGCAGGTGATGTCCGTGCCGACCGTGTACCTGAATGGCCAGGTCTTCGGGCAGGGCCGCATGGGCGTCGAGGAGATCGTCGCCAAGCTGGATACCGGTGCCGCGGAGCGCGAGGCGAAGAAGCTGAACGCCGAGGAGCCCTTCGAGGTGCTGATCGTCGGCGGCGGCCCCGCCGGCGCGGCCGCCGCGGTCTATGCCGCGCGCAAGGGCATCCGCACGGGCGTGGCGGCCGAGCGCTTCGGCGGCCAGGTGCTGGACACGATGGGGATCGAGAACTTCATCTCCGTGCCGCACACCGAGGGGCCGAAGCTCGCCCAGGCGCTGGAGCACCACGTTCGCGAGAACGAGGTGAAGATCATGAACCTGCAGCGCGCCGAGGAGCTGAACGTGGAGGACGGCATGGCCTCCCTCCGACTGGCCGGCGGCGCCACGCTGCAGGCCAAGACCGTGATCCTCACCACCGGCGCCCGCTGGCGGCAGATGAACGTGCCGGGCGAGCAGGAGTACAAGAACAAGGGCGTGGCCTACTGCCCGCACTGCGACGGCCCGCTCTTCAAGGGCAAGCGCGTGGCGGTGATCGGCGGCGGCAATTCGGGCGTGGAGGCGGCGATCGACCTCGCCGGCATCGTGAAGCACGCCACGCTGCTGGAGTTCGACACCAAGCTGCGCGCCGACGAGGTGCTGCAGCGCAAGCTGCGCAGCCTGCCGAACGTGGAGGTGCTCGTCTCCGCCCGCACCACCGAGGTGCAGGGCGACGGGACGAAGGTGACGGGCCTCGCCTACGAGAACCGCGTGACCGGCGAGATCCACGAGATCGCGCTGGAGGGTATCTTCGTGCAGATCGGCCTGCTCCCGAACACGGAGTGGCTGCGCGGCACGCTGGACCTCTCCCCGCGCGGCGAGATCATCGTGGACGCGCACGGCCAGACCTCGCTGCCGGGCGTCTTTGCGGCCGGCGACTGCACGACCACGCCGTTCAAGCAGATCATCATCGCCGCCGGCGAGGGGGCGAAGGCCGCGCTCTCCGCCTTCGACCACCTCATCCGCACCTCGGCCCCGGCCGAGGATTCGGAGCCGCTGCAGGCCAAGGCCGCCTGACGTAGGGCCGCCGGCAGCGGCGGTTCGGGTCCCCTCCCCGGAGTAGCCGGGGAGGGAGGGCGGGAGAGGCGTGCGTGAACCTGCGTGAACTTCAGTACCTCGTGGCCCTGGCGGACCACCGGAACTTCCGGCGCGCCGCCGCGGCATGCCTGGTCGCCCAGCCCACCCTCTCGACCCAGATCCGCAAGCTCGAGGAGGAGCTGGGCGTCGCGCTGTTCGAGCGGACGCGCCGCAAGGTGATGCTGACCCCGGCGGGGGGCGACGCGGTGGCGCGCGCGCGCCGGATCCTCTCGGAGATGGAGGGGATGCGGGAGGCGGCGCGGCGCCTCAGCAGGCCCGAGGAGGGCGTGGCCCGCCTCGGCGTCTTTCCTACCCTCGGTCCCTATCTGCTGCCGGAGGTGATGCCGAAGGTCCGGGCCCGCTTCCCGCACCTGCGGCTCCTCCTCACGGAGGAGAAGAGCGACGCGCTGGTCGCCCGCCTGCGCGAGGGCAAGCTGGACGCCGCCATTCTCGCCCTGCCGGTGCACGAGGCCGGGCTGCACTGCGAGGAGCTGTTCGAGGAGCCCTTCTTTCTCGCCGTGCCGCGCGATCACCCCCTCGCCGCGCGGGAGAGCCTGCGGGTGGAGGAGCTGGCGCAACACACCCTCATGCTGCTGGAGGAAGGGCATTGCCTGCGCGACCAGGCACTGGAGGTCTGCCAGCTTGCCGGCGCCGGGGAGGGGTCCGAGTTCCGCGCCACCAGCCTGGAGACGCTGCGCCAGATGGTGCTGGCCGGGCTGGGCGTGACGCTGATGCCCGCCCTGGCCGTGAAGGGCATGGCCGCCTACTCCGACCGCCTCCACCTGCTGCGCTTCGAGGATGGCCGCCCCAGCCGCCGCATCGGCCTGTTCTGGCGCAAGACCTCGGCGCTCACGCCGCTGCTGAGGGAGCTGGCGGGGGTGCTCCGCGACCTGCCGCCTGATCTGCTGGACCCCGGCAACGAGCCGGCGCCGGCTACTTAGGTCACTTGCCCTGACGCATGGGTGGGATGCTCCGATGCGGTTTCCGGCGGGCGGCGCGTTGCGCTAGCATCGGCCCACAAGCAACAATATTGCGGATATCGGCGTCATGAGCAGCATGGACATCCCCTTCACCCGCACCCGGACGCCGCTCTCGCGCCCCGACGACACCTCGCTCTCCTTCGGCAAGGTCCTGACGGACCACATGTTCGTCATGGAGTATGATGAGGGCCAGGGCTGGCACGACCCGCGCGTGGTGCCCTACGCGCCGATGCAGATGGATCCGGCCACCTCCGTGCTGCACTACGGGCAGGCGGTGTTCGACGGGCTGAAGGCTTTCCGCCAGGCCGATGGCAGCATCAAGATCTTCCGGGCCGAGCGCCACGCGCGCCGCCTGAACAAGTCCTGCCGCGCCCTCTGCATCCCCGAGATGGACGAGGAGCTGATCCGCCGCTCCTTCGAGGCGATCGTGGCGGCGGACCACGAGTGGGTGCCGCGCGCGCTTGGCACCTCCCTCTATATCCGCCCCACCGTGGTGGCGACGGAGGTGATGCTCGGCGTCCACCCCGCGCACCGCTACACCTACTTCGTCATCTGCTCCCCCGTCGGCTCCTATTACAAGGAGGGGGTGAAGCCCGTCCGCATCCTGGCGACGGACACGCATGTCCGCGCCGTGCAGGGTGGGCTGGGCGAGGCGAAGACGGCGGCCAACTACGCCGCCTCCCTCTCCGCCCAGCAGGAGGCGGAGCGCGCGGGCTACACCCAGGTGCTATGGCTGGATGGCGTCGAGCGGAAGTGGATCGACGAGGTCGGCACCATGAACATCATGATGAAGATCGGCGACGAGGTGATCACGCCTCCGCTGGCCGGCACCATCCTGGACGGCGTGACCCGGGCCTCCACCCTCCAGCTCATGCGCGACTGGGGCCTGAAGGTGAGCGAGCGGAAGGTCTCCATCGACGAGGTGATGGCGGCCGGGCGCGACGGCACGCTGGAGGAGATGTGGGGCACCGGCACCGCCGCCGTCGTCTCCCCGGTGGGGGAGCTGGCCTACAAGGGCGAGACGATCACCATCGGCGGCGGGAAGACCGGTCCGCTGACCCAGAAGCTCTACGACGCGATCGTGGCCATCCAGTACGGCAAGTCCAATGACCCGCATGGCTGGATGACCGAAGTGAAGGTTCCCGCCGAGGCCTGATCCTCCGGCCTGTCCGGGTGTCGGCGGGGGGGGCTCCCTCCGCCGTCACTCCCGGGCGGCCCTGCGGTTCTGCCACGATCCCGCCCTCGCCCGGCCCAATTCCCCTGTCACACGCCTGTCTTGCCGTGGTTGGACCGGTAGGCGGCCCACGCAAGCCATTCCCCAAGGGGCCGCTCCCCTGAACGATGCGGCCACGGCACCCATCGCGGGCCGCCGCCGTCGCGCCCCTTCGGTGCCGGGGCTGGGATGGGCTAGGCTGCCCGCCATGCGCGCTCCGCCCCACCGCCGCGCCCTGCGGCTCGCCTTCCTGCTCGCCCTTGCCGAGGCGCCGGCAGGGATGGCGCAGACCTCCCCTCCACCGGCAGCCGCCCCGGCACTGGAGGCGCCCCAGCCACAACGCCCGGCTGCCGCGCGGGAGGAACTCCCGCGCCAGGCCTCGCAGCGCATCGTCGGGCGGGAGGTGACCGGGCCGTCCGGCGATGTGGTCGGGCGGATCGTGAACGTGCTGCTGGACGATGGCGGCCAGCCCCGTGCGGCCGTGCTGGACTATGGCGGCTTCCTCGGCGTCGGCCGGCGCCGCGTGGCGGTGGCCTGGCGCACGCTGCGCTTCTCGCCAGAGATCGTGCGGCTGGAGCTGACGCGGGACCAGATGCGCGCCTTCCCCGACTACAAGGAGGGCGAGCCGGTGGTGGTCGCCGCCCCGCCCGCCGAGCCGGGAACGGCTGGCACTCCGGCTGGCACTCCGGCTGGCGCCCCCGGTGAGGCCCCGAACGGCGGGCCCAACGACCTATCCGGCCCGGACACCCCGCCCCCGGCGGCGACGCAACCCCCCACGCCCGGCGGCGCTCAACCCCGGAGCAACTGACCGGGGCGACATGCAGGTGGCAGGGCGCAGCGGGCGGGGGCTCGACTGGCTGAATTTCTTCATGTCGAACGTCCAGACGGGATTCGGGCCCTTCATCGCCGTGTACCTCACGGCACAGGCCTGGACGGAGCTGGAGATCGGCCTCGCCCTCAGCGTCGGTGCCTTCGTCACCATGGTCATGCAGGTGCCGGCCGGGGCGCTGGTGGACGCCACGCCGAACAAGCGCCTCGCCGCGGCCGCCGCCCTCCTCGCCATCGCCATCTCCGCGCTGCTGCTGGCCCTGTGGCCGGAAACCCTGCCGGTGATGGTCTCGGAGGTGCTGCACGGCTTCGCCTCCTGCGTGCTGGGGCCTTCCATCGCCGCCATCAGCCTCGCCCTGGTGGGGCGGGAGCATCTGGGGGAGCGTCTCGGGCGCAACGCGCGCTACGCGGCGGTGGGCAGCGGCGTCGCGGCCGGGCTCCTCGGGGCGGCGGGGGCCTGGCTCTCCGGCGCTTCGGTCTTCTGGCTCACCGCCCTGCTCTGCGCCCCGAGCCTCGTCGCGCTCGCCACCATCCGCCGGGCGGACCTGCACCCGCCGGAGCCGCAGGAGAGGGAGGCGGGGGCTATGCGCGGGCTGGGCACCCTGCTGCGGGACCGGGGCGTGCTCGTCTTCGCCCTGTGCTGCGGGCTGTTCACCCTCTCCAACGCGGCCATGCTCCCGCTCGCCGGCACGCAGGTCACGCGGAATGCGGGGGACGAGGCGAACCTCATCATCGCCGCCTGCATCATCGCGCCGCAGCTCATCATGGCGCTGATCGCGCCGGGGGTCGGGCGGCTGGCGGAGAGCCGGGGGCGCCGGATCGCCCTTCTGATCGGCTTCGCGGCCCTGCCGGTGCGCGGGCTGCTGCTGATGCTGGTGGAGGGACCGGCCTGGCTGATCCTGGTGCAGGCGCTGGACGGGATCAGCGCCGCCGGGCTGGGCGTGCTGCTGCCCCTGCTGGCGGCGGACCTGACGCGCGGGACGAACCGCTTCAATCTCTGCCTCGGCCTCTTCGGGCTGGCCGTGGGGATCGGAGGCACGCTCAGCACCACCCTGGCGGGGCTGGCGGTTGAGTGGTTCGGCGCCGCGACGGCCTTCGCCATGCTGGCGGGGGTGGGGCTGCTCTCCGTGCTGGCGGTCCTTCTCGCCATGCCGGAGACGCGGGGACGGGCGGCGGCCTGAACCCAGCCATGGGCGCGGGGTGCCGCGGCGGCACGGCGCTTGCTGACCCGACGCTTGCTGACGCAACCTTCCCGTGCTGAACGACGCGGCCCCACACCAGGGCCCGGCCCGTGGCACCGGCCGAGCACCCAGCGCGGCGCCCTGATGACGCCGGGCGCCGCGCCGGCCCGCCGGCCTTTCATCGAGGTTCTCTACCCATGCCCTTCCCCCGTTCCCCGAAGCTGCGCCGCCTGGTGCTCGGCCTCTCTCTTCTCACCGGCTTTGCCACCACCGCGGTGGCGCAGGCCTTCCCTGACCGGCCCATCCGGCTGATCGTCCCCTTCGGGCCGGGCGGCGGCACGGACCTGATGGCGCGGGTCTTCGCGGAGCAGGCGGGCCAGGCCCTGGGCAAGGGAATGGTGGTGGAGAACCGGGCCGGCGGCGGCGCGACCGTGGGGATCATCGCGCTCGCCCAGGCCCGCCCGGACGGCTACACCCTGGCCGTCTGCCCCCCGATCTGCGCCACGGTGGAGGCGCTCTACGATCCGCCGCCCTTCCGCGGCGCCGCCCTGGCCCCTGTGGTTTCCATCGCCGACCTGCCGCTGGTGCTGGTGGTGCCGCGCGGCCTGGGCGTGACCGACGTGCAGGGCCTGATCCGCAAGGGGAAGGAAACGCAGGGCGGCCTCTCCTACGCCATGCCGGGGGCCGGCTCCTCCAACCACCTGGCCGCCGAGGTGTTCCGCCGGGCCAGCGGGCAGGAGATGACGGCCATCCCCTACCGCTCCGGCGCCGCGGCGCTGACGGACATCGTGGCGGGGCGGGTGGCCTTCTACTTCGACACGCTGGCGAGCGCCCTGCCGCAGGTCCGCTCCGGCGAGGTGGTCGCGCTGGCCGTCACGGGCGCCGAGCGCGCGCCGCAGCTGCCGGAGATTCCGACGATGGGGGAGGCCGGTGTGCCGGGCCTGGAATACTCCGCCCGCCTCCGCGTGGTGGCGCCCGCCAACACCCCGCCCGCGGTGATCGAGACGCTGAACGCCGCCTTCCGCCGGGCGCTTGCCGAGCCCGCCCTGCGGCAGCGCATCATCGAGGTCGGCGGCGTGCCGGTGGGCGGCGGCGTGGCCGAGGCGGCGAAGGACCTGCAGGACGAGACCGACCGACTGAGCCGCGTGATCCGCGAGGGCGGGATTAAGCTGGACTGACCGCCGGCGGTCCCGGGGCGGGGAGGGGGGTCGTTCCGGCTTGCCCTTCGCCCCCCAGGCCGCTAAACCCCGCCCGCGCCGGCACCCCTGGAGGCCGGCGAGCTTTCGCGCGCCTGCACGGCAGCGCGGAATGACACAACCCAACGTGCGAAGGAATGACGGCAATGGTCCAGACCATCCGGATCGAGGCCGCGGCGCGCGAGCGGGCCGGTAAGGGGGCGGCGCGCGCGACCCGGCGTGGGGGCTCTGTCCCCGCAGTGATCTATGGGGCGAAGCAGGAGGCGACCCTCCTCTCCCTCGACCCCCGTGACGTGATGAAGGAGCTGCACAAGGGCGGCTGGCAGTCCCACCTGTACGAGGTGGCGGTGGCCGGCGCGGCGCCCGTGCGCTGCCTGATGCGCGACGTGCAGTTCCACCCCGTGTCCGACCAGCCCATCCACGTGGACTTCCAGCGGCTCGCCGTTGGGCAGAAGATCCGCGTGAAGGTGCCGGTGGTGCTGCTGGGCGAGGACGTGTCCCCGGGCATCAAGGCCGGCGGCGTGCCGAACCTGGTCCGCCGCGACCTGGAGGTCCTCTCGGACCCGGACAACGTGCCGGAGCGCTTCGAGCTCGACGTCTCCGCGGCCGAGATCGGTGACACGCTGCGCTGGAGCAACGTGAAGGATCACCAGGGCACCAGCCCGACGATCCCGCGCGACTTCGTGGTGCTGACCGTCGCCCCGCCGGTGGTGGTTGAGGAGGTCGTCGTGGCCGCCCCGGCCGCGACCCCGGCCGACGCGAAGGGCAAGGGCGGCAAGGGCGCGCCCGCGAAGAAGAAGTAAGCCACGGGGCCGGGGCGCTCACTCGCCCTGGCCTCTGCTGACCGCAAGTTTGGGGCGCGCTCGCGCAAGCGGCGCGCCCCATCCGTTTGGGAGACCCCCGGATGCGTCTTTGGGTGGGCCTGGGCAATCCGGGCGCCGAGCACGCGAAGCAGCGCCACAACATCGGCTTCATGGCGCTGGAGCGCATCGCGTCCCGCCACCGCTTCGGCCCCTGGCGCAGCCGCTTCAAGGGCGAGACGAGCGAGGGAACGATCTCCGGCCAGCGGATCGTCCTGCTGAAGCCGCAGACCTACATGAACGACAGCGGCAACTCCGTGCAGCCCGCCGCCGCCTTCCTGAAGATCCCCCTCTCCGACATCACCGCCTTCCACGACGAGCTGGACCTCGCCCCCGGCAAGGTGCGCGTGAAGAAGGGCGGAGGCGCCGCCGGGCACAACGGGCTGCGCGACATGCAGCGCGCCTTCTCCTCCCCCGATTTCTGGCGCGTGCGCCTGGGCATCGGCCATCCCGGCCACAAGGACCGGGTGCATGGGCACGTGCTGGGCAACTTCGCGAAGGTGGATGCGGAGTGGCTGGATCGGCTGCTGGACGCGGTGGCGGATGCCTGCCCGCTGCTGGCGGAGGACAGGCCGGAGGAGTTCATGACGAGAGTGGCGCTGCTGACGCAGCCCGCCTAGGGCGGATCGCGGCGGGGCGGAAAACCCCCGCCGCGTCCTGCCCTAATCCACCGTCACGCCGATCAGTCGCACCAGGTCGCCCCAGCGGCGCACCTCCTCGGCCACGTAGCGCGCTGCCTCCTCCGGGCTGCCGTGCATGGCGTCGAACCCCACCGCCTCCAGCCGGCGCCGGGTCGCGGGGTCGGCCACGGCCGCCGCGCAGTCCGCGTTGGCTTTGGCGACGATCGCGGGCGCAGTGCCGGCGGGGAAGAACAGGGCCGTCCAGGTCACGTCGTCCACGCCGGGGAAGCCCTGCTCGGCCAGGGTCGGCACGTCCGGCAGGGCGGCGGAGCGCTGCGCGCCCGTGACGGCCAGGCCGCGGGCGGTGCCCTGGCGCACCATCTCCATCCCAGCGGCCAGGGCGACGCTTGCCATCTCCAGCTGCCCGCCCAGCACGGCCGTCAGTGCGGGGCCGGCGCCGGTGAAGGGGATGTGCTGCGCGTCCACCTTCGCCAGCGTCCGGAACAGGCGCTCGGCGGAGAGATGGGGCGTGGTGCCCACCCCCGCCGTGCCGAAGTTCAGGGGCTTCTGGCGCGCGTACTCGACCAGCTCCGCGATGTTCCGCGCCGGGAAGTCCGGACGCACCGCCAGCAGGTTCGGGGTGGAGGCGAGGAGGGCGGCGGGCGCCAGCTCCTCCGGCCGGTAGCCGCTGCTGCGGGACAGGCTGGGGTTCACCGCGAAGGCGCTGGTGGTGACGAGGGCGGTGGTGCCGTCCGGCCGGGCGCGGGCGACGAGCTGGGCGCCCACGTTGCCGCCGGCGCCCGCACGGTTCTCGATCACCGCCGCCTGCCCCCATTGCTGGGAGAGACGCTCCCCCACGATGCGCGCGACGATGTCGGCCGGCCCGCCAGGCGCGAAGGAGACGACGAGGCGCACGGGCCGGTCGGGCCATGCGCCCTGGCCCGAGGAACCCTGGGCAAAGGCCCGCCCACCGAGCACCGGGGCAGCCGCCAGCCCCGCCAGCAGGGCGCGGCGGGAGGTGCCGAGGTCAGCCATGCGGCGTGGCCGTCAGCGAGCCGCGATTCGCCAGCAGGTGCTCCGCCGCCTCCAGCCGGGTGCCGTGCCACACGTCGGTGGCCGCCTTCACCTGGCGCATGATCTCGTCGAAGACCCAGGCGCCGGCAGGGCGGCCATAGACATGGGTGTGGATCGTCACGTCCAGCATCACCGGCCGCGTCTCGCGCTCGCGCAGCGCGTCGAAGGCGTCCTGGAACTGCTCCAGCATCACGCGCCCGCTGTTGCCGTAGCGGATGGAGCTCGGCAGATCGTTCACGTCCATGATGAGGGGGATGGCGACGATCTCCGCCCCCTGCTCCCGCAGCAGGTAGGGCAGGTCGTCATCGTTGCAGTCGCCGTGATGGAGGTAGCCGGCCTCGGCCAGCAGGCGGCTGTGGATGGGGCTGCCGGTGCCGCGCGGGCTGATCCAGCCGCGGGGGGCCTCGCCGGTCAGGTCTCCGATCAGGCCGGTGTTGCGGCGGATGTTCTCCCGCTGCCCGGCCTCGTCCAGGTACACGGGGATCACGTCCATGCCGTAGGAATGGGCGACGATCTCGTGGCCCGCGCGGTGCACGGCGCGTACCGTGTCCGGCCAGAACTCGGCCAGCACGCCGTTGGTCATCACGCTAGTCCGGATGTCGTTGCGGGCCGCCACTTCCAACGCGCGCCAGATGCCGCGCGTGGCGCCGTAGCGCGCCCAGGACTCGGCGTTCGAATCGTGGAAGCCCGGCTTCAGCACGTTGCCCATGGGGCCGATGCCCGGCACCTGCCCGGGCGACCAGCCCTCGAAGGCGATGTTGAAGATGATCCCGACCCGCGCCCCGTTGGGGAAGCGGAAGTCCTGGCCCGCGCGCAGGGCGTCGGGGTGGGTGATGGTCGCGTCGGTCATGCGGGTGTCCGTGCCAGGTCTCAGCCGCGGCCTGCGGCTTCGAGATAGGAGAGGTCGATGTAGCGGGAGGGGTCGCGCAGGGCCCGGCGCGGCTCGGCCTGCTCGGAGCGCAGGCGCAGCACCGTCTCGAAGCCCGCAGGATCGATGGAGAGGTCGCGGCGGATGCCGCGGCGCGGGTCCAGCAGCACGGCGGTGGAGCCCTCCGCGATGGCCGGATCCAGGTTGCCGCCGAGACGTTCCCGGAACAGCGCGACGGCCTGCGCGCGGTTCTCCGGCGCCACGATCCAGTCCACGCTGCGCCGCCAGGCGCGGATGAAGCGGACCAGCGTGTCGCGATTCTCCACCGCCCAGGCGCGGCGGGCGTTGCCCGTAACCCCGGCATAGGCACCAAGGGACTCGGCCGCGCGGGCGAGGGGGCGGAAGCCGTCGGCAGCGGCGATCAGGTCCAGCGGCGTGGTGAGGAGGGTGGCGCGGGTGCGGCGCTCCCTCAGCGCGGCCAGGCGGAGGGCGTGGCCGCCGACGCGCTGGAAGGGCGCCTCCTCATCCGGCACGCCGGCGCGGCGCAGCATCTCGCGCAGCGCGAAGGCGTAGCCGGTGGTCAGCGCGTCCACCGCGAAGGGACCGCGGCCGCGCAGATCGGCGACGGAGTTGATGCCGGGCTCGGCCATCAGCGTCAGCACGCCATCGTCGATGCCCATGAAGGCGAAGAAGTCGGAGGGGCCGGGAAGCTGCGCCTCGCCCTGGCCCTCGGCATAGGCGACGACGTTGTCCACGGCCGTGAGCGCGATCTGGTGGCGGCCGTCATAGAGGCCGCGGGCGAGCTCCACGGAGTTCGGGGTGATGGCGAGGGTGACGTTCAGCCCCTCGTCGCGGAAATGCCCGCGCTCCAGCCCCACCCACATCGGCCAGTTGGACGCACCCTGGAAGGCGATGACGGAGAGCGGCGCGCCCTGGGCCCGCGCCGGCCAGAAGGGCAGCAGCGCTGCCGCGGCGACGGTGCCGCCGATAATCCGACGCCTCGACGTCATGGCTCGTTCCTCCTGGCGCGCCCTTCGGGCTGTCACGTGGCGCGCCGGGACGTCTGGCGGCGGCGGGAGATTAGCGACAGGACGCGGGCAGGCAATCAGATTATCGACAAAATTCGCGTCTCGTGATGTCGACACGGGCGATGCCGGGCAGGTTCCGCCGGCCTCCAGGGCTGGCATCACCGCCCCGGCTGGCGTAAGGGCAGCGCCCAACCCCCCGACCTATACGGACGCACCCCGCCATGGGCTTCAACTGCGGCATCGTGGGCCTGCCCAACGTGGGCAAGTCCACCCTTTTCAACGCGCTGACGCAGACGGCCGCCGCCCAGGCCGCCAACTATCCCTTCTGCACCATCGAGCCGAATGTGGGCCGCGTGGCCGTGCCCGACCCGCGGCTGGACGAGCTGGCGCGCATCGGCAAGTCCGCCAAGAAGGTGCCGACGAGCCTGGAGTTCGTGGACATCGCCGGCCTCGTCCGCGGTGCCTCCCGCGGGGAGGGGCTGGGCAACCAGTTCCTGGCGAACATCCGGGAGGTGGACGCCATCGTCCACGTCCTCCGCTGCTTCGAGGACGGGGACATCACCCATGTCGAGGGCAGCGTGGACCCGGTGCGGGACGCGGAGACGGTCGAGACCGAGCTGATGCTGGCGGACCTGGACAGCCTGGAAAAGCGCCTGATCCCCGCGCAGAAGAAGGCGAAGAACGGCGACAAGGAGAGCGCCGCTTTCGTAGCGCTGGCCGAGCCGATCGTCGCCGCTCTCTCCGCCGGCAAGCCCGCCCGCACCGCCGTGCCGAAGGGCGAGGAGACCGCCGCCGCCCGGCTGCAGCTGATGACGACGAAGCCCGTGCTTTACGTCTGCAACGTGGAGGAAGGATCTGCCGCCACGGGCAATGCATTCTCCGCCCGCGTGGAGGAGATGGCGAAGGCGCAGGGCGCCAAGGCCGTCATCGTTTCCGCCGCCATTGAGGCGGAGATCAGCCAGATGGCCGAGGACGACCGGGTGGAGTTCCTGGACAGCCTCGGGCTGAAGGACAGTGGCCTGGATCGGATCATCCGTGCCGGCCACGAGCTGCTGGGCCTGATCACCTACTTCACCGTGGGCCCGAAGGAGGCCCGTGCCTGGACGATCACGAGGGGCACCAAGGCCCCGCAGGCCGCCGCCGTGATCCACAACGACTTCGAGCGCGGCTTCATCGCCTGCGAGACCACCGCCTATGACGACTTCGTCGCGCTCGGCGGGGAGCAGGGGGCGAAGGAGGCCGGGAAGATGCGGGTGGAAGGCAAGGAGTACGTCGTGAAGGACGGCGACATCCTGCTCTTCCGCTTCAACGTCTGACGGGAAGCACGAATCAGAAGGGCCCGGCAGTCTCCCGCCGGGCCCTTCCTCCATCTGCCGGATGGGATGATCTCAGCGCGGCATCACATGGCGGTGGTGGTGATGCCGGGGGCGGCGGTGATGGTGGCGGCGATACGCCACCTCCTGCGTGGCCACGCCCGCCTCGCGCGCGGACGAGACGGAAGCCGTGACGGCACCCGGGGTGACGGCATGGCCCGTGCTGGCCATGCCGGCGAAGGCGGCGACGAAAAACGCACCGAGAATCCAACGCTTTGGGGTCTCATCTTTCTTTGGTGTGTGAAGATGAGCATGGCAGCGTATGTAGCTGCCGTCCCCTAAATTCCCATCCATGCGCCCCTGGTAACGAATCAGGCGGAAGGGGAGGACTCGGATGGCAGGCTCTGGTCCATCGAGAGGGCCGCAACCGCTTCCCGGCACCAGCCCACCACGCGCGCGGGCACGCCAGCCACTGTGGCGCAGGGCGGCACGCTCGCCAGCACCACGCTGCCCGCGCCCACCTTCGCGCCGCGCCCCACCTCGATGTTGCCCAGCACCGTCGCGCCGGCCGAGAGCAGGACGCCGTCCCGCACCTTCGGGTGGCGGTCGCCCCTTTCCTTGCCCGTGCCGCCGAGCGTGACGCCCTGGAGGATGGAGACGTCGTTGCCGATCACCGCCGTCTCCCCCACCACCACGCCCGTCGCGTGGTCGATGAACACGCCGCGCCCCACGGGGACGGCGGGGTGGATGTCCACGCCGAAGACGAGGGCGCAGCGGCTCTGCAGGTAGAGGGCGAGGTCCTGCCGCCCTTCGAGCCAGAGGCCGTGCGCCACGCGGTGCCAGGTCAGGGCGTGGAAGCCCTTGTAGTAGAGGAAGGGCGCCAGCCAGCCGCGCGCGGCGGGATCGCGCCGGCGATTCGCGGCAAGGTCCGCGGCGGCCAGCTCCACCAGGGCCGGGCCGGCCTCCCGCACCAGGTCCTCCAGCCGCTCGGCCGGCATCAGCGTCTCGGCCAGCTTGCGGGCCAGCAGGGCGGCCAGGGCGTGGCGCAGCGATTCGTGGCGCAGCACGGAGAGTTCCAGCAACCCGCGCAGCGCGGGCTCCGCTTCGGCGGCACGGGCGGCCTCGGCCCGCAACGCGGCCCAGAGCGCCTCCTGGCCGGATGGCGGGTCGAACCCGGCCTCGGCCCCCGCGTCGATCTCGAACCGGTCCATCATGCCGCTCCCAGGGGACACGCATCCCATAGCGGGCGCATCCCCGCCTGTCCCTGCACGGTTTTGCGGGGCAGCCTCACATCGGAAGGCGGACGGTGGCGCGCAAGCCGCCCATCGGGCTTTCCCCCAGCGCGATCTCCCCGCCATGGGCGCGGGCGATGTCGCGCGCGATGGCCAGCCCCAGCCCCGTGCCGCCGGCGGAGAAGCTGGCGAAGGGCTTGAAGGCCCCCTCCCGCGTTCCGGCGGGAATGCCCGGGCCATCATCGTCCACATGCACCTCTGCCCAGCCGGGGGTGGGGTGCACGGTCATCGCCACATGGGCGGCGTGGCGGCGGGCATTGTCCAGCAGGTTGCCGAGGCAGCGCCGCAGCGCATCCGCCCGCAGCGGCAGCGTAAGGGAAGGGGGGGCCTCCACCACCACCTCCCCGCCCTCGGCGGGGGCCCGCTCGGCCATCTCCCGCACCAGGGCGACGAGGTCGGTCGGCTCCGGCGCCTCCAGCACCTCCCCGCGCGCGAAGGCGAGATAGGAGGCGACCATGCGCTCCATCTCCTCCACGTCCTGGGTCATCGCCGCCGCGTCCTCCTGGGCGTCCGCGGGCAGCATGGCCAGGCCGAGGCGCAGCCGGGTGAGGGGGGTGCGAAGGTCGTGGCTGATCCCCGCCAGCATCTCCGTGCGCTGCGCGACGAAGCGGCGGATATTGGCGCGCATGCCGTTGAAAGCCGCCCCGGCCTGCCGCACCTCGCTCGCCCCTTCCGGCTTGATGGGCCCGGTGTCGCGCCCCTTGCCGAAGGCTTCGGCCGCCCCGGCAAGGCGGCGCAGGGCCCGGACCTGGTTCTTCATGAACAGCGCCGCCGCGGCGAAGAGCAGGAGGGAGGCGCCGACGAGCCAGATGAAGAAAAGGTAGATCGTGCCCCAGAAGAGCCGCTTCCGTGACGCTTCCACGTGCAGGACGCCGTCCGGCAGGCCGACGCGGATGATCACGCTGCGCGGGTCCGTCTGCCAGTCCGTGTCGAAGGGCAGGCGCACGCGCTCCTTCAGCGCGCGGTCCAGGTCCTCCTCCAGGGGCAGCAGGGGCAGGCTGGCCGGGCGCAAGGCGGGCGGGCCCAGGTCCGCCCCCGGCTCGAAGGCCAGGGACAGGTCCATGCGCCAGGCGGCCTCGCGGAAGATCCAGCCGCGCTCGCCCTCTCCGTCCGCGCCGCGCGGGTAGCGGGTGAGCAGCTCCACCACCATGCCCACGTCGCCCGCTACCCCCGACGCCAGGCGGCGCGAGATGACGTCCAGGTGGGTGCCGTAGAAGATCTGCAGCGCGATGGCCTGGGTGACCACCAGGGGGATCAGGATGATGAGAAGCGCGCGGGCCAGCAGGCCGCGCGGCACCAGAGGGCGCAGCAGGCCGTGCAGCAGGCCGCGCAGGCGCCGCCGCCGCGCCCAGGCCGGCGGGCAGGCGCGCGGCGTCGCCTCGGGCGCCTCGGGCAGTCTCGCCCCGTTCTGTCCGATCTCGGGCGTGCCGATATCCGGTGCCATGGCGGCCCTCCCGGCTTCGATGTGGGTCTTCCCAGGTGCTTTCAGGAGCCGGGGCGCAACACATAGCCCTTGTGGCGCACCGTGTGCAGGAAGCGCGGCTCGCGCGGGTCGGGCTCGATCTTCCGGCGCAGGCGGGTCACGGTCACGTCCACGGCGCGCTCCCCGGCCTCCGGGCTGCCCATGGCGGCGGCGATCTCCTCGCGCGACAGCACCTCGCCCCCGCGCCGTGCCAGGGCGACCAGCAGTGCCGCCTCCCCGCCTGTCAGCCGCGTCACCCCTTCCGGCCCGCGCAGCTCGCCCCGCTCCGCGTCGAACCAGCGCAGGCCGAGCTGCACCGGGGGCAGGGGGGCGGAGGCCGGCGGGGCGGCGCGGCGGAGAATGGTGCGGATCCGCAGCGCCAGCTCCCGCGGGTCGAAGGGCTTGGCCAGGTAGTCGTCCGCCCCGTGCTCGAAGCCGGCGATCCGGTCGTCCGGCGCGCCGGCGGCGGTCAGCATCAGGATCGGCACGTCCTGGCCGTCGCGGCGAAGGCTCTCGGTCAGTTCCAGCCCTGTCTCGCCGGGCATCATCACGTCCAGCACCATCAGGTCGTACTCCATCCCCGCCAAGGCCTGCCGTGCGGCGGCGGCGTCGGCGGCGACGGAGACGCGGAAGCCCTGCTCTGCCAGGAAGCGCTGGAGAAGGGCACGAAGGCGGGCGTCGTCGTCCACCACCAGCAGGTGCGCGGCGTCGCTCAAGGCGCCTTTCCTCCGAGGCCCGGCTTGCCCAGCGGCACGGCGCGGACCGAGGGCCGGTCCGGTGCCCCCAGCCGCTCCATCGCCCGCCGGGCCTCCGGCTCCATCAGCCCGCGCATGACGTGGCGGAAGCCCTCCACCGCCACCGGCCCGGCCTCGCGGTAGGCGCGCGTCACCGTCTCGCGTTGCCGCTCGAAGAGGCGGCGCTCCAGCGCCTCGCCCGCTGGCGTCAGGGAGAGGTGCCGCTGCCGCCGGTCCGCCCGGCCCGGGGCCTGGGCGACGAAGCCTCCCTCCACCAGCGGCGTCAGCACGCGGGAGAGGGACTGCTTGGTGATGGCGAGGATCGAGAGCAGCTCGCCCACCGTCAGCCCGGGGCGGCGGCCGAGGAAGTGCAGCACCCGGTGGTGCGCCCGGCCCATGCCCATCTCGGCCAGGATGGCGTCCGGCCCCGCGGTGAAGTCGCGATAGCCGAAGAAGAGGAGGTCCTGCGCCAGGCGCAGCTCCTCCTCCCTGAGGAAAAGGAGGTTCCGCCCGGCGGCGCCCCCCCGCGTGTCCGCCCCTTCTGACATGGCTGCCCTGCTCCCTGGTTTGGTCAGCGTCATTGACTCAAATATGCCGACCATTTTACGGTTCTTCTGTTGATTGTAAGAAAATTGCTTCGAGGCAGTCATCAACATCCTGAAGAAGGAAACGACCGCTTTGACCCCCTCCTTCGACGACCGCGACGGCTGGATCTGGTTCGACGGCCATTTCGTCCCCTGGCGCGAAGCGCGGCTGCATGTGCTCTCCCATGGCCTCCATTATGCCAGCGCCGTATTCGAGGGCGAGCGCGCCTATGGCGGCCGGATCTTCCGCCTGCGCCAGCACACGGAGCGCCTGTTCAACAGCGCGCGCATCATGGGCTTCGATATCCCCTTCAGCGCGGAGGCGATCGACGCGGCCTGCGAGGAGACGCTTCGCCGGAACGGACTGACGGACGCCTATATCCGCCCCGTTGCCTGGCGCGGATCGGAGCGGCTGGCCGTGTCGGCCCGGGGCGGCGGTACCCATATCGCGATCGCCGCCTGGCCCTGGCCCAACCTGTTCGGGGAGGACCGGATGCGTGGGATCGCCCTGGCGATGGCCCCCTGGCGCCGCCCCTCGCCGGAGACGGCACCGACCGAGGCCAAGGCCAGCGGCCTCTACATGACCGGCACCCTCTCGAAGCACGCCGCGGAGGAGGCGGGCTTCGACGACGCGCTGATGCTGGACTGGAAGGGGGACGTGGCCGAGGCGACGGGGGCCAACGCCTTCTTCGTGTTCGACGGCGAGGTGCACACGCCCGCACCGATCGGCTTCCTCGATGGCATCACCCGGCGCGCGGTGATGGAGCTGGCCCGCGCCTGCCAGATGAAGGTGGTGGAGCGGACCATCGCCCCGGAGGAGATCGGGCGGGCGGAGGAGGTGTTCCTGACCGGCACCGCGGCCGAGGTGACGCCCGTGCGCCGCATCGGCGACCAGGACTTCACCCCCGGGCGGGTCACGGAGACGCTGGTGGCCGGGTATGCCCGCATCGTCCGGATGAATGAGGCGCTGCCGGTCGCCTGAACCGCCCCATCCGGCGCGGGCCGCTCCCCTCGGGGAGCGGCCTTCTCGCATCTCCGCGCTTTGTTGGCTGTACCCGCCTTGCGCCTGCCTGACATGCCGGTAAGACGGGTGACAAGCAGCGCGCCGAAGCCCAATTGGTGCGCGGGAGCCCGGGTCCAGACCCCGGGAGAAACGGAATGACAACGGAAGCAGGTCCAGAAATTGCGTGCCGGGTCATCCCGGCGATGGCGCCCTCCGTGGCTTCGCCCATGGTCCCCATCATGGCCCCCTGCCACAGACCTGCCCCGATCCCCGCCTAAATCCCCCAGCCCGAAGCCGAGAAGCGGAAGACCATGCCCGGAGTGGATATCCTAGCCAGCGCGATGACGGGGGCGAACGCCACCTTCCTCGCGGACCTCTATGCCCGCTGGGTGCAGGCCCCCGACAGCGTGGACCCCTCCTTCGCGGAGCTCTTCGCGGCGCTGAACGACGATGCCCGCGCGGTGCTGGAGGATGCCACCGGCGCTTCCTGGGCCCCGCGCCCCCGCGGCGGCTTCGCGCCGGAGCCGGAGGCGCCCGCCCCCGCCAAGGGCGCGAAGGGCGACAAGGCTGCCGCCCCCGCCGCGGCATCCCCGGCCGCGGCGGTCTCGGCCGACCCGGCCGCCAACCGCCAGCAGGTGGTGGATTCGCTTCGTGCCCTGATGCTGATCCGCGCCTATCGCGTGCGCGGCCACCTGGAGGCGGACCTGGACCCGCTGGGCCTGCAGAAGAAGAAGCTGCACCCGGAGCTGGACCCCAAGACCTACGGCTTCTCGGACGCCGACCTGGACCGGCCGATCTTCATCGACAAGGTGCTGGGCCGCGAGACGGCTACGCTGCGCGAGATCCTGGCGATCCTGAAGGCCAGCTACTGCGGCTCGATCGGCGTCGAGTTCATGCACATCCAGGATCCCGAGCAGAAGGCCTTCATCCAGCAGCGGATCGAGGGCGCGCCCTGGACCAAGGCCCTCAACGCCGAGGGCAAGCGCACCATCCTGGAGCAGCTGACCGCCGCCGAAGGCTTCGAGGCGTACTGCGCGAAGAAGTTCGTGGGCACGAAGCGCTTCGGGCTTGAGGGCGGCGAGAGCACCATCCCCGCCGTGCAGGCCGTGATCTCGGAGGCCGCGAAGAGCGGCGTGAACGAGATCGCCATCGGCATGGCGCATCGCGGCCGTCTCTCCACGCTGGTGAACGTGGTGAAGAAGCCGTTCACCCAGGTCTTCGCCGAGTTCAAGGGCGCCGGCCATGCGGAGGACGTGCAGGGCTCCGGCGACGTGAAGTACCACCTGGGCACCTCCACCGACGTCGAGATCGAGGGCCGCCAAGTCCACCTTTCCCTCCAGCCCAACCCCTCGCACCTCGAGGCGGTGGACCCGGTGGTCGCGGGCAAGGTGCGCGCGCGCCAGGACATGGCGGGCGACACCAAGACCCGCCACTCCGTGATGGGCATCCTGCTCCACGGCGACGCGGCCTTCGCCGGCCAGGGCGTGGTCTATGAGACGATGGCGATGAGCCAGCTCATCGGCTACCGCACCGGCGGCACGGTGCACGTCGTGACGAACAACCAGATCGGCTTCACCACCACCCCGGCCCACGCCTATTCCGGCCTCTACTGCACGGACATCGCGAAGTCCGTCCAGGCGCCGATCCTGCACGTGAACGGGGACGACCCGGAGGCGGTGGTCTTCGCTGCGCGGCTCGTCACCGAGTTCCGGATGCAGTTCGCGACCGACGTGGTGCTGGACATCGTCTGCTACCGCCGCCACGGCCACAACGAGAGCGACGAGCCGGCCTTCACGCAGCCCCTGATGTACGCCCGCATCAAGGAGACGCCGACGACGCGCACGAAGTACGCGCAGAAGCTGGCGGCCGAGGGCAGCGTGCCGGAGGCCGAGGCCAAGGCCATCCAGGACGCCTTCTTCGCGAAGATGGACGAGGCCTTCCAGGCCAGCCAGACCTTCAAGCCGAACAAGGCGGACTGGCTGGAGGGCCACTGGACCGGGCTGAAGGCGCCGGGCAACGACGAGCCCGAGACCGACACCGAGACGGCGGTGCAGACCGAGGTGCTGAAGGAGGTGGGCGCCGCCCTCTCCCGCGTGCCGGAGGGCTTCGGGGCCAACCCGAAGATCCTGCGCCAGCTGGACGCGAAGAAGCAGGCCATCGAGACGGGCGAGGGCATCGACTGGGCGACCGGCGAGGCGCTGGCCTTCGGCACCCTGCTGGTGGAGGGCCACCGTGTCCGCCTCTCGGGCGAGGACGTGCAGCGCGGCACCTTCTCCCAGCGCCACGCCTACCTGATCGATCAGCAGACCCAGGCCGAGTACGTGCCGCTGAACAACATCCGGGAAGGCCAGAAGCGCCTGGAGGCCTTCAACTCCCTCCTCTCGGAGTTCGGGGTGCTGGGCTTCGACTACGGCTACTCCCTGGCGGACCCGCAGACGTTGGTGCTGTGGGAAGGGCAGTTCGGCGACTTCGCCAACGGCGCGCAGGTGATCATCGATCAGTTCATCGCCTCTGCCGAGACGAAGTGGCTGCGCATGTCCGGCCTCGTGATGCTGCTGCCGCACGGCTACGAGGGGCAGGGGCCGGAGCACTCCTCCGCCCGGCTCGAGCGCTACCTCCAGCTCTGCGCGGAGCGGAACATGCGGGTGGGCAACATCACGACCCCCGCGAACTACTTCCACGCCCTGCGGCGCCAGATGAAGGCGAACTACCGCAAGCCGCTGGTGCTGATGACGCCGAAGTCGCTTCTGCGGCACAAGCTGGCCGTCTCCCCGCTCGCCGATTTCGGCCCGGGCAGCCGGTTCCAGACCGTGCTGCCGGAAATCGACACGCTGGTGGCGCCGGAGGAGGTGAAGCGCGTCGTCCTCTGCACGGGCAAGGTCTACTACGACCTTCTGCAGGAGCGCCGGGACAAGGGCGTGAAGGACGTGGCGATCATCCGGGTTGAGCAGCTCTATCCCTTCCCCGCGATCTCCCTGCCCAAGGTCCTGGCGCCCTACAAGAACGCCGAGGTCGTGTGGTGCCAGGAGGAGCCTGAGAACATGGGCGCCTGGACCTACATCGACCGCAAGATCGAGGGCACGCTGAAGATCGTGGGCGGGAAGGCCACGCGGCCGGGCTATGTCGGCCGCCCGGCCGCCGCCAGCCCCGCGACGGGGCTTGCCAAGGTCCACGCGCAGCAGCAGGAAGCGCTCGTTCGCCAGGCGCTCGGTTTGGGCTGAGCGGGTTGGGCTGAGGAAAGACAGATGACCGAGATCCTGGTGCCCACCCTGGGCGAGAGCGTTTCCACGGCCACGGTGGCCCGCTGGCTGAAGAAGGTGGGCGAGTCCGTCGCGGCCGACGAGCCGCTGGTTGAGCTGGAGACGGACAAGGTGACGGTGGAGGTGAACGCCCCCTCCGCCGGCACCATCGAGAGCATCTCCGCCGATGAGGGCGCCGAGGTCGAGGTCGGCGGCCTGCTCGGCACGCTCGGTGCCGGCGCCGGTGCGCCGGCGGCCAAGCCCGCCGCTCCCGCGGCGGCCGCCCCTGCCGCCTCTCCGAAGGTGGAGGAGCCCAAGCCTGTCGTTGGCCCGGTTTCCCGCCCCGGCGGCGCGGAGCCGACGAGCGCGACCTCCTCCCACGCCCCGCTGCCCGCCGCCGCCAAGATGATGGCGGAGAAGGGCGTCTCGGCCGAGCAGATCGGTGCGGGTTCCGCCAAGGACGGCCGCATCGCCAAGGGTGACGTGCTGGAGTTCCTCTCCCGCCCGGCCGCCCCGGCGGCGGCCCCCGCCGCGAAGGCTGCCCCGCGCGCGGCCGAGGCCGGCGAGGAGCGGGTGAAGATGACCCGCCTGCGCCTGACCATCGCGCGGCGGCTGAAGGAGGCGCAGAACACCGCCGCCATGCTCACCACCTTCAACGAGGTGGACATGACGAACGCGATGGCGCTCCGCTCCGAGTACAAGGACGCCTTCGAGAAGAAGCACGGTGTGAAGCTCGGCTTCATGTCCTTCTTCGTGAAGGCCTGCGTGGCCGCCCTGCAGGAGTTCCCGGCCGTGAACGCCGAGATCGCCGGGGACGAGATCATCTACAAGCAGTTCGTGAACATGGGCATCGCGGTGGGCGGGCCCTCCGGCCTCGTCGTGCCCGTGCTGCGCAACACGCAGGACATGTCCTTTGCGGACATTGAGAAGGCGATCGGCGACTTCGGCAAGCGCGTCCGCGCCGGCCAGCTGAAGCTTGAGGAGATGGCGGGCGGCAGCTTCACCATCACCAATGGCGGCATCTACGGCAGCCTGATGTCCACCCCGATCCTGAACCCGCCCCAGTCCGGCATCCTCGGGATGCACGCGATCAAGGAGCGGCCGATGGTGGTGGGCGGCAAGATCGAGATCCGCCCGATGATGTACATCGCCCTGTCCTACGACCACCGGATCGTGGACGGGAAGGAGGCGGTGTCCTTCCTCGTGCGCGTGAAGGAGAGCGTGGAGGACGCGCGGCGCCTGCTGCTCGGCCTCTGATCGCCTCGGAGACGAAGGCCTGGCGCGCCGGAGGGGAGACCCTCCGGCGCGCTTCGCGTTTCAGGTGCCGGCCGAGCGGGGCCGGAGCGGCACGAAGATATCCGTCAGCCATTCCGAGGGCGGCAGCTGCCGCGGGTTGTTCAGCGCCTCGTCCATCGGCGGCGCCCCGGCGGGCTCCTCTCCGCTGCGGGGCAGCCAGTCCCGGTAGATGGCGTCGTAGCCGCGGCCCAGTTCGGAATAGGGCCCCTTGAAGCGAAGCGTGGCCACCCGTTGCGCCGGCAGGTCACGAATGAGGACCGGCCCCTCGGCCTTCACCTCTTCCGGCACGGTCAGCCCGGCCTCCGAGAGCCACTCTTCCATCGGGACTGCCGTGGGATCGCTGAGGTAGCGGCCGAAGAACCGCGTTCCCGGCCTGGCCAGCCCGCGCGGCCTTGCCCAGCCCAGCAGGGTCTCGAAGGCCTGCCCGATCCGGCTGTAGTCGCCGCGATGCGGGACCACCGCCAGCCGCAGGGGTGGCAGCTCCCGGATGGTCACCTCCGGCATAACCTCTCCTCCCTCATTCCGGGCTGCGGCCGGGGCAACCCTGCCAGCCCCGATTTGCCCGTGTCAGCACCCTTCAATCGGGGGCCCTGGCCTGCTACCTGCCACGCGAAGATCATTGCAGGACCTCCACGCCATGGCCGACTCCTTCGACCTCATCGTGATCGGCGCCGGCCCCGGCGGCTATGTTTGCGCCGTCCGCGCGGCCCAGCTCGGCATGAAGGTGGCCTGCGTGGAGAAGCGGGAGACGCTGGGCGGCACCTGCCTCAACATCGGCTGCATCCCCTCCAAGGCGCTGCTGCAGTCCTCCGAGAACTTCGAGGAGATCGCCCACAAGTTCGCCGACCACGGCATCACGGTGGAGGGCGTGAAGCTCGACCTCGCCCGGATGCAGGCGCGCAAGGGCGAGGTGGTGACGGCCAACACCAAGGGCGTCGAGTTCCTCTTCAAGAAGAACAAGGTCACCTGGCTCAAGGGCGAGGGGAAGATCCTCGGCCAGGGCAAGGTGGAAGTGGCCGGCACCACCTATGAGACGAAGAGCATCGTCATCGCCACGGGCAGCGAGAGCGTGCCGCTGCGCGGCGTCGAGGTGGACGAGAAGCAGGTTGTCACCTCCACCGGCGCGCTGGAGCTGCCGGCAGTGCCGAAGCACCTGGTGGTCATCGGCGCCGGCGTGATCGGGCTGGAGCTGGGCAGCGTGTGGCGCCGCCTGGGCGCCGAGGTGACGGTGATCGAGTTCCTCGACCGCATCCTGCCGGGCATGGACAACGAGGTCGCCAAGCAGTTCGAGCGCGTGCTGAGCAAGCAGGGCTTCAAGTTCAAGCTCGGCCACAAGGTGACGGGCGCGACGAAGTCCGAGGCTGGCGTCACCCTCTCCGTCGAGCCCGCCAAGGGCGGCGAGGCGCAGAGCATCGAGGCCGACGTGGTGCTGGTGGCCATCGGCCGCCGCGCCTATGTGGAGGGCCTGGGCCTTGAGGCCGCGGGCGTCGCGCTGGATGACCGCGGCCGGGTGAAGACCGACCACCACTTCGCCACCAACGTGCCGGGCATCTACGCGATCGGCGACGTGATCGTCGGCCCGATGCTGGCCCACAAGGCCGAGGACGAGGGCGTGGCGATCGCCGAGATCCTGGCCGGCCAGCATGGCCACGTGAACTACGCAGCCATCCCCGGCGTGGTCTACACCTGGCCCGAGGTGGCCGCGGTGGGCGCGACCGAGGAGGAACTGAAGGCCGCGGGTGTCGCCTACAAGGTCGGCAAGTTCCCCTTCACCGCCAATGGCCGCGCCCGCGCCATGGGTGACACGGACGGCTTCGCCAAGATCCTGGCCGACAAGACCACGGACCGCGTGCTGGGCGCCCATATCCTCGGCCCCGATGCCGGCGCCCTGATCGCGGAGATGGTCACGGCGATGGAGTTCGGCGCCAGCGCCGAGGACGTGGCCCGCATCTGCCACGCCCACCCGACGCTGAGCGAGGCGGTGAAGGAAGCTGCCCTGGCCGTGGACGGCCGCGCCATCCACATCTGAGATCCGGCCGCGCGCCCGGCGTGATCCCGACTTGATCCGCCCGGCGCGCGGGCCATCTGGCGGTGGATGGATGACAAAACCTCCACCTTCATTGCCCTGAAGCCCCGGCCTGGCCGGAAGGCGCTGGGCTGGTTCTTCATTGTCCTGGGCGTGCTGGGCCTCATCCTGCCCTTCCTGCAGGGCTTCCTCTTCCTCGCGCTCGGCGTTTTCGTGCTGCGGGACCAGTATGTCTGGGCCGCCGATCGCTGGGCCTGGGTCACCGGGCGCTGGCCCGGAGCCGTCTCAAAAATTGAGTCATTAGAGGCTTCCGTGAACGCACGGATGGCCGGATGGGGCCTTCGCGTCCGGCGGGCGATTGGACGGGGTTGAAATCGCTGGCTTCTGCCGGTGTTGCGCGCCGTGACACGGCTTGTCGCCATTGGTGTGACCGATCGCAGAAATAGAGAGCGTGCCCGTTCCCTGATTGCCCCACTCCCGGCATGGTTCCCCTACCGGTCATGCAACGACCAGGAGGACCAAGATGAGCGAACCGACCAAGACCCCCGTTGACGCCAAGTCCCTCGACAAGGTGGTCGGCGGCAGCGGCTCCTACCTCAAGGGCACCGAGGGAGCCGACAGCGTCCAGGGCACCGCCGGGGCGGACCTGATCATGACCTATGGCGGCAACGACTACGTCCAGGGCGGCGGCGGAAGCGACAACATCCAGGCGGGCGCCGGGAACGACGCCGTTCTGGCCGGTGATGGCGACGACTACGTCAATGCCGATGCCGGCGACGACTACGTGGAGGGCAATGCCGGGAACGACGTGCTCTACGGCGGCGACGGCCAGGACGCTCTGGTCGGCGGCACGGGCAACGACAACATCAACGGCGGCGCCGGCGTGGACTTCGTTGATGGCGGCGATGGCAACGACACGCTGATGGGCAGTTCCGTCCCGGATCACGTGGCGGACTCGGCCTTCGGCGGGGCCGGCAACGACCTCTATGCCTGGCAGCCCGGGAGCGGGAACGACTACTTCGAGGGCGGCCAGGGCCAGGACAGCGTCGCTCTGATGGGCGTCAGCATGGACCAGCTCCGCGGCGGGCTGCAGGTCTATGACCAGGGCCTGCAGATGCATGTGGCCGGCGACAACTCGGTGAGCTTCACCAACGCCGCCGGGCAGCCCGCGACCTTCAGCGGCCAGTTCTCCATCGGCGGGGAGACGCTGCGCTTCGACAACGTGGAGGCGATCCGCCTCTACTGACGGTGTGAGAGGCGCCGCCCACCCTGGTGGCGCCCCTTTCCAGATCTTGGCTTGCAGAAAGCAACCGAATCGGCTTGCATGATGCAACCCGAACGGATGCCCCCATGCCCCGGACCGACTTCGCGAGGATGCGCTGTCCCATTGCCCGCGCCATGGAGGTGCTGGGCGAGCGCTGGTCGATCCTGGTGATGCGGGAGGCCTTCTACGGCACGACCCGCTTTGACGACTTCGCCCGCCACCTCGGCATTGCTACCAACATCCTCAGCGCCCGCCTCGGCAAGCTGGTGGAGCACGGGCTGCTGGAGCGCGTGCCGGAGGGCGCCCGCCACGCCTACCACCTGACGGAGAAGGGCCGGGAGTTCTTCCCCGTCTTCCTCTCCCTGAAGGGCTGGGCCGACCGCTGGATGGCGGGGCCCGAAGGCCAGGCCATGTGCCTGCTGGACCCGCTGACGGGCGAGGAGATCGCCTGCCCGCCGCCCGTGGATTCCGCCGGGAGGCCCGTGACCCCTGAGACGATCCGCTTGGTGCCCGGCCCCGCGGCCAGCGATGCGATGCGCCGCCGCTTCCCGGGCGCCGCCCGTGGCTGAGACCCTCCTCGGCGCGCCGCCGCGCCCCTCCGTCTCGCGGCAGATCCTGGCGCTGGCCGCCCCCACTGCCCTCAGCGCCGTGCTCCAGGCCGCGGCCCAGATTGCCGAGACCTGGCTGGCCGCGCGCCAGGGCACCGCGGCGCTCGCGGGCTGGTCCGTGGTGCTGCCCTTCTCCCTGCTGATGCAGATGATGTCCGCGGGCGCCATGGGGGGCGGCGTCTCCTCCGCCATCGCCCGCGCCCTCGGCGCCGGGCGGCGGGAGGAGGCCTCGGCGCTCGTCCTTCACGCCGTGCTCATCGCGGTGCTGGCCGGGGCAGCCTTTGCGGTGCTGCTGGCCGGCTTCCCGCGCCCCGTTCTCGGCGCCGTCGGCGGCGCGGCGGCGGCGGAGGCGGCGGCGCCCTACGCCATCTGGCTCTTCGGCCTCGGTGCCGTGCCCGTCTGGCTCGCCAACACGCTCGCCTCCGTGCTGCGCGGCGGCGGGCGGCACGCGCTGGCGGCGCGGGTGCTGGTGATCACCTGGGCGACCTACCCGCCGCTCGCCTGGCTGCTGGCGGAGCCGGTGGGGATGGGCCTGCCGGGCATCGGCGCGGCGCTGGCGGTGGCTTTCCTCGGCTCCACCCTGGCCATGGGCTGGGTCGTGCTGCGGGGCGGGGCGGGGTTCCGGCCGGGGCTGCGCGTGCGCCTCTCCGGCGCGATGTTCTGGCGCATCCTTTCGGTGGGGCTGGCCGCCTCACTGCTCGCGGGGGTGGCGAACCTGACCACCATCTTCGTCACCGCCCGGCTGGCCGTGCACGGGCCCGTGGCCGTTGCCGCCTACGGCATATCCGCCCGGCTGGAGTTCCTGATGATCCCCATCGCCTTCGGCGTGGGCTCCGCCCTCACGGCCCTGGTGGGGCGCACCGTGGGCGGGGGGGACTGGCCGGGGGCGCGGCGGATCGCGTGGACGGGCGGCGGCATGGCCTTCGTGGTCACCGGCCTCATCGGCCTGCTCGTTGCCGCCGCCCCGCGCGCCTTCGCCGGATTCTTCACCGCCGATCCGGCCGTGGTGGAGATGGCCGCCCGTGCCCTGTCCTACACGGGCTTCGCCTTCGGCGGCTTCGGCCTCGGCATGGCCCTCTACTTCGCCTCCCAGGGCGCCGGGCGCATGGGTTGGCCGCTGGCGGCGGGGCTGGCGCGGATCGGGGTCGCGGTGGGCGGCGGCTGGCTACTGGGTGACGTGCTGGGCATGGGGCTGGACGGCCAGTTCCTCGCCGTTGCCCTCGGCATCACCGCCTACGGCCTCCTCATCGCCGCCGGGGTGCGGCCGGGGGTCTGGTCCGCCGCTAATCGGCCGGGATGAAGCGCAGCACCCCGGCCAGGCGCGCCTTGCCGTCGTTGTCGGAGGGGTGGTTGATGCCGTCCAGCACCGGCACCTCCTCCAGGTCGAAGGGGCTCATTCCCTCCAGGCAGGCCAGGTTCACGCCGAAATGCCCGGGGGTCGAGCGGCGCTGGTGGTGGGTATAGATGCCGCAGCGCGTGCAGAAATGGTGCTTCGCCGTGCCGGTGTTGAAGCTGTAGGTGCCCAGCGCTTCCTCGCCGGACAGCACCCGCACCCCGCCATGGGCCGCCGAGACGGCGACCGCCCCGCGCATCCGGCAGATCGAGCAGTTGCAGCGCCGGGCGGTGCTGAGGCCATCGGACAACTCCACCTCGAACCGCACCGCGCCGCAGTGGCAGGCGCCGTTCATCCGCAGGGGCTGCGCGCTCATCGTCTTCTCCTCCTCGAACGTCAGGGAAAACCCTGCCGCGCCCCGGCCCGTTGAAGCGGGACAGGGACGGAGGAGACCAGCATGAGCGACAGGCCGCCGGAAGGCCCCAAGGCCGATTACGGGCCGGATGACGCCAGGCCCGCCCACATCCCGCGCCCGCCCTCGAAGGAGGAGCTGGACCAGATGAGCGAGGAGCAGTCCATGATCACCGACGAGTGGTCGGGTGAGCCGGAGCAGAAGGGCGGCGCCGAAAAGCCCTAGGGGACGGGGTGCGTGTCCCCGGCCTGCTGCGGCGGCAGCTTGATGGCAATGGCGCGGAAGCGCCCCGTGCTGGCACGGGAGCCGGCGTGGTGCGTGCCGCGCGGGATGACGATGAAGTCGCCCGGCTTGATCTGCACCTCCCGGTCACCCAGCCAGAAGGATCCGCTGCCGTCCAGGATGTACTGGATCTCGTCCGCGTTGGCGTGAAAGTGCTTCAGAACGTTCCCGCTCTGCACGGCCACCGTCCCCTCCGGCGCGGAGACGAGGAGGCGGGAGCGCAGGTCGGTGTTGTTGATCAGCGGCCCGATCTCGTCGTCGGTCAGGGCCAGGAGGTTGACGATGCGCGGCGACATCGCGGTGGCCGCCGCGGGCTGCGCCTCGGCGTGCGGCAGGACACGGTCCGCGTAGAGGCCCGCGGTGAAGGCGAGCGCGAGGCCGCCGAGAATCATGGCAAGGCGCATGGGTGTGTCCCCCGGATCGTTCCGCCGGGGATCATCCGCTCGCCGCCGGCGCGCCGCAACCCGGAGGATCAGCGGCGGATGCGGCGCCAGATCCACGCCAGCAGCAGCACGGGCCAGATCACGCCCGTGGCGAGCATGAAGGGGGCTGTCGCCAGCATCAGCCAGCCCATCACCCCGGTGGCGTAGAGCAGTTCGCCCAGATCCCCGACAGGGCTGGGGCAGGGATTGATGAATCCCTCGTGCACGCGGCAGTCCAGGGCGCCCGCCACCGCGGCCGTGAAGAGCACGGAGAGGACGGGCGCCCAGGCGACGAGGGTCACCACCACCAGGATGATGAGGCCCGTCCGCCCCAGGCGGTTGGGGCGGCCCGGCCCGATCCCGGGGGGCAGCCCCTGCGGCACGCTACTTGGCGGCGGCCTTGATGCCGTCCTGGATCAGCTCGGCGGCCTTCTCGGCGCTGCCCCAGCCCGTGATCTTCACCCACTTGCCCGGCTCCAGGTCCTTGTAGCGGGAGAAGAAGTGCTCGATCTGCTGCCGGGTGATGTTCGGCAGGTCGTCGCAGGACTTGATGTCGGAGAAGTAGGGGTGGAGCTTGTCGTGCGGCACGCAGACGATCTTCTCGTCCTGCCCCGCCTCGTCCTCCATCAGCAGCACGCCGATCGGGCGGCAGCGGATCACGCAACCCGGCACCACGGCGGCGGGGATCAGCACCAGGGCGTCGGTCGGGTCGCCATCGGCCGCCAGGGTGCCGGGGACGAAGCCGTAGGCCGCCGGATAGGCCATGGGGGTGAAGAGGAAGCGGTCCACCACCACCGCCCCCGTGTCCTTGTCCAGCTCGTACTTCACCGAGGAGCCCTCGGGGATCTCGATCACCACGTTGATGTCGTGGGGCGGGGCCTTGCCGGTCGGGATCAGGCTGGGGTTCATGCGGCGATCCTGGATCTGCTGTGGCGCATCGGCGCGGAATGCGACGAAATGTCGTCGCGCCTTAGCAGCGCCCGCTTTCTCCCGCAATTCGTGCGCTGGACGGGCGGCGCCGCCGCCCCCAGCATGCCCGCAAACACCCGATGGGAGGGGAAGACTTGTCCGCACCTGTCCTGCGCCGCGCCCTGATGGCGGCCTCCTTGCTCGCCGCCGGCGCCGCCTCGGCCATCCGGCGCGCGGCGGCCCAGGGTGCCGCGCCTGGCGCCGCGCCCGGGGCTGCGCCCGGTGCCATGCCGTCGGCCACGCCTGCCGCCCCAGCGCCCGCGGAGCCCCTGATCGTCCGCAAGCAGGTCTTCGAGGCTGGGGAGTACCGCACCCGTGGCGGTGGCACCGTGCCGAACGCGCGCATCGGCTACCAGACGGCCGGCACGCTGAACGCGGCGGGCGACAACGCCGTGCTGATCGCCCACTTCTTCTCCGCCAACAGCCACGCCTTCGGGCGCTACGCCCCCGGCGGCCCGGCGGGCTACTGGGACGACATCGTGGGCCCGGGCAAGGCGATCGACACGAACCGCTTCTTCGTCGTCTCCTCCGACACGCTGGTGAACCTGAACATCAACGACGGGAACAGCACCAATCCCGGCACCACCAGCACCGGCCCCGCCACCATCGATCCCAAGACCGGCCGGCCCTTCGGGATGAACTACCCGGTCGTTTCCATGCGGGACTTCATCGAGGTGCAGAAGCTGCTGCTGGACAGCCTCGGCGTGAAGCGGCTCGCCCTCGTCGCCGGCCCCTCCATGGGCTCGCTGCAGGCCATCGAATGGGCCTGCGCCTATCCGGAGATGGTGGAGCGCGTGATGCCCGCCGTCTGCACGGGCGAGTTCGACGCCTTCCTGATGGGGTGGATGGAGATCTGGGAGGTTCCGATCCGCACGGACCCCAACTGGCGCGGGGGCGACTACTATGGCCAGGGCCGGGAAGCGCCGACGCGCGGCCTGGCGGAGGCGTTGAAGATCGTCACCCTGCAGGCGCGGGACCGCGGCTCGCTCACCCAGTTCGGCCGCAGGCCGATCGATGGCCAGGACCCGGCCCGCAGGATGGGCGACAGCTTCGCCGTGGAGAAGTTCCTGGACGACGCCGCGACCGCCCGCGCCAAGACGGCGGACGCCAACGCCTTCCTCTATCTGACACGCGCGAACCAGCTCTTCCTGAACGAGTACCCGGACACCGCCTCCGCCCTGGCCCGCAGCCGGGCGAGCTGGCTGGTGCTGCCCGCGGTGGGCGACCGCATCTTCCCCGTGACCTATGGGCGCGAGCTGGCGGAGGCGGTCCGGAAGGCCGGGCGGCCCGTGACCCTGGTGGAGCTGGAGGGCGGGCTCGGCCACCTGGAGGGCGTGGCCGGCATGGCGAAGGCCGATCGGGCGATCCGCACCTTCCTCGGAACCTGACGCTGCATTATGGAACCGCGTGGATGGGCCGGTAGCTCAACGGTTAGAGCTGGCCGCTCATAACGGCTTGGTTGCGGGTTCGATTCCTGCCCGGCCCATCCGGTCGCTTCGCGGAGGCGCGGACTACGCCCTCCGGCCCTCGTAACCCCCTACCGCCCCAGCAGCCCCCGCAGCAGGTCCTGCACCTGCGGCCGGCGCTCTCGCTGCGCTTCCGCCGGGGCGGCGGGCGGCGTGCCCACGGCCGGGGCCGCGCCGCGCGCCACGGCGAGCTGCCCCGCGCAGTCGGCGGCCGGCGGCGCTGCGTTGCGGCCGCCCAGCAGCCCTTCCACCAGCGCGCCGACGGCCGCCGTGTTCTCGTCCCTCGAGCGCTGCGCCAGCCCGCCCAGCACCCCCATCGCCGCCGCCGTGGCCGCGTTCGGGTCCACCGAGAAGCGCGGGTTGCCGAAGCGGCCGGTGATGCCGAGCGGGGTGGTCAGCGAGACATCCCCCACCCGCACCACCGGGCGCAGGCGGAAGGCCAGGGTCTCGTCCCCCAGGTTGGCGGCGCCGGCGCCGCCGATATTGGCCACGCCGGTCTGCACGAGCAGGGCGCGGGACTGGGCCACGCCCTTCTCCAGATCGAAGCGGAGGGCGAGGCAGCGGATCTCCGCCGCGCTTCCCGCCGTGCTCTCCGGCACGATGCCTCGCAGGGCCTGGGTGGCGCCCGCGAGAAGACGGGGCTCGATCCGCCCGCCCGTCATCGCCAGGCCGAGATGGCCGGCGAGGGTGCCGGCGAGCGCCCGCGTCCCCGCGCCCTCGCCGCGCAGCGAGAGGTCCAGCGCGCCCTTGCCGGCGACCGGTGAGGCGATGCCGAAGGCGGCCAGCAGCGGGGCCGGGTCCACGCCACCCTCGCCGCTGCGGAGATCGAGGGCCAGGCGCGGCGCGGCCCCGCCGGCCTCGGCGGAGAGGGCGCCGGTGACGGGGCCGCCGGGGGTGGAGGCCGCGAAGCGCTGCACGTTCAGGGCCTTGCCGTCCAGCACGGCGCGCAGGGAGACGTCCCGCCAGTCCGCGCCGTGCAGGCGCAAGGCGGCGATGCTTCCCTCCGCGTCCAGGGCCAGCGGCGCGTCCCGGATGGCGGCGAGGTTGATCGGCTGGTCGGGGATGACCCGCTCATCCGGCCGGGCGGGGGCCTGCGCGGCGGGGGGCGGCGCCGGGGTGGCCGGCGGTGTAGCCGGCGGCGTGGCGGTGGGGGCCGGCGCCGCGGCAGCGGGCGGGGCGGCCCGGAGAGCATCCAGGTCCAGGCGCTCCAGCGCGGCGCGCAGGGTCACGCGGGGAAGAGGATCGGCCCGGCGCCAGGCGAGCGCGCCGCGCCCGGCTGCCTCCCGCGCCGTGAGGGCGAGGTCCGGCGCGTCGGCGCCATCGGCGGAGAGGTGCAGGCGGAAGGTGGCCTGCGCCTGGTGCAGCGGGGGCAGGTTCGGGGTGCCGGCGCGGGCACCGAGGGCGCGCAGGTCCTCGGCACGGAGGAAGACGGACCACGCGGTGCCCGCCACCTGCCGGCCCGGCGCCAGGGCGCCCTCGGCGGAGGCGGCCAGGCCCTCGGCCTCCAGTCGCACGGCCAGGGGGAGCGGCCCTTCGCCGCGAGCGGCGGCGAGCGCCGGGCCGGTGGCGTTGAGGGTGAGGGGCAGTTCGCCCAGGCGCAGCGTGCCGGTGAGGGTGACCGGCGCGTCCGGCGCCGCCGCGTCCAGCTGGATGGGGCCGAGCGACAGCGGGCGGCCGCCCGCCGGCACCTGCGCCTCCGCCACCGAGGCGTGGAGGCTGGACAGGCCCCGGGCGCCATCGGCCTCCGCGACGAGGGAGATGTTGCGCGCGTCCGGCAGGGGGACGTTCGGGACGAGAGGGGCGAGGCGGGCCGCATTGTCCGCCGTGGCGGCTAGCCGGGCGCGCCACCCGTTGGCCGCGAAGGGCAGGGTGAGGGCGCCGCTCGCCTCCGCGTTCATGCCCGGCACGGAGAGGCCGAGGCGGAAGGGCCAGTCGCCGGGCCTGTCGGCCAACAGGGCGGCGAGAGGACCGGTGCCGCCGTTGATCGTGGCGGTGAGCCCGCGCGCGACGGCCTGGCCCTCCGCCAGGATCGCCTTGTCGGAGGCACGGAGGACGAGGCGGGGGAGGTCCACTGTCTCCTCCTGCCCCGGTGCGCGCCAGGTGATGCGGCCCCTCTCGATCGTCACCGCCTCGACGGCGATGCCGAAGGGGCGGGAGGGCTCGGCGGGGATGGGGCTGGTGGGCGCGGGCGCGTCCGGGCGGGGGCGGGTGAACTGCCAGTTGCCGCGGCCCTCCGCGTCCACCTCCAGCAGCAGGTCGGGCTCCACCAGGGCGATCCGGCGGATCTGCACCTCGCGGGAGAGGAGGGGGATCAGGGCGACCTCGGCCTCGATCCGGCGGGCGCGCAGCATCTCCGGCCGGGAGCCGCCGGGGGCATTGGCGAGGACCGGCCCTTCCAGCGCGATGGTCGGCACCAGGGCCGGGCGCAGGGTGACGGGGCCGGAGAGGGTGAGGCGACGGCCCGTGGAGGCCTCCACCGCCGCCTCCAGCCGGGGCCGGATCGCGTCGGATCGCACCACGGCCCAAAGGGCGGCGTAGCCGGCGAGCGGCAGGCCGACAACGACCACTCCGAGGCCGATCAGCCAGGGGCGCAGGCGGCGGCGGGGGCGCGCGGATTCGCTCATGCGGGGCCTTCCAGGTCTGGCTTCGGCGGAACGGTCAGCGCGTGCGGCGCGCGGGCGGGGTGCGCGGTCGGTCGAAGCCGAGGAACTCGAAGCTCTCGTTCATATGGGGCGGGAGGGGCGCGGAGACGGAGAGGGTGCCGCCCTCCGGGTGCGGCAGCTCGATGGAGCGGGCATGGAGGTGGAGGAGGTTGGACATCCCCTCCAGATGGGCCGCGGCGCCGCCGTACTTGCCATCGCCCAGGATGGGGGTCTTCAGCGCCGCGGCGGCATGGACGCGCAACTGGTGGGTGCGGCCGGTCAGCGGGTACATCTCCAGCCAGGAGACGTGCTTGCGGGCATTGTCCACCACCTGGAAGTCGGTGATGGCGTGCGCGCCCTCCTCCCCCTCCTCGGCGGGGGCGGTGCGCTCGCCGCGCGGGCCGCCCTGCCTGGCCAGCGGCATGTTGATGCGCCCGGCCAGGGGGTGAGGGCGGCCGACCACCAGCGCCCAGTAAGTCTTCTTCGCGTCCCGGCCGCGGAAGGCGGAGGCGAGCTTCGCCGCGGCGCCTGCGCTGCGGGCGAGGAGGAGGACGCCGGAGGTGTCGCGGTCCAGCCGGTGGACCAGGCGTGGGCGGTCCTCGGCGCCGAAGCGCAGCGCGTCCAGCATGCCGTCCAGGTGGCGGTCGATGTTGGGGCCGCCCTGCACCGGCAGACCGTGGGGCTTGTTCAGCGCGATCACGGAATCGTCGCGGTAGAGGATCAGCCGCTCCAGCATCGCCGCGTCCCGCTCGGACACGGCGGGGCGGTCCGGCGGCGGGGGCGGGGCTTCCGGCATCGGGGGGACGCGGATCTGCTGGCCGGCGAGCAGGCGGGTGTTCGTCTCCGCCCGCTTGCCGTCCACCTTGATCTGGCCGGTCCGCAGCATCTTCTGCAGCGCGCCCTGGGTGAGCTGGGGGTGGTGGCGGCGGAACCAGCGGTCCAGACGGAGATCGGCCTCGTCGGCAGCGACGGTGGCAAGTGTGGCGGGCATGGCGGTGCAGGTAGCGATGGCGGGGGCGCGCGTCGAGTAAGGAGTCCTCGCTTTCGGCCCGGGTGGCGCCCGGGATCAGGCGGATAGGTTGAAGGCGACCGAGATGCGGGGGCGGATGCCCGTGTAGCGGCGCACGCCGTGGACGAGCCAGGCGGGAAAGACCAGCATCGTGCCGGTCTGCGGCGCCACGTAGTCCGTGAGCCCGGCGCTGAGGCAGCCCGGGATGGCCATGCGGAGCTGCGGGGCGGAGAAGCCGGGCAGGATGCCCCGGGGATCATGCATCTCGAACTCGCCGCCGAATCCGGGTTCACCGCCATCCTCCGGCGCCTCGTCCCCGGCATCCACCCAGTACACGCCGGACCAGAAGGCGCCGGGGTGGTGGTGCGGGTGGTTGGCGTGGCTTTCCCCGTTCACGTTCGCCCAGGCGTTGCTGCGCCAGTTCACCACGCCGCCACGCGCCGCGCCTTCGGGCGTGCGGAGGGCGGTGAAGCGGTTCGCCAGGCTGGTCGCCGCCTCCAGCAGGGCGGCGCCGGCAGGGCCGGACCAGGACCAGAAGTCATCGGTGGACTGCCAGCCGCCGTCGTTGCTGCGAACCACCCCGCCCTCCCGCGCGGCGCGGGCGAGGATGGCGGGGCGCAGCCGGGCGTTCAGCGCCGCCGCGTCGTTCACCGGGGCCACCAGCAGGGGCGTGGGGAAGACGTGGCGCAGGCGGAAGCCCGTGGCGCTGAAGGTGAGGGGCTCGACCGGGAAGAGGTCGGCCGGCGATCCGTTTTCCATGGTGCTGCATCCTGCGGCGGGGGCGGCAGGATGACCCCGGAAGGCTTTTGAAGAGTTAAGAGGGCTTGCGCCGCGCGACCCGCGGGCTTCAATCGGCCGTGAGACCGGATGAAGCCCAACCCATGCCCGTGAAGGCCACCGCCCCCGTGGACCCCGACGACCTGGCCAAGGTTCAGGACTGGTTCCGCATCCTGTCCGAGCATGTGCGAGCCGTGGATTTCGTCCCGGCACGGGCGATCTTCGCCGAGGACTTCATCGCCTTCGGCACCTACAGTGATTTTCTGGTCGGGCGGGACAACACGGAAGGGAACCAGTGGCGCAAGGTGTGGCCGACCATCGACGGCTTCACCTACCGGCTGGATAACGTGCAGGCGATCGTCTCCCCGGACCGGCTCCACGCCACGGGAATGGCGGTGTGGGATTCCACGGGCTACCGCGAGGACGGCACGCCCTTCGACCGGCCCGGGCGCACCACCGTGTCCCTGGCGCGGGAGAGGGTGGGCGATCCCTGGGTGGCGACGCACACGCACATGTCGCTATTCCGCGGCACGCCGGATGTGAGCCACGGAAAGAAGGCGCCGAAGAGCTAGATCAGGGCTTCTCGGCGCGGAGCTCCTCGCGCAGCGCCTCCAGCCGTTCCAGGTGGCGCGCCACGCGGCCCTCCGCGCCGCGCTCCGTCGGGCGGTAGAGGCGGGTGCGCTCCATGCCGTCCGGAAAGTAGTTGGCGCCGGAGAAGCCCTCCTCCGTGTCGTGGTCGTAGGCGTAGTCGCGGCCGTAGCCGAGGGACTTCATCAGCTTCGTCGGCGCGTTGAGGATATTGGCGGGCGGCATGAGGCTGCCCGTCTCGGCCGCCAGGACCTGCGCGGCCTTCCAGGCCGTATAGGCGGCGTTGGACTTCGGCGCGGCGGCGAGGTGGAGGACGAGCTGGGCCAGGGCCAGCTCCCCCTCGGGGCTGCCCAGGCGCTCGTAGGATTCCCAGGCAGCCAGGGCGAGGGTGAGGGAGCCGGGATCGGCGGCGCCGATGTCCTCGGAGGCGAAGCGGGCCAGGCGGCGGGCGATGTAGCGCGGGTCCTCGCCGCCCTTGATCATGCGGGCAAACCAGTAGAGCGCCGCGTCCGGGTCCGATCCGCGCAGCGACTTATGCAGGGCGGAGATGAGATTGTAATGCTCCTCCCGGTCCTTGTCGTAGAGCGCGGCGCGCTTCGCGAGCAGGGAGGAGAGGCCGGCCACGTCCAGCGGGGGCGTTCCGTCCGGCAGGGATTGCAGCTGCTCGGCGAGGTTCAGCAGGTAGCGGCCATCGCCATCCGCCATGGCGCGCAGCGTGGCGCGGGCGGGCTCGTCCACGGGCAGGGGGCGGCCGCCTTCGGCCTCGGCGCGGGCCAGCAGCAGCTCCAGCGCGGCGTCGTCCAGGCGCTTGAGGACCATCACCTGGCAGCGGGAGAGAAGGGCGCCGTTGAGGGCGAAGGAGGGGTTCTCCGTCGTGGCGCCGACGAGGACCACGGTCCCGTCCTCCACCACCGGCAGGAAGCCGTCCTGCTGGGCGCGGTTGAAGCGGTGGATCTCGTCCACGAAGAGCAGCGTGCCCTGGCCGTTCTGGCGGCGCATCCGCGATTCGTCGAAGGCGCGCTTGAGGTCGGCCACGCCGGAGAAGACGGCCGAGAGCGCGGTGAAGCGCAGCCCCGCCTCCTCCGCCAGCAATCGGGCGATGGTGGTCTTCCCCACCCCCGGCGGGCCCCAGAGGATGAGGGAGGCCAGCGCGCCCCGGTCCAGCATCCGGCGCAGCGCGCCCTCCGGGCCCAGAAGGTGGTCCTGGCCCACCACCTCGGACAGGTTCCGCGGGCGCAGGCGGTCCGCGAGCGGGCGGGGTCCCGCTTGCGTCTCGCGCGCGGGCATGGGCGGGGGCTCGGGGGCGCCGAAGAGGTCCTGGTCGGCGGCAGGGCGGCGGGGTGGCATGGCGGGAGGATAGGGCAGGGCGGGCGGCGCTTCGATGGGGTAGCCCCTTCGCCCCACGCGTCGCCCCGGCCTATGAGGGAGGCGGTTACCCTGGAGGCAGCATGGCGACGACGATCTGGCACAACCCGGCCTGCGGCACCTCCCGCACCGTGTTGGAAGCGATCCGGGCAGCGGGGATCGAGCCGGTGGTGGTGGAGTACAAGCGCGAGCCGCCGGGGCGGGAGGCGCTGGCCGCCGCGATCGAGGCCGCCGGGCTGACGCCGCGAGAGGCGATGCGGAAGAAGGAGGGAGCGGCGCTGCTGGCCGATCCCGGGCTGGACGATTCGGCGCTGCTGGACGCCATGGCGGCCGATCCCGCGCTGATCGAGCGGCCCTTTGTCTTCACCCCCGCCGGCGTGCGGCTCTGCCGGCCGGCGGAGCGCGTGAAGGAGATCCTGCCGGGCTAGTTCAGCGCCGCGCGCATCCCGGCCGCCAGTGCCCGCAGCGCCGCCCCCGCCTCCGGCGAGGCCGCGCGGCCATGCAGGACGATCTCCGAAGGGGGCAGCGGCGGCAGCCCCAGGGCCGGGCCGAGGTCCGGCGCCCCACCGGCGCTGATCCGGCCCATGGGCGCAAGGCCCAGCCCGGCCCTGGCGCCGGCTAGCAGGGTCGCGCAGCTGCCGCCGCGGAAGGCCTCTCGCCAGGGGCGCCCGGCGGCCTCCAACGCGCGCTCCGCCGCGGCGCGGACGCCGCAGGGCGGGGGGAGCAGGGCGAGAGGAACAGGGGCGCCCGGCGGGAGGACGAGATCCGGCGCACCGCGCCAGCCCAGCGGGTCCTCTCCCAGAACCTCCCCCTCGCTGCCCCCGGCTTCCCGCCGGACCAGCACGGCGTCGAGCGCCCCCTCATCGAAATCCGCGCGCAGCGGGATGGAGGCGCCGCTGCGGAGCTCCAATGCCACATGGGCCGGCAGGGCGGCGCGCAGCCGGGCAAGCAGGGCAGGGAGGCCCAGCCCGGCCGCGTGGTCGCTGATGCCAATGGCCAAGCGGAGGGGCCGCAGATCCGGCGGGCGCAGGGCCGCGTCGTGTGCCGCGAGCAGGGCGCGGGCCGAGGTGAGGAAGACGGCTCCATCCGCGGTCAGCCGCACCAACCGTGGGGAGCGGTCCAGCAGCCGCCGGCCCAGCCTTGCCTCCAACGCCTTCAGGCGCTGGCTGACCACGGGTTGGACGGTGCCGGCCGCTTCCGCGGCCCGGGTGAGATTCCCGAACTCGGCGGCCAGGACGAACAGGCGGACGGATTCCAGGTCGAGCATGATCGCGATATGCTATGGCTAAAACACTCGATCATGCAATTCCAGTATGACGGCGTGTGATGCAGCCTGGGGCCACCTTGATGAAGGGAGCAGCCCATGCCGATGATCACCTTGCGCTACGCCACCCCTGATGGACGGAGCGTCCCGCGCAAAGCCCTGGCCGAACTGGCCTCTCGCCTTGCCCAGGAGCGACTGGGAAAGGATCCGGCCGTTACGGCCGTGCTGGTGGAACCCGCAGACCCGGAGGGCTGGTTCGCCGGAGGCCGGAGCCTTGCCGAGGCCGGGCTCTCGGCCTTCTGGCTGGACATCAAGATCACCGCCGGCACGAACACGAAAGCGGAAATGGCCGCGTTCCTGCGCGAGGGCTTTGCGGCGATGGAAGCGCTGCTCGGCCCGGTGCATGAGGAGAGCTACATCCTCGTCCATGCCGCCGATGGCCACGCTTACGGCTATGGCGGCCGCACCCAGGATGCGCGCTGGGCCCTGGCTAACCCGGGATGAAGGGCGGTCCTCCGCCCAGTGGCTTGGCCGCCCGGTGGCTTGGGCCGCGGATGGCCCAGGCAGTATAGGCGAGGGCCGCTTCTCCAGGGGGTGCCCAGGTGGCCCGCATCCACATCCTCGGCGCCTCCGGATCGGGGACGACGACGCTTGGCGCGGCGCTGGCCGGAAGCCTGGGCGTGCCGCATCTCGACACCGACGCCGTCTTCTGGATGCCGACAGATCCGCCCTTCACCACGCAGCGCCCCGTTGCGGAGCGGCTGGGGATGCTGCTGGGGGAGCTCTCCCCGCTTCCGGGCTGGGTGCTCTCGGGCTCGGCACTGAAATGGGGCGATCCGCTGGTGCCGCTCTACGACCTGATCGTCTTTCTCACCCTGGACCCGGCGCTGCGGATGGAGCGGCTGCGCCGGCGGGAGGAGGGGCGTTACGGGGCCCGCCTGGCTCCGGGCGGCGACATGGCGGAGGGGAGCGCCGCCTTCCTGGCCTGGGCCGCCGCCTACGACACGGCGGGCCCGGAGCAGCGCAGCCGGGCCTCGCAGGAGGCATGGCTCTCGGCGCGGACCGTGCCGGTGCTGCGGCTGGATTCGTCCGCGCCGGTGGGGGCGCTCGTCTCCTCGGTGCTGGCCCGGCTGCCTGCGGGCGAATAACCACTCAGCGCCGCGGGCCACCCAGGCGCGGCTCGGTGCGGCGGGCGGGGCCGCGATTGTCCTCGGGCCAGGTAGGCGGCGGGGGGATCGGGGGCGTCATGCGCGGCGCCCTGTCCTCGCGGAAGCTCGGCTCCGGGCGCGGCGGAGGCATCGCCGGCTCCTCGTAGATCTCGTCCGTGCCGGCGGCGCGGCGGCGGAGCGCGGCGGGCTCGGGCAGGCGCAGGGCCAGGCTGCGGATCTCCTGCTGCACGTCGTCCAGTTGGGCCTCGATGGCGTCCAGCCGGGATTTCAGGCCGAAGACGCTGAAGGGCATCATCACGAAAGCAATGACGAAGAGCAGTCCCAGCAGGAGGATGACGAGGCCGCTCCACTCGGGCAGCCCCGGGATCGCCAGCCTGGAGACGAGTTCGGAATTCAGCACGCGCCTACCTCAAGATCATGCGGGCCACGCGGATCGCCCCGGCGGGGGCTCCTCAGCCGCCCGTCACGCTCATGTGGCGGCCGACGGAAGGACGCTGAGACCGCCCGATGACGAAATCATGGCCCTTGGGTTTCCGCGCAATGGCCGAGAGGATGGCGTCCTGCAAGCCCGCATTGTCCACGGTGGGGTCGCGGAGCGGCGCGCGCAGGTCGGCCGCGTCCTCCTGCCCGAGGCACATGTAGAGGGTGCCGGTGCAGGTCAGGCGCACGCGGTTGCAGGATTCGCAGAAGTTGTGGGTCATCGGCGTGATGAAGCCGATGCGCCGGCCCGTCTCCTGCACCGTCTCGTAGCGGGCGGGGCCGCCGGTGACATGGCTGCTCGGCAGAAGGGTCCAGTTGCGGGCGATGCGGCGGCGCACCTCCGAGAGGGGGAGGTACTGGTCCGTGCGGTCCCCGCTGATGTCGCCCATGGGCATGGTCTCGATCAGCGTGAGGTCGAAGCCGTGCTCGCCGCACCAGGCGATCATGCGGTCATACTCGTGCTCGTTCACGCCCTTCAGCGCCACGGCGTTGATCTTCACGGCCAGGCTAGCGGCCTTAGCGGCGAAGATGCCGTCCAGGGTCTGGTCCAGCTTCCCCCAGCGGGTGACGTTGGCGAAGGTCGTCGGGTCCAGCGTGTCGAGCGAGACGTTGATGCGGCGGACGCCGGCCTTGAACAGGTCCTCGGCCATTTTCGGCAGCTGGGTGCCGTTGGTGGTGACGGTCAGCTCCTTCAGCCCGCCTCCTCCGATCCGGCTGCCCAGGCTCTGGAAGAGCTGCATCACGCCGCGGCGCACCAGCGGCTCGCCGCCCGTGAGGCGGATCTTGTCGACGCCAAGGTCGATGAAGGCGCCGCAGAGCCGGTCCAGCTCCTCCAGCGTGAGGAGGTCCTTCTTCGGGAGGAAGGTCATGTCCTCCGCCATGCAGTAGACGCAGCGGAGGTCGCAGCGGTCCGTCACCGAAACGCGGAGATAGGAGATCCGCCGGTCGAACGGATCGAGCATGGGTCTGGGTGCTCCTGGGGCTGAACAAGATGTGGGCGAGGGGGGCGCCGCCGCGCAAGGGCCGGGCCGGGCGGGAGGGGCGATTTCGCCGGGTCAGGCGTCGTCTACTATATCCAGGGTTGTGTTGGCGGCGTTGATCAGCAACTTTCCCGCGTGCTCAAAGTTGACGGTCACGCGATCGCCATCGACCGACTGGACCTGCCCCGTCCCCCAATCCGGGCGGCCGGGGTGCCGGACGATCTGACCTGGCTCGAAGATCGAATCCGGCATTCGGAACAATTCTCTTTTCAGACCGAAGTGGCGCGGCGGCGCTTTCCCCTGCCGCGCGACTTTACTAGGCATCAATGAGGCGCGTGGCAAAAGCGGCTTCCACCAGCAGGAGCGTCGGAATGGATCCCCTTTCGCTGGCACAGGACGTGTGTGCCCGCATCTGCCACGATTTCGGTGGCCCGCTGGGGGCCCTGTCCGGCGCACTGGACCTGGCCGGTGAGGCGCCGGAGGAGGCGCTCTCCGTTGCGCGGGAAGGGGCGGAGGCTTTGCGGCGGCGCCTGCGGCTCTGGCGGGCCGCAGCCGGGGCGGGCACGGGCCCGCTGGGGCGCGAGGGGCTAGCGGAACTGCTCGAAGGCGCCCTGCCGAACGGCCGCGTGGCGGTGGACCTTTCCGGCCTTCCCGAAGCGGCGCTTCCCGCCCCGCTCTCCCAGGCTGTGCTGGCCGCGGCGATGCTGGGGAGCGAGGCCCTGCCGCGGGGCGGCACCGTGCATCTGGCCGGGCAGGAGGGCGGGGTGGCGGTGTGGCCGGAGGGGCGCAACGCCGCGTGGCCCGCGGGGCTCACCGCCGTGCTGGCTGGCGACACGGTTCCTGGCCCGCGCGACGTGCTGGCACCGCTGCTGCGGCAGCTGGCGGAGGCGGCAGGGATGGACCTGTCCCTCGCCATGGGCGCGGGCGGGGCCATCGCGCCGCTGACCCTGCTGCCCGCGCGGGGCTGAGCCGCCCCGGCGGATTTCCCCGCCGGGCTTTACCGAATCTTCGCCCGGCGATCCGATCCTGACCCCCGCTGAAGCCTTGCGGGGATCCGATGGACGACTTGATCGCCGACTTCCTGACCGAAACGGGCGAAGGGCTGGCAGGGCTGGACGCCGCCCTGCTGCGCCTGGAGCGGCACCCGGACGACCCGCAGACGATCGGCGAGATCTTCCGCCTGATCCACACCATCAAGGGCACCTGCGGCTTCCTCGGCCTCTCCCGGCTGGAGAAGGTGGCGCATGCCGGGGAGAACGTGCTGGGCCGCTACCGGGACGGTTCGCTGACCGTCACCTCGGGTGGCGTCTCGCTGATCTTGCGGGTGGTGGACCGGGTGCGGGACATCATGGCGGGGCTGGAGGCGACCGGCGCGGAGCCGGCGGGCGACGATTCCGCCATCATCGCGGAGCTGGACGCGGTGTTCACCGGGGCGGTGGCGCCGGAGGATGCGGTGCCCGCCGCCGCAGTGCCCATGCCGGAGCGGAAGCGGCCTTCACGGCGGGGCAGGAAGGCCGTGGCGCTTCCCGGGCCCGATCCCGCCCCGGCCAAGCTTGAGGCACCGAAGCCGGAGCCGGATCCTGAGGTGCCGGCGCCCGAGGCGACCGTGGCGGTCCCCGCGACTTCGCCTGCCCCGAAGCGCCGCCGCGCGGCGCCGCGCCGGGCCGCCGAGCCGCAAGTGGCGGCGGTCGTGGCCTCTGCCCCGACGGAACCCGCCATCCTGCCCCCTCCTGCCACGGCGCCCGAGGGCGGAGCGACGGCCGAGGCCGTGGCGGTGGCGCAGACGCTGCGCGTGAACGTGGACGTGCTGGAGAGCCTGATGACGCTCGTCAGCGAGCTGGTGCTGACGCGCAACCAGCTCCTCCAGCTCTCTCGCGCGCGGAATGACGGCGCGCTGAGCGGGCCGCTGCAGCGCCTCTCCCACATCACCTCCGAGCTCCAGGAGGGGGTGATGAAGACGCGGATGCAGCCGATCGGCAACGCGTGGAAGGGGCTGCCGCGGCTGGTCCGCGACCTCTCGCGCGAGCTGGGCAAGAAGATTGAGCTGGAGATGCGCGGCGCCGAGACGGAGCTGGACCGGCAGGTGCTGGAAATGATCCGCGACCCGCTGACGCACATGGTCCGCAATTCCGGCGACCACGGGCTGGAAGGCCCGGCGGAGCGGCGCGAGGCGGGCAAGCCGGAGGCCGGGCGCATCATCCTCGATGCCTACCACGAGGGCGGGCACATCATCATCGAGGTGGGCGACGACGGCCGCGGCCTGGCGGTGGAGAAGATCCGCGCCAAGGCGCTGTCCCAGGGGCTGGCGACGGAGGGGGATCTGGCGGCGATGGGGGAGCGCGACATCCAGCGCTTCATCTTCCGCGCCGGCTTCTCCACCGCCGCCGCCGTCACCTCCGTCTCCGGCCGCGGCGTCGGGATGGACGTGGTGAAGACGAACATCGAGAAGATCGGCGGCACGATCGACCTGCGCTCCCGCGCGGGGAAGGGCACCACCTTCCTCATCAAGATCCCGCTGACGCTCGCCATCGTCTCCGCCCTCATCGTGGAGGCGGGTGGCGAGCGCTTCGCCATCCCGCAGATTGGCGTGGTGGAGCTGGTGCGCGCGGGTGACGGCGTGACGCATATCAAGGACGCGCCGGTGCTGCGCCTGCGGGACCGCCTGCTGCCGCTCGTCTCCCTCTCTCGCCTGCTGCGGCTGGAGGAGAAGGGGGGAACGGAGGATGGCGGCTTTGTCGTCGTCACGCAGGTCGGGCAGAACCTGTTCGGCATCATCGTGGACCGCGTCTTCGACACGGAGGAGATCGTGGTGAAGCCGGTGGCGCCGATCCTGCGCCACGTGACGATGTTCAGCGGCAATACGATCCTCGGCGATGGCTCGGTGATCATGATCCTGGACCCGAACGGCATCGCCCGCGGCACGGGCGTGGGGGCCGAGAGCGTGCAGGAGGACCGGCGCGGGGCCGCGGTGGTCAGCGCCTCCTCCGCCGAGCGAATGTCGCTGCTGCTGTTCCGGGCCGGGGAGGGCGGGCCGCGCGCGGTGCCGCTGGGGCTGGTGGCGCGGCTGGAGGACCTGCCGGCGGAGCGGATCGAGATGTCGCACGGCCAGCCCGTTGTGCAGTATCGCGGCGCGCTGATGCCGCTGATCCCGATGAACGACGGTTGGGTGGCCCCCGCGCCGGGCGGGCGGCAGGCGGTGCTCGTCTTCAACGATGGCGGCCGCGCCATGGGACTGGCCGTGGACGAGATCCTCGACGTCGTCGAGGAATTCCTGCGGATCGAGAGCGGGCAGGAACGGCCCGGCTATCTCGGCACGGCCGTGATCGCGGGGCGCGCGACGGAGGTGATCGACTGCGCCTGGTGGCTGCGCCAGGCCGGTGAGGACTGGTTCGGGCCGCAGCGCCCCGCCGATGCGCGCCGCCCGCGGCTGCTGGTGGTGGAGGACGGCGCCTTCTTCCGCAACATGCTGGTTCCCGCCCTCGGCGCAGCGGGGTTCGAGGTGGTGACGGCCGGCACGGGCGCGCAGGCGCTGAGGCTGCGCGAGGCGGGGGAGCGCTTCGACGCCGTGGTCTCCGACATCGAGATGCCGGAGCTGGACGGGCTGGGGCTGGCACGCGCAGCGCGCGATGGCGGGGCTTGGCAGGAGATGCCGCTCGTCGCGCTTACCTCTCACACCGATGAGGCGGCAGTTCGCCGCAGCCGGGAGGCCGGCTTCGACCGGCACGTGCCGAAATTCGACCGCGACGCGCTGCTCGACGCGCTGCGCGGCTGCCTAGCCGCCGCGCAGGACTGAAGGAGGAGGACGAGACATGGAACTCGCCATCGCAACGAAGGCGCCTGCCCGGCGCACCGCCGCGCCCGCCCACACGGACACCTCCGTCCTCACCCTCACTGTCGCGGGGCAGCTCTGCGGCGTGCCGGTGCTGGGGGTGCGTGACATCCTGGGGCCGCAGACGATCACGCCCATCCCGCTGGCGCCGCCGGAGGTGGCTGGCGGGTTGAACCTGCGCGGCCGCATCGTGACGGCGGTGGACCTGCGCCGCCGCCTGGGCCTGCCTGCGCGCGAGCCGGGCGCGCCTTTCCCGATGAGCGTGGTGGTGGAGGGGGGCGGCGAGCTCTACGCGCTGCTGGCGGATTCGGTGGGCGAGGTGCTGGCCCTGCCGGATGCCGGCCTGGCCCCGAACCCCCCGACGCTGGACCCGCTGTGGCGGGAGGTCTGCGCCGGGGTGCACCAGCACGCGGTCGGCGGCCCAGAGGCGGGTACGCGGCTGCTCATCATGCTGGACGTCGAGCGCGTACTGGACATCGGCTGAGGGGGCGGGCGATGCGGGAATGCCTTGTGGTGGATGACAGCCGGACGGTGCGGCGCGTCGCGCGGCGGATGCTGGAGGCGCGGGGCTTCTCCGTGCGCGAGGCGGAGGACGGGAAGCAGGCCCTGGAGGCCTGCCGCGCGGCCATGCCGACATTGGTGCTGTTGGACTGGAACATGCCGGTCATGGACGGCATCACCTTCCTGCGCCACGCGCGGGAGGAGTTCGGGCCGGACGAGCCGCAGATCATGCTCTGCACGACGGAGAGCGACTTCTCCCGCATCGTCGTGGCGCTGGAGGGCGGGGCGCAGGAATACATCATGAAGCCCTTCGATGACGCGATCCTCGCGAGCAAGCTCGAGGTGCTGGGGCTCCTGCCCGACGAGGCCGCGTGAGCGGGCCGGATCCCGGCGCGCCGCCGGGGTTGGCACCGGAGGTGCGGCCGGTGCGCGTGATGATCTGCGACGACAGCGCGACGGTGCGAGGCATCCTGGCGCGGCTGCTGGGGGCGGACCCCGGGATCGAGGTGGTGGCGCGGGTCGGTGACGGGCGGCAGGCGCTCGACGCGTTGCCCTCTGCCCGGCCGGACGTGGTGCTGCTGGACCTGGAAATGCCTGTGATGGACGGCATGACGGCCCTGCCGCTGCTGCTGCGGGCAGAGCCACGGCCGAGCGTGATCGTGGCGAGCGCGCTAACGCAGCGGGGCGCCGCGGCGGCGATGGCTGCGCTGCGTGCGGGGGCATCCGATTACATCCCGAAGCCGGGTGCGGGCGGGGGCGGGGCGATGGACCCGGTGTTCCGCGCGGAGCTGCTGGAGAAGGTGAAGGGCTGGGCGCGGATGCGCCACGCGCCCGCGGGCCGTGTATCGCTGCCGGTAAGCCGGGCGACGGCGCCGGTGCTGGCTGTGCGGCCGCCAGCGCCACCGGCGTTGGTCGCGGTGGGGTCCTCCACGGGTGGGCCGCAGGCACTGGCCGCGTTCCTCCGGGCGTTGAGCCCGCTACCGGATGTGCCCGTGGTGATCGTGCAGCACATGCCGGCGGGCTTCACGGCCATGCTGGCGGACCACCTGGACCGGGTGGGGCCGCTGCGCGTGGCGGAGGCGCGGGATGGCGAGCCGTTGCGGCCCGGTCGGGCCTATCTGGCGCCTGGGGATCGGCACCTCCTGGTGGAGCGGGGCGCGTCGGGGCTCGTGGCGCGCCTGCGCGACGACCCGCCGGAGCATTTCTGTCGGCCGGCCGTGGACCCGATGCTCCGCAGCGCGCAGCGCGCCTGCGACGGCCGGGTGCTGGCGGTGATCCTGACTGGCATGGGGCAGGACGGGCTGGCCGGCTGCCGGGCGCTGGCCGCGGGCGGGGCGGTGGTGCTCGCGCAGGATGAGGCGTCCTCCGTGGTTTGGGGGATGCCGGGCGCGGTGGCGCGGGCCGGAATCGCGCGGGAGCTTGGACCGCCGGAGCGGCTGGCGGCGCGGGTGGCGGCCTTGGCCGCGGGAACGGGAAGGATGGCGTCGTGAGCGCAGCGTTCGAGACGGTCGCGGCGCTGGTGCGCGCGCGCGCGGGAATCGTGCTGGGGGCGGACAAGGCTTACATGCTGGACACGCGGCTGGGCGGGCTGATGCGGTCCGAAGGGATCGCGGGCCTGGACGCGCTCGCGGCAAAGCTGCGGGCGCCGGGCAGCGAGCGCCTGGCGGCGGCGGTGACGGAGGCGCTGACCACCAACGAGTCCTTCTTCTTCCGAGATGGCAAGCCCTTCGAGCACCTGAAGCGGTTGCTGCCGCGGATCGTGGCGGTGCGAGGGGCGGGGCAGCGGCTGCGCGTGCTCTCCGCCGCCTGCTCCACGGGGCAGGAGGCCTACTCGGTCGCGATGGTGGCCGATTCGCTGGGGCTGTTGCCGCGGCTGGAGGTGCTGGGCACGGATCTGAGCGGCGAGGTGGTCCGGCGCGCGCGGGAGGGGACCTACTCCCAGTTCGAGGTGCAGCGCGGGCTGCCCGTGCAGATGCTGGTCAAGCACTTCCGGCAGGAGGGCGGGCAGTGGCGGGTATCCCAGGCACTGCGCGCGGCGGCCCGGTTCGAGATGGGCAACCTGCTGGCCGATTTGCGCCCGCTGGGAATGTTCGACGTGATCTTCTGCCGCAACGTACTGATCTACTTCGACGCGCCGACCAAGAGCCGCGTGCTTGCCGCCCTGGCGGACCGGCTGGCGCCGGATGGGGTGCTCTATCTCGGCGGGGCGGAGACGGTGCTAGGGCTGACGGACCGGTTCACGATGGTGGAGGGGGAGCGCGGCGTCTACGCGCTGGCGCCCCGGATGGCCCTGGCAGGCTAGCGGAGCGACCTCCTCGCACGGCCTGGCGGAAACGCCGCTGGGCATGGAGCCGGGCCTGGGCGGTCCTCCCTCTTTCCGAAGGAGGAGTCGCCCGGGCCGTGCCGGAGAGGCCTGGTAGGGATCAGGCCGCTGCGTGGGCGGCCGGGGTCTCAGGCGCGCGCAGGGCGGCGGCGCTGCGGATGGTCGAGGCGGAGGGATCACGCAGGACGTAGCCGCGGCCCCACACGGTGCCGATCAGCTCGTCGCTCCCGGCCTGCGCCAGCTTCTTCCGGAGCTTGCAGATGAAGACGTCGATGATCTTCACCTCGGGCTCGTCCATGCCGCCGTAGAGGTGGTTCAGGAAAGCCTCCTTGGTCATCACCATGCCCTTACGAAGGGTGAGGAGTTCGAGGATCGCGTACTCCTTGCCCGTCAGGTGCACAGGGCGGCCATCGACACTCGCCTCGCGCGCGCCGAGGTCGAGGGTGAGGTTGCCCACGGCGACGCTCGGCTGGCAGAAGCCCTTGGTGCGGCGGACGATGGCCTGGATCCGGGCGATCAGCTCCCCGCTGTCGAAGGGCTTGACGATGAAGTCGTCGGCTCCCAGGCCGAAGCCCTTCACCTTTGCGCCCGGGCGGGAGAGGCCGGAGAGAATGAGGACGGGGGTCGCGCGGCGGGCAGCGCGGAGGCGGCGGACCACCTCGTAGCCCTCCATGTCCGGCAGCATGATGTCCAGGACCACGATGTCGTAGTCGTAGAGGCGGGCGAGTTCCAGCGCCTCCTCCCCGGTATCGGCGGCATCCACGATCATGCCCTGTGTCTTCAGCATCAAGGTGATGCCGCGGGCGGTGGTCAGGTCATCCTCGACCAGCAGGACACGCATCCTGTGTTCTCCTCTCGTTCTGCGAGTATTAGGACAACTTTTGCGCGAATGGTGAAGGGGTATTTTCACCATTTAAGTGTATTAATATGCGAGACGGTGGATCAAAAAATGATACGACCCTCTAGAGACTTCTGTTCGAAAGCTGCGCAGGGAGGACGTATGTCCGTGCATTTCAACGGAATAATGCGCCATGGTAGGGTCAGGGGTGTACAGGGGCTCTCCTTGGAGATCGGTGGTTTGCACCCCACGCCACCTATCGGCGGTTGTATAGAGATCATCAGCCCGTCTCGCAGAAAGATACACGCGGAGGTTGTGTCTGTCCGCGACGGATCGGCGATGGCGGTTGCGCGGTGCGGCCTGGAAGGGGTGTTCGTCGGCGCGCGGGTGGAGGATGCAGGGCCCGTTGTGCTGCACCCCTGCGCGGCTTGGCTGGGGCGGGTGGTGGACCCGATGGGGCGGCCCTTGGACGGGCGCGGGCCGCTGCCGCGCGGACCACTGGCGCAACCGCTGCGCGCGGTGCCGCCGGAGGCGGGCACTCGGGCCCGGCTGGGGCCGCGAATCGACCTCGGCGTGCGGGCGATGGACGCGTTTGCGACCTGCCGGCGAGGGCAGCGGCTCGGGCTCTTCGCGGCGTCCGGCGTGGGGAAGTCCAGCCTGATGTCTATGCTGGCGCGCCACGCGGATTGCGATGTGGCGGTGATCGGGCTGGTGGGGGAGCGCGGGCGGGAGCTTCGCGAATTCATCGAGGACGACCTGGGACCGCAGGGGCTGGCGCGGAGCGTGGTGGTCTGCGCCACCTCCGACTCGGCGCCGCTGATGCGCCGGGACGCGGCGTTGGCGGCCATGGCGGTGGCGGAGCACTTCCGGGACCTGGGAAAGCGCGTGCTGCTGATGATGGACAGCGTGACGCGCTTCGCCCTGGCGCTGCGGGAGATCGGGCTCTCGGCGGGGGAGCCGCCGGCGACGCGGGGCTTCCCGCCGAGCGTGTTCGCGGAGCTGCCGCGGCTGCTGGAGCGGGCGGGGCCGGGCCCGGAGGGCTGCGCCGGCTCCATCACCGGGCTCTTCACCGTGCTGGTGGAAGGGGACGACCACGACGAGCCGGTGGCGGACGCGGTGCGCGGGATCCTGGACGGCCACGTGGTGCTGGACCGGCGCATCGGCGAGGGCGGGCGCTACCCGGCGGTGGACGTGCTGCGCAGCCTGTCCCGCACCGTGCCGGGCTGCCTGGAGCCGCCGGAGCGGGCCATCCTGGCGCGGGCGCGGCGCATCCTGTCCCTGCACCGGGACATGGCAGACATGGTGCGGCTCGGCGCCTACCGTGCGGGCAGCGACCCGGCGGTGGACGAGGCAGTGCGGCTGGCGCCGCTGATCGAGGACGTGCTGCGCCAGGGCAAGGACGAGGCGGGAAGCGTGGCTGGCGCCTTCGCGGCGCTGGCGGTCGCCATGGGGCCGGGCGCGTGAGGCGCGATCCTCTGGCGGTCCTGGCGCGGCTGCGCGGGGCGGAGGTGATGGAGGCGCGCCGGCGGGTGGCGGAGGCGGCCTCGGTGCGCGCCTTGGCGGAGGCGAGGGCGATGGAGGCTGGCGAGGCCCTGTTGAGGGAGGCGGCGATCGGCGGGGCGGATCACGCGGCCTGGCTGCCGCGCGGGCTGGCGATGCGAGAGGCTGCCGAGGAGTCGGTGCGTTGCGCGCATGCGCGGGCGGAGGAGGCGGCGATCGGGCTGGGCGCGGCCCGGGCGGCGGAGCGCGCGGTGGAGGACCTAGCCGCGCTACGTGCCGCGGAGGCTCGGCGCGCGGCGTTGCGGGCGGAGGGACAGGTGCTGGACGAGGCGGGCGTGGCCCGGGATCGGGGCCGGGCATCCCGGCCCTGATCCCAGATGCGGCTCAGCCTCGCCAGGGCTCGTCCCCGGCCGTGGCGCCGCCGGGGGGAATGGGCTCGGCCGTCAGCGCCTCGTCGAGCAGGGCGGGGGCCTTCGCAATGGCGTCGAAGAGCTCGGCGTAGCTCTCGATCACGAAGTACACGGGCTGCACGTCGTCGATCCGGTAGGTGCTGCGGAGCACGCGCGCCATGTCGAAGCGAAGGCGGCGGGGCGCGCCGGAGAGAGCGTGCAGCGTCTCCGTGCGGGAGGAGAGGATGCCGGCCCCGTAGGCGCGCAGGCCGCCGGGCTCCGCGATCAGGCCGAACTCCACCATGAACCAGTAGAAGCGGGCCAGGGGGGCGAGGGCCCCGCGGCGCTCGGCCTCGAGGCCGAGATGGCCGTAGGCCTCCAAGAAGCCGGCGTAGTCGGGCTGGGTCAGCAGGGGGACATGGCCGAGGAAGTCGTGGAAGATGTCGGGCTCCACGATGTAGTCCAACTCCTCCGGCCGGCGGATCCACTCCGTCACGGGGAAGCGGCGGGACGCCAGCAGGGCGAAGAACTGCGCGTCCGGCAGCAGGCCGGGGCAGGGGACGAGGGACCAGCCCGTGGCATCCCGCAGGATGGCGGAGGCGTCGCGCAGGGTGGGCACGGCCGCGTCGCAGCGCAGGCGGTCCAGGCCGGCGAGCCAGGCGGTGGCGGCGCGGCCCGGGTAGATGGCGCGCTGGCGGGAGACGAGGGTGCGCCAGGTCTCGTGGTCGGCCTCGGAACGCTGGATGTCGTTCTCCGGCAGCGTGCCGTCGGCGGCGGCGCGGTGGTAGTCGCCGCGCAGGCCCGTCAGCAGGGTGGCGGTGCCGATGATGCCGTCCGCCGGCTGGATGGTCCCTTCCATGGTGTCGTCTCCCGTTCCTCTCGTTGGCGAAGAGGCTAGCGATGTCCAGCGAGGGGAAAACGGGCGAAATGCGTGGGCCGGGCCGCTAGGTTGAGCGGAAAGGGCCTGCGGGAGGGATGTTCCTTGGTGAAAGACGCTCCGGCGCTGGACGGGACGGACCGGCGGATCCTGCGGGCGCTGCAACGGGACGGGCGGCTGCCCGTGGTCGCGCTGGCGGAGCGGGTGGGGCTCTCCCCCACGCCTTGCCAAAGGCGGGTGCGGCGGCTGGAGGAGGAGGGCGTGATCGCCCGCTACGCCGCCGTGCTGGATCCCGGGCGGGTGGGCCTGCCGTTGCAGGCCTTCGTCATGGTGGCCCTGTCCAGCCACGCGGAGGAGGTGGTGGAAGGGTTCCAGAAGGCGCTCTCGGCCCGGCCGGAGGTGCTCGCGGCCTACGCCATGAGCGGGGAGATGGACTACCTGCTGCACATCCTGGCGGCGGATTTCGAGGCCTACGCGGATTTCGCGATGAAGGCGCTGCTGCGGATGCCCGGGGTGAAGGAGACGAAGTCCTCCTTCGTGCTGACCGCGCTGAAGCCGCCGGGGGAGGTGCCGGTCTAGGCGGCCTGGTCGGCGATGCGCGCGTCGTAGGCGCGCTGGGCGGCCTGGACGGCAACGATATGCGTCTCCGCCCAGACGCGCAGCGCGTCCACGGTCTCGGCCAGGGTCTCGCCGAGCGGGGTGAGGGCATACTCGACGGTCACGGGCACCGTCGCGAAGGCGGTGCGGGTCAGCAGCCCGTCGCGCTCCAGCCGCCGCAGCGTCTCGGCCAGGACCTTCTGCGAGAGGCCCGGCACGGCGCGGCGGATGGCGTTGAAGCGCGTGGGCCGCCCCGCAAGCAGGCCGAGGATAAGCACGGCCCACTTGTCGGCGATGCGGTCCAGAACCAGCCGGGTGGCGCAGGCGGGGTTGTAGGCGTCAGGCTGCATGAGCGGGTCTCCCGGGTGGTCACCCCTGGGTGACCTGGGCACTGCAAAGTGCCTTCTTCACACCAGGGTGCACGGAAGATAGCTGGTTCCCATCGGAAACCTGAATGGGAAATCACTCATGAACATCGCCCTGATCGGCGCCACCGGGAATGCGGGCTCCCGCATCCTCGCGGAACTGTCCCGGCGCGGCCACCAGGTGACGGCGATCGCCCGCAAGGCGCCCGGCGCGCTGCCGGAGGGTGCGCGGTTCCAGGCCGGGGATGCTAATGATCCGGAGGCTTTCGCACCGCTTCTGCGTGGGCACGACGCGGTGGTCAGCAGCGTGCACTTCACGGCCAGCGACGCGGAGAAGCTGATCGCCGCGGTGAAGGCGGCGGGGGTGGCGCGCTACCTCGTCGTCGGCGGCGCGGGTAGCCTGGAGGTGGCGCCGGGCCTGCGCTTGGTGGACACGCCGGACTTCCCCGCCGCCTACAAGGCCGAGGCGACGGCCGGGGCCGCCTTCCTGGACCGGCTGCGGCAGGAGGATGTGCTGGACTGGACCTTCCTCTCGCCCTCCGCCTTCTTCGTGCCGGGCGAGCGCACGGGAAGCTTCCGCCTGGGCGGCGACAGCCTGCTCGTGGACGCGAAGGGCGAGAGCCGGATCTCCTTCGAGGACTTCGCCATCGCCCTGGTGGACGAGCTGGAGGCGCCGAAGCACAGCCGGCGCCGCTTCACCGTGGGATACTGAAGGGGGGCGACTGCCGAGGTGGACCCGTTCCGGGCCGCGTCCTAGCCTTCCCGGAACAAGGGATGGAGGGAGCGATGGCCCGGATCGGCTTCGTGGGGCTCGGCAACATGGGTGCGCCGATGGCACGCAACCTGGCGCGCGCCGGGCATGACGTGGCGGTCTTCGACCTCTCGGTGGAGGCGATGGGGCGGGTGGAGGAGGCGCGGCGCGCCAGCTCCGCCGCCGATGCGGCGAAGGGTGCCGGCTTCGTCATCACCATGTTGCCCGCCGGCAAGCATGTGCGCGAGGCCTGGCTCGGCGAGGGCGGCATGGCCGCCGCGAGCGAGCCGGACGCGGTGCTGCTGGACTGCTCCACCATTGATGTCGGCACCGCGCGCGGCGTGGCGGAGGCCTGCGGGCGGCCCTTCCTGGACGCGCCCGTCTCCGGCGGGGTGATGGGCGCGGAGGCGGGGACGCTGACCTTCATGGTGGGCGGGCCGGACGAAGCCTTCCGCCGGGCCGAGCCGGTGCTGGGAGCCATGGGCCGCACGGTGGTGCATTGCGGCGGGTCCGGGGCCGGGCAGGCGGCGAAGGCCTGCAACAACATGCTGCTTGCCATTTCCATGATCGGGACCTGCGAGGCCTTCGTGCTGGCGGAGAAGCTTGGCCTCTCCCACGAGGCGCTGTTCGAGGTGGCGTCCAAGTCGTCCGGCCAGTGCTGGTCGCTGACCACCTACTGCCCCGTGCCCGGGCCGGTGCCGGGCAGCCCGGCCAACCGGGACTACCGGCCGGGATTCGCCGCCGCGCTGATGGTGAAGGATGTCGGGCTGTCCCAGCAGGCGGCGTCGGAGGTGGGGCTGGAGACGCCGATGGGGGCCAGGGCGCTGGATCTCTACCGGCGCTTCGTGGAGGCGGGCGGCGGGGACACGGACTTCTCCGGGATCATCCGCATGCTCAGGGGTGAGGAGGGCGGGTGACCGGCCCTGCGGGGCGGGCGCGAATTCCGCCGGCCCCATAACGTTCTGGTAAGCCCCGCGCCCCGATTGTCGGCGCCGGCCGGACTCCGGCCGGCCGCTCGACACGGAGGACAGCGTGAGGCCGCTCGTTGCCTATACCACCATCACTCTCGCCGGCGCGGCAGGGCTGGCATCCATCTTCCTTTTCGGCGGCTTCGGCAGGGCGGTCGGGGCGGTGCTGCTGATCGGCGCCGCCATCGGTGCGCTGGTCGTGCAGGCGCGGCCGTCCGGGGAGGCGCGGGGTCGCTTCCCGGCCATGGACTAGGCGGTGCCGCAACCCCTGATGCGCCGCCCGGTTCTGGCCCCTGCGGGGCCGATCGGGGCCGCCGGCAGGGGGGATGCCCGTTCGCCCGGGTATTGCGGCAAAGGCTTCATGACACTCGACCAGGGTCTGGCGTTCGGGCTGATGGGCGTGACCATCGGCCTCTTCCTCTGGGGGCGCTTCGCCTACGACGCGGTGGCGCTGGGCGCCCTGCTGGCAGGTGTGCTGATCGGCGTGGTGCCCGCGGACAAGGTGTTCGAGGGTTTCGCGGACGACGTGGTGGTGATCGTGGCCGCCGCGCTGGTGATCAGCCACGCCGTGGCGAAGTCCGGCGCGGTGGAAACGATCATGCGGCCGCTGGTGCCGCACCTGCAGGGCGCCGCGCTGCAGGTGCCGGTGCTGGCGGGCTGCACCATGCTGCTGGCGATGGTGACGAAGAACGTCGGGGCCCTTGCGATCATGATGCCGGTTGCGCTGCAGCTGGCGCGGCGCACGGGCACGCCGGCGGCCGCGATGCTGATGCCCATGTCCTTCGCCGCCATGGTGGGCGGGGTGGTGACGCTGGTGGGCACGGCGCCGAATATCATCATGGCCCGCGTGCGAGGCGAGCTGACGGGCGAGCCGTTCCGCATGTTCGACTACACGCCGGTGGGACTGGGCGTCTGCGTGGTAACGCTGGCCTTCCTCGCGATCGGGTGGCGGCTGCTGCCGGGCGGGCGGAAGGGCGCGGCTTCCATGGAGGCGGCGTTCCAGATCGGGGAGTACACGATCGAGGCCCGGGTGCCGCGCGAGGGCGAGGCCGTGGGCATGACCGTGGCTGAGCTGGAAGGGCTGGCGGAGGGGGATGTGAAGGTCTCCGCCATCCTGCCGGCCGAGGGGACGGGGCCGGCGACAGGCGAGCTGGGTTCCGGCGTGGCACCGATCACGGCGATGCCAACTGCGGAGCGGCGGCTGGAAGCGGGCGAGGGCCTGCTGCTGCGCGGCGAGCCGGAGGAGTTGGAGCGGCTGGTGGCCCGCGCCGGGCTGGAGCTAGACGAGGACCGCGCGGTGCCGGACGACCCGGAATCCGACGCGGACGACCAGAAGGTGGTGGAGGGCGTGGTAACCGGGGAGAGCCCGCTGGTCGGCCGCACCCCCGCGGCGCTGACGCTGCGGAGCCGCCACGGCGTGTCCCTGCTCGCGGTGAGCCGCCGTGGGCGCCAGCAGATCCGGGAGAGCCTTTCCCAGCTGCGGCTGCGGACGGGCGACGTGGTGCTGCTGCGAGGCCTTGCCGCGACGATGCCGGACAACCTGGGCGAGCTGCGGGTTCTGCCGCTGGCCGAGCGCGGGATGGCGCTGGGGCGGGGGCGGCGGTCCTGGATCCCGCTGGGGGTGCTGGCCGGGGCGATGCTGCTGGTGGCTTTCGGGCTGCTGCCCGTGGGCGTGGCCTTCTTTGGCGCTGTGGTGGCGCTGCTGGCCCTTCGCGTGATGACGACGCGCGAGGCCTACGAGGCGGTGGACTGGCCGGTGGTGGTTCTGCTGGCCGCGCTGATCCCGGTGAGCGGGGCCATCCAGCACACGGGCGGCACGGACCTGTTGGCAGGCTGGCTGACGACGGTGGTGCAGGGGCTGCCGGGAATGGTGGCGCTTGGCGTGACCATGGTGCTGGCCATGGCGGTCACGCCCTTCCTGAACAACGCGGCGACGGTGCTGGTGATGGGGCCGATCGCGGCCACGCTGGCAAAGCAACTGGGGCTGAGCCCCGACCCGTTCCTGATGGCGGTTGCGTTGGGCGCGGCGAGCGACTTCCTCACCCCCATCGGTCACCAATGCAACACGCTGGTGATGGGGCCTGGCGGCTACCGCTTCGGCGACTACGCGCGGCTGGGGCTGCCGCTCTCGGTGCTGGTGGTACTGGCGGGGGTGCCGCTGATCGCCTTCTTCTGGCCGCTGGCGCCGGGCTGAGGCGGGATCACCGCCAGCGGCGGTGCATCCAGAGCCACTGCCCGGGGTGTTCGCGCACCCAGCCAGCGATCACGTCGTTCACCGCCTGGGTGGCGGCGTTCACGTCGATCAGGCCCTCCGCGTCGCGGGGCATGGGGATGGGGTCGGTCAGTTCCAGGCGGAAGCGGCCGCCCTCCAGCCGGATGGCGCGGGCGCCGCGCACGGGGCAATCGAAGCGGCGGGCCAGGTTGGCCAGAAGCGGGTTGGCGTGGGCCGGGCGGCCGAGGAAATCCACCACCGGGCCGCGGCCGAAGCGCTGGTCCACGACCATGCCGACCACCGCGCCGCGCTGCAGTGCCTTGGCGAGCTTCGTGGGCGCGGTGAGGCCGGCGGGGATGAGCTCGCCCATCATGCCCTTGCGGAGCTTCAGGATGGCGTCCGCCACGGGCTTGCTGTTGGGGGTGCGGTAGAGAACCGCCGCGTCGAGCCCGTGCTTGGCGGCGGCCACCGCCGGCAGTTCCCAGTTCGCCAGATGGGCGGCGAAAACGAGGCAGGGGCCGCCTTGCTCGCGGATCTCCGCGAAGCGGGCGAAGGTGGCGTCGTCGATCTGGATGCGGGCCTTCGGATCGCGCGCCTCAGTCAGGTCCCAGATAGTGTTGATGTGGACGTACTCGGCAGCGGTGCGGCCGAGATTGTCCCAGGCCTCGTCCGCGATGCGCCGGTGCCAGGCCGTGTCCTTCTCCGGGAAGGCGGCGGCGATGTTCTCCATGGCGATGCGGTGCGCCTTGGTCAGCGGCCCCAGGCGGCGGGCGAGGGCGGAGCCGACGCGCGGGCCGAGATCGGGGCCGAGGGCGCGGGGCACGGCGAAGCCCAGCCCCGTCAGGGCGGACAGCGCGGCGTCCGCGGCACCACCACCCTTCTTCGCCATTCCTAGATGGTCACCACGATCTTGCCGAAGACGCGGCGGCTTTCCAGCCGGTCCAGGCCCTCGGCGAAGTTCTCCAGCGGGATCACGCGGTCCAGCACGGGGGACATGCCGCCGGCCATCTTCGCGAGGCCATCAGCCACGTTCCGCATGGAGGCGCCGAAGCTGCCGAAGATCTTCAGCTGGCGCTGGAAGATCATCATCAGGTTCGTCTCGGCCGAGACGCCGGAGGTGGAACCGCAGGTGACGAGCCGGCCGCCCATCTTGAGCGAGAGGAGGGAGGCGGCCCAGGTGCTGGCGCCCACATGCTCGAACACCACGTCCACGCCGCGCTTGTTCGTGACCCGGCGGGCGACGGAGGAGAAGTTCTTCTCGCTGTAGTTCACGACATGGTCGGCGCCGAGGGCCAGGGCCTTCTGGCACTTCTCGTCGTCGCCGGCGGTGGCGACGACCGTGCAGCCCAGCGCCTTCGCCTCCTTGATCGCCACCGTCCCGATGCCGGAGCCGGCGGCGTGGACCAGGATCGTCTCGCCGGGCTGCAGGCGGGCGTTGTCGAACAGCATGTGCTCGACGGTGGAGAAGGTGATGGCGGCGCAGGCGGCGTCGTTCGTGTCCACCGCATCCGGCACGCGGACGAGAAGGCGGGCCTGCTGGTTCACGTATTCCGCCGCGAAGCCATCAAGGTGGAAGCCCTTCACCCCCGCGACGTTCTCGCAGAGGTTGTCGCGGCCCTCCAGGCAGGCATGGCAATGGCCGCAGGTCTGGGCGCCGTAGGGGGCCACGCGGTCGCCGACCTTCCAGCCCTCCACGCCCTCGCCGAGCGCGTCGATCTCGCCCACCGCCTCCGCGCCGACGCAGATCGGCAGCTTGCGCTGGGCGAAGGCCATGCCGCGCCAGCCCCAGACATCGATATGGTTCAGCGCGATGCCGCGCATCCGCAGCCGCACCTCGCCCGGGGCGGGCGGCGGGGGCTCAGGGATGTTTTCCAGGCGCAGGTCACGGTCGCCGTGCAGGCGAAGGGCACGCATCAGCGCGGCTCTCCCGAGAGAACAAGGCAGACATTCTGCCCGCCGAAGCCGAAGGAGTTGGAGAGCACGTGCTTCACCGTCGCGTCCCGCGCCACGTTGGGCACCACGTCCAGCGTGATGCTCGGGTCGGGCTCGTCGTAGTTGATGGTCGGGGGCAGGCGGCCGTCGCGGATGGTCAGGAGAGAGAACACCGCCTCCAGCGCGCCGGCGGCCGAAAGGGTGTGGCCGATCATGCTCTTGTTGGAGGAGATCGGCGGCGCGTCCTCGCCGAAGACGGCGCGCATGCCGAAATTCTCCATCTTGTCGTTCTCCGGCGTGCCCGTGCCGTGGGCGTTCACGTAGGAGATGTCGCCGGGCTCCAGGCCCGCATCGGCCAGGGCATTCTTCATCGCGCCGACGATGGCGCGGCCATCGGGGTTGGAGCGGGTGCGGTGGAAGTTGTCCGCCCGCTCCCCGGCACCGGCGACAATGCCGAGGATCGTGGCGCCGCGGGCGCGGGCGGCCTCGTAGCTCTCCAGCACCAGGGCGGCCGCGCCCTCGCTCATCACGAAGCCGGCGCGGTTCTTCTCGAAGGGGCGGGAGGCCTTGGTGGGATCGTCGTTCCGCTGGGACAGGGCGGAGAGGAGGGAGAAGCGGATCAGCGCCTCCGGCTGCACCGTGCCATCCGCGCCGAGGGCGATGCAGGCCTCCGTCTCGCCGCGCTGGATCGCCTCCACCCCCAACTGGATGGCGGTGGCGCCGGTGGCGCAGGCCGTGGTGGTGGTGATCGGCGCGCCGCGCGTGCCGAAGCGGGCCGCCAGGCGCTCGCCCACGCCGCCGTAGAGGCAGGTCTCGTAGATGTCGGCGCGGCCGGCAGCGGCGGCGGTCATCCCGGGATAGGTGGGGTCGCCGGCGCGGGCGAGGGAGAAGCGGTGGGGCCACTCCACCTCAACCGGCGGCATGCCGAGGAAGAGGGGGCCAGGGAAGGCGCCCTTCGTGCCGATCGCGGATTCGGCGACCGCTTCCTCGATCGCCATCGCGGCCATCCGCTCCACGCGCTCGGGGCTGGTGAAGCCCTCATCGCCCGGCAGGTCCACCGTGCCGGCGATGGTGGTCTTCAGGTGCTCGGTCGGGAAGCGGGTGATGCGGCGGATGCCGGACTGACCGGCGAGGAGCCGGGACCAGTTATCCTTCACGCCGAAGCCGAGGGCGGTGACGGCACCCAGCCCGGTGACGACGACGACGGGGCGGCCGAGATGGTCGCGCATCAGGTGGCCTCCGCACGGGAGAGGGTGGCCAGGGCCTCGCCGCGCCACTGGCCGAAGCCGGTGACGAGGAGGCGGTTGGGGGAGGCGGCCTCGCCGGAATCGGCGGGGTCCATCGGCGCGTAGAAGCCGCCGCGGGAGAGGGCGAGGGCGGCCAGCGCCACATGGGCGGGGAAGGCGCCCTCCACCCCGTGGCCGATGAGGCTGGCGGGGCGGCGGACCGGCAGCTTCAACTCGCGGAGGAAGGCTTCCTCCTCGGCCGAGGCGGCGGGGGAGCCGGAGTTGCCGGAGATCACGGCGTCCACGCCATCTGGCGCCACGCGGGGCAGCAGGGCGCGGGCGGCGGCGGCGGAATCGCCGGGGGCGGCGCGGCGGGTGGTGTCGCTCGCCACGGCGTCCAGCCGGGCCAGCACGCGGGCGCCGCGGGCGGCGGCGTGCTCCGCCGTCTCCAGCACGAGGAAGCCGGCGGTGCTGCCGAGGACCATGCCCTGACGCGCCGAGAGCGGCTTGAAGGCGCCCTGGTACATGCCCTCGCCGCCCCGGTAGAGCAGCAGCAGGTCCCAGCGCTGGGCCGTCATGGCGCCGCCGACGAGGGCGATGCCGCCACGGCCTTCCGCCAGCCGGGCATGGGCGATCCGCACCGCGTCGGCCGCCGCGCTCTCCTCGCCCATGAAGGTGCGGGAGGAGCCGGTGACGCCGTGGACGATGGAGATGTTGCCCGCCAGCAGGTTGGAGAGCTGGGCGAGGAAGAGGGTGGGGCGCAGGCCCGTGGCCAGGAGCTCGTTCAGCCGGTCGCCGCCGCCGTCGTTGCGGTTCGCGAGCTCCGCGTTCACCTGCTCGTCCAGCGCCAGGTCGCGCTCGCCGCCGCCGGCGGCGACGATCAGGTGCATGTCCTCCACCAGGCCGCGCGCGTTCGCGTCGTCGATGGCGAGGCCGGCGGCGTAGGTGCCCAGGCGCTGCCAGGGCTCCATCTGCCGCTGGTCGCCCTTCTTGGGGATCTGGGCGTCCAGGTTCAGGGCGGGCAGGGGGTGGACGGGCCAGGGGGCATAGGTCGCCTCGTCCACCACCGGCGCGGTGCCGGCGGAAAGGGCGTTCCAGTGGGCGTCGGGGCCCTCGCCGAGCGCCGTCACCAGGCCGATGCCGGTGACCACCACCTCGTGCCGGGTCATGCGGCGTGCCCGGGCAAGCCGATCCGGGCGGCGTTGGCGCGCATGGCGGCCTGCAGGTCCGGGTGGGGGAAGGGCATGGAGCGCAGCAGGATCTCGGCGTCCGCGATGCGCTTGCCGGCGCTGCTCACCCGCGCCTCGGTCACGGTGTAGCCGGAGCCGTCATGGGTGACCTTGGCGGTGACATCCAGCGGGGCATCGGGCCCGACGAAGTTGCGGAACTTCGCCTCCTTGACGGACATCAGGAAGGGCATCTGGGCGAAGCCGTTGCGGCCGAGGATGAGCCAGCCGCTGGCCTGGGCCATCGTCTCCACCAGCAGCACGCCGGGCACGAGGGGATGGCCGGGGAAGTGGCCCTCGAAGACGGGGCTTTCCTGCGGCACGCGGCTCTCCACCACGATGGCGTCGCCTTCCAGCGACACCACGCGGTCGATCATTTGGAAATATTCCAGGCGCATCGGCGCCTCAGGCGCCCTTGGCGGCGACCAGCTCGTCGATGCGGGCCGCGAGGTTCTTCATGACGAAGTAGTGCTCCGCGGGCTTCTCCCCGGCGTTCACCTCCTGCGTCCACTTCTCCACCGGCACCTTGATGCCGAAGGCCTTGTCGATGGCGAAGACGATGTCGAGGAAGTCCAGGCTGTCGATGCCCAGGTCCTCGGTCACGTGGCTCTCCGGCGTGATGCTCTCGCGGGAGACCTCGCTGTTCTCGGCGATGATGTCGGCGACCTTGTCGAAGGTCGCGGAGGTGTCGGCAGCCATCTGGCGGCTCCTGGTCAGGCGCGCCGGGCGCGGCCGCGGGGCCGGGCAGGGGCGTGGGTCTGGATGATCGGCGCGGGTCATGGACCGGAATGGGGTGGAAAGTCCAGGGGCCGCGGGCGGCGGTGCCGGGGCAGCGCCCCCTTGCCCTTTGAAAGGATTGAAAAAGAAACGCCCGCCCCGGGGGGCGGGGCGGGCGCTCCGTACCGGCTGGGGCAGGCCCCGGCCGGCGGTATCGGGGCGGCTCAGACCACCCAGATATCGGCGGCGGTGACGACCGCCCCCGCCTGGACGGTGGCGAAGCGGATGGCCGCGGCACCGCCGGCGCCGTCCGCGTCGTAGAGGAGCGCGCTGGTGGCCGCGTCGAAGAGGACATGCTGCTCCGCCGTGGTGGCGGCGCTGCCCGTCCCGAAGGAGGCGGCGTCGAGCTGACCCGTGGCCGTCAGGGCCGCGAAGGCCGTGCGGTCCAGCTCGATCCGGTCCTCGGCCGCGGCGAAGTCCATCAGGCGGGTGAAGTTGCCCGCGCCGGCCGGGGCGTCGAAGCGGAAGGTGTCCGCCCCCTCGCCGCCGAAGAGGTGGTTCTTGCCGGTCCCACCGATCAGCGTGTCGTCCCCGCCATTGCCGTGGATGTTGTCGTTGCCATCCAGGCCCGAGAGGATGTTCGCCGCGTCGTTGCCGAGCATCCGATTGTCCCGGGCATTGCCCGTGCCGCGGACGGCCGTTCCGGCCATCATCAGCTTCTCGACATCGTCGCCCAGGGTGTAGTCGATCCAGGCGGTGACGCGGTCGTAGCCCCCGTTCGCCGCCTCGACGACCTGGTCGCCGGCCTCCATCACCTCGTAGCCGTCATCGCCCACGCCGCCGACCATGGTGTCGTTGCCGGAGCCGCCGATGAGACGGTTGTTGCCCGCGCCGCCGACCATGTAGTCGTCGCCGGCATTCCCGATGAGGGTGTTGTTGCCCTCGCCGCCCTGGATGTTGTCGCGGCCGGCGCTGCCGAGCACGCGGTCGATGCCGTCGCCGTCCACGAGGGTGCCGAGCACCGTGTCCTCGCGGGCGCCGAGGTTCTGGATGCGCTCGTCGCCCGCGGGCGTCGTGTCGGCCTGGTCGAAGGCGGTCTCCTTGGTGCCGTGGTTCGCCTTCAGGTACTCGGCCAGGGCGTCCTGCTCGCTGCCCTTGGCGGCGAAGTTGGCCGCGCCGTCCGAGAGGGCGGCGTTGTTCAGCAGGTCCACCCGGCTGTCGGCGTAGAGGCCGATGGGATAGCTGTCGCCGCCCGGGATGTCCGCCAGGAAGCTCAGCGTCACCACCTTGATCGCGCGGTTGGCATCGCCCACCAGCTCGCCGTCGCGCACGATCGTGTCCAGCACGTTCCCGTTCTCGTCGAGGATGACGAGGTTGCGGACGCGCTCGCCTTCCTGGGCCACGCTGCCATCCGCGTTCAGGCGCTGGGCCTGGAGCGTCGCATCGAAGCTGAAGGAGACGCCGCCGAACTGGCCGAACTGGCCGGGGGTGGCGCCGTTCGCCGTGGCGGCCACCGCGTGCTCGAAGACCCGCTCCAGCTCCTCCGCCGTCAGGGTGACGATGGAGAGGGCGTTGTTGAAGCGCAGCGAGTTCTCGATGTCGAGCTGGCTGACGCCGCCCACCGGCTTGCCGGCATCCGGGTTGCCCTGCGGGGGCAGCTCGGGGGCGTCGGCGCCGAGGCCGTAGGAGCCGATCTCCGCCCGGATGCCGCCGCCGTTCTTGATGGAGACGGTCACGCCCGCATCCACCTGCTTGGCGACGAAGAGGTTGGCGTCGGCGGAGAGGTTGCCGAGGTTCGTCTCCTCGGTGCGGACCTCGCCGCGGCGGCCTTCCAGGTACACGTCCGTGTAGCCGAGGACGTTGCCGTCCTTGGCGGAGATGACGTCGGCGATGGCGTCGGTGACGGCCTTTACCTCGCCGCCGCGCGTGCCCTCGGCGTAGGCGTCCTCGTTGCCCCACAGGTCGGCGACCGTCTCGTCGTTCACCGCGATGGCGCCCGAATTCTCCTCGGTGATGCTGTCGGGGATGATGTCGCCGTTCTCGTCGAAGGTGACGGTCAGGCGGCCGACATAGGAGTACTCGTTGCCCGTGTTCACGATGGCGGTGGACTTGCCGTCCGCGCCCTCGACGATCACGGGGTAGGTCTCGCTGGCCGTGTCGCCGGGGTTCAGCGCGTCGCCCTCGTTCGCGAAGACGGCGTGGCTGCCGCCCGCGATGATCACGTCCACGCCGCTGAGCTTGCCGGCGAGCTCCAGCTCGTTCTGGTACTGCTGGAGGTGGCTGAGCAGGATGATCTTGTTCAGGCCCTGGGCCGTCATCTGGTCGATCAGCGGCTGCAGGATCGCCGCCAGCTCGTCCATGTTGTCCACGCCGCCGTCACCGGCCGGGTCCTTCACCGTGACGCCGCCGACGGAGGAGATGGAGGCCAGCAGCTGGGTGGTGACGCCGAGCACGCCGATCTGCTGGCCGTTCTCGGTGATGACCGTCCAGGGGGAGACCTGCGCGTCCGCCGCCTCGGCGTTCAGCGCCTCCGGGGTGGCCAGGTCGGCCGCGGTGGTCGCGTAGCTGGAGGCGTCGCGCAGCGCGGCGGTGAACAGGTTCCGCATCGCGGCGTCGTTGCTGAAGTCGAGGTTCGACGAGAGGTAGGGGAACATCGCGCCGATGGAGGTCACGGCGGCGGAGGTGGTGCCGCTGCCCTTGGCGAAGTCGATGGCGTTGGCCACGGCGGTGGAGCCGAAGTCCCACTCGTGGTTGCCGAAGACGCTCGCCTGGACGCCGAGGGCGTTCATGATGGCGATGTCGATGGCGGCCGGGTTTAGCGTCAGGCCGGAGAGGCTGGCGGCGGGGACGCCGAGCAGCCAGGCGTAGAGGTCGATCAGCTCGTCCTTGACCGTCGGGTCGGTCTCGGCCGCGTTGAAGGGGCTGGGGATGTAGTTGTCGCCCGAGGAGAGGGTGATGCTGTTCGCCGCCTGATCCTCGAGCTTGTCGATGATGGCGGCGAACTGGGCGGCGCGGGTGGTCGCGGCCAGGCCTGCCTCAAAGTCGGAGGCGTGCAGGATCTGCAGGGTGAAGTTGCCGTTCCCGGCCTCGGCCGTCAGCTCATGGGCGGTGGTCTGCCCGTTGCCCTCGCTGGGGGAGAGCAGCATGGGGCCGCCCACGGACGCCGGCGCGTCCTCCTCGGAGACGAAGTGGATCACCTCCGGGGCGTCCTGCGTCTGGATGATGCCTGCGTACTCGGCGGAGGTCGGGGAGGTGATGGCGAAGGACATGACCGCGTCCGAGCGCTCCAGGGCGACGAAGGCGTAGAGCTGGCCGTCGATGGTGCCGAGGGTGATGCTCTCGGGCTCCGGGCCCTTGTCGTCGGAGCGGGTGTCGTCCAGCAGGTCCGGGCGGTTGGCGAGCAGCATCCTCTCGATCATGTCGCCGGAGTCGAAGGTCAGGGTCAGGCCGGTCTCCGTCACTTCCCAGATGGAGAAGCTGCGGGCACCGAGGGTGTGGATGACGTCGATGTCGCCGTCGCCATCCGTGTCGCCGTCTACCGCGGAGATGTTCAGCCGGCCCAGCTCGGCATCGGCCTTCAGCGCGTCCACCGCCGCCTGGCCGCCGAAGGCCTCAAGGTCGAGGTTGGCGTTCTTCAGGCGGACCACGTCGTTGTAGTCGCCCCACTCGGAGGCGTCGCCCTCGTTCGCGGTGACGAGGTAGGTGCGGCCGCCCTGCTCGAAGGTCGCGATGCCGTCCGGCATGTACATGCCATGGACAGGGGCGGTCTCGATGTTGATGCCGCCGTCGCGGTCGGAGGTGTCGAGGCCGTTGCCCTCGATGGAGTGGTCCTTCGTGCCCAGGGCGTAGACGCCCTGGTATTCCAGCGTGTCGAGGTCGAGGACCGCGATCGCGTTGTTCTCCTGCAGGGTGATGAAGGCCTGGCTGCCATCGGCGGAGACCGCGATGTACTCGGGCTCGAGGTCGGTGGCGGCGGTGACGCCCTCGACACCCTTGATGCGGACCCCGGCGGCGCGCAGCGCCTCGGTGTCGAAGCCCTCGAAGCCGAGGAAGGTGCTGGCGCCCGTGGCCACGTCGATCACGGCGACGCCGCCCACGGGGTCGCCGGAGGTGTCAACGCCGTAGTTGTCGTTCGGCTCGCCCTCGATCGCGACGAGGAGGCGGGCGCCGTCCGGGGTGAAGGTGACCATGTCCGGCACCGCGCCGACCTCGACCTGGCGGATCAGGGTCGCGCCCGTGCCGCCTGCGGCGATGCGGTACATCGCCACCGTGCCGTTGCCGCCGTCCGTCGCGTTGTCATAGGCCACGGCCATCACTTCGCCGTACACGGCCACGCTGTTGCCGGTGCCGAGGGTGCCCAGGTCGGAGGAGGGCAGCGCGAAGCGGAGCGCGCCGGTGGCGGCATCCAGCGCCTCCACGCCATTGGCGCCGAGGACGAGGACGAGCTCATTGGCGGCGTCGTAGGCGATGACTTCGGCGCCGCCGGCGGCGGAGCTGGAGCTGTCCTTCGTCCAGAGGAGTTCGGAAGCGATGGTGGCCATGTGATCTCTCCCCCCGCAGGCGTTGCGGTTCGGGCGAGGGGTTACTGGCCGTTAAGAGTCCGTTCATGCCTGGATCGATGACAGTCCAGGGCGAGAATTGTGACAATCCGGGGGGCGGAGAAACCCGGTACAACTGGTGCGGGTGGCCGGTTTCGAACCGGCACTCTGTTGCCAGAAGCGGATTTTGAGTCCGCCGCGTCTACCGTTCCGCCACACCCGCGCCCGGTTCAGATGCCACGGCAGGGGGCACCCCGTCCAGCCGTGGCCTGACCTCCACTTCAGGTCGGCCCGTGCTTCAGGCGGCCTGGGGCGGCGCCTCGGCCTCTGCCGTGCGGAAGGCCGCGGGGGAGGTAACCTCCAGCATCTCCAGGTCGTCGGAATGCTCCACCTCCCGGTGGCGGACCCCGGGGGGCTGGAGGACGCTGTCGCCCCGCTCCAGCAGCACCTCGCCGATGTCCTCGTACTCGAATCGCACCCAGCCCTGCAGGACGAGGACGAGCTGGAAGCCCAGCTCATGCGTGTGCCACTGGGGCTTCGGGCCCTCGCCGGGGACGGCGCGGATGATGTGGGCGGCATGGGTGCCGCCCGTGGCCTCCTTGGCGCCGAGGTCCCGGTAGGCGAAGAAGCCGCGCAGGCCGGCATCGTAGGTGGCGCCACGCGCCTTGCTGACGGTTGTCCGCATGTTTCCTCCTGTTGCCCTTCATTCACCCCGGCCATCACCGCCATGCGCGGGCGGGGCTTGCGGGGGGCGGAGCCCGGGACCAGCCTGCGCCGAGCATGACCACCCGGCAACACGCGGCGCTCGTCGCCTTTCTCTCCGCCGCCGCCCCGGTGGCGGCCATGGCTTCGGAACGCTTCCTGGGCATGGCGCCCTGCGCCCTCTGTCTGTGGCAGCGCTGGCCCTACTGGGCGGCGGCGGTGCTCGCTGTGCTGGCGGCCGGCCTCCGCTCCCGCGCGTTGCTGGCGCTGGCGGGGGTGGCCGTGCTCGCCTCCGGCGCCATCGCGGGGCTGCATGTGGGGGTGGAGCAGGGGTGGTGGCCCAGCCCGCTCGCGTCCTGCGCCGCGCCGGATGTGGGGGCGGCCACGAGCGTGGATGACCTGCTGCGCAGCCTGGCCCCGAAGCCGGACAAGCCCTGCGACGCCGCGGCCTATCCCATCCCCGGCCTTCCCGTCTCGCTGGCGGCGATGAACCTGATCTACGCGCTTGCGCTGGGTGCGCTGGCCCTTACCTGGGCCCGTAGAGGAGCCCGCGCATGAGCCAGGCCGAACGCCGCACCACCCTGCAGGACCGCCTGCCCGGAGACCCCACCCCGCGCGAGTACGTGGCGCGCACCATCCGCGTGGACCATGCCGGGGAATATGGGGCGAAGCGCATCTACGAGGGGCAGCTCGCCGTGCTCGGCCGCACCAAGTACGGGCCGCTGCTGGAGCACATGAAGGAGCAGGAGCAGGTCCATCTCGACACCTTCTCCCGCCTGATCGCGGAGCGGCGGGTGCGGCCGACCGCGCTGCTGCCGCTTTGGCACGTGGCCGGCTTCGCGCTCGGCGCCGCCACTGCCCTGATCGGCCATCGCGGCGCCATGGCCTGCACCGTGGCGGTGGAGGAGGCGATCGACGAGCACTACGCCGACCAGCACGCCACGCTGGGAGCGGACGAGCAGCCCCTGCGGGACGAGATCGAGCGCTTCCGGCTGGAGGAGCTGGAGCACCGTGATATCGGGCTGGAGAACGAGGCGGAGCTGGCCCCGGCCTACAAGCTGCTGGCGGCGGCCATCAAGGCCGGGTGCAAGGTGGCCATCAAGGTGAGCGAGCGGATCTAGGAAGGGGCGGGCCCGGGGCGCCTGGCCCCGGCCCCGCCGGGCCGGATCAGCGGAAGGGCATGGGCGGCTGCTGCATCGCCCGCCCGCGCGCCGCGTCCTGCTCGCTCATCCGATTCAGGTTGCCGGTGGTGTCCGGGCCCGGGCCGGGCGCGCCCTGGCCGGACTGCGCGCGCTGCAGGGACTGGGCGTTCAGCTGGTCCGCCATCATGTCCTGCGAGGACGCCCCCGAGGACGCTCCGGAGCGGGCGGAGCGGGAGCGTGAGTGGGGCTCGGCCGCCATGGCCGGGAGAAGAAGCGCGCCGGCGATCACGAGGCCGGTTGCATGCAGCATGATACGCGGGATGCTCGGCATAAGGTGCCTCCTTCGGGCTTCAGGCCGCCCCGTCGCGACAGGGTGGGCCCCTGGTCAGGATCGTGCCCCGAAGAGGTCAGCCGGCCGCCCCAGGGCTGGCCTGATGGCAACCGGAAATCGGCGAATCCATCATTCCAGGATCGACTCTATAGAGGGCTGGGGTGCATTCAACGCGCCGGGCACGCCACCTCACGACGACTTGCGGTTGCACGAAGCGGGTTTGATTTCGCTTGGGGAAACGGAGCGGCTCAGGCCCGCCACATCGGCCCGGAGGGTGCCGGCCTCGGGCGCGGCCTTCGCGGCGCCGGCGGGCGGGGGGCTGGGGGCGGAGGAGCGACGACGGGGGCCGGGGCTTCCGGCTCCACGGCGGCCGGCTCGGGCTCCGGCGGCATGCCGGAGAGCGCCCCGATCAGGCGAAGAGTGACGGCAAGAAGCGGGTCGCGCGCGCCGCGGCGGGTATCGGCGGCTTCCGGCGCCATCATCATCACCATGAAGACGCGGCGCTCGAGCATGGTGGCGCAGCCGATCTGGCGGCGGGGCAGCTCGCCGCGGACCTGCACGTCCAGGCACCGGGCGGCGGGGCCGGTCTCGGCCACGCGGGCACCGAAGTGGCGCAGGGTGGCATTCTCCCGGCGGGATGCGGCGTCCACGGCGGCGGCGCGGGCGAAGACCTCCACGGCTTGGCCCACCTCCGGCCCATCCTCCCCGTCCCGGGCGCCGGGGCGGGGGGTGGGGTCCAGCGCGTGGATGGAGGCGGCGGCGTGGGTCGGGCTCGCGTAGCGGGCGATGGTGGTCCGGCCGGCGCCCTTGTCCGGGCGCTGCTTGCGGAAGCCGGCGATCTCCTCGGGCAGGCGGGAAAAGGCTTCCTCCGCGCTCAGGCCGGGCGGGGTACGGCCACCGCAGGCGGCGAGGAGGAGCGCGACGAGGAGCGGGGCGGCCCGGCGGAGCATGCGGCCTTCTAGCCTGCCGGGCAGGCGGGCGGTAGGACCGGGGCGTCGGGTCAGAGATGCGGCAGGCGTTGGCGGGGAACGCGGTCGGCCCGCAGCCAGTCGGGCCAGCCCAGGCCCCGCTCGATGAGGACGAGCCCGATCGAGAGGGCCAGGGCGCCGAGCATCACGAGAAGGGCCGTGCGCGAGGGCGGGTTACGCCAGACGCGCCACATGAAGAAGAGGAGTCTGTCCAACGCGGGTGCTCAGCTCTCCAGCTCGGTGTCCCAGTAGAGGTAGTCGCGCCAGCTCTCGTGCAGGTGGTTGGGCGGGAAGGCCCGGCCATTCTCCTGCAACTCCCAGCTGGTGGGCTGGCAGGGGACCTGGCGGGGCAGCATCCCGATCTCGCGCGGCAGCTTGGAGCCCTTGCGGAGATTGCAGGGGCCGCAGGCCGCGACGACGTTCTCCCAGGTGGTGCGGCCGCCGCGGCTGCGGGGGATGACGTGGTCGAAGGTGAGGTCGGGGGCCGCGTGCTCCTGCCCGCAGTACTGGCAGGCGAAGCGATCGCGCAGGAAGACGTTGAAGCGGGTGAAGGCGGGGCGGCGCGCGGCGGGGATGTACTCCTTCAGCGCGATCACGCTCGGCAGGCGCATGGTCAGGCTGGTGGAGTGGACCTCGGTCTCGTACTCGTTCAGCACGCTCACCCGGTCCAGGAACACGGCCTTCACGGCGTCCTGCCAGGACCAGATGGAGAGGGGGAAGTAGGACAGGGGCCGGAAGTCGGCGTTCAGCACCAGGGCAGGAAAGTTGCGCGTCCCGGGGCCGCCGAAGACCGGCAGTTCATCGATCCCGCCGAAACTTGGGCCGCCGTGTGAACCGTCTGGCACGCGCTGCTCCCTGCCGGAGACGCGGCGATCACAAGCGCTGGGGCTCGGCCGGGCGGTCGGGCCCCAGATCAAGTGGCGCCGCCCGTAACGCAGGTGAAGATGACAGCGGGGCGCGGGGGGCGCAACTCACGCGCCCCGGCGGTGCCGGGGCCGGGCGCGCGGATTCACACAGGATTCACGCGGCCCTTCAGGTCCCGGGCAGCCCCGCGGCGGCGCGCTGGAGGAAGAGGGCGCCGAGCGAGAGGCCCGTATCGTCAATGCCGTGGGCGAGTCGCGGGGAATAGGCGGCTTCCACGGGAATCCCGGCATCGCGCAGCGCGCGCTCCGCGGCACGGCTGCCGGCGGCGGGCACCACCTCATCCGCCTCCCCGTGCACGAGGAGCACCGGCGGGCGGGCGCGCAGCTCCGCGCCGAGCGAATCGGGGGCGAGGAGGAGGCCGGAATAGGCAAGGATCGCGGCTGGCGGGGTCGCGCGGCGCAGGCCGCAGAACAGGGCGGTCATCGCGCCCTGGGAAAAGCCCATGAGCATCACGTGGGTCTCGGGCAGGCCGGCGGCCGCGCATTCCCTCGCGATCAGCGCGTCCAGCAGCGGGACCACGGCGCGAACCCCGGCCTCCATCCGGGCGGGGGTGCGGTCGGTCAGGTCGAACCACTGCCGGCCGAATGGGGCACCCGCATAAGGAAAGGGCGCGTGGGGCGCGACGAACAGGGCGTCCGGCACGGCGCGGCCCCATTGCGGCGCAAGGTCGATCAGGTCGTTGCCGTCGGCGCCCACGCCGTGCAGCAGGAACACGACCTGCCTCGGCTTCCCCTTGCTCGCCGGCCCCCAGCGCGGTCCATCCAGCTCGGCCATCCTGCTTCCCTTCGGTGCTTACCCCCGCTAACCCGTTGGGCGCGATGGCAGCAAGACCGACCACGCGCTTCGCGCCCAGCCCGACCGGCTACCTCCATCTCGGCCATGCCCATTCGGCCCTGCTGGCCTGGCGCGCGGCGCGGGAGGCGGGCGGGCGCTTCCTCCTGCGGATCGAGGACATCGACCGCACGCGCTGCCGGCCGGAGTTCACGGGCGCCATCGCGGAGGACCTGGCCTGGCTGGGGCTGGACTGGGACGGGCCGGTACGCGTGCAGTCCGCCCACTTCCGGGAATACGGCGCGGCGCTGGATTCCCTCGCCTCGCGGGGGCTGCTTTATCCCTGCTTCTGCACGCGGGCGGAGATCGCGCGGGAGGTGGCGGCGATCGGGGCGGCGCCGCACGGGCCGGCCCATGGACCGGAAGGGCTGCTCTACCCCGGCACCTGCCGGCGGCTCCTCCCGGCGGAGCGGGCGGCGCGGATCGCGGCGGGGCAGCCTTACGCCCTGCGGCTGGACATGAGGGCGGCGCTGGCGGCCGTGGACGGGCCGCTCACCTATGAGGAGGTGGGGGAGGGGCGCCTGCGCTGCGACCCCGCGCGCTTCGGGGATGCCGTGCTGGCGCGCAAGGACACTCCCGCCTCCTACCATCTCTGCGTGACCCATGACGACGCGCTGCAGGGGGTGACGCTGGTGACGAGGGGGGAGGACCTGCGCGCCGCCACCGACCTGCACCGGCTGCTCCAAGCGCTGATGAACTGGCCGGAGCCCGCCTATCGCCACCACCCGCTGCTGCTGGGGCCGGACGGGCGCCGCCTGGCAAAGCGGGACGGGGCGAGGAGCCTGCGCGAGCTGCGCGCGGAAGGTCTGGACCCGTCGGCGGTACGGGCGATGGCGGGCGTCTAGGGGCCGGCCTGGCCGGATTGCCCGCTCCGCGCCGGGCAGTGGGCATCGGAATGGCCCCGGGGGCGTTCACCCCTGCGACATGCCGGACAGGACCTGGCCCGGGCGGAGGGGCCGGCGCTCCGCGTTGGATGGCGCCAGGGAGCGGAGCCTCGATGGCTGACCAGGACGCGACGATGAGGCGGCAGCGGCTGCTGGCCGATTTCGGCGAGTTTGCCCTGCGCTCCGAAAACCTGGACGAGGTCCTGCAGGAGGCCTGCCGCCTCGTGAGCGAGGCCCTGGGGACGAAGCGGGCCAAGGTCCTGGAAATCCAGGAGGGCGGGCAGCTCCTTCTCGTCCGTGCCGGCATCGGCTGGGACCCGGGCATCGTGGGCAATCTGAGCCTGACCATGAGCGAGCGCTCCTCCGAGAGCTACTCCATCGGTTCCCGCGGGCCCGTGATTACGCAGGACATCAGCAAGGAGAAGCGCTTCGACGTCCCGGACTTCATGAGGAAGGCCGGGGTGGTCGCCCTCGTCAACGCGCCCATCCTGCTACCGGGTGGCGGCACCTTCGGCCTGCTTCAGGTGGATGACACAAAGCCCCGCGACTTCGGGCAGGAGGATACGGAGTTCCTCCGTACCTACACCATGATCCTCGGGCCGGTGATCGACCGGCTGCTGAAGATGCGCCAGCTGCGCGCCGCCGAGGAACGCTTCCGCCTGACGGTCGAGACCGCGCTGGACTACGCCATCTTCGTGACAGACGAGGAGGACCGCATCACGGACTGGCTGCCGGGCGCCGCCGCCGTCTTCGGCTGGACGGCGGAGGAGGCGGTGGGGCAGCACGGCGGCATACTTTTCACCCCTGAGGACCGGGCGGCCCGCCAGCCCGAGCGGGAGATCGAGATGGCGCGGGCGGATGGCGTCGCCCCCAATGTCCGCTGGCACATCCGCAAGGACGGGTCCCGTGTCTTCATCGAGGGATCGGTCCGCGCGCTGCACGACGGGGGCGGCGAGCTGCGGGGCTTCCTCAAGATCGGGCGGGACGCGACGGAGCGCCGCGCGGCCGAGGAGCGGTTGCGCGAGAGCGAGGAGCGCTTCCGGCAGTTCGGCGAGGCCTCCTCCGACCTGATCTGGATGCGGGACGCGCCGACCCTGGCCTTCGAGTATCTCAGCCCGGCCTTCGAGCCGATCTATGGCCGGAGCCGCGAGGAGCAGCTGGCCGGGAACACGCTGGAGCGCTGGACCGAGCTGATCCATCCCGATGACCGCGAGCTGGCGGTGCAGCAACTGCTGAGCGTGCGGGACGGAGCGCGCGCGAACTTCGAGTTTCGCATCATCCGCCCCTCGGACAACGAACTCCGCTGGATCCGCAACACCGATTTTCCGCTGCTGGACAATGCCGGCCGCGTGCGGCGCCTGGCCGGTATCGCCAAGGACGTGACGGAGGAGAAGGCGAGCGCCGCGCGGCTGGAGGTGCTGGTGGCGGAGCTGCAGCACCGCGGCCGCAACCTGCTGGGCGTGGTCTCCGCGGTGGCGGGCAGGACGCTGGGGCATGCCGGCGACGTGGAACACTTCCGGAGCCGCCTGCAGGCGCTCAGCCGGGCGCAGGGGCTGCTTAGCCAGTCCGGCAGCGACACGGTGGAGGTGGGTGCCCTCGTCCGCGCGGAGCTGGAGGCCTATGCGGAGGCCGGGCCGCCGAAGGTCGTCATCTCCGGCCCGCGCGTGAGGCTTACCTCCCGCCAGGTGCAGAACTTCGCCCTCGCCCTGCACGAACTGACCACGAACGCGGTGAAATACGGGGCGTTGAAGGGTGAGGCGGGGCAGCTCTCCGTCCACTGGTCCGTCGGCCGGACCGGGAAGGGGCGCGGGTCCCTTGCGCTGGAGTGGGTGGAGACGGGCTACGAGGTGCCGCCGGAGACGGGGCGGCGCGGATATGGCCGCGAGCTGATCGAGAAGGCCCTGTCCTATGCCCTGCGCGCGAGGACCGAGTACGCGCTGGACGCGGAGGGGGTGCGCTGCCGGATCGAGCTGCCTCTGGCCTGAGTGTGTGGCCAGGCCTGGGCGGCGGGCGCAATCACCTTAATGCGATAAGTCTCACGGTGTGACTTCGCCCCAATGCAGGTTAAGGCAAAGGGCGGCCGGCCTACCGCACAACCTGTTCCGGATGACCGCCTCGATGCCATTTGCCGCAGGCCCGCTCGCGGGCTGCCGCGTCCTCCTCGTCGAGGATGAGTACATCATCGCGGATGAGATGGACGGATGGCTGCGCCAGGCGGGCGTGCTGGTCCTCGGGCCGGTGCCGGACGTGGAAGAGGCGCTGGACCTGATTGAGAGGGAGGCCGGCGCCCTCGATTTGGCGGTGCTGGACGCGAATCTCGGCGAGGGCCAGACGGCCTATCCCATCGCCGACCGGCTGGATGAACTCGGCGTGCCCTATCTCTTCGCCACCGGCGACGTGCGACTGGTGGACGAGCCGAACTACCAGTGCCGGACGCGGCTGGAGAAGCCGGTCACACAGCGCGGCCTGCTCCGCGCGCTCGAGGCGCTCCTGGCGTCGCGCTCCGGCGGGGAGGGCTGAGGGCGCGGGGCCCCGGGCCCTACAGGATCGCCTCTCCGCGCAGCACCGGCACGCAGGTGCCGCCCACCGTGGCCCGGATGCCGTCCGCCGCGCGCCGGGCGGTGGTTCGCAGCAGGCTCGGGCGGCCCATCTCCACGCCCTGGGTGATGTCCAGGCGGGATTCGGCGGCGCCGGAGAGCGAGAGCAGCAGGGCGGCGAGCGGCGTGGCGGCGCTCCCGGTGGCCGGGTCCTCCACCGTGCCGCCGAGGGGCGCGAACATGCGCGCCCGGGCGCGTCCGGCCCCGTCATGGGCGTAGAGGTAGAGCCCGACCCGGCCCTGCAGCTCGGGATTCGCCGCGGCGAGGGCGCGGAAGGCGCCGAAATCCGGCTGGGCGCGTGAGAGGGCGTCCGGCGTCACCTCCGCCAGGATGAAGGGGTTGCCGGTGCCGGCATGGACCGGCGGATGGGCGCCCGTCAGCACCTCGGCCGCCGCGAGCCCGGCGCAGGCGGCGATGGCAGCGGGATCGAATCGCTCCCCCAGGGAGAGCGGCTGCGGGGCGGCGATGGTGACGTTCGTCACCGCCCCGTCCTCCGCCCCGCCCATCGCGCGTTCCACCGCGATCTCCACCGGGCCCGCGATCTCCTCGAACACCAGGCGGCGCGCGGCGGAATCCTGCGCCAGCACCCAGCCCGTGCCGACATTCGGGTGGCCGGCGAAGGGCATCTCGTACTTGCGGGTGAAGATGCGGACGCGGGCGGTGTTGGCGGGGTCCTCCGGCGGCAGGACGAAGGTGGTCTCGCTGAGGTTGAACTCGGCGGCGAGGGCCTGCATCTCGGCGTCCGAGAGGCCGCGCGCGTCGGGGAAGACGGCGAGCGGATTGCCGCCGAAGCGCTGGGTGGTGAAGACATCGACGGTGACGAAGCGGAGGCTGCGCATGGCGCGACCCTAGCGCAGCTTCTGCCGTACCGCGATCAGGTGGCGGGCGATCAGCTGGCGGGCGGGGCCACCGCCGCGTCCTTCTGCCCGCTCTCGGCCAGCGCGCGCGCGACGAAGCCGCTCGCCTTCATCTCCTCCACGAAGGCGCGGAGATAGGGCAGCGCCGCCTCGCGCCCCTGGGGGATGCCCACGGCCTGCTCGATCACCATGAAGCGGCCGGGGATCACGCGCATCCCCGGATTCACGGCGGCATAGGCGACCAGCGGCTGGGTGACGCCGGCCGCCGCATCGAGCTTTTGCTGCAGGAAGAGGTCGATGGCCTCCGGCGAGCTCGGCGCCCGCACCAGCTCCGCCGACTTCAGCGCGCGCGTCAGGTAGAGGTCGTAGGCGCTGCCCCGGCCGACGGCCACGCGGATGCCCGGGCGGTCCACATCCTCGATCGCGCGCAGGGGCGATCCCTCCGGCACCATGTAGGTGCCTTCGATGACCACATAGGGCGCGGTGAAGGCGATGCCCTGCGCGCGCACGGGGTCGATGGCCAGGAAGCACAGGTCCCATTCCCCGCGCTTGCCGGCATCGGTGACCTTTCCCGCCGCGTCGTAGGTGGAGAAGCGGATCGTGGCGCCCAGGCGCCGCGCCAGCTCCCGCGCCAGGGCGGCGGAGACGCCGCGCGGCTCCCCCGTGGCGGGATCGGGCTGGGCGAGGACGGGGTTGCCGAAGTTGATCGCCACCCGCAGCACCCCGCCCGGGGCAAGGACCGCGGCGGCCTCCGGCGAGGGTCCCTGGGCCGCTGCCGTGCCCGCCGTCATGGCAAGACCCGCGGCGAGCGCGGTGCGTCGGGGGATGGGCATGTGCGTTCCATTCATCCTGCCTTATCCGGCCTGCTGCGGCTGGATGCCGGCCTTGCGCGCGGCATCGCCCCACTTCTCCAGCTCCGCCTGCACGAAGCGGCGGGTCTCCTCGGGCGTGGAGCGGATCACCTCCGCGCCCAGCGTGGCGTGGCGCGCTACCACGTCCGGGCGCATCACTGCCGCGCCGCAATCGGCCGAGAGCTTGTTCAGCACCGCCTCCGGGATGCCGGCCGGGCCGATCACCATGCCCCAGGTGGAGGCCTCGAAGCCCGGCATGAAGGCCTCGCCGAGCGTTGGCACGTCCGGCAACTGCGGCGCGCGGGCGGCGCCGGTGGTGGCCAGCGCCTTGAAGCTGCCGGACTGGATATGGGCGAGCGCGGCCGGGACCGTGTCGAACATCACGTCCACGCGCCCGGCCATGAGGTCCGGATGTGCCTGGGTGGAGCCGCGATAGGGCACGTAGGTCATCTCGATCTCCGCGCGCTGGGCGAAGAGGAGCGGGGCGAGGCGGACCACGCCGGAGGTGCCGGCGAAGGTGACGCTACCCGGGCCGCCCGCCTTGGCGCGCGCCACCAGCTCCGCGGGCGTGCTCGCCTGGAAGCCCTTGCCGGCGACGAGGACGAGCGGGGTTTTCGTGGTGAGGGTAACGAAGGAGAAGTCCCGCATCGTGTCATAGGGCAGCCGGTAGAAGGCGGCGTTCACGGGATGACCGACCGAGACGAGGGCGAGGGTGTGGCCGTCGGGCGCCGACTTGGCGACGACCTCGGTGCCGATGATGCCGTCCGCCCCCGCGCGGTTTTCCACCGGCACGGGCTGGCCCCATTGAGCGGCGAGCGGTTCGGCGATCAGGCGGGCGGTGATGTCGGAGACGCCGCCGGGGGTATAGGGCACCACCATGCGAACGGCGCGACTGGGAAAGCCGCTCCCCTGGTTGCTCCCCTGCGCCAGCAGCGGCCGGGCGGCGAGAAGGGCGGGGGCGGCCAGGGCGGCGCGGCGGGTGATGGGCATCGTGTTCCTCCGGCATGGCCGCTTCGGCGGCCCTTGCCGCGAGGCTGCGCGAGGCGGGCGCCGCTTGCAACGCCCGTTTGCATCGGGCCCGGTCAGCCCGGTGGAGCGGGGATCAGCCCGTGGCGGCGCATGATCTCGCCCGCCCTGGCCGGATCCGGCGCGCCGGCGCGGAGCAGCGCCGCGAGCTCCCGGAAGTATTCCGGGCCGAGGACGCCCGGCGTGAGGACGCAGAGGCATCTCGCCGTGGCGCCGCTGCGGTTCTGGAAGCCGTGAACCACGCCGCGCGGGATGAAGAGCGCCTCGCCCGGCGTGAGATCGCGGGTTTCGCCACCCACCGTGAAGGTGGCCGTGCCGGAGAGGCCGTAGACCGTCTCGTCCCAGCCCTCGTGGTAGTGCGGCACGGGCATCCGCCCCTCCGGGGAGAGCGTCATCTCGAACATGTCGAGGCCGCCGCCCGTGTCGTGCTTGTCCCGCAGGAAACGAAGGGTGAGGGAACCGAAATCGATGGTCTCGGGCACGGGGCGCTCCTGGGTCTCGGCGGGCCTGATCGATTCGCCCGCCGAAGTTTCCCGAACGGAACAGTCCGGCGCTAGGGAAGAAGCCCGTCGATCGCGGCGGCCATCCGCAGGTCGCGCTCGCTCAGGCCATTGGCATCATGGGTGGTGAGCGCGATCTCCACCCGGTTCCACACGTTCGACCATTCCGGATGGTGGTCCTGCGTCTCCGCCAGCAGGGCAACCCGCGCCATGAAGCCGAAGGCCTCGGAGAAGTCGCGGAAGCGGAACTCCCGCCGGATCGCGTCGCGCCCCTCCGCCATGGACCAGAGCGGCAGCAGCGCCGGCAGCTCGGCGCGGCGGGCGGGGGAGAGAGGATCGACCTTCGGCACGGCGCTTTTCCTTGACCTGGGGCCCCGTTATGGCGCCCTTGCCCGATGCCGAACACCGAGATGAGCCACGGAGCCCGCTGGGGCGCCCCGCCCACGGCCGAGGATCTGGCCGAGCTGGCCGAGACCGCCTTCGCCGCTATCCCAGAACCCCTCCGGGACGCGGTGCGCGGCGCCGCCATCCTGGTGGAGGAGTTCCCGGACGACGAAACCCTGGCGGAGCTGGGGCTGGAGCACCCCTGGGAGCTGACCGGCCTCTACCGCGGCGTGCCGCTGACGGAGAAGTCCGGCCTGGACGCGCCGGCGCTGCCGGACACCATCCTGCTCTATCGCGAACCCATCCTGGTGGAATGGGTGGAGAGCGGGGAGGACCTGTTCCGGCTGGTGCGGAACGTGCTGGTCCACGAGATCGCCCACCACTTCGGCTATTCCGAGGAAGGGATCGCGCGGCTGGAAGGGGAGGGCTAGCCCAACCCGCCCCCGGCCGTTGCGTTGGGGCTGGGAAGGAGGCCTCGCCCCATGCCCCAGGTCCAGCGCTGGCCCGATACACTCTGGATCATCCGCCACGGCGAGAGCGCCGGGAATGTCGCGCGGGACGCCGCACACCGGAGCAACGCCGCCCGCATCGCGCTGGAGGGGCGGGACGTGGACGTGCCGCTCAGCGCGCTGGGGCAGGAGCAGTCCCTCTCCCTCGGACACTGGTTCGCTTCCATGCCGGAAGGAGAGCGCCCGGAGGTGGTGCTCTGCTCCCCCTATCGCCGCGCCCGGCAGACGGCGAGGCTGATCCACGAGGCGGGCGGGCTGCCCGTGGCCCCCGAGGACTTCGTGATCGACGAGCGGCTGCGGGAGAAGGAGTTCGGCGTCCTGGACGGGCTGACGAGCTTCGGCATCCGCCAGGAGATGCCGGAGCAGGCGGAGTTCCGGCGCATCCTCGGCAAGTTCTACCACCGGCCGCCTGGGGGGGAATCCTGGTGCGACGTGATCCTGCGCCTGCGCTCCGCCCTGGACACGGTCAGCCTGCACCATGCCGGGCGGCGCGTCGCGATCGTCGGGCACCAAGTGGTGGTGCTCTGCCTGCGCTACCTGCTGGAGAACATGACGGAGGAGGAGATCCTGGCGGTGGACCGTGAGGGCGACGTGCCGAACTGCGGCATCACGGAGTACCGCTTCGATCCCGGCACGGGGCCGAACGGCGCGCTGAAGCTGGCGCGCTACAACTTCGTCGCGCCGCTCCTGCGCGAGGGCACGCCGGTAACGGCGGAGCCCGACGCGAAGGCTGTGGCACCGTGATCGACGCGGCCTGGCTACGCGCTCATCCCCTGCCGATCCCGGCGGAGGACGACGACAAGTCCGCGCGCGGTACGGTGCAGGTGGTGGGCGGCTGCGCCGAGATCCCGGGCGCGGTGCTGCTGGCTGGAGAGGGCGCGCTGCGCGCCGGCGCGGGCAAGCTGCGCCTGGCAAGCGTGCGCTCCGTCGCACCTCACCTCGCCATCGCCGTGCCGGAGGCGCTGGTGATCGCCCTGGACGAGACGGAGGATGGGCTGATCGCCCCCGGCGCCGAGCGCGCCCTGCTGCCGCGCCTGTCCCGCTGCGCGTCCCTCCTCGTCGGGCCGGGGATGCCGGAGGACGGGGCTACGGCGCTCCTGCATGCCCTGCTGCGGCATATGGAGCCGGGCCCGGGGGTGGTGATCGACGCGGGCGCCCTCGGTGACCTGGCAGCGAATCCGGATCCCCTGCGCCGCCATCACGGCCGCTGCGTGATCACGCCCCACGCCGGGGAGATGGCGCGTCTGCTGGGGATGGAGCGGGACGCGGTTTCGGCCGATCCGCTGGCCGCCGCGCGCCGCGCCGCCGAGATGCTCGGCGTCGTGGTGGCGATGAAGGGGGCACGGACCTGGGTGGTGGGGCCGGAGGGCGAAGCCCTGCTCTGCACCCACGGCCATGTCGGCCTGGCCACCTCCGGCTCCGGCGATACGCTGGGGGGCATCCTCGCTGGGTTGCTGGCGCGGGGCGCTGACCCGGTGCGGGCGACAGCCTGGGCGGTCTGGCTGCACGCGGAGGCCGGGCACCGGCTGGCGCGCCGGATGGGCACGCTCGGCTTCCTGGCGCGGGAACTGCTGGCGGAAATCCCGGCCATCATGGCGGATCTCTCGGCGGGCTGAGGCAGGCGGGGCCCGCCACGCCCCGCTGCCATTCCGGCATCGTAGCCCCGCGGCTTCGCCTAATCCGCCACCTTCTGGGCGGCGCGCATGGCCGGCGATTCGGTGGCGATGAAGTCGAGCGTGAACAGGACGAGGCCGGTGCAGTCCACCACCTCCATCTGCCACTCCTCGCCCTTCCAGAACGCGCCGTCATCCTCCTTCAGCCTCTCTCCGGCCAGCCGCACGGCGCGCAACTTCGCCGCACCGACGTCCGGAAGCTCGGTTCCGGCTCGATCTGGCAACGATTTACCGTCGCGGAGGTGGAAGAAGTATCGGGGCATGACCTGCATCGCGGCGAGGTGGAGACGGCACCCAGGCCATCAGTCGCCGTCAGCCAAGGGTGCGGCCAGCGATGCCTGGTCCTCTACGTCGGATCTCGTACGGCCAGCAACGAGTTAACATAGGTAGACCGTTCACGGTCGCGAGGGGGAGCACTCGGCCCGCGCGCAAGTTTGCACGCGATGGCGATCGTCTCGAAAGGTGCCGGGCCGCTCAACGTTGCCCGGGCCAGCCCGTGCTGTGCAGCACCTCGCCTGCGCGGGGGCGGCGGAAATTGGTCCAGCTGCGGCAATCCACCAGCCCCCACCCGGGCGCGGGCCGCTCGGAGAAGGGGGCGGGACGGCAGCGGGCGGTGCCGGCGAACCACTCCGCCCGCTCCTTCACGCGCGGGTTGCGGGCCGGGTCCTCCCACCTCTCCCAGCGGACCATGCCGAGGCCGCGCGCGTACCAGAAGCGTTCGAGATGGGCGCCCTCGGCCACCGTGGGGCCGCCGAAGTGCTCGGAGACGATGACGTCCATCGGTACCTCGCGGGCGCGCGGGTCGTCGTGGAAGCGGACGGGCATGGGGATCCTCTCCCGCCGCCAGCGCGTCAGGGCCTGGTCGAAGCCCGTGGGGCAGGCGTCGGAGGCTGGGGCGATGCGGAGGCGGGCGACGGCCTGGCCCCACCAGCCCGTCGGGACCTCCGTGCCGAAGACGAGCCAGCCGGCCGCCGCCGGGGCGCCGGGGCGACAATCCGGGGAGAGGAACCACTGCAGCTGGCCGGGGCGCCCGCCATCCTGGGTCACGGCCAGTTCCGCGCGGCCGGCGATGAGGACGGCGACCTGGCCGCCGTCCGAGGCGGGGTCGAAGCGGCCGAAGGCGGCACTGCCGCCGCCGAAGTCGAAGGTCTGGATCGCCGCCTCCCGGCCCTGCAGGTTCCCGAGCAGGGCGTCCGAGGCCATGTAGCCCTCGGGCTGGGTGGCGATGTGGGCGAGGCCGGGCCAGTCCGTCTTGCGCCAGGGCAGGGCCTCCCCGGCGCGCATGGGGCGGCGGCGGTCGCAGCCTGGATCGAAGGGCAGGCGGCCGGGGATGGGCTGGCCCGCCGGATCCAGGCAGGCGGACTGCACGAGGAACTCGAGGGCTTCCGCCCGCTCCAGCGGCGCCGCAGCGACGGGAGGCGCGAGGCCGGGCAGCCCCAGTGCGAGGAGTGCCGCGATCAGTCCGACAGCGCCCGCGCCACTTCGCGCCGCAGGGCGGGGATGACCTCGGTGTCGAACCATGGGTTCCTCTTCGCCCAGACGAGGGTGCGCCAGGAAGGGTGGGGCAGGGGAAAGTGCGCCGGAAGGGCCTCCGCGTAACGCGCCACGCGCTCGGCCAGCGGCATGCGCGGGCCCAGGACGTGGCGGATAGCATGGGAACCGACGAGGAGGCGGATCCGGAGGTTGGTGAAGCGCGGCAGGATGCGGGGGTGCCAGAGCGGCGCGCATTCCGGCCGGGGCGGGGCATCGCCGCCGCGCGGCAGGCGGCCGGGGTAGCACATGCCCATGGGCAGGATGGCCAGCACCTCCGGGTCGTAGAACAGGTCCCGTCCCAGGCCGAGCCAGTCCCGCAGGCGCTCGCCGGAGGCGTCCTCGAAGGGGATGCCGGAGAGGTGCGCCTTCGTCCCCGGCGCCTGGCTGGTGACGAGGATGCGGGCCCGCGCGTGCAGCTGGTGGATGGGGCGCGGGCCGAGCGGTAGGTGCGGGGCGCAGACCGTGCAGGCGCGGGCGGCCGCCGCGGCCTCCGCCATGGTGGCGGCGGGCGGGATGCCGGGGTCGCGCGCGCCGGCGGGGCGGGGAAGGGGAGGCGTGCCCATCCCGGCGCAGGTCCGCCGATCCCGAGGGGCGGTCAAGGGTCCCGCCGTCCGACCGGAGGCATCTTCCCGTCCGGCATTGACGGTGGATGCGGGGACGTCACCGTTGTTGCTTCACCGAATCGGGGCGACATTGGCCATAGAACCCGTGCCCGACGTGGCCGACCTCGCCTACGAAGCCGCGACCGGCCTTGTTCCCTGGCACGCGGTGGGTCTTGCCCTGAAGGGGCTGGTGGGCGCCAACACCGCCACGCTCTGGGCCGGCGATCCGGCGGCGGGCCGGGTGGAGATGCTCTACGCCGAGAACATCCCGGCCGAGGCCGAGCGTGCCTACGCCGTGCGGTACTACGCGCAGGATCCCTTCGTCGCCGGCTACGCGGAGTACATGGCGCGCAACCCCGTAGGGCCGGAGCCGCGGGTGCTGGCTGGCCCTCTCTACCTGGACTACGAGGCCTATCGCCGATCCGAGTTCTACGCCGAGTTCGGGCGGGGGATCGGCCTGTACCACATCATCGGCAGCGTGCTGCCGTTGGGCGATGCGGGCATCATGCCGCTCGGCCTGCACCGCCCGGAGCGCGCCTCCCCCTTCACCGAGGCGGACCGCGCCGCCCTGGAGGCGGTTTTCCCGCATCTCCGGCGCGCCGTGCGGCTCCAGTACCGCCTGCGCGAGGCCGGGCTGCGGGCGCGGGAGGCGCTGGCCGCCGCCGCGCTGCAGACGCTTCCGCTCGCGGTGCTGGTGGTGGACCGGAGCCTTCGCGTGACCTACGCGAATCCCGCCGCGGAGGCGTTGGGGCGCGAGGGGATCGGCCTGCGGATCGCCCGCTCCGGCCCGCCCTCCTCGCCGGCATCGATCGGGGCGGAGAGCCCGGGCGAGACCGCCGCACTGCTTCGGATGGTTCGCGCGGTGGCGGCGCGGCAGGTCTCGGGCGGCGGGCTGCGGCTGAACGGGGGCGGGGAGGGCGGGGTGCCCGCCTCCGTCGCGGTCCTCGTCACCGCGCTTCCGCCAGGGCTGGAGGCGTCTCTGAACGGCCGGACATCCCACAACGCCTTTTCCGGCCAGGTGCTCGTCATGGCCCGGCCGCTGGGTGGGGCGCGGGGGCCGGTGGCCTCGGTGCTCTGCGACCTGTTCGGGCTTAGCCCCGCCGAGGCGCAGGTGGCGCTGGCCCTGGCCGGCGGGGTGAGCACGGAGGCCGCGGCGGCGGCCCGGGGCGTGGGGCCCGCCACGGTGCGGTCCCAGGTGCGCGTGATCCTGGAGAAGACCGGCGCGGCGAACCTGCGGGAGCTGGAGCGGCTGCTGGGGCTTTTGGCGGGCTACTGAGGCCCGAGCGGGCCGTGGATCAGGTCCACTTCGCCAGGATCTCGCGCACGAAGGCGGGGACGAGCTGCGTGGCGGGCCCGTGGCGCGCCTCGTCGAAGAGGTGGCTGCCCTCGCTCGGCTCCAGGTTCAGCTCCAGCGTGTCGGCGCGGTCGCGCACCTCCCGCACGAAGCCCGCCGCCGGATAGACGGCGCCGGAGGTGCCGATGGAGACGAAGAGGTCGCACCGCTCCAGCGCGGCGCCGATCCGCTCCATCTCCAGCGGCATCTCGCCGAACCAGACGACATGGGGGCGCATCCCGCCCGCGCGGCTGCAGGCGGGGCAGGGGGTCTCGGCGGAGAGGTCGCCGGGCGCGGGGGAGACGGCGCCGCAGCGCAGGCAGCGAGCCTTCATCAGCTCGCCGTGCATGTGGATCAGGCGGCGGGACCCGGCGCGGTCGTGCAGGTCGTCCACGTTCTGGGTGACGAGGAGGAACTCGCCCGGCCAACGCGCGTCCAGCTCCGCCAGCGCGGCGTGGGCGGCATTGGGTTGGACGCCGGCCTCGCGCAGCTGCGTGCGGCGGGCATTGTAGAAGCCCTGCACCAGGGAGGGGTCGCGGGCGAAGGCCTCCGGCGTCGCCACGTCCTCGATCCGGTGGCGGGCCCAGATGCCGTCCGGGTCGCGGAAGGTGTGCAGCCCGGATTCGCGCGAGATCCCGGCGCCGGTCAGCACGACGATCGATGGCGGCGTGGCTGCGTGGGGCTTCACGCCTCCGGGCTGCGCCCTGCTGCGATCCCCACGGTCAGGCAAGCTCGTACTCCACCTCCGGGATGTAGACCGGGCTCTCCTTGCCGAGCCGTGAGGAGAAGAGGGTGAAGTGCTCCATCGGCACGGGCAGGGCGCGGAAGAGGTTGTGGGACTGTACCCACTCCACGAGCTTGTGGGAGGGCGCCTTGCCCGTCCGCGCCAGCGTCACGTGGGGCGCGAAGCGGCGGCGCTCCGGGTCCAGGCCCATGCGCTGCAGCGCCGTCTCGATCTTCGATTGCAGGTGGGTCAGCCCCTCGCACTTCTCCACGCCGACCCAGAGGGTCTCGATCTTCCCCGCCTTCTCGAAAGTGCCCACGCCGCGAAGGGAGAGGTCGAAGGGCTTGCAGCGGATGGAGGAGAGGGCCTCGTCCACCTCGTCGGCCCGCCATCCCTCCACCTCGCCGATGAAGCGGAGCGTCAGGTGGTAGTTCTCAGGCGGCACCCAGCGGGCGCCCTGGATGCCACCGGTGAGCATGGAGAGCTGCGTCCGCAGCGTCTCCGGCAGGGCGAGTGCGACGAAAAGCCGGACCATGGGGGCTTAAGCGGGCCTCGCCTTGCTGAGCAGGGTTTCGACGGCGTGCACCATGCGGCGCACCATCTCCTCGACGCCCTGCGGGTTGGGATGGATCCGGTCGGGCTGGTTCAGCGCGGCCTCTCCGGCCACGCCGTCCAGCAGGAAGGGGTAGAAGACGGCATCGGGGAAGTCGCGGTGCAAGGTCTGGAACACCGCCGCGAACTCCCGCCCGTAATCGGCGCCGAGATTCGGCGGTGCCAGCATCCCTGCGATCATCGTGGGGATGTTCCGGGCCTTCAGTGCTTCCAGGATGGCGCGCAGGTTGGCCTCGCTGTTGCGCGGCTCGATCCCGCGCAGCCCGTCATTGCCGCCGAGGGCGACGATTACGGCATCGGGCTTGTCGGCCAGGGACCATTCCAGGCGGGATCGGCCGCCGGCGGTGGTATCGCCGGAGACGCCGGCGTCGATCACCGTCACCGCCTGCCCCTTGGCCTTCAGCGCGGCCTCCAGCTTGGCCGGCAGTCCATCGGATTTCGCCAGGCCATAGGCGGCGGTGATGCTGTCCCCGAGCATCAGCAGCTTTAGCGGGCGCGCCTGGGCCAGGGCGGGAAAACCCGCCAGACACAGAACGGAAACTCCCGCGCCCCTATTCAGGAAGCCCCGGCGCCCCAATCTCGCCTTCATGCCGGATTCCCTGACCCAGATTCCGGCCGCCGCTGACGCGACGGCCGGCTCGCCCCTGATCGATGCTCGCGCACTGGCCTTCAGGGTGGTGGGGGCCGGAGGAGAGGTCAACATCCTCCGGGGGGTGGACCTCTCGGTCCGGCCGGGGGAGGCGGTGGGCATCGTCGGGCCTTCGGGTTCGGGCAAAACCTCGCTCCTCATGCTGCTGGCGGGGCTGGAACGGCCGACGGGCGGCACGCTTCGCGTGGCCGGGCAGGACCTGGCCGGCATGGACGAGGACGCGCTGGCCCGCTTCCGGCGGGACCGCCTCGGCATCGTTTTCCAGGCCTTCCACCTCGTCCCCACCATGTCCGCCCTGGAGAACGTGGCGATTCCGCTGGAGTTCGCCGGGCGGGACGACGCCTTCGACCGGGCGGCGGAGGCGCTGCGCTCCGTCGGGCTGGGGCACCGCCTTTCCCACTATCCCGGGCAGCTCTCGGGCGGGGAGCAGCAGCGGGTGGCGCTCGCCCGCGCCTTCGTGGCGGAGCCCGCGCTGATGCTGGCGGACGAGCCCACGGGCAACCTGGACCGGGCGACGGGGGAGAAGGTGATGGACCTCCTCTTCGGCCTGCGGGAACGGTTCTCCACCACCCTCGTCCTCATCACCCACGACCCGGCCCTGGCGGCCCGCTGCGAGCGGCAGGTTCGGGTGGAGGATGGCCGGATCGTCTCCGACAGCGGCCTCAGGGCATGAGCAATCTCGCCATGGGCTGGCGCCTGGCGCGGCGGGAGCTGCGCGGGGGCGTGCGCGGGCTGCGGATCGTGCTGGCCTGCCTGGCGCTGGGGGTTGCCGCCATTGCGGCGGTGGGCACGCTGCGCGCGGCGATTGATGCCGGACTCTCCTCGGAAGGGGCGCGGCTGCTGGGCGGGGACGTGGCGGCCGCCAATTCCCGGCCCTTCCCGCCGGAGGCGCGGACCTGGCTGGAGGCACGCGGGGCACGGGTGGCCGATCAGGTCTCCATGCGCGCCATGGCCGTGGCGCCAGGGGGTGAACGGACACTGGTGGAATTGAAGGCGACCGATTCGACCTATCCGCTCTACGGCGAGCTGCAGCTGGACCCGCCGGGGCCGCTTGGCACAGGTGCCGAGGGCCGCGCGCCCGTGGTGATGGACCCGCTGGTGGCGGAGCGGCTGAACCTCCGCCCCGGCGACGAGGTGCGGATCGGGGAGGAGCGCTTCGCCTATCGCGGCGCCATCGTCTCCGAGCCTGACAAGGTGGCAGGGCCGGCGGTGCTCGGCCCGCGCGCCATCATCCCGCTCTCCGCGCTGGAGGCGACGCGGCTGATCCAGCCCGGCAGCCTCGTGACCTATGAACTGCGCGCCGCCCTGGCGCCCGGGGCCGATGCCCGCGCCCTGGCGGGCGCGCTGCGGACCGCGCCCTTCGCCGATGGCGGCTGGCGGGTGCGCGACGCTTCGCAGGGGCAGCCGGGGGTGAACCGCTTCCTGGACCAGGCGGCCTCGTTCTTCACCCTGGCCGGGCTGACGGCCCTGCTTGTGGGCGGGATCGGGGTGGCGACCGGCGTGCGCTCCTGGCTGGAGCAGCGGGGGCGGACCATCGCGACCCTGCGCTGCCTCGGCGCGCCGGCGGGGGCGATCTTCGCCACCTACCTGATCCAGGTGATGGCGCTGTCGCTGCTGGGGATCGCGATCGGGCTGGTGGCGGGCTACGGGCTGACCCTCGCCGGCGCCTCGATGCTGGCGGATGCGCTGCCCGTGCCGCCGAGGCTGGGCTTCTACCCCCTGCCGCTGCTGCTGGCCGCCGCCTATGGCGTGCTGACGGCCCTGTCCTTCGCCCTCTGGCCCCTGGGCCGGGCGCGGGACATTCCCGGCGCCGCCCTGTTCCGGGACAGCGTGCAGCCCGGCGCCGCCCGGCCACGCCCGGGGCTGATCCTGGCGAACGCGGCGGCGGTGGCCGTGCTGGTGGCGCTGGTGGTCTTCACGGCGGAGCGGCCGCTCTTCGCCCTTTCCTTCTGCGGGGCGGCGCTGGGCACGCTGGCGCTGTTCCGCCTAGCCGCGGCCGGGCTGCAGGCGGTGGCGCGGCGCATCCCGGCCTATCGCCGGCCCTCCTTGCGGCTGGGGCTGGCGAACCTGCACCGGCCGGGGGCGCCGACCTCGCTGATGCTCGTCTCCCTCGGCATCGGGCTGACCACGCTGGCGGCCATCGCGCTGATCCAGGGCAACCTGCGCGCCCAGATCACGGAGAGCCTGCCGGATGCCGCGCCCTCCTTCTACTTCATCGACATCCAGTCCGATCAGGCTGCGCGGTTCGACGAGGTGGCGAAGGGCGTGCCGGGGGTGAACGAGGTGCGGCGCGTGCCCTCGCTCCGTGCCCGGATCGTCTCCGTGAACGGGGTTCCGGCGGAGGAGGTGCAGGCAACGGACGAGACGCGCTGGGCGCTGCGCGGCGACCGCGGCCTGACCTATTCCGCCGCGCCGCCGGAGGGGACGCGGATCGTGCAGGGGCAATGGTGGGCGCCGGACTACCGGGGTGAGCCGCTCGTCTCGCTGGACGACAACCTGGCGCGCGGGTGGAACGCCGGCCTTGGCTCCACCATCGTGGTGAATGTGCTGGGGCGGGACATTCCGCTGCGCGTCACCTCCACCCGGGATATCCAGTGGCGGGGGCTGGGGCTGAACTTCACCATGATCGCCTCCCCCGGGCTGCTGGAGGCGGCGCCGCACACGCATATCGCTACCGTGCGGGGCGACCCGGCGCGGGACGCCCAGCTGCTGCGGGCGGTGACGGACGCCTTCCCGAACGTGACGGGCATCCGTGTGCGGGACGCGCTGGACGCTCTGGCGGCGCTGCTGACGAAGCTCGGCTCGGCGCTCACCTCCACCGCCGGGCTCACGCTGCTCTCCGGCCTGCTGGTGCTGGCGGGCGCGGTGGCGGCGGGGCAGAGGCGGCGGATCCGGGACGCGGTGGTGCTGAAGACCCTGGGCGCCACGCGGGCGCAAATCCGGCGGGCCTGGCTGGTGGAGTTCGGCCTTCTGGGGCTGGTGGCGGGGCTGGTGGCGGCCGGCGCGGGCACGGCGGCCTCCTGGGGAGTGACGCGCTTCGTGATGCGCACGGACTGGGTGTTCCTGCCCGGGACGCTGGCGGGGACGATCCTGTTCTGCGTCGTTCTAACCCTGGCCATGGGCTACGCCGGAACCGCACTGGCGCTGCGCGCGAAGGCGGCGCCGCTGCTGCGGAACGAGTAGGCGTTCGGTGCGGAAGGGGGCGTGGCCTGTTCGGGCCCCGCTTCCCCGCCCCGCTCTCGGGCAGTTCCGAGCGAATCGCCGCTTCGGGCATCCAGAAGGGGCGGTGCGCTGCGCGGCCGGGGCCACCGGCCGGGGGCGGGGCCTGAAAACCTTACGAAATCCTGTCACGCAGGTTGCCCGCTTGATTTGGATTACAGGAAGTCCATATATCGGCGTGCGGGGATGGCGAGTGCCCTCCCCGGAAGGAGTTCTGACAGACATGGCCTTCGGTCCCGACAACCGTTTCCAGAGCGGCCAGTCCGCCTGGACGCAGCCGATGGGCCGCGCCGCCACCGACGCCGCGACGCTGGACGCCGGTCTGCGCGCCTACATGCTGCGCGTGTACAACTGGATGGCGTCCGGCCTCGCGCTGACGGCCATCACCGCCTACGTCATCGCGAACACGCAGCTGGCCGAGCTGTTCTTCAACGTCGTGCGCACCCCGCGCGGCCTGGCGACGCAGCCGACCATCCTCGGCTTCGTGGCGATCTTCGCCCCGCTCGCCTTCGTGCTGGTGCTGAGCTTCGGCATCAACCGCCTCTCGAAGGGCGCGACGCAGGCGCTGTTCTGGGCCTTCTGCTTGGCGATGGGCGCCAGCATGGCGAACATCTTCGCCGTGTATGTCGGCACCTCGATCGCCAGCACCTTCCTCGTCACCGCCGGCATGTTCGCGGCCGTCAGCCTTTACGGCTACACCACGAACGCCGACCTGACGCGGATGGGCGGCTTCCTGATGATGGGCCTGATCGGCATCGTCATCGCCGGGCTGGTCAACGCCTTCATCGGCAGCACGGCGCTGCAGTTCGCGATCTCCGTCCTCGGCGTGGTGATCTTCACCGGTCTCACCGCCTACGACACGCAGCGGATCAAGAACGACTACGTCGAGTACGCCTATGCGGAGGGTTCCGATGAGGCGGCCAAGCGCTCCGTCTTCGACGCGCTGGGGCTGTACCTGAACTTCGTGAACCTTTTCCAGCTGCTGCTGCAGTTCATGGGCGTCCGCCAGTCCAGCGACTGATCGGACCATCCCGCGAAGCGAGAGGACCCCGGGGAGCGATCCCCGGGGTTTTTTCTTGTGCGCGTCAGGCCGAATCGACGAGCGCGGTCCAGAGCAGCAGGATGACGATGCCGGTCGCGATGCTCTGGTCGCGGCGCAGGGGGGCAGGATCGCGGTCCCGCCGCCAGCGGCTCGCCAGGATGGTGCCGGGGATGAGGCCGGCGGAGGCGATGGCCCAGACATCCTCGGCGTAGCGGCTGAACACCATGTCGAAGCTGGTGGCGGGGCCGGGATAGGGGACGGAATCGGCGGCCAGCAGGCCGATGGCCAGGAAGACCAGCCAAGCGCCGAGGGTGATCGCCACCCGCCCGATAAGGCCGGCCATGCCGCCTCCACGCGCGTTCCGTCGCTAGAAACGCAAAACCCCGGGGATCGCTCCCCGGGGTTCTTCCGACGGGCCGGGCCGGTCAGCCCGCGACCATGTGCGCCAGCAGCAGTACGCTGCCGAGGAGGAGCGCCGCCCGCAGCGACAGGTCCGCCAGGCGCGGCATCACGCCGCTTCCCGCCGGCCCTGGCCGCGCAGCAGGACCAGCCGCGCCACGCGCGAGGCCTCGGCCGGGCTGGGGAAGGAGGCGCCCTCCAGGTCCTCCAGCACGGGATCGGTGGCGAGGAAGAGCCAGTCGGCCTCGCGCGCCACGGCGACGCCGACGAAGCGGCCTTCCACGCTGATGGGGCGTGAGGCGAGCACCGTCACAGCCCTCCCAGCGCGCGGAGCAGGGCGCGCTCGATGTCGGACTGGCGCGGCGGCGCGGGGGTGCGGGGAAAGAGGCGTGCCATCAGCGAGCGGAAGGCGCTGGCGGCGCGGGAAGAGGTGGCGATGCGGATCATGGGCCGTCTCCGGGGCCGGCCTGGGGCCGGGAAGGGGGAGGTTCTGGGTTGGAAGGCGTGCGCTCAGCGCCGACAGCCTTCCCCGTTCCGTATCGCGGGCACCGTCCGGGCCTCCTCGCGTCTGTGTTGCCGATGGCCCATGATTCAACGCGGGACCGGTGCGTGTCGATGAAATGGAACGATCAATCTTCGGGCAATCCGGGGGATGATCCTCCCCTGCGGCGTGGGTTGGCGATGGACGTCATCCCGCCCCCGCGATAAGCCCGGCCCCGATGTCCACAGGAACCCTGACTCCGGCCTCTCGCGGTCGCCTCTACGGCAGCGTCCTGGAGGCGGTGGGCGCGACGCCCCTGGTGCGCTTGCCCCGGATCGAGGCGGCCGAGGGGCTGCCCGCCCGGCTTGCGCTGAAGCTCGAGTTCTTCAACCCGCTGGCCTCCGTGAAGGACCGGATCGGCTTGGCCATGGTGGAGGAAGCGGAGGCGGCAGGGCTGATCCGGCCGGGGGAATCCACCCTCGTCGAGCCGACCTCCGGCAACACGGGCATCGCGCTGGCCTTCGTGGCGGCCGCCAAGGGCTATCGGCTGATCGTGGTGATGCCGGACGGCGCCAGCGAGGAGCGCCGGAAGATGATGGCGCTGTTAGGGGCGGAACTGGTGCTGACGCCCGCGAAGCGCGGCATGGCCGGCGCCATCGGGCGGGCGGAGGAGATCGTCGCCGCCACGCCCGGTGCCTGGATGCCCAGGCAATTCGACAACCCCGCCAATCCCGCCATCCACGCCCGCACCACCGCCGAGGAAATCTGGGCGGATACGGGCGGGGAGGTGGACGCGGTGGTGGGCGGCGTGGGCACGGGCGGCACGCTGACCGGGATCGCCCGCGCGCTGAAGCCGCGCCGCCCGGGGCTGCGCGTGATCGCGGTGGAGCCGGCGGAATCGGCCGTGCTCTCCGGCGACGAGGCGGGGCCGCACGACATCCAGGGCATCGGCGCCGGTTTCCGCCCCGCTGTCCTGGAGCTGGAGCGGATGGATGCCGTCCTCCGCGTCTCCGAGCGCGAGGCGATCGCCGCCGCCCGACGCTGCGCGCGAGAGGAGGGGCTGCCGATCGGCATCTCCTCCGGCGCCGTGCTGCACGCGGCCCTGCAGGTGGCGCGGGAGCCGGCGATGGAAGGGCGCCTGGTGGTTGGCATCGCCGCCAGCTTCGCGGAGCGCTACCTGTCCACGGCTCTCTTCGCGGGCTTGTAGCGCACCGCCAGGGCGGCGGGAGAAATCCCTGGCAAAACAACCCTGGGTTGTATTAAGCGTTCTCGGACGGTCCGGATGCGATCGCGGCCCGGTGCGCCCGCGGTCGTGTCTCACCGTCCGGAGGATGGGCAGGGGATGCCGGCGGCCGGGATCGGGTGCCGGGATGCCCAGGCCAGGGAGGTCAGGATGGCATCTTGGTTCGGTTTTGCCCTTCTGCTCGGCGGCCTGCCGGTGATCCTGGCGAACATGGCGCCGCCTTCCCCCCTGTTCGGCGACGAGCCGCTCTGGGCAGTGCTTCGGATCCTGATCGGGATGGCCGTTTCCTCGGCCGGGGTTGCCCTGCTGGACTGACCGGGCGAGGCCTTCAGATCCCCGCCCAGCGCAGCAGGGCGACGGCGCCGACGCCCACGACGATCGACAGGCCGAAATTGCCCCAGCGCATGTGCGCGGCGGCGCAGGGAATGCTCGCCAGCACCGCCGCCATGTCCTGGCGGGAGAGGGAGAGCGCCACATAGGCCGCGAAGAGCGGGGCCGGCAGGTTCCGCAGCAGCGCGTCCACCACCGGCGGCGTGCGCATGGCGCGCAGGATGGCGTAGCCGCCGGCGCGGCAGAAATAGGTCACCAGCCCCATCGCGATGATGGCGAGGGTGACGTCCAGCCGCAGGGTCATGGCGGTTGGGGTCATGGCCGCGCCTCCCGCCCTTCCCGCCAGGCGCCGAGGGCGGCGCCGGCGAAGGCGCCGGCCAGCAGGGGCATCGGCGCGGGCAGGCTCAAGGCCTGGGCGCCGAGTGCGGTAGCGGCGGCAAGGAGCCAGGGCGGAACGTCCTGACGCGCGCTGCGCCACAGCGCCGCGAGGATGGCGACGAAGCTCGCCGGGGCCGCGAAGAAGATGGGGTTGTCGTCGGCGAGGGAGATGGCGGCGCCCAGCACGTGGCCGGCGGCGGTAGCGGCGACCCAGGCGATCCAGGTGAGGACGCCGAGGCCGAGGAGGAACCCCGCGTCCCGGCCCCCGGCCCGGTGCTCCGCGACCGAGAGGGCGAAGGAGTGGTCCACCGTGACGAAGAGAGAGGTCCAGAGGCGCCAGCCCCGCATGTGGTCCAGCCAGAAGGAAAGCGCAGCGCCGATCGGCACCATGCGGATGTTCACCACCAGCGCGGCGATGGCGACGGCGAGGATGTCCGGCGGATTGGTCCAGAGCTCCAGCGCCAGGAGCTGGGAGGCGCCGGCGAAGACCAGGGCGCTCATCAGCAGGGTTTCGGCGAGGGTCAGCCCGTGGCGCAGGGCGATGACGCCGACCACGACACCGAAGGGCGCGATTCCCAGGAGCAGGGGGATGCCCCGAAGCACCCCGCGCCGCACCCCGTTTCGGGTGAAGATGACCGGCATGGCGGCGGGTATAGGTGGGAAGGGGGGCGGGCGCCATGCGGCGGCGCCCCGGGGCTCGGCATGTCCCCCGGCCGGACTCCCGCGGCGCGGTGGCGCATCACGTCCTCGGCGCGGCCGGATCCGCCGAGGCGCCGGGCATGGAATCGCCCGCGGCCCCTGCGGCCGGGCGGCCGGGAAGCACCACGGCCGCCTCGATCCGGCGGTCCGTGCGGGAACGGTCCTCCGACGCCTCGTCCCGGCTCTTCTCCTTCGGCTTCACCGTTGCGCGGATCACCATCAGCTTGTTGAGCACGTCGAACCAGAATGGCGCGCCCAGCGTCGTGGCGACGGCGGTGGCCAGCCAACCGAGCAGGGCGAGCAGGATCGCCAGCGCCCAGCCGCCCGGCCCGTTGCCCGGAGGGAAGGAGCGGCTGATGGCGAACTCGTTCCAGCCGATCGGCAGGCCGACCTGCCGAACGGCCGTATCCAGCCGGCGCAGCCGTTCCTCGTCGCCCGCAGCCGGAGGGCCTTCGTCGAGCGCACCTTGCGCGAGCCTCACCATCTCCGCGCGCGCTTCGGGCATGGCGGAGAGGTGCTGGCCGATGATGACCGGGTTGATGTTGAGCGCGACGGCCAGGGTGAGGCCGAGCCAGAACAGGAGCTTCTGTGTGCGCCGCTTGTACCAGCCCGCGGCACGGTCCATCACGCCATCGTACCAGCTCTCGAGATTGGCCTTTAGCGTGGCGATGTCCCCGCCGTAGATGCGCCGGTAGCTCTCGACGACACCTGATAGGCCGTTACCCGCGGTGCCCGCGCTTTCCAGGTCCAGCACCACCGCCGAGAAGATGTCGCGGGGGATGTAGGAAGGCAGGCTGCCGCCGGTTTCCCGAGTGAAGAACCAGCTCGATCTGCTGGCTTCGTACCTGCCGTTGAAGAGCGCGAAGACGAGCGGGTGCTCGTAGAAGCGTGCGACGGCCTTGTCGCCACCGCCGACCGGGTCCTGCAGCATCAGCCCGATCGCCCGCTCCAGGTCGGCGGCCCGGGTCTTGAGGACCGCCTCAATGATCTCGGTCAGGGCTGTCAGCAGCAGGCTGATGAGCAGGAAGACCAGCACCAAGCCGACCGCTATCTCCAGCGCCTCTGACCCGAGCATCGGAGCACCCGCATAACCTCGCCGGCCGTGAGGGTACGGTCATGCCGGCCGGAATGGCATCGGATTCGATGCGAGTTCGTAAGACTCCGTTCTGATCCGCCATCGGCATCCGAGATCCCGCACGATCCTTGGCCGGCCAGTGGTGCTTCGGCGGGGTGGTTCAGCCCCGCCGGGATTCGATGATCCGCGCCTCCGCCTCCTCGCGGTCCAGGTCCAGCGCGGCCTGCGCCACCTCCCGCGGGAAGCCGGCGCGGGCAAGGGCGGCCAGGGCCTTCATCCGGGCGGCGCGGGCCTCCTCGGGCTCTTCCGGCGGGGTGGGGCCGAAGGGGCCCTGGCGGCGGCGGCGGAGATGGGACAGCGCGGCCGCCACCTCGTCCGTCGCGGCCTCCTCCAGCGTGCCGGAGGCCAGTTCCCCGCCCACTCCCTTCGCGGCCAGGTGGGCGGCGATGGCGCGGCGGGACCGGCCGGCGCGCGAGAGGCGGCGGGTGCGGGCGGCCGCGAAGGCGGCATCGTCCACCGCGCCGGCTGCGACCATGCGCTTCGCGACGGAGGCCGCCGCGGTGCGGCCCCGGGCGACGATGGGGGCGATAACCTCCGGCGCCATGCCCTCGCGCTCCGCCCGCTGCGCCCAGCGGGCCACGCGGCGCTGCAGCACGCGGGTCAGCCCGGCCTCCGTGGCGGCGAAGCGGGCCAGGTGGTTCAGCGCCGCCTCGTGCAGGCGCGCTTCGTCGGGGGCAGGGCCGGCGGTGGGGGGGCGCCTCTCCCTCCGGGGGCGCCGGGGCGGCGATGTGCTCTCGGCCATGCCGGGAATGTGGCACTGGCGGCCGGCCCCGTGGAGAGGCCCCGTGGAGAGGCCCCATGGAGAGGCCGCGCGGTGGAGGAGCCCGCAACCCGCTTCTGGCGGCTGGCGTTGCTCCGCCAAGTCGAGGATCACCAAAGGAGGCGCCGCATGACGATCCGGTCCAACAAGTCGAGCCTGCTGGGAATGACGGCCGCTGCGGCGCTTCTCGCGCTGCCGGCTCTCGCCCAGACCCAGGGCCAAGCCACCCCGCGCGACGGTACGGCCAGCAACCCGCCCTCCACCGCGACGCAGCGCGCGGCGGACAGCGTGACGGGAAACCGCACCCCGCCGGACGGCACCCCCGGCAACCCGCCCGGCACGGCGCTGGGCCGCGCGGTGGACCGCGCCGGCGAGAACGCCGCGAACGCCAACCAGCGCGCGGGTGACCCGCTGAACACGCAGAAACGGCCCGACGGCACGCCCGGTAATCCGCCCGGTACGGCGGCGGGCCGCGCGCTGGACCGCGCGGGCGAGAGCGTGTCCGGCGCCAACCAGCGCGCGGGCGACCCGGCGAACACCGAGAATCGCCCGGACGGCACGCCCGGCAACCCGCCCGGCACCGCCGTGACGCGCGGCCTGGACCGCGCGCTGGGCACCAACATGTCCGGTGCCTTCCCGCAGAACACCGACGGCACGCCGAACAACCCGCCCGGCACCGCCGTGGGCCGCGCGGCGGATCGCGCCACCGCGGATAACAACACCACGAACAACAACGCGTCCGGCGGCATGACGGCCCAGAACGGCAACTCCGGGGCGAACACTTCCGGCGCGGCCCGGTCGCAGGGCGGCCAGCCCGGCCCGGTGAACACCATGCCGGATGGCAGCCAGGCCCGCACCGGGACCATGAGCGCGCCGCTGCAGAACCAGGCGGCCGGGACTGCCCCGAACAATCCCTCTGGCCCTTCGGGCGCGCCGGCCAACAACACGGGCACGACCAACCGCGCCGCCTCGACCACCGCGGCCAGCCCGGCGGCGACGGCGCCGGTGGCCCAGACGGACCGGGTGAGCCGCATCATCGGCTCCAGCGTGTACAACGAGCGCAACGAGTCCATCGGATCGGTGGACGACGTGATCCTGCCGAGCGGCAATTCATCGCCGCTGGCGGTGATCTCGGTGGGCGGGTTCCTCGGCATCGGCGCGAAGCTGGTGGCCGTTCCGATGTCTGACCTGCGCTGGTCGGCGGCCGACAACCGCTGGACCATCACGGGCGCGACGAAGGAGAGCCTGACGTCGCTTCCGGCCTACTCCTACGACTCCGCCCGCCGCGGCTGATCGGGGCGCTTTCCGAAGTGGGGCCCGGGCGCGTCGCGCCCGGGCCTTTTTCGCATCTGCGGCAGCGAATCGGCGCTCTGGGATTCCGTTCGGAATTTCATCCGAACGGCTCATCCCATGAGGAACCCGCGCGTGAATGCGGCGTTGCCCCGGCAGGCCCCGCAGCATGCGCGGCCAGAACAATCCGATGGAGTGAGCAGAGGATGCTTTCCACAACCCTTCGCGCCGCCGCGCTGGCCCTTTCTGTCGGCGCCCTGGCCGCCTGCAGCAACGACCCGCTGAACACCGCCAACCGTCCGGATGGCGCTCCCGGCAACCCGCCGGGCACCGAGGTCTCCCGCGCCAATGCGCGGGCCGGCGACCCGCTGAACACCTCCGGCCGGCCGGACGGCACGCCGGGCAACCCGCCGGGCACTGCCGTCTCCCGCGCCAATGACCGTATCGGTGACCCGCTGAACGTCGATGGCCGCCCGGACTGCACCCCCGGCAACCCGCCCGGCACCGCGGTGTCCCGCTCCCTCGGCACCACCGACCCGAGCGACTGCCGCCCCGTGGCGAGCCGCAGCAGCCGGCACCGCCATCACCACCGCTCGCCCCGCCGCACCACCCCGGCGAGCGCCAGCACGGACTCGACGGGCAGCATGACGCCGGCGAGCCCGGTCGGCACGGCGCCGAACACGAACCCGGCCAGCCCGGGCTCCGCGCCGAACACGCTGAGCACCCAGGGTCGCTGATCCGGGACCGCTGATCCGGGGTCACTGATCCGGGGTCACTGATCCGGCTCCAATGGCCAGCGGATGCGGGGCGTCGCCGAAAGGCGGCGCCCCTGCCGTTTGCCGGGGGCTTCCCTGCCCCCATCGCAGGGCTCCACGCCCCGGATCCTTTGACCCGGCGGCGCCTTTCCTCCATTTTCCGTCGTCTCCCGCCCGGCGCCGCGACACCCGCATCGCCCGCGGGACCACCGGAGGGCCACGCCACGTGATCCCCGCCTTGATGCCGAACTACAACCGCGCCGACCTCGTCTTTGAGCGGGGCGAGGGCGCCTGGCTGTGGGACGAGCAGGGGCGACGATTCCTGGATTTCGGCGCGGGCATCGCGACCTCCAGCATCGGCCACGGCAACCCGCACCTCGTGCAGGCCATCGCTGAGCAGGCGGCGCGGGTGATGCACACCTCCAACCTCTACCGCGTGAAGCAGGCCGAGCGCCTGGCGCAGCGGCTGGTGGAGGCGACGCCCTTCGCGGATAGCGTGTACTTCTCCAACTCGGGCGCCGAGGCGAACGAGGCGATGGTGAAGGCGGTCCGCAAGTACCACGCCTCCGAGGGCCATCCCGAGCGGTACCGTACCATCTGCTTCGAGGGCGCCTTCCACGGCCGCACGCTGGCCATGATCTCCGCCACGGGGAACGCGAAGTACCTGGAGGGCTTCGGCCCGCCGGTGGAAGGCTTCGACCACGTGCCCTTCGGCAACATGAACGCCGTGCGCCAGGCGATCACGAAGGAGACGGCGGCGATCATGATCGAGCCGGTGCAGGGCGAGGGCGGCGTGCGCCCGGCCGACCTGCGCTTCCTGCAGGAGCTGCGCACGGTGTGCGACGAGTTCGGGCTGCTGCTCGCGCTTGACGAGGTGCAGACCGGCATGGGCCGCTCCGGCAAGCTCTGGGCCTATCAGTGGTCCGGGATCGAGCCGGACATCATCTCCTCGGCCAAGGGCATCGGCGGCGGCTTCCCGCTCGGCGCCACGCTCGCGCGGGAGAAGGTGGCGCAGTACCTGAAGCCCGGCACGCATGGCAGCACCTATGGCGGCAACCCGCTGGCCTGTGCGGCGGGGAACGCGGTGCTGGACGTGATCCTGGCGCCGGGCTTCCTCGACAACGTGGACCGCGTGGCGCGCCATCTCTGGCGCGGCATGCAGGACCTCGCCGCGCGGCACCCGAAGGTGGTGGCGGGCGTGCAGGGCGCCGGTCTGCTGCTGGGCCTGCGTCTGCAGGAGGCCGTGTCCAACACCGAAATGCAGGGCGCCGCGGTGGCGGAAGGCCTGCTGACGGTGGCGGCGGGGATGAACGTGCTGCGCGTGGCGCCGCCGCTGATCATCACCGAGGCGGAGGCGGACGAGGCGCTGCGCCTGCTGGATCGCGCCTGCCTGCGCATGACGCCCGGGAACGCGAAGGCGGCCGCGAAGTGAGCGCCGCGCTCAAGAGCATGGAGGGGGGCCGCCCGGCCCCCCGCCATTTCCTGGAACTGATGGACTTCGACACGGCGACGCTGCGGCGGATGCTGGACCTCGGCAACCGCGCCAAGCGCGGCGAGGTGGCGGAGAGGCCGCTGGCCGGCAAGACGGTCGCGCTGATCTTCGAGAAGCCGAGCACGCGAACCCGCGTCTCCTTCGAGGTGGGCATCCGCCAGCTCGGCGGCTTCGTGACCACGCTGACGAGCAAGGACACGCAGCTCGGCCGTGGCGAGACGCCGGCGGACACGGCGCGCGTCCTCTCCCGCTACGTGGATGCGATCGTGCTGCGGACCGACAACGTGCAGAAGATGCGGGAACTGGCGGAATACGCCACCGTGCCCGTGATCAACGGCCTGACGGACGTCTCGCACCCCTGCCAGCTGATGGCCGACGTGATGACCTTCGAGGAGCATCGCGGGCCAATTGCCGGGCAGGTCGTGGCCTGGACGGGGGACGGCAACAATGTGGCCCAGTCCTTCATCCAGGCGGCGGCGCGGTTCAACTTCACCCTTCGCCTCGCCACCCCCGCGCAGCTGGCGCCGCCGGCCGAGCTGCTGGCCTGGGCGCGGGCGCAGGGCGCGACGGTGGAGCTGTTCAGCGACCCGGCCGAGGCGGTGCGCGGCGCGCGCTGCGTGGTGACGGATACCTGGATTTCCATGAGCGACGAGAAGCGGGAGATGCGGAACCGGCACAACATGCTGGCGCCCTACCAGCTGAACGCCGCCCTGCTGCGGAACGCCGCGCCGGACGCCATCGTGATGCACTGCCTGCCGGCGCATCGTGGCGAGGAGATCACGGACGAGGTGATCGACGGCCCGCAGAGCGTGGTGTTCGACGAGGCGGAGAACCGGCTGCACGCGCAGAAGGGCGTGCTGCTCTGGGCGCTTGGCGGGAACTGAATCCGTCCAGGGTGGCGTACAATAAGCCGCAGCCGGGCCATGCGCCCGGCGCGGCCCAACCACCCTGTGACGCGGGGCGGACGGACCCTATCTAGGGCCGGTGCAGAACGTTACCCGCCCCTCCGACACCCCCGATCTCCTGAACCATGACCGTCCGCCCGTGCCGGACATGGTCGTGCCGCGGGCCATCCTGCCCTTCCACCTGGAAGGGCGGCCCGTGCGCGGCCGGCTGGTGCGGCTGGGCGGCCTGGCCGATGCGCTGATCCCCCGGCACGAGCTGTCCGAGGATGCATCCCGCCTTCTGGGCGAGGCCCTGGCGCTGACGGCCGGGCTCGCGGCGGCCCTGAAGTTCCGCGGCTCCTTCTCCCTCCAGGCGAAGGGGGACGGGCCGGTTCCGATGCTGCTGGCGGACTGCACGGATGCGGGCGAGATCCGTGGCTATGCCCGTGCCGAGGGCATGCCGCAGGGCGAGGCCGGGGCGCTGCTGGGCAAGGGCTACCTGGCCTTCACCTGCGACCAGGGGCCGGAGATGGACCGCTACCAGGGCATCGTGGCGATCGAGGGCGGGACGCTGGCGGAGATGACGGACGCCTACTTCCGCACCTCCGAGCAGCTTCAGGCCTTCGTGCGCCTGGCCTGCCGCCGCACGCCGGAGGGCTGGCGCGCCACCGCGCTGATCCTGGAGCGCGTGGCCGCGGAAGGCGGCATCGACGGGCTGAACACCGAGGCGGCGGACGATGCCTGGCACACCGCAACCACCCTGGCCGCCACGGTGACGGAGGCGGAGATGCTGGACGACGCCCTGGCGCCGGAGCAGCTCCTGCACCGCCTGTTCCACTTGGAAGGGCTGCTGGTGGACCGCCCGCGCGCGCTCTCCTACGGCTGCCGCTGCTCCCGCGCGCGGCTGGCGGGGGTGCTGCAGGGCTTCCCGGACAGCGACCTGGATGAGATGGCCGAGCACGGGCACATCACCATGACCTGCGAGTTCTGCAACCTCGGCTTCCGCTTCGACCGGGCCGAGGTGAAGGGCGGCGCGGGAAGGGCCTGAACCACGCCCCTTCAGGGCGGGCCTGAATGCGCCCCTTCTGGAAGCGGCCCCGATCGGCTAACGCGGAATCCGGCCATCGGGGGTTACAGGGAACCATGATCGGACGACCCGTGATGGGGCGGCGCCTCGCGCTCGGCGCGCCGCTCCTCCTGCTTGCCTGCGGTGGGCGGGATCTGCCGCCGCTGCCGCCCCGGCCGGCCGGCTACGCCTGGCTGACGCCGCTGCGGCTGAACGTGGCGGATCTGGAGGTGATCGACACCCCCGTGGAGGGCCGCGTCGATCCGCCCGCGCCGATCCTGCCCGCGGCCGAAGTGGCGCGGATGGGGCGGGACCGCGTCATTCCCTCCGGTACCACGGGGCAGGGGCGCTTCGTGGTGGAGGCGGCGACCCTCCTCCGTTCCGGCGACTCCGTCTCCGTGCTTCTGCGCGCGCGGCTGGAGGTGATGGACGGCAGCGGCAGGCGCGTGGCCTTCGCGCAGGCCGAGGCGCGGCGCAGCCTCAGCGGCTTCGGCAGCAGCGCCGCCGCCCGAGCCCGCGCCGCCGAGACGGTGATGGTGGGCGCCATGGAGGACCTGAACGTGGAGTTCGAGCTGCAGGTCCGCCGCAACCTGCGGGACTGGCTGCTGGAGACCACCCCCGCCGCCCCCGTGGCGCCGGTGGACAGTCCGGAGGGGATTGAGCGCCAGGACTTGCCCCGGGGCTGATAAGGGTTGGCTGATAAGGGCCGGCTGAGAAGGGCTGGGCGCAACCGCCCCGGGGGCTCGGGCGCTTCACCTTCCAATCTGGAAGGAGCCAAGCCGATGAAGAGCCTTCGCCTCGCGATCCTGCCCGCCCTGGCGCTCGCCGGTGGCCTCGCCGCCTGCGCGCCTTACCCGGCGGAGGGCTACTACACCGTGCCGCCGCCGGCCGTGGCCACGGTGCCGCCGACCTACCGCAATGATTCCATGCCGGCCTATGTCGGCCAGGCGCCTGTCGCGGCGGCGCCCGCCGTGCCCTACGCGGCGGCGGTGGACCCGTATTGCCGGGAGGCCTACGCCAATGCCGCGGGCACGCAGCAGCAGGCCGCGATGACCGGCACCTACGCCGACGCAGCGCGGGCGCAGCGCTCCGCGGATTTCTACCGGCGCGACTGCCGCTGAGCAGAGCGCCGGAGCCCGGAAGGGCTTAGGAGGCCAGGGGCCGCCGATCCGAGGAGGGTCGGCGGCCCTTTGCGTTCCGCGGGCGGCTTTGCGTGCCCTTTATGCCCGGCCGCCGCGTCTCGCATCGCGATTTTATGGCCGCCTCCGCAGCTTTGCGGCGTGGAGGATCACATGGCCCATCTTGCCATCCTAATGCCTGAACCGGCGGGCATCGCGTTGCCACTCCCTGCCGCCAAGGCCACTGCCAAGGGGCCAACGCGGGGCGCGCCGCCCTGGCCGCCGAGCCTGCGCGCGCTGGACGCCGCGCCGCGCCGAGCGGGCGCCGAGTTGCTGGACGCCGCGGGGGCAGGGCGCGAGGACCGCGTCCTCTGCCTCGGCGAGGCCGGCGCGGAGACCTTGTGCGACGTACTGAACCGGGGCTGCCGTGGCGGCTCCGCCTTCCGCCAGCCTCCGGCCCATCCCGATCCGGTGGAGGTCGTCGTCGCTCCCGCCATCCGATCCGAGGAAGCGGGAAGGGCGGTGGCGGATTGCGCCCGCCGCGCCCTGCCCTCGGGCGGGCGGTTGGCGCTGCGCCTGATCGGCGGGGGCACGGCGGCGATCGCGCGCTCCGTCGCCGCCCGGCTGCGCGCCTACGGCTTCGAGCGGGTGCGGCTGTGCGGGCAGGCCGAGGGAGTGCTCCTTGTCTATCGCCTCTCCGCTGCCGGGAAGGAGCGCTGACCATGCGCCCTCCTCCGGGCCTGAGGGGCGCGATCCCCGCCCTCGTCACGCCGTTCTTCGCCGGGGATGCCGGCACGATCGACCGCGCCGCCCTCTCGCGCCTCGCGGCCCGCGCCGCCGCGCGCGGGGTGGGCGGGCTGGTGGCCTGCGGCAGCACGGGGGAGTCGCCTGCGCTCTCCGCCGTGGAGCACGCCCAGGCCGTTGCCTGCGTGGTGGAGGCGGCACGCGGACTGCCCGTGGTGGCCGGCGTGGGTGCGCCCTGCACCGAGGCGGCGGTGGCGCTCGCGGTCGCGGCGGAGCATGTGGGCGCCTCCGCGCTGCTCGTCTCCGCCCCGCCCTATGTGAAGCCAGGGCAGGAGGGGCTGCGCGCCCATGTTCGCGCGGTGGCAGCGGCGACGGGGCTGCCGGTCGTGCTCTACGACGTGCCATCCCGTGCGGGCGTTGCCTTCGCGGACGAGACGGTCGCGCGGCTCTACGACGACGGGCTGATCACGGCGCTGAAGGACGCCAGCGGCGACCTGTCCCGTCCGCCGCGCCTGGCGCGGCTCTGCGGGCCGGGGCTGGTGCAGCTCTCCGGCGACGACGCGACGGCGCTGGCGCATCTCGCCATGGGCGGGCAGGGCTGCGTGTCCGTCACCGCCAACGTCGCGCCGGCCCTGTGCAGCGCGCTGCAATCGGCCTTCGCCGCGCGGGACATGGGCTTCGCGGCGGAGATCCGCGACCTGCTCGCGCCACTGGACGCCGCGCTCTTCGCCGAGACCAACCCCGTGCCGGTGAAAGCGGCGCTCGGGCTGCTCGGGCTCTGCGCGCCGCATCCGCGCCTGCCGCTGACGCGCGCGGAGCCCGCGACGGCCGCGCGCCTCTCCCGCGCCATGGCTGGGGTGATGGCGATGGAGGAGGCGGTGGCGGCGGAGCGCGCGCCGCGCATCCGGCAGGTGGCCTAGGATGGAGGAAAGCAGCGCCGCGCGGCTGGACCCCGCCTCGGTCCGGACTCTCGCGCGGTTCTTTCTCTTCCTCGGCTTCGCGGGGCTGTGGTGCGCGCTGATCCACCTGATCACCGCGCGCCCGGTCACGCCCGTGCCGATGCTGGTGACGGCGGCGGGCGTGGCCGCCGGCTTCGCGGCCGCCCATCGGGAGTGGCCGATGGCGGGCAGCCTCAATCGCTGGGACGAGGCGATGGGCTTCATCGGCCTGGCCGGGCTGGCGAACGCCCTGGCCAGGATGGCGGGGTGAGCTACCCCTCGAAGGTGCCGGAGCGGCCGTTGATGATGGAGAGGAACTCCCGCCGCGTCGCGTGATCGTCGCGGAAGGCGCCGAGCATGGTGCTGGTGACCATCGTCACGCCGTGCTTGTGGACGCCGCGCGTGGTCATGCACTGGTGCGCGGCCTCCACCACCACCGCCACGCCGATCGGGTCCAGCACGTCGTTGATGGCGTTCGCGATCTGCGCCGTCAGCTTCTCCTGGATCTGCAGGCGCTTGGAGAAGGCGTCCACCACGCGGGCGAGCTTGGAGATCCCCACCACGCGGCCGCGGGGCAGGTAGCCGACATGGGCGCGGCCGATGATGGGCACCATGTGGTGCTCGCAATGGCTCTCCAGCCGGATGTCGCGAAGCACGACCATCTCGTCGTAGCCCGCCACCTCCTCGAAGGAGCGCTGGAGGAGCTGCACGGGGTCGGTGCGGTAGCCGTTGAACAGCTCCAGGTAGGACTTGGCGACGCGCTTGGGCGTGTCCAGCAGCCCCTCGCGGCCCGGGTCGTCCCCGGCCCAGAGGAGAAGGGTGCGGACCGCCGCCTCGGCCTCGGCCTGGCTGGGGCGGACATGCCCGGAGGTTTCGGCGGGGGTGAGGATCTGGGCTTCCGCGAGGGCTTCGTGGTCGGTCTTCGGCTCGGTCAAGGCTCGGCTCCTCGGGCGCGGCGGTGCCACCGCAACATGGGATAGGTGCTCCGGGAGCGGAAGCGGGGGGCGCGCGGGGCCGCCGCGCGCCGCCCGCACGCCTCAGTTCAGCGTCACCTGCCCGTGCGGGCTATCCAGGCTAAAGGCGGGGATCTCGGCGTCGAAGGCCTCGCCTGTGGCGGGCACTACCATGTGGTACTGGCCGCGCATGAAGCCCGAAGGCGTCGCGAGCGGGGTGCCGGAGGTGTACTCGAAGGCCTCGCCGGGCTCGAGCACGGGCTGCTCCCCCACCACGCCGTCTCCGTGCACGTGCTGCGTGCGCCCCATGGCGTCCGTGATGTGCCAGGTGCGCTTGAGGAGCTGCACCGTCTCGCGCCCCTCATTCGTGATGCGGACGCGATAGGCCCAGATGTGGCGGCCCTCCTCCGGCTCCGACTTGTCGGCCAGGTAGAAGGTGCGGACCGTCACGCGCAGCCCGCGCGTGACGGCGGTGAAGGCGCCGGGATCGCTCATGCGCGCCGCCCCAGCAGGGCCGTGGCCAGCCCCGCGCCGACCAGCATGGTGCCGCCGGTGCGGTTCAGCACGCGCCGCACCGCCGGCCGCCGCACGGCGCCGGAGAGCCGCCCGGCCAGCAGCGCGTAGCCCAGCGCGTTCGCCGCGCCGAGGGTGACGAAGCTGGCCACCAGCAGCCCCGCCTGCGGCAGGAAGGGCCGGGCGGGATCCAGGAACTGCGGCACGAAGGCGACGAAGAAGGCGATGCCCTTGGGGTTGGTGGCGGTGACGAGGAAGGCCTGCATTCCCGCGCGGCGCGGCGGCAGCGGCGCGGGCACGCCTTCCACCGGGGCGCGCCAGAGCTTCACGCCGAGCCAGACGAGATAGGCCGCGCCAGCCCAGCGCAGCGCCTCGAAGGCGAGGGTGGAGGCGGAGAGGAGGGCGCCGAGTCCGGCGAGGGAGAGGCTCATCGCCAGCGCGTCCCCGGCCGCGACGCCGGCCACCAGCGGCAGGGTCGAGCGGCGCCCGCCGCCCAGGGACTGCCCGAGCACGAGCAGGATGGTGGGGCCGGGGATGACCAGCATGGCCGCCGCGGCCGCGAGAAAGGCCAGCCAGGTCTCGATGCTCATCGGCGTTGCCCTTCGTGTGACCTTCAGGCGGCCCAGCCTGCCACCGGCCGCGCCGCCGCGTCCATCGCGGCGGCGCCTGCCGGATGGCGGATCAGCGCTCCGGCGAGGCCGCGCGGGCCACGCCGCCCGCCTTGCCGCCACCGGTCGCGCGCAGCCCGTCCAGCGCCTGGGTCAGGTCGTCGATCAGGTCCTGCGGGTCCTCCAGGCCGACGGAGAAGCGCACCGTGCCGTCCGTGATGCCCAGCCGCGCCCGCTCCTCCGGCCCAACCTTCATGTGGGTGGTGGTGGCGGGGTGCGTGACCATGCTGCGCGCGTCGCCGAGGTTGTTGGAGATGTCGATGAGCTTCAGCGCGTCCAGCACGCGGAAGCAGGCTTCCTTCCCGCCATCGATGTCGAAGGTGACGAGGCTGCCGCCCGCCGACATCTGCTTCTTCGCCAGCGCCTGCTGCGGATGGCTGTCCATGAAGGGGTAGAGGGTGCGGGAGACCTCCGGCCGGGTGGCGAGGAAAGCGGCCAGCTTCTCCGCATTCGCGCACATGGCGGGGATGCGCAGGTGCAGCGTCTCCAGCCCTTTCAGGATGACCCAGGCATTGAAGGGCGAGATGGACGGGCCGGTGTTGCGGATGAAGGGCTGCAGTACCTCGTCCACCCACTTCTTCGTGCCGAGCACGGCGCCGCCGAGGACGCGGCCCTGGCCGTCGAAGTGCTTGGTGGCGGAATAGACCACCACGTCCGCGCCAAGCTGCAGCGGCTTCTGGAGCAGCGGCGTGGCGAAGACGTTGTCCACCACCACGATGGCGCCGGCGGCGTGCGCCATCTCGGCCACCGCCGGCAGGTCCACCAGTTCCAGCATGGGGTTGGAGGGCGTCTCCAGCAGCACCAGCGCGGCGGGCTTCTTGAAGGCGTCGCGCCACTGGTCGAGGTCCGTGCCGTCCACGAACACCGTCTCGATGCCGTAGCGCGGCAGCAGGGTGGAGACGATCCAGTGGCAGGAGCCGAAGAGGGCGCGGGAGGCGACGACCCGGTCCCCCGCCTTCAGGTGGGAGAGCATCGCCGAGTGGACGGCGGCCATGCCGGAGGCGGTGACGCGGCAGGACTCCGCCCCCTCCAGCGCCGCCAGCTTGTTCTGCAGCGCCTCGATCGTCGGGTTGCCGAAGCGGGAGTACTGGTAATGCTGGATGTTGCCGAGGAAGGTGTCCTCGGCCTGCCCCGCCGTCTCGTACATGAAGCCCGAGGTGAGGTGCAGCGCGTCCGACATCTCGTCGAAGGAGGAGCGGTTCTGGCCGCCGCGCACGAGGAGGGTGGCGGGGCGGAGCGGGGTATCCGGAAGGGTCCTGGGCATCGCGGGCGTTCCATCAAATCGGCGACGGCCCGGTTGGGCCGGGCAGTCGCGGATGGCCCGGTCGGGCGGGGAGGGAGCCCCCCGCCACGGCCGTTTAGCGCGTTTCTTTAGGCTCGCCGCAAGCTGGCCGACAAATCGCGAGCACCGGCCGCCCGGCGAGGCCGGGAAGGGCAGGTGGCGGGAAGCTAGTCCCCGGGGCCGCGCGCAACAAGCCCCGGTCCGGATACGGAACGATGCCGATGCCACCTTGAGCGGTGCCGGTGCTCACGGGATCATGATCGCGGGCTTCCAGCATGGCGGCCGACGACTCGGGGTGGGGTTCCGCGGGACATGTGGCTGGAGAAGTTGTTCCGCCGGCGTTCGGCGCCGCCGCTCCGGTCCGGGGCACGCCCGCCCGGCTTCGCCGAGGATCTCGGCGCCTTCGGCGGCGTGCATGACCTCGCGGAGGAAGGCTCCCGCTCGACGCGGCCCCAGGGGAGGGGGCAAGGGGGCGGCTGGCGGGGCGCACGGTTCAGCCGGGACACGGACCGGTCCTTTCCCGAACGGCCTTTCGCCAGCACGGGCCCGCAAGGCCACCGCGGCCGCCTGAGGGAGAAGCTGCTGGAGCGCGGGCCGGATGCGCTGGCGGATTACGAGCTGCTGGAGATGCTGCTCTTCTTCGCCTTCAAGAAGGGCGACACCAAGCCGCTCGCGAAGTCCCTGATCAACCGCTACGGCAGCTTCGCCGCCGTCCTGGCCGCCCCGCAGGCCGATCTGATGGCCACGCGCGGGCTTGGCGAGCACAGCGTCTCCGCCCTCAAGCTCGTCCAGGCCGCGGCACTGCGCCTGGCGAAGGCCGAGGTGGCGGAGATGCCGGTGCTGAACAACTGGGACCGCCTGCTCGCCTACCTCAACGCCGCCATCTCCCGCGAGAAGGTGGAGCAGTTCCGCATCCTGTTCCTGGACAGCAAGAACCGCCTGATCGCGGACGAGGCGCAGGCGAAGGGCACGGTGAACCACACCCCGGTCTATCCGCGGGAGGTGATCCGGCGGGCGCTGGACCTGCACGCGACGGCCCTGATCCTCGTCCACAACCACCCGAGCGGCGACCCGACGCCGAGCCGGTCGGACATCGAGATGACGATGGAGATCCGGCGGGCGGGGGAGATCTTCTCCGTGGTGGTGCACGACCACCTGATCATCGGCAACGGCCGCCACCTCTCCTTCCGGCGGGAAGGGCTGCTGTAGCCGGCCCCAGGGCTGACCTCGTCGGCGCGGATTGCGCGGGGGGCGGCGCTGCGCTAGGTGTGGGTCACCTCGGAGCGCGGGCGTAGTTCAGAGGTAGAACGTCAGCTTCCCAAGCTGAATGTCGTGGGTTCGATTCCCATCGCCCGCTCCAACCGATCCGTGCCGCGAAGTGTTACCTTTCGTCGATAGACGAAGCACGGCCTCCAGGCGTTCTTGCCGTGTTCTCCCCCTATCAGCACGGCGACGCCCATGAGTTGCTCCAGGCTCCCCATCCTCTCCGCCCTGCTTGCCGCAGGCGTGCTCTCCGGCTGCGCGGTCGCGCCGGAGCCGCTCGTCGCCTATCCCGGCCCGAACAAGACCGCCGAGGCGATGCAGCAGGACGACGCCGCGTGCCGCCAGCAAGCGGCCGCGCCCGCTGCCCCATCCGCCCCGGCGGCGACGGTATCGGGAACGACGCCCGCCACGGCAACACCGGCAGCGGCGCCCGCCACCGGCGCGGCGGCCACGCCGGCCCCGGCCCTGCCGGAGGACCTGTATCTCCAGTGCATGGCCTCGCGCGGGAACACCGTCGCTGCCGCACCGGTGGCGCGCTACCCGGCCTACTACACGGACCCCTTCTATGCCGGCTACGGCCCGGGCTTGTGGGGTGATCCCCTATGGTACGGGTATTATGGCGCGCCCTTCTACGCCTGGGGTGGCAGCTGGGGGCTGGGCCTCGGCTGGGGCTGGGGCGGTGTGTATCGCGCGGGCTGGCGCGGGCCGGGCTACTGGCATGGGCGGGGTGGGTACTGGCGCGGCGGCCCTGGTCGCGGCTTCGGCCATGGCGGCTTCGGCGGCCCGCGCGGCTTCGGCGGGCGCGGCGGCCGGCACTAGGGCCTGCAATAACGCCCGCGTCATCGCGGCCCCGGCGGTCTTGCGGCCGGGGCGACGGGCGGGGTAGGGGGGCAGCCCCGGCCTCGCCGGGGCGGCGGGCACGGCCCGTTTCGCAGGACCGGCACGCCAGAAGCCGGCCTCCCCCGGATGCGTCCTGTATCCCCCGATGCCGTTCCCGGGGCCCGCGCGGCCTGCCCGGGGCGGTTCCGTGCCCGCGCCGCCGGCGTCCGCCGGCTGGCCAGGGGCGCTGCCCGTTGCCGGAGGCCGCTTGAACCGCCCTGCCGCCCTCTCCCTCCTTCTTCTGCTTGCCGCTTGCGGCTACGCGGATTCCCACATGGCGCACGAGGCGCAGTTGAGCATGCAGGGCATGACCGCCGCGGACCTGCAGGCCTGCGCCGGCATCCCCGACAAGACCAAGAGGCTGGACGCGCGCACGGAGCTGTTCAGCTACGCCGTGAAGAACGATACGACGGGCGGGCTCCAGGTGACTCTGCCGGTGATCGGCGGGGACTTCACCTTCGGCGGCAGCGGCAACGCCTGCACGGCTACCTTCCGCCTGACCGATGGGCACGTCAGCGGGCTCTCCTACGCCGGCAACAACGATCGGCCCGTGGGGCAGGACGGCGTCTGCGCCCTGATCGTGCGGGGCTGCATGCGGCGGCCGATGCCGAGCATGGCGATGGCAGGGGATGACCCGGTTTCCGCCTTCCGGCAGCCGCCAGTCCGGCCGGAGCCGCCGCCCCCGCCGACCCCCGCTCCGACCGTGGTGCGGATGGAGCCGGTGGGGCACTGACCGCGTCCGGCGAAGGCGCGGCATTCCTCGATTTGACGCCTGTTTGACGCTGGCCTGACGGCATCTTCCGGCGCCTGTGCTCCCGTTGGCTACCCGGCCCGATGCCGGACCCTTTCAGCCCGGGTTGGTGCGCCAAACCGGGCAGGCCGCTCTCAGCACAGGACGAACTCCATGACCGAGAAGAGCACCGTGATCCGCACCACCCCGAAGGAAGTGGCTGATTCCGGCCGCGTCTCCACCGGCGGCCTGCAGCGCACGATCGTGCGCACCGCGCCGAAGGCGGTGGCCGATTCCGGCCGCGTCTCCACGGGCGGCCTGCAGCGGGCGATCTGATCGCGCCAACCGCGCTCCGTCCGGGGTCGCCACCCGGGGCCACCACGGGCGCGGCACGGACGGAGCTGGCCGCCTCCGCCTCCCGCGGCGGCCGGGGATTGAGGGGAGGCAGCGGATGGCATCATGGACCAGGACCTGACGGACAAAGCCGTCTCTGTCCCGCGCGACGCGCCCGGCGCGTCGCAGGAGCCGATCGTCCGGTTCCACAACCTCTTCCCGGGCTGCCGCCCGCCCCAGCGCGCGGGCCGCGACGGCTACGGCACTATCCCCATCCGCGCCTACCGCTACTGCGAGGCGCTGTGCTCCGCCGCCGCCTTCGGCTGGCACGTCTTCCCCCCGATGGATTTCGAACTGGTCTGGGATGGCGGCACGGGGATCCAGTGGACCTACCCCGAGGCCGAGGGCTGGTACCCGCTGGACGTCGCCCAGTTTCCCCACTTCGCCGATGAGTTCGACGAGGCGGCGCCGGAGGACGCGAAGGGCTTCTCGCCCCCATTCCTGGCGAACTTCATCGAGCCCGGCGTGGTGCAGATCTGGTCCGGCGTGGTGGCGCGCACGGCGCCCGGCTGGAACCTGCTGATCCGCCCGCCCGCCAACGTCCCGCGCGACCTGGGCTACGAGCACTACGAGGGCATCGTGGAGACGGACCGCTGGTTCGGCCCGCTGCTGCTGAACGTCCGCCTGACGCGCACCGACATTCCCGTGCGCTTCAAGTCCGGCTACCCGCTGATGCAGGTGCAGCCCGTGCGGCGGGCGACGGTGCTGGACCCCACCCTGGACAACTACGCGGTGTCGGAGGGGCTGGATTCCTTCACCGATGCGGACTGGGACGCCTTCCGCCGGACGGTGGTGAAGCCGAACAAGGATCCCAACCGCCGCCGCGGGGCCTATGCCGCCGAATCTCGCAGGGGGAAGAAGCGCGAGGAGTCCGGTTCATGACGCTGGCCGCGCCGGACCGGCTGCGCGGCCTGGCCTGGGCGCTGGTGGCCGTGCTCGTGGCCGCCACCTATCCCGCCATCACCCGGATGGGCGTGACCCAGCAGGCAATGACGCCGCTGGAACTGGCCACGCTGCGCTTCCTGGTCGCGGGGGCGGTGCTGCTGCCCGTCTTCATCCCCTGCGCGCTGCGGCTGGACCGGCGGGGCTGGGCAGAGGCCGCCCTCCTCGCCTTCTGCCAGGGCACGCCCCTGGCAGCCCTCATCGCGGCCGGCCTTGTTCACGCGCCGGCCGCGCACGGGGCGGCGCTGACGCTCGGGCTGATGCCCGCCATCACCCTCCTCCTCGGCCTCGTGGCCGGGCGCCGGCCGGGGCGCAACGCCGCCCTCGGCGCCGTGCTGATCGCGGCCGGGGCGGCGCTGCTGGCCGTGGCGGATGCGGGCGATGGCGGCTCCGCGCTGCTGGGCTACGGCATGTTCGTCCTCGCGGCCGTCATGGGCGGGATCTACTTCGTGCGGCTGCGGGCCTCGGGCTTCACGGCGGCTCAGGGGGCGGCCTTCGTCGCCGTTCTCTCAGGGCTGGGCGGGCTAGCGGCGCTGGCCGTCACGGGCAGGCTTCCTCATCTCGCGCAGGTGGCGCCGCACGCGCTGCTGGTGCAGGCGGGCTTCCAGGGCTTGCTGGTGGGCGTGCTGACGATGGTGGCGTTGAACCGCGCCATCGCGCTGCTCGGCCCCGCGCCGGCCACCGTATGCCTCTCCCTCGTTCCCGGCGTCGCGGCCGCTATCGCCGTGCCGCTGCTGGGGGAGGTGCCGTCGCCGGAAGCGCTGACGGCCATCGCGGCCATGGTGGCGGGCGCGGTGCTCTCCACCCTGCCGTCTTCCCCTCCCGTTCACGGCGCAGGGTACCGGGCGCGGCTAGGCGCCTGTGCCCCCGCCCTACGCCGGATACGGCTTCTGCTCTCCTGGCGCCGCGGCATGGCTGCGGGATAGGCCTCCAACCCATGACAGAGGAAAGGCGCATGATCGATCTCGAGCTTCCCACCGGGCAGGCGCAACTGGCGCGGGTAATTGAGAGCCTCGCCGTCACGGCCCGGTCCACGGGGCGCGACACCGCCGGCGGGCTGCTGGAAGCCCTGCGCGACGCCCTGGCCCAGCAGGAGCGGGCGCCGCGCTGCGCCCAGAGCCACTGAGCCTTCAGCCCGGATCCATCCCGGACCAATCCTGAAGCCTGCGGCGGGCGGGCGGCTCGGCGCCGTGCCTTCCTTCCGGGGCGCCGTCTCGGGCGTCCCGTGCCGCCCGCGCGCTCCGTCACGCCCGGGCCCTGCGAACCCCGGGGAGAGTTGAGCGAGGGGACAGACGATGCCGCACCGACGCGAGCCTACCATCTCCGGAAGAGGCTGGCCGGGCGCGGCGCTGCTTCACCTGGCCTCCGAGACGCTGGCGCTGGGCTGCCTGTTCGAGCGGCGCGGCAGTGCCTTCATCCGCGTCCCCGTCCACCGGCGCCAGCAGATACCGGGATGCGAGTGGCACAGCCGCCGGGTCGCCGGCCTCCTGCGTGCCGTCTCCTACACCTTCGAGGCGCTGGAGGACTGGACCGCCCTGGCGCAGGAGGCGCCGGGGACGGTGGCTGCGTTGTACCGCAGCATCCTCGGCCGCCCGGAGATCCGGGCGGAGGAACTGGTCTGGCGGGCCGACGTCTACCTCCGCGGGCCGGATGGGTACGAGCCGGCATTTCCGGCCGGGAGCTACAATCCGCTGAACGCCTGGAACACGGTGCGCGGGGCGGTGCACCTGAACGGCTCCGCCGCGGCCGGCTTCGCGGCGGCGCCACGGCCCGGCGCGGGCGACCGCCTCCGCCTCACCGGGCCGGTGCCGCAGCGCGGGCTCCTCTTCCACGGCGGGCGGGACGTGACGGCGGAGGTGCTGCGCGCCTCCCGGCGCGAGGGGCCCGGCCGCCCGCCGCGGCGGCTGGAGGCGGCGGTGCCGGAGGAGGCAGACTGGTCCCTGGGCGACCTGAGCCTGCCGGACGGGGATCGCTTCACGCCGCTCGGCCTGTTCCGGGCCCTGCTGGGCGGCGACCCCGCCGGCGGCCCCGCCGGCGGGCACGGGCCGCGCCGGGGACAGGGCAGGGGCGTTGTCGCGGCCAGCCCCTGGGCCATGAAGGGAACGGGAGCCATGCCCTTCCTGCCGGGGCAGCTGGTGGCGGAGGCGCTGCTGCGGCAGGCCGGCCCGATCGCCGCCCAGGCGCCGGATCGATCGTGAGACTGCGGGAGGCAGTTTATCGGCCGGCTCCGGGCGCGCATAATGCGCGCGCCATGCATCCGCACTCCAGCGGCCCTCCCCGGGATCCCTTGGGTCACCCGCCGGGTCCCCCCTTGGGCGTCGCGCCCCGGCCGTGAGGGCCCGGTCGCCCCCCGTGCCGGACGGGTCACCGTCCGCGCCGCCCCTCCGGGTGGCCCTTCTCGGCCCCGTGCGGGCGTGGGAGGCGGACGGGCGCGAGATCGCTCTGCCGACGCGGCGGGCGCGCGCCCTGCTGGGCATCCTGCTGCTCGCCCGGGGCCGTCCGGTCGGCCGCCCGCGCCTTGCGGCACTGCTCTGGGAACGGTCCGGAGAGGCGGAGGCGCGCGCCAGCCTGCGCCAGGCCGTGCTGGGCCTCTCCCGCGCCCTCGGCGACTTGGTGCGGCGCGACGGGGAGAGCCTGCGGGCCGATCCCGCCCTCTGCGAGACTGACGTGCTGGAACTGCTGGCCGGGGAGGGCTCGATCCCGGGCACGGTGCCCGGGAGCAGCGCCATGGCCCCGCTGATGGACGGGCTGGAGGGCATCGGGGAGGCCTTCGACGAGTGGTTGGCCACCGAGCGCGAGGCGCTGCGGGTCGCCCTGAAGGGGCGGCAGGCGGCGTCGCTGGCGGCGCTGGAGGCCGACCCTGATCGGCGGGAGGAGGCCCTGGAGGCCGCGCGTGGCCTGCTGGCCCTGGACCCCGCGGAGGAGGAGGGCTGGCGTGCGCTGATGCGCCTGCTGGCCGCGGCTGGGAACCGCGCCGGCGCCTTGGCCGAGTACGAGCGCTGCAAGGCCGCGCTGCGCCGGGTGGTGGAGGCGGAGCCCGCGGCCGAGACCCAGGCGCTGGCCCGCGGCCTGCGCGCGCCCGCCCGGCCGGCCCTGCTGCCGCCCCCGCCGCCCGTCCCTGCCGAGCGCCGGCTGCGCGTGGGGGTGATGCCGCTGCGCCAGGCCGGTGCTGGCGCCGCCCCGCAGCTCGCCCTGGCCTACGCGCAGGAGGCAGCGCTGGAACTGGCGCGGTATCGCCACTTCGACGTGCTGGAGACCCCGGCGCTGGAGGATGTGGATCTCCGCGCGCCCGGTACCCTGACCGCCTTCGCGCTGGATTATGCCGTGCGCGTGGCCGTGCGGGAGGAATGGGGAGGGCTGCGGCTGCAGGTCTCGCTCGTCGACCTTTCCGGCCCCCCCCGCGCGGTCTGGAGCGGGCGCGCGGAGATCGACCTCCGCGCGGGCGGGGTGGACGCCGAGGTGGTGGGCCGGCTGGTGGCGCGGCTGGAGCCGGTGATCCTGCACGCGGAGGGAACCCGCCCGGTGCCCCGCCGCCCCGGCGAGGCGAGCGAGATCGTGATCCGCGCCATGCCGCTGCTGTTCAGCATGGAGGGCGGCAGCTTCCACCGCGCGGGCAAGATGCTGGCGGACGCGGTGACGCGGGAGCCGGAGAACGCCATGGCCGCCGCCTGGGCCGCGCAGTGGCACGTGTTCCAGATCGGCCAGGGCTGGGCCCCCGACCCCGGCGCGGCCCTGGAGGAGGCGGAGCGGCTGGCAGTGCTGGCCATGAGCCTGGATCCCGAGAGCGCGGAGGCGGCGGCCATCTACGGCCACGTCGCCTCCTTTCTCCACAAGGACTTCGACAGCGCGATCCACTACCTGGACCGATCGCTGGAACTGAACCCGCACCAGGCCTCGTCCTGGGCGCTCTCGGCGGCGACGCAGGCCTATTCGGGGCATCCGGAGGAGGCGCTGCGGCGGATGGAGCGCTACCGCGCGCTGGCGCCCTTCCACCCACATGACCGCATCCTCGGCCATGTCTTCACCACGGCGTACACGCTGGGCGGGGATTTCGCCAAGGCGCTGGCCTTCGGGCAGCGCGCGGTGCGGGCGGCGCCAGGCTTCGTCAACGGCTACAAGCCCGTGCTCTCCGCCCTCGGCCACCTGGGGATGCAGCAGGAGGCGAAGCCGCTGCTGGCCGCGCTGCTGCGGATCGAGCCGGAGTTCAACGTGCGCGGCTTCGCCGAGACCTACCCGTTCCGGCGGCCGGAGGACCGGGAGGCCTATGAGCTGGGGCTGATCCTGGCCGGCGCGCCGCGAGGCTGAAGCGGCCTATCGCGGGGCCGCTTCCGCGTCGTCGTCCATAACCCGCTCGATGAAGTCCGCCACCAGCCGCCGCAGCGCGCCGAGCGAGGGCAGGTCCATCACCATGGCGATGTAGCCGCGCAGGCTGCGGTCCCGCACGGCGAAGTTGATGTAGAGGAACAGCACGAGCCCCTCGCCGCCCTCCTGCGTGCCCTCCAGCAGCATCCGGCCGTCGCCCCGCAGCACCTGGGGCAGCGACATGTTGAAGGAGCGGCGCAGCATGTTCGCCATGGTGGCGAGGCAGTTGTTGAGGATAATGTTGCCCGTCTCAGCCAGGGCCTCCCGCTCCATCTCCGCCGCTTCCTCGGGCGGGATCTCGTCTCCCACCACGGCGCGCAGCAGCTCCGCCCCGCTGGACTGGGGGAAGATGAGAAGCGCGCGGCCCTTGAAGGCGCCGGTGAAGTCCTGCCGCACGGCGACGAGGTCGCTGCCCTCGCGCTCCTCGATCAGGGTGGAGGCGATGCGCTCCTCGATGATCTCGACGGAGGGGACGGAAAGCAGCACCTCGCCCCCTACCATCTGGCGCAGGCTGGCGGCGGCGCGGCTGACGCCGATGTTCACCAGCTCCGTCAGCGCGTCGCGCTCCAGGTCGCTCAGCGCGGCTTCCGGCGGGACGGTCACGGCGCTACCGGCCGGCGCGGAGGCGGAGCGCGGCGCCGGAGATGAAGCCGCGCAGGGCCTCTTCTGTGACCGGCTTCGGCACGAAGGTCGCGCCCACGGCGCGGGCCCGGGCCACCACCTCGTCCTGCACGTTGGCGGTGATGACGGCGATGGGCATGGCCGGGTGCATCGCCCGAATCTCCGCGGCGAGGGTGAGGCCGTCCTTCCCGGGCATGTTGTAGTCCAGCACTGCCAGGTCGATGCCGCCCTGCGCCAGGCGGGCCAGCGCCTCCTCCGCATTGCCGGCCTCGGCGCGGGTCCAGTCCGGCTGCAGCGCGGCGATCGCCTTGCCGGCCACGATCCGGGCCAGCTTGCTGTCGTCGACGATCAGGACGGTGGTCGCCATGCTGTACTCCCGGTGTGGCGCGGCGGGGCCGCGCGGTCGCATTCATAGGGCCGGGCCGGTGGGAGCACCACCGCGCGGCGGCTCAGCTGCCCGGCCCAAGCAGGGGCAGCAGCCAGCGGGCATCGAAGGGATCGGCGGGGGTGCCACGGACTGGCGGGCGCAGGGCCAGCAGCACCTGCACCACGGCGGCGTGCAGGGGGCCGGCGCCGTCCAGGTCCACCGTGCGGCCCGGGCCCTCGTGCAGGAGGGCGAGGAGAGGCTCCGCGTCCTCCACCCGCGCCGGGCCGTCCAGGCGAATGGCGTCGCCGTCGAGACGGACGCTCACGCGGCACCTCCGCGCGCGAGGAGGTCGGGCAGGTCCAGCACCAGCAGCGCGCTGCCATCGCCGAGCAGCGCCGTGCCCGCCAGCCCGGGCAGGCCGCGCAGCAGGCCCTGTGGGGGGCGCAGCAGCACGTCCAGCCTGCCGCCGAAGCCCTCCACCTCCAGCGCCGCGCGCTCCGCCCCCCCGGTGACGAGGAGGCGGGCGGTTCCGCCGCGCGGGGCGGGCTTCAGCCCCAGCAGCCCGGCCAGGCGGAGCAAGGGCAGGGTGCGGCCGCGCAGCACGAAGGCCTCCCCGGCGCCGAGCGGCAGAATGGCGGAAGCGGGCAGGCGGGCGGTTTCGGCAACGGCATCGACGGGAATGCCGTAGAGCTCCCCACCCGCGCGCACGGTCAGCACCCCGGTCACAGCGGCGCCCGCGGGCAGGAGGAGGCGGATCGTGGTGCCTTCGCCGGGTGCGCTGCGGATCGCGACGCGGCCGCCGAGGGAGTCCACCGCCGCGCGCGCCGCGTCCATTCCCACGCCGCGGCCGGAGATGGCGGTGACGGTGCCGGCCGTGGAGAAGCCAGGGCGGAAGACGAGGTCCAGCGCCGCCGCGTCGTCCATCGCGTCGATGGCGGCGTCATCCGCCACGCCGCGCGCCTTCGCCGCCGCGCGCAGGCGGGCCGGGTCCATCCCCCGCCCGTCGTCGGAGAGGGTGACGGCGATCCACCCGTCCTCCCGCGCGGCGGAGAGGGCGATGCGGCCGGCGCGGGGCTTGCCGGCGGCCTCGCGGACCTCGGGCGGCTCGATGCCGTGGTCGATGGCGTTCCGCAGCAGGTGCAACAGGGGGTCGAACAGGCCGTCCACCACGGCGCGGTCGGCCTCCACCGCCTCTCCGGCCACGGAGAGGGCGATCTCCTTGCCCAGGCCGCCCGCCGTCTCCCGCGCCAGGCGCGGCAGGCGGGCGAAGGCGCGGCCGAGCGGCACGAGGCGTAGGCCGAGGGCGGCGCGGTGCATCCGCTCGGCTAGGCGGCCGATCCCGGCCTCGCTCTCGGCCAGGGCGCGGGCGAGGGCCGGGTTCTCCTCCCCAACCCGGGCGACGAGGTGGGCAAGGCCGTTCCGCGCCACCACCAGCTCCTCCGCCAGATCCACCAGCGCGTCCACGCGGGCGGCGTCCACGCGCAGGCCGCGGGAGGACGAGGAGGGGGCGGGCGGTGCGGCGGGCGCGGGGACCGGGGCGAGCGCCACCTGGTCGGCGACCAGGCGCAGGCCCTGGCGGAGTTCGGCCTCCGAGGCGGCAAAGACGGCCTCGATGACGAGGTTGCAGGTGAAGGGATCGGGGCCGTCGGCGGGCCAGGGCTCCCGCTGGGCGAGGTGGAGCGCGACGGGGGCGGGCAGGGCGCGAATGATCGCGATGGGATCATCGCCGAGGAAGAAGCAGTCCGGCGAGGGGACGTACCGTAGCGCGGCGAGGGTGCGCCCTTCCGCCCGGGCCGGCGCGATGGCCGCCGCCTCCCGTTCCAGCAGGGCGGGGAGCCAGTCCGGGGAAGCGGCCGGCAGCGGGGCGGGCTGTGCGGGCGCGTTCCCCGGCAGGCGGGCGCGCAGCGCGGCCTCCAGCGCGCGGCCATCCGCCGCGGCCGCGTCGGGAAGGCGGCCATCGGCGGCGAAGGCATCCAGCCAGGCCTCGCTGGCGCCGAGCAGGGCGAGCAGTGCGTCCATCGCCGCGCGGTCCGGCGCGACGGCGCCGCGGCGCAGCGCGTCCAGCAGGTCCTCCCCCGCGTGCAGCGCGGCGCCCATCGGGGCGAGGTCGAAGAGGGCGACGGAGCCCTTCAGCGTGTGGACGGCGCGGAAGGCCCCGTCCAGCCGCGCGGGGTCGCCTGGGGCGCTCTCCAGCGCCAGCAGGTCGTCCGCGGCGGCCTGCACCAGCTCCCGCGATTCCACCAGGAACTGTTCCAGCAGCTCGCTCATGCCGCCGGCCTCTGGTGCGCCACGGCGTCGCCGAAGCGGCGCGTGGCGAAGCCGTCGCTGATCCTGCCCATGGATTCCGTGTGGCCGAGCAGGAGGAAGCCGCCGGGGGCGAGCGCGTCGTGCAGGTTCCGCGCGGCCCCGGCGCGGGATGCCCCGTCGAAGTAGATGAGGACGTTGCGGCAGAGGATCACGTCGAAGCGCCCTTCCGGGGCCATGCTGGCCTGGTCCACCAGGTTGGCCGGCGTGAAGCGCACGGATTCCCGCAGGTCCTCGATGATCCGGCGCAGCCCGCCGCGCGGCGGGTCGAAGTAGCGGCCCAGCAGCGCGGGCGGCAGGCGCCCGAGGGAGCGCTCGCCGTAAAGACCTGCCTTCGCCGCGGCCAGCGCATCCGTGTCGATGTCGGAGCCGACGATCTCGATGTTGTAGGCGTCCACCATCGCCCAGTTCTCCAGCAGCCAGATGGCGACGGAGTAGGGCTCCTCCCCCGTGGAGCAGGGGATGGACCAGATCCGCACGCGGTCGCCCGGGCCGCGCGCGGCGACGATCTCCGGCAGGATCGCGCCCGAGAGGGCGCGGAGCTGGTGCTCCTCCCGGTAGAAGTAGGTCTCGTTCACGGTGAAGCTGTTGACCAGCCGCTCCGCCTCGTCCGGGCTCGCGCGCAGCAGGCCCATGTAGGCGGCGAAGGAGGCGGTGCCGGTGCCCTCCATCCGCTGCGTCAGGCGGCGCTCGACGTAGTAGCGCTTGCCCTCGCCGTAGAGCATGCCCGTGCGGCGGTAGATGAAGTCGCAGAGGCGCCGGAGGTCGTCCGGGGCCAGGGCGGGGGTGCTCATGCCAGCCATCTCCGCAGCGCGCCGGCGATGCCGCCGAGCGGCAGCACGGCGCCCGCGCCGCCTGCCCGCACCAGCGCGCCGGGCATCCCCCAGACCACGGCGGTCTCCTCAGCCTCCGCGATCGTGCGGCCGCCGGCGGCGCGCAGCCGGGCCATGGTGGCCGCGCCGTCGTCGCCCATGCCCGTCATCAGCACGCCGATCAGGCGCGCGGCGGGCAGCAGGGCCATGGCGCTCTCCACCATGCGGTTCGCGCTGGGATGCCAGCGGTGCAAGGGATCGGCGGGGGCGGCCATGGCAACCAGCCCCGCCGGGCGGCGGCCGAGGATGAGGTCCGCGTCCCCCCGCCCGACATAGGCGTGGCCGGGCAGGAGCCGCACGGGGCGCAACACCTCCTCCACCGTGAGGGCGCAGAGCCGGTCCAGCCGCCGCGCGAGGGCGCCGGTGAAGCCTGCGGGCATGTGCTGGGCGATGAGGATGGGCCAGGGAAAGTCCGCCGGCAGGGGGGCCAGCAGCGCGTCCAGCGCCGGCGGACCGCCGGTGGAGCAGCCGACGAGGACAATCCCCGGCGGATCGCCTCTCAGGGCTGGGCGCGCGGGCTCCGCCGCGGGCGCGGAGGGCTGGGCTGGGCCGGGCGCGCTGGATCGGGCCGGGCGGAGCGCATCGGACTGGACCGGGCCAGGCGCATCGAACCGGGCCGGGCCCGGCCCGGCGGGGAGGCCGGCGCGAAGCCGCACGCGCTCCGCCAGCCGATGGCTGCGGCGCAGCCGCGCGCCTGTGGCCGCGCGCAGCTTCTCCAGCAGCACCGGGGTCAGTTCGTTCATGGAGAGGGAGGCGGCGCCGGCGGGCTTGGGCAGGAAGTCCACCGCGCCCAGGCGCAGGGCTTCCAGCGTCGCCTCCGTCCCGGCACCAGTGAGGGAGGAGAGCATCACCACGGGCACGGGATGCTCCAGCATGATGCGGTCCAGGGCGGCGAGCCCGTCCATGCGGGGCATCTGCACGTCCATCGTCACCACGTCCGGCGGGTCCGCGGCGATGGCGTCCAGCGCCTCCAGCCCGTCGCGGGCGAAGGAGACCTGGAAGCCGTTCGCCGAGAGGACTTCGCCCAGCAGGCGGCGCATCAGCGCGGAATCATCGACGACGAGGACGCGCGTCACGGGGCAGGCCCGGCCCCCCCGCCGGCTCTGTCCACCTCTCCCGCAGCGGCCAGCAGGTCGCGCCCGGCGGCCTCCAGCAGGGCGCGGGGTGCGAGGACGAGGATCATCCGGCCGTCCCGCTCCACCCGCGCCACGCGGTCGAAGACCTCGGCGCCGGTCCCGGCTGGCTCCGGCGCGGGCAGGAGGTCGGCGACGGGCAGCACTCCCGACACCGCGTCCACCGCGAGGCCGGCGCGCAGCCCCTCCGCCCCCACCACCACCACGCGGCCGGGGTCCCCGGTGCCCGCGCCGCCAAAGCGCCGGCGAAGGTCGATCACGGGCAGGGCGGCGCCGCGCAGCGTCATAGCGCCCGCCACGAAGTCCGGGGCGCGGGGGATGCGGGCCAGGTGGCGGGGATGGCGCACCACCTCCTCCACCGCGGTAAGGGGGAGGCCGAAGCGCTCCTTGCCCAGGTCGAAGACGACAAGGCGCTCCGCCGCCTCCGCCTGGAGCCCGGCCGCGCCCTCCGCCTCCGGGCGGGAAGCGGCCAGCAGGCGCGCCGTGGTCTCCTCGTCGAAGAGCGCGCCGGGGGAGAGGACGGAGACGAGGCGGTCCCCGTCCAGCCGTGCGATCGCCTGCACCCGCACCTCGCCCGTCCCGCGGGTGAGGACCGCCGGCACCGGGTCCAGCGCGGCCTGCGGGGGGCGCAGCACGGTGCGCAGGGCATCCACCACGAGGCCCACTAGGAGATGGCCGATGCGGACCACCACCAGCCGCGAACCGGCTTCCGCCGCGGCGGGCAGGCCGAGCAGCGCCCGCAGGGAGACCAGCGGCAGCAGCCCGCCGCGATACGGGGCGGCGCCGAGCATGGCGGGCTCCGCGCCGGGAAGGGCGGTAATCCGCCCGGGCAGGCGGGCGACGCCGGCGACGCTCTCCAGCGGCAGGGCGTAGTCCTGGTCGGCGAGGGCGAAGGCGAGAAGCGCGACGCGGGCCTCCGCCGCCTCGCCGGATGATCCGCCCGGCGCGTCCGACGGGACGGGGCGGGCCGTCACCTGGGCGCTGGGGCGGGCATGGCCGGCTCCGAAGCCGCGCGCCAGCAGGGCGGGCAGGTCGATGGTGTGCGCGCCCTCCCCGGTGCCGAGACGGGTGACCTCCTCCACCAGCAGGCCGAGAGGCGGGTCTTCCGCCACCACCACCCGCGCGGCAGGGGAGGGGGCGGGTTCGTCCCGCCCCAGCAGGCGGGCGAGGGAGAGGACGGGCAGCACGGCGCCGCGCAGGCTGGCGAGGCCGAGCAGGCCCGGCGGGGCATGGGGCACGCGCGTGAGGGGGACGGGGCGCAGCACCTCCCGCACTGCGGGGGCGGGCAGGGCATAGGCCTCCCCGGCCACGCGGACGGTCAGGGCCCCGGCGGGCACCCCGTCAGCTCCCCGCCAGGCGCAACTCGTCGGCGAGGCTCGCGATGTCCTCGATGGCGGCGGCCAGGTCCTCCGCACCGCGGGCCTGCTGGCCGGCGGCGGTGGAGGCCTGGGCGGCGGCGGCGCTCGCGGCCTCGGCCGCGGCGGCGATCTGGCGCGTGCCGGAGAGCACCTCCCGCACCGCCATCAGGACCCGGTCCGTGCCCGCGAGCACCTCGCCGGAGCCCTGGCGCAGATCGGCCAGGTCCGCCCCGGCCGCGGCCAGGCGGTCCTGCACGGCGCGGCTCTTCCCGGCCTCCCCGGCCCCGGCGGCGGCCACGGCCTCCAGCTCGGCGCGCACGCGCGCTGCGCCGTCGCGCATGTCGCGCACCACGTCCTTCATGCGGTCCGCGTTGGCGGCGGCGTCGCGGGCCAGGGCACGGATGTCGGTGGACACCAGCGCGAAGCCGCGCCCCGCCTCCCCCGCCCGCGCCGCCTCCACGGAGCCGCTGACGGCGAGCATGTTCGTCTGCACCGCGACGAGCGCGATGGAGTCCACGATCTTCTCCATCCGGCGGCCGGAGGTTTCCAGCCCGCCGATGAGGGCCGCCAGCCCCCGCGTATCCTCAAGGCCGGCGGACATGCCCTCGCCCAGGGCGGCGATGGCGGCGCGGCCGCCTTCCAGCCGGGGCGCGATCTCGGCCAGGCGCTCCACGGATGCGGCGGCGGCGGCGCGCGTGCCGGCGGCAGCGCGCTCGATCTCCGCCATGGAGGCGGCCGCCTGCTGCGTGGCGGCGGCCTGGATGGCGGCGCCGCGCCCGATCTCGTCCAGCGCCGTGTTGATCTGCCCGGCCGCGCCGGACAGTTCCTGCACCGTGGCGGAGAGTTCCTCGGCGGCGGAGGCGACCTGCTCGGCGGAGGCGGCGTTGCCGGCCTGGAGGCCTTCCGCGAGCATGGCCAGGGCCTGCGCGGTGCGCTGGCTATCGTCCAGGGCTGCGCCCTGCTGCTGCACGGCGCGCTGCGCCTCCGCGGTTGCGGCAGACTGCTCCTCGGCGGCGCTGGCCACGCCCTCGGCGCCGCGCTGCGCCTCCCGCGCCGCGCCTTCGGCCTCCACGGTCGCGATGAGGATCGCCTGCGCGCCCTCCGTGATGGCGCCCATCGCGGCCCGCACCTGGTCCAGCGTGGCAACGGCAGCGCGGCCGTCCCGCGCCTGGTCTCCCGCAGCCCCCGCGGCAGCGCGGATGCGGGTGGCGGCGCTCTGCACCTCGGCCCGGGCCGTCTCCACCAGGGCCCGCACCTCGCGCGCGCTCGCCTCGGAGCTCTCGGCGAAGGCGCGCACCTCCTCGGCCACCACGGCGAAGCCCCGGCCGCTATCGCCCGCCCGCGCGGCCTCGATCGCGGCGTTGAGGGCGAGAAGGTTGGTCTGCTCGGCGATGTCGGCGACGGCGGTGGTGATCTCCCCGATGCGGGCGGCACCGGCCTCCAGCGCCGACACCACTTCCACGGAGCGGAGCTGGCGGGCGGCGTTCTCCTCCACCGCGCCCGCCGCGCCCTCGATCGCCGCGCCGAGCTCGATAAGGGCGGCCTGCAGCGCGCTGGTGCGGCGCTGGGAGGCTTCGGCCCGGTCCCGCGCCTGGGTGAAGACGGCGCCGAGGGAGTCGATGTTTCCCTGGGACTCCTGCGCGGCGCCCGCCGCCTCCTCGGCCGCGGCGGAGATCTGCGCGAGGGCGCGGCCCAGTTCCTCCGCCGCCGCGGCGGCCTGGGTGATGCCGGCGGCCAGCTCCTCGCTCGCCGCGCCGATGCGCTCGGCCGCCTTCTCGCGCCGGGCACGGCTGCGGTCCTGCGCGCGGCGCTGGCTGGCCGTGGCCGGCTCGGGCGAGATGGGGGGCGAGGGCGAGGTGGATGGCGCGGCGGCGCGGGCGGCGGCGCGCCCGGCCAGCTCGGTTGTCTTCACCAGCGCCATCGTTGCCCTGAACCCCCGATCCGTCCCGCCGGCGCGCCCCGGATCCGGGACGGTGCCGTCATGGAAGGGACGGGCGGGACTCGGCGCCAGCATACCGGGCCGCCGCGCGGGGCGCCATGAGCCGCGCCCCGCACGGAGGCGCGAGCAGAGGGCTCGGGCGGGTCAGGCCTTCCCGACGATGACGTCGGAGGCCTTGATGATCGCCGAGGCCTCGTCGCCGACCTTCAGCTCCAGGGAGTCCACCGCCTCGTTGGTGATGGAGGCGGTGACGACGGCGCCGCCGGACAGCTCGATCCTCACATGCGCCGTGGTCTGGCCCTTGGTCACGGCGACCACCTTGCCGGCGAGGACGTTGCGGGCAGACAGCCTCATGGCGGAGCTTCCTGTGCAGGGGTGGTGGCCGCGAAAGCGGCCGACTTCACCAGCGCCCAGAGGCGCTGGCCGGGCCGCAGCGCGAGGCGCGCCACGGCATCCTCGGTGACCCGGGCGAGGAGGGTCGCTTCCCCCACGCGCAGGCGCAGCATCGCCTCGTGCGGCGCGGCCGGCGAAAGCGATTCCAGCATTGCCGGCAGGACGTTCTGCACGGAGAGGCCGCGCGGCTCCTCGGTGGCGATGGAGACGTCGCGCGCGCGGACGCGGACGCGCAGCCGTACGCCCGGCGCATCCTCGCGCAGCGGCACCAGCAGCTCGCCGCCGGGAAAGCCGAGGTGGGTGAGGCCGCGCGCGGGGTGGTGCTCCAGCACGGCGCAGGAGAGCAGGGCGCCGGCATCGCGGCGGGCGGCGAGGAGCGGCAGGTCCGCGCGGGTGCTCAGCGCCTCCGCCGGGCCGGCGGCGAGGACGCGGCCGGCTTCCATGAGCACGAGGTGGTCGGCCAGGCGGTCCACTTCGTCCAGCGCGTGGGTGACGTAGAGGATCGGCGCGCGGAAGCGGTCCCGCACGCGGGCGAGGAAGGGCAGCACCTCCGCGCGGCGGGGCGCGTCAAGCGCGGCCAGCGGCTCATCCATCAGCAGCAGGCGCGGGCGGGAAAGGAGGGCACGGCCGAGGGCGACGCGCTGCCTCTCCCCGCCCGAGAGCGCGGCGGGGCGGCGGGAGAGGAGGTGCGCGACGCCCAGCAGGTCCACCACCTCCTCGAAGCCTGCCCCGTTGGCGTCACGGGGCGCGCGGCGGAGGCCGTAGCGGAGGTTCGTGTCCACGGAGAGATGGGGGAAAAGGCGGGAGTCCTGGAAGACGACACCGCAGCGGCGCCGTTCCGCGGGGGTGTCCACCCCTGCGGCGGTGTCCAGCAGCACGGTGCCGTCCAGCGCCACGCGGCCTGCCTCCGGGCGCAGCAGCCCGGCGACGGCGGCCAGCAGCGTGGATTTGCCGCAGCCGGAGGGACCGAAGACGGCGGTGACGCCGGGCGTCGGCGAGGCGAAGGCCGCATCCAGCGCGAAGCCGGGGAAGCGGTGGCGCATCGTGACTTCCAGCATCAGCGCGGGGCGCGGCCGATGAGGGTGGCGAGGCGGCGGCCGGCGAGATCGGCCAGCAGGAGCCCCGTGACCGCGAGGGCGAAGGAGATGGCGGCGAGCTTCGCGGCCGTCGCCTCCCCGCCCGGAGTCTGGGTGGCGCTGTAGATCGCCAGCGGCAGGGTCTGCGTCTCCCCGGGGATGTTGGAGACGAAGGTGATGACGGCGCCGAACTCGCCCAGCCCCGCGGCGAAGGCGGTGATGGCGCCGGAGAGGATGCCAGGCGCGATCAGCGGCAGGGTGACGGTGACGAAGCGGTCCACCGGCCCCGCGCCGAGGCTGCGCGCCGCCGCTTCCAGGCCGGGATCGACGGCATCCAGCGAAAGGCGCACCGCGCGTACGATCAGCGGGAAGGACATGACGGCGGTGGCCAGCGACGCGCCGGCGGTGGTGAAGACGAGGCGCACGCCGAACCATTCGTGCAGCAGCGCGCCCACCGGGCCGCGCACGCCGAAGGTGACGAGGAGAAGCCAGCCCACCACCACCGGCGGCATCACCAGGGGCAGGTGGACCAGCGCGTCCAGCAGCGCGCGGCCGGGGAAGCGCCCGCGCGCGAGGAGCCAGGCCGCCAGCACCGCGGGCGGCAGGCCGAAGGCGACCGAGCGGAGGGCGACGGAGAGGCTGAGCCGGACCGCGCCCCATTCCTCGGGCGTCAGCACCTATTCGCCGCGCAGCGCGAAGCCGAGGCGGCGGTAGGTCTCGGCGGCTTCCGGCCCGGTGGCGAAGGCGAGGAAGGCGCGGGCCTGCGGGTTGCCCTCCGCGCGGCGGGCGAGGGCGAAGGGGTAGGTGACGGCCGGATGGCTCTCGCGCGGGAAGGTGCCGATCACCTTCACTCCCCGGGAGGCGGCGGCGTCGGTGGCATAGACGATGCCGAGCGGGGCCTCGCCGCGCTCCACCAGCAACAGGGCGGAGCGGACGTTGTCGGCGCGGGCGATGCGGGGGTTCAGCGCGTCCCACTGGCCCATCCAGGTCAGCGCGGCCTGCGCGTACTTGCCCACCGGCACGTTGGAGGGGTCGCCGGTCGCGATGCGGCCATTCGCGCCGAGGAGGGCTGCGAGGTTCGTGTCGCGCGCGATGGTGACCGGCGCCTGCCGGCTATCGGCCGGGGCGACGAGGACCAGGGCATTGGCCAGCGGCGAGACGCGGGTGCCGTTCACGATCAGGTCGCGCTGCTGGACGTAGTCCATCCAGGGCTCGTCCGCGCTGGCGAAGATGTCGGCAGGCGCACCCTGCTCCATCTGGCGGGCCAGGGCCGAGGAGGCGGCGAAGGAGAAGCGCGGGGCGGGGTTGCCCTTGGCGGCCCAGGCCTGGCCAAGGGCGCGCATCGCGTCCGTCAGGCTGGCCGCGGCGAAGACGGTCGGTCCCTCCTGCGCACGGGCTGGAAGCCCCGTGACGGCGAGCGCCAGGGTGGCGGCGACGGCGCAGAGAAGCTTGCGACGCATGGGAGTTACCCGGTCGTTGTTCCCGTTCGGCTATATCGGCGCGGCCAGGACGCGGCAAGCCACGCTCCGTTGACAAGGCGGTGCGGGGGTTGGCTCATGCACCCGGCGGTCTGAGAGCCGCGAGGGACGGGAACGGGACGAATGGCGCAAGGGCTCCGCAAGGGACTGACGAGCTACGGGGATGCGGGGTTCTCGCTGTTCCTGCGCAAGGCCTTCATCAAGGCGGCGGGGTACTCGGACGACGCGCTGGACCGGCCGATCATCGGCATCACGGACACGGCGAGCGACTTCAACCCCTGCCACGGCAACGCGCCGCAGTTGATCGAGGCTGTCAGGCGCGGCGTGATGCTCTCGGGCGGGCTGCCGATGGCCTTCCCGACCATTTCGATCCACGAGAGCTTCTCCCACCCCACCTCCATGTACCTGCGCAACCTCATGTCCATGGACACGGAGGAGATGATCCGCGCCCAGCCGATGGACGCGGTGGTGCTGATCGGCGGCTGCGACAAGACGCTGCCCGCGCAGATCATGGGGGCGGCGAGCGCCGGCATTCCCGCCGTGGTGCTGCCCGTGGGTCCGATGGTGGTGGGGCACCACCGGGGCGAGGTGCTGGGCGCCTGCACGGATTGCCGGCGCCTCTGGGGCCAGCACCGGGCCGGCAAGATCGACGAGGCGGAGATCGAGGTCATCAGCGGGCGGCTCGCGCCCTCTGTCGGCACCTGCATGGTGATGGGCACCGCCAGCACCATGGCCTGCATGATCGAGGCGATGGGGCTCTCGCTGCCCTATTCCGCCGCCATCCCCGCCCCGCACGCGGAACGGCTGCGCTGCGGCGAGGCAACGGGGCGCGTGGCGGTGGAGATGGCGCGGCGCCAGGGGCCGGCGCCGAAGGCACTCGTCACGAAGGGCTCCCTCCGCAACGCGATGGTGGTGCTGCAGGCGATCGGCGGCTCCACCAATGGCCTCGTCCACCTCGCCGCCATCGCCGGCCGTGCGGGGCTGGAGGTGGACCTGGAGGAGTTCGACGCGATCGGGCGGGAGGTGCCCGTGCTCGTGGACCTGAAGCCCTCGGGCGATCACTACATGGAGCACCTGCACCATGCCGGTGCCGTGCCGCGGCTGCTGCAGGAGCTGGAGCCCTTCCTCGACCTCGACGCGCCGACCGTGCTGGGCGGCACGCTGCGCGACTACATGAACCTGGCCGAGGACGTGCCGGGCCAGACCGTCATCCGCCCGCGCAGCAACCCGCTGAAGAGCACCGGCGGCATGGCCGTGCTGCGCGGCAACCTCTGCCCCGGCGGTGCCGTGATCAAGCACGCCGCCGCCACGCCCGGGCTTCTCCAGCATGAGGGCCGCGCCGTCGTCTTCACCAGCGTCGAGGACATGACCAATCGCATCGACGACCCGGATCTGGACGTGACGGCCGACGACGTGCTGGTGCTGCAGAACGCCGGCCCCAAGGGCGCGCCGGGGATGCCGGAGGCGGGTTACCTGCCCATTCCCAGGAAGCTTGCCCAGGCCGGGGTGAAGGACATGGTCCGCATCTCCGATGCCCGCATGTCCGGCACGGCCTTCGGCACCATCGTGCTGCACATCACGCCCGAGGCCGCGGTGGGCGGCCCGCTCGGCCTGGTGCGGGACGGCGACCGCATCCGGCTGGACACAGCCAATCGCCGCATCGAGCTGCTGGTGGACGAGGCTGAGCTGGAGCGCCGCGCGGCCGGGTTCACCCCACCGCGGCCCGCGCCGAAGCGCGGCTACGCCAAGCTGTTCCACGACACGGTGATGCAGGCCGACAAGGGCGTGGATTTCGACTTCCTGGCCGGGGAGGCCGAGGAGGAATAGCGCTCGCGGGCGGTTGAAGGCCGGGGCGGGCTGCCCCGGCGCCGGGCAGCGCATAGTCTTGGGGCAATCGAGACTCGGAAGGATCCGAAATTATGGCCGACGCGCCCGAGTACACGCCGCCCAAGGTCTGGACCTGGAACCCCGGGAATGGCGGCCGTTTTGCCAATATTAATCGGCCCATTTCCGGGGCTACGCATGAGAAGGAGCTGCCGGTGGGGCGCCACCCGCTGCAGCTCTATTCCCTGGCGACGCCGAACGGGCAGAAGGTCACGATCCTGCTGGAGGAGCTCCTGGCCCTCGGGCACGCCGGCGCGGAATACGATGCCTGGCTGATCAAGATCGGGGATGGCGACCAGTTCGGCAGCGGCTTCGTGGGGGTGAACCCCAATTCGAAGATCCCCGCCCTGATGGACCGCAGCGGGCCGGAGCCGGTGCGCGTGTTCGAATCCGGCGCCATCCTGATGTACCTGGCCGAGAAGTTCGGGGCCTTCCTGCCAAAGGAGGGCGCGGCGCGGGCCGAGTGCCTCTCCTGGCTGTTCTGGCAGATGGGCAGCGCGCCCTATCTGGGCGGCGGCTTCGGCCACTTCTACGCCTACGCGCCGACGAAGATCGAGTACGCGATCGACCGCTTCACCATGGAGACGAAGCGGCTGCTGCACGTGCTGGACACGCGCCTGGGCGAGAGCGAGTACGTGGCCGGGCCCGACTACACCATCGCCGACATGGCGAATTTCCCCTGGTATGCCGGGCTGGTGAAGGGCTGGTCCTATGGCGCGGCCGAGTTCCTGGGCGTGGGGGAATACAAGAACGTGCTGCGCTGGGCGGACGCCATCCTGGCGCGGCCGGCGGTGCAGCGCGGGCGCATGGTGAACCGCGTGACCGGCGAGCCCTCCGGCCAGTTGCACGAGCGGCACGACGCCTCGGACTTCGAAACGCGGACGCAGGACAAGCTGGCGGCGCAGGCATAGCCGGCAGGGGTCGCGGCGGCCCCGCCATGGAAGGGCGGGCCGCCGCGAGAACGTTCCGGATTCATGTTGACGGTGTAAACTTACCAGCGTAAACATTCGGGCATGGCGAGCCCGATCCTTCAGAGCCGTTCGTATCACCATGGCGACCTGAAGCAGGCCCTGCTGACGGAGGCGGAGGCGCTGCTGCGGGTCGAGGGGCTGCAGGGGCTGACCCTGCGCGCCGTGTCCCGCGCCGCGGGGGTGACGCACGCGGCGCCCGCCAACCATTTCGGCGACCTCTCCGGCCTGCTGAGCGAGCTGGCCGCCTCGGGCTACCGCCGCTTCGCCGCCGCGCTCTCGGCGGCGGTGGCGGCGGCGGGCGAGGAGCAGCGCGCCCGCGCGCTGGCCATGGGCCGCGCCTATGTCGCCTTCGCGCGGGAGAACCCGCAGCTCTTCCTCCTCATGTTCCGGGGCGAGCGGCTGGACGCGATGCGCCCGGCCCTGCGGGACGCGATCGCGGCCGCGCGGGAGGTGCTCCGCAGCGCGTTGTCCGGGCGCCCCGATGCGCCGCCGGCATCGCCCCTGCAGCGCGCGGCGGAGGGGATCGCCCTTTGGTCACTCGTCCATGGCTACGCGATGCTGATGCTCGACGGGCGGCTGAAGGGAACCCTCGGCGCCCTGCCGGGGCCACCTGATGAACTCGCCTTCGCGGAGGCGGTGCTCGGCGCCGTCCGCCTCGCCTGACGCCGGAACGGAACACGGGAGAACACCATCATGGGCATCCTGCTCGCCTTCGCGCCCTTCATCGCCTTCGCCGTGATCTCGAACCATGCCGGGCCGCTGCCCGCGCTGCTGGCGGGGGCCGCCGTCGCCGCTTTCCTCGTCTTCCGCGCCAGGCGCCAGGGTACGGGAATGCGGATCCTGGAGGTCGGGACCTGCATCCTCTTCGTTGCCGTGGCTGCCTACACCTGGCTGTCCGGCGGCGCGCTCTCCATCATTGCCACGCGCCTTGTCATTGATGCCGGGCTGCTCGCCATCGTGCTCCTCTCCATCGCGCTGGGCCGGCCTTTCACCATGAGCTACGCGCGGGAGAGCGTGCCGCGGGAGCATTGGGACAGCCCGGGCTTCCTCCGCACCAACAACATCATCTCCGCCGCCTGGGCCCTGGCCTTCGCGGTGATGGTGGCGGCGGAAGCGGCGCTGCTGCTGGTGCCGGGCCTGCCGACGAATGCCGGCGTGGTGGTCATCGTCCTTGCCCTTGCCGGGGCGATCCTTTTCACGAAGAGCTACGCCGCATCCAGGCGCCAGCGGGCCTGAAGCACCGCCCGGCGAAGGGGAGTCCGCCCGCATGAGCACCGCCCTTGCCGGCACGGCCATGCCGCCGCTCGACACCGCGGCCATAGACTGGGTGTCGGAGGACCCGCACCTCAGCGGCAACTTCGCCCCCATCGGGCCGGAGATCGACGCCGCGGACCTGCCCGTCACCGCCGGGCGAATTCCGCCCGACCTCCGCGGCGCCCATATGCGGAACGGCCCGAACCCGCGCTTCAAGCCCATCGCCTATGCCTATCCCATGGACGGGGACGGGATGGTGCACGCCGTCTTCTTCGAGGGCGGCCGCGCCCGCTACCGCAACCGCTACGTCCGCACCCGCGGGCTGGCGGCGGAGCGCCGGGCCGGCCGCGCGCTCTACGGAAGCCTGTTCCATCCCGTGCCCGTCGATCCCGCCCTTCTCGGCGAGGATGGCGAGCCCGGCCCGATCAAGACCGGCGCCTTCATCAACGTGCTGCAGCATGGTGGACACCTGATCGCCTTCGGTGAGGCGCAGCCCGCCTATGAGATGACCATGGAACTCGACACGATCGGCGAATGGACCGCCGGCACGGGCGAGGTGGTGGAGATGGGCGCGCACAACCGCCGCCATCCCGTGACGGGCGACCTCTACGCCATCGCCTACTCCGCGCTGGAGCCGGTGGTGCGGGTGCATCGGATCGACGCGGCCGGCACTCTGCGGGACAGCTTTCCCGTGCCGCTCGCCGCGCCCAGCATGATCCATGACTTCGTGCTGACGGAGCGGCACCTCGTCCTGCTCATCGGCCCCGCCGTGTTCGACATGGAGGCGGCCGGGAAGGGCGGATCCTTCCTGCAATGGCGGCCGTCCCTCGGCACGCGGATCGGCCTCGTGCCCCTGGATGGCGGGGCGGTGACATGGCTGGAGGCGGAGCCTTTCTTCGTCTTCCACTTCGCCAACGGCTTCGAGCGGGGACGCCGGATCGTGTTGGACTATGTGCGGCACGACGGCCTGCATGTCGGTCCCTCCTCCGGCCCGGTCCCGCCACCGATGCTGCACCGGATGGTCATCGACCCCGCCGCCCGCAGCCTCCGCGAGGAGCGGCTCGCCGATTTCGTCACGGAATTCCCGCGCATCAACGACGCGCGCACCGCCCGGGAGTCCCGCTTCATCTACCTGCCCACCCGCACCGGCACGCTGGCGATGGAGCGCCCGCCCTCCTCGACCTTCAACGCCGTGGTGAAGGTGGATGCCGAAACGGGCGCCACGCGGCAGCACGATGCAGGCAACCGCGTGCTCGGTGAGCCGGTCTTCATCCCCCGTGCGGCCAGCGGGGCGGAGGATGACGGCTATCTCATCACCTATGCCTACGACCCCTCGACGGGAACGAGCGACCTCCTCCTGCTCGACGCCGCGCGGATCGAGGAGGCGCCGGTGGCCGTGATCCGCATGCCCCAGCGCGTGCCGCAGGGGCTGCACGGGAACTGGATGCCGGGTTGAGGGCAGCCGGGCCGCCCGGATCACGGGCATGCGGCCGTGGCATCCCGCCACATGCAAATTTCGCGCAAGGGCATGTTCCCCCGGGGCATCGATCCGGGGCCGAAGCCGTTGGACAGGGCCCCGGCCGCGGTTTATCAGCCGGCCGATCGCCCCCGCGCGGGGCCGCCGCCGCCACGGCCCCGGCCGTGGTTCCCGCCCGGGCGTGAAGCTTGCATGGCCTTGCCCCGTTCCCTTCGCGCCCTGACGACGGTGAAGCCCGACCCATGCCCCTGCACGTCGCCCTGACGCATCGCACCAGCTACAAGTACGAGCGGCCGGTCTCGCTCGGCCCGCAGGTCATCCGCCTGCGGCCGGCGCCGCACGCGCGCACCCCCATCATTTCCTATTCGCTGAAGATCGAGCCCGCCGGCCACTTCGTGAACTGGCAGCAGGACCCGCAGGGGAATTTCCAGGCCCGCGTGGTCTTCCCCGAGCGCGTGACGCATTTCGACGTGACCGTGGACCTGCTGGCCGACATGGCCACCATCAACCCCTTCGACTTCTTCCTGGAGCCGGAAGCCGAGACCTGGCCCTTCGCCTACGACCCGGTGCTGGAATCGGAACTGGCGCCCTTCCGCCGCGTGGAGCCCGCCGGGCCTCTTCTCTCCGCCTTCCTGGCCGAGACGCCGCAGCACGAGGGCCAGGCCACGGTGGGGATGCTGGTCGCGCTGAACCAGCGGCTTCAGGCGAAGGTGTCCTACGTCGTCCGCATGGAGCCGGGCGTCTGGACGGCCGAGGAGACGCTGGGCCAGTGCAAGGGATCCTGCCGGGACAGCGCCTGGGTGCTGGTGCAGGCGCTGCGGCACCTGGGCTACGCGGCGCGCTTCGTCTCCGGCTACCTCATCCAGCTCGTGCCGGACGTGAAGCCGCTGGAGGGGCCGCAGGGCCCGACGGAGGACTTCACCGACCTGCACGCCTGGGCCGAGGTTTACCTGCCCGGCGCCGGCTGGATCGGCCTGGACCCGACCTCCGGCCTGCTGACGGGCGAGGGGCATATCCCGCTGGCGGCGACGCCGGAGCCTTCCTCCGCCGCGCCCATCTCCGGCATGGTGGAGCCGGCCGAAACCGAGTTCGGCTTCGAGATGCACGTGAAGCGGGTGGTGGAGACGCCGCGCGTCACCAAGCCCTACACGGAAGCCCAGTGGCAGGCGATCCTCGCCCAGGGGCGGGAGGTGGACCGCAAGCTGGCGGCGGGCGGCATCCGCCTGACCATGGGCGGCGAGCCCACCTTCATCGCCGCGGACAACATGGACGCGGCGGAGTGGAACACCGACGCCCTGGGCCCGACCAAGCGCGCCTATGCCGGCCGCCTGCTGCGCCGCCTGGCCGATCGCTGGGCGCCGGGGGCGGCCCTCCAATATGCGGTGGGCAAACACTACCCGGGCGAGCAGTTGCCGCGCTGGGCGCTGCTCTGCCATTGGCGCAAGGACGGGGAGCCGGTGTGGCGCGATCCGTCCCTGCTGGCCTCCGACGACGACAGGGACAACGCCACGGCGGATGACGCGGCGCGCTTCGCCGCCTCGCTGGCGGAGCGGCTGCAGGTGGACCCTGGGCTGGTGACCCCGGCCTATGAGGACATCCACTACTACCTGTGGCGGGAGCACCGCCTGCCCGCCAACGTGGTGGTGGAGGACGCGAAGCTGCGCGACCCGTTGGAGCGGGCGCGGCTGGCGCGCGTTTACGGCGGGGGGCTTTCCGCTTCCGTGGGCAGCGTGCTGCCGATCCGCCGCGTGTTCCGCGACGGGGTGCGGCGCTGGCAATCCGGCCGCTGGTTCCTGCGGGGCGAGCACCTCTTCCTCGTGCCCGGGGACAGCGCCATCGGCTTCCGCCTGCCGCTTCAGAGCCTGCCCTGGATGTCGGAGACGGACGCGGCAAATAACTTCGACGTGGAGCCCGATCCCTTCGCGCCACGCGCCCCGCTGCCGCCGCACCCTGCCCTGGCACGCCCCATGGGCAACCACCCCGCGCCCGGCCTGCACCACGCGCCGCCGGATGGCGTGGCGGGTGCGCCGCTGCCGCCCTACCAGGCCTTCCAGCGCGTGCCCGGCTCCGGCAACGGCACCAGCTATGCCGGCGGGGCGGAGGGCTTCCGGCCGGTGCCGCAGAGCCCGCCGGAGGTGGGTAAGAGCGACCCGGACGTGGTCCGTACCGCGCTGACGGTGGAGGCGCGTGGCGGGATCATCCACGTCTTCTTCCCGCCGCTCTATGAGGCGGTGGACTGGCTGGATCTCGCCGCCGCCGTGGAGGCGACGGCGAAGGAGACCGGGCGCAAGGTGATCCTGGAGGGCTACCTGCCGCCGCGCGATCCGGGGCTGATGAGCTTCTCCGTCACCCCCGATCCGGGCGTGATCGAGGTGAACGTGCATCCCTACGCCTCTTGGGCAGAGGGCGTGCAGCGGACGGAGGAGCTGTACGAGGAGGCGCGGCAGGTCGGCCTGGCCTCCGAAAAGTTCATGCTGGACGGCCGCCATGTCGGCACGGGCGGCGGCAACCACGTGGTGATGGGCGGGGCGACGCCGGCCGAGAGCCCCTTCCTGCGCCGGCCGGACCTGCTGAAGTCCCTGCTGGGCTTCTGGCACAACCATCCCAGCCTTTCCTACATGTTCGCCGGCCTGTTCATCGGCCCCACCAGCCAGCACCCGCGCGTGGACGAGGCGCGGATGGACAGCGTGGCGGAGCTGGAGGTCGCCTTCTCCCGCATTCAGCCCGGCGTGGAGACGCCGCCCTGGCTGGTGGACCGCCTGTTCCGCAACCTGCTGGTGGACATGACGGGCAACACCCACCGGACGGAGTTCTGCGTCGATAAGCTCTACGCGCCCGAGAGCAGCTCCGGCCGCCTCGGCCTGGTGGAGTGGCGCGCGGCGGAGATGCCGCCGCACGCGCGCATGTCGGCGGTGCAGGTGCTGCTGCTACGCTCCGCCATCGCGACCTTCTGGGATACGCCCTATGACCGCCGCCTGGTGCGCTGGGGCACGCGGCTGCACGACGAGTTCATGCTGCCGCACTACGTGGCGCAGGATTTCCACGACGTGCTGGACGAGCTGGCCATGCTGGGCTGCCCGCTGGACCCCGCCTGGTTCGCCCCGTTCCTGGAGTTCCGCTTCCCGCAAATCGGCGAGGTCTCCGTCCGCGGCACGGGGCTGGAGGTCCGCCACGCGCTGGAGCCCTGGCACGTTCTGGGCGAGGAACCCGCCGCCGGCGGCACCGTGCGCTACGTGGACAGCTCCACCGAGCGCGTGCAGGCGAAGGTCACGGGCTGGGTGGAGGAGCGCCTCGTCCTCTCCTGCAACGGTCGCGCCGTGCCGCTGACACCGACGGAGCGCCAGGGCGAGTACGTGGCGGGGGTGCGCTTCAAGGCGTGGAACCCGCCCTCCTCCCTGCACCCGACGGTGCGCGCGCAGTCGCCGCTGGTGTTCGACATCTACGACCGCTGGACCGGCCGCAGCCTGGGCGGGTTGACGCACCACGTCTCCCACCCCGGCGGGCGGAACTACGAGACGCTGCCTGTCAACGCGAACGAGGCGGAGGCACGGCGGCGCATCCGGTTCCAGCCTTTCGGGCACACGCCGGGGCCGATGGGGGAGCCGCCGCTGGAGGTCTCGCGCGAGGCGCCGCGGAGCCTGGACCTGCGGCGGGATGGCGCTTGATCCTTGAATGAAGGGACATCCCCGGGAGAGGAAGATGGAATTCCTCCTCTCCCGGGACCCCTCATCATCATCCTCTTCTATCAGTTGGCCTGAACGTCGCTGACGATGCGCCTCGGGTCGATGACCCGAGGCGACTGCAAGGGCAGGATCAAGCCCTGGTCATCAGCGCCACGTCTCAGGTCTGTCCCCACGGCAGCCCGATGCAGGTCCAGGTGCCCCCTCGGGCCAAGGGTGCGAGCCGATCAGGCCGGCACGCCGGCATTCCGGACCAGGCCGTGGATGAACTCCAGCTTCTTGATCACCACGGGGGACAGCACGAACGGATAGAGGTCCTGGTGGCCCATGCTGCGGTTCAGGCTGTTCACCGCGAAGGAGAGGGGCAGCCAGTCATCGATGATGCGCTGGAAGTCCGGCTCCTTGTAGGGATCGAAGTCGATCACGGCGTGCAGGTCGCCGGCCTTGTCGATCCTGGGCTTCACGCTGAGGCCGAAGGAGGCCGCGGTTTCCAGCGTGTCCACGATGTGCAGGTAGTGCGCCCAGGTCTCCGCGAAATCCTCCCACGGGTGGGTGGTGGCGTAGGCGCTGACGTAGTTCTCCTGCCAGTTCGGCGGCGGGCCGCTGTTGTAGTGGGCCTGCAGCGCGGCGCCGTAGTCCTGGCTGTCGTCGCCGAACACGGCGCGGCAGGCCTCCAACTGTCCGCCGTCGCGGACCAGCCTGTCCCAGAAGTAGTGGCCGACCTCGTGGCGGAAATGGCCGAGCAGGGTGCGGTAGGGCTCGCCCATGTTCTTCCGCATCCTTTCGCGCTCGGCGTCGTCCGCTTCCTTCAGTGCGATGGTAATCAGGCCGTTGTCGTGGCCGGTCATCACCTTCGGGCCGTTGGGATCGGGGGAGTCCGCCAGGAAGTCGAAGGAAAGCCCCTCCGCATCCTCGTTGCGGGTGGGCATGGGAAGGCAGAAGCGGACGAGGGTGTAGAACAGGCGGTGCTTGGCGAGTTCCAGCAGGCGCCAGCGCTGCATGTTCTCGGTCACCGTGGTGTCGGGGATGAGGTGGTTGTGCCGACAGGCCGCACAGTAGGTGTCCGGCGAATCGGCGGGGATGGTCCAGTTGCAGACGTCGAATTCCGCGTTGGCGCAGAAGCGGCGCTGCGTGTCAGGGGCGGCGAGGGGCTTCCAGCCGTCGCCCTCCGGCTCCAGCGCGGAGAGCACGGCGCCGTCCGGCAGGTAGCCGAGGCGGTACTTGCACCGCTCGCAATGGGTGTTCTCGAAGTAGAGGAGTTGCTCGCAGTTCTGGCACTTGAACAGCCGCATGCGCCGGGCCTTCAGAGGAGGGATTGCGTGCGGTGCAACGCGGGCCGTTCCGATCTGTTGCAACACCCTAGATGCGGCGCAGCAACTCCGCCTTCTTCGCAGCGAACTCCTCGTCCGAGAGGATGCCTTTCCCGTGCAACTCGGCCAGCCGCTCGATCAAGGCGAGCGGGTCGCCGGCCTGCGCGGGGGCTGCGGGGGTATCGGACGGGGGGCTGGCGGGCGCCTTGGGCGCACCCGCGGCCGCTTCCACCCGCTGCAGATCTTCCAGCCGGATGGTGCCGCGGTCCGAGGAGAGGCTCAGGACCTGGCTGCCGCCCTGCTGCTGAGAGACGCCGCCGACCCGGTGGCCCTGTGTATCATAGAGCGTCACCTGCCCGCCGACCTGAACGGCCAGCCGGTGGATGGCGGGGAAGTAGGCGTAGCGCATGTCGTTCTGCGCGCCGCTCCAGGCCGGGCTGCCGAGATCGGCGGGCCACCAGGACGAGGAGGTGCTGCCCGCCCGCCAGGGGCCATCGCCGCCGAAAAGGGCCGAAAGTTCGGTGCAGAGAGCGTCCACGCGCGCCGCCAGGGCGTTGTTGAACATGTCGCCGACCATGACCATCCCGCCGCGGGACCACTGGCCCATGCCGCCAAGTTCGGGATGGCTGAACTGCGCCATCGTGCCACCGCCGGCGGCCAGGGCGCGCAGAAGGGTGGTGGCGGCATCGGTGCTCACGCCGTGGCGGGCGGCGATCTCCTGCAGGCGGTCCCGTGCCTCGGGCGTGATGTCCTGCATCGGGAGGAGCTCCTTGAAGCGGGTTGGTGTCGCCCCTTCAACGCCGTGTCAGGCCAGCAGGTCGCGCTCCTCCGGGTGCCTCTCCATGTAGGCGGCGACGAAGGAGCACTGGGGCACCACGCGCAGCCCCTGCACCCGGATTATCGCCAGCGCGCCGCGGACCAGCCGCGATCCCGCGCCCTGGCCCGATGCGGCCTCCGGCACGATCGTGTGGACGAGGGTGATCGTCCCGCCGTCGCGCTCGTAGGCGATGAAGGCGGGTTCGCCCACGCCGACGTCCAGCTCGAAGCGCTGGCGGGCAGTGTTGTCGGTTACGTCGGACATGGTCAGCCCCGGCCGTTGAGGAATGGATTGGACCGGCGCTCCTCGCCGAAGCTGGAACCCGGGCCGTGGCCGCAGAGGAAGCGGATCCCATCGCCCAGCGGCAGCAGCTTGTCCTTGATGGCGGCGATCAGGGCAGCGTGGTCCCCATAAGGGAAGTCCGTGCGGCCGACGGAGCCGCGGAACAGCACGTCCCCCACCACCGCGAAGCCGAGCTCGGTGGCTACGAAGGCCAGGTGCCCCGGCGTGTGCCCGGGGCAGTGCAGCACCGCGAAGTCCTGCCCGGCGATGGAGATCGTCTCGCCCTCCGTCAGCCAGCGGTCGGGCGTCACGCTCTCCATCCCCTCGATGCCGAAGCGGGCGCCCTGCTCGGTCAGCCCTTCCAGCAGGAAGGCGTCGCGGCTGTCCGGGCCCTCGATCGGCACGGGCCCGCCCTGGCGCGCCTCCAACTCCCGCTTCAGCTCGGCCGCGCCGCCGGCATGGTCCAGGTGGCCGTGGGTGAGGAGGATGCGCTCCACCGTGAACCCGGCCTTGTCCAGCGCGGCCAGGATCTGCGGCACGTCGCCCCCGGGGTCGATCACCGTCCCGCGCCCCGTCTCCACGTCCCAGATCAGGGCGCAGTTCTGCTGGAAGGGCGTGACCGGGATCTGGGCGGCCTGGAGCTGGGGCATGGGCCCCGGCGTGCCATGCGGGGTCGAGGGGGTCAACGGCGGACCGTCAGGCCGCCGCCGCCTCCCGTCGGGCGCGCATGCGGCGGAACAGGGCGATGATCGGCGCCACCGTCAGTGCCAGCAGGATGCCGCCCCCGACCAGCAGGGTGATGGTGCGGTTCCATAGCATGTTCAGCCCCATATCCGTCGTCGCCAGTTCCGGGTGCGCGGGGTCGGCGAGGACGGCCACGGAGTAGTCGCCGGAATGCACGTCGGCGAAGATGTAGTTCACGTCGCGCGTGACGCGGCCCGATTTCGTCATAATCGAGAGGGTCGCGTCGCAGATGTTGAGCATGAGGCGGGAGCTGCAGGAGCCGTCCGTGACGCGGCCCTCGGCCACCGGTTCCGCCACGCCGCGCACCTGCCAGTCCGTGATCAGGTTGGGCACGGTGTAGATCGAGAGCGCGACGAGCATGGCGCCGAACATCAGCGTGCCGAGAAAGGAGAAGAAGGTTTCCCGCCAGCCGCCGCCCTGCGGAGGCAAGGTGAGCTGCGGCGGGGATTCGGTCTGGGTTTGCATGCGGCGATCCTAGCTTCGGCGATAGAAGCGCAAAGTCACACGCCGGTTACATGTGCGGCTTCGTTCTGGTCAGCGGCCCTCTCCTCGGCCAGCAGGCGCCGGGCGAGGTCGGCCTGCCTGTAGCGGCCGATCAGCTCCGCCAGTCCCTCCGGCTTCATGCCGCACGGCAGGCCGGATCGGAGAGTGACGATGCGCTGCTTCGTGTCCAGCTTCACACGGCGCCCGGCGCCGGGAAGGCGGGTGGGGAAGGGGGCCTGCGGCGGGAGCAGCATTCGGGTGATGATGGAGCCGCGGTCCATGGTCATGTCCAGGTCCGCCACGTCGGCCCAGGCGATGGGGCGGTCCAGGCCGGGGATCTCCAGCGCCTCCGGCCGCAGCACCAGGAAGGTGCGGTCGTGCCGGCGCAGCATGAGGTAGCCCGCGACGAGGAAGACAAGCGCGAGGACGCCCGCGGAGCCGCAGACGATCCCCTTCTCCGTCGGGCCGAAGCCCGGCACGTCAACGGCCATGACGAAGAGGATTGCCACCGCGAGAATCCCGCCGAAGCAGAGGAGGAATATCCCGCCGCCGCGCGTGTTCTCGCCCAGCACCGTCGCATCGGGCGCGACGCCGGCGGCGGCGGCCTCCAGCGCGTTCCGCCGGGCCAGGGCGTTGCTGCGGACAACGGCCAGAAAATCCTCCGTCGCCGCTCGGCACAGCGCCTCCGGGGCGGCGAAGAGGGCGGAGAGGCGCGACATCGCCCCGGGCGACGGCGGCGGCGGCGGCGCGGCGGCCTCGGCCAGCAGGGCGGCATCCGGTTCCCGGCCCAGGGCCGCGATGCGCTGGCGCGTGGGCGGGTGGGTGTCGGTGGGGTGGGGCTGCTCCTCCTCCAGGTGCTTGGCGGGATCGTCCAGCCCCTGCTCGGCGGCGAGGCGGAGGGTGGCGTCCACCAGGTCGGGCGGGGCGGAGGCGGGCGCCTCGGCGGCGGCGTCCAGCACGGCCTCGATGCGCGGATGGATCGCGGAGGTCCGCAGCAGGGCCCGCGCTGAGGCATCTGCCGAGGTGACGCTGGCCCCTGCCGCGTCGGCCGCGAATTCACGCAACCGGCTCCAGTGCCGAACGGCGTGGTGGAACTGGTCCATTACGAAGATGCCCAGGTTCAGTGCTGGCCGGATCAGGGGCGAGACGGAGCCGTTCACGTCCGCCCCTGCCGTCACCACCGCGTCCAGCGAGCGGGAGACGCCGGCGTAGATCGGCACGAAGCGCAGGCTGTATTCCGTGTCCCCGCCGGAGAAGTGCGCCAGCTCGTGCCCGATGATCGTCGCCACCTCGTCCTCTCGCAGCAGGGGCAGGTAGGGCAGGGGGAGGTAGAGGGTTCGGCCGCCCAGCGCCGCGCCGCCGGGTTCCAGCACCTTCGGGCCGGAGCTGACGAAGAAGCCGCCGGTCAGGCCCACCACCACATTATCTGGCCGCAGGGCGCCCAAGCGCCCGGCCAGGTCGTCCAGCAAACGCCACAGGCCTGGCGCCTCATCGGGCGTGACGGGGCGGCCGAGGATCGGCAGCGGATCGGGGGCGAAGAGGTCCAGCGCCCGCCGGAGCTGGAACACGGCCTTGCCCGCGATCCAGAGGCTGGCGCCGATCACGAGGGCGAGGATGCCGAGCAGCTTCGCACCCCCGGAGGAGAGGTTGTCCGCCTCCAGGATGCCTAGCGCCTCGAACCCCGTGATGCCGACGACGCCGAGGGCGAACAGCACCACCTGCGCGCCGAGCACCCCGGGCAGGGCGCGCCGTGCAAGGGAGAAGCCGCGCAGCAGGGCCTCGCGCGAGGCACGGCCGGCCCTGCCGAGCAACGCCGCCGCCAGCAGCACGGTGACCGAGAGCGCGGCGGCGAGGCCGCCTGCCAGCATCACCAGCGGCGGCAGGTGGCCGCGAATGTGGGAGAGGGTGACGGCTCGCTCGGCGTCGCCCAGCGCGTCCCGCGCCTGGTCCAAGGCGAGGGGGCCGGCATAGGTCTGCCCGTTGCGGCGGAACTGCGCGCCGAAGTCAGGGCGGCCATTCGCCGGGGCGGGGCGCGATTCGAGCAGGGAGACGGCCTTGGCAGCGCGGGCGCGATTCAGCTCGGTGGCCGCCAGGTCCGCCTCGGCGCGGCTGGCTTCCCAAAGGCCCAGGCCCAGCACGGCCAGCGGCAGCAGCACGGTGGTGGCGACGAGGCTCAGCGTGGCGCGGGCGCGCCGGGTCGTCGTGGAAATGGGTCCGTCCCCCTGCCATTTGCGCGGGAGGTTAGACCGATGGAATCCCCGGCCGGAATGCGCCCGCCCGTATAACTAATGCGAAGCCAAGGAGATGTGATCGCGGCCCGGGCGCCCGCACCGCGCCCGGCGCGGGGTGTTCAGGCCCTCTGCTCGGCGCCAGCTGACTCGCCGAGGAACGCGACGTTTTCCGCCCGGATCCGCGCCGCTTCCTCGTCGTAGAGGAAGGGCAAGGTGGCGTATCGGGTACCGCGCGTCACTCGCGTTGCCTCATGCAGGAGGGAGCAGGAGAACACCACCGCGCCGCCCACGGGCGGGCGGTAGCGCTGCCGGCCGAATTCCGGGAACCACAGCTCCCCGCCGTCGAAGTCGTCGTTCAGGTTCATAGTCACCGCGAAGCGCCGGTGCGCCGTGCCCCTGGTGGTGTTGTCCCGGTGCGCCCGGAAATGGCCGCCATCCGCCGCGTCGTAGCAGGCGACGATGTAGCGCTCGATGCGCGTGGCCTTGTACTGGAAGGCCCTCTCGATCTCGGGCAGCAGGCGGCGCTGAATCTGGGCGCGCAGGGCGGCGCGCAGGGGCTCCTCCGCGATCTCGTGGTCGCGCCGGCGCTTGTGAGAGGCGTCGAGCATCCCGACCGTGCGCCCGTTCACCTCGCGCATGAAGCCGCTCTCCTGGCCGCCATGCCGTTCGTAGAGGGCAATCAGCTCCCGGCAGAACTCAGGGTCCAGCACCCGGGGCAGAGTTAGCACCGGCGCGATCATGTTGGCGCCGGCGTGCCGGTCCGGTGGCGGGAGCGATCGCAGCTGGCCCAGCAGGTCGGCCATCCCGGGCAGGGGGGCGGCGGCCAGCACGCGCAGCGCGGGATCCAGCAGGAGTGCGAAGCCGTGGTAGCTCACCCGCGCCTCGCCATCCGGCACGCAGGCGCCGAAGAGGCGGCTGATGGCGAAATCGCGGTCCCGGAACACCCGCAAGCCCGGGTAGTGGTCGCGGACGGCACCGGCCCCGCCCGCCCCTCCCTCCGGCGGGGGCGGGTCGGCGGTGACGACGAAGGCGCAGGCCCGGTCGTCGTCCAGCAGGCCCTCCGCCTGGGCGGAGCGCAGCGCCCCCCAGGCCGCCTCGGTCTGGGCATGGGCCCTGACGGAACCGAGGAAGGCCAGGATCACGTAGCGCCCGGCAACGCTATCGAAGGCGTAGCGGGGATTGCGGTCGTTCACCGCGTGAAAGCGCGGCACCGGGTCGCCCGGCCGGAAGCGCCTCAGCGGCGAGAGGTCCGGAGGGTTAGGTGGCGCGTCTTGCATGGACAGGAATGTTCCTCGCCGGCTCTGGCCGCAGTCGATCGGTCGGGGCGCCCTTCCTGAGGGCGGTGGGGAGAGTAACCGCCTTCCGTCGCCGTGCCAGCCCGCGCGACGATGTTTCCGGCCGGGGATGCACCCATCCCATGCAGCCCGGGACGGGCGCGGACGTTACGGTGGCGACCCCGCCAGATGCCCCGGCGGGCAAGTAGGGCGCCCGCCTCGGGGCTGTTCGGCGCGGACGTCCGAAGTGCGTACTGCCGGCGGGGCCGCCCCGCCGGCAGTTCTGCATCTCCGGCGGTGGCTCTGGTGTCCTCCGGATCATGAGCAGGACGAAAGTCAGCTGTAAGCATGAAACCTGACTATCCGGGCCGGCGCGCGCGCGTCAGGCTGAAGATGTGAACTGCGATCGGCCGGTCCGGCGCGGGCCAGGTGCGGCCAAGGCCACCGAAGAAGCGTTCACCAAATTCCAGAACAGAAGATCGTATCTCCATGAGCCCTGAAGATACGACACCAACCGACACGTCCGACCTGGACGCCATCATCGGGCAGGTGCTGGACCGAATGCTGGCCGATACGCCGCCCGAGCGCAGGGACGAGATCCTCGCACGGTTGCGGGCGCAACTGAGCGAGTGCCTCGCCGAGGCGCCCATTGAGGGCGAGCCGGTGGACGCCATCGCCGTGCGGGCGCGTTTGGCGGCGGCCTTCGAGAAGAGGCTGGGCCAGGCGGATGACGGCGAGGGGCAAGCCCCCCCGACAGAATAGCCGCCAGCCCTGGCCGGACGGGCCTATCGCCGTCTCGCGGGGGCCGCTTCCGCCCGGGATGCAAGGAGCAGCGGCGTGACGGTGACGGGCGCCGTTCCGCCCGCCATGCCCAGTCGGGACGCGACGCCGGGGCTGAGATCCACGATGCGGCGGCCCCTGTGGGGACCGCGGTCGCGCACCTGGACGATGACGCTCCTGCCGTTCCGCAGGTTCGTCACCCGGGCGTGGCTTCCCAGCGGCAGGGTTCGGCTCGCGACGATGCTGGCGCCGGGGTCGAAGCGGCTGCCATCCGCCATCCGTCGGCCGGCGAGGCTACGGGCATAGACCGAGGCATGGCCCCGCTGCGTGTGCCCCGCGGCCCGCGCCTGGGCGCGGCGGGGATGGAGGCGGGCCGTTCGATGGTGGGCGCGGTGGCGGGCCTCCCGGTGCTCCCCCTTGTGCGCTGCCTGGTGATGCCGCTGGCGCTCCAGGCGGGGGTGCGCGCGGTGCGCATCGGCTGCCATCGTGGAATCCGGCAGGGCAAGAAGCCCGGCGACGCAGGCCAGCAGGATACGCAGTCCCCTCAAATCCAGTTCTCCTCCAATAGCCAATCCCCTGCGGTTCCGGCGCCGCGATCGCGGTCCGCCAATCGCTGCGCTCCCGCTCGTGCCGGGGGTCGCCCCTGATCGGGCCGGGGGGCAGAGATAGGGAATGGACGGGCGAGGCAGGATCACGATCGCGCTCCCTCCGGTCACCACCGCGGGATGCGCCGATTCCGGACTCTGGCGAGCAGTGAGGCGTCGGAGAGACGCAAAGTCCGTCCGCCTCCGGCGTTCATCCCGCGCCACAACGGGAGGCCCAGCGGGATGGACGAGACGGAAGGACGGAAGCACCTGGCCAAGGTCGATCTGCAGCTCGGCCAGCACGTATCCGCCAGGGCCGAGCTCCAGATCTCGTCGAGCGGCCTGATGGCTGTCGGCGCGCTCGTTTCCAGCATCATCCTTTCCGTGGCGCCGCTGGTCTGGGCGGCGCGGCGCAGGCCGTACTAGCGCCGCGCGGCAGCAGGGACCTGGGCTGGGCCTATGCGGGCATTCCCCGGTGCTGCGCTCCGCGGATACCGGCTGTGCTGAACGCTGGCCGGCAGAGCGCAGTGGGCCGGGGCAGGAACTGCTGACAAACCCATGTGCCGGGCGGGCGTGGCGCGCCCCTACAGGGTCAGCAACCGGTAGAAGCTCTTCGCCGTCAGGATCAGCATGCCCAGAAGGGTCAGCCCCAGCACCATGAGGGATGTTTGACGATCAGACCCGACCACGTCGATCAACGCGTCCAGCGCCCGCCCCAGTCGGACGCCCGCGCGGTCGGTCAAATCCTCCAGGTGCGCTCTCCACGGCATGGCCGGCAAGATACACGCCGGGCCGGCGCGGGGAAGGCTGAGGGGGCGGCAGGGCTCTACGGCCGTGCCGGTTCGTGGGGCGGTGCGGGGAAAGGCCCGGCCACGGAAGCAGGGGCAATTCCCTTTTCACCGGCAATGCGCAGGGAGTGATCCACCAGCGCGATCACGTCCCAGATGGTGCAGCGGTCCCTCCATCCATCGAGCGGGAGACCGGGCAGGGCGACCTGGAACACCGTGCCCGCCGGATCCGCATGGATCGTAGCGCCGCGATACCGGAAGGACGGTCCACTGAGCGGACCGCGCGTCCGGATCAGTTCCACCTGTCCGGGCGTTGCTGGGGCGTATGGCATCTTTTGAGCCGCCGGGGATGGGATGTTCCTTAGCGGTAAGGAAACTCCCGGGTTGCACCTCGCACAATGAGGAAAGTGCCGCCGTGTTCCGAATGAGCGCGGCTGAGCGTCCGCGGCCGGCGTCCCGCGACCTGCGGTGGTGTTGTCGAGGTGATGCGGATCAACGGCGGCTCGCGCGATGGCTCCGCTGTTCCGCCGGCATCAGAGGCCGGCCGTGGACGGTTCCGCCTGACGGGAAGGCGGCGCCCGGAGAGGGGCGTCGCCTTCAGCCTCGAAGGACAGGGCGGAGGTCAGACCATCCGCCTGCGGGCCATGAGACCCAGTGCGAGCAGGCCGACCCCCATCAGGGAGAGCGAGGCCGGTTCCGGCACGGGCACGACGCGGGGCTTCAACTCGGTCATGCCACGGCTGAGCAGCTGGCCGCCCGGTGTCAGCGTGTAGAGGAACTGCAGCGTCATGGAGAAGGCGCCGGGATCGGAAGCCGCACCCGTCTCGCTGTGGGCAAAGGAGTCAGCGACGCGGGTCACGTTGTAGGTGAAGGTGTCGACCAGGGTGCCTGGGGTGTCGGTGGCGCTGTCCGCCCCCTGGGCGTTGTTCGCGTCGTTGAACCAGTTGAGGGTGATCAAGGACCCGACAGCATCCTGGAAGGTCCCCGATCCTGAGGTCGAGTAGCTGTTCGCCGGACCGGTGAAGTCCGTGTCGCTGATCGCGACCGTCGCCGAGGTCGAGGTGGCGTTCGTGTTGGTGACGGTCAGCGCCGAGCTGTTCAGGACGTTGACCAGGCCGGGGGTCGCCGGATTTCCTGTGGAGGTCTGGATCGAGCCGTTAACCACGACCCCGTTGATGTTCACCGCATTACCCAGCGAGAGGACGCCAGTGGTCGGGTTAGTGTCGCACGCCTGGTTGTCGAAGCAGCTGAACGTGGTCCCACCGACATCCGCGAAGAGCTGGAGCGCGGCTCGTGCGGGGGAGGGTCCGAGGGCTAGTCCGACAACGGCCAGTGCAGGCAGGAATGCGAGGTGTCGCGAAGCCATAACTTCATCTCCTCTTTTTCCCTTGTGTCTCAATCAGGTTCACTGCTACCTATGTACTTTCGTTACCGGTTCATTCCGGCTTGACGTCCATTGCAAACCTCGTGCCGCCCGTTTTTTGTTCGTGTTTCGAGTGACTTGAACCCGGCGTGCGGCAGCCAAGCCATCACTTGTCAGGATTCCCGACACCACGTCCGGCCAGTCCGTGCGAAGGACCTGATTTGGTTTGGTGCTGCACGGTGGTTTCGGTCCTGGGCTGAGAGGGGCAGGGCGGCGGGACCACCTCCGGCCCTCTCGTGGATCCTGCGCCCTCCTCGATTGGGATGAGGGCTTGTGTAAGCGTGTGGAGCACCTCTTCCGGCATCCACTGTGGTGCCTGACCCAGCGCCGGGACGATCTCAAGCTTTGCCGAGCCTGGAATGAAGGAAGGGGCCGCCAGATGTCTCTGGCAGCCCCTCTCGGGCCATCGAGGCCCAGACCCCAGGACAAGAACCTGGGCTCTCTCTGACGCGGCTCTTTACGAGTGCTGGCCGGCGCCGCCCGTCGCGCCGCTCAGGGCCAGGAAGTTCTGCTGCGCGCTGGAGGTGGAGCTGGCGAGCGGGGTGCGGCCCTCCGCGGCGACCCAGCGGCCGGAGGCAGTGGCGCCCTCGGGCACACGGTCCTGGTCGGCGAAGGCCGGAGCGGAGGTCAGCGCACCACCGATCACGGCGGCGGCGAGGGCGAGGGTGCGAAGGTTGATCATGGCTGCATGTCCTGGGTGGATGGGGCGGCGGGGTGCCGCCCTTCGTTGATCAAGAGATGCGCTCGTGCGTGCGAGAACTCCAACGCAGGAGATGGATGCCCTACATCCATGGGACGAATGAAACGGCAGGGGTGGGCATCGTTCCGGGTAGCGGAGAGAGGCGGTGGAAGACAGCCGATCAATGACCAGGGCTGAACACGTGTTCGGTTCCCCTGGGGATCATGGCCCAGGCCTTCTGAGCTACGGCTTATGGCACGAGGTCGGGGCGGTCCGACGTGATGATGCAGGCGGGCTATGATTCACCGTTGTGCCGACCTCGATTGCCCGGTCGGCTTTGGCCGTCAAAGGCGCCGCAATAGATCAATCTCTGCACCGCCCGAGATCCTGGTGGGCATGGCCAATCATTGTCATGCCCTTGATGATGCTGATGCTAAACTTTGGTGTAGGAGCATGCCTCGCAGTCCACCCGGTTTCCCGCCTGGCGGTTCCCGAGCGCTTTCCCCTGCGTGGGCATAAAGCTCATGGCGGGGAAGGTGGCCGGGCGGGTGCGCCTGAGAAGGCCAGCACGTCAGCACGACGCAAGTGAGAGGAAGCAGCATTGAAAAAGCCGAACTACAACCAGGATCGCATGCAGCGCGAGCGGAACAAGGCCGCGAAGGCTCAGGCTAAGGAGCAGAAGAAGCTGGATCAGAAAGAGGCAAAGCTCTCGCTCCGGCCAGAGTCCGAGAGCGTTGAGAGAGAAAACGGCGGACGCGACTAACGGCCTCGGCTGGCCTCGGCGCGGAGCGTGGCGGCAGTGCTGGCAGCATGGCTGATGAGGTCGGCTGTATGGCCCGCCCTGCCGTCCGGCACCCTGGAGGAGCTACGAAATCAGGGCTGAAATCAGAGCCCAGATCAACGACCAGAGCGCTACGGACGAGACGACAACGATCAAGAAGCCGAGGGCCGCATAGTTGGGCGAGTGCCGGCCGTCATGTCCGTCCAGGCCTGAAAGTCTTGTCACGATGGCCTTCCCGGATGTGCCCCTCACGCCAATGTGAGCATAATATTGGCTTTTGGCAACGTTTGAAAGAAGCCGGTGGGGGCGTACCCGCGTCGCCCACTCGGCAACAGATTGGCGACGGGCTCCATTCCCTGGCCTCTCCGGGTAGTTGCCTGCCTCGTCTATCGCTGGCGGCCATGAGGGTGTCTGCCCACACCGAGGCGCTTCTCCTTTCCGTCCTCAGCGCTCCACAGCTTCCAGGAAGCCGCGGGCGGGGAGGGAAGCGACCTAGGAAACTCTGAACAAGCCTGAGTCGATTGAGATCACGCCTGCTCGCCCCCAGCCATGGCCCGGGTCAGTGTCAGGAGCCGCCTTCGCTCGTCGCGGTCCAGCAGGTCCCAGCGCCGGAGCAGCTCGGCGCGATGGGCGTGGTCCTCCACGATCTGCGTGAGGGTTGCCAATGCCGCTTCGGCCGCCGACCAGGCAGATGGCTCACGCTCCTCAGACACTCTCCCCGCTCCCGCGCAGCAACACTCGCTTCGGTTTCTGCCGATCAAGCTTGGCGGAACTGCGGCGTCAAATAAGGCGGTTGCCGGTAACCGCGGCACAATGCGTTCAAACCGCCCCGATTACGATCCTGCGCTTCCGAGCGACGAACCCCTCTCCGGCCCGACCACGGCAGGCGCCTGGTCCTGCCGCATCCATAACGGTGGAAGCTCAGCACCAACCTCGGTCAGGAGGCTGGGCCGGGCGGCCAGATGCGCCGGTGGGTGGCCCAACATCCGAGAGCGGAGGCGGTCCCGCTTGTGCCCTGGCCTATGACCTCAGAGTCCGTGGGGGAAGGAGGCGTGGAGGGGCACATGCGGGGAGAGAGCTACGAAGTTGGGAAACACCTCTGGCAGGTGGGTGCCGGATGAGTGGGGCCGGGATTGGACGGAGCGCCCGGCGCTTGGTCAGGCCATCTGCGGCGCCTTCGACTGGCGGACTGACGGCGTCCCGAGTGGAGGCTTGCGCCCGCGTGTCCGGGCAGGAAAAGGGGCTCAATGCCGCAATGGGTGGAAAGCCCGGCTTTCATTGGTGTCCCCGGCGGGATTCGAACCCACGGCCCCGGGATTAGGAATCCCGTGCTCTATCCTGCTGAGCTACGGAGACACGCGACGCCACCCTAGCGCCCCGCCCGCGCCGGGCAAAGCCCCCGCCTTGGGGGCCGCTTCCAGGGGGCCTTGAGGCGCATCGGGAACCGGCCTCAACTGGCGCCATGCCCGAAGACCCCCGCATGGACCCCGAGATGGCCGCCTTCACGGCCATGATGACCGAGCGCGCCGCCGGCTACCCGCCGCAGCGGCTGGAGCGCCCGCTGGACGCCTCCCGCGCCGTGAATGACGCGCTGAACATGACGCTGTTCAGCCCCGAGCCGCGCATGGCGGAGAGTGCCGACCGGTGGGTGCTGGCGAATGGCCGCCGGGTGCTGTGCCGCCTGCACCGCCCGCGCACGGACGCACCCCTGCCGGTGCTGATCTACCTGCACGGCGGCGGCTGGGTATGGAACAGCGTGGACACGCACGACCCGCTGATGCGCTGCTACGCCGAGGCTTCCGGCTGCGCGGTTGTCGGCCCGGACTACGCGCTGAGCCCCGAGGCGGTCTTCCCCCAGGCGCTGGAGGAGATGGTGGGGGTGGTGCGGTGGATCGCCGCGCATGGCGGGGAGTGGGGGCTGGATCCCGCGCGCATCGTGCTGGGCGGGGATTCGGCCGGGGCGAACCTGGCGCTGGGCGCGGCGCTGCTGCTGCGGGAATCCGATCCTGCCATCGCACTGCGCGGCCTGCTGCTGAACTACGGCGTCTTCGACGACCGCATGGCCACCCCCAGCTACGCCGAGTTCGCGGACGGCTACGGGCTGACGGCGGAGCGCATGCGCTTCTACTGGGATTGCTACGCGCCACGCCCGGCGGACCGCGCCTCGCCCTTCGCCGCGCCGATCCGGGCGGACCTGCGGGGCCTGCCGCCCTGCCTGGTGCACATCGCGGAGCTGGACGTGCTGTCCTACGAGAACAGGGACATGGTGCGCGCCCTGCGCGAGGCGGGCGTGGAGGTGGAGGAGGAGACCTTCCCCGGCACGCTGCACGGCTTTCTCCGCGCCCGGGACCATGTGGCGGCCGCGCGGCGCTCCATCGCAACGGCCTCGGAGTGGCTGCGGCGAACCGCCTGAACGGCGTTCAGAATCCGGGTGGGCGCCGGCGGAACCGCTCCACGGCGCTTACCAGCGCGGTCCGCACGCCCGGTTCCAGCGCGGAGTGGCCGGCATCCGGCACCACGGTGAGCCGTGCCATGGGCCAAGCCTCCGCCAGCTCGAAGGCGGAGGTGGGTGGGCAGACCATGTCGTAGCGGCCCTGCACGATCTCCGCCGGCACGTGCGCCAGCCGGCCCATGCGGGCCAGCAGCCCGTCATGCGGCAGGAAGAGGTTGTGGGCGAAGTAGTGCGCCTCGATCCGGGCGAGGCCGAGGGCGGAACGGTCCTGCGCGAAGGAGGCCACGGTCTCCGGGCTCGGCAGCAGGGTGCTGCACAGCCCCTCGTAGTTGCTCCAGGACCGGGCGGCGGCGAGGTGGATGGCCGGGTCCGGGTCCGTCAGGCGGCGGAGATAGGCGGAGAGGAGGTCGCCCCGCTCCTCCGGCGGCACGTGCTCCGCGAAGGCGGCCCAGGCATCGGGGAAGACGCGGCGCAGGCCGTAGAGGAACCAGTCCACCTCGTCCTGCCGCCCCAGGAACACGCCGCGCAGCACGCATCCCGCCACGCGGTCCGGATGCGCCTGCGCGTAGGCCAGGGCGAGGGTAGATCCCCAGGAGCCGCCGAAGAGCAGCCAGCGGTCGATGCCGAGGAAGCGGCGCAGCGTCTCGATGTCCTCCACCAGCTTCGGGGTGGAGTTGTCCCGCAGCTCTCCCAGGGGGCGGGACCGGCCGGCGCCGCGCTGGTCGAAGATCACCACGCGCCAGTGCAGCGGGTCGAAGAAGCGGCGGTGCACGGCGCCCGCGCCGGCGCCCGGGCCGCCGTGCAGGAACAGCACGGGCTGGCCGCGCGGGTTGCCCACCTGCTCCCAGTACATCACGTGCGCGGGCCCGCCCGCCGAGGCGGCGGACAGGGGCAGCAGGCCCGTCTCATAGGGCGCGATGTCGGGGAAGAGGTCGCCACGCGGCATAGTCCCTGTTTGGCGCATGGTGCGGGCGGGATGCAACGGGGCTGCGCGGCGTTTTCCCGTGGGAATACTCTTCGCGCGGCGGCCCGGCGCGCCTATTTTGGAGGATCATGTCCCGCCCCATCCCTGGCCCCCACGCCGCCCGCAACGGCCCCCAGCCCGGCCCGCGCGCGGGCGCGTCCCGCATGGCGGAGGTGCGCTGCGCCGTCTGCGGCACGGAGAGCCTGCAATCCCGCTTCCGCCCCGTGCCGCCCGAAGGTGCGCCGGACCTGGACCTGCGCCCGGGCGAGCCTTTGCGGGGCACCATGTCCGCCTGGCTGCAGCAGTGCCCGCATTGCGGCTACGTGGCGCCGGAGATCGCGCGCGCTCACCCCGCCGCGATCGAGGCGGTGGGCACCGCGCCCTTTCGCGCCCTGATCGCGGACTCCACCCACCCGCCGCTCAGCCGCCGCTTCCTCGCCTACGCCTATGTGCTGGAGGAGACGGGGGCGCTGCACGCAGCGGCGGAGGCGACCCTGCAGGCGGCCTGGGCGGCGGACGATGCCCGCAAGCCCGACCTGGCCCGTGCCTGGCGGGGAGAGGCGGTCGCGCTGTGGCGCGCCGGCCCCCCGCTGGACACGGAGCAGACGGTGCGGGTGGTGGACGCGCTGCGCCGGGCCGAGAACTTCGAGGATGCGGCGGCGACGGCGGAGCAACTTGCTTCGACCCACCCGGCGGAGGCGGTGGCAGGGGTGATCGCGCTGGAGCAGCGGCTGATCGCGCTGCGGGATGCCGGCCGCCACACCGTGGCCAGCGCCCTGCCGCCGCCGGCCCGGCGGCCGCACGCCACGCATTCCAGCATCGCCCGGCGGGACGGGCCGGGTTGGTGGGAGCGACTTCGCCGGTTGTGGCGCCGGGATCGGTAGGTCCCGTTTTCGGCCTTGCAAGATCACGTCGGCGCTGCTCTACGTTATGTTATAACGTAGTGAGATTTCGATGCAGCGCCGCACGTTCCTCGCCGCCGTCCTCGCGCTTCCCGCCATCCGCCCGGCCGCCGCACAAGCGGTGCTGCCCGTGGTGGCGGCCTTCTCCATTCTCGGGGACCTGGTGCGGCAGGTCGCGGGGGATCGGCCCCTCGCGCTCTCCGTCCTCGTCGGGCCCGACGGGGATGCGCACGACTTCCAGCCCCGGCCTTCGGATGCGGAGCGGCTTCGCGGCGCCGCCCTGCTGGTCCGCAACGGGCTGGGCTTCGATGACTGGTTGAACCGGCTGACAGGCGCCGCCGGCTTCCGCGGCACCACCGTGACGGCGGCCGATGGCGTGACCACCCGCCCCGCGGAGGCCGGGGGGCACGGCCATTCGCACGGCGAGGGCCGGCGCGGCCGGGGGGGCGAAGCGGCCCGCGCGCCCGATCCTCATGCCTGGGGCGACCCGCGCAACGCGCGGATCTACGCCCGCAATATCGCGGCCGGGCTCTCCGCCGCCGATCCGGGGAACGCCGCGCTCTACGCCCGCAATGCGGAGGGGTTCTCCGCCCGCCTGACGGCGCTGGATGCCGAGGTGCGGGCCGCCATCGGCACGGTGCCCGAAGGCAAGCGCCGGGTGATCACGAGCCACGACGCCTTCGGTTACTACGGCGACGCCTACGGCATCACCTTCCTGGCGCCGCAGGGCGTGAGCACCCATGCCGACGCTTCGGCCGCCAATGTCGCCCGGCTGATCCGGCAGGTGCGCGCCGAGGGGATCTCCGCGGTCTTCCTGGAGAACATGGCGGAAGGCACCACGCTGGACCGCTTGGCACGGGAAGCGGGGGTGCGCGTGCGCGGGCGGCTCTACTCCGACGCCCTCTCCCCGCCCGACGGTCCTGCCGCGACGTACGAGGCGCTGATCCGCCACAACACCGCCCTCCTGGTACCGGCGATGCGGGGCGAGGGGTAGCGGTTCGCCCTCGGGCGACGGCAGGACCGGGCGCCGCCCACCACCTGGGACGAAGGCTGCCGCGGCAAGGCAACATTATAACGTTTCAACTGACGCGGTGACCGCCCTGCTGGCCGGCACCGGATGCAGAGGGTTCCATGGCGATCTCACACCGCGCAGCACTCCTGGCCACCGTCGCGGCGCTCGCCTGTGTCGGGACCGGCCGGCAGGTCTCCGCGCAGGACGCGGCGTCGGCTTCCACGCCGCCCGCTTCCACGCCGGCCGTCGTGCTGCCTCCCGTCTCGGTCACGGCAAGCCCGATCAGCACGGACCAGCTCGGCAGCTTCCTGCCGGTGACGACGCTGGAGCAGGAGCAGATCGCGGTCCAGCCGGCCCGCTCCCTCGGCGACGTGCTGTTCACCGAGCCGGGGATCACCTCCAGCACCTTCGCGCCCGGCGCCAGCCGGCCCATCATCCGCGGCCTGGAGGGCGTGCGCGTCCGGCTGCAGGAGAACGGCTTCCTCTCCGGCGACGTCTCCGCCTTCGGCGAGGACCATGTCGTGCCGCTGGACCCGCTCTCGGCGGACCGGATCGAGGTGGTGCGCGGCCCGGCGGCGCTGCGCTGGGGATCGCAGGCGATCGGCGGCGTGGTGAACGTCATCAACAACCGCATCCCCACGGTGCTTCCGGACCGCACCGTGCAGGGCCGCATCACCGGCGGCTGGAACAGCGGCTCCCGCGGGTGGAACGGGGTGGGCACCACCGACGTGCGCGTGGGCAACTGGGTCGCGCATTTCGACATGTTCGGCCGCTATGACAGCGACTACCGCATCCCCGGCGGCCGCCGGCAGGAGAACAGCGGCGTGCGGACGGACGGCAAATCGGCCGGCCTGAGCTACATCTTCGACCAGGGCTTCATCGGCACCTCCGTCTCGCACTTCCGCAGCCTCTACGAGATCCCCGGTGGCGAGGAGGCCGAGGCGCGCACGGCGATCGACGCCGAGCAGGTGCGCTGGTCCACCCGGGGCGAATACCGCCCGGGGTCCGGGCCGATCCAGCGCATCAGCGGCTGGCTGGGCTTCACCACCTACCACCACGAGGAGATCGGGGCGGAACACGGCCACGACCACGATCATGACCATGATCATGGCGCGGAGGAGGAGATCGGGGCGGCGGGCGGCCGGGTGGTCCATGGCGGGTTCCGCAACCGCAGCTGGGATGCCCGGCTGGAACTGCAGCATGTGCCCGTCGATACCGGCATCGGCCCGCTGAACGGCACCTTCGGCCTCTCCCTCGAGCATGAGCGGCTCCGTACCACCGGGGAGTTCCTGGAATATCTGCCGCCCGCCCGCACCAGCCGCTACGCCGGGTATCTCTTCGAGGAGCTGACGCTCACGCCCCGCCTGCGAGTACAGGCCGCCGGGCGGGTGGAGTTCGCGCGCATCACCGGCTCAACCGCGACCTTCCCCGGGGACAACCTGCCGGCCGATCCCGATGCCGAGCTGGAGAATACCGGGCGCCGCCGCAGCTACACGCCCTTCAGCGTCAGTCTCGGTGCCCTCTATGACCTGCCCTGGGCGGTGCAGGCGCGCGTGACCGGGCAGTACGTGCAGCGCTCGCCGAGTGCCGCCGAGCTCTTCTCCCGCGGGGCACACGACGCCTCCGGCACCTTCGACGTTGGCGACCCCAGCCTGCGCAAGGAATCCGCCGCAACGGCGGAACTGGGCCTGGCCCGGACCGCCGGCTCCTTCCGGTTCGACACGAGCGCCTTCGTCTCCCACTTCGACGATTTCATCTTCCGGGCGCTGACCGGCAACAGCTGCGGCGAAGGGTTCGGATCCTGCGCGGCAGGGAGGGACGGGGAGTTCCTGCAGACCGCCTATGGCCAGCGCGATGCCCGCTTCTACGGGGTGGAGGCGAAGGCGGAGCAGGACCTGTTCCGGCTGTGGGACGGGAGTGTGGGCGTTTCCGGCCGTTACGACTTTGTGCGAGCCCAGTTCTCCAGCGGCGGCGGCAACCTGCCGCGCATCCCTCCCCACCGGCTGGGCGGCGGCGTGTTCTGGCGGGACGGCCGGGTGCAGAGCAGCGTGGACTACCTGCACGCCTTCAACCAGAACCGGGTGGGCGAGAACGAGACGCCGACCAAGGGCTACGAGCTGCTGAACGCGCGGATCGGCTACACGGCGCGGCTGGACGACCTGCGGAGCGCGAACTTCTCCCTGGTCGGCACCAACCTGCTGGACTCCGACATCCGCAACGTCGCCTCCTTCAAAAAGGACGAGGTTCTGCTGCCCGGGCGGACGGTGCGGCTGCTGATGACGGTGAGTTTCTGATCAGGGGCGGGGAGGGGGCACCCTTTCCAAATCCCGCCCCGGGGCCAGATGCGCGGCGGACAAGGGAGTGCCGCGCATGCCCATCTTCGCTTCCATCGCCCTCTCGCTGACGGGGCTGAGCATTGGTGTCCCGCTCGGCATGGCCGCGGCGGGCGGGCTTCTCCTCGCGGGCGGGGCGATGCGGATGGCCGGGGGGCGGATGTGATGCTGCCCAACCCCTTCCGGCCCGTTCGCACCACCCTGCTCGGCCTTCACGCCGGCGCGGTGCTGGCCACCCATGTGATGGCCGGCGCCCTGCTGGGCGCGCTGACCGTCGCGGCCCTTGCGGGCGCGGCGGGCAGCGCGATGGCGAAGCGCGGCGCGCGCTAGCGGATGGGCGGCGCGTAGAGCAGGCCGCCCTGGTTCCACAGCGCGTTCAACCCGCGCTGGAGGCCGATGGGGCTCTTCGAGCCGAGGTGCCGCTCGAAGATCTCGCCGTAGTTCCCCACGGCGCGGATGGCGTTGTAGGCCCAGCGGCGGTCGAGGCTCATGGAGGGGCCGAAATCACCGGTCACGCCGAGCAGGCGGCGGATATCGGGGTTCGGGCTCTCCAGCATCGTCTCCGCATTGGCTTGGGTCACGCCCAGCTCCTCGGCCAGGATCAGCGCGTAGATCGTCCAGCGCACCACGTCGTACCACTGGGCATCGCCCTTGCGGACGGCGGGGGCGAGCGGCTCCTTGCTGATGATGTCCGGCAGGATGATGTGCTCGTTCGGGTCCGCAAAGGTGGTGCGGAAGCCCGCGAGCTGGCTGGCATCCAGCGAGTAGCTGTCGCAGCGGCCGGACGCATAGGCCTTGCGGGTGTCCTCGTTGCTTTCGAACACCAGGGGGCGGATGGAGATGCGGTTGGTGCGCGCCCAGTCCGCCAGGTTCAGCTCGTTGGTGGAGCCGGCGGAGACGCAGATCGTCGCCCCTTCCAGCTGAGACGCGCGCTCGATCCCTGCGGCGCGGCGGACGATGAAGCCCTGGCCGTCATGGAAGGTGATGGGGCCGAACTGCAGTCCGGAGGACACCTCCCGCGCCATGGTCCAGGTGAAGGTGCGCGCCACCACGTCCACCTGGCCGGATTGCAGCGAGGGGATGCGCGATTGGCTGGTGAGGACGGTGAAGCGGACCCGGGAAGGGTCGCCCAGCACGGCGGTGGCGATGGCGCGGCAGAAATCCGGGTCCATGCCCCGGTGCTCGCCCCGGCTGTCCGGCACGCCGAAGCCGGCGGAGCCGGGATTGGCGCCGCAATCCAGGTAGCCCTTGGAGCGCACGTAAGAAACGGTGGGGCCGGGCGCCACCTGGGCCGAGGCCGCCATCGGCAGCACGAACCCCGCCACGGCCAGGGCCGCCCCGATCCAGCGCCGTGCGCGATGCTTCGCCATCCCCGCTCTCCCCTTGCCCGGGCGGAAGGTTCCGCCGCCGGAGGGAAAGCAAGCGATGCGCCAGCCCTCAGCGCAAGCCCTGGCAGAATTCCTGGATCCGCGCGCAGCCCTCCCGCAGGTCGTCTGGCTTGATGGCGTAGGAGATCCGCACATGCGGGCTCATGCCGTAGGCGGCGCCATAGACGGTGCCGACATGGGCCTCCTCCAGCAGGGCCATGGCGAACTCCGCGTCCGTGGTGATTCGCCGCCCGCCGGGCGTGGTGCGGCCGATGCAGCCGGAGATGTCGGGGAAGACGTAGAAGGCGCCTTCCGGCTTGTGGCAGGTGACGCCCCGCGCCTCGTTCAGCATCTCCACCACGAGGTTCCGGCGCACGCGGAAGGACTCCGCCCGCTCCTTCAGGAAGTCCTGCGGCCCGTCCAGCGCCGCCACCGCCGCCGCCTGCCCGATGGAGGAGGCGCCGCCGGTGGACTGACCCTGCATGTTCGTCATGCCCTTGATGAGGGCGCGCGGGCCGCCGCAATAGCCCACGCGCCAGCCCGTCATGGCGTAGGTCTTGGAGACGCCGTTCACCGTCAGCACGCGGTCGCGCAGCGCCGGCTCCACCTGGGCGATCGTGCAGAACTCGAAGCCGTCGTAGAGCAGGTGCTCGTACATGTCGTCGCTCAGCACCATCACCTGCGGGTGGCGCAGGACCACGTCGGCGATGGCGCGCATCTCCGCCCAGGTGCAGGCGGCGCCGGTGGGGTTGTTGGGGAAGTTCAGCACCACCCAGCGGGTGCGGGGGGTGATGGCGGCTTCCAGCTCCTCCGGCCGCAGCTTGAAGCCGTTCGACTGGGGGCAGTCCACCGGCACGGGGGTGGCGCCACCGAGGCGGGCCATGTCGGCGTAGCTGATCCAGAAGGGGCGGGGGATAATCACCTCGTCCCCCGGGTTCAGCGTGGCCATCATGGCGTTGTAGAGGATCTGCTTGCCGCCATTGCCGACGAGGATCTCGTCCAGCTCGTAGTCCAGCCCGTTCTCCCGGTTGAACTTGCGGCGGATGGCTTCCTTGATCGGGGCAGTGCCGGCCAGTGGCGGGTACTTCGTCTGCCCTTCCAGTGCCGCGCGGTTCGCGGCCTCGATGGCGTGGGGCGGGGTGGGGAAGTCCGGCTGGCCCTGGGTGAGGGCGATGACCTTCGCGCCGGAGGCCGCCAGCTCCCGCGAGCGCTGGGTCATCACCACCGAGGCGGAGGGGGCGACGGTGTCCAGGCGGCTGGCGAGGGTGATCATGGCGTCGATCTTCCGGGGCAGGGAGGCAATTGGGATAGGTGGCGGCCCGCTACCCGGCAAGCGCCGTGCCTCCCTATGGGCGCCGGCTTCTGCTAACCCTCGGGCATGTCCCGTCTCTTCATCGCGGCCGGCGCCCTGGCCGGGCTGCTCGCCGTTGGCCTCTCCGCCTATGCGGCGCATGGGCTCGCCCTCAATCCCGCCCGCACGCGGATGATCGACAACGCCCTGACCCAGCAGGGCTGGCACGCGCTGGCGCTGATCGCGGCCGGCATCCTGGCGGAACGCTGGGGCGGCTGGGCCATTAACGGAGCAGGGCTGGCCTTCCTGGCCGGGATGATCCTGTTCTGCGGGGCCGTCTGGTACGTGGCCACCACGGGCCGCAGCCTCGGGCCGGTGGCGCCGACGGGCGGGATGCTGCTGATGCTGGGCTGGCTGCTGCTGGCGATCTCTGCCCTGTTCCAGCGCGCATGATCCGCTCCGCCTACCTGGCGGCCGAGGGGTTTGAGGCGGAGCTGGAAGAAGACCTCCGCCGCGCCGGGCGCCGCATCGGCGGGTGGCACGGGCCGCTGGCGCTCTCGCCGGATCCGGTGCCCGATGGGCCAAACGCCACCCCCTGGGCGCTGGATGTCTGGGACGCGCCGCGGGAAATGCCCGTGCCCTCCATCAAGGCCGCCGCCGACGCGCTGCGGGCGATCCAGCGCAACTGGGGGCTGCTGGACGTGGCGCACCATCGCCGCGCCGCGCTGATCCGGGATGCCCTGCCGGTGCTGCGGCCGAAGCCGATCACCTTCCCCGCCCTGCCGCCCGCCTCGCACCTCGGCGGCTGGACGCTGCTGGCCCCGGACCGGATGCTGGCGAGCCCGACCAAGAGCAGCCCCTTCATCAACGGCGCCCCGGCCTTCGTGGAAGACCGTGAGGGACCGCCCAGCCGGGCCTATCTGAAGTTGTGGGAGGCACTGGTCCGCATCGGCCGCTGGCCGCAGCCCGGCGAGCACTGCCTGGACCTCGGCGCCGTGCCGGGCGGGTGGAGCTGGGCCCTGGCGGAGCTCGGCGCCCGCGTGACGGCGGTGGACAAGGCCGAGATGGACCCGCGCGTGGCCGCGATGCCTGAGGTGACGGTGCGGCGGGAGAGCGCCTTCGGGTTGGATCCATTCCCCGTGGACTGGCTGTTCAGCGACGTGATCTGCTACCCGGCGCGGCTGCTGGGACTGGTCCGCCGCTGGATGGAGGCCGGGGCGGCGAAGAACATTGTCGTCACCATCAAGTTCCAGGGCGAGACGGACCACGAGACGGCGGCCGCCTTCGCGGCCATCCCTGGCGGGGCGGTGTTCCACGGCGCGCACAACAAGCATGAACTGATGTTCGCCTGGCCCGTGGCGCCTAAGGGAGGTGAGGAGACGCCCTGAGCGTGTTGCTGCCCTAGTCTGCCCGGTCCGCGGCTGTAAGGCGCCTCAGAAGCCGTTCAGCCACACAGACAAAAATCTACCCTTTTCGGTCGTACCCTCATCAGCGAGATGACGGGAATGCCCACCGCACGCCTGGCTCTTGCCTCCGATCTTTCGTCACTCCTGGCGCTGTTCGCGGCATCCGAGGTCAGTCGCACCGTCGAATCCGGGACGCCGGCCGAGCGCGTCTGGCAAGAAACCCTGGCGCATCCGGGTGTCCATGTTTTCGTGTCCGATGGGCCGGGGTGCATCGCGGCAAGCTGCATGCTCGTCACCGCACCCAACCTCCTCCGTGGCGGGCGACGACACGGCTTCCTGGAGAACGTCGTCACACATCCCAATTTCCAGGGGCGGGGGCATGGGCGGGCGGTTGTTGCGGCTGCGCTTGCCCGGGCCTGGACAGAGGACTGCCACCACGTCCTGATGCAAAGCGGGCGTGCGGATCCGCGGGTTCACGCCTTTTACGAGACGCTGGGCTTCGTTCCGGGGAGACGGGTGGCGTACGTCGCCGAACGACCGGCCATATCTGTCGGGTGACCTCTCGCACGCAGAGCGACGGTGGAGCGCAGCCCTGGCCAAAGCCACCGGCTGAGGCTGCAGCCTGCTTCAGGGCGCGTCAGCCCCGATCGGCTCGGGGGTGCTGCGCGCGGGCATATGGCCCTTCCAGGCGCCCTCCCGCGCGGCCCAGGCACGGGTGAACTCGGCGCCGAGCAGGAAGACCTGGGCGGAGTAGTAGACCCAGACCAGCACCACGATCAGCGCGCCGGCCGCGCCGTAGCTCTGCGTCATGCCACTGCCGCCGATGTACCAGCCGATCACCGTCTTCCCGACGCTGAACAGGAAGGAGGTGATGACGGCACCCACTGCCACGTCCCGCCAGGCCAGGTGGCGGTCCGGCAGGATCTTGTAGATCGCGGCGAAGAGCAGCGAGGTGAGCCCGACGCCGACCACGAAGTTCACGATCTTCAGCAGGATTTCCAGCGCCGGCACGAAGCCCGTGAGCCAGGAGCCGAAGGCCGAGAGCAGGGCGCTGACCATGAGGGAGACGAGGAGAAGGAAGCCCGTTGCCCCCACCAGTCCGATGGAGAGGGCGCGCGCCTTCACCAGGGCGCCGACGGAGACGGGCTTCGCTTCCGCCTGCCAGATGACGTTGAGCGCGCCCTGCAACTCCGCGAACACGCCGGACGCGGTGACGAAGAGGACGCCGAAGCCGATCAGCGCGGCGAAGCCCTTGCCGCTCGAACTCTCCTGGCTGCCCTTCATCACCTCCACGATGGCCTTGCCGCCTTCCTGCCCGACGAGACCGGTGAGCTGCGCGGAAACGGCCTCGCTGACCGTGTCCCGGCCGAAGAAGAAGCCAGCGATGGCAACGGCGAGGACCAGGAGCGGCGCTATGGAGAAAAGGGTGTAGCAGGCGATCGCCGCCCCCCGCGTCATCGCCTCGTGGTCCACGAAGCCGAGAACGGCGTCCTTCGTGAGGCGCCAGGCCCGACCGAGCATCGTTCTTCCCCGTTCTTCGATGCAGGTGAAAGACGGACGGCGCGGTCGGGTTGCAGCCCCGGGCAGCGCTCCCCGGCGGGTGTGACACTGGGTGAGTTTCTGTCCGGCAGTCACCCCCAGCCGTAAGATTGTTGTGCGGATCGGGCATGCGCGTGGCATAGCTTGCTCCGGCCCCCTCCGGCGCCCTATGGCCGGCTGCACCGAACGGGGAGGCCACGCCATGAACAACCACATTGCCCGCCGCGGCCTGCTGGGCACCGCCCTGGCCTTGCCGGCGCTCCGCCCCGTCCTGGCGCAGGAGGCTTGGCCCGCGCGGCCCGTGCGCCTCCTCATCCCCTTCCCGCCGGGGCAGGCCACGGACACGATCGGGCGCGTGCTGGCCGAGGCCCTCTCCGCCAAGTGGCCGCAGCGCGTGGTGGTGGAGAACCGGGCCGGCGGCGCCGGGGTGGTGGGCACGGAGGCCGGGGCACGGGCGGCGCCGGACGGCTACACCCTGGTGGCCTCCACGTCAGGGACGAACGGGATCAACCCCAGCGTGATCCGCAGCCTGCCCTACGACGCGGAGAAGGACTTCAACTACGTCACGCTGATGTTCACCGTGCCGCTGATGATCGTGGCACACCCCTCCTTCGCGCCGAACGACATCGCGGGGCTGATCGCGGCGGCAAAGGCGGATCCGGGAGGCATCTCCTACGGCAGCGGCGGGCCCGGCACGTCCCAGCACATGTCGGCGGAGCTGTTCTGCTCCAAGGCCGGGGTGAAGCTGACCCACGTGCCCTATCGCGGCAGCGGGCCGGCCATGGCGGACCTGCTGGCGGGCAACATCCCGATGATGTTCGACAGCGTGGCGAGTGCCCTGCCGCATATCCGCGGGGGCCGGATCAAGGCGCTCGGCGTCACCTCCGCGGCACGCGCGCCGCAGCTGCCGGAGGTGCCCGCCATCGCCGAGGCCATCCCGGGCTATGAGGCGATCGGCTGGGCGGGGATCGCCGTGCCCACTGGCACGCCGGAGGCGGTGGTGAACCGGGTGAACGCCGACGTCACGGCCCTGCTGCGAGACCCGGCCTTCGCCGCGCGGGTGGTGCAGCTGGGCGGGGCGCCCGCGCCGCAGACGGTGGCGGAGGCTAACGCCTTCGTGCGGGCGGAGATCGCCAAGTGGCGGGAGGTGGCGCGCAACGCGGACGTGCGGCTGGACAACTGACCCTGCCCGTGTGGCCCGGCCGCCACATCCGGCGGCCGGATGCTGTGGGGCCGCCGCAGGCCGGCGCTGGATAGGGCAGGATAGGGGCATGGTCCGGTTCCGCCCCTTTCGCTCCGCCGCCCCGCTTCTCGGCCTCGGCCTGCTCGCCGCCTGCGCGGGTACGCCGGCGCCCGCCCCGCAGGCCTATGCCCCGGAGGCCGGCTACGATGCCTCCTCCGGCGCCTCGCCGGTGGACGACCGCGCGGCCAGCCGCGCCGCGGCCCGGGCCTACCGTGCCCAGGCGGCCAGGCGCCGCTATCGCGTGCCCGGCCCGCCGGGCGATCCCTGGGGGCCGCATATCCGGGAGGCGGCGAACCGCTATCAGATCTCGGAGGGTTGGGTCCGCGCCATCATGCGGCAGGAGACGGGCGGGCGGATCAACGGCTCGGACGGCCTGCCCATCACCTCGCCCGTGGGCGCCATGGGGCTGATGCAGGTGATGCCGCGCACCTATGAGCGGCTGCGCGACCTGCACGGGCTGGGGGACGACCCCTACGACCCCCGCGACAACATCCTGGCCGGCGCCGCATACATCCGGGAGATGTCGGACCGCTTCGGCGCGCCGGGCTTCGTGGCCGCCTACAATGCGGGGCCGTTGCGGGTGGAGGGCGTGCTTTCCGGCGCCATGATCCTGCCGGACGAGACGGTGAACTACCTCGCCAAGGTGGTGCCGAACCTCGGCACGCCGGTGGCAATGGACGGGGTCTGGGCGGAGGCGGCGGCGGGCTCCTACTCGGGTGGCTACTCCTCGGGCGGCTACGGCACGGGGGTGATGGCCGTCTCCGACGATCCCAGTCTGCGCGCCTTCGACGGCGGCGGGCTCGTGACGCCCAGCGCGCCGACCGGGATGACCTACTAACCCGCCTTCTTCCGCCGAGGCGCCCCGCGCGAGGCCGTGCGGGTGCTGCGCTTGTCCGGATCGTAGCCGCCACCGCCGGGGCCCAGCGGCTTGGGCTTCCAGTCCGCCTTGCTCCGGGCCTCGTGCCCGGAGGGGGGAGGGGCGTCCAGGCCCAGTTCCAGGTTCTCCAGCCGCTTGATCTCGTCGCGCAGGCGGGCGGCGGTCTCGAACTCCAGGTCGGCGGCGGCGGCGCGCATCCGGCGCTCCAGCTCCGAGATGCTGGCGCGCAGGTTGTGGCCGATGAAGTGGGAAGAGGCGTCGTCCTCCACCGCCTCCACCGTGACGTAGTCCTGCTCGTACACGGATTGCAGCACGTCCGCGATGTCGCGCCGGATGGTCTGCGGGGTGATGCCGTGCTCCGTGTTGTAGGCCACCTGCTTGGCGCGGCGGCGATCCGTCTCCTCAATCGCGCGGCGCATGCTGTCCGTCATGCGGTCGGCGTAGAGGATCACGCGCCCCTCCGCGTTGCGCGCGGCGCGGCCGATGGTCTGGATGAGGGAGGTGGTGGAGCGGAGGAAGCCCTCCTTGTCGGCGTCCAGGATGGCGACCATCCGGCACTCCGGGATGTCCAGCCCCTCGCGCAGCAGGTTGATACCGACCAGCACGTCGAAGACGCCGCGGCGGAGGTCGCGGATGATCTCGATCCGCTCCAGCGTGTCCACGTCGGAGTGGAGGTAGCGGACCTTGATGCCCGTCTCCGTCATGTACTCCGTCAGGTCCTCGGCCATCCGCTTGGTCAGCGTGGTGGCCAGCACGCGGCCGCCGGCCGCGATCACGTCGCGGCACTCGGCCAGCAGGTCGTCCACCTGGCCCTCCACGGGGCGGATCTCCACGGGCGGGTCGATGAGGCCGGTGGGGCGGATGACCTGCTCGGCGAAGGTGCCGCCGGTGCGCTCCATCTCCCAGGCGCCGGGCGTGGCGGAGACGAAGAGCGTGTCTGGCCGGAACTGCTCCCACTCCTCGAACTTCAGGGGGCGGTTATCCATGCAGGAGGGCAGGCGGAAGCCGAAATCCGCCAGCACGGACTTCCGCGCGAAGTCGCCGCGCGCCATGCCGCCGATCTGGCCGACGGTGACGTGGCTCTCGTCCACGATCAGCAGGGCGCCTTCCGGCAGGTACTCGAAGAGCGTCGGCGGCGGCTGGCCGGGGCCGCGGCCGGAGAGGTAGCGGGAGTAGTTCTCGATGCCTTTGCAGGCGCCGGTCGTCTCCATCATCTCGATGTCGAAGGTGGTGCGCTGCTCCAGGCGCTGCGCCTCCAGCAGCTTGCCCTCGGATTGCAGGCGGGCCAGCGTCTCCTTCAGCTCGATCTTGATGTCGCGGATGGCCTGGATCAGCGTCGGGCGGGGCGTGACGTAGTGGCTGTTCGCGTAGATCGCCACGCGCTCCATCTCGCCGGCCACCTCGCCCGTCAGCGGGTCGAACTCGCGCAGCCCGTCGATCTCGTCGCCGAACAGGGAGATGCGCCAGGCGCGGTCCTCGAGGTGGGAGGGCCAAACATCCACCGTCTCGCCGCGCAGGCGGAAGGTGCCGCGCTGGAAGGCGGTGTCGTTGCGGCGATACTGCAGCTCCACCAGCGCCTTCACCAGCACGTCGCGGTCGATCTTGCCGCCGACCTCCAGCTTCACGGTCATGTTGCCGTAGGTCTCGACCGAGCCGATGCCGTAGATGCAGGAGACGGAGGCGACGATCACCACGTCCCGCCGCTCGAGCAGCGCCTGGGTGGCCGAGTGGCGCATCCGGTCGATCTGCTCGTTAATCTGGGCGTCCTTCTCGATGTAGGTATCGGTCCGAGGGACGTAGGCTTCCGGCTGGTAGTAGTCGTAGTAGGAGACGAAGTACTCCACGGCATTCTCGGGGAAGAAGGACTTCATCTCCCCGTAGAGCTGGGCGGCCAGGGTCTTGTTCGGCGCCAGGATCAGCGTCGGGCGCTGCACCGCCTCGATTACCTTCGCCATGGTGAAGGTCTTGCCCGATCCCGTGACGCCGAGCAGCACCTGGTCGCGCTCACCCCGCGCGCGCAGCCCTTCCACCAGGTCCGCGATGGCCGTGGGCTGGTCGCCCGCCGGCTCGTAGGGGGAGACGACCTTCAGCGGTTTGCCGCCCTGCGGGGCGGGGCGGCGAATGGGCTGGAAGAGGACGGGCGGCAGGGTATCCATGACCGCGGGAACATAGGGTGGACAGCGGCCGGTTACAGCAGGATTCCGAATCGTCGCGGCGGGTGGCGAGGAGCGGGGATGACGCCTCCGTGATCCCGGGCTAGACTGACCTAACCGCGGCGAGCCCGCGCCATTCAGGCCTACGGGGCAGGATGGCGGGGGAGGGGCGTGGTGGAGTGCCGCCTGGAGACGAGATGTCCGGGTACGGGCCGGGTTAGCACAGCGGTAGTGCAGCGGTTTTGTAAGACAGTAGCGTAACGTTCTCGCAGTACGTTGCACTAACCCCTTCCCAAGTCCATGGAATGGCTTAGAATTTGGTGCAGGGCTGGCGTAGCTCAGTTGGCAGAGCACTCGATTTGTAATCGAGCGGTCCTCGGTTCGATTCCGAGCGCCAGCACCACAAATCAAGTCCACAAGGCCTTTAAGGCGTCAAGTCCATTTTGGCGTCACTTAAGCTGCGTCTTAGTGGCTACTGTACTAGCAACCACTAGACGTAAGTCTTTGTAAACCGAAGGTCGGGGGTTCGATCCCCTCACCCGGCACCACCTCTTACCCCGACCAGGCGCGGCGGAGCCCTCCCGCCGGCTAAATCTTGGCCCCTTGCGGCGAGGATCGATGGCGTCAGAGGTCAGCCCCTTCGAGACCCTGGTCGAGGACGAGGCGTTGCGGATCACCCGGTCTGTCGGCAATCCGGAGCGGCGCGTCGTCTCCTTCACGGGCATCGGCCTGGGGATGGGCGGTATCCAGGTGGAGGAATGGCGCCAGAGCCTTGCCGGCCGGACCGCGACGGTCACCTATGTCACGGACAAGCGACGCTCCTGGTACAACGACATCAGGCAGGCAGTGCTGGACCACTTCCAGGGCCTGCCGAAGGCGGACACGGTCACGCTGGGGAACAGCATGGGAGGCTTCGGCGCCCTTTATTTCGCTTCCATGATTCCGGGCTGCCGGCGCGCCATCGCCTTCTCGCCTCAGTTCAGCGTTCATCCCGACCACATTCCGCCCGAAGAGCACCGGTGGCAGCCTTACAGGGCGGCGATACAGGTCCATACCGTCACGCACGCCCTGGAACATGCGCGGGCCGATATGGAGTACGTGGCATTGTTCGGGGGTAATGAGTGGGAACTCAGGCACGCCCACCGCCTGCTGGGCGTAGCGACGCCGAGAACCCAGATTCATGTGATCGCGGATAGCGGTCATGGGGTAACGCAGGACCTGAAGAGGGCCGGAATCCTCACCGCCCTGTTGAATGTCCTCCTCAGCCCGGCGCCCCTAAGGGCAGGCGAGGTGACCGGGCTCATCCGCTCCGCCGGCCTGCGCTCGAAGGTGCTGCGATAGGGATCGGCCGACCTGCGCCCGGGAAGGTCCCGGGCGCGGTACGGTTCGGATCAGGCGTCCTGCGAGAGGCGCGGCAGGTGGCGGATCTCGTCGGAGTGCCCGACCACAATGTGGGTGGCCATACGAGCGGCCACCAAGCCAACGAGAGCGAAGGCAGAGGCGATCATCATGGGACAGAACCTTTTGCTTCTGTTCCTCCCTATCCCCACACGCAAGGTGGATGCTGCATTGCAGCATGTCCAGGTTTTCATGCATGCAGGAAGTGGAGGGCAGGCGTGCCGGACGGGTGGGGTTACGGTTCACGCATTCCCAACAGTTGCGAATCCATCCCGGTTGGTGGCCCGCACCACGGCGGCAAAGAGGCGCAGCGCCTCCGGCCCGCCCTGATCCAGCAGGGTGCCATTCTCCATCTCCGCGGCCAGGAGTTCCGCGTGCTCTGCAAGGGTTTCCGCCGCGCGCCGCAGCGCCTCGCGGGCGAGGGTGAGCTGAAGGTCGTCCGGCAGGTCGTGCCAGGCGCCGGGGACAGCCACGGCTTCTCCGAAACGGCGGGAGTTGGGCTGCATGAAGGGTTTCCTCCTCCGGAAAGCCCTTCTGGCACGGGACGGCCCCTCTCGGGTGCTGGTCCCAACCTACGGCGCCGGGGGTTAACGCCCGGTAATCACGCCCGACGCAACTCGTATAGGGCGACCGCGGCGGCAGAGGCCACGTTCAGGCTCTCCATTGCCTCCGTGATCGGCAGGCGCACCAGCTCGTCGCAGGTCTCGCGCTGCAGGCGCCGCAGCCCACCGCCCTCGGCGCCGAGGACCAGCCCGACGCGCCGGTCCGTCGGCTTCGCCTCGGCCAGGGTGCGCCCCGCCTCGCCGGCCAGGCCCAGCACCCACGCGCCGCCATCCTGCAGGTGGCGGATGGCGCGGGACAGGTTCACCTCCCGCACCATCGGCACGATCTCCAGCGCGCCGGAGGCGGCGCGGGCCAGGGCGCCCGTCTCCGGCGGGGCGTGGCGGTCCTGCACCACCACGGCGGCTGCGCCGAAGGCGGCGGCGGCGCGCAGGATGGCGCCGACGTTACGCGGGTCCGTCACCTGGTCCAGCAGCAGCACGGGGCCGTCCGAGGCCTTCAGCGCATCGTCCAGCGCCACCTGGGGCAGGGGCTCCGCCAGCAGGGCGGCGCCCTGGTGGACCGAATCCTCGGGCAGGAAGGTGTGGAACCGGGCGCGGTCCTCCACCCGCTCCGGCTGGAGCTTGCGGGCGGCGAAGGTGCCTTCCGGCAGGCGCTCCTTCAGCGCGGCCTCGGCATCCGCCGTCAGCAGCAGGCGGCGCAGGCGGCGGCGGGGGTTCAGCAAGGCCGCCGCCACCGCGTGAAGCCCGTGCAGCCACAGGGTGTTGGCGGGGGCGCGGTCCTCCTCGCGCCGGTCCGGGCGCGGCGAATCCGGGCGGCCGCGGCCGGCGGAAGGGGAAGCGGAATCGCGCCGTGTCGGCGGGCCGGATTCGCCGCGATGGAACTCCTGCCGCGGGAACTCTGGCCGCTGGAATTCGGGGCGCGACCCGGGGCGGGCCTGGCGCGGGGCCACGGGCGGCTTGCCGGGCGCGCGTTCCCCGGGGGCGGGCGGCTCCCCGCCCTTCCAGCCCCGCTTGCCGTCGAAGGCGCGGGGGCGGCTGGGCTTGCCGGTGCCGGGACCGCCGGGGGGATTGCCCGAGGCATTGGAAGAACGGGGGCCGTGGGGCCTGCGGGGCGGTGACATGGCGGCATCCTGCAAATCGCGGCGCCCGCCGCAAGGCATCCTACGGAACGCACCGCGCATGATCCACATGCGTTGACAGGGCCGCCTCTTCTCGGATAGTCCCCCGGCTCCCGCCCGTCAGGGTTGGGGACACCCTGTGGAGGGGTGCCCGAGTGGCTAAAGGGGACGGACTGTAAATCCGTTGGCTCGCGCCTACGTTGGTTCGAATCCAACCCCCTCCATGTGTCCCATCCCCCTGTTCGGCGCGGTGCGCGCGCGGCGGTCCATCCCGGGCCGGCGGGTTCGGTCGGCGGGTGTAACTCAATGGTAGAGTTCCAGCCTTCCAAGCTGGCAATGCGGGTTCGATTCCCGTCACCCGCTCCAACCGCGCTGCTAGGCGGCCCGGCCCTTCCCGGGGCCTGAAAAGCGCCGCCTTCATCACCACCTAGCGATCACAACAGGCCCTGCACCCGCAGGCAGGGGGCCTGCCCGGCCCCCGGAGAGATAGGACGCGACGCGAATGGCGAAGGCGAAGTTCGAGCGGAACAAGCCGCACTGCAACATCGGGACGATTGGTCACGTTGACCACGGCAAGACGTCCCTGACGGCGGCGATCACGAAGGTTCTGGCGAAGTCGGGTGGTGCGTCGTTCACGGCGTACGACCAGATCGACAAGGCGCCCGAGGAGCGCGCGCGCGGCATCACGATCTCGACGGCGCATGTCGAGTACGAGACGGCCAACCGCCACTACGCGCACGTGGACTGCCCCGGCCACGCCGACTACGTGAAGAACATGATCACGGGTGCGGCGCAGATGGACGGCGCGATCCTGGTGGTCTCGGCGGCCGACGGCCCGATGCCGCAGACGCGCGAGCACATCCTGCTGGCCCGCCAGGTCGGCGTGCCGGCGCTGGTGGTGTTCCTGAACAAGGTCGACATGGCCGACCCCGACCTGCTGGAGCTGGTCGAGATGGAGGTGCGCGAGCTCCTCTCCTCCTACCAGTTCCCGGGCGACGACATCCCGATCATCCACGGCTCCGCGCTGATGGCCCTCGAGGACAAGCAGCCCGAGATCGGCGAGCAGGCGATCCTGAAGCTGATGGAGGCGGTGGACGCCTATATCCCGCAGCCGGAGCGCCCGAAGGACCTGCCGTTCCTGATGCCGATCGAGGACGTGTTCTCGATCTCCGGCCGCGGCACCGTGGTGACCGGCCGCGTTGAGCGCGGCATCGTCAAGGTGGGCGAGGAAGTCGAGATCGTCGGCCTGAAGGACACCGTGAAGACGACGGTGACGGGCGTCGAGATGTTCCGCAAGCTGCTGGACAGCGGCGAGGCGGGCGACAACATCGGCGCGCTGCTGCGCGGCACGAAGCGCGAGGACGTGGAGCGCGGGCAGGTTCTGTCCAAGCCCGGCGCGATCACGCCGCACACGCAGTTCAAGGCCGAGGCCTACATCCTGACGAAGGAGGAGGGCGGTCGCCACACGCCGTTCTTCACGAACTACCGGCCGCAGTTCTACTTCCGCACGACCGACGTGACGGGCGTGGTGAAGCTGCCCGAGGGCGTGGAGATGGTGATGCCGGGCGACAACGTCGCCATGGACGTGGAGCTCATCGCCCCGATCGCCATGGACCAGGGCCTGCGCTTCGCCATCCGCGAGGGCGGCCGCACCGTCGGCGCCGGCGTCGTCGCCAGCATCCAGAAGTAATCCGACCGAGGAGGGGCGGCACCGCCGCCCCTCCTCATCTCCGGCGATGCCGAGCTTTCGCGACGTCATCGTCGCCCCGACCGCCGCCATGGGCTGGAGGCCCGAGCCCCACGAGCTGAAGACCGGCCCGATCTGGCCCGACTTCGCTGCCCAGGTGGACGCGCGCCACTGCCGCGGCCTTCACCCCACTCCCTACGACACCGCGCCCGACCCGCCCGCCGGCCCTCTTCCCGCCATCGCGGAAGCCGCCTGGTGCGGCCCCTGGTGCTTCCATTTCGGCCACGCGATCGTCGATTTCGGCATGCGGATTCTCGCTTCCGCCCGAAGCTGGCCCGGCCTCCCACTCCTCTTCACGCCGGATCCGCGTGGCGACAGCCCGCCCGGCTTCTTCTGGGCCATCCTGGACGCCTGGGGCGTCGGGCGCGATCGCGTCGTTCTCGTGCGGGAGCCGGTGACGGTCCGCACCCTCCACGTCCTCCCCCAGGCCGAGCGGATGCACGGCCCGCCCCCCGACCCCGCCTATCTCGACCTGCTGGATGCTGCCGTCGCCGGCCCGGCCGACCCCGACCTCGCCGGCCGCACCGTCCTCCTCTCCCGCGCGCGCGTCACGCCGCGGAGCCTTGAAGGCAGGATCGCGGGGGAGGCCTTCATCGACTCCGTCCTTGCCGCGGCCGGGGTTGTCGTGGCCCATCCCGAGGCCCTGCCGGTCGCCGCGCAGATCCGCCTGTACCGCTCCGCCGGCCGCCTCCTCTTCTCCGAAGGGTCCGCGCTGCACGGTTTGCAGCTTGTCGGCCGCGTCGCCGCGTCCGTCGACGTCCTCGTTCGCCGCCCCGGGGAGCGCATGGCCGAGGCCGCCGTCTCCGCGCGCTCCCCAGACGCCGCCTGGCTCGACGCAACCGCGGGCCAGGTGGAGGGAATGCGGCGCGACGGCCTGCCCGATGCTGGCACCGGCATCACGGCCCTCGACCCCGACCGTCTCCTCCCGATGCTCGGGGAGCGCCTCGGAATCGACCTCGCCCCCCATTGGGACGCCCGCGCCTTCCGCGAGGCCGCCCGCCTCGATCTCCGCCGCTGGATCGCCCACCGCGCCACGCTCCGGCACCGCCACCACGACCCCGAGGGCGATGCCGCGACGGTCGCGCGCACCGCCGCCGGCGTCGCCCTGCTGGCCGAGCCGCAGGGTCTCGTGCAGGGCTGGACCGACGCCGTGGAGGCCGCCCGCCGCCGCGAGAAGGCGGTAGCGGGCGACGCCGCCGAAGGTCTCGCCTCCCTTCTCGGCATCGATCCCGGCCAGTTTTCCCGCCCGAAGCCCGGCGCCGCCGCCCTGGTCGGGTCCTGCGAGGTGGTGGACGTCCTCGGCCCTCTCGGCCCCGGCGCTGGCCCGCACGGCGCTGACCCGGCTCTTCGTGCCCGCATCCGCGCAGCCTGGGCGCGCAAGGCCTGGCTAGAGCGCGCCCGGGCGCTCAACGAGGCTTTCCTCGCGCATGTCCCGCACCGGCACATCCCCGCTCCCCTGAGCGGCGGGGAGGCCGCCCTGCTCGGCAGCCTGCCCCTGGGGCAGTATCAGGTGTCGCTCCTTCTCGACGGCGACCGGCCACTCCTCCTCGTCGCCCTCGGCCCCGTGCCGGTCGGCCTCTACCACCCCGCCGACAGCCTTTTCCTCGTCCTCTCCGCCCATGCGCCCGACCCGCGCGCCGCGCTGCGAACCCTCCTCGAGCACCTACTTTCCCGCCCGGGCCTCTGGCTCGACTGGATGCGCCGCGCCACCGGCGCCGGCCTGCGCCGCGCCCTCGTCATCGCCGACCAGCACCCCGGCCACTTCATCCGCCAAAGCCTCGCTTGGCTCGACCGAGAGGAGGCGGCGATCCGCGCCTTCGTGCGCGACGGCGGGCTTCTCGTGGCGGCGCCGGACCTCTGCGCCCTCGACCCCTTCGCGGTGCTTCCCTCTCTCGCCCAGCTCGACCGCCTCACCCTCCCCGGGGACCGCCTCACCGACGCGCTGCTCGCGGGCGGCTACGACGCGCACCGCGTCTATCGCGCCAACTTCTACCCAGACGCCGCCTGGCTGCGCCGCCGCCTCGCACCGCTGATCGCCGCCGCCCCGCCGCCCCCGCCGGGGCGGCGCTACTGCGCCATGATCTCCCTCGACGCGGATGGCCGCCGCACCGCGAACGAGCCGGAAGCCCTCCGCTCCCTTCTGCGCACCCTGGCCGAGGCCTGCGCGAGGGATGGCAGCGCCCTCGACCTTGTCTGGGATGCCTGGGCAGCCCCCGCGCGCCCCTGGGAGGCGGATACGGTCGCCGGGCGTGCCGAACCCCTCGTCGCCGCCATCCTCGACGGGCTGGACGCCCCGATCGGGGAGCAGCGGCGCGTCTTCGGCCTCTCCCCCCTTGAGAAGCTGCCGGAGATCCTGCGCTGCGACCTCGTCGTCTCGGCGCAAGGCGTCATCACCCAGCTCTCCTCCTGGCTGCTGCGCCGCCCGACCATCACCTGGGCCCGCAACGGCGCCCGGCGCGTCGAGCTGGACGAGGCCACGGCGCACGAGATCGACCCCCGTGCCCTCGCCGATGCCCCCGGGGAGGACAGAGGGAACCGCGTCCTCCTCGCTCCCTGGGGCGTGGAGGACGCCCTGCGCCGCGCGGCTGGTGCCCGGCTGGATATCCGCCCGACCCACCCGCCGCCGGAAGGCCGATGACGGAGGCCTCGTCCGCGACGCGTCGGAGAGGCATCCGCTCGCCCGACAGCCTCGTCCCGGAAATGCGGCGGGCCTGGGTGCGGTGCGGAGAGCTGGCGGCCGGTTAGTAAAGCCTTCTGCGCAGGCCGAGGCGCGCCCTTTCCCGTTCCCACCCCTCCTGCCAGTTTGCGCGAATGGAGGAACCCGGCCCCGACCCGATCATCCCCGCGGCGCCGGCGCTCTCAGGGCAGGCCCGGCGCGATGCGGCGCTGCGGGCGGCGCGCGACATGGCCGCGCTCTGCGGGCTGGACCTGCGGCACTTCCGCTACCCCGGGCGGGAGCCGGACCCTAAGTACGGGCCAGCGGCCCTCACCGCGGCCTGCGAGGTGGTGGACCTCTTCGGCCCCCTCGGCCCCGGGGATGGGCCGCATGGCCAGGACGAGGCGCTGCACGGGCGGATCCGGGCCGCCTACGCCCACCGCACCTGGATGGCCCGCTACAAGGCCCTGAACGCCGCCTTCCTGGTGCATGAGGACGGGCGCAGCATTCCCGCGCCGGTTTCGGGGCAGGAGGCGCTGGTCCTCGGCAGCGTGCCGTTCCAGCACCTCCAGATCACGCCCTGCCTGGACGGGGGGCGGCTGCTCCTGCTGGTCTCCATCGGCTACATGCCCGTGGGCCTGTTCCACCCGGTTGAGCGGCTCTTCCTGGTCCTCACCGATTTCCGGCTGGACATGCGCGGCACGCTGCGGACCGTGCTGGAAGGGTTCCTGCTCCGCCCGCTGCCCTGGGCGGGCTGGCTCCGCCGGGCCACGCGGGGCGGGCTGCGCCGGGCCTTTCTGATCGGCGACAACCGCCCGAGCCACTACCTCCGCCAGAGCCTGGCCTATCTGGACGAGCAGGAGGCGGCCATCCTCGGCTTCGGGGAGAAGGGCGGGATGCTGCTCGTGGCGCCGGACCTCTGCGCCATGGACCCCTTCGCGGTCTTTCCCACCCTGGCGTCGTTGGACCGGCTGAGCGTGGGGAGCGACCGCCTGACGGACACCGTCCTCCTCTCCGGGCTGGACGCGCATCGCGTCTATCGCTTCGGCGGCTATCCGGACGCGGCCTGGCTCTCGGTGCGGCTGGCACCGTTGATCGAGGGCGTGCCGCCCGGACCGTCAGGACGGTTCCGAGTGATGATCTCGCTGGATGCGGAGCGGCAGCGCGTGGTGAACGCGGTGGAGGCTTTTCGCTACGTCCTCCGCCGCCTCGGCGCCGCCTGCGCGGCGGCGGGGCTGGAGCTGGAGGTGGTGTGGGACGGCTGGACCCTTTCCGGCCCGCCCACCCCCAAGGACAAGGAGGTGATGGGACGGATCGAAGCCATGGCTGCCGCCATCACGGAAGGGCTGGAGGTGCCGCTGGCGGAGCAGATGCGGATCTTCGGCCGGTCCGCGGCGGGGAAGGTGCCGGTGCTGGCCCGCTGCGACCTGGCGCTGACCACACGCGGCACGGGGGCGATGATCACTTCCTGGCTGCTGCGGCGGCCGACCATCACCTTTCATCACCCCCGCGCCGGGGCGAGCTGGGATTACCTTGACCGCTCCACCGTGACGGACGTGGATCCTCGGGCTATCGGCGAGCCGCCGGCGGACGACCCGCTGGCAGCGCGGCACCAGCGCTTCACCCTTGCGCCCTGGGGGCTGGAGGAAGCGCTGGGCCGGGCTCTGGAGGGCCGGCTGGCCCTACCGCCCCTTCAGGAGGCAACGCTGTAGGGCGCTGCCTTTCGGCGTGAGGCCTTGAGCCGGAGCTGCCTCAGTCCCCGGCGGCCAGACGGATGCGCGGGCGGGTCTCCGTCATCATCCGCTCGTACAGCGCCTCGTAGTCCGCGGCCATGCGGTCGGCGGTGAAGCGCTCCTCAAAGCGGCGGCGGATGCGGGCGCGGTCCAGGGTGGGCAGCCGGGCCACGGCGGCGGCGGCCTCCTCCTCGTTGCGGACGATGAAGCCCGTCAGCCCGTCCTCCACCACCTCCGGCACGGAGCCGGCGGGATAGGCGATCACGGGGGTGCCGCAGGCCATTGCCTCGATCATCACCAGCCCAAAGGGTTCAGGCCAGTCGATCGGCAGCAGCAGGGCGCGGGCGCCGGAGAGGAAGCCGGGCTTCCGGATGTCGCAGATCTCGCCCACGAAATCGACGTCGGCGCCGCCGAGCAGGGGCTCGATCTCCTTCGCGAAGTACTCGGCGTCCACCTTGTCCACCTTTGCGGCCATCTTCAGCGGCACGCCGGAGAGGGACGCGATCTTGATGGCGCGGTCAGGCCGCTTCTCCGGGCAGATGCGGCCGAGGAAGGCGAGATATCCATCCGAGCCATCGCCGGATGGGCTCCCCTGGGGCGTCAGCAGGTCGCGCGGCAGGCCGTGGTGGATCGTGGCGGCCCAGTTGGCCCGGGGCAGGGGGCGGCGCTGGGCGTCGGAGATGGAGACCACCCGCGCCTCCGGGAAGGCGTCGAAGACCGGCTCCAGCTCCGGCAGGTCCAGGCGGCCGTGCAGCGTCGTCACCCAGGGCACGGATTGCCGGCTGAAGAGGGAGAAGGGCAGGTAGTCCAGGTGGAAGTGGATGGCGTCGAACTCCGCCGCCCGGCGCGCCACCGTCTCCAGCATCAGCATGTGGGGGGCGCAGCAGTCCCTAACTGTGGGGTCCAGGCGTAGGGCCTTGTCGCGCATCGGGACGAGGTTCGCCTTCGTCACCGCGTCCGCGGTCGCGAAGAGCGTGACCTCGTGGCCGCGCTCCACCAGCGCTTCCGTGAGGAAGGAGACGATCCGCTCTGTCCCGCCATAGAGCTTGGGGGGAACGGCCTCGTGCAGCGGTGCAACCTGGGCAATACGCATCACGGCTTCTCCTGCAAGGGGCGCCTCCCGCCGCTTAACTTTTCTTGTCTTCTGCCTCCCAACGCAGGGAATGCGGCTGAAAAGGGGCAGTTGCACCCCAATCCCGCCAGAAACTGATGCCGTTCCAGGCGCTTTGCCCTTCCGCAGGGCCCGGCAAGGGCCGGTCCGGCCGCGCGCGGCGGCTGGAAGGGGAGGGAAGGCACGTCTCTCGGAAGGATCGCGTCCCGGCTCCGTCGGGACCGGGCGAGAAGGACTCTGCATGTCGGCAACCGTCTTCGGCGCTTCCCGGACCACCCGGCCCGAGAGCCTGGTCCGCCCTCCTGCACGCGAATCCCAGGACGACCGTGTGGCGCTGCTGCCCTATGCCGAGAGGCCCATCGCCTTCCTGCTGCGCTACGTGCTGTTGCACCGGGCGGCGCACGCCGTGGTTCTGGCGGCCGTGCTGGCGGCGGTGGGCTGCTCCGTGGGCTCGCAATACGCGGTGAAGCACCTGGTGGACACGCTCGCGGCCGGGCCCGGGGCGGGCGGCGCCCCCTGGATGGCGCTGGGCGTGCTGGGGACCATCGTGGCGGGGGACAACCTCCTCTGGCGCCTCGGCGGCTGGATCGCAGCGGACAGCTTCACGCGGGTTACGGGCGACCTGCGCTCGGACCTGTTCCACCACCTCTCAGGCCACGCGCCGGACTACTTCGCGGAGCGCTCGCCGGGGCTGATGGCCGGGCGGATCAGCGCCACCGCCAATGCCGCCTGGACCGTTCTCTCCACCATCACCTGGAACGCGCTGCCGCCCATGGTCGCGGTCTGCGTCGCCATCGCCTTCCTGGCGGGGGTGGATCCGGTGATGGCCGGGGTGCTGTTCACGATCGCCGCCGGGATGGCCGCGCTGCTCACCTGGGCCGCCGGGCGCGGGCGCGACCTGCACCAGGACTACGCCGCGAAAGCCGCGGCGGTGGATGGGGAACTGGTGGACGTGGTGCAGAACATCGGCCTCGTCCGCGCCTTCGGCGCCACGATCCGGGAGCGCCAGCGCTTCGGCACGACGGTCGGGCAGGAGGTCGCCTCCCGCAAGCGCAGCCTGCGCTACCTGGAAAAGCTGCGCCTGGCCCATGCCGTGGCGACGGTGGCGCTGACGGTGGGGCTGCTCTGCTGGGCGCTGCTGCTCTGGCAGGCCGGGCGGGCGACCACGGGCGACGTGGTGATGGCCTGCGGCCTGGGCTTCGTGATCCTGCACGGCACCCGCGATCTGGCTGTGGCGCTGGTGGAGCTGACCCAGCACGTCGCGCGCCTGTCCGAGGCGGTGCGGGCGCTGCTGGTGCCGCATGCCCTGGCTGACCGGGAGGACGCGGCGCCGATCAGTGCGCGGGGCGGGGCCGTGTCCTTCCAGGACGTCTCCTTCGCCTATCCCGGCAGCGGCCACGTGCTGCGGCACTTCGACCTCTCCATCGCGCCGGGGGAGAGGGTCGGGCTGGTCGGGCGCTCCGGCTCGGGCAAGTCCACGGCGCTGGCGCTGCTGCAGCGGCTTGGGGCGCCGGGATCCGGGCGCATCCTGATCGACGGGCAGGATATCGCCGGCGCCACCCAGGCGAGCCTGGCGGCCATGCTGGCGGTGGTGCCGCAGGATGTTTCCCTGTTCCAGCGGTCCGTGCTGGAGAACATCCGCTACGGCCGCCCGGACGCGACGGATGCGGAGGTCCTGCGCGCCGCCGAGGCCGCCCACTGCCGGGAGTTCATCGAGGCGCTGCCGCAGGGCTTCCGGACGGAGGTGGGGCAGCGCGGCGCCCGTCTCTCCGGCGGGCAGCGGCAGCGGCTGGCGATCGCCCGCGCCCTGCTGAAGGACGCGCCGATCCTGCTGCTGGACGAGGCGACCTCCGCCCTGGACACGGAATCCGAGGAGGCGGTGCAGGCGGCGCTGGAGCGGCTGATGCGCGGGCGCACCGTGATCGCGGTGGCGCATCGCCTCTCCACCCTGCGGGGCTTCGACCGGATCGTTGTGGTGGGCGAGGGGCAGGTGCGGGAGCAGGGATCCCCCGCCGAGCTGGCCGCCCGGCCCGGGCCGTGGCGCGCCCTGCTGGAAGCGCCGGAGCCGGTGGGCTGACGACGCAGGGCGCCGACGGCAGGGCTGGACAAGCCCCGCCGCGCCACGGAGAAGAGCCGGGGTGGAGGGCGGCATGTCCGATGGGCGCGGTGTGGAGCTGGCCGGGTTCTGGCCGCGGGTGGCGGCGCAGCTGATCGATGCCGCCTGGATGCTGCCGCTGGGGCTGATCCTCTCCGTGATGGGAGAGGGGCTTCGCGGCGGGCAGGACCTCTCGCCCGGCGCGGACCTGCTGCTCCAGCTCATCTCCGCGCTCATCATCCTCCTCTTCTGGGTCACGCGGCAGGCAACGCCGGGCAAGCTGGTCATGCGGCTGCGGGTCGTGGATGCCGATACGGGGGGTATGCCGCCCTTTCCGCGGCTGGTGGCCCGCTACATCGGCTACATCGTCTCCGGCCTTCCGCTGGGGCTGGGCTATCTCTGGATGCTCTGGGACCCGCGCCGGCAGTGCTGGCACGACCGGCTGGCCCGCACCCTGGTGGTGCAGGACCCGCCCCCGCGGGACTGAGGCGCGCCATGCCCCTGACCGATGAATCCGCGCTGGCGATCCCCGAAGGGGCGGCGCTGGAGGCGGTGTTCTGGAAGGGGCGGACGGATTTCTGGCCGGTGGTCCGCAAGATGGTCCGCGAGACCTGGCGCGTGGCGGACCCCATGCCCGCCATCCGCATCCTGCAGGGGGTGACGCGGCCGCTCTGGACCATGGCGCACCGGGTGGAGGCGCCGGAATACCGGCAGTTGCGGGACGGGGTGTTGCCGGTGCTGGCGGAGGCGAACGCGCCCCTGCTCCTGCACTCCCCGCACGAGCCGCTGCCCGGGGGCGATGCGGAGAGGCCGCCGGTCCGGCTAACCTGGCACAGCAACGGCAAGGCGACGGGCCGCTGGCACTACAAGGCCGGTGCCCTGCCGCACATGCTCTCCTTCGACCGGCTGGGCTATTCCGGCTGGTCGGAGCTGGCGGGGCTGGAGCGGCGGGACGTGCTGGCGGTGGATGCCGCCATCGCGGATGCCTTCCACGAGACGCGGACCCGGCCCTGGCTGGCCGAGGGGCGGTCCAAGTACCGGCAGGACGCCTCCGTGCCGGTGGAGGGGGAGGGGTTCATTTTCCTGCCCCTTCAACTACCAAATGATTCGGTGATCGCGCTGAAGCTCTTCGAGGCGCCCTACCTGGATGGGGTGAGGCGCATGGTCGCGGCCCTGGCGGGGGCCGGCGTGCCGGTGGTGATCAAGCGCCACCCGCACTGCAAGGACCCAGCGGTAGGCCGCTTCCTGGAGGCACTGCCGGAGGGGCCGGTCTCGGTCAGCCGGGCATCAGTCCACGCGCTCATCTCGCGGGCGCGGGCGGTGCTGACCGTCAATTCCGGGGTGGGGTTCGAGGCGCTGCTGCACGGGAAGCCCGTGGTCGCGGCGGGAAAGGCCGAGTACCGGGTGGCGGCAACGGAGCTGGCCGACCCCGATGCGGCGCCCGCCGCGCTGGCCACGGCGGTGGCGGGGCATGATCCGGGCTTCATCCGGCGCTACCTGTTCCTGGCGCTGAACCAGTACGGGATCGACACGCGCGACCCGGTTTCCTTCCAGCGGGCTGTGCTGCGCGTGCTGTGCCAGGACTACATGGAGAGGGTGCCGCGCTGAGCATGGAATTCCGCCATGTCATCCCCCTCGGCTCCCGCTGCCGCCTGACGCACAACCTGCGCCTGCATTTCGGACACGAGGGGAAGTACCCCTTCGACTGGTTCATCCTGCCCCTGGCCGGGCTGATCACCTGCCTGGAGGAGGGGCTGGACGCCGCGCGGGTCTTCGACGCCGCCCAGCTCAAGCCGGTGAAGGACGACAAGGGGGTGATCCAGACCGTGCGGAACGCGCGCCTGGGCATCCTGCACCAGCACGATTTCCCCTCGGGCCAGGGGCAGCCGATCCTGGCGGGGTGGGAGGAGCACATCCCCGGAGCGGCCGGGCGATTCGCGAATCTCGCCGGGCGGATGCGGAAGGCCGCGGCGGAGGGGCCGGTGCTCTACGTGCGGGAACGGCACAAGAGCGACGACCCGGCCGCGCTGGCGCGGCTGCGGGAGGCGCTGGAGGGGGTGGCGCCGGGCGGAGATTTCCACCTTCTGGCCGTGAACTACCCGCCGGATGCGGTGCCGGAGGGCATCGAGGCCATCACCGTGACGGAGACGGACGGGCATGGATGGCGCGGCGATCCGGTTGCCTGGGGCGCCGCGCTGGGGGCCACGGGGCATCGTTTGGCGGTTGGCTGATCACGCCCTCTCGACAGCGGGCGCGCCTTGCCGTAAGGCACGCCCCCTGCGCGGTCCTGCCTTAGGGGCGTAGCTCAATTGGCTAGAGCGCCGGTCTCCAAAACCGGAGGTTGGGGGTTCGAGACCCTCCGCCCCTGCCAGGGCGGGCCGCGCATGACCATTTTCGGCATGGCGCCGGACCGTCCCTGGGCCTCTCCAGAGGGCCCCGCGCCGGGAGGGGGCCTGACGTGGCCGGTTTCAATCCTGTGGGCTACTTCCGTGATGTCCGCCAGGAGATCGGGCGCGTCACCTGGCCGAGCCGCAAGGAAACGCTGATCACCACCGGGCTGGTGCTTGCCCTGTCGGCGCTGGCGGCGGTGTTCTTCCTCGTGACGGACTGGGTGATCCAAACCGGCATGCGCCTGCTGTTCGGATTCGCCTGACGGCAATTTCTCCGCGCCGCGCCGGAGGCCAGGGGATGCCCCAGGGGAGGCCCTAGGGATACCCCGGCCGGAGGCGGCGGCGCCAAAGATCGGGAGCTTCGCGGCCATGGCCGACAAAAAGTGGTACGTGGTCCACGTTTACTCGGGCTTCGAGAAGAAGATCGCCCAGCAGATCAAGGAGCAGGCCGCCCAGAAGGGGCTGGCCGACCGGATCGAGGACGTGCTGGTCCCCTCCGAGGAGGTGGTCGAGGTGCGGCGCGGCCAGAAGGTGAACACCGAGCGCAAGTTCTTCCCGGGCTATGTGCTGGTGAAGATGGAGATGACCGACGAGGCCTGGCACCTCGTCAAGGACACGCCGAAGGTCACCGGCTTCCTCGGCGCCCGCAACAAGCCCAGCCCCATCCCGGAGCGCGAGGCGATGCGGATGCTCCAGCAGGTGCAGGACACGGTGGAGAAGCCGCGCCGCCCCGCCATCACCTTCGAGGTGGGCGAGAACGTGCGCGTGGCGGACGGCCCCTTCACCAGCTTCAACGGCGTGGTGGAGGAAGTGGACGAGGAGAAGGGCCGGGTGAAGGTCTCCGTCTCCATCTTCGGCCGCGCGACGCCGGTGGAGCTGGAGTACGGGCAGGTCGAGAAGGCCTGATCCCGGGCGCAACGCCCCGCTGCCTTTCAGGGCCGCGCCGGTTCTCCGGCGCGGCCCTTTCGATTCCGGGCACTCATGCGGGACGCGCGGCAGGCGACTTGCTAGACGGCACAGGGCTGGCGTGGTGCCCACGCCCATCACTCTCAAGGCAGGTCCATGCGCGTTCCCACTCCGAACCCTCCGCCCGGCATCATCGGCCACAACCGGACGATGCTGACGCCGAACTACTGCGTCTTCCCGCCCGAGGGGATCATGGACAGCCTGCTGCCGAACTGGCCGGGCGTTGTCGTGCGTTTCCAAACCAGCCGGCAGATGGGTGCGCGCTTCGCCCAGGCGATGCTGATCCTGCCGCCCGGGACCGGCAGCGCCGGGGCGGTGGACGAGGGGGTCCAGGCCTTCCTCTACGTCCAGGCCGGAGCTTTGGAGGTGACGGTGGAGGGGGAGACCCATGCCCTGGGCGTGGGCGCCTATGTCTATGTGCCGCAGGGCGTGCCCTACGCCGTGCGGAATGCGGGGGAGGGGGAGGCGCGGGCCATCTGGGTCCGCAAGGCCTATCAGCCCGCGGCCGGCGTGCCGCGGCCGAAGGTCATCGTCGGGCACCGGGACACGGCGCTGAAGGAGGAGAGCGGGCCGCGCTGGCGGTACTGCCTCATCGGGCTGCGCGAGATGCCCATGGACTTCGAGATGAACATCATGTGCTACGCGCCCGGCGCCCATTTCTGGTGCATCGAGACGCATGTGATGGAGCACGGGATGGTCATGCTCCAGGGGCAGGCGCTGCAGCTGCTGGGGCGGGACTGGCACGAGCTCTGGACCGGCGACTTCGTGTGGATGGGGCCCTACGTGCCGCAGCAGATCTACGCGACGGGGAACGAGGTCTGTGAGTACCTCCTTTACAAGGACGTGAACCGGGACGTGATTTGACCGGCCCGACAACAAGCGGCCGGAGCGGGCCTGGTTGGGCGAGGGTGCCGGCAGCTCCTGCCCGCTCCGTGCCGCCCGGGGATGAAACTATTGCTGGACTCGCGAGGCCGCGCCGCCTATAAGCCGCCCCCGCGCCGGCCGGGCCGGGGGTTTTCCCCGCCCGGCCGCCGCGCGTTTTCAGGAACGCGGGAGGCCAGCGCCCCGGACTTATGGGGCGGGCCGCCGGTACCGCGGGCCTCTGATCGAGAGAGGTGCCAGAGATGGCGAAGAAGATCGTCGGCTACATCAAGCTGCAGATCCCCGCGGGCAAGGCGAATCCGTCCCCGCCGGTGGGCCCGGCGCTGGGTCAGCGCGGCCTGAACATCATGCAGTTCGTGAAGGAATTCAACGCGGCCACCCAGGGCATGGAGCCCGGGACCCCGACGCCGGTGGTGATCACCGCCTACTCGGACCGCACCTTCTCCTTCATCACCAAGACCCCGCCCAACACCTACTTCCTGCTGAAGGCGGCGAAGATCGAGAAGGGCAGCCAGACCCCGGGCAAGGGTGGCGTCGTCGGCCGCGTGACGAAGACGCAGCTGGCCGAGATCGCCAAGGTGAAGATGAAGGACATGAACTGCGAGACCGAAGAGGCCGCGGTTCGGATGCTGGCCGGCTCCGCCCGCGCCATGGGCATGAGCGTGGTGGAGGGCTGATCGATGGCCAAGCAGGGCAAGCGTCTCCGCAAGATCGCCGAGGGCACTGACCTCGACAAGAACTACGCGCTGGCCGAGGCCATCGCGACCGCCAAGGCGAACGCCAACGCCAAGTTCGACGAGACCATCGAGATCTCGATGAACCTCGGCATCGACCCGCGCCACGCCGACCAGATGGTCCGCGGCGTCGTGGGCCTGCCGAACGGCACGGGCAAGACCGTGCGCGTGGCCGTGTTCGCCCGCGGCCCGAAGGCCGACGAGGCCCGCGCGGCCGGCGCCGACATCGTGGGCGCCGAGGACCTGATGGAGACGGTCCAGGGCGGCACGATGGACTTCGACCGCTGCATCGCCACCCCGGACATGATGGGCCTGGTGGGCCGCCTCGGTAAGGTTCTCGGCCCGCGCGGCCTGATGCCGAACCCGAAGCTCGGCACGGTTACCATGGACGTGAAGGGCGCCGTCTCGGCCGCCAAGGCCGGCCAGGTGGAGTTCCGCGCGGAGAAGGCGGGTATCGTGCACGCCGGCATCGGCAAGGCGAGCTTCGAGGCCGACAAGCTGCTCGAGAACGCCAAGGCCTTCGTGGACGCCATCCAGCGCGCCCGCCCGACGGGCGCCAAGGGCACCTACGTGAAGAAGGTGGCCGTGTCCTCCTCCATGGGGCCCGGCCTGAAGGTGGACGTGGCGAGCCTCTCCGCCTGAGTTTTTGCCCGGGGCTACGGCCCGGGGCGTGAAATTCGCCCACCCCGCGAGGGTGGGCGGGCAGGGCGGGGAAACCCGCCCGACCTGTCCGAGACCTGGTGTGGCCGATCCTTCTGCGAAGGTAGGACCTTAATGGGCGAGAGCCCGCAACGGGGAGACGGGGTGCCAGAGACGATGATCTGCCAGGACTACCCTGGCGGGCTTGGCTTGGCTTCCGGCTTTCATCTGACAGGCGAACCGGGGTGGCTCCTTGCAGGGTCGCCCCCGTGTGAACCGGCCGGGGCCCCTCCACCAGGCACCGGCTTTTCGTAGGAGACGGGAATGGACCGTACGGAGAAGCGCGAGTTCGTCGCCACCCTCGGTTCGGTGTTCGCCGACACCTCCTTCGTGCTCGTCGCCCAGAACAACGGGCTGACGGTCGCGGCGGTGGATGATCTGCGGCGCCGGATGCGGGCGGCCGGTGCGACGTACAAGGTCGCGAAGAACCGGCTGGCCAATCTCGCCCTCGAAGGCACCCGCTTCCAGGGCATCTCGCCGCTGCTGAAGGGCCCGACCGCGCTCGCGTGGTCGAAGGATCCGGTGGCCGTGGCGAAGACCGCCGTGGAGTTCGCCAAGGGTAACGACAAGTTCGTGATCCTGGGCGGGGCGATCGGGACGCAGACCCTGGACGTCAACGGCGTCAAGGCTCTGTCCGAGCTGCCCTCGCTCGAGACGCTGCGGGCGCAGCTGCTGGGTCTGATCCAGACCCCGGCGACGCGCATCGCGGGCGTGCTGCAGGCTCCGGCCGGGCAGCTGGCGCGGGTGTTCAAGGCCTATGCCGACAAGGATGGGTCCTCCGAGGGCGCGGAAGCCGCCTGAAACGCCGTATCCCCGGGTGGGTTGCCCATAAAGGCGGCACCCGGGGTTGCAAACGTCAAGTCAAGCCATTAGATCAAAGGACATCATCATGGCCGATCTCGCGAAGCTCGTTGACGAGCTGTCCTCCCTCACCGTCCTGGAGGCCGCTGAGCTCTCCAAGATGCTCGAGGAGAAGTGGGGCGTTTCCGCCGCGGCGCCCGTCGCCGTGGCCGCGGCCCCGGCTGCCGGCGGTGGGGCTGCTGCCCCGGCCGCTGAGGAGCAGACGGAGTTCACCGTCATTCTCGCCAACGGCGGCGACAAGAAGATCAACGTGATCAAGGAGATCCGTACGATCACCGGCCTGGGCCTGAAGGAGGCCAAGGACCTGGTCGAGGGCGCTCCGAAGACCGTGAAGGAAGGCGTTTCCAAGGACGAGGCGGAGAAGATCCGCAAGGTCCTCGAGGAGAACGGCGCCAAGGTCGAGGTCAAGTAAGACCTCGGTCGGCTATCCCCCGCCTCTCGGGGCGGGGGAACAGAGTGGTTAAGGGCCGGGCGGAGACCTACGGGTTTCCGCCCGCGCCCGCTTTTCGCCGGGTCGCAGGTGCGGGCCGGTGGTGATGCGGGGAGGGCGGGGCGCGCGGCGGCGCCCGGGTCTCCCCGAACGACGAAGGGACGCAGGGCTGGCATGAACGCGATCTCGAAGGGTGGTTTCGAGGGCAGGGGCCTCACGGGGCGGAAGCGCATCCGCAAGTCCTTCGGGCGGCTGCCCGAGGTGGCGCCGATGCCGAACCTCATCGACGTGCAGCGCGCCTCCTACGAGGCATTCCTGCAGATGGAAGTGGCGGCGGAGATGCGCTCCAACTCCGGCCTGCAGGAGGTTTTCAAGAGCGTCTTCCCGATCAACGACTTCGCCGGCCGCGGCAGCCTGGAATTCGTGCGCTACGAGTTCGAGGAGCCGAAGTACGACGTGGACGAGTGCATCCAGCGCGGGCTGACCTATGCCGCCCCGCTGAAGGCCCATCTGCGCCTGATCGTCTGGGACATCGACGAGGACACGGGCAGCCGCTCCATCCGCGACATCAAGGAGCAGGGCGTCTACATGGGCGATATCCCGCTCATGACGGACAACGGCACCTTCATCGTCAACGGGACCGAGCGCGTCATCGTCTCCCAGATGCACCGCTCCCCGGGCGTGTTCTTCGACCACGACAAGGGCAAGACGCACTCCTCGGGCAAGTACCTCTTCGCCGCCCGCGTGATCCCCTATCGCGGCTCCTGGCTGGACTTCGAGTTCGACGCCAAGGACATCTGCTACGTCCGTATCGACCGGAAGCGGAAGCTGCCGGCGACGACGCTGCTCTATGCCCTGGACTCCTCGGATACGGAGGCGAAGCGCGCCGAGCGCGACATGCCGCTGGAGCCGGGCGAGGTGCGCGGCATGGACGCGCAGGAGATCCTCGGCACCTTCTACAACCAGGTGCTGTTCGCGCACGGCAAGCAGGGCTGGTCGCGCCCCTATGAGCCGGACGCCTTCCGCGGCCTGAAGCTGACCGAGGACCTGGTGGATGCCGCCACCGGCCAGGTGGTCGCCGCCAAGGACACGAAGCTCAACCCGCGCGCCGCCCGCAAGATCGCGGAGGAGGGCACGAAGGAGGTGCTCGTCTCCCGCACCGACCTGCTGGGCCGCTTCGTTGCTGAGGACCTGGTGGACATGTCCACCGGCGAGATCCACGCCGAGGCGGGCGAGGAGCTGACCGAGGCGAAGCTGGCCGCCATTGAGGCTGCTGGTTACGACCGGCTGCCGACCCTGGCGATCGACTCCACGGTCGGCCCCTGGATGCGCAACACGCTGGCGGTGGACAAGAACACCAGCCGCGACGACGCGCTGATGGATATCTACCGCGTGATGCGCCCGGGCGAGCCGCCGACCCCGGAGACGGCCGAGACGCTGTTCCGCGGCCTGTTCTTCGACGGCGAGCGCTACGACCTCTCCGCAGTCGGCCGCGTGAAGATGAACATGCGCCTGGGCTTCACGCTGGAGGAGGCGCCGGACACGCTGCGGACCCTGCGCAAGCAGGACATCCTGGCGACTGTGAAGACCCTGCTGGAGCTGAAGGACGGCAAGGGGCAGATCGACGACATCGACAATCTCGGCAACCGCCGGGTGCGCTCGGTTGGCGAGCTGATGGAGAACCAGTACCGCGTCGGCCTGCTCCGCATGGAGCGCGCCATCAAGGAGCGGATGGGTTCGGTCGACATCGACACGGTGATGCCGACGGACCTCATTAACGCCAAGCCGGCGGCGGCCGCGGTGCGCGAGTTCTTCGGCTCCTCCCAGCTGTCCCAGTTCATGGACCAGACCAACCCGCTGTCCGAGGTGACGCACAAGCGCCGCCTCTCGGCGCTTGGCCCGGGCGGCCTGACGCGCGAGCGCGCCGGCTTCGAGGTGCGCGACGTGCACCCGACGCATTACGGCCGCATCTGCCCGATCGAGACGCCGGAAGGTCCGAACATCGGCCTGATCAACAGCCTCGCCACCTTCGCCAAGGTGAACAAGTACGGCTTCATCGAGACGCCGTACCAGATGGTGAAGGACGGCAAGATCACGGGCGAGCCGCGCTACCTCTCCGCCATGGAGGAGGAGAAGCTCGTCGTCGCCCAGGCTGATGCCGAGGTGGACCGCGAGACGGGCGAGTTCCGTTCCGAGCTGGTCTCCGTGCGCCAGTCCGGTGACTTCCGGCTGGTGAAGCCGGAGGAGGTGACGGCGATCGACATCTCGCCGAAGCAGCTGGTTTCCGTTGCCGCGGCGCTGATCCCGTTCCTTGAGAACGACGATGCCAACCGCGCGCTGATGGGGTCCAACATGATGCGGCAGGCCGTGCCGCTGGTGAAGTCCGACGCCCCGCTCGTGGGCACGGGCATGGAGGCCGCGGTGGCGCGGGACTCCGGCGCCAGCATCGTGGCGCGCCGCGACGGCGTGGTGGACAGCATCGACGGCGCGCGCATCGTGGTGCGCGCCACCGGTGAGGACGGCACGACCCAGGGCGTGGACATCTACCGCCTGCGGAAGTTCCAGCGCTCCAACCAGTCCACCTGCATCAACCAGCGCCCGCTGGTCCGCGTGGGCGACGAGGTGGGCGCCGGCGACATCATTGCCGACGGTCCCTCCACGGAGCTGGGCGAGCTGGCTCTGGGCCGGAATGCGCTCGTCGCGTTCATGCCGTGGAACGGGTACAACTTCGAGGACTCCATCCTGATCAGCGAGCGCATCGCCCAGGATGACGTGTTCACGTCGATCCACATCGACGAGTTCGAGGTTTCCGCCCGCGACACTAAGCTGGGCCAGGAGGAGATCACCCGCGACATCCCGAACGTGGGTGAGGAGGCGCTGCGCAACCTCGACGAGGCCGGCATCGTCTACATCGGCGCCGAGGTGCAGCCGGGCGACATCCTGGTCGGCAAGGTGACGCCGAAGGGCGAGAGCCCGATGACGCCGGAGGAGAAGCTTCTCCGCGCCATCTTCGGCGAGAAGGCCTCCGACGTGCGCGACACGTCGCTGCGCCTGCCGCCGGGCGTCTCCGGCACGATCGTGGACGTGCGCGTCTTCTCCCGCCGCGGCGTGGACAAGGACGAGCGCGCCATGGCGATCGAGCGCGCCGAGATCGAGCGCCTGGCGAAGGACCGCGACGACGAGCGGGCCATCCAGGAGCGCTCCTTCACGGGGCGGCTGCGCGAGATCCTGCTGAACCGCAAGGCGGGCGGCGGCTTCAAGGGCGTGAAGCAGGGCACGGTCATCACCGACGAGGTGCTGGGCGAGTTCAACCGCATGACCTGGCGCCAGATCTCCGTGTCCGACGACGCGGCCCAGGCGCAGCTCGAGGCGCTGAAGCGCGAGTTCGACGCGGCGGTGGAGCGGCTGCAGAAGCGCTTCGAGAGCAAGGTCGAGAAGCTGCAGCGCGGCGACGAGCTGCCGCCCGGCGTGATGAAGATGGTCAAGGTGTTCGTGGCGGTGAAGCGCAAGCTGCAGCCGGGCGACAAAATGGCCGGTCGTCACGGGAACAAGGGCGTCGTCTCCCGCGTGGTGCCGATCGAGGACATGCCGTTCCTCGAGAGCGGCCAGCCGGTGGACCTCGTGCTGAACCCGCTGGGCGTGCCCTCGCGCATGAACATCGGGCAGATCCTCGAGACGCACCTGGGCTGGGCCTGCGCGAACATCGGCAAGCAGATCGGCGAGGTGGTCGAGGACTACCGCCGCGCCGGCGCCGCCCGGGACGCGCTGATCGAGAAGCTGCGCGAGGTCTATGGGGACGAGATCACGGACCGTGACATCGTCAACATGAGCGAGGACCAGCTGCTCGAGCTCGGCGAGAACCTGCGCGGCGGCGTGCCGATCGCGACGCCGGTCTTCGACGGCGCCCGCATCTCGGACATTGAGGGGCTGCTGGAGAAGGCAGGCCTGGACACCTCCGGCCAGATGCAGCTGGTGGACGGGCGCACAGGCGAGCTGTTCGAGCGCAAGGTCACCGTCGGCTACATCTACATGCTGAAGCTGCACCACCTGGTGGACGACAAGATCCACGCCCGCTCCATCGGCCCCTACTCGCTCGTCACCCAGCAGCCGCTGGGCGGCAAGGCGCAGTTCGGCGGCCAGCGCTTCGGCGAGATGGAGGTCTGGGCGCTGGAGGCTTACGGCGCCGCCTACACGCTGCAGGAGATGCTGACGGTGAAGTCGGACGACGTGTCCGGCCGCACCAAGGTCTACGAGGCGATCGTCCGCGACCAGGACAGCTTCGAGGCCGGCATCCCCGAGAGCTTCAACGTTCTGACCAAGGAGCTGAAGTCCCTTGGCCTGAACGTGGACCTCGAGAACCGCGGCTAAGGTCTGACAAGGATCGCGCCGGCCCCTTCCCAGCGGGGCCGGCCGCTGATTTCGCCGCGCGAGAGCGTGGCAGGCTGGACTTAGAAGGAAGGCCCCATGAACGAGCTGATGAAGATCCTTGGCCAGACCGGCCAGGCCGTCACCTTCGATCAGATCAAGATCACCATCGCCTCCCCGGAGCAGATCCGTTCCTGGTCCTATGGCGAGATCAAGAAGCCCGAGACGATCAACTACCGCACCTTCAAGCCGGAGCGGGACGGGCTTTTCTGCGCGCGCATCTTCGGTCCGATCAAGGACTACGAGTGCCTGTGCGGCAAGTACAAGCGGATGAAGTTCCGCGGCATCATCTGCGAGAAGTGCGGTGTCGAGGTGACGCTGGCCAAGGTGCGCCGCGAGCGCATGGGCCACATCGAGCTCGCCTCTCCCGTCGCGCACATCTGGTTCATGAAGTCCCTGCCCAGCCGCGTCGGCCTGATGGTCGACATGTCGCTGAAGGAGCTGGAGAAGGTCCTGTATTTCGAGAGCTACGTGGTTCTCGAGCCGGGCCTGACCGACCTCAAGCTGCACCAGCTGCTGACTGAGGACGCCTACCAGTCCAAGATGGATGAGTTCGGCGAGGACGCCTTCACTGTCGGCATCGGCGCCGAGGCGGTGAAGACGATGCTGACCGGCATCGAGCTGGACAAGGAGAGCGCCCGGCTGCGCGCGGAGCTGAAGGAGACCACCTCCGAGGCCAAGCGCAAGAAGCTGGTGAAGCGGCTGAAGCTCATCGAGAGCTTCAACGAGGGCGGCGCGCGCCCGGAGTGGATGATCCTGGACGTCGTCCCGGTGATCCCGCCCGAGCTGCGCCCGCTGGTCCCGCTGGACGGCGGCCGCTTCGCGACCTCCGACCTGAACGACCTGTACCGCCGCGTCATCAACCGCAACAACCGCCTGAAGCGGCTGATCGAGCTGCGCGCGCCGGACATCATCGTGCGCAACGAGAAGCGCATGCTGCAGGAGGCCGTGGACGCGCTGTTCGACAACGGCCGCCGGGGCCGCGCGATCACGGGCGCCAACAAGCGCCCGCTGAAGTCGCTCTCCGACATGCTGAAGGGCAAGCAGGGCCGGTTCCGCCAGAACCTGCTCGGCAAGCGCGTGGACTACTCGGGCCGTTCGGTCATCGTGGTGGGTCCCGAGCTGAAGCTGCACCAGTGCGGCCTGCCGAAGAAGATGGCGCTGGAGCTGTTCAAGCCCTTCATCTACTCGAAGCTCGAGAAGTACGGCCACGCCACCACCATCAAGGCCGCGAAGCGGATGGTGGAGAAGGAGCGTCCCGAGGTGTGGGACATCCTCGAGGAGGTGATCCGCGAACACCCGGTGATGCTGAACCGGGCGCCGACGCTGCACCGCCTGGGCATCCAGGCCTTCGAGCCGATCCTCGTCGAGGGCAAGGCGATCCAGCTGCACCCGCTGGTCTGCACCGCCTTCAACGCGGACTTCGACGGCGACCAGATGGCCGTGCATGTCCCGCTGAGCCTTGAGGCCCAGCTGGAGGCGCGCGTGCTGATGATGTCCACGAACAACATCCTCAGCCCCGCGAACGGCAAGCCGATCATCGTGCCGTCCCAGGACATCGTGCTGGGCCTCTACTACCTCAGCCTGGAGACGCCGGAGTTCCGGCAGGACAAGGCCGAGATCGAGGCCAAGCGCGCCCTGATCGCTGGCACCGCCGGCAAGTCCGCCGACCAGCTGAACGAGGACGAGAAGGCGGCGCTCTCCTTCCGCCCGACCGTGTTCGACGGGCTGGGTGAGGTGGAGCAGGCGCTGGCCGCTGGCGCTGTCACGCTGCACACCGCGATCCTGGCCGCCGTGCCGGGCTTCAGGGACGGTCAGCCCGCCCGCGAGACCGTGATCACCACGCCGGGCCGCCTGATGATGGGCACGCTGCTGCCCCATCACCCGAACGTGCCCTACGCGATCATCAACCGGCAGCTGACGAAGCGCAGCATCTCCGACGTGATCGACGCGGTGTACCGCCACTGCGGCCAGAAGGAGTCGGTGATCTTCGCCGACCGCCTGATGGGGCTGGGCTTCCGCAACGCGGCGAAGGCCGGCATCTCCTTCGGCAAGGACGATATGATGATCCCGGCCTCCAAGGCCGAGATGATTGACCGCACCAAGGGCGAGGTGAAGGAGTTCGAGCAGCAGTACCTCGACGGCCTCATCACCGCCGGCGAGCGGTACAACAAGGTCGTCGATGCCTGGTCGCGCGCCACGGAAGAGGTGGCGGGCGCCATGATGAAGGAGATCTCCCGCCAGGAGATGGGCAAGCAGACGAACTCCGTCTGGATGATGTCCCACTCCGGTGCGCGTGGGTCGCCGGCGCAGATGCGCCAGCTGGCCGGGATGCGCGGCCTGATGGCCAAGCCCTCGGGCGAAATCATCGAGCAGCCGATCATCTCGAACTTCAAGGAAGGCCTGACCGTCCTCGAGTACTTCAACTCCACCCACGGCGCCCGCAAGGGCCTGGCGGACACGGCGCTGAAGACCGCGAACTCGGGCTACCTGACCCGCCGCCTGGTGGACGTGGCGCAGGACTGCATCATCGTGGACCGGGATTGCGGCACGGAGCGCGGCATCACGGTTCGCGCCGTGATGGACGGGGGCGAGGTCGTCTCGTCCCTCTCCGAGCGCATCCTGGGTCGCACGATCCAGCGCGAGGTGACCAACCCGGAGACCGGCGAGGTCGTCGCGGCGCGGGACTCGCTCGTGGACGAGGTGATGGCCGACGCCGTCGAGAAGGCCGGGGTGGAGGAGGTTTATATCCGCTCCGTCCTGACCTGCGACGCGCGGCAGGGCGTCTGCGGCATGTGCTACGGGCGCGACCTTGCCCGCGGCACGCCGGTGAACACCGGTGAGGCTGTCGGCGTCATCGCCGCCCAGTCCATCGGCGAGCCGGGCACGCAGCTGACCATGCGCACCTTCCACATCGGTGGCGCGGCGCAGCGCTCGGCCGAGCAGGCGCATGTCGAGGCGACCGGCGACGGCACCGCGAAGGTGCTGAACAAGCAGGTCGTCACGAACTCCGAGGGCGTCTCGATCGTGATGAGCCGCAACTGCGAGATCGTGCTGAGCGATGCGCAGGGCCGCGAGCGCGCCCGCTACCGCGTGCCCTACGGTGCGCGGCTGCTGATCGCCGACACGGCGGAGGTGACCCGCGCCCAGAAGCTGGCGGAGTGGGACCCCTTCACCCTGCCGATCATCATCGATCGCGCCGGCACGGTGGAGTACACGGACCTAATCGAGGGCTTCACCCTTTACGAGGAGACGGACCCGGTGACGGGCCTGTCCTCCAAGGTGGTGCGCGAGCCGGTGGAGCGGGCGAAGAACGCCAACCTCCGTCCGAGCATCGTGCTCCGCGAGGGCGGGAAGGTCGTGGCGCAGTTCGCGCTGCAGCCGGCCTCGATCCTGAACGTGGAGAACGGCGCCACAGTCCATGCTGGCGACATCATCGCCCGCCTGCCGCGCGAGTCGTCCAAGACCCGCGACATCACGGGCGGTCTGCCGCGCGTGGCGGAGCTGTTCGAGGCGCGCCGGCCTAAGGACGCCGCCATCATCAGCGACATCGATGGGCGGGTGGAGTTCGGCAAGGACTATAAGGCCAAGCGCCGCATCGTGGTGGTGCCCGAGGCTGTCGGCGACGAGCAGCCGGCCTCCCGCGAGTACCTGGTGCCCAAGGGCAAGCACGTCTCCGTCCAGGAGGGCGACTATGTCCGCGCCGGTGACCCGCTGGTGGACGGCCCGCGCGTGCCGCACGACATCCTGCGCGTGCTGGGCGTCGAGGCTCTCGCGAACTACCTCGTGAACGAGATCCAGGACGTCTATCGGCTGCAGGGCGTGAAGATTAACGACAAGCACATCGAGGTGATCGTTCGCCAGATGCTGCAGAAGGTCGAGATCATCGAGCCGGGCGACACGACCTACCTGATCGGTGAGCAGGTGGACCGCATCGAGTTCGACATCGAGAACGAGAAGCGGCTGGCGCTGAAGGAGCGGCCCGCCCGGGCCGAGCCGGTGCTCCAGGGCATCACCAAGGCGAGCCTGCAGACCAACTCCTTCATCTCGGCCGCCTCCTTCCAGGAGACGACCCGGGTGCTCACGGAGGCGGCCGTGGCCGGCAAGGTCGACCGCCTGGAGGGCCTGAAGGAGAACGTGATCGTCGGGCGCCTGATCCCGGCGGGCACGGGCTCCGTGATGAACCGCCTGCGGTCCCTGGCGGCCCAGCGGGACAAGGGGCGCCTGCCCGCCGGCCAGCCGGCCCTGCCCGGTGGCGAGCAGCAGGCCGCCGAGTAAGTACCTGTAACCGCGTTGAATCCGGCCGCCCTTCTGGGCGGCCGGACCGGCATCGGGCGGGGCAGGGATGGTATCCCGGCCCCGCCCGACTCACTTTGCGTAATATGCTTGACTCATGGGGGCAGGGGGGGTAGGTGTCCGCCCCTCTACGGACCTACCGGCATCGCCCCCTGGGTTGAGTCACGGGTTCGAACGGGTTTGGACGACGACATTCAGCGTCGCCGTAGCCACCGCCTTCCAAGAAGGACACGGTCCAACGAGACCGGGTTCAATGGGCGGGTCAGGCCGGGGACGGAGAAGTAGCCCGCAGGGCCGCATGCGCGGTCAGGCGGGCGCCTTCGCTTGGAATGAAGTCGGACGTAGAAGGGTCACGAAGGGGCGTCATGCCGACGATCAACCAGCTTATCGCGCAGGGGCGCGAGCCGAAGCCGAGCCGCAACAAGGTGCCGGCCCTGCAGAGCTGCCCCCAGAAGCGCGGCGTTTGCACGCGCGTCTACACCACCACGCCGAAGAAGCCGAACTCGGCTCTTCGTAAGGTCGCCAAGGTGCGCCTAACGAATGGCTACGAGGTGGTGTCCTACATCCCCGGCGAGGGTCACAACCTTCAGGAGCACTCGGTCGTCCTGATCCGCGGTGGCCGCGTGAAGGACCTTCCGGGCGTTCGCTACCACATCCTGCGCGGCGTGCTCGACACCCAGGGCATCGCCAAGCGGCGCCAGCGCCGTTCGCTGTACGGCGCCAAGCGGCCGAAGTGAGGAACTGAGAGATGTCGCGTCGTCACCGCGCAGAGAAGCGCGAGGTCCTGCCGGATCCGAAGTTTGGGGATCTCGTGCTCAGCCGTTTCATGAATGTGCTGATGTACGACGGCAAGAAGAGCATCGCCGAAGGCATCGTCTATGGCGCCATGGACACGCTGAAGAAGCGTGGCGGTGCCAATAGCGATCCGCTGCGCCTGTTCCACGAGGCAATGGACAACGTGAAGCCGGCCGTCGAGGTGCGCTCCCGTCGCGTTGGCGGCGCCACCTACCAGGTGCCCGTCGAGGTTCGCCCGGAACGCCGGCAGGCCCTCGCGATCCGCTGGATCATCGAATCCGCCCGCAAGCGTGGCGAGCACACGATGGAGGATCGTCTCTCCGCCGAGCTGATGGATGCGGCGAACAACCGCGGCTCTGCCGTGAAGAAGCGCGAAGACACTCACCGGATGGCCGAAGCCAACAAGGCTTTCAGCCACTACCGCTGGTAACCCATAGAAGACCCATCCGGGCAGAGGCACGACAATGGCGAAGGCGAAGTTCGAGCGGAACAAGCCGCACTGCAACATCGGGACGATTGGTCACGTTGACCACGGCAAGACGTCCCTGACGGCGGCGATCACGAAGGTTCTGGCGAAGTCGGGTGGTGCGTCGTTCACGGCGTACGACCAGATCGACAAGGCGCCCGAGGAGCGCGCGCGCGGCATCACGATCTCGACGGCGCATGTCGAGTACGAGACGGCCAACCGCCACTACGCGCACGTGGACTGCCCCGGCCACGCCGACTACGTGAAGAACATGATCACGGGTGCGGCGCAGATGGACGGCGCGATCCTGGTGGTCTCGGCGGCCGACGGCCCGATGCCGCAGACGCGCGAGCACATCCTGCTGGCCCGCCAGGTCGGCGTGCCGGCGCTGGTGGTGTTCCTGAACAAGGTCGACATGGCCGACCCCGACCTGCTGGAGCTGGTCGAGATGGAGGTGCGCGAGCTCCTCTCCTCCTACCAGTTCCCGGGCGACGACATCCCGATCATCCACGGCTCCGCGCTGATGGCCCTCGAGGACAAGCAGCCCGAGATCGGCGAGCAGGCGATCCTGAAGCTGATGGAGGCGGTGGACGCCTATATCCCGCAGCCGGAGCGCCCGAAGGACCTGCCGTTCCTGATGCCGATCGAGGACGTGTTCTCGATCTCCGGCCGCGGCACCGTGGTGACCGGCCGCGTTGAGCGCGGCATCGTCAAGGTGGGCGAGGAAGTCGAGATCGTCGGCCTGAAGGACACCGTGAAGACGACGGTGACGGGCGTCGAGATGTTCCGCAAGCTGCTGGACAGCGGCGAGGCGGGCGACAACATCGGCGCGCTGCTGCGCGGCACGAAGCGCGAGGACGTGGAGCGCGGGCAGGTTCTGTCCAAGCCCGGCGCGATCACGCCGCACACGCAGTTCAAGGCCGAGGCCTACATCCTGACGAAGGAGGAGGGCGGTCGCCACACGCCGTTCTTCACGAACTACCGGCCGCAGTTCTACTTCCGCACGACCGACGTGACGGGCGTGGTGAAGCTGCCCGAGGGCGTGGAGATGGTGATGCCGGGCGACAACGTCGCCATGGACGTGGAGCTCATCGCCCCGATCGCCATGGACCAGGGCCTGCGCTTCGCCATCCGCGAGGGCGGCCGCACCGTCGGCGCCGGCGTCGTCGCCAGCATCCAGAAGTAA
>NZ_JANJOU010000043.1 GCF_024594815.1 Roseomonas populi | reverse complement strand
CTGCCAGCTCTACGTCAGGCCATCTTCCATCGGCTCTTCGCCCACCTCGCCGAACCCGTCCGATGCCCACACTGCAGACGTCGGTTCCTGCCGACCATCCACTCTAAAGTGCCCAGGTAGTGCTAGGTGTGCAGTCCCGGGGAGTAGTGGTGCATCCTTGAGCCGCGAGGGGGAGGATGCCCTATGGCAGCAGGTCTTCACGGCTCAGCCCGAACGACGCCGCGAGTTCGAGCCGAGCTCCAGGCGTCGCAAGCGTCGGGCAGCGCTCTCGCCGCCCAATACCGCCTGAACCCCAGGACTGTCGCGAAATGGCGGGGGCGCACCGGCACTGCGGACGCGCCGATGGCGCCGCGTCAGGCGCGCAGCACCGTTCTTACCGAGGCCGAGGAGGCCATCGTCGTCGAGTTCCGCCGCCGCACTCTTCTGCCGCTCGACGACGCCTTGGGGTGCCTGAGGGAGACCATCCCGACGCTGTCCCGCTCGGCCCTGCACCGCTGTTTGGTCCGGCACGGAATCTCCCGCCTGCCACAGGGAGAGGAGAAGGCCTCCAAACGCGGCCGCTTCGCCGAGACTGAGATCGGCTTCGTTCATATCGACGCCTGCGAACTGCGCCTCGCCGACGGCAAACTGAACATGTTCCTCGCTATCGACCGGGTCACAAAGTTTTCCTATGCCGAGTTCCACGACCGCTCGACCATGGCGATCGGGGCGGCCTTCCTGAGGGGCGCCCTGGCCGCATTCCCCTATCAACTCCGCGCCGTGCTGACGGACAACGGCATCGCCTTCGCCGACGCACCGCGCGACACCGCTGCGGGCCAACCGCCCGCTACCGTGGACATGCCTTCGATCGCGTCTGCTGGGAACACGGCATCGAGCACCGGCTCACCAAGCCCTACCATCCCTGGACCAACGGTCAGGCCGAGCGGATGAACCGCACGGACAAGGACGGGACCATCAAGGCTTTCCACTACCCCGACCTGGCCGCCTTGCAGGCGCATGTCCTGGCCTTTGTTCGGGCCTACAACTTTGCCAAGCACCTCAAGGCGCTCCGATGGCGAACGCCCTTCCAGGCCGTCTGCGACGCCTGGACGAAGGACCCCACCACCTTCACCATCAACCCGCACCACCTCATCCCGGGACCAAACAGCTCCGCCATTTGCTGGTGGAGTGCCGCAGCTGCGGCTGTGTCCGGAGCCCAATGTGCATGGTGGGCCATGGGGCGCGACATCGCCGCGGTGCTGGGCGCCGAGTACGCTATCCCGGAGGCGCGGGCATGAGCCGGCGCAGTATCTTGGCCGGCGTCGCTGCGGTGGCGGGGGCCGGCATCGCGGGGGAGGGGGCGCCCGCCCTCTCTCTGCCGGCGAATGACGCCCGGCTGCTGGCGCTCAAGGCGGCGCTGGCACGGGCCGGCCAATGGCACGAGCTCTGCGCCATAGACGCCGGGCGCGACTTCACCAGCAGCGAGGCGCAGGCTGTCGCGGAGGCCGCCCAGGAGAGCGCCCTGGACGCCTGGGAAGCCGTCCTCTTCCAGATGGCCGAGACACCAGCGGCCGGGATGGTGGGCGTGGCCGTGAAGGCTGAACAGGTCGCGCTGGCCGTGCGCGGGATCGGGCGCCGGAGAGAAGGCCTTGGCCGAGAACCTGCGCGCCGACTTGGCGCGGCTGGTGCCGGAGGTGGCGGCGTGACCGCGAACAGTCAGCCAGAGCCCCCGCTAATTCCTTAATCAGCCCAACGAGACTGCGGCATTCCGCTCAGCGACGGAGACCTGTTGACGGCTGCCCGCACGGCAACCTGGGCCACCACAAGTACCACGACAGCAGAAAGGAAGATGATTTGGAACATAGGTACAATCTCCATTTTTGATCCTCCCTTTGCCTCTCCAGAATGTCGTGTTGCAGTGCAGCATAACAACGCACGAAGCCGCGATACCATGGCTTCCCTCTTGGCCTCCGACGCCGCCCGGATGCGCGCCGGGCGGGCAGGGCTGCGGCCCCAACACCGGGAGCGTCCGTTGGATCCCGCCACCGCCCGGCGGGTGAAGGTGGCGCGGGAGATGCTGGCGCAGGTCGGCGGCATACTCCGGGTTATCGGAGGGTTCGCCGCCCTTGGCTTCGTCAACATGCATTATGGCGGAATTCTGCCTCCTGTGGCTCTCTGGGCTATGGAAAAGCGCTCCGGTTCCAATTTAGCTTTTGACATCAAGCGGAGCACTCGGGACGCCATCGCACGCTCCAGAGCATTACTCGACCTGCCGGTCTATCCCTGGCTCCCGCCCCGAACGCAGGTCCCAGTGCTAGATCCTCCTGCCGAGGAAGTGATGCCTGCTGAGGCTCGGCAGGATTAGTCTGCATACTCACGATGTGAGTGCTGCCCATGTACGCCGAGCGATTGCTACGATTGGAAGCGCGGCGCCTCGTCAGCCAAGTTGCCACAACAACTGCCATAGCCCTGTCTGGCAGGGATGTAGAGATGCTGTCCGCTTCCGCGGAGCGCATCGCCCAGTCACGTCATCTGCTGGCCTCGACCTCCGCCATCGTGCGACCCTGGCCATGAGAGCCCAAGACGGCTTGATGATGGATGACGACAGTACGGGAGCGCTGGAGCGGATGATCCTGCGCCTCCTGGAAGAATGCCGGCTGTCCATGCGCTCGGGCCATACAGGGCAAGCCAGACAGGATCTGAATGGCGCTGCAGCTCTCCGCCGGATCGTAGAGAGGAGCCGGACGTAGCCAGCAGCGCCCCAGAGCCCGCCTACTCTCCCGACGGATCTGGCCAGCCTCGGTTGATAAGGCCGGCCACCACCTTGGCCTTCAATTCAACCTCTTCCATCAGTTCCAGCCAGTGATCTCGACGATCAGGGTCATCCGCCCGGGCCGCCGCATCGGCAAAATCGCCGCACAGGGCTACCCGCTCGTCCAGGACGCGCAGCGCCGATGCCAGGGCGGCATCCACCATGTCCATCGTCCGCACGTCCATGTCGGCCGCCGAGAACTCGTGCCCGATGGAACTATGGAACCACGGCCCGTTCTCGCCCTCGCCGTTGCGCATCGCTCCACCGCACCTGGAGCAGGTGTAGGCGAAGGGGCGGGCTGGCCTTACTCGGTGCGGCACGGAATGCCCTCCTTCAGGCTGGCGTCAGAGGCTGCAGGGGCGGCGTTCGGGCGAGAGGTCCATCTGCCGAGCAGGGTCATGCCATGACGGTGCAGGAACGCGGCTGTGCAGTGCCGCCCTGGTGGTGATGAGGTCACCTACCCAGCCATCATCCTGGCTACCGCAATCAGCGCGCTGCGATGCTTTGGATCGGTGATGGTGCAGAAGACCTGAAGCAACTCGGCGATGTCGTCGCCGGCGCTGGAGGACAGTGCCACTGCGGGCAGTGTCGGAGCACCTTGGGCGGAGCCGGCAGCGATCAGCACGTCGGGGCGGACGTCCAACGCATTCGCGATGGCGATCAGCCGGCTAGCCGCAATTCTGGTGGTACCCGTCTCGTAGCGATGCAGCTGGGCCCCTGTAACCCCCACCATCCTCGCCAACTCCTTCTGCGTCCTCCTCTGTACCCGGCGGAGTTCCCGGATTTCGCGGCCCACGGCAGTGTCGGACGCCATAGGGGAGCGCTGGGTACTGGTGGTCAGAGCGCGTTGCCGCTGAAGGTCCAGGCTGTCCGTCAACTTGGCTGCGCGATCTTCCTGCTCAGCAATCTGGGCCAAGATCCTCGTCCCAGGGGGGGCAGGTAGGCCAACGGCCTCCGTTGCAGGCGCTGCGATAGGCTTACTGGAGAAAGCATCCATAGGTGAAAGGCACTCTCGATTTACGGATATTTTTCGGGAAGCAGAACCAACGCGACTTTCCTGTACTACGCATCGGCAATGAATACCTAATGATAACTCTTGATTGCGTCGGAATTTATAGCCCCCCGATTAAGAAACTTTAGTGCGCGATGCGAAGCGCCCTTCGCCTTTGGCTTTGGTGTCCATGCCGGGATCCGCCCGTCATGGCTCCTCCGCAAGGGGCGGTTCTCGTTTGGGAGGGAATGCCGACGTGCTACCGGCTGGGCTGCCCGCCCGTTCGCGGTGGGTCAGTTCCCGAGCTGCGCGCCATGGTGCATCGGGCCAGTGCAGGATCCGGACCTCTTCTGCAGGCCAGTCGTCAGGGACTTCCCCGATTGCTACGGCCTCCACGAAGTCCTCCTGAGGCCGGGGCGGGGTTCGGGTTCGGGGGCGACTTCATGCTCGGGGAGCCGGGACTATGGGCCTGCATGACGCATCGCGACGAGGTGGAGCGGAGGTGGAACCGGCGAGGCCGCAGAGAAGGCTGACCGGGACGCCTGACGCGACGTGGCTACTTCGCAGTGCCGGCCGAGGCTCCTGTCGCTATCACCCCCGCCTCCAGCATTAGCCGCGTCACCTCCCCTGCGGCCCGGTGGCGGATATGCCGCTCCACAGCCTCCCGGACGCCAAGCACCTCCGCTTCCTGGAGGCGCAGCCGCAGCTCTTCCAGCAGGCCCTCCGGGTAGGTGTCGAGCTGGTCGTGGAAGATGCGCAGTTCCACCTGCGCCATCTCTGCTGAGGCTGCGCCCAGCTCACCGTGGATGGTCAGCAGCCCGTTCCGAAGCGCTTCCAGCAACTTCGCCGCCAACTCCGGCTCCCGCAGTTCAAGGTACGCGTCCACGCGATCCACCAGCACACGGCCTGCCTCACGCCCCATCCGAAACGCGGCTCGGCGCTCACGCCATGCCCTGAACCATTCCAGCACCCAGCCCCGCCCCTTTCACCGTATCCAAGACGAAACGGCGGCGCGGCAGGCAGAGTTCCTGCACAAGAACCGACAGCTTCGGCGGCTGTCAAAGCAACCATTAACTGGCACAAGCCGTTGATGGCTGGTCGCGTGCGGGCGGCCCCGGAGGTGGGGCCGGCAATCCGGTCCCCCTGGGGTCGCTCCCCTTACGGCCAGCCCGCCGCTTCCCTCAACGCCACTCGCGTCGGCACAAGAGCTGCAGCTCCAGCACCGTCACGCGCTCGAACGGGTTGCTCATGGCCGACCATCCCGACGCTCGCCTCCGGAAGCGGGAAGCCGTGCGAGCACTCCTGCTCTCGCCGAAGGATCTGCCTTACAAGGGGCCAGCCGCTCTGAAGGCTATGCGCCGCGGCGCGACCGAGCCGACGTATTCGCTGGCAGAGCGGGCCGCCTATCAAGAACTCGCGGAGCGGCTGGAGAAAGCCCAGGCAGATCTCTGGAGCTAGGGCCGCTCAGTTGTCGGGCGAGATCGGGCCAGGATCGTTGACCGCTTCTCGCCGGAGCTGCTCCTCCGTATCTGGCCACCAGGGCCAAGATGGTGGAAACCAGAGACTGGGCAGGAAGGCCATGAGGCACCAAGCCTCATACAGTATGTCGTCTAGTCGCTGACGGGCGAGGGCAGCCGGATCTTCGGGAGGGGGATCGGGCATGTGGTCATCTGCTCACCCAACGTCATCGCGCCCTGACCTGAAGCGGCGTAATCAATTCCGATTGTGCAATGATGATGTTCAGAACGCTCCGGCGCTGGCGCAAAGAAAAGGCCGCCCTGAAAGGGAGCGGCCGAGTTTAGGGAGAAAACGCCAGTCACACGGCCCACCATCCTCCCCTAGCGTCCTAGGACGCTGGGGCCATAGCGCCCCGTCGCCCCTGGTCGCTAGGTTCCTGCCTGCCGTGGAGGGCCAGAACATGCGCGTGGTGATGGTGGCGAAGCAGAAGGGCGGGGTGGGCGCGATCACCCTTGCCTGCGAGCTGGGCGTGTCAGCCGCCGCGGCCGGGCAGCGGGTGGTGTTTGTGGACCTGGATCCGCAAGGTACGCTCCGCGGCTGGTGGAACCGCCGCACCGAGGGGATGGAGGGCGAGCCGAACCCCGGCCTGGCCTTCCCTCCCCCGGAGGCGCTGGCGGCTGCCCTGGGCGAGCTGCGCGCGGCCCGGGTGGACCTCTGCATCGTGGACGTGCCGCCGTCCCTGCATTCCTTCTTCGCCGACGTGATGCGGGCGGCTGACCTGATCCTGCTCCCCACCCGGCCAACGACTGACGACCTGGACGCGTTGGCAGGGGTGCTGGACGTGGTGGAGGAGGTGGGGCGCCCCTTCGCCTTCGTCGTCACCCAGGCGCCGCCCGGGAAGTCCCGCCTGCTGGATGACGCGGTGCCGGTCCTGGCCCAGCGCGGCCGGGTCGCGCCGGCCATCCGCATCCGAGCGGACTTCCCGGTGGCGGCGGCGTCGGGGCGGACCGCCACCGAGGCCGCGCCGAAGTCCAAGGCTGCCGAAGAGGTGGCCGCCCTCTGGAAGTTCGTGGCGGCTGACCTAGCGCGCCTATCCCGCAAGCGCGCTGGCGTGAAGGCGTCCTAGGATCATGGCAACCAAGCCCCGCCCGTCTGCCGTTGCCTCCGGCTTACTGGCCCGGCCTGGCGCAGCACCTGCGCGCTCCACGCCCGTTGAAAATCTGCCCCGCCCAGCGCTGGCGCAGGCCCAGCTGCGACGTTCAAGCATCCCGCTTCCTGCCCCGACTTCCTCGCCACCTATGCCCGCCCCGGCTTCGGCGAGTCCGGGCGGCATCAAGGCCGCCACGATCGGCACCACCGTTTACCTCTTCCCGGAGGAGCATAAGTGGGTGAAGCGGTTGGCGCTGGATCTGGACGTGCCCTCTGTCCATGAGCTGATCCTGATGGGCTTGGACCGCATTCTGGAGGAGCGCGGGGAACGGCACTTGGAACGCTACAGCCCGCCGCGGCCGAGGAAGGGTTAGACGTGTCGCCCATCCACTCCTGCGCCCTGGAGATCCCCGCCTGGACCGGGGAAGCAATGAGGGAAGGCCTGCCTGGATATCGGCCTTGCTTGGCAGTCTACCGAACCCATCCTGCCGTGGTGCCTGAGCGACTGGCAGAGGTGACCATCTTCGTTGACGCCAGCCCAAGCCGCGACCGCTGGGCGGCGTGCCTTTTCCCGGCAGAGCTTCGCTTGCGCGGCCCCGATATTGACGATGGATACGGCCGCTACCGATCAACCGTGGACACTCTGACACAGGGCGAAGTGCGGGTGCCTCGCGAAACTCCGCGCGAGGCGCTGCGGGTGGTGATGGAGAGGCTGGCCGATGAGGTGCCCCGGGCCGAGTTGGTGGCGCTGGAGAAGGTGGCCGCTCTGCTGATGGACACCCTGGCGAAGGTGGGCGCAGCCTATGCTCGGCAATTCCGTCCAGCGCGTCGGTAAGGCGGACGCGTCAAGCATCCTAGAAAGCTCGCATACCGGCACGCTGTGCCGAACCAGCCCGCATCGCTGCGACTTCTAACCCGCTCTCCTTCATCGCGTTACCGCGGAACCTCCAGGGAGATCCCACATGGCGAAGGCCGGCTATTTCGCGCGCCCGATCGAGGCAGATGGCAAGCACCATCCACACGCTGCCCGTAAGGATGAGCAGGAGCCGGCCCGCTGGTCGGATACCGTCCACAAGGTGGCCGATACCGTCCGCGGCCTACTGGGCGTTCCCGCTTCCTCCAAGGAGGGCTGAGCGCCCGGCGCCTCTCACCGCCACCCGCCCACCTCCCCCTTCTGGAGCAGCAGCCACGTCTGTCCCAGGCCTGGATGCGATGGCGGCCCGCCCAGCCCCACGATATCGGCCGGCGCCACGCATAGGTCGCAGGTCAGCCGGGGTACCACCTCGGCCCAGGTCAGGCCGGGCGGTCCGGTGAGTTCGGAGACTGTCTTGCGGAGGGAGGCACAATGATCATCGTTCTGGGCGCGACCGGTCATGTCGGCTCCGCCGTAGTGCGGACGCTACTCGACACCGGGGAACGCGTGATGGTGGTGACCCGGAGTGAGGACAAGGCCGCCTCCTGGCGTCGGCAGGGCGCGGAGGCCGCCGCGATTGACGTTGGTAACGCGGATCAGCTCCGGGACGTGCTCCGACGCGGCCGGCGTGCCTTCCTGCTGAACCCTCCCGCCGTACCGTCCACGGATACGGACCGGGAGGAGCGCCGCACGGCCGCGAGCATCGTCGCCGCCCTGGACGGCTCGGGGCTGGAGGGGGTCGTGGCGGCCTCCACCTACTGCGCCCGGCCGGGGGAGGAGGTCGGCGACCTCGGCGTGCTGTTCGAGTTCGAGCAGGCCCTCGCGGCTCAGCCTATCCCGACGGTGATCCAGCGGGGGGCCTACTACATGAGCAATTGGGATACCCTGCTGGACGCGGCGCGCGGTGGCACCCTGCCCAGCCTGTTCCCAGTCGAGTTGCGCCTCCCGATGGTGGCCCCCGACGATCTCGGTCGGGCGGCGGCACGGCGGCTCCTCGAACCGACCGAAGGGACGGGCATCCACCACGTGGAGGGGCCGGAGCGGTACAGCCCTCAGGACGTGGCGGACGCCTTTGCCGCGGCGTTGGGACAGCCCGTGGCGGTTGCGGTGACACCGCGCGAAGGATGGATCGACAGCTTCCGCGCCCTGGGCTTCTCGGCGGCGGCCGCCCGCTCCTACGCCGGGATGACGGCGGTCAGCGTGGATGGCGCCTGCGACCTTCCCGACGACCCGGAGCGAGGGGCCATGACCTTGGCCGTGTACGTCGAAGGGCTGGTCAGCAGGCCGGGCACGACTGGATCGTAGGACCGCTTCGGGGCGGCACCGGCCTTCGAGCGCCATCGCCTCCCGGCCGCGGCGGACGGGTTCGGGCTCCGCGTCAGTCGCGCCATCCATCCTCGTCCTTGTCGCTCTGCTCATCTACCGGCGCCCTGGCCTGCGCTTCGGCCGCCAGCTCCAGCAGCTGCCGCACCTCTTCGACGGTCGCGCCCTCGGCCTCCACGTCTCCGAACTTGACCTTCACCTTCCGGCCCGTCCTGGCCTGTAGCCACGTCGCGGCTGCGGCGGTGAGCCCTGTGATTGCGGCAGGGCCCAGGGTCAAAGCCAGTTGGCCGAGACGGACGGCAGGCGTCGCATCGGCATCATGCGCGCGGAGGCGAGGGTGGGCGCCAAGGCTGACGAGCGGGCGGGTCAATTCCCGCAACTCGCGCTGGATAGCAGGGCTGGAAATGTCCGGCTCGCCCGCGCCCAGATGGAAGGCCACTTCGGCCCTGCTGTCGTCTTTAGTCATTGGCCCACCCTCGCATCATTCGTCATCAGAACTCCAAACGCCCCTGTCGCGGATCATGGACCACGCCACGCTGGCGGCGGGGCTGGGCAGGCTGAGGTGAGTTGTCCGGAGAGGGCGGGGAGGCGGTGGGCAGCTCCGGCGCGTCCTCCGCTGAGGTAGGATCGCGCGGACCTGCTGCCCAGGCCCGCCGGGATGCGGCGTAGGCGGCTTGCTTCGCCTCCTGCTCCGCCAGCCAAGCGGCGGTGACGGGCACGCGCTCGGGTGGGGCAGGGGGATCAGCCATGGCTGGCACTAGGGCATGATGAGGGAGTGCGCCGAAACTGGATCCTGCGCCCGGAGGTGGAGGACCAGGCCGGTGCCGAGCTGGCAGCGCGCTACCTCGACCTTGTCCATCACGTCTCGGCCTGGGGCTGCCGCATCTCCTCCTCAAGTTGCGCGATGTGCGCCCGCAAAGGGGCTAGTGCCAACTCGTCCAGGCCCGGCACGGCTACTTCCAGCGGGCCAAGTTCAATAGGTGTGGCGACGTGCGGGGCCATCATCCGCGCCATGCGTCGGTTGGGGCGCACCTCACCGCCTCACCCTGGGGCGATACGGCGTACACGGCGGAATGCCGGCGCAGGTGATCCACGGTCATGTCCTCAGGTCGCATTGGCACTTGCTCCAGTCTATCCTTTGTCCTCTGGCGGCTTCTGGCGGCTTCTGGCGGCTTCTGGCGGCTTCTGGCGGTGCTCTGCCGCCAGCCGCATCACCTTTTCCAGCTCTTCCGGTGTCCGCGCCTCGGCCTCAAAGTCACCCAGCTTCACCTTCACGCGGCGATCGGCCCGCCCCTTCAGCCACACGGCCGCAGCGCCCCCAGCTGCGGCGATCAACGGCGTTATGGCTTGGCCAGCGATTCCCAGGAGCGGGCCGGTGTTAAACCCGCCCATGCTCTTTCTCTCGATGCCAGCCAGCCTGCCACCACGCAGCAGGGCGGCGGCGCCTGCGGCCATCCCGCGATGAGGGGATGGGATGTGCCGGCCGGCCACCGCCGGTTGATCCGGAGCAGGAAGGAGGGCGAAGCCGTCCGGCGCTTCGGTCATCGTCACAGCCCCACCCTCGCCGCAGCATTGTCCACGAACAGGCTCCCGCGCCGGATGTACCCCCGCAGCACGGGGAGGCTCTTGTGCCGGCTCTGGTTCTGGATGTGCCGCTCGGCCACCCCACGCCGCGCCGCCTCAGTAATGAAGCCAGAGCGCAGCGAGTGCCCGGCGTAGGTGGCGGGGTCACAACCGGCCGCCTGCACCGTCTCCTGCACCACGCGCGCAACGTCCCGATCCGAGAGGCGAGATGCCCCTAAGCTGTTGTGCCGGGTGACGGAGCGCAGTACCGCGCCCGTCTCAATGCCGGCCGTCTCAAGCCAGGCGCGGAGGGCCAGCACGGGGCACGTCCGCTCCGACTGCCCGAAGGGAATGGCTATCTCAGACCCGCGGCCTTCCTGGTCGGTCTTTGCCCGGCGCAGGGTAAGGATCATGCCCTCGGTCACGAACGCTACGTCGCCCACGTCCAGCGCCACCAGCTCCGATCGGCGCAGGGCGGCAGCGAAGCCCACCAGCAGCAGGGCGCGGTCACGGATGGCGCGCAGGCCGGGCCGCTTCGCCAGCACGCTCACCGCGTCGCGGATCACGTCCGCCACGGCCGCGTCCTTCTTCGCCGGCGCCGTGCCGTGGGTACGGCGGATGCCCTTCATCGTCTCGCGGATGGCGGGGTGCCCGGTGTCCAGGCGGTGCCCGGCGAGGCGATGGGCCTGCCCGATTGCCACCAGTCGCATGGAGAGGCTGGCCGCCTTGTGGGTGGAGGCGTGGGCGGCGAGGAAGCTGCCGACTGTCTCCGGCGCTGCTGGCAGCGGCTCCACGCCGGTTTCTCTGCACCAGCCGGTAAAGTCCTGCCAGGCGGCCCGGTAGGCGCGGCGGGTGTTCTGGGCGGACGCCTCGCGCGCATAGGCCAGGGCCTCGGCCGACAACTCGCCAGAGAGCGCCGGGACAGCAGCCGCGGACGCTAGGGCGACAGCAGAGGACATGGACGGGGTACCGCCGGAGGGGGCTCTTATGCCTGGATTTGCTGGCTTTCCACCGGGTGACGCCTCTTGCTGAAGCCTTAGTCCGCCTCGCCGCAGTGGAGTGGCCCCCAACCTACGGGAGGGAAGGCTCGCCTCATCTCCATCGGGGGCGAGGCGCTCGCCGGGTCAGCGGTTTGCTGCTTTGTGGGTGCCAACGTTCTCGTGCCACTCCACCGGCATACCGTCCCAGGAGGTGATCTGCTTGCCCGGCCACTTCTTGCGGACATAGACCTGGAAGCCCTCCGCAGTGGCCTTGACGTAGCCGGACTTGCCGTCCGTGAGCCGAAGATGCTGGGCCAGCGCCTCGCGTTGAGTCTTCATGTAGTCGTCGGTCATGATCTGCGCGGTCCTGCTGCCCGGCCCAGTATAGCCGAGCTTCTTCACCGGCGGCGTCTACCTTCTGCTGATCACGGGGGCAGGGCTTACGCCCAGAGCAAAGAGAAGCGGCTGTGGTGGTCTGGAGCGCTCGGGGCGAAGGCCGCGCGTGGCATCACACGGTGAGAAGGCCGGTTGCCGCGGCCGGGTCTGGCCGTTAGCGGCACGGCCGCTGTCGGGATAGGGGTGCGGCGAAGCGGACATTGATCGCTGCCTTGATCCACGCGCTCAGCACTCCCGCCGTGGTCCACCTGCATGCGGATTGCAAGGTCGGCGTGCGAGTGCCAGCAGCGTGAACAGGGAGAACGCGGTGAGTGTACCCGACAGCAGGAGCGCCGCGTGCGGTCCGAGCGTGTCCAGCACCAGCGCAAAGAGGAGGGGCGCCCCGCCCTGGAGGAGGCGCGCCGGGGCCGCCAGCAGCCCCGTCCGCAGCCCGTAGCCAGCCGGGCCGAACAGGGCGAGCGGCAGGGTGCCGCGCGCGATGGTCAGCAGCCCGTTCCCGGCGCCGTGCAGCAGCACGAAGGGGATGGCGACCACCGGCCCCAGGAAGGCCAGCAGCGCCGCCCCGACGGGATTCAGGCCCTTGGCGAGCTGGGCCGTGATGAGGGGCGACGCCTTTCGCAGAAGGGCGAACTCGGCCACCCGGGCGGCGACCTGGGCCGGTCCGACCAGGGACGCCGCGAAGATCGCCGCGGTCGGCGCCGCCCCCAGGGCCTCGATGATCCGCGGCAGGTGGGTGGCCATGGCGGTGGAGACGAAGGTCGTGGCGGCGAAGACGGCCGCCAGGATGACCATGGTCCAGGGCACGCCGCCGGGCGCCGCGTCGGCCGGGGCCGCGGCCGGAGGCGGCGGCGGAGCCTTCGCGACGAGGAAACGGTTCAGCGGCAGGGCCACGACCAGGTGCAGGACGGCCCAGGCGAGGCAGGCACCCCTCCAGCCCAGGGCGTCGATCATGAAGGCGCTGGCGGGCCATCCCACCGTGGAGGCGAAGCCCGCGAAGAGGTTGATGCCGGTGATCGCGTTCCGGGCCTCGCGCCCGTACAGGCCGGTCACCGTGGCGAAGGCCGCCTCGTAGAGGCCGAACCCCATGCCGATGCCGAGGACGGCCCAAGCTAGGGCCAGCGTAACGGGCCCCGAGGCCCAGGCCAGCAGCGCCAGCCCGACCACCGGCGCGAAGGCCACCAGCATGATCGCGTCGTTCAGCGCGACCTGGGACAGGGTGAAGTTGGCGTCGCCGTCGGTCAGGCGGGACCACACGAAGACCATGGCGGTGCAGGGCGCCGCGGCCAGCAGGATCAGCCCGGCGATGTAGCTGTCCACCTGCCCCGCCGGCAGCAGGGGCCGGAACAGCCAGCCGATGAACAGCCAGCCGAGCAGCGCCATGGAGAAGGGCTTCACCAGCCAGTTGATGCCGAGCGTCACGGCGATGCCGCGCCAGTGCCGCGTGACCTGGCCCATGGCGGCGAAGTCCACCCGGAGCAGCATGGGCACGATCATTGCCCAGATCAGGACCGCGACCGGGATGTTGACCTGGGCCACCTCCATGCGCCCGAGCGCCCGAAACGACCCGGGCAGCACGGCCCCGAGCGCGATGCCCGCGACGATGCAGAGGGCAACCCAGAGGGTGAGGTAGCGCTCGAAGGGGCCCATGGCCGCCCGGCGGCGCCCGATGGCGGCCCCGCCCTCGACGGCCGCGCTCATGCTGCCGGATCCCTGGTGACGCGCTGCCCGGCGGCATCGACCACGGCATCGCCGTCCTCCTTCGCAAAGGCGCCCCGCTGCGTGTTCGGCAGGACGTCGAGGACAGCCTCGGAGGGTCTGCACAGCCGCACGCCGAGTGGCGTCACCACGATGGGCCGGTTGATCAGGATGGGGTGCGCCATCATCGCGTCGAGCAGCTGGTCGTCGGTCAGGGACGGATCACCAAGGCCCAGCTCCGCGTAGGGCGTGCCCTTCTCGCGCAGGACATCGCGGACCGACACGCCCATGCGCCGGATCAGGTCGGCCAGTTCCTCCCGGGTCGGCGGGGTCTTCAGGTACTCGATCACCTCCGGCTCCTCGCCGGAGTTCCGGATGAGAGCCAGGACGTTGCGGGACGTCCCGCAAGCCGGGTTGTGGAAGATGGTGACGGTCATTCCGCGGGCTCAGAGGAGGGGCAGGCGCAGGCAGCGAGGGAAGCGACCGCCGGGGTGCAGACCTCCGGGTGGCCCTGGCAGCAGTCCCGCATGAGGAAGGCGATGAGGCCGGACAGGGCGTCGTAGACGGCCGAGTACCGGATCGAGCGGCCGTCCCGGCGCGACTGCACCAGCCCGGCCGCCTCAAGGTGAGTGAGGTGAAAGGACAAGCGCGAGGAGGTCGCGCCCATCGCCTCGCCGATGGCGCCCGCCGCCATGCCGTCCGGCCCCGCCGTCACCAGCAGGCGAACGATCCGGAGGCGGGTCTCCTGGGCGAGGGCGCCGAGGGCATCGAGTGCTTGCGTTTCATCCATGACCCCTTAATGTCTCAAGATACATTGAGATGAAAGAGGGAAGATGAACGCGCCTGCTCTGCCCCTGACGGTCGGCTTCCAGGGCGATGCCTCGCTGGGTGCCCTGCTCGACGCCCTCCGGCCCCACGAAGCGCGTCGGCTGGTCATCAGCTATGACGGGCAGCGGATCCAGCCTGGCTACCACGTGACCGAGGTGAAGGCCGGATCCTTCGTCACCCTGGACTGTGGCGGGAACCCGGACGCCTGGCAGGAGACGATCCTGCAGGTGGAGGACCTGCCTGCGTCGGCCGAGAAGCCGGAGCACATGGACGTCGGCAAGTTCCTCGCGATCCTGGAGAAGGTGGCCGCCCGGGTCAGCCTGCAGCCGGGAAGCCGCCTGACCTTCGAGGTTGGCCCGCCCGGCCGCCCCATGCAGATCTTCGACGTCGAGGCCATCCGGATCGAGGCGGCGGGCGCCACGATCGAGCTCGGCCCCCGGCCCGCCATCTGCAAGCCGCGTCACCGAGCGGAGCAGGAGGCAAAAGCCGCGTCAGCCTGCTGCAAACCGCAGAGCGGATGCTGCTGAAGCCAATGCTACAAGCTGAGAAGGTCGGCGGTGACTTTCGCTACTGGGAAGTCATCGGCGACATGCTGGTGGCCGTGGTGGGCGCCAACCGCCGTTGCTGGGTCGGACAAGAAGCAAAGTGGCTGTTCTTCAGAGAGGACAAGTGCTTGACAACGGTGATGCGCCGCAAGGCTCATAGGTCTCGCGGCGCGCGCCTCTCTTAGGCCTTGGCCCTCCTGCCGCCTGAGGCACGCTTGGGCGCAGTCTCGTCCGTCTCGGGCGCTTCCTCTTCGTCGCTGGTGCCTTCGTCACCTTCGGCGTTGTGGAAGACTTCGGCGATCTGGGTCAGGAGGAGGTCGGTCTTCTTCTCCTCTTCGAGGGTTTCCCCCAGGAGCTGCTCGGCTTCAGTCAGGCCGAGCTTGCGAGCCCAGGTCTTGAGCAGGCCGTAGCGGGCGATCTCGTAGTGCTCGATGGCCTGGGCGCAGCCGATCAGCACGTCGTCCGCCGCCTCGGTGTCCCCGAAATCCTCCAGGTCCTCCTCCATCTCGGCGGTCAGGCCCTGCATCGCCTCGCAGGTCTTGCCCTTGGCACTCTTGCCGAGGATCTCGAAGACCTGGACGAGGCGCTCGACCTGATTGGCGCTCTCCTCAGCGTGCTGGAGGAAGGCGTCCTTCAGCTCCGGCGCCTTTGCCGCCTTGGCGGACTTCTTCAGGGCCCGGACCGACTGCTTCTCGGCGTAGTAGACGTCCTTGAGCGTCTCGTGGAACGCGTCGCGCAAGGTTTTGTCAGCCATGTGACACCCCTCTTCCCTTTCGGCATCCAGAACCGACTGCCGATGTCGAGGGAACGCCCCAAGCGAGGGGCGGCTTCGGGGGTCATGAACCCTTCACCGGCAGCGGGGCAACGGAACTTGCTGCCACCACCGCCGGGCTCAGGCGCGCGGCACGACGCCGCCTTCGCGGAGCAAAAAAAGGGGGGTGATGCCGCCCTCCCGCACTCTACTCCGCGGGAAGCGGCTCCAGCCCCATGCCGGGCGATGCCGGCCGCGCCGAGGCGGGCACCGCGGCAACCCGCGGCACGGAGCGGCGCTCGGCCTCCAACCGGTCCACGGCCTGGAACACGCGCTCGGCGCTGCCCAGCAGGGCCAGCATGGCGCCGCGCTGGTCCGGCGGCACGGCGTAGAGGGCCAGGGTCCGCTCCCGCAGCGCCGCGATCAGCGCGTTGCCCTCGACCTCCGCGGGGGCCGCCGGCGCCGGGGCCTGGCCGGGGGCCATGGCGGTGGAGAGCTTGCGGGAGATGCCGTCCAGCATCGCGTCCACCACCGGCTTCGCCTCGGGGGCGAACTCCTCGCGCTGGATGCGCCGCGCCACCTGGTGGAGCATGTCGCCGAGATTGGCGGCGATGTCCGCCTCCTCGACAAGGCTGGCCACCTGCTCGGCCTGCCGCGCGGACAGGTTGGGCGCGAAGAGCGAGGCCGCGAAGGCGCGGATGTCGCGGTTCAGGATGTCGAGCGCCGTGTGGTGCTCCGCCGGCACGCGCGGGGCGGTGGGCACGCCGCGGGCGGTGTCGATGAACAGGGTGCTGGCCTGCACGTGGCGCGCGATCTCCTGCTGCACGGCGAGCAGCGCCGAGGGCAGCTCCGCGCGGGCCCCGGCGGAGAGGTACTTCGGGGTGGAGTAGTCCTCCACGTCCTCCGAGGCGTCGCGGCCGATGCGGGACAGCACGCGCTCGAAGACACCGATGAAGGGGTAGAGGAGGATGACGTTGAAGATGTTGAAGAAGGTCGAGTAGATGCCGATCGCGACCGGCACCAGCGGGTAGGTCTCGCGCCCGCTCACCACTACCGGCACGCCGGGGTCGCCGCCGAACCAGCCCATGGCCCAGCGCAGCACATCCATGGAGATGAAGAAGAGCGGGATCGTGACCAGCACGCCGATGATGTTGAAGGAGATGTGGGCGTAGGCCGCGCGCTTGGCGTTGCGCGAGAGGTTGAGCGAGGCCATCCAGGAGGTGATGGTGGTCCCGAGGTCGGCGCCGAGGGAGAAGGCCACCGCCGTCTGCCAGTCCAGCACGCCCGAGGCACCGAGGCCCATGACGATGCCGATGGTGGCGGAGGAGGAGTGGATCAGCGCCGTGATCAGCGCCGCGGTCACCACGCAGGCCAGCAGGCCGCCGAAGGTGCTGGCGTTCAGGCCTGAGATGGCGGACATCACCTCCGGCATGCTGCGCAGCGGGCGCAGGCCGCCGGTCATGAGGTTCAGCCCGTAGAAGATCAGCGCGAAGCCCATGCAGGCCAGCGCGATGTTCTTCACCTTGTCCGACTTGGCAAAGATGTACACCAGCGCGAAGAGGCCGCCGAGCAGCAGGCCCAGCGGCCCGAGCGGCAGGGCGATGAGGCCGTTGCCGAGGGTGGTGCCGATATTGGCGCCCATGATCACGCTGATGGCCGGGCGCAGCCCGACCACCCCCGCGTTCACCAGGCCGACGACCATCACCGTCATCGCCGTGGAGGACTGGATGACGCCGGTGATGACGGTGCCGGCGAGCACACCCTTGGCCGGGGTGCCGGCCAGCCGCGCCAGCAGGTTGCGCATCTTGGTCACGGCCAGGGACTGGATGCCGTTGGCCATGAATTCGAGGCCGAGCATGAAAATGCCCAGCCCCCCGATCACAGGCACGATCACCTGTGTGAAGAGGTCAACCTGCATGGGGGCGTGGCCTTTTTCCGGTATTCGGGACGGCGCCGCGGCGCCGCGCGTGTTTCTGGGCTTTCAGCGGGCGCCGCTGATGCTGGACCGCCAGTACTCCGACACCTCTCGCGCCACCGCCTCGGGCAGCGGGACAAAGCCGAGGGCTGTCGCATCCCCCGCGCGCTCGGTCAGCGCCATGCGAAAGAACTCGGTCAGGTGGCGGCCGCGGGCGGCGGTGCCGGGCTGGCGCGGGGCCACAACGAAGACGGTGGCGGTGATGGGGTAGGCGTCCTCGCCCGTCGCGTCGGTCGCCCCCTGGGCGAAGTGCCTCCTCGGGTCCCAGCGGGTGCTCGCCAGGGCCGCGCGCAGGGTCGGCAGGGTGGGCGCGACGAAGCGGCCCGCGCGGTTCTCCAGCAGCGCGACCGGCAGGCCGCGCTGCGCGGCCTGGCCGGCCTCCACGTAGCCGATACTGTTCTCCGTGGCCTGCACACGGTCCGCCACGGCGCTGTTGCCGCGCAGCCCGGTTCCCACGGGCCAGCGCGGCAGGGTCTCCACGCCGATGCGGGACTGCCATTCAGGGCTTCCGGCGGCGAGATAGGTGGTGAAGTGCCAGCTGGTGCCGGAACGGTCGCTGCGGTGGACCACGGCGATCGGCGCCTCCGGCAGGCGCAGCCCCGGGTTCAGCGCGGTGATGGCCGGGTCGGACCAGCGCGTCACCTCGCCGAGGTAGATCCTGGCGAGGACGGGGGCGGAGAGGCGCAGCGTGCCGGTCGGAGTGCCGCGCAGGTTGGCCACCACGGCGACGCCGCCGGTCGCGATCGGGAACTGCGCCAGCCCGTGCCGCTCCACCTCCTCCGGCTGCATCGGGACATCGGTCGCGCCGAAATCCACCGCGCGCTGGAGCACCCGCATGATGCCGCCCATGGAGCCCACGGGCTCGTAGTCGAAGCCGCCATCCGCGCCGAAGGCGCTGCCGCCCTCTCCCTGAAGCGCGGTGTAGACCTGGCCCCAGCGCGCGAGGAGCGGGTGGGCGAAGGTGGAGCCGGCGCCCGCGAAGCCATCGGCCCAGGCGGGGGAGACGGACATGGCCGCCAGCATCGCAAGAAGAAGACGGGAAGCGCTGCGCCTCAGCATGGGTGCGCTCCGTTCCAGCGGGGTCGATTTCCGCTGCCTTGGGGGGCGATGGCCGGTCTCACTGACCGGCCCTGGCCCGCTCTGACCGTTCGGCTACCGGGACAATGTGAAGAGCGCAAAAGACAGGTTTGTGACAGCTGGGCGGGACCGGCCTAGAGTTCCCGCTTCCCTACGTCGCCAGGACCGAGGGGTGACTCGCGTCACCTTGAAAAGGGTCCGGGGCCACTTCCGCCTGGCAAGTCGTCACAGAACTGCAAATAATCGAGAACAGGATCCTGGAGGCAGCGATGCTCGATTTTCTCGAGAAATCACTGGATGTGCGGCAGATCTCCCGATCCCTCGGCGTCGTGCTCAGTTTCGCGCCCGGGGATCTCATCTTCCGCGAGGGAGACCGGCCGACCTGCATGTACGTCCTCCTTGAGGGAGAGGTGGAGGTGCGCCGGGGGCAGGTGGTGATCGAGACGGTCGGACCGGGCCAGGCCCTCGGCATCGTCTCGCTCCTCGACGACGAGCCCCGCACGGTCACTGCCGAGGCACGGAAAGCCTGTCAGGTTGCCGCGCTCGACGCGCGGAAGTTCCGGTTCGCCGTGGAGCAGGTGCCCCACTTTGCCTGGTGGTCGATGGCTGAACTGGCACATCGGCTCCGGTCCACCAACGCCGCGCTGTAACGGACGGCAGGGAGGCACGATGGCGGTCCGCCTCGGCCTTCCGGCTCCAGCGGCCGGTCGCACTTCCGACGCCATCGTGCTGGATGGACGGCGGCGCCTTCTTCGCTGGCCGGGCCGGGCAGGCCCAGAGCGCCCGGAGGGGTGATGCCGCCCGAGCGGGGCATGGCCGGACGGCTCCGGCCATGCCCGTTCCGGATCGTCAGGCGGCCCAGATATCCGCGGCGATGAGTTCCGGGTTGCCGGCGAAGGAGGCAATCCGGACCGCGGCGGCTCCGGCCGCGCCGTCGGCATCGTAGTAGAGGGCGCCGGTCGCTCCGTCGTAGAGGACGCGCTGCGCGGCGGTGGTGGCCGTGCGGCCCACCCCGAAGGCCTCCTCCGCGATCACGCCGGCGGAGCCGATGGCAGTGAACACAGTGGTGTCCAGCTCGACCCGGTCCTCGCCCGAGACAAAGTCGAGGATCCGGCTCTCGTTTCCTGTGCCCAGCGCGTCGAGGCGGAAGCGGTCGGCACCACCGCCGCCGGTCAGGCGGTTCAGGCCCGTGCCGCCCGCCAGCAGGTCGTCCCCGCCGCGCCCGACCAGCGCGTCGTTGCCGCCCAGCCCGTAGAGGCTGCTGCCCGCCTCGTTGGCGAGGATGCGGTTGTCGAGGTCGTTGCCCGTGCCGACGCGCGCCGCGCCCTCCAGCATCAGCTTCTCGAGGTTGGTGCCGAGGGTGTGGTCGATCAGCGCCGTCACCCGGTCGTAGCCGGCGCCCGCGGCCTCCACGACCACGTCCCCGGCATCGTCCACCTGATAGGCGTCGTCGCCCGCGCCGCCCGCCATCGTATCGGCCCCGGCGCCGCCGAGGAGGCGGTTGTCGCCGCTGCCACCGAGCAGGCTGTTGCCCAGGGCGTTGCCGATGATATCGGCCCCGGAGGCGCCGCGCAGCTCCGCGTTCTCCACAGTGGAGGCGAGGTTCAGGCGGTCCTCCCCGGCGTAGATGGCGGTGTCGATCCCGGTGCTGCCCTTGGCGGCGGTGAGGCCGTCCACGTCCAGCACCACTATGTCGTTGCCGCGCGGCGCGCCGCCCGTGGTGGAGATCGCGCCGGGGACGGAGATGGCGCCGTCGCCCGCGCGCAGCTGGTCCACGATCGATACGCCGGTGCCGGGGAAGTCGGTGAAGAGCCCGTCGAAGCCGGAGGCGATGACCTTCAGGTACTCCTCCGCCGGGCGCTGCACCGTGCCGTCGGGGTTGAGGAAGGAGAAGTATTCCTCGTCGCGGAGCGTGTAGATCACCGCCTCGATGCCGGCGTCATGCGCCCACTTCACGATGTCCATCTCCGCGCCCGTCAGCTGCGCCGAGATCAGCGGGATGCCGTCGCCGTCATACTCCACCGGGGTGGCGAGCGGGGTGGAGGCGTAGACGTCCTCCTTGTAGGGGCTGATGACGTCCGCGTAGAGGTCGGCCATCGCCTTGATCGCTTCGGCCGAGTAGAGGCCGCCGCCGCCCACCTCGGCCACCGTCGTCGCCGTCAGCGGGAAGTCGAAGCCGTCGAAGAGCGAGGGGTCCGCGCCCAGCGCCGCGTTGGCGGGGTTCAGGTGGAAGGCGATGTCGGGGGAGTAGTTGTTGTACATCAGCTGCACGAGCGGGATGTCGATGCCGGCGGCCGGCATGATCTTCGTCTGCAGCTCGATCAGATTTGCGATCTCGAAGGACTGGATGGAGACGCGGGTGGGGTCGGTGAAGCCGTTGGCGACCAGCGTGTCGATCAGGAGCTCGCTGGTGTCCACGCCGATCCTCGTGCCGTCGGCGTAGACGCCGTTGTACTCGAAGTAGGTGGGGTGCTTCGTCTCGGGGATGATACCTATCTTCTCGCCCGTCTCCGCCTCCACCTGCTTCACGAGGTCGATGACCTCCTGGAGCGTCGGGATGCGGAACTGGTCGTTGAACTCGGTATTGTCGGGGCGCAGCTGCGGGATGCGCTCCCGCGCGTAGAGGGTCTTCAGCTCGGCGAGGGTGAAGTCCTCCACGAACCAGTCGGTGACCGTCTCGCCCTCCAGCACCTTCGTCGTGCGGCGATCGGCGAATTCGGGGTGGTCGGCGACGTCGGTGGTGCCGCTCAGCATCGGCTCGTGCCGGTCCACCAGCACGCCGTCCTTGGTCAGCACAAGGTCGGGCTCGATCACCTTGGCGCCGAGGCGGATGGCCTCGCGATAGGCTTCCAGCGTGTGCTCGGGGCGCGTGCCGCTGGCGCCGCGATGGGCGATCACCTCGGGCGCGTCGCCGGAGAGGGTGTCGAAGACCGGGTCGATCTGCAGGTCCATGGAGACGAGGCGGTGGTCGGAGGCGGGGAAGCCGTTGGGCGGCAGGGTGGGGCTGTAGTTGCCGGCGAGCGGGAAAAGCGGGTCGGCGGCTACGGGCCAGAAGACCTGGCCCACCACGGGGGTGAGGCCGGCGGCGGAGGGGAGGACGTAGTCGGCGCGCAGGTTGCCGGGCGCGCCGTCCGCGAAATCCGCGGTGTCCTGGTTCGGGTTGCCGGTATGGCTGGCATTGGCGCCGCCCTGCGCGGCGGCCGCCTCGGCGGCTCCGGCGGAGGTGGGGACGATGCTGGCGTCGATTACGGGGTTCTGGAGGAGCTGGAGGGCGGCGGAGTCGACGCTGTCGCCGTCATTCGGGTCGGCGTTCATGTCGCCCATGATGACGAAGCGGGCGCCGGCCTCCAGGCCGCCGGCGTTGCCCTCGTCATCGTAGATGTAGTCGCCCCGGCCGGGGGTGATGTAGTCGGAGAGGAAGCGGATCTCGTCCGCGTTGCGGAGGCCGTTGCGGTCCTCGGCGCCGTCGAAGGTGGGCGGGGTCGGGTGGGCGACGATTACGTGCAGGATCTCGCCGTTGATCCGCACGGGGATGTCCCAATGGGACTTGGAGGAGAGGCGCAGCACGGCCAGTTCCTCGGCGGAGTAGAAGTCGTCCGGGGCGGCGGTGGAGGCGTCGTCCGGCAGGCGGGCGCCGGGCATGTCCTTCCAGAGGAAGGTCTGGAAGGTGCGGATGTCCTCATAGACGATCTCGTACCTGGAGTAGATCGCCATGCCGTACTGGCCGGCGTAGTTGCCAAAGCCGAAGGCGTCGTCGCCGTAGCCCGGGGCGCCGAGGGTGGTCACCGCCACGCCGTTGTTGTTCAGGTCCAGGCCGGTGGCGATGCCGGTGTTGGACGGGGCGGTGAAGGCGTAGCCGTAATTGATGGCCTGCCCGCCGCCATCGGCGAGGCCGAGCGTGTTCTGGCCGACGGCCAGGTAGTTGTCCCGGAACAGGTTGAGGGCCCTGTCGCCGGAGACGTAGTCGAACTCGTTGATGAGGACGATGTCCGGGGCGGCGCGCTGGATGATCTCGGCGACCGTCTGCGCCTGGAGGTTGCCGGGGGTGGAGAGGTCGCGGACCAGCTCGCCCTCTGCGTTGCGGTTGAGCGACGCGTTGAAGGTCGCTACCCGGATCTCAGTCCCTGCCATGTTGGCTTCTCCCGTCCGCGGTGGGCTCTTCACCTGAATATCGGCAGGAACCGCGAATGGACGGTGGGTTAACCGGGCAGACTTGCAACGCCCGTGTGACTTTGATGAAGCTTTCTTGGCCAAGGCTTCGTGAGGCAGGGTGGATTAAGACCCGTGGGGAGCAACAACTGGAAGGTACGTACCAAGGTTCGCATCTCATCCGGCGTATCGCGCCGTATTTCCCGCTCCTGTATGGGGTGCAGCAGGTCGATACCAAGGTGGCGTTAACAGCATCATCCAAATCAGCCGGAAGGGACGGTGCTGGCGCAACGCCCAGCCGAATACGAGCCACACAAAAACTCTACGACCGCTTCGCGAGATGGAACTCTGTCCGCTGTCGACCGCTCGGGATCCGGCCGCGAATTCAGCAGCCTTGGTTGCCGCTCAGGCCGAGCTTGCGGGCCCAGGTCTTGAGCAGGCCATACCGGGCGATTTCATAATGTTCGATGGCCTGGGCGCAGCCGATCAGCACGTCGTCCGCCGCCTCCGTGTCCCCGAATTCCTCCAGGTCCCCCTCCATCTCGGCGGTCAGGCCCTGCATCGCCTTGCTGGTCTTTTCCCTTGGCGCTCTTGCCGAGAATCTCGAACACCTGGACGAGGCGCTCGACCTGATTGGCGCTCTCCTCGGCGTGCTGGAGGAATACATCCTTCAGCTCCGGCGCCTTTGCCGCCTTGGCGGACTTCTTCAGAGCCCGGACCGACTGCTTCTCGGCGTAGTAAACATCCTTGAGCGTTTCGTGGAACGCGTCCCACAAGATTTTTTCAGCCATGTGACAGCCCTCCTCCCGTCCGGCATCCGGCAGTCGCTGCCGGTCTCAAGATGCACGCCCAGAGCCCGGGGCGGCTGCCGGGGATCAAAAGTCCGTCACTCGAGGTGGGGTGGATAGGTCTGGCCGGAAGCTGCCATTCCGCTTCGAAGCATGCGTGGAGTTGAAGCCAACCTGCAGCCCTGCGGCATGTGGCATCTGGCAGAGGAAGTTTCATATTGTAGAAGTCGGACCTGCTACGCTGTTTGGCAGGAGCAAACATTCGAATGGCCTGCACCGCGCTGTCTCGCTCAGCCCTGAGCGTCTTCAGAGGAACCCTTCTCGCCTTAGCTCTCACAGCCACCACCAGCGCTCAGCAGGCCGGCTCGCCCGGCGGCGGCGACGATGGAGCGGCGATCTTCCCCGGCATCGCCCGGGAGCTGAAGGCCCTGCAGGAGGAGGGCTGGCTGGTCCACGGCCAGGCCACCTTCGTGCTGCAGGGACATCCCCGCTTCCGCTCCCCCTACCAGGGCGCGGGCAGCCTCAAGCCCGAGGCCTCCGCCGCGAACACCTTCTCCTCGGACCTCATCATCGGCCGCCGCCTCTGGCACGGGGCGGAGGCGGTGGTGGACGTCTCCGTCACCCGCGGCTTCGGCCTCTCCAACTCCACGGGCGTTGCGGCCTTCCCGAACAACGAGGCCTTCCGCCTCGGCTCGACCGAGCCCACCATCTTCGTCCCCCGCGCCTTCTTCCGGCAGACGATCGCCCTCTCCGACGACACGGTGGAGGGCGAGGACGACCCGCTGCGCTTCGACGGCGCCCTGCCGCGGGAGCGGCTGACCTTTACGGTCGGCAAGATGTCGGTCTGGGACATCTTCGACAGGAACAGCTACTCCCATGACGCCCGTACCCAGTTCCTCAACTGGGCTCTCGTCGGTGCCGGCGCCGTGGACTACGCCGCCGACGCCCGCGGCTGGACCATCGGTGCGGCGGCGGAGTGGGAGGACGGGACCTGGGGCCTGCGCGCCGGCGCCTTCCAGGTGGCCCGCCGGGTGAACGGCCTCTTCCTCGACCCCTCCATCACCCGCGGCTGGCAGTTGCTGGGCGAGGTGGACCGCTTCACCCGCCTCGGCGGCCGCCCCGGCGCCGTGCGCGTCATCGCCGGCCTCTCCCGCACCCGCCAGTCGAGCTGGGGCGAGCTGCTGGATCCCGTCAATCCCGTGGACTTCGAGCTGAACCCGCGCAACTACCGCACCAAGGCCATGCTGGCCCTGAACCTGGAGCAGGAGATCGCCGACAACCTCGGCGCCTTCGCCCGCCTGTCCTGGAACGACGGCCGCACGCAGAACTGGATGTTCACGGAGATGGACCGCGCCATCTCCGGCGGCCTCTCCCTCAAGGGCGCCAGCTGGAACCGCCCGGAGGACACGGTGGGACTGGCAGGCAATGTCGGCTGGGCCTCCGCCGGGCGCCGCCAGTACCTCGCCTCCGGCGGCATCGGCTTCATCACCGGCGACGGCGCCCTGCGCGGCGGGCCGGAATACGCGATCGAGGCCTTCTACGACGCGGCCGTCGCCCCGGGCGTGAACCTTGCCCTCGACGTGCAGCAGGTCTTCAACCCCGCCTATAACCGGGACCGGGGACCGGTGACGCTCTTCGCGCTGCGGGCGCGGGTGGCTTTCTAGGGATCCGGCAAGGCTTGGCGCCGGGGCCACTTGCTGAGACCCTGGCGCAAGCTTTCCCGAGGCCCTGATGAGCGTCGTCGCCGCCTACCTCTACCAGAACGGAAGCCGGGTGCGGCCCGTCGCCATCGACGAGCCGACGCCCTGCATCGGCGACCGCTCGGAATTCGTCTGGATCGGCCTGCTCGACCCGACCGAGCAGGAGCTGCTGGTGCTGCAGGACAAGTACGGCCTGCATCCCCTCGCGGTCGAGGACGCCTTCAAGGCCCACCAGCTTCCCAAGGTGGACGTCTATGGCGACCAGCTCTTCGTCGTCGTCCGCACGGCCCATCTCGAGCAGGACAGCATCCGCTACGGCGAGACCGCGGTCTTCGTCGGCAAGCACCACATCATCAGCGTCCGGCACGGCTCGGCCCGCGCCCACAAGGAACTGCGCCGCCAGCTGGAGGCCTCCCCGGCCCTGCTGGCCCAGGGCGTGGACTACGTGCTCCACGGGGTGCTGGACTTCGTCGTGGACGGCTACCTGCCGATTGTCGAGGCGATCGAGGAGGAAGTGCTCGCGATGGAGCAGCAGGCGCTGAACACCTCCCTCACGCGCGACCAGGTGGCACGGATCTTCCGGCTCCGGCGCGAGATGCTTCGCTTCCAGCGCATCCTGGGCCCGATGAGCGAGGTCTGCAGCAAGCTCGCCCGGCTCGACATGCCCTGCGTCGACGTCGAGGCACGGCCCTACTTCAGCGACGTCCTGGACCATGTCCGGCGCGTCCAGGCCATGGTGGACGGGCTGCGGGAAGTTCTCACCTCGGTCTTCGAGGTCAGCGCGCTGCTGGAGCAGCAGCGCCAGGGCGAGATCACGCGGCAGTTGGCGGCCTGGGCCGCGATCCTGGCCGTGCCTACGGCCATTGCCGGCATTTACGGCATGAACTTCGAGAACATGCCGGAGCTGAAGACGACCTATGGATACTTCGTGGTCCTCGCGGTCATCGCCCTCCTCTGCGTGACCCTCTACATCCGCTTCCGGCGGGCGAAGTGGCTTTGAGACGCATATTTCTCGCGATCAGGGTGAATATCCGCTTCCCGGATGTGACAAGAGCTCGCGGCGGGACAGCGCAGGGCGCAGAGCGGCCGTGACCGCGTCTCGACGTTAGCGGCACGGCCGCTGTCGGGATCGGGGCGCGGGGAAGCGAACATCGCGCGCCGCTTCGAACCGGGCGCTCAACCCGCTTGCCGTGCTCCACCTGCATCCGGATCGCGATTTCGGCGTGCGAGTATAAGCAACGCGAACAGGGGAGCACCACGAGGGTACCGAACGGCAGCAGCGCGACGTGCGGCCCACTTCCGTCAAGCACCAGGGCGAAGAGGAGTGGCGCCCGCTCTGCAGCAGGTGCGGGTAACGCCAGCAGCCCCGTCCGCAGACCATAGCCCGCTGGGCCAAACATTTGGGGCGGCAGGGTGCCGCCCGCGACGGTCAGCAGCCCGCTTCCGGCACCGTGCAGCCGCACGAAGGAACTGGCGACCATCGGCCCCAGGAAGGCGAGCAGCGCAGCGCCGACCGGATCGGCGGGGCGGCTGTCCGAGGACGGCCGTCCCCTCTTCAATGTCCCGCTATCATCGCTCAAGGATGGGCCACATGCCTGCAGCTCACGCGAATACAGTGACGATGGGCGCCCCTTCCTCAACCTGCTGCTTGTCTGAAGTCTGGCCACAGCTGCGCGGCTTCGTGAGACGGCACCAGCACGGACCGGATCTCATCCCCCTCCCATCGAGCCTTGCAGAGGCCCATCCCGGGCACAGGGAAGCTGATGAAGGTGGCTTGCGGGTGCCTGGCGCGGCGGAGGTGTTCGATCAAATTCTCCGGGAGGTCGGCGGTGCCGACCGGGACAGGAACTCTTCCGCAGACGGTTAGCACGAACAATTGTACTCGCACGCTGGGTCTCCGCCGCTGCCGCCCCGCCGACCGATTAGCCCGGGCCAGAAGCCTGAGGGGGACCGGGGCGATGATCCGCACCGGTCCAGGCCCGGCAACTGGTGGTCAGCATACGAAGGTACGATCTGGAACTGCGGCCCTCTCAGGAACAGCCTGTCCAAGGAAGGTCAGGCCGCCGGAACATAGGCTGCGGTGGTCGTCCTCTTAAGGCCAGCAAAAGTCCCGAGACGGGGCCGCCTTCTTCAGGTCAGCCGGCTCGTCCGGCGGAGAGGGCGCCGGCACGAGCTTCCGCCTGCTCGATCAGGCGAGCGAGGCCGGTGGGCTGGTCGGATTGGAGGATGAGCGGCTTCTTGCTGTCTGGGGGGAACACCATGACCGTCCAGCCCATGGCGCTCTGCTCCGCGATCTGGATGCGGCAGACACCCAGGGTTCGGGTCTCAAGAGTCCTCACAAGCAAACTCCACTGTGGTTGCCGGCGCGAGGTATGAGGAACGGCGGCGAAAGGCCAGCAACTAAAGGTTGTATGATCTACGGACTTTAGATTGCGAGCACGAAGAGCTGGCGCGGCAGCCATTCGTCCCAGCACTGCCCGTCGAATTCTACCCGGATACTGTCCGGCTCCTCTTCGGGCGGCGGATCATCGTCCTTGACAGTGAACGTGGACTGGGGGGAGACACGCCGCTTCCTCATCTCGGGCGAGCGCCAGAAAGGAAGCGCCCAATCCGGGCGCATGAGATCTCCAGGCTTCATGGGACTCATCCTCAAGCCCGGCGACTTAGCCACCTCTGGTCAGATCATGTCCATCACCTCCACCCCAGGGCCACGAGATTCAGGGCCTGGGCGGCGGCTCCGTTCGCACCCTTTCCAGCGGAGGGTTCCCTGCCTCGATCGCGTCATTGATGGTGGCGTAGGACCGCTTGCTTCGCGCAAGTATCTGTCCTTCTCCGATCACGCTCCACCACCAGCGCCTCGAGACCTGGCCGCGGCGCTCCAGGATTAGCCTTGGCAACGACAGATTCGGCCGGTGCGCTAAGTCGTCCACCATGCCGAAGTCCTTGTCGTGTGCCGACGGCTCTATCACGCGTCTCACAAGAACCGGTGTTGCACTTTGATGTCGAGCCGTCCTCTCACCAGCGCGGTCCGGCGGATCCTCACAGTGGCCGCAACTTGGTGTCTGTTGGGTCCTGTCCACGACCCCGGCCCAGGGCGGGCGGCCGCCGATCCAACCCGCTCCACCAGCACTCGGAGGTACGCGCCCGTTTCGCGGAACGCCGCTGAGCCACTTGGAGGACCGTTGTGGGCGCAGAGCTGCCGCCTGGCTGGTGCAGGCGGCACTTCCGACGCGTCTCCCTGATGGGGATGGAAGCACGCGGGCGAGTACGGGCCGATCGAGGTGCACACGGCGTGCATCAGCGCAGCCTCAGCTTGCCTATGTCAGGCTGCTCAGGCGGCACCGATCGCAGGCAGACCAGCGTCCTTGAAGCAGCGCCAAGCCTTGCGACGATGCGCGTCCGACCGCTCGTGCTGCCTCTCCGCCCAGGATCTCAGCGCCTCGACCGCTGGCGCGACCGCGTCCTTGTCCGCACCCAGCTGCTCGGCCAGCGACACGGTCACGACCGCGTCATTCAAGCTGCCAAGCTGCTCCTGCATTCTCTTGCAGCGGCGCAGGAAGGACTTCAGTTGCCCGGGCTTATGGAGCGGTGCCAGGAACTCGACAGCATAGCGCAGCTTCTTCAGCGCCTTGCGCAGGTCGTGCAGCTCCTCCACGGACCGATGCCGGATGCGGCGTCCACGCCGGCGCACCTGCCGGGCCAAGCGCCTCTCCAACTCCGGTGCGAGGTCGACCAGGGGCTCGGCCAGGGCGCCACCATCCGCCTCGCCGGAGAGCGCGGCCGGGTCCTCGGCCCAGGTCACGAGCCCGAGAATCAGCCCGGTCAGCCTGGGCGTGCGAAGTTCGGCGCGGAGCCGCTCATGGGCCTCCATCCTTCTCTCCAGGGCCGCCTCCCGCAGCGGTACGATCAGAGTCTCGTCCACCCCGTCGTCGAGTGTCTGCACGAGGGTCTGCGTGCAGAACACGTCCCAGTCCCGCGCCTCGCCGAGAACCTGCCCCAAGGCACGCAACTCCGCGGTGAAGCGCTCCTCCGGCTCCTCGGCCAGATGCGGACGGAACAGGGCGAGGAGCGCGCGCAGGCGGCGAATAGCGACCCGCATCGCGTGCACCCCCTCGACCATGCCGGACGTGGCGGCAGGCTGATTGGCGACGAGCGTGGCGAGGGTCGCGCCTGTGAGGCGGCGGAAAGCCTCGGCCGCGCTGGTACCTTCCGGCAGCACGGGATCCTGCGCCTTCTCCACCGGCCGCGGCTCGCCGGTCAGCAGCCGCCAGCCACGATCCGACTTGCTCTCGGCTCCGAGCAGCAAGGGCATGGATCGCTGCAGCGCCTGCGCGAGCCGGAGTAGCCGAAGCGCCTCGCCCTCCTTCAGCTCCAATTCCAGCTCGCAAATCGGTTCCTCCGCCTCGCCAGTCCGGATGGCGCCGAGGTCGAGCGTGACCGCGATGACTGCGCCATCGGTCCGCAGCAGCCATTCGGAGCGTCGAACCTGGGCCGTGAAGACGGCGGAGACCCCCTCGGTGCTTCCGGCCAACCCGGCGAGCGGCGTGGAGGCGAGATGCGCCAGCTCCGGGCGGTCCGCCGGGACGCTCCACTCCCACTCGCCGCGGCTGAAAGGGCCGAGCCCGTCCCGCAGCTTCAGCGTCTGCACCCGGCGTCGGCCGATGCGCCGGACCCGCAGGCTCGCCCCGGAACGGAGGAAGGCGCGGTCGGGCGTGTCGAAGTAGGTGGTCGTCTCCTCCTGCTCCGATAGGGCCGGCTCCGCTGAAGCGAGAGCCGGGTGGGAGGCGATCGTGGCGTCGGTGCCCGGCGGGAGCTGGAACTTCACCTCCAACTCGGTGGGCAGCTCTGTGGGGCGGGGTCCGGTCTGGGCTGTCATGGTGGCCAGGAACGTGTTGGAACGCGCTGTGTTGCGGGGTGCCGACGCCGGGGCATGGCCGATGTCTAACGCGAAGTGTCCCTGATCTGCTGCATTTCGGTGGTCCCGCAGGCTGTTCGAGGCCAGCACTCGGAAGGAGTGTCGACCTTCGGCACGAGGCCAGCTGTCGGTAATCCGTAACCAGGTTCTTCCTCATTCTCGGTGCAGGCATTCGGGTTGACCTTGCGGGCTGCCGGCGAGAGCCGAGGGTATGGGAAAGAGAACGTGGCTGGCGCCGCTCGCGGGTGTTCAGGTCCTCGGCGTTGAGCGCAGCAGCGGTGGAGGATGGGTCGTCTCCGCAGCAGGGCCGGGTCACGGGAGCTGCCCTGCCTGCGGCACCCCGTCCAAGAGCCGCCACAGCACCTACTTGCGGCGCCTGCAGGACCTCCCCTCGCAGGGTGCCCGGGTCACAGTCCAGATCAGGACCGCTCGCCTGAGGTGCCGGAATCCCTGCTGCGACCGGCAGGTCTTTGCTGAGCCTCTCCCCGGCGTCGCGGAGCCGCGGCTCCGGTTCACACGGCGCCTGTCCAACCTCGCTCTACTCCTCGGCCACAATGCGGGCGGCCGCCCGGCGGAGCGGGTCCTGGCCTGCCTGGGCATACCGCTGAGCGACGACACCGTACTCCGGTACCTGAGGCGCTGGGCGGCCCAGAACGCCGGGTCCCAAGTCCGGGTCCTCGGGATCGACGACTGGGCTTGGCGCAAGGGCCAGACCTACGGGACCCTTATGGTCGACCTCGAGCGACGGGCAGTCGTGGACGTCCTGCCCCACCGCTCCTCGTCCACCACGGCAGACTGGCTGCATGGTCATCCGGAGGTGAGGGTGATCAGCCGTGACCGGCACGGTCTCTATGCCGAGGGCGCCCGGGCCGGCGCTCCACAGGCGGCCCAGGTGGCTGACCGCTTCCACCTGATCCAGAATTTGCGCGAGCGGATCGAGCAGCAGTTGGGCCGCCTGGGCCGGCCGCTCCGTCCTGGCGCATCGGTCGCGGCTGAGATCGAGGAGAGCCGGGCTGGCCTGCACGGGGTCAGAGAGGACCTGTTCGGGCAAGTACGGGCCCTCTACGACGCCGGCAGGACAGCCACCGAGATCACCCAGGAATTCGGCTTGAGCCGCCGACGTGTGGACCGCTGGATCCGGCTGGAAGCACTTCCGAAACGCAATCTTCCCTCCCCGACCTCGGCCTCTCCGTCCCTCTTTCTGGACCACCTCACCCGACGCTGGGCGGAGGGCTGCACGGTGGCAACCCGCCTGTTCACCGAGATCAAACATCTTGGCTACACGGGCTGCTACACGCATCTGGCGCGCTTCGTCGCCTCCTGGCGCCGCCGGGAGGAGGACGGGGCAATGGGCTGCTCCAAACCACCGGGCCAACCGTTGCCACGTGACCCCACCACCGGTCGGCCGCTTTCTCCGCTCACGGCGGCCGCGCTCTGCATCAAGCCTCGTACCCAGCTGACCGCCCGTCAGGCGTCCATAGTGGACGCCATGAAGACCGCCTCGCCCGAGTTCGCCGGAATGAGGCAACTCGCGATGCGATTCCGCGGCATCCTGCGCGGCGGCCGCGCCGAGAAGCTGGACGGGTGGTGCGAGGATGCTAAGCGATCCGGCATCGACGCGATGCGGCGCTTCGCCAGGACCCTGCAGCGGGACCGGGACGCCGTGCACAACGCGCTTACGATGCCCTGGAGCAACGGCCAAACCGAGGGGCAGATCAGCCGGCTCAAGACGCTGAAGCGCGCCATGTACGGCCGAGCCGGAGCCGACCTCCTCCGAGCCAGGCTGCTCCCCCTCTAATCAGCGAAGTGCCCCGAGAATGAGGAAGGACCTCGATAAGGAGAACCGACATCTGCCCACGATCCCGCACCACGCACCCGACCGGCCCATCCGGCTCCGGGCGGCGCTGGCCAGCACCTTCGTCGCAGGGCTGGAACTTGCGAAGGACGGAATGGTGACGCTCGAACAAGCGGAACCCTTCGGCGTGATCGCCCTTGCATCGAAGTCGATCACTGCTGATCAGGCCGTCCCACCTTGAGCATTTGCGGGCGCCAGGCCGGGAACCCCATCCCAAGACGGCGGTCGGCAGGTGCGATGTGCGATGGGGGAGGAGCACCGCAGCTACGGAGTGCAACGGGAGCAAGCAGGCCATCAAGAGCCTCGGCCTACCGCTACCCCGAACTCTCGCGTGGCTGCTCCTTGATGAAGTCGAGGAAGGCGCGAAGAGGTGGCGGCACGAGCCGTCGCCCCGAGTAATAAAGGAACGGGCCCGGAAAGGAGGGCCACCAATCCGGCAGCACCGGCAGGAGCGTGCCGCTGTCGAGATGCGGACGCAGCCAGTCCTCGAACAAGCCGATGATGCCCGCGCCCGCGACGGCCATGTCGACGGCCAGATCCATCGCGCCGCCCACGCTGACGACCAGGGGACCGCGCGGCTCGATGCTCACGGTCGCGTCCCCGCGCTCCAGCTCCCACGGGCTCGTCAATCCCCCGCTGCGGAAGCGACCGAGCAGGCAGGCATGGTTCAGGAGGTCGCGAGGATGGGCGGGCTCCCCTCGTGTCCGGAGGTAGTCCGGCGCTGCGGCAAGGGCGAGGCGTTGCACACGCGGGCCGATGGGCACCGCGATCATGTCCTGCTCGAGACGCTCGTCGTACCGGATGCCGGCGTCGGATCCTGCGGCCAGCACGTCGACGAAGCTGTCCTCGGCGACGATCTCGATCTCGATCTCCGGATACTTGGCCAGGAAGGCCGGAAGTATCCCCGGGAGAATGACCCGCGCGGCGACGACGGGGACGTTGAGCCTCAGTTTCCCGGCGGGCGTGTCGCGGAAGCCCTTCATGGTCTCCAGGGCGGCATCCACCTCGCCCAGGGCGGGGACGAGACGATCCATCAGGCGGGTGCCCGCCTCGGTCGGGGTGACGCTGCGGGTCGAGCGGTGCAGCAAGCGGACGCCGAGACGCTCCTCCAGCCTCCGGACCTGCTCGCTCAGCGTGGACGCGCTCGCGCCCGTACTGCGGGACGCGCCGCGGAACCCTCCCGCGCGGGCGACGGCGAGGAAGGCGTTCAGGTCTGTGAGGTTCATGGACACTTGTCCGGATTTCCGTACAGCCCGTGCGGAACATGCCGCATTATCGGACAGGTCGGCAAGGCGCAGAAGTGCGGTGTCAGCCGGACAGGCTGAGCATCGAGGAGGACGCACCCGACATGACCCAGATATCCGAAGCTGCGACCCATCCCACCCGCGCCGAGCTGGTCGCCAGCCTCGTCTCGCCGATGGTGAACCCGCCGCGGTCGCCCATCCTCCGCTCTCCGGCCGACGATGGCCTGGCGTACTCGGACGTCTTCTTCCCCGCGATGGACGGCGTGACGATCGAGGGGTGGTTCATCCCGGCCGACAGCGACCGCCTGATCATCGCCAACCATCCGATCTGGGCCAACCGCTACGGGTTTCCCGGCCACCTGGAGCCCTACGGCAACGCCTGGAAGGCGAGCGGGAACGACATCGAAGTCAACTTCATGCCGGACTACAAGCATCTCCACGACGCGGGCTACAACATCCTGGCCTACGACCTGCGGAACTTCGGCGGGAGCGCCGCGGGCAGCGGCGGCGTGATCGGCAACGGCATCCGCGAATACCGCGACGTGGTCGGGTCCCTGCGATACGCGCGCTCGCGCCCGGATCTGCGGGAGATGAAGATCGGCCTCCTCAGCCGATGCTGCGGCATGAACGCCACGATGGTCGGCCTGGCCAAGCATCCGGAGGAGTTCCGGGACGTCCGGGCGATCGTGGCCCCCCAGCCGATCTCGCTGAGCGCCTTCTACCGCACGATCGTCGGCCACATGGGCATGTCGGACGCGCTCCCCGAGGTGGCGGACGCCCTGCGGCGTGCGACGAGCATGGAGCTGAAGGACATGGACATGCCGCCCTATGCCGCGGCCGTGACGGTCCCGACGCTTCTCCTGCAGGTCCGGAACGACACCCTGACCACGCCCGACGACGTGCAGGCCATCTTCGACGCCATGCCGACCGAACAGAAGGAACTCCTCTGGATCGAGGGCACGAACCGGCGCTTCGACGGTTACAACTACCTGCCCGGGAACCCGGGGCCTATGATCGACTGGCTCAATCGCTTCGTCGGCTAGTGGCGGGCTCGAACAGCACCGCGGCGGCATCGTCAAGTTGGCCGGCGGCCAGCTTGCCCGAGCGGCTCAGCACCGGTAGGCGGGTGGCATGACTGCCCCCGCCGCTTGCCCCAGCTTCGCCGGGTATCGCTTCCCGGCCGAGATCATCAGCCAAGCGGTATGGCTCTACTTCCGCTTCCCGCTCAGCTTGCGGATGGTGGAGGAGATGCTGGCCTTTCGCGGCATCGTGGTCAGCCACGAAACACTGCGGCAGTGGGGACGCAAGTTCGGCCAGGCTTTTGCCAATCAGATCCGTCGCCGGCTGCCCCGGGCCGGTGACAAGTGGCACCTGGATGAGGTCGTCCTCAAGATCAACGGTGTGAAGCACTGGCTTTGGCGCGCCGTCGATCAAGCCGGGATGGTACTCGACGTGCTGGTGCAGGGCCGGAGGGACAAGCAAGCTGCCAAGCGGCTACTCAGGAAGCTGCTGAAGCGGCAGATGCGGCCACCGCGGGCTATGATCACCGACAAGCTGGCAAGCTACGGCGCTGCGAAGAAGGAGGTGATGCCCTCCGTCGAGCACCGCCAGCACAAGGGGCTGAACAACCGGGCGGAGAATTTCCACCAGCCGACGCGAAGACGAGAGCGGCAGATGAAGCGGTTTAAGTCCGCCGGCCAGGCACAGCGCTTCCTCGCCGCTCACGACGGGATCAACAACCTCTTTCATCACCGCCGCGACCACCTCACCGCCAGCGAGTACCGCGCTGCAAGGGCGCGCGCGTTCGAGGTGTGGTCCGACATCAGCGGGGTCGCCGTGTGGGCTTGACCACCCTCAATCCTGCTACCTATCCGTCAGCCTGCTCGCCTTCGCCGGCAAGTTGACGCTGCCTCCTGGACCTGGAGGACGCCGTCGCGCCCGGGCGCAAGGCCGAGGCCCGCGCGGCGCTCACCGAGGCTGTCCCAGCCGTAGCGCGAGGGGGCGATGCCGTGGTGCGGATCAACCGGCCGCTTGACCTCGCCGTTGCGGATATTGACGCGGCCGTGGCGGCCGGGGTGGGCGCCCTTGTCCTGACGAAGCTGATGGGGCCGGAGCACCTGCGACTCCTAGAAGAGGTCGTGGAGGCGGCCGAGGCGCGGCACGGGCGCGCGCCTGGGGCCGTGCGGCTGATCGGCCTCGTCGAGACCCTGTCCGCCGTGCCGCTGCTGGGCGCCATCGCGGCGGCGAGCCCGCGGCTGGTGGCGCTGGGCGCGGGACGCGAGGACCTGGCCGCCGAGCTGGAGGCAGAACCGGGAACGCTGCCCCTGCAGCAGATCGCGATCGGGACGCTGATGGCGGCGCGCGCGGCGGGGATCCTGCCGCTCGGCTCCCTCGCTCCCTTCGTGGGGCTCGAGGACCTGGAGGCCTACCGGGCCGGGCTGCGCCGGTCCCGCGCCATGGGCTTTGCCTGTGCCAGCTGCATCCATCCCGCCCAGGTTGCCGTGATCAATGAGGAGTACGGGGCCCGTCCGGAGGAGGTGGAACGGGCCAGGCGGCTCGTACTGGCCTTCGAGACGGCCCTGGCGGCCGGGCGCGGCGCCGTTGCCTTCGAGGGCGCTATGGTGGATCTGCCGGTGGTGGAGCAGGCTCGGGCCCTGCTGCGGCGGGCGCGCTGAGGGACGGCCCTTTACCACTCCTCACCGATCGGTCACGTTCGGCACTAGGTCGAGCCGAACCCCGTCCGCTCCGCCGCCGATGAGAGGGTAGCGCCTCATTACCTGCGCGTCGTGGCCGGGCACGATGTGGTCCGCGCTGTCGGCTAAGTCCTCGCATAGGCGTAGCGCTTCCAGGGCTTCGGCCAAGGACGGCGCGGCAGGATAGGGGTTGGCGTATGTCAGGCTGTTGTAGAAATGCGCGGCATCGCTCGCCAGCACCACCCAGCCGCGCGCGGTGTGCACGCGCACAACCTGCATCCCGCCGGTATGGCCCCCTGCCAGGTGCAGGCTGATCCCGGGGGAGATTTCCGCCGTTCCGTCATGGAAGCGCACGCGCTCGCCGTGGACGTAGCGCACCATCTGCACGACATGGTCCACCTCGAAGGCCGTGCGCAGCCGCCCCTGGCACATGCAACGTCCCGTGCAGTAGGCCATTTCCCGGTCCTGAACGTGGAAGCGCGCCTTTGGAAACATCGCCGTGCCACCCGCGTGGTCCAGATGGAGATGGGTCAGCACGACATCCGGTGTGGTGGCAGCGTCCACACCTATGCTGCTGAGCGCCTCGTCCACGCGGCGGTGCAGCGGCCAACCGCGCTTTCCGGCTACGGCTTCATCGAACCCGGTGTCCACGATGACCGTGCGTCCGCCCCCGCGGATCGCCCAGACGTAAAACTCGAGGTTCTCGTCAACGGCGTGGCTGTCAGGGAAACTGTAGTTAATCCGGGGGGGACGCATGGCGCTGCTGGAGTAGCGCAATGCGAAGACCTCGTGGTTAGGCGGGCGGTCGATCATGTTGTCGTCCCTCAGTCGAAAGTGATCAGAGGTTTCATCTCTTCCAGCCTTCGCATGCGCTCCAGCGCGACGGGCGCCTCGTCCAGCGTATAGCGACCAGTGATCATGGACTCGAAGGGGATGCGGTCCTGGTGCGCCACGACAAACTGGAGGGCGCGCCAGTAGGCCCGCGCACCGCCGGAGAGCGTGCCGATGACCCGCAGTCCCTTCCGCACGATCAGGGAGGGCGAAAAGGTTGTCTGCCCCTCGCCGAGCTGGCCACCGGTAAGATAACGCCCCCCGGGGCGGACCAACTCCAACCCCTCCACGAATGCGGGCGGATGGCCGGTGAACTCGATCACGATGTCCGGGCCACGCCCCTCGGTCATATCCCGCAGGGCTTTCAACCGGTCGGAATGGTTCGTATCAGCGATGGAGAAGACGTGGGTCGCCCCGAAGTCGCGGGCCAGGACCAGTCGGCTATCTGGAGCTCCGATCACGGAAACGGTTCGTGCCCCCGCCATGCGGGCCACGGCGGCCGCAAGGATTCCAAGAGGCCCTGCACCCTGAACGGCCACGTGCTCGTGCGACCGCACCTCACCAAGATTGTCGAAAGCCTCCATCACGGAGCGCAGCGCGCAGCTGCTGAGGCTAGCGACAGCGTCGCTCACCTCGTCCGGCACACGCACACGGCCGGATTCCGGCAGGACGTAGCCGTATTCCGAAAAGCCGCCGAGAAGATACGGCGGCTTTTCGATACTCTGGTGCATGTAGACGCGGCGGTTTGTGCAGAGCATCGGCTGCATCGCCACAGTGCAGTACCAGCAGCTGTCGCAGTTCGTGTGTGTCCAGACGACGCGGTCGCCGGTCGCCAGTGGCTGGCCGATGCTGTCGCGCTCCGCCCCTGCGCCGATCCGGACGATGCGGCCGACCATCTCATGCCCGAGTATCGTCGGGAGGGACGGCTTGCGCGCCAACTCCCCCTGCCAGAAATGCACGTCCGTGCCGCAGATTGAGCAGGCGCGCATCCGGACGAGAAGGGCGCCGGGCTCAACCGTATCCGGGACTGGCACGGGCTCTACCGCCACTGGGTCGCAGAAGCGCCGTACCACGACGGCACGGGAGAAGGGGGGAAGGGTTACGTCGCTCATCGCTGGTCAGTCCACCCTGATGGAGGACGCGCGGGCGAGGTCCTCCCAGAGCGGCAGCTCCCGCCGAATGCGCTCTGAGAATGCGGCGGGACCTTCGTCGCCTGGGATGCAGGCCTGAGCCTCAAACTTCTCGCGCAGCTCGGGCTTACGCAGGACGGCCGCCGCGTCGTCCGCCAGCCTCCGAACGAGGTCCGGCGACAGACCGGCCGGGGCCATGAGGCCATACCAGACGCTTGTCGCCTCGAAGCCCGCATAGCCTGCTTCGACGAAGCTCGGGACCCCGGGCAGCATCGGCAGGCGGCTCGCGGTGGCGATGGCGACCGGGCGCAAGCGATTATCCCGAATAAGGGGCAAGGCAGTGGAGAGGGTGGCGAAGGAGACCGGCACGACACCGGACACGAGGTCCTGCAGCGCCGGGGCCGTACCGCGATAGGCAACGTGCGGTAGGTCGACGCCAGCGGCCTGCTTCAACATCTCGCCCGCGAAGTGGCCGACGCCACCGGTCCCGGACGTCGCGTAGCCGATCGCGCCGGGTCGCGCCTTCGCAGCGGCGACGAGCTCCGCCACGGTCCGATAGGGGGTGGCCGGGTTCACCAGCAGCACGGTGGGTGCGAGAGCCGCGACGGCCACCGGTGCAAAGTCCCGTTCCGTGTCGTAGGGCAGGCGGGCGTAGACGGCGGGGTTGGTGGTGTGGTTGCCGGCCGCGAGGAGCAGCGTGTGGCCGTCTGGCGCGGCGCGAGCGGCAGCTTCGGTCGCAACGATGGCGTTCGCGCCGGGGCGGTTTTCGATGATGACAGGCTGCCCCCAGAGGAACTGCAGCTCGGGGGCCATGAGGCGGGCGATCATGTCGGTTGGGCCGCCTGCCGCAAAGCCGACCAGGATGCGGACCGGGCGCGAGGGCCAAGCCTGTGCACGAGCCGGTCGAGATATGACGGACCCTGCAGCCGCACCGAGCAGGAGGCGCCGCGGCAAGGCACCCGACGCGATCCGGCAGGTATCGCTCCCGGTGGTGGTGCGCTGCCGTGCCATACTGGCTCTCCCTCGCCTTGGCATGGGGCTCTTTTCCATGACTACAGTTTCACCCGCAGCAGCCGCCCCAGCTCGCCCACGATGCCCGCGCGGAAGGCGAGGACGCAGAGGACGAAGATGGCGCCCTGGATGATCGTCACCCAGGCCTCGAAGGGGGCGAGGTAGGTCTGCATGGCCACCACGATCCCCGCCCCGACCACCGGCCCGAAGATGGTGCCCAACCCCCCGAGCAGGGTCATCAGCACCACCTCGCCCGACATGGACCAGTGCACGTCCGTCAGGGTGGCGATGCCCACGGTGATCGCCTTCGCGCCGCCCGCCACCCCGGCGATCCCGGCCGAGAGGACGAAGGCCACCAGCTTGTAGTCGTCCACCCGGTAGCCCAGCGAGGTGGCGCGGGGCTCGTTCTCCCGGATGGCCGTCAGCACCTGGCCGAAGGGGGAGCGGATGATGCGCTGGATCAGCAGGAAGCCCGCCAGGAACAGGGCGGCGACGAACCAGTACATCGTCATGTCCGCCCGCAGGTCGATGACCCCGAAGAGCATCCCG
>NZ_JANJOU010000042.1 GCF_024594815.1 Roseomonas populi | reverse complement strand
CGGGGGAGCGGAAGACGGAATTCTTCCTCTCCCCGGACCCCTCACCATCATCTTTTTCTATCAGCTGGTCTGGGCTTCGCTGACGGTGCGCCTCGGCTCTTAGAGCCGAGGCGACTGCAAGGGCAGGATCAGGCCCGGCTGTCGGCGCCACATCTCAAGTCAGTCCCCGCGGCAGCCCTATGCAGGTCCAGGAGGCTCAGCCTCCTGGCGGGGGTTTCAGGGGGCGGCGCCCCCTGGTTCCGACAGCGCAGGACAACGCCTAACGGGCCGGCGGCCCCTGGTTCGCCCCATGTGGTCCGGCCAGGCCGCCGCCGCGCGCGTGCCAGGCTTCCATCAGCTGCAGCACCGTCGCGGCCGTTTCCTCGATGCTGCGGCGGGTCACGTCGATCACCGGCCAGCCCTTCGAGGTGCAGAGGCGGCGGGCGGCCAGGATTTCCGCCTTCACGGCCTCCGGGTCCACGTAGTCCGTCGCTTCCTGGCGGATGGCGCCCGGGCTGTGGCCGATGAGCTTGAGGCGGTGGCGCCGGATTTCCAGCAGGGCGTTCACGTCGATGGTCAGCCCGACCACGGGGCAGGGCGGGGCGTCCAGTTCGCCTGGGAGGGCGGCGCCGGGGACGATGGGAACGTTGGCGGCCTTGATGCCGCGGTTGGCCAGGTAGAAGCAGGTGGGTGTCTTGCTGCTGCGGGAGACGCCGACGAGGCAGACATCGGCCTCCGCGATGCCGGCCGTGCCCTGCCCGTCGTCATGGGCCAGCACGTAGTGCATGGCGTCGATGCGGCGGAAGTAGTCGGCGTCCAGCACGTGCTGGGCGGCGCGCTTCTCCTTCGCCGCCTCGCCGATCGCGCCCTGGAGGAGATCCAGCGTCTGGTCGAGGACGGAGAGGCTGGTGACGCCCAGGCGGGCACAGAATTCCTCCAGCGAGTGGCGCAGCGACTTGTCCGCCATGGTGAAGAGGACGGGGCCGGGCTCCGCCTGGATGCCCTCCAGCACCTGCTCCAGCTGGAAGCGGGAGCGGACGAGAAACCAGCGGTGCTGGATGACGTGCGGCTCCTCAAAGCGCGCCAGGGTCGCGCGCGCCATGGAGTTCAGCGTCTCCCCCGTGCTGTCCGAGACGAGGTGGAGGTTGGTGGTGCGCGGCATCGGCCGACCCTAGCCCAGTGCGAAAGGGCTGGGGAGGACTCGGGGCGCTGGGGTGAGTCCTGGGGATGAATCCGGCCCACTCGGGATGCCGCTGAGTCATGGGGAGGGCGAGTCACGACTCACGCCACCCGGGATGGAATCCCCCGCCCCCTTGGTGACTCATCGGGAGCGAGTCACCGACTCGGCCCGAGTCAGCGAGTCCCGGCGCCTTCTTGCCTGTGGAAAACCCTCGGGATGAAATGCGCCGGCGGATGCGTCCACAGGACTCACACCCCCTACAAACCACCTCAGTCTTTCTTAAAGAATCCAATTAGAGTGAAAGGGGCGCCATGGACCCCGTGGACAAGCCGTTCCTCCGCGCCCTGGCCGGCGATCCTGTCTGGCCGCCACCGATCTGGCTGATGCGCCAGGCCGGGCGGTACCTGCCGGAGTACCGTGCCACGAAGGAGAGGGCGGGCGGCTTCCTCGAGCTCTGCCTGAACCCCGAGCTCTCGGCGGAGGTGACCTTCCAGCCGCTGCGCCGCTTCCCCGGACTGGATGCGGCCATCCTCTTCACCGACCTGCCGATGCTGCCCTGGGCCATGGGGCAGGCGCTGCGCTACGGGAAGGGCGGCGCCGAAGGGGTGGGGCCGATCCTGGGCCCCGTGCGGGACGCGGCCGCGCTGGCGGCCCTGCGCCCGGGGGAGGCCGCCCGGAGCGCCTCGCCGATCATGGAGACGGTCGCCCGGATCCGCGCCGGGCTGGAGAGGGACCACCCCGGCACCGCTCTGATCGGCTTTGCCGGCGCCCCCTGGACGACCGCCTGCTACATGATCGACGGCCGCGGCGGGAACGGCTTCCCTGAGGCGCGCCGCGCGGCCGAGGAAAGGCCGGATTTCCTGGCCGACCTCTATGACGCCCTGCTGGAAGCCTCGGAAGCCTATCTCCTCGCCCAGGCGGAAGCCGGGGCAGAGGCGCTGATGCTCTTCGACTCCTGGGCCGGCCTGCTGCCGCCGGAACTCTTCGACCGCTGGGTCCTGGCCCCCACCGCAGTGCTCACGGCCCGCCTGAGGGCACGGCTGGGTCCGGACTACCCCCTGATCGGCTTCCCCCGCCTGGCCGGCCCTGGCCTGCCCTCCTACGCCGCCAGGGCGGGGGTGAACGCGATGGGCCTGGACGAGACCGTGGACCCTGCCTGGGCCGCCTCCAGCCTGCCCGGGACGGTGACCCTGCAGGGCAACCTGGACTCCCGCCTGCTCGTCCAGGGCGGGCCGGGAATGCGGGAGGCCACGGCCGCCATCCTGGCCGCGATGAAGGGCCGGCCCTTCGTCTTCAACCTCGGCCACGGCATCACGCCGGACACGCCGATCGACCACGTCGCCGAACTCGTCCGGCAAGTGAAGGAGGGATAGCCGCCCCCTACTGAAACCGGCGCGGCGCGCGCTATATTACATGGCTGTGAGAAACCCTCTCGGGAGCAACCCGTCCATGCGCCCCCGCGCCCGTCTCCTGGCTGCCTTCGCCGTCCTGGCCCTCGCGATCGGCCCCTCCATCGCGGAAGCCCGGCCGGGCGGCGGCTTCTCCTCGGGCAGCCGGGGCAGCCGCAGCTACAGCCCGCCGCCGAGCACGCGCACCGCGCCCGGCACGGCAAACCCCTTCAACCGCACGGAAACGCCGCGCCCGGGCACCAACACGCCTGCGCCAGGCTACGCCCAGCCGCGCCCCTCGCCGAGCTACACCACCCCCAACCGGGGCGGGATGTTCGGCGGCGGCTTCATGTCCGGCCTCATGGGCGGCCTGCTCGGCGCCGGCCTGGCCGGGATGATCTTCGGCCACGGCGCCTTCGGCGGCATGTCCGGCGGCGCCGGTTTCCTGGGCTTCCTGCTCCAGCTCGCCCTGATCGCCGGCATCATCTGGTTCGTGCTGCGGGCCCTGCGGAACCGCAGCACGTCCCCGGCCATGGCGGGCGCCACGCCCAACGGCGCCCCCAATGGCGCCTATGCCCGCACCATGGATGACGGCAACGCCATGGGCCGCGGCGCCGGCGCGCGCACCGCCACCCGCGCGCTGCAGATCACGGAGACGGACTTCGCCGCCTTCGAGAACAGCCTGATCCGCATCAACCAGGCTTGGTCGGCCCGCGACACCGGCGCTCTCTCCCGCATCGCGACGCCGGAGATGGTGCGCTACTTCGAGGGCGACCTGCGCGACCTGGCCGCCCGTGGCTGGCACAACGAGACGCGCGACGTGCGGCTGGAATCGGGCGACCTCTCCGAGGCCTGGGCCGAGGACGGGATGGAATATGCCACAGTGGCGATGCGCTTCAGCATGATCGACGTGACCCGCGACGCTTCCGGGCAGGTGGTGGAAGGCGACCCGAACACCCGCCAGACGGCGACGGAGATCTGGACCTTCGTCCGCCGCCCGCGCGACGCGTGGCTGCTCTCGGCAATCCAGCAGGTCGGCTGACGGTCTGTCCCGGGGAGAGGAAGAAGTAATTCTTCCTCTCCCCGGACCCCTCACCATCATCTTTTTCTATCAGCTGGCCTGAGCCTCGCTGACGGTGCGCCTCGGCTCGTGGAGCCGAGGCGACTGCAAGGGCAGGATGGGGCTCCTGGCGTCAGCGCTACGCCGCAAGTCAGTCCCCGCGGCAGCCCGATGCAGGTCCAGGAGGCTCAGCCTCCTGGCGGGGATCCAAGGGGCGGAGCCCCTTGGGGCCACAAGCACTACGCCCCAGCAAGCTCCGTCAGAGCCGCTGTGTTCGTCACCCACCCAAAGAAGGTCTTCACGTTGAAGACCGTCGCGTCGTGCACGAAGCGCGGCCCGCCTTGCCAGCAGGCGTCCTCCACCAGCACCGGCCAGAACTCGTGGTGGAAGGCCTCGCGCAGGGTGCTTTCCACGCAGACATTCGTGGCCACGCCGCAGAAGAGGATGTCGCGGATGCCGCGGGCGCGCAGCATCATTTCCAGCTGGGTGCCGTTGAAGCCGCCGTAGCGGGGCTTCTGGATGAGGATGTCCTCCGGGGCGCGCTGCATCTGCGGCACCAGCGCGTAGTCCCATGTGCCCTTGGCCAGGAGCGTGCCGGCCAGTTCCGGCCTCTCCCGCATCAGGCGCAGGGCGTTGGACTTCCAGTGGTTCGGCGATCCGGGGCCGCCGGCCTCGATGCCCTCGGGATCCCAGCCGTTCTGAAACCAGACGACCTGGATACCAAGCAGGCGGGCGGCGGCCACCACCTGCGTCACCTTGCCGATGACGGACTGCGCCCCGGAGAGGTCGAAGCCCGCCTTGTCCAGGTAGCCTTCACTGGAGGCGTAGGCGTTCTGCATGTCCACCACGATCAGCGCGGTGCGGGCGGGCAGGATCGGGAAGGCCTCGGGCTCGGCGGGCAGGAGAAGGTCGCCGGGGACGCGGGGGAGTTCCTGGGGGGTACGGTCGGTCATCGGAGAACGTCCTCGGGGCGTTGCAGGAGCCGGCCATTGCGCGGCGTGGCGGGCCGGCTGCGATAGAGGTCTGCAAGCGCCGGGCCGGAGCGGGCATCGGGAAGGATGCCGTGACAGATCCAGCCATAGGCGATGGCGGCGGCGCGGTCCGCCGCGGCGGGCTCGCCCGGGTCCAGCGGCCGCTCCCGCCAGCGCCGTCCCTCGCGCCCGACCAGGGCGGGCCGGCTGCCGGAGCAGAGGACGTAGAGGATCTCCTGTCGCCCCTCCTCCTCGCCCGATCCTTCGCGGTCTTTGCCCATCCACCAGCGGATCTGAAGGCGCAGCAGCGTCCCCCGCGCGCTGGCGCCGGCCACGCTGCGGGAGAGTTCGCGGAACCAGGTGCAGGATCCGTCCTCGCAGGGGCCGCGCATGGCCCGCGCCGCCTCTGCCGCCGTGGCGGGCAGAGGGCCCGCGAGCAGCAGAAGCGCCAGCGCGGGCCCGAGCGCCCTCACCCCACGCGGTTCCCGATCAGGTCCTGCACCACGGTCGGGTCCGCGAGGGTGGAGGTGTCGCCAAGGCTGTCCGTCTCGTTCGCCGCGATCTTGCGGAGGATGCGGCGCATGATCTTGCCCGACCGCGTTTTCGGCAGGCCCGGCGCCCATTGAATCGCGTCCGGGCTGGCGATGGGGCCGATCTCCTTGCGCACCCAGGCCACCAGCTCCTTCCGCAGCGCCTCGGTCGGCTCCTCGTCCACCTTCAGCGTGACATAGGCGTAGATGCCCTGGCCCTTGATCTCGTGCGGCATGCCGACCACGGCGGCCTCCGCCACCTTCGGGTGCGCCACCAGCGCGCTCTCGATCTCGGCCGTGCCCATGCGGTGGCCGGAGACGTTCAGCACGTCGTCCACGCGGCCGGTGATCCACCAGTAGCCGTCCTCGTCCCGCCGCGCGCCGTCGCCGGTGAAGTACTTGCCGGGGAAGGTGGAGAAGTAGGTCTGCACGAAGCGCTCGTGGTCGCGGAACACGGTGCGCATCTGGCCAGGCCAGCTGTCGGTGATGACGAGGTTGCCCTCCGTCGCGCCCTCCAGGATCGCCCCGTCATTGTCCACCAGCGCGGGGAAGACGCCCGGCAGGGGAAGCGTCGCGGATCCCGGCTTCTGCGCCACGGAACCGGGCAAGGGGGAGATCAGGATGCCGCCCGTCTCCGTCTGCCACCAGGTGTCCACGATCGGGCAGCGCTCGTCGCCGACCACGCGGTAGTACCAGAGCCAGGCCTCCGGATTGATCGGCTCGCCCACGCTGCCGAGGATGCGGAGCGACTTGCGGGAGGACTTCTTCACCGGCGCCTCGCCTTCCCGCATCAGCGCGCGGATGGCGGTTGGCGCGGTGTAGAAGATGTTCACCTTGTGCTTGTCGATCACGTTCCAGAAGCGGCTGGAATCCGGCCAGTTCGGCACGCCCTCGAACATCAGCGTCGTCGCGCCGTTCGCGAGCGGGCCGTAGACGATGTAGGTGTGGCCGGTCACCCAGCCCACATCGGCCGTGCACCAGTACACCTCGCCCGGGCGGTAGTCGAAGACCAGCTCGTGCGTGAAGGCGGCCCAGACGCCGTAGCCGCCCGTGGTGTGCAGCACGCCCTTCGGCTTCCCGGTAGAGCCGGAGGTGTAGAGGATGAAGAGCGGGTCCTCCGCCCCCATCGGCTCCGGCGCGCACTCGGCGGATTGCGCGTCGCAGAGCGTGGCCCAGTCGTGGTCGCGGCCATCCTCCATCGCGACGCCGCCGCCGGTGTTCTTCGCCACGATGACGTTCTTGATCGTCGGGCAGGACTTCAGTGCCTCGTCCGCGTTCGCCTTCAGCGGCACGGTGCGCCCGCCCCGGCGGCCCTCATCGGCGGTGATGAGCAGCGTGCTCTCGCAGTCCTGGATGCGGCTCGACAGGCTGTCCGGGGAGAAGCCGCCGAAGATCACGGAGTGCACGGCGCCGATGCGCGCGCAGGCCAGCATGGCCACCGCGGATTCCACGATCATCGGCAGGTAGATCGACACCCGGTCGCCGCGCCGCACGCCGAGCGACTTCATCGCGTTGGCCAGCCGGCACACCCGCTCCAGCAGCTGGCGGTAGGTGATGTGCGCGTCGCTCTTCGGATCGTCGCCTTCCCAGATGATCGCCACGGCATCGCCGCGCCCGCCCTCCACGTGCCGGTCCAGGCAGGATTCCGTGAGGTTGAGGACGCCGTCCTCGAACCACTTGATGGAGACGTCGCCCTCGAAGCTCGTGTCCTTGATCTTCGTCGGCGCGCGCATCCAGGCCAGGCGGTTCATCTCGCGGGTCCAGAAACCCTCCGGATCCTTCGCGGCCTCGGCCACCATGGCGGCCCGGCGCTCCGCATCGGCGTGGCTGCCAGCCGCGATCTCCGGCTTCACGGCAATCAGTGTCTGGTCGGTCATGGCGGTCCTCTCGGCGGCCTTGGTCTGGCCTTCCCGGACCATGGTGGCCCCCGGCCGTGGCGCGTCAAGGCGCGCGTCCTCGTCCAGTCCAAAAGAGAAGGGGCCGGGCGCATCCGCCCGACCCCCTGCTTCCTTCGCCGCCCCTCAGCGCCAGTGGCGCGGCGGGCCGTAGTGGCGATGGTGATGGTGATGGTGCCGGTAGTAGCGCGGCGGGGGCGGCGGGCGGCGCCAGTGCCGGTGGTGGTGGCGATAGTAGCCGCGCGGCGGGCCGTAATACTGCACGGGCACCAGCTCGGCCGCGGGGCCGCTGCCCATCACCACGGCGGCCACGGGCTGCGCCTGCGCCGCCGGGGCAGCGGCCAGGGCGGGTGCGCCCAAGAGCGCCGCGGCGACAAGGGCCCTGCGCCCCCATGAGACGATGCGCGCGTAGGTGTCTCGCATGATGGCCTCCTCTTCCTTCAGACCTTCGAAGGTCTTTCGCAGAGAGTGAACGCAGTAAATCGTGCAGGGCGGCGGCACGATTGCGGCATCGGCGCGGCAGACCGTACCGGCCTGTTACAGACCCGCCTCTGCCGGCACGATCACCACCCCGTCCTCGATGCGCGCCGGCACCGCCTCAAGCGCGTCGCCCGCGCAGGGGCCGGAGACGCAGAACCCGTCCTCCACCCGAAAGCGCGCGCCGTGCGCGGTGCAGACGAGGTGCCGGCCCGCGCCATCCAGGAAGCGGTCCGGCAGGCTCTCCAGCGGGATGCCGAGATGCGGGCAGGAATTGACGTAGACGTGCACCGCCACGCCGCGGCGCACCGCAACCAGCCCGACGAAGCCCCCGCGCGCGGGAGGAAACCCGCGCGCCGCGCCGTCCGGGATCTCGTCCAGCCGGCAGAGGATGCGATCCCCCGTCAAAGCCCCGCCATGGAGGAGATCACCGCCCAGTGCTCCGCCGAGACCGGCACGACGGACAGCCGGGATTGGCGGATCAGCGCCAGCCCATCCAGCCGCGGCTCGGCCTTCATCGCGGCCAGCGTCACCGGCCTCGGCACGGGCCTTGCCGTGCGCATGTCCACGCAGATCCAGCGGCCTGTCTCGTCCGTGGGATCGGGATAGGCCTCCCGCGCCACCTCGACGACACCCACGACCTCCTTGCCGATGTTGGAGTGATAGAAGAAGGCCAGGTCGCCCCTCCTCATCGCCCGGAGGTTCGCCGCCGCCTGCGCGTTGCGAACCCCCGTCCAGGGCTCCACCCCGTTCGCCACCTGCTGATCCCAGGAGAAGGCGTCCGGCTCGCTCTTCACCAGCCAATAGGATGCTGACGGGGAGGCCGTCACGCCACGCGCGCCCCGTCGCGGAAGACCTCCCGGAACTCATGCACCGTCTGGCTGCCGAAGACGTCGGCCTCCCAGAAGGGATCGGCCTTCGCGAAGGCCCTCGCCGCCTCCAGGTCCGGCTGCTCCGTCACGACGATGCTGCCGCGCTGCTTGCCCCCCTCGTCCAGCAGCGGCCCGACATAGCGCAGGGATGGCCCCGCCGCGTCCAGCCACACCAGGTGCTTCGGCCGCGCGGCCAGGCGGCGCTCCAACGCGTCCGGCTTGTCGTAGCTGACGATGGCAAAGAGCACAGCGTTCCCCCTTCGCCGGTCGATTCCGGCGCGGGGCGCATGGAAGCGCCGCCGGGCTAGGTTCGCAACCTCGCGGCGGGCGGTGCGGGTCGCCGCCCTGAAACCCTCCCCCAGGGCGGCAACGGCCACCGCGGGCCCCGCGATCCGGCCGCCGCGGATGCGATGACCGGCGGGCGGCGCCGCAGGCCTCAGGCGGGCGTGATGTTCCCCGCTTCCACCACGCGCTTCCAGCGCGCGATCTCGCCGCCCTGGAAGGCCACGAACTCGGCCGGGGTGCTGGCCACCACCTCGAACCCGATCTCGTCCATCCGGCGCGTCACCTCGGGCGAGCGGAGGGCGGCCGCGGCCTGGGCCTGGATGCGCTGCCCGAGCGCGGGCGGAAGGCCGGCCGGGCCGCCCAGCGCCTGCCAGGAATAGACGACGAGCTCCCGCAGCCCGGCCTCCACCCCCGTGGGCAGGTTCGGCAGCAGGCGGTGACGGGTCTCCGCGGTGATGAGGATCGGCTTCACCCGCCCGTCCGAGATTTGGGGCGCGATCGAGCCGAGGTTCTGGAAGGAGAGCTGGACGTTACCCGCGATCAGGTCCGTGGTGGCCGGCGCGCCGCCGGAATAGGGAACATGCGCGATGTCCGTACCGGTCAGCTGCTTGAACATCTCCATCGTCAGGTGGTCCGAGGAGCCGACGCCGGAGGTGGAGTAAGAGGCGCGGTTGGCCTTCAGCCAGGCAACGAGGGAGGGAAGGTCGTTCGCGGGCACCTGGGCGGGGTTCACGACGAGCACGTTCGGCGTGCGCACGGTCTGGCTGAGGCCCGCCAGCTGCTTCACCGGATCGTAGCCGAGGTTCGGGCGCAGCGCGACGTTGATGGCCCAGGTGCTGATCGGCGCGTGCATCAGCGTATGGCCATCTGCCGTGCTGCGAATCACGGCGCGGGCGCCCAGCTCGCCGGTGGCGCCGGGCCGGTTCTCCACCACCACGGGCTTGCCGATGGCCTGGGACATCGGGCCGGACATGGCGCGCGCCACGATGTCGGAGGAACTGCCGGGCGCAAAGGGAACGATGATGGTCACGGCGCGGGCCGGCCACTCATCCGCGGCCTGTGCCCGGGCGGCGCGTGTCGCGGACAGGAAGGCAGGGGCGGGCAATAGGCAAAGCAGGGCGCGGCGGTTCATGGTCGTACTCCTCCAGGGCTCATTGCGCGCAGGCTAACAAGCGGAGCGCGAAAATCCCAAGGCCCGGTTCCTGGTGGCCCCAAGGGGCTCCGCTCCTTGGATCCCCGGGCAAACACGACGTGTTTGTCCCGAGCCAGGAGGCTGGTTGGACCTATAGGTCCAACCCTGGACCGGCATCGGGCTGCCGCAGGGACTGACTTGCGGCGTGGCGCTGATGCCCGGTGCCTCATCCTGCCCTTGCAGTCGCCTCGGCTCCACGAGCCGAGGCGCACCGCCAGCGAAGCCCAAACCAGCCGATAGAAAAAGATGATGGTGAGGGGTCCGGGGAGAGGAAGAATTCCTTCTTTCTCTCCCCGGGACAGACCGCCACCCCAGGACGCGGTCCATCAGCCTGCGAGGCCAAGAGCTTCCATCCACCAAGTGTAGGCCCGGGCTGCCGGGGGCCAAGCTTCCACCATGTCCACCCGCCAGTGCCAGGCGGCGCCGGCCGCGAGGGCGATGAGAAGGAGGGACGCGGCCCAGGCCAGGGCGGGCGTGATCCTGCGGCCGGGCGGCGGCGGGCTTGGCACTGCCGGGGCGGGGGCTGGCTTCGGCGATTCGATCGTCGGGAAGGCCGGGAAGGCGGCCGGCCCGTCCTCCGGCGGCGCGGCGGGCGGTTCCTCTGGGGGCTGACCGGGCGCTGGGGGCGTGGGTGCCCAGGTGGCGCCGCAGCGGGCGCAGCGCACCGTCCGCACCCCGTCCAGCCGGTCGGCCAGGGCAGGGGGCAGGTCGTACTCGGCGGCACATTCGGGGCAGGCGACGCGCATGGCGCAGGATGGTCGCCCGGCAAGGGTTAAGGCAACGCCCCCAATGGGCCCCACGCTGGTGCTATCCCTGCCTGCCCTGTCATGGCATGTCGGCGCCATGGTGCGCTTCACACGGGTCGGGCTGCGCTACCCGGATCCCACGCGCGGCGGAGCGGGGGAGCGGGAGACGCTGCGGGACCTCTCCTTCACCCTGCCGCAAGGGTCCTTCACCTGGCTCACGGGCCCCTCGGGCGCGGGGAAGACGTCGCTGCTGCGCCTGATGCAGCTGGCCATGCGGCCGACGCGGGGCGAGGTGGAGGTGCTGGGCGCCCCGCTCTCCCGCGCGAAGCGGTCGGACCTGCCGAAGCTGCGGCGGCGGATCGGGGCAGTGTTCCAGGAGTTCCGGCTGCTGCCTTACCTGACCGCCTTCGACAACGTGGCCCTGCCGCTGCGCCTGGCCGGCCGGGCGGAGGCCAGCCTGCGCCCGGACGTGGCGGAGATGCTGCGCTGGGTGGGGTTGGAGGACCGGGCCGATGCCCTGCCGCAGCAGCTCTCCGGCGGAGAGCAGCAGCGCGTGGCCATTGCCCGCGCCGTGGTCACGCGCCCGGCCCTGCTGGTGGCGGACGAGCCCACGGGCAACCTGGACGCGGTGCAGGCCCGCCGCCTGCTGCTGCTGCTGGCCGAGATGAACCGGCTGGGCGCGACCGTGGTGGTGGCCACCCATTCGCAGGAGCTGATCGCGCAGCACCCCGGCCATGTCATGCGGCTGGAGGGCGGGCGTATGGTCGCGCTCGACCCCTGGCCCTATGCGCCGGTGGAGGAGCTGCTGGCGGCCGAAGCGGCGCCCCTGGCCCCGGCCGGCGCGATCGACCTGGAGAGCCCGGAGCCGGAGGCGGGCTGGGTGGAGGAGGTGCCAGAGGACGAAACCTCGGGCGAAGCCTCGGACGAAATCTTGAGCGACGCCGTGAGCGCTTCCGTGGACGAGGCGCCCGCACCCCTCTCGCCGGATTTCACCCCGGACCTGGGGATTCCTGCGGAGGAACTCGCCCCTCCGCCCCCGCCGCGCCCGCGCCGAAGCATCTGGCCCAGCGCCCGTCCCGAAGCCGGGGGCGGTCATGGCTGAGCGCCGCCGCCGCCTGGCGCGCGACCCGCTGGGGCTGCGCCGCGCGCTCTCGGACCGGCTGCTGCCGGGGCTGGTGGCCGCCATGGCGCTGCTGGCCGCCCTGGCCCTGGCCGGGGCGCGCGGGGCGGACCGGTTGGCCGATCGCTGGCAGGCCGGCGCCGCCGCCGCCGTGACGGTGCAGGTGCCCGATCCCACCCGGGAGCGGATGGCGGCCGCCCTGGAGCTGCTGCGCGCCGACCCCGTGATCGCGGAGGCCACGGCCGTGAGCCCGGAGCGGGTTGCGGAGCTGCTGCGCCCCTGGCTCGGCGAGGCGCCCGCCCTTATCCTGCCCGGCGTGATCGAGCTGCACCTCGCGGCCGCGCCGGAAGCCCTGCCGAGCCTCTCCAACCGCTTGGCGGAGGCGGTGCCGGGCGCGGAACTGGAGGCGCACGGGATCTGGGTGGCGCGCCTCTCCGCCCTGGCCCGCTCAGTGCAGGGCGTGGCGCTGGCGGTGCTGGCGCTGGTGGCGGGGGTGGCGGTGGCCGTGGTGGCGGTGGCGACGCGGGCCGGGCTGGCCGCGCGGCGGGAGGCGATTGGGGTGCTGCACGATCTTGGCGCGACGGATCGCGCCATCGCCGGCCGCTTCGCCCGCCGCGTGGCCCTGCTCGCGGGGCTGGGGGCCCTGGCCGGGGCGGCCCTGGCCGTGCCCGCGCTCGCCGCCCTCTCCGGCCTCGCCCTGCCTCTCTCGGGCGAGGAGGTGCCGGCCCATGTGCTGGGGGAGCTGCCCTGGCTCATGCTCGCCACGCTGCCGCCCGCGGCGGCGGGCATCGGCTGGGGCACGGCGCAGGCGACAGTTCGCCGTTGGCTGCGGCGCCTGCCGTGAGCGCGACCGCCGCCCGGCCGAAGGGGCGCCGCCTGCCCCTGCTCTCGACGTTCATGGCGGCCTTCGTGCTCGCCGTTTCCGGCGGCTTTCTGTGGTTCCTGCACCGGTCCGCCGCCCCCGCGCCGGAAATCCCGCCCACCCCGGGCATCGCCGTGCTCACGGGCGGGCCGGACCGGGTGGAGGCCGGGCTGGCCCTGCTGGAGGCGCGGCCGGAGGCGCGGCTGATCGTCTCCGGCGTCGGGCCGGATGCCGGGCTGGCCGAGTTGGTGCGGAGCGCCGGCGGGCGCGGCGCCACCATGGATCCCGCGGCCCTCGCGGACCGGATCGTGCTGGGGCGGGAGGCGACGAGCACCCGCGGCAACGCCCGGGAGATCGCCGCCTGGGCTCGCCGCGCCGAGATCAGGGAGATCACGGTGATCACCGCCGGCTTCCACATGCCCCGCGCCCTGCTGGAACTGCGGCGCGACCTGCCGGAGGCCGTTCTGCACCCCCGCCCCGTGGAGCCCTTCGTCGCCCGGCCCGTGCCGATGATCCGGGAGTACGTGAAGCTCATCGGGGCGGCGCTGAACCTCTCCACCCTGCTGGAACGCCCCGGCCGCAGGGGGCCGGCCCGGTGACAGCCCTCCGGTCCGCGCTGTTCAACCTCCTGTTCTTCGCCTTCACCGCCCTGGCCGTGATCTTCGGCCTGCCCCTGCTCGCCTTTCCGCCGGGGGTGATGCACCGCTTCCTGCGCGGCTGGGCACACGGCGTCCTGTGGCTGCTGCGGGTGGTCTGCGGCATTCGCCTCCGGGTGACGGGGGCGGAGAACCTGCCCGTGCACGGCCCCGCCATCATCGCCGCCCAGCACCAGTCCGCCTTCGACACCGTGGTCTGGCACGCCCTGCTGCCCCGCCCCTCCTACGTGATGAAGGAGGAACTGATGCGGATCCCCGGCTGGGGCGCCATGGCGCGCCACGTCCACTCCATCCCCGTGGACCGGGAGGGCGGCGCCTCCTCCCTCAAGCGCCTGGTCCGCGCGGCGCGGGAGACGGCGGCGCTGGGCTACCAGATCGTCATCTTCCCGGAGGGCACGCGCTCCGCCCCTGGGGAGCGGCAGCCTTGGCAGCCCGGCTTCGCCGCCATGGCCGCCGCCACCGCCCTGCCCGTGGTGCCGGTGGCCACCGATTCCGGGCGGCTCTGGGGCCGCCGCGCCTTCACCAAGCGGCCGGGGCTGCTGACCGTGGCCGTGCTGCCACCCATCCCGCCCGGCCTTCCCCGTGCGGAGTTGATGGCGCGGGCGGAATCCGCCGTGGCCGAGGCCTCCGCCAACCTCGAACGTCCTGCCGGAGAACTGGGCGGCCTCAAGGCTTAGCTGTCCTGTAGCCGGGCATGTCAGGCCCGGGGGATCCGCCCCTGAACCTCCATGAGGCCGCCGCGGAGACGGCCGGACGCGGAATTCCCGCCTGAGGGGCCCTGTCCTGCCCTCGTGGTCAGCCGGATGGCTTTAAATCAAAGAAGATGATGGGGTGAGAGGCCCTGCCTCGTCTCGCCGGGACAGGCCCATGGCGAGGGGCCGGAATGGATCGCCGATGGGCAAGTGGGGATACTCGGCAGGGCCTGTGGACAAGTTGGTGGAATAGATAGGCGCTGCGGTTCGGACCGCGGCGCAAGACACGGCAGCAAGGCGTTGTGGAGTCAGGGATTCCTTTGTTGCAGACATGGTTGTGGATATCCATAAAGTCTGACTTTTCAACAACTTGCCGACAATCATGGGTGAATCCCAAGAGTCCGTGGAACAAAGCGCGGACTCACGGGTGAGTCCGGCCGGGTCAAGCCCCGATCCTGTGGATAAATCCTGGGAAAAGTGAATCGCCTCTCCCCTGTCGCCTTGAAGCCGCGGACTCCTGGGGCCGGCCGCGATCCGGATCGGCCAAGCGGCTGGAATCCCGGAGGGAATCCCGGGCGGCACGGGAATGTCGTATCCGGACCATGAAAAACCCCCGCCGGCGAGCCGGCGGGGGTCGTTGGCCATCACCTCGGGTGGGTTCAGCGCCCCAGCCCGTCCCAGAACTCCTTGACGCGGGAGAAGAAGCCCTCGCTCTCCGGGCTGGTGCGGTTGTTCGCCTCGGCCTCGGCCTCGAACTGCTCCAGCAGCTCGCGCTGCTTCGGCGTGAGGTTCTGCGGCGTCTCGACGGAAACCTGCACGTACATGTCGCCCCGCGCGGCTGAGCGGAGGACGGAGAAGCCCTTGCCCCGCAGGCGGAACTGGTCGCCCGCCTGTGTGCCGGTGGGGATCTGCACGCGGGCGCGGCCGCCGTCGATGCTCGGAACCTCCACGTTTCCGCCCAGCGCCGCCTGGGTCATCCGCAGCGGCACGCGGATGAAGATGTTGTTCCCCTCCCGCTGGAAGATCGGATGGGGCTTGATGCCGATATCCACATAGAGGTCGCCGGCCGGCGCGCCGCGCAGCCCGGCCTCGCCTTCCCCGGCCAAGCGGATGCGCGTGCCCTCCTCCACACCGGCGGGGATGGTCACGTTGAGGTTGCGATCCTTCTGGACCCGCCCGGCGCCCGCGCAGACCTTGCAGGGGTTCTTGATGGTGCGGCCCTGGCCGCCGCAGGTGGGGCAGGTGCGCTCCACCAGGAAGAAGCCGGATTGGGCGCGCACCTTGCCGGCGCCCTTGCAGGTCGGGCAGCTCTCGGTCTGGGGCTTGCCGCCCTCGGCGCCCGTGCCCTGGCAGTTGTCGCACGTCACGGAGGAGGGGACGCGAATGGTGGTCTTCGTTCCGGCGAAGGCCTCCTCCAGCGTGATCGTCACCTCCGTCCGCAGGTCGGCGCCGCGGCCGCTGTTCTGCGCGCCCCCGCCCCGGCGGCCGCCGAGGTTGCCGAACATCTGCTCGAAGATGTCCTCGAAGCCACCGCCCGCGAAGCCGCCGCCGAAGGGATTGCCGCCGCCCCCGCCGCCATTCTCGAAGGCCGCGTGGCCGTACCGGTCATAGGCGGCCCGCTTCTCGGCGTCCTTCAGGACGTCGTAGGCCTCGTTGCACTCCTTGAACTTCGCTTCCGCCGCCTTGTCCCCGGGATTGCGGTCGGGGTGGTGCTGCATGGCGAGCTTGCGGAACGCCTTCTTCAGCGTGTCCTCGTTCGCGTCGCGGGCGACGCCCAGCACCTCGTAGTAGTCACGCTTGGCCATGGTGGTTCCCGTGCGGGGCGTGCGCTCGCCCTGAGGGTGAATGCTATAGGGGTGAATACAGGAACGACGCCGTAAAGAGAAAGCGCCCGGCCCGCTCTCGCGATGCCGGGCGCCCCTTCTACTTCACGGCGTAGCCGTTCAGCCCTGCTTCTTCTTCGAGGGATCGACGTCCTCGAACTCGGCGTCAACGACCTTCCCGTTCGGGTTGGCGTTGCTGGGGCCGCTGGCCCCACCCTCGCCGCCCGGGGCCGCCGCGGCGCCCTCGGCCGCCTGCTGCGCCTTGTACATCGCCTCGCCGATCTTCATCGACGCGGCGGAGAGACGCTCGCCGGCGGTCTTCATCGCCTCGGCGTCATCCCCCTCCAGCGCGGAGCGCGCGGCGGAGAGGGCGGCCTCGACCTCACCCTTGTCGGCATCGGCCAGCTTGTCGCCATTCTCCTTCAGCGCCTTGTCCGTGGAGTGGACCAGGGCCTCCAGGTTGTTCTTGGCCTCGACCGTCTCGCGCCGGCGCTTGTCGGCCTCGGCATTCGCCTCGGCGTCCTTCACCATGCGCTCGATGTCGCTGTCCGACAGGCCGGAGCGGGCCTGGATCTTGATCTGCTGCTCCTTGCCGGTGGCCTTGTCCTTCGCGCTGACGGAGACGATGCCGTTCGCGTCGATGTCGAAGGTCACCTCCACCTGCGGCACGCCGCGCGGCGCCGGCGGGATGCCCTGCAGGTCGAAGTTGCCGAGCAGCTTGTTGTCGGCCGCCATCTCACGCTCGCCCTGGAAGACCTTGATCGTCACGGCCGTCTGGTTGTCGTCAGCGGTCGAGAAGGTCTGGGACTTCTTGGTGGGGATCGTGGTGTTGCGGTCGATCAGCCGGGTGAACACGCCGCCCAGCGTCTCGATGCCCAGCGAAAGCGGGGTCACGTCGAGCAGCAGGACATCCTTCACCTCGCCCTTCAGCACCGCGCCCTGGATGGCGGCGCCGATGGCGACCACCTCGTCCGGGTTCACGTTGCGGGCCGGCTCCTTCCCGAAGAAGGACTTCACGGCGTCGATGACCTTGGGCATGCGGGTCATGCCGCCGACCAGGATCACCTCGTCGATCTCACCGGCGGTCAGGCCGGCATCCTTCAGCGCGCTCTTGCAGGGCTCCAGCGTGCGCTGGATCAGGTCGTCCACCAGGCTCTCCAGCTTCGCGCGGGAGAGCTGCAGCACCAGGTGCTTCGGCCCGGAGGCGTCGGCCGTGATGAAGGGCAGGTTGATCTCGGTCTGCTTCGCGGAGGAGAGCTCGATCTTCGCCTTCTCGGCCGCCTCCTTCAGGCGCTGCAGGGCGAGCTTGTCGCCGCGCAGGTCGATCCCGTTCTCCTTCTTGAACTCGTCCGCGAGGTAGTCGATCACCCGCTGGTCGAAGTCCTCGCCGCCGAGGAAGGTGTCGCCGTTGGTGGACTTCACCTCGAAGACGCCGTCGCCGATCTCGAGCACGGACACGTCGAAGGTGCCGCCGCCGAGGTCATAGACCGCGATCGTGCCGCCGTTCTTCTTGTCCATGCCGTAGGCCAGCGCCGCCGCCGTCGGCTCGTTGATGATGCGCAGCACCTCGAGGCCCGCGATCTTGCCGGCCTCCTTGGTGGCCTGGCGCTGGGCATCGTTGAAGTAGGCGGGGACGGTGATGACGGCCTGCGTCACCTTGTCGCCGAGATAGGCCTCGGCCGTCTCCTTCATCTTGCCGAGCACATAGGCGCTGATCTGCTGCGGTGCCTGCTTGGAACCGCCCGCATCCACCCAGGCATCGCCGTTGTCGGCGCGCACGATGTGGTAGGGAACGAGGCCGATGTCCTTCTTCACCATCGCGTCGTCGAAGCGGCGGCCGATCAGGCGCTTCACGGCGTAGAGCGTGTCGGTCGGGTTGGTCACCGCCTGGCGCTTCGCGGCCTGGCCGACGAGACGCTCGCCGTTCTTGGCGAAGGCGACCATGGAGGGGGTGGTCCGGGCGCCCTCGGCGTTCTCGATGACCTTCGTCTCGCCGCCTTCCATGATGGCGACGCAGGAATTGGTGGTGCCGAGGTCGATACCGATGACCTTGCTCATCCGTTACTCCTTTCGCGGCGGCCGGGGCACGGCCCGTGATCAGGCGCCGTGCGCGGCCCCATTGTTCAATCGGATGGGGATTGGAAAACGGGCCTAAACCCGTCGGCCCACGATGTATTCAGGGGCAGGCGGCGCGACAAGACCCCGGAGCGGCGGATTCTCCGGCGATTCGCCGGCCTTCGGGGGCGCCGCCCCCGGGCCCCCGCCAGGGGAAGAAGGAATTCTTCCCCTGGACCCCATCATCTTCTTCTATCGGGCTGCCGCGGGACGGGGGGCTGGCCCGCGAAGCGGGCTTCTTGAATTCAGGTCAGCACGGGTTGCCCTGTCCCTCGCCGAGCGGCGTGGCCGCCCGGCGAGCCGCAAGCCCCGCAGTCCGCGGCAGCCCGGTCGAAGAAGATGCCGGTCGAAGACGATGAGGGGGAGGGGGCGGGGGGAGAGAGATTTCCTTCTCTCTCCTTGGCCGTGATCAGACCTCTTCCGCCCTGATCCCCGCTGCCGGCACCACGGAGGCGAAGCGCGCGACCGTGGTCCGCAGCAGGGCGGCAAACTCCTCCGGCCCGGCGCCGGCGGGCTCGAAGCCCAGCGAGGCCAGGCGCTCCCGCAGCGTGGCATCCTCCAGCGCCGTGCGACCGGCGGCGTGCAGGTGGGCCAGGGTGGCGGGCGGCGTGGTGGCGGGGGCGAGGACGCCCATCCAGGTCGTCACGTCGAAGCCGGGGGCCACGGTCTCAGCCACGGTCGGGACATCCGGGACCGCCGCCGCGCGGGTGGCGGAGGTGACGGCGAGGCCGACCAGCCGTCCCTCGCGGATATGCGGCACCACCATGCCGAGGGTGACGAGGGAGACGTCCACCGTGCCCGCCAGCAGGTCCGCGATGGCGGGCCCGCCGCCGCGATAGGCCACCGGCTCCGCCCGGCCGCCCACGGCCTGGTCGAACAGGGCGCTGGCGAAGTGATGGGCGGTGCCCAGGCCGGGCAGGGCGATATTCGGCCGCCGCGCCGGGTCCCGCACCCGCGCCGCGTAGTCCGCGATGGTCCGGAGGCCGGATTTCGGGTGGGTGACGATGACATGAGGGGAGCCGGCGGCGAGCAGCACGGGTGCGAGCTGCGGCAGGACGGGCGAGGAGCCCGGCGCGGGCAGGGCCTCCACCGCCGCCAGAGTGTCGTTGGTGACCAGCAGGGTCGCGCCGTCCCCGGCGGCCCGGGCCACGGCGGCATTGCCGATGCGGGAGGAGGCGCCGCCGATGTTCTCGATCACCACGGGCTGGCCGAGCGCGGCGGAGAGCGCCACCGCGAAGGGCCGCGCGAAGACGTCCACGCCGCCGCCGGGCGGGAAGGGCACCACGGCGCGTAGCGTGCGCCCCGTGGCCTGGGCGCGAAGCGTGGCCGGCGCCGCGAGAAGCGGCAGCGCCGAGAGCAGGGCGCGGCGGGACGGGTGGAGCATGGTGGCCTGCCTGGGATCCAGAGTGCGGGACGGCACCGCCAATCCCTGGTCCGAAAGTGAATTCCAATATTCACGATGAGGTCAAGTTGATTCGGGAATTCAGGGTTTCATCCGATGGCCGTCGCATGTTCCGGCAAGGTGGTTCCCCGCCGGCCGGATCTGCCGGACAATCGCCCCATGCTCCCCGATGATCCCGAGGCCCAGCTGAAGCGCCTGGCCCAGGCTGCCACCCGCTTCGAGATACAGCATGCCGGTGGCAGGATGGCCTGGCACGAATGGGGGTCCGGGCCGCCGGCGGTGCTGCTGCATGGCGGTGTCGGGTCCTGGCGCCACTGGGCGCGCAACATCGGGCCGCTCTCGGCCCGCCGCCGCCTCATCGTGCCGGACCTGCCGGGACTGGGGGAATCCGACCTTCCGCCGCCCGGCACGGACCTGCCGGGCCTTGCCGCCCTCGTTGCCGCAGGGATCGAGGCGCGGATCGGCGACACGCCCTACGACCTCGTCGGCTTCTCCTTCGGGGCCACCGTCGCCGGGCACTTGGCCGTGCGGCACGGGGCGCGGGTGCTGTCCCTCACTATCCTCGGCGCTGGCTCACTCGGCCTGACGCGCCCGCCCGTGCCCCTGGTTTCCGTGCGCGACCGGCAAGGCGAGGATCGGATGGGGGCGCACCGGGAAAATCTCGCCCGGCTCATGATCCACGATCCCGCCCGGATCGATGCGGAGGCCCTGGCGATCCAGGCCTGGAACAGCGACCACGCCCGCTACCGTAGCCGCAGCGTGGTCCAGCCGGACTCCCTGCGGAGGGCGCTGGCCGAGGTCCGGTCGCCTCTTTCCGTGATTTATGGCGAGCACGACGCGATTGCCGTGCCCCATATGGCCGAGCGGATCGCCTTCTTCCGCGAGCGCGGCATCGAGCCCTTGCTCATCCTCGGCGCCGGCCACTGGGTCGCCTTCGAGGCGCCGGAACCAGTGAACGCGGCCCTGCTGGGCTGAGGTGGGGGAGGGGAGAATTCTTTCTTCCCTCCCTTGAGGCCGCCGGAGCCGCCCTGCCAGAACAGCGCCCTGAGACGGGCGAGGGCGAAAGGCATGGACATCCAGAGCGACGACCCGCCGCTGATCCTGGCCAGCGCGTCCTCGGCGCGCCGGGCGGTGATGGAGGCGGCCGGGCTGCGGTTCGAGGCGGTGGCCGCGGCGGTGGACGAGGCCTCGATCAAGGAGAGCGCGAGGGCCGAGGACTTCTCGCCGGAGGACACGGCGCTGATGTTGGCCGAGGCGAAGGCCCGGCGCGTGGCGGCGCAGCGGCCCGAGGCGCTTGTGATCGGCAGCGACCAGATGCTGGTCCTGGAGGAGCGCTGGTTCGACAAGCCGGAGAGCGCGGCGGCCGCCCGGGGCCACCTGGAGGCGCTGCGGGGCAAGGCGCACCGGCTGGTGACGGCGGTGGTGTGCTGGCGGGGCGGGCAGCGCATCTGGGGGCATGTGGCGCAGCCGCGGCTGGTGATGCGGCCGGTCTCGGACGCCTTCATCGACGCTTATCTGGCGATCGAGGGCGGGCTGGTGACGGAGAGCGTCGGGGCCTATCGGCTGGAGGGGCCGGGGATCCAGCTCTTCGACCGGGTGGAGGGGGAGCACGCGGCGATCCTCGGCCTGCCGATGCTGCCGTTGCTGGGCTTCCTGCGGCAGCACGGGGTGCTGCTGCGCTGAAGCCCCGGCGGGCGGACTAGGCCTTCCGGGTGAACCGCCCCGTCAGCCCAGGAGCTTCTCGATGTCGCCCGACAGCTTCTCCGGCGCGGTGGTGGGGGCGTAGCGGGACACCACCTCTCCCTCTCGGCTGATCAGGAACTTGGTGAAGTTCCACTTGATCGCTTCCGTGCCCAGGGCGCCGGGGGCGGCGTGCTTCAGGTGGCGGAAGACAGGGTCCGCCCCGGACCCGTTCACCTCGACCTTGGCAAAGACGGGGAAGGTCACGTCGTACTTCGTGGTGCAGAAGTTGGCGATCTCCTCGGCATTCCCCGGCTCCTGCGCGCCGAACTGGTTGCAGGGAAAGGCCAGCACCTGGAAGCCGTGCGGGCCGTAGCGGCGCTGCAGCGCCTCCAGCCCCGCGTACTGGGGCGTGAAGCCGCAGCGACTGGCCGTGTTCACCACCAGCAGCACCTTGCCCCGGTAGTCCGAGAGCGGCTGCGCGCCGCCGCCGGGCAAGGGGGCGGAAAGATCGAGAAGTTCGCTCAATTCACGGGCTCCAGCCGGATCACCCGGCCCTGCGTCTCGTCGGTGAGGATGTAGAGGAGGCCATCGGGGCCGGGGAGGACGTGGCGGAGGCGCGTGCGGCCCCAGAGCAGCCGTTCCTCTCCCACCACGCGGTCCCCGTCCATGGTCAGGCGCACCAGGCCCGGTGTCCGCAGCGCGGAGACGAAAAGGCTGTTGCGCCAGCCGGGGAAGGCGCCCCCCGCGTAGAAATTCCCGCCGGAGGGGCTGACGGCCGGGGTCCAGTATCGGAGCGGCTCCTCGATCCCCGGCGCGCTCGCCTGGCCCGTGCCGATGGGGCTGCCGTCGTAATCCGTGCCGTAGGAGACCAGCGGCCAGCCATAATTGGCGCCGGCGCGCAGCCGGTTCACCTCGTCCCCGCCGCGGGCCCCGAACTCGATCTCTATGGCGGAGCCGGTGGCGGGGTTGATCGCCAGCCCCTGCGGATTGCGGTGGCCGTAGGTGAAGATCTCCGGCCTCACCCCCGCGCGGCCGACGAAGGGATTGCCCTCGGCCGGGCGCCCGTCCCGCTCCAGCCGCAGCACCTTGCCGCCCAGGTCGTCCAGGCGCTGGGCGCGCATCTTGTCGTTGTAGCGGTCCCCGGTGGAGAGCAGCAGCTTCCCGTCCGGGGCAAACACGATGCGGCAGCCGTAGTGGTTGCGTCCGGAGGACTGGGCCGGCGTCGCGTCCAGCAGGGTGGTGGTCCCCTCCAGCCGCGTAATGTCGGCGGAGAAGCGCGCGGTGGCGAGCCGGGTGAGAACCCCGCCCCCCGCCGCGCCGGCCAGGCAGAAATAGACCTGCCGCGTCTGCGCGAAGTCCGGCGCCAGGGCGACGTCCAGCAGCCCGCCCTGGCCCTGCGCCACCACCTCGGGCACGCCGGGCACCGGGGGCGAAACCGCGCCGTCCCGCCCGACGATCCGCAGCCGCCCCGGCCGCTCCGTCACCAGCAGCCGGCCATCCGGCAGGAAGGCCGCACCCCAAGGGCGTTCCAGCCCCGTGGCGAAATCGGCGACGCGGAAGGCCGCGCGCTCGCTCCGCACCACCTCCTGCGAGGAAACGGGGCTGGCGCAGGCGGCCAGCCCCAGAAGCAGCAGGAGAGCGGCGCGCAAGCGGATCAGACCCCCGGACTAGCCGGCGATCGCCTGATCCACCCAGGCGCGGAGCTGGCCGCGCGGCATGGCGCCCACCTTCATGTCCACGGGCTTGCCGTCCTTGAACAGGATCATCGTGGGGATGCCGCGCACCGCGTACTCGTTCGGCGTCATCGGGTTCTCGTCGATGTTCACCTTCGCGACCGTCAGCTTGCCCGCGTAGTCCTTGCCGATCTCGTCCAGGATCGGGCCGACCATGCGGCAGGGGCCGCACCACTCCGCCCAGAAGTCCACGAGCACGGGGCCGGAGGCCTCCAGCACGTCCGTCTTGAAGCTGTCGTCGCTGACAGCCTTGGTGTTCTCGCTCATCGCAGTTCTCGTCCCAAGGATGGGGCCCGGTACCGGGTTCGGGTGAAAAGTCGGGTTGCCCGGGCCATGGGTCAAGACAGGGGGTGTTCGGCCCCGCGGCCTCAGAGGGAGGGGAGGAGGAATTCCCCTTCCCCTGGAACCCCACCCCTCATCTTTTTCTTCGGGGCTGCCGCGGGATGCGGAACCTGCGGCTCGCCTCGGGCCCATGACCCAGGGCTTGGGACGCGACAGTCCGTACTGAGATGAGAAACGCCTGCGGCGCTGCCTTCGATCAGGGTGTCCGCGGCAGTCCGAAGCAGGTTCAGGAGGCTTAGCCTCCTGGCGGAGGGCCTCAGGAAGGCGGCGCCTCCCTGGGGTCACAGGCGCGACCTAGCCCGAGGTGAGTTCCGAGAGGCACCCCGCCTCGGTGCGGGTTTCCGTGCCCGAGGCGCGGGCGGCGGCCCAGGCCACGCGGGGGGTGCTGCTCTGGCGATAGAGCACGACGTCCAGCGCGCAGTGGGTGCCCTGGTAAAGCCAGATCTCCGCCTCGCCCTCCGGCCGGCGGCGCGTGGGCTGGCCAAGAGCGGCGATCACGCCTTCCCGCGTCTGGCCAAGCAGGGCGGCGACGCCGGAGGGCGCGCCGCGGCGGGTGACCGGGGAGGTCCGGGGGGGCGGGGCGGTGTTGAGGCCGGCCAGGCTGGCGCGGTGGCTCTCCAGCACCTGTTTTAGAACCTCGCTCGCCGCACGGTCCGGCCCGGGCGGGGCGCAGCCCACGAGAAGGAGGAGCAGGACGGAGGCGCGGAGGCCGGGCAGGGCGGTCATCGCCGGGATGGTGCCGGGAAGGAGGCGGGCGGATACCCGGGGATGGCGGCCGGGCCGCCGGAGGAAAGGGGCGCGCAGGCGCGCCCCTTCCGGATCAGATGCGCGGCGGGGCGGCGGGGGCGCCGGCCGGCTGGGTGGGCTGGGACGGCTGGCCCGCGGCGGCCGCCTGCGCGTCCGTCAGCATCTCCATGCGGCCGGAGAGCTGCCCGCCCTCCTCCACGGAGAGGCGGCGGCAGCGGGCCACGCCGAGCACCCGGCCGGTGGCGCGGATGGTCAGGTTGCCGCGGGCGGTGATGGTGCCGTCGAACACGCCGGCGATCTCCGCGTCCTCGACCTGGACCTCGCCCTTGAAGACGCCGGAATGGGTGATCTGCAGCTCGGAGGCCTGGATCATCTGGCTCTCCACCGTGCCGTCCACCACCAGGCGCTCGGCGTCGGCCACGGTGCCCTGCAGGGAGATGCCCTTGCCGACGACGAGGGTGCGGCGCTCGGCCGCGGCCGGGCGGCCGGCGGGGCGCGGCGGCATGGTCACGCCGGGCGCGGTGGGCGCACCCGCGGGGGCGCTCGGGGCGGTCGGCTTCGGCGGCAGGCTCATGGCGGGGTCCTTGGGAGCTTGGCCCGGAGTGGGGCGGAAGGGGGGCACGGCCAGGTCGGGATCGCGCGAAACGGGCACGGTCGCGGGCTCGGCCTCGGAGGGCCCCTGGTCTGCGGGGCGACGACGGAAAATTCCGGACATGGCAGTTCCCCCTGGCGAAGGCGGTCATGGCTCGGCGCGGCCCCGGGGACGATCCCGGAACCCGGGGACCCCAACGGCCCTCGGCCTGACGGGAACCCCCCCGGCCCCGCGCCTGCGGGGATGGGCTATCACGGCCGGGATGCCGCGGACAACGCCCCGCGGGCGGGGATCGGCGGTGGCCCGGCGGTTTTTTGCGCGGCGGCCGCGGCGCGGGCGCCCGTTTTCCGCCACGGCACCGCCGCCTTTGCCCGGTGGTATTTACCCGATGGTCTTGGCGGGGGCGCGCTGGTATGGCGCGCCGGCATCGCGGCGCCGGACCAGGCCCGGGCAGAGGGAATTGAAGGCATGGCGGACCGGCAGGCGCTGGACATCCTGGGCATCGGCAACGCCATCGTGGACGTGGTGGCCTCCGCCACCGACGCGACCCTGGCGGGGTGGGGCATGGCCAAGGGCAGCATGGCGCTGGTGGACACGGACCGTGCCCAGGCCATCCACGCGGCGGTGGGAGAGGGCGTGCAGACCGGCGGCGGGTCCGCCGCCAACACCTGCGCCGCCGCCGCCGCCCTGGGCGCGAAGGTCGGCTATCTCGGCAAGGTGGCGGACGACGCGCCGGGCCAGGCCTTCGCCGAGGACCTGAAGAAGCTCGGCATCCACTTCCCGACGAAGCCGCTGAAGGGCGGCTCCCCCACGGCGCGCTGCCTCATCCTCGTCACCCCCGACGGGCAGAGGACGATGAACACCTATCTCGGCGCCTGCGTGGCCTTCGGCGAGGAGGACGTGGACCAGGCAGCGGTGGAATCCGCCGCCGTGACCTACCTGGAAGGCTACCTCTTCGACCCGCCGGCGGCCCAGGCGGCCTTCCGCCGCGCCGCGGGCATCGCGCACGGGGCGGGGCGGCAGGTGGCCATCACCCTGTCGGACAGCTTCTGCGTCGGCCGGCACAAGGCCGCCTTCCTCGACTTCATCGCGCGGGATGCGGACATCGTCTTCGCCAACGAGGACGAGGCGCGCGCCCTCTTCGATGCGGTGGATGCCGATGCGGCGACCCAGGCCTTCGCGGCCACGGGCAAGCTGGTGGCGCTGACCCGCAGCGAGAAGGGCAGCCGCATCATCTCCCCGAAGCAGGGGGTGATCGAGGTGCCGGCCGTGCCGACCACGCTGATCGATTCCACCGGGGCGGGCGATGCCTACGCTGCCGGCTTCCTGGCCGCCCACGCCCGCGGCCTGCCGCTGGCCGAGTGCGGCCGCTGGGGCAGCGTGGCGGCGAGCGAGGTGATCTCCCATTTCGGCGCCCGCCCGCAGGCGGACCTGCGCCGCCTCGTCGGGGCCTGAGCTGCCAAGGCTGCTTGAACGATCAGGCTTGCCGGATGCGATCCAGCGTTTAGATGCAACGAATGGTTCTGCCCCTCGCAATGCCGGCCCTCACCGCCACCAGCGCCATGGGCGTGGGAGTGGAGGCGACGCGCGCGGCCCTGCACGGGCGGCGCGGGGGCCTCTCGCCCTGCGACCTGCCGGGGATGCCGCCGGGCATCTGGGTGGGCCGCGTGCCGGGGCTGGAGGAGGTGGCGCTGCCCGCGGAGCTGGCGCGCTTCGATTGCCGCAACAACCGCCTGGCGGAGCTGGCCCTGCGCCAGGACGGCTTCGCGGAGGCGGCGGAGGCGGCCGCCGCGCGCTTCGGGGCGCATCGCGTGGCCGTGGTGTTGGGCACCAGCACCGCCGGCATCGCCGAGACCGAGGCCGCCTATGCCCGCCGGGACGCGAACGGCGCCCTGCCCGATGATTTCGACTTCGCCCACACCCACGACCTGCACGCCCTTCCCCGCTACGTGCGCGCGCGGCTGGGGCTGCGCGGCCCCGCCGTCTCCATCTCCACGGCCTGCACCTCCGGCGCGCGCAGCTTCCTGGAAGCGGGCGCGCTGATCGCCGCCGGGGTCTGCGACGCGGCGGTGGTGGGCGGCGTGGACACGCTGTGCCGGATGACGCTGCACGGCTTCAACGCACTGGAGCTGCTGAGCAAGGCCGCCTGCCGTCCCTGCGCGGCGGACCGGGACGGGATCTCGATCGGCGAGGCCGCGGGCTTCGCCCTGCTGATGCGGCCGGAGGACGCGCCGTCCGGCAGCCCCCTCCTCCTCGGCACCGGGGCGAGCGCGGACGGGCACCACATGTCCTCCCCCCACCCCGAGGGCCTGGGCGCCGTGGCCGCCATGCGCGCGGCACTGGATGCGGCCGGCGGCGGGGCGGTGGACTACATCAACCTCCACGGCACCGGCACGCGGGCGAACGACGCGATGGAGGGCGTGGCGGTCCGCACCCTCTTCGGGGATTCCGTTCCCTGCTCCTCCACCAAGGGCTGGACGGGCCACACCCTCGGCGCCTCCGGTGCGCTGGAAGCGGTGATCGCGGCGATCTGCGTTGCGGACGGGCTGGTGCCGGGCTGCCTCGGCGTGGAGGCGCCGGACCCGGCCTTCGGCGTGGACGTGGCGACCGGGAACCGCGCCCTGCCCGTGCGGCGGGTGCTCAGCAACTCCTTCGGCTTCGGTGGCAGCAACTGCGCCCTGGTCATCGGGCGGGCGTGACGGCTTGCGCGGCGTGGTAACGGCGAAGGCCTGCCCTGACCTTCCAGCTCCGGCAGCCCCAGGGGGAGAGAAGGAATTCTCTCCCCCTGGACCCCCTCTCCTCATTTTCCATCGGGCTGCCGCGGAATCCGCCGCCGCCCTTCGATCAGCGCATCCACGGCAGCCCGAACGCTGGGGTCTGGGGACTCCCGCCGGGGTCCCCAGCGCGGGACAACCGCTTTGCGATTGCCCTGGGGGTTCCAGGGGGCGGCGCCCCCCGGGGCCACGGGCACTGGCCCGCCAGGACAAGGGCGCGGCAGCATGAGGTGCAGGATTGCCGGTGTGGGCCTGCTCGGACCGGGCCTGCCGGGCTGGGCGGCTTCCCGCCCCATCCTCGCGGGGCAGGCGGCCTGGGAGGCGGGGCCCGTTGCCCTGCCGCCGCCCGCCGCGCTGCCCGCGACCGAGCGGCGGCGCACCAGTGCCTCCGTCCGGCTCGCGCTCGCCGCCGCTGCGGAGGCCGCGGCCGCCTCCGGCCTGCCGCCGGCGGAGCTGGAGACGGTCTTCGCTTCCTCCAACGGCGACGGGGCGGTGGTGGGGGCGATCCTGGAGGCGCTCTCGGCGGAGGACGGGGCGATTTCCCCCACGCAGTTCCACAACTCCGTGCACAACGCCGCGGCGGGGTACTGGGGGATCGCGGCGGGGTCCATGCGTCCCTCCGTCAGCCTCGGCGGGCACGACGACAGCTTTCCCTCGGGTCTCCTGCAGGCCGCGGCCGCCACCGTCGCGCGGGGGGCGCCCGTGCTGTTCTGCGCCTACGACGCGCCGCTGCCGCCGCCGCTCCAGGCCCATCGCCCAACCGAGGCGCCCTTCGCCGCCGCGCTGGTGCTGGTGCCGGAGACGCATGGGGCGGGAACGCCCCTGACGGTGGACCTGGTGGAGACGGCGGCGGAAGGCGCGGCCGGGCCGCTGGCATCTCTGGTGGCGGGCAACCCCGCCGCGCGCGCGCTGCCGCTGCTCCAGGCGCTGGCGGCGGGGCGCGCCGGGCGGATCGGTCTGCCGCTGGCCGATGGCGGGGCGGTGGTGCTGGAACTGGGGGCGCCGTGACGGAGCCTCGCGTGCCCCATGCCGGTGCCATGCGGCTGCTGGACCGCGTGCTGGAGCACGACGCGGATGCCATCGCCTGCGCCGCTACCTCGCACCGAGATCCGGCCAATCCGCTGCTGCGGGACGGTATCCTGCCCGCCATTTGCGGCGTGGAGTACGCGCTGCAGGCCATGGCGGCGCACGGTGCGCTGACAGGAAGCGGCGAAGCCCAGCCGCCGGGTTACCTCGCCAGCCTGCGCGGCGTGGAGATGGCGGTGGAGCGGCTGGACGACATCGCCGCCGACCTGCGCGTGGAGGCGCGCGCCCTCTCCCGCGCCGCGCGGGGCTTTGTCTACGCCTTCACGGTGGCGGCGGGGGGCCGCATCCTGCTCTCCGGCCAGGCGGCCATCATCATCCCGGAAGCTCCATGATCCGTGCGATCGTCAGCGGCGGTGCCAGCCCCATCGGCGCCGCCATCTCCCGCGCCCTGGCGCGCGACGGGCACCACGTGATCGTCCATGCCAGCGGCAACCCGGAGCGCGCGCGTGCCCTGGCGGCGGAGATCGCCGCCACCGGCGGCAGCGCGGAGGCGGTGACCTTCGACCTGACCGACGTGGCCGCCTGCGAGGCCGCGCTGGCCGCGCTGCTGGAAGGCGGGCCGGTGCAGGTGGCCGTGCACAACGCCGGCACGCATGACGACGCGCCGATGGCCGGCATGTCCGCGCAGCAATGGCATTCGGTGGTGGACGTCTCGCTGAACGGTTTCTTCCACCTGATGCGGCCGCTGCTGCTGCCGATGATCGGCACGCGCTTCGGGCGCATCGTGGCCGTGTCCTCCGTCTCCGGCGTCATGGGCAACCGCGGCCAGGCGAACTACGCCGCGGCCAAGGCCGGGCTGCACGGGGCGGTGAAGTCCCTTTCCATGGAATGCGCGCCGCGCGGCGTGACGGCGAACGCGGTGGCGCCCGGCCTGATCGAGAGCCCCGCCGCCGCAGCCTTCACGCCGGAGCAGATCCGCAGCATGGTGCCCGCGCGCCGCGCCGGGCGGCCGGAGGAGGTGGCGGACCTCGTCGCCTTCCTCGCCTCCCCCCGCGCGGCCTACATCACCGGGCAGGTGATCTCCATCAACGGGGGAATGGCGTGACGATCGAGACCCTCTCGACGCGGCTGGCTTACGAGAATCCCTGGACGCGCGTGCGCGAGGACATCATCCGGCGCCAGGACGGCTCCAAAGGCCTCTACGGCGTCGTCGAGCGCTCCGACTTCGTGGTGGTGGTGCCGATCCAGGACGGCCGCGTGACGCTGGTGGAGCAGTTCCGCTACCCCGTGCAGCGCCGCATGTGGGAGTTCGTGATGGGCATGTGGGAAACCCGCCCTGGCACGGACCCGGCCCAGATCGCCGCCGGCGAGCTGCGCGAGGAGACCGGCCTGATTGCCGGCCGCATGACCTATGCCGGCGAGATGTTCCAGGGCGCCGGCTACTGCAACCAGCGCGGCCACGTCTTCCTCGCGACTGAGCTGACACCCGGCGAGACGGCGCGCGAGACGACGGAGCAGGACCTGGTGTGCCGCGACTTCCCGCTCGCCGATGTGGAAGCGATGCTGCGCGACGGCGTGATCGTGGACGCGATGAGCATGGCCGCCTTCGGGCTGCTGCGCCTCAAGGGGCTGATCTAGGCGCGCCGATGCAGGACGAAGGCGCCCTGGTCCTCTTCTCCGGCGGGCAGGATTCCACCACCTGCCTGGCCTGGGCGCTGGACCGCTTCGCCCGCGTGGAAACGCTGGGCTTCGACTACGGACAGCGCCACCGGGTGGAGCTGGAGTGCCGCGACGCGCTGCGTGCCGGCCTGCGCGCGATGAAGCCGGAATGGGCGGAGCGCCTGGGCGAGGACCACACCCTCTCCATCCCCGTGCTGGGCGACATCTCCGACACGGCGCTGACGCGCGACGTGGCCATCGCTATGGAGGCGGGCGGCCTGCCCAACACCTTCGTGCCCGGGCGCAATATCATCTTCCTTACCTTCGCAGCAGCGCTGGCCTACCGCCGCGGCCTGCGCCGCATCGTCGGCGGCATGTGCGAGACGGACTATTCCGGCTACCCGGACTGCCGCGACGACACGATCAAGGCGCTGCAGGCAGCCCTGAACCTCGGCATGGAATCCCGCTTCGTGCTGGAAACGCCGCTGATGTGGATCGACAAGGCGGAAACCTGGCGCCTGGCGCAACAGCTGGGCGGAGAAGCGCTGGTTCGGCTGATCGTGGAAGAGACCCACACCTGCTACCGTGGCGAACGCGGGCCCCTGCATCCCTGGGGCCACGGCTGCGGTACCTGCCCGGCCTGCGAACTCCGCGCGGCGGGATGGCGGCGGTTCGCTGAGGCAGTCTGATCCTGCGCTGACGGTCTGTGGCCGGGGAGAGAAAGAAGGAATTCTTCCTCTCCCCGGACCCCTCTCCATCATCTTCTTCTATGAGTTGGTCTAAACTTCGCTGACGGTGCGCCTCGGCTCATGGAGCCGAGGCGACTGCAAGGGCAGGATGAGGCCCCTCGGGTCAGCCCCATGCCGCAAGTCAGTCCCGCGGCAGCCCGATGCAGGTCCAGAAGTCTCAGGCTCCTGGCTCGGGACAAACGCTTCGCGTTTGCCCGGGGGTTCCAGGGGGCAGCGCCCCCTGGGTCCGGACAGCGCAGGAAGGGGCAAACCCGTCTCAGCCACCCCTTACTGCCCTAGGGCGGGTGAAATACCTGATCCAATTGGTGAAAAACTCGGTTCGGACTTACCGGGCGGTGTTGAAGTGTTTTGTGAGGAACGGCACCTAATAGGCCTGTCAGCGCCGCTTGCCCCGAGTCGCAAGCCCTGACAGGCCGCCCGGCGGCCCGCCGGTGACGTCTGGCCGGCCGGAGAGGTCATGGGAACGGGGCTGCTGCTCGCTGCCGTCGCGCTCCTCGCCCTTGCGGTCCTTTTTCTTCTCCGTGGTGACGGGGCGGAGCCGGAGCTGCCAGCCGGCCTCACGCCGCGGGAGTTCGAGCGCCACTGCGCCAATCTTCTCGCGGCCCGCGGATGGTCGGTGGTCCTCGGTCGCGGCTCGGCCGATCAGGGGGTGGATGTCCTGGCCCGGAAAGGCGGGCGCTCCGTCGTACTTCAGTGCAAGCTGCACGCGCGGCCGATCGGGAACCGGGCGGTGCAGGAGGCCCTGGCCGGGCGCGGCTTCGCCGGGGCGGATTGCGCGGCGGTGGTCTCCAACGCCCCCTATACCCCGGCTGCCCACGCGCTGGCGGCGCGGGTGGGCGTGCTGCTGCTGCACGTCTCGGACCTGGCGCGGGCGGACGCGCTGTTCCGGCGGTCCGCGGCTCCGGTGCAGCCGGAGGCGGCGCCGCCGCGTGGCCCGCGCCCGCGCAAGGCCCGCCCGGTGAAGAAGGGGGCCAAGGGGAAGGTCCGGCGGCTTCGTGGGGGCCTGGTTCCGGCCGGGCTGCTGGCGGGGTTCATCCTCCTCTTCCCGGAGGTGCCGCCCGGGCCGGCCGATCCGCCCCGCCAGAACCGGGCCGCGTCCCGCACCGCCTTCCCGCTTCCCCTGCCGCCCCCGGCGCCGCCCCACCTCTCGCGGAGGCCGGCGGGGTAGGGCTCTCCGGTTTGCAGGCGCGGGCCCGGCTGTTATGAGCGGCCAACGTCAGAGACTGCCGGGCCGGATGATCGACTGCTCCCTTATCGTTCCGATCTATCGGAACGAGGAAAACCTGCCCGACCTGCTGGAAGCGCTCTCGGCCATGGCCGCCCGGGTGCCGGGCTTCGAGGCAGTGCTGGTCGTCGATGCCTCCCCCGACAATTGCGAGGCGCTGCTGCGCGCAGCCCTGCCAAATCTCGGCTTCCCCGCGCAGCTCCTGGCCCTGTCCCGCAACTTCGGCGCCTTCGCGGCCATCCGCGAGGGGCTGACGGCGGCGCGCGGCCGTTACTTCGCCGTGATGGCCGCGGACCTGCAGGAGCCGCCGGAGCTGGCCGAGCGCTTCTTCGCGACCCTGCGGGCGGACGAGGCCGACCTCTGCCTCGGCGTCCGCGCCTCCCGCCAGGACCCGGGCCTCTCGCGCTTCCTCTCCCAGACCTACTGGCGCCTCTACAAGCGCTTCGTCATCCGCGAGGTGCCGGCGGGCGGGGTGGACATCTTCGGCTGCAACGAGGCGGTGCGAACGGCCCTTCTCGCGCTGGACGAGCGCTCCGGCTCCCTCATCGGCCAGCTCTTCTGGGTTGGGTTCCGCCGGCTGGAGATCCCCTACGACCGCCGCGCCCGCACCAAGGGCACGAGCGCCTGGGTCTTCGCCAAGCGCGTGCGCTACTTCGTGGACAGCGTCTTCGCCTTCTCCGACCTGCCGATCACCATGCTGGTCGGCATCGGCGCGGTGGGTGGCGGCCTCTCGGTCGTCGGCGCGGTGGTGGTGCTGCTCGCCTGGCTGTTCCGCGACATCCCCGTGGAGGGATACGTTCCCATCATGATCGCCGTGCTGTTCTTCGGCTTCATGTCCCTGCTCTCGCTCGGCATCATCGGCATCTACGTCTGGCGGATCAGCGAGAACGTGCGCGGCCGTCCCAACGCCATCGTCGCGCGGCATGCGGCGAACGACGCGACGCCCGGGCACATCGCGGGGACCACCGGGGGAAACAGGACATGAACCCGCCGCGCATCCACCCCCAGGCGCTGTGCGAGAGCGAGCGGATCGGCGAGGGCACGCGGGTCTGGGCCTTCGCGCACATCCTGCCGGGCGCCGTGATCGGCGCGGACAACAACATCTGCGACGGCGTCTTCATCGAGAACGACGTGGTCACCGGCGACCGCGTGACGGTGAAGTGCGGCGTGCAGCTCTGGGACGGGCTGCGGGTGGAGGACGACGTCTTCATCGGCCCCAACGCCACCTTCACCAACGACATGTTCCCCCGCAGCCGCGTGCAGCGGGATGCGCTGCCCCCCACCACGGTCCGGCGCGGCGCCTCCATCGGCGCCAATGCCACGATCCTGCCGGGGCTGACGGTCGGGCCGGGGGCCATGGTAGGGGCGGGCACGGTGATCACGGCGGATGTGCCGGCCAATGCGGTGGTGGTGGGAAACCCCGCGCGCATCGTCGGCTATGCCGGGGTGGAGGCGGCGGTTCCGGCGCGCGCCCTCCCCGAAGATGGGCCCTGCCGCGTGCTGACCACGGAGTCCCACCGGGATTCACGCGGCCGCCTCTCCCCCTGGCCGCTGGAATCCTCGCTGCCCTTCACGCCGCGCCGCCTCTACGTGATCGATGGCGCGCCGGATGGCTGGGCACGCGGCGGCGGGGCCTATCGCCGGTCCCACCAGTTCCTCGTCGCGACGAAGGGCGCGGTGACGATCGCCATGGATGACGGCCGGCGGCGCCTTGCCGTGCGGCTGGAGGGGCCGGACACGGGGCTGCACGTTCCACCAGGGGTCTGGACCCTGCAATATGCCCACACCTCGGACGCCGCCCTCCTCGTGCTGGCCAGCGAGCCCTACGACCCGGAGGAGCGAATGGCGGACTACCTGTCCTGGCTGGAGGAGCGCGGAGGGTGATCCGTTCCATGGACCGGCGTGGCCTGCTCGTCGACCTCGCGCTCATCGCCCTCGCCTCGGTGGCCAGCATCGCCCTTTTCGCGCTGCTGCGGCGGATGGGGCTGCCCTTCGGGCTACGGATCATCGCGATGGGCGAGGACTATAACTGGCTTCTCATCCTCTCCTCGCCCAACGCAACAGCCCGCGCCCAGACCTTCTGGACCTTCAACGACCGCAACCCGCTCTCGCCCTGGTGGTACATCCTGGCGCAGTCGCTCTACACGAACGGCGCGAACGGGGCCTATCTGGTGCGGCTGATGATGGGGCCGCTGCTCGGCGTCTCTTCCTATCTCATGGTGCGCGGCGTGGCCGATGGGCGCGCGCGCGGCATCGCGCTCGCCACAGGGATGCTGGCCGCCGCCTGGGTGCTGCATCCCACGCCGGACGAGATCGCCTGGAACTTCGTCGGCGCCCTGTCGCTCAGCTGCCTCTCCGTCGCCACCTTTGCGGCCTGGGTGCGGGGTGGGCGGCGCGCGCCGGGCTGGTACGGGCTCTCCCTCGTGCTCTGGTTCGTCGCCTTCGGCAGCTACACCTTCCAGGTCGGTGCTGTGGTCGGGATCGGGCTGCTGGCGCTGCTCCACCCCGCGAGCCCCGGCGCCGGCTCCTTCCGCCGGCTGCTCGGGGCTGTGCTGGAAACCCTGCCCTACGCCCTGCTGCTCGGGGCTTTCGTCCTGGTCTGGAAGACCACCCAGAATCCCGCCCTGGCGGCCTATTACGAGCTGAAGCCGGGGCTGCTGCTGCAGAACCTGCCCGCCTCTCTCAAGGCCGCCCTCTCCGTCTCCCGCTATGATGGCTATGTGGCGGCGGCGCAGCAGACGCTGGGCTGGCGCGCCCTGGCGCTGGGCGCCCTGTTCGGGATCGGCATGGCGGGCCTCCACTTCCTCGCCCTGCGGAGGCAGGAGCCGGTGCGGGCGCGCGACGCGGCGGTGGTGCTGGCCGTTGCCTTCGGCCTTGTCCTTCCCACGCTTCTGATCGAATCCATGTCTGGCACCTGGTCTGTCGGCATGCGCTGGCCGATGGTGGAGCAAGCCTGGATGCCCCTGCTCTGGACGGGCGGCGCGGCGCTGGTCCTTGGGCTGCTGCCCTTCCTGCCCGCTTGGCTGCGCCGGGCCGGGCTCTCGGCGGTGGGCGGGGTGGCAGCGGCCTGGCTGCTCGTCGCCTGCCTCGGCTACAACAACCGCCAGAGCGTCGCTTCCGCCAACGAGAAGGCACTGCGGGCCGGTATGGAGGCGCTGGGCGCCCGCGTGCCCGCCGGACAGCCGGCCAACTTCGTCGTCCTCGTCGACCCCGGCGTCTTCCTCGTCACGCCGGACATCATGTCCTACCGCGTCGCCCCCGTCTGGTGGCCGGGGCGGGACTTCGGCCTGCGCGTCCTCTGGGCGAACCACCCGACGGGATGGGACGCGGAGCCCTGGGGCCGCGTGGTAATGGAGGATGCCCAAGCCACCAACCTCCGGATCGGCGGAGGAGCGGCCGTCCCCTACGACCAGATCCGGTTCCTCCGCTTCGATGGGCGGCAACTGACCGCGCCGACGGAACTGGGCGCGGCGGATTTGGCACCCTATCCCGTGACCTGGCGCCGTAGTGCGCCGGTTCGGCAGGCACCCTGATCTTCGGCTGACGGTCTGTCCCGGGGAGAGGAAGAAGGAATTCTTCCTCTCCCCGGACCCCTATCCATCATCTTCTTCTATGAGTTGGTCTGATCTTCGCTGACGGTGCGCCTCGGCTCGTGGAGCCGAGGCGACTGCAAGGGCAGGACTGGACCCTTCACCGGAGACCCCGTCTCAAGTCAGTCCCCGCGGCAGCCCAATGCAGGTCCAGGAGGCTCAGCCTCCTGGCGGGGATCCAAGGGGCAGAGCCCCTTGGGGGCCACCAGAATGACCCAGCCTCGCACCGGGCCTCCGGACACCCTACATTCACGGGCTGAAACGCTCTGTCCCCTGGAAGCCGCCCCCGCCGAATGACCGAAGAGATCCTCGCCGCCGCCACCGATCCCGCCGCGAATGGTGGCGCCGTGCGCCTCACCCGCCTGCCCAATGGCCTCACGGTCGTCTCCGACACCATGGCCCGGGTGGAGACGGCCTCCATCGGCGCCTATGCGCACACGGGCACGCGGGACGAGGAGGCGCATGAGAACGGCGTCTCCCATTTTCTCGAGCACATGGCCTTCAAGGGCACGGAGCGGCGCGACGCGGCCGCGATCGCGCGCGAGATCGAGAACGTAGGCGGGCATCTGAACGCCTACACGGCGCGGGAGACCACGGCCTACTACGCCAAGGTGCTGAAGGAGGACCTGCCGCTGGCGGCCGACATCCTCGGCGACATCCTCACCCATTCCTCCTTCGCGCCGGAGGAGGTGGAGCGGGAGCGCGGGGTGATCCTGCAGGAGATCGGGCAGGCGAACGACACGCCGGACGACATCGTCTTCGACCACTTCCAGGAGACGGCCTTCGCCGGCCAGCCCATGGGCCGCCCGACGCTGGGGCCCGCCTCCATCATTGAGACGCTGCCGCGCGAGGCGCTGACGGGCTACATGCGCCGGCACTACGGCCCCTCCCGCATGGTGGTGGCGGCCGCCGGCGCGGTGGACCACGACAACCTCGTGGATCTCGTGAAGACCCACTTCGCCGACCTGCCGAACATCGACGGGCACAGCGCCGAGCCCGCCCGCTACACCGGCGGCGAGTTCCGGGAGGAGCGGGACCTGGATCAGGTGCACCTGCTGCTGGGCTTCCCCGGGCCTGCTTATGGCGACCCGATGCACTACCCGACGATGCTGCTCTCCACGATCCTCGGCGGCGGCATGTCGTCCCGCCTGTTCCAGGAGATCCGGGAGAAGCGCGGGCTCGTCTATTCCGTCTATTCCTTCCACTCCCCCTACCGGGATGCCGGCCTCTTCACCGTCTATGCCGGCACGGGCGAGGAGCAGGCGGCGGAGCTGATGCCCGCGACGCTGGAGGAACTGCGCCGCGTGCAGCGCGACGTGACGGAGGAGGAGCTGGCCCGCGCCAAGGCGCAGCTGCGCGCCTCCGTCCTCATGTCCCTGGAATCCACGGGCTCGCGCTGCGAGCAGCTGGCGCGGCAGCTGCAGGTCCACGGCCGCCTGATCCCGGTAGAGGAGACGAAGGCGAAGATCGCCGCGGTGACGGTGGAGCAGGTGCAGGCCGCCGCCGCACGCACCTTCCGCGCCCCGCCCACCCTTGCCGCCCTCGGCCCCGCGGGCCGCGTGCCGCATCTTCCGGAAGTGGCCGAGAGGCTGGCGGCGTGAGCGCGACGGTCGAACCTTCCGTGGCGGACCCGCGGGAGGCGCTGGCCGGGCTGGTCGCCGCTGCCCGCGCGGCGGGGGCGGATGCGGCGGACGCCATGCTGGCCGCCGGCGCCTCCCTCTCGGTGCAGATGCGGTTGGGCGAGGTGGAGCAGGTCGAGCGCTCCGAGGCCTTCGACATCGGCCTGCGCGTCTTCGTCGGGCGGCGCCAAGCCATTGTCTCCACCACGGAGACCGACCCGCGCGGCTTCGCCGCCCTGGCCGAGCGCGCCGTCGCCATGGCGCGCGCCGTGCCGGAGGACCCTTTCGGCTTCCTGCCGGACATGGTGCCGTCCCTCGCCGACCTGCCGCTGGACATGGACGACGGTGTGGAGCCGGACGTGGGCGCCCTGGCGGCCCGCGCCCGCCGCGCGGAGGAGGCCGCCCGCGCCATCCCTGGCGTGACAAATTCCGAGGGCGCGGATGCCGGCTGGCAGCGCACGGTGATCGCACTCGCCGCCTCCAACGGCTTCTCCGGCACCTACACCCGCAGCGGCCACAGCCTTTCCGTCACGGCGCTCGCCGGCCAGGGCACGGGGATGGAGCGGGACTACGACTACGCCTCCGCCACCCACCTCTCGGAGCTGGACGAGCCGGAGACCCTGGGCCGCAACGCCGGGGAGCGGGCGGTGCGCCGCCTGAACCCGATCCGCCCCGCCACCGCCCGCCTGCCCGTGCTCTACGATCCGCGCGTGGCCGGTTCCATCCTCGGCCACCTGACGGGCGCGGCGAACGGCGCCTCCGTCGCGCGCGGCACGAGCTTCCTGCGGGAGAGCATGGGCCAGCGGATCATGGCCCCCGGCCTGACCGTGCGGGACGACCCCACCCGCCCGCGCGGCCCCCGTTCCCGCCCCTTCGATGCCGAGGGAATTCCGACCGCGCCGCTGGCGATCGTGGAGGACGGGGTGCTGCAGCACTGGCTGCTCGACTGGCGGTCCGCCCGGCAGCTCGGCCTCGCGTCCAACGGCCGCGCCAGCCGCGCGGTGGGCGGCCCGCCCTCTCCCTCCACCACCAACCTGTGGCTGGAGCCGGGCGCGCTGACGCCGGAGGCCCTGATGGCCGACATCGCCGAGGGCCTCTACGTCACGGAGATGATCGGCAGCAGCATCAATGCCACCACCGGCGACTACAGCCGCGGCGCCTCCGGCTTCATGATCCGCAACGGGGAACTGGCCGAGCCCTTCTCCGGCGTGACCCTGGCCGGGAACCTGCGGGAGATGTTCCTGCACATCACCCCCGCCAACGACCTGCGCTTCCGGCGGGGCACGGACAGCCCCACCTTGCGGATCGACGGGCTGACGATGGCCGGGGCGTGACGGCCATCTGACCGGCCTGGCGGGCCCGGTGCGTGCCGTCCGGGACACGCCGGAGCGTCGTTGCCGGGCATGCCTCACTCGTGAGGTTCCACGGCGCCCGGACCGGCGTAGAATTGCCTTTCGCGCGGTGCCGCCGCCGCTTCTCCGGGGGGAGAGGACGGACCGGGCGGCGGGCCCGGGCGCATGGGGTTCGGGGGTTGTGATGTCTTCTCGCGGGGCGGCAGGGCTGGTCATCGCGGCGGTTTGCATCCTGCAGGCCTGCCCGTTGCTCGCCGCGCCACGGGAACAGGCGCCCAGCGCCATCATCGAGGTCGCGCCGCGGGCGGCGCCCGCCCCTGCGCGCTCCGCGGACCGTTCCGGCAAGGCGCGGCAGACCCAGGCCCGGGTACTGAACACCCCCGCCCTGGCGAATGCGGCGGCCGTGGGCGTCAGTGGCGTGCTGCCCCGGGGCACCACCGCCCGGGTGCAGAACCTTCAGAACGGGCGGTCCACCATGGTTCTGGTCCAGCCCGGCGGCCCGGACAGCGAGGGGCGCCTGCTGGACATCACCCCACCTGTGGCCCGCGCCCTGGGCGTGACGGGAAGCAGCGCGGAAATCCTGGTGGCCCCGCTGGCCGTGCCCCAGGCGGACGGCACCATCCGGCTCGGCGAGGGCACGCGCATGGCGGGTGCCGTGGCCGCGCCCGCACTCAGCGACCGGCCCCAGGACTGATCACCGGCCGGGGCCCGGCGGTAATCCCCCGGAGCCCGCGGAAGGCGCCTGTCGCGCCCTGCCGATCAGCCCGCCACGCGTCCCTGCTCCACCTCGAGCCGCGTCACGCCCACCACGGAGCGGAGATTGCCGGCCACAAGGTGGATCATGCCTTCCGGCAGGGTGACGCAGATCTCCACCCGCATGGCCGCGCCTTCCCGCGCCGCGCGAAGGCGCTCCGGCGTCAGGTCGCGCTTGGCCAGGGGCTGGAGGAGGCGCGGCAGCAGGCCCGGTGAGGGCTCGGCGCGCAGCAGGTAGCGCATGGCGAGGTGACGCTCGCCCTCCTCCACGACGACGGGGGCGGGAGCGAGCAGGGCGCCGGGAACGGCATCGAACATGGGAAACGGATCTCTTCTCGAAGGGGCGGGGGCAGCTGGCCCGGCCGCCCGCCCGCGCGCCCCTGGACCGGGGATCACCCCCTGGCCCGCGCGCCGGTCAGGCGACCGGGCGGGTAATTCGGCGCATTCGGCGCCCGCGCAGGGTTCGAGAAGAGAACATGAGAGGGATCGTATGGCCCGCCGCGCGGCAGGCCAAGCGTCAGGCGAAGCCGCCGAACGGCTTGGCTGCCATGCGCGTGACGCGGGGCCGGCTAGTCGGGCCTGCCGCTGCCAGGAGCGGCGGGCTCCGGAGCCGGCTGCCGAGGCTCGGCGGGCGAAGGCGTCGCGTCCCGCGCGGGGGGCTCGGCGGGCGGCCGGGGCGGGGGTGGCGTCGTCTCGCGCGGTGGCGGCTCGGCGGCTGGCGGCGCTGGCGGGGGTGTCGTCTCG
>NZ_JANJOU010000041.1 GCF_024594815.1 Roseomonas populi | reverse complement strand
GTAATTTTCCCCCCCCCCGGACCCCTCACCATCATCTTCTTCTTCGAGTTGATCGTGCTTCTCTGACCGCGCGCCTCGGGTCGATGACCCGCGGCGACTGCAAGGGCAGGATCAAAGCCTGATCGTCAGGCGCCACGCCTCAAGTCAGTCCTGCGGCAGCCCGATGCAGGTCCAGGAGGCTCAGCCTCCTGGCGGGGGTCCAGGGGGCGGAGCCCCCTGGAGGCAGGGCCGCACCGGCATCAGGCCCGCTTTCCCCGCATGGGGTTGTGGCACGGAAACCCTCGCAATCCGGTGTGCGGCACGCTATCTCTCCGCCGCAACACGCCGAACCGCCGAAGAAAGGCCCCGCCGCCGATGCGCGCGGGGCCTTCCATATGGGTTGGATCTTCGGGCGGAGGCCGCCGGACCGCACGGAACGGCGAAACGGCGCGATGGGCCCGGGAATCCGGCCACGGGGATGGGCCCGCATCGCGCACAGAGGAACATCGCGCGGTGACGCAGAACATCCGTAACGTGGCGATTATCGCCCACGTCGACCACGGCAAGACCACGCTCGTCGATAATCTCCTGAAGCAGGCCGGCGCCTTCCGCGCCAACCAGCAGGTGGCCGAGCGCGCCATGGACCGCAACGACCTGGAGCGCGAGCGCGGCATCACCATCCTCGCCAAGTCCACCGCGGTGGACTGGAAGGGGACCAAGATCAACATCGTGGACACGCCAGGCCACGCCGACTTCGGCGGCGAGGTGGAGCGCATCCTGTCCATGGTGGATGGCGCCATCGTGCTCTGCGACGCGGCCGAGGGCCCGCTGCCGCAGACGAAGTTCGTGCTGACCAAGGCGCTGGCCCGCGGCCTGAAGCCGATCGTGGTCATCAACAAGGTGGACCGCCAGGACGCCCGCGCCGACGAGGTGCTGAACGAGGTGTTCGACCTCTTCGCCGCCCTGGGCGCGACGGACGAGCAGCTGGACTTCCATACTATGTTCGCCTCCGGCCGCCAGGGCTGGGCCGACATGTCGATGGACGGGCCCCGCAAGGACCTGTCCCCGATGTTCGACCTGATCCTCAGCCACGTGCCGGCGCCGCAGGTGGACGTGAACGCGCCCTTCGCCATGAACGCCTCCATCCTTGAGGCGGACAACTTCCTCGGCCGCATCCTGACGGGCCGCGTGGAGCAGGGCACCGCGAAGGTGAACATGCCCGTGCGCGTGCTGCGCCAGGACGGCACGGTGGTGGAGACGGGCCGGCTGACGAAGCTGATGACCTTCTCCGGCCTCGAGCGCGTGCCGGTGGACGAGGTGCAGGCGGGCGACATCATCGCCATCGCCGGCCTGTCCGACGCCACGATCCCCGACACCATCGCCTCCCCCGAGGTGACGGAGCCGCTGCCGGCCATCCCGGTCGATCCGCCGACCCTGACCATGACCTTCCGCATCAACGACGGCCCGCTGGGCGGCCGCGAGGGCAAGAAGGTCACGTCGCGCCAGATCCGCGATCGCCTGTTCAAGGAGATCGAGGGCAACGTCGCCATCAAGGTGAAGGTGTCCGAGGAAGTGGATGCCTTCGAGGTGGCGGGCCGCGGCGAGCTCCAGCTCGGCGTGCTGATCGAGACGATGCGGCGCGAGGGCTTCGAGCTGACCATCGGGCGCCCCCGCGTGCTGACGCAGGTGAACCCGGAGACCGGCGAGAAGGAGGAGCCCTACGAGGAGGTCCTCATCGACGTCGATGAGACCTACTCGGGCGTGGTCGTCGAGAAGATGGCGCTGCGCAAGGGCATGATGCAGGACATGCGGCCCTCCGGCGGCGGCAAGGTGCGCCTGACCTTCGAGATCCCGTCGCGCGGCCTGATCGGCTACCACGGCGAGTTCATGACGGACACGCGCGGCACCGGCATGATGAACCGCCTGTTCATCGGCTACCGCCCCTGGGCCGGCTCCATCGAGGGCCGCATCAAGGGCAGCCTCATCTCCAACTCGGACGGCGAGGCGGTGCAGTACTCCCTCTTCGCCCTGCAGGAGCGCGGCGCGCTCTTCGTAGATCCGGGCGTGAAGGTCTACGTGGGCATGATCCTCGGCGAGCACTCGCGCGAGAACGACCTGGACGTGAACCCGATCAAGGAGAAGAAGCTCACCAACATCCGCGCCGCCGGCAAGGATGAGGCGCTTCTGCTGGTTCCGCCCCGCCGCATGAGCCTGGAACAGGCGATCGCCTATATCGAGGAGGACGAGCTTGTGGAGGTGACGCCGACCGCGGTTCGCCTCCGCAAGCGCTACCTCGACCCGCACGAGCGCAAGAAGCACGCCCGCCGCTCGGAGAGCGAGGCGGCGTGAGCCGAAAAGGGCCGGGGGAGCGATCCCCCGGCCCTTTCTCTTTCCGGGCCCGCCCTGCGGGCCAGATGATGAACCATATGCTACAAGCGCGCATGGCCACGGGTTCCGACATCTCCAGGGAAGCGATCCTCGGCGCCGTCCGGCGCGGGCTGCGCCGCGGCGCGCTGCCGGCCGACCAGGCCGCGATGCTGGATGGCCGCCTGGCCACCCATCCCCGCCACCTCATCCCCGCCCGCGCCCGCCTCTCCGGCCCCGAGCGCATCGCGATGTTCGTGAAGAACGTGGAGAAGGAATTCGGCACCGTGGAGCGGGTGGAGGACGCCGCCTCCGTCCCCGCCGCCGTGGTGGATTACCTGGCCGCGCAGAACCTCGAGCCCCGCTTCGTCCTAGCCCCGCACCCCGCCCTTGCCGCGCTGCCCTGGGCGGACCGCCCCATGCTGGCCTTCGAGACGCGCCGCGCGGTGCCCACCGATGTCGTCTCCGTCCAGCACGCCTGGGCCGGGGTGGCGGAGACCGGCACCCTCGTCTTCCCCTCCGGCCCGGAGCGCCCGACCACCCTCAACATCCTGCCGGAGACGGAGATCGCGATCCTCCGCGCCTCCGACATCCTCGGCGCCTATGAGGAGGCCTGGGACCGTCTGCGGGCCGAGCGCGGCGGTGCCGAGCCTTCGGGTGGCTTCATGCCCCGCAACGTCATGCTCGTCACCGGTCCCTCCCGCTCCGCCGACATCGAGCAGACCCTGGAGCTGGGCGCCCACGGCCCCCGCCGCCTGCACGTCATCCTGATCGAGGATGATCCCGCCGCCCGCACCCTGCTCTCCGAGACTGCCGACCCCCGCCCGGCCGCCGCGCGCGAGCCGATCGCCCGCCCCGGCGAGATCGCCAACCCCGCCGACTGATGGCACCCACGAAGCGCCGGGGGCCCCGCCCCGTCTCGCAGGCCGAGCGGGCCCTGTGGCACGCCTACCTGGCCCTGCACGGCGTGGAGGCCCTGCCCGGCCGGGACGCCCCTCCGCCGCCCGCGCCCGAGCCCGCGGCAGCCCCCCAGCCGCCCGCCGCGGCACCGGCCCCGCCGCCCCGGCCCGCCGCCCCCGCCCGCGTGCCTTCCATCGCCGTGGGCCAGCCCGGCGCGGGGCTGGATGACCGCCGCTGGCGCGACCTCCGCCGCGGCAAGATCCGCCCGGAACGCACGCTCGACCTCCATGGCCGCCGCGCCGAGGAGGCGCACGGCGCCACCCTCTCCTTCATCCGGGACGCCCATGCGGATGGCGTGCGCTGCGTGGCGATCGTCACCGGCAAGGGCAGCGGGGAAGGGGGCATCCTTCGCCGCGAACTCCCCCACTGGCTCAACCTGCCCTCACTGCGGCCGCTGATCCTTGGCGCCGCGCACCCCCACCGGGCCAATACCGGGGCCGTTCACCTGCTGCTCCGGCGCCGGCGCTGAACGGCCGTGGAGAGGGCGCCGCCCTCTCCACACCTCTCCCGCCGGGGCGGCAACGGCCACCCGGACCCCGCGATGGGGCTGCCGCGGGCATGGTTTGCGGCGGTGTGCCGTGTGGAGGGCTTGATTCAGCCCTTGCAATCGCCTCGGGTCATCGACCTGAGGCGCACCATCAGCGAAACCGGACCAACTGGTAGAAGAGGATGATGGCCTGTCCCGGGGAGAGGAAGAATTCTTTCTTCCTCTCCCCGGGACAGGCCATCAGCGCAGAATGAGAGAACCTACCGCTGCGCCCGCCGCTGCGCCGCGATCGCGGAGGGCGGCGTGCCAACGCGCGTCGCCTGGTCGTCCCGCGCGCCGGTGATGTTGCTGGCGCAGGTCCCGTTCTCGACCATGAGGCGGTAGCCGGAGGCGGTGGGCCCGCAGGCGCGGATCAGGTCGTCGCGGTGCGGTCCGCGGGCGTCGAACACGTCGCGCACGAACTTGTCCACTTCCGTATTCGCCTGCGCCTTGTCCGCCGGCGCCTTCGGGGAGGCGGCGATGCAGGCGCGCCAGGCCGCCACCGCGTCGTCGCAGGTCGCGTCGCCGGTGGAGGTCGGCGTGACGCCGTTGGCGATGGCGCGAGAGCGCAACTGGGCCTGCGCCGCGGCCTCGGTGAAGGGAGCGGCCGTGGCGGCGAGGAGGACCGGAAGGGCGAGGAGCGCGAGGCGCATGGGCGTGGTCCCGATCGAGCGGCCCGGCGGGGGGGGGGGGGGGCGGGGGGGGGGGGGGGGGGGGGGGGGGGGGGCCCGGAGGGATCCGGCCCGCATCCGGCGGCCGGGCCTGGAGAGCGCATCATGTCTAACCCGGGCTGCGGTCCCATGTCACGCGACGGGGCGCCGGTTTTGCGCCGCGCCGGCGCGCGCGGCCGCGCAGGCGCCACCTGCTTCTGGCGCGGCCTGCCCGGGGCGTGCATAGACGCGGCATGGCAACGCCCTCCCCCTGGCCCGCGCCCCCGACCGAGGCCGCCGCCGCGCCGCCGCCCGCAGCCCCGGGCGGGCTGGAGGCGGACCTGCTGCTGGACCGCCGCCGCCTGAAGCGCAGCCGCGGCCTCTGGCGCCTTCTCGCGATCCTGGCGGTCCTCGGCAGCCTGGCTGCCGGCGCGGTGGCGCTGAACGGGGAAGGGGCCTCGCTCGCCGCTCCTTTCGGCGGCCCTCATATCCTCCGCCTCACCGTGTCCGGCACCATCACGGACGACCGCCGGCTGGTGGAGGCCATCGACCGCGCCGCGAAGTCCGATTCGGTGCGCGGCATGATCCTGGCGGTGGACAGCCCAGGCGGCACCGTGGCGGGGGGCGAGGCCCTGCACGCCGCCCTGGCCCGATTCCGTGCGGCGAAGCCGCTGGTGGCCACCTTCGGCGGCACCGCCGCCTCGGCCGGCTACATGATCGCCATGCCCGCCGAGCGCATCTTCGCGCGGGAAGGCAGCGTGACCGGCTCCATCGGCGTCCTGCTGCAATCCTTCGACGCGCAGGACGCGATGCGCAGCCTCGGCCTGCGCGCGGAGGCGATCACCTCCGGCCCGCTGAAGGACCAGCCCAGCCCCTTCCGTCCTCTCACCGAGGAGGGCCGCGCCGCGCTGCGCGCCGTTGTGCAGGACCTCTACGACCAGTTCGTCCGCCGCGTGACCGAGGGCCGCCACATGCCGGAGGACCGCGTGCGCGCCGTGGCCGACGGCCGCATCATGACCGGCCGCCAGGCTCTGTCCGCCGGGCTGGTCGATGCCATCGGCGGGGAGAAGGAGGCCCGCGCCCACCTTGCCTCCGCGCACAACCTCTCCGAGGACCTGCCCGTGCGCGACCTCCGTGCGCGAGACCTGCGGGAGCGCACCTTCGGCGCCGCCATCGGCACCGCGCTGGGCGAGACCCTGGCAGCCGCCTTGCCACCGATCGTGAAAACCGTGGTTTCAGAAGGGCTTGGCGGCGTTCTGAACGTTGACGGCACGGGGACGCTTTGGCAGCCTCCTCGTTGATTCAGCCCGGACGGCCCCTCGGTGACACCACTGGCATGACGAAGTCGGAACTCATCACGGCCCTGGCGGCGGCCAACCCCCACCTGCGCCAGCCCGATGTGGAGCTGATCGTGGCCACGATCTTCGAGGAGATCACCGCCGCCCTCTCCCGCGGGGACCGGGTGGAGCTGCGCGGCTTCGGTGCCTTCTCCGCCAAGAAGCGCGATGCCCGCACCGGCCGCAACCCCCGCACCGGCGAGTCCGTTGCGGTGTCCGGCAAGGCCGTCCCCTACTTCAAGCCCGGCAAGGAATTGCGCGAGAGGGTCAATGGCGGCCCGCTCCAGAGCCCGCGCCAAGCCGCCGCCTCGAAGGCCTCTCCGGCCAAGGCCCCACCCGCCAAGGCCACGGAAGGCTGACACCACAGGAGTTCCGCCGATGTGGCGCTGGTTGCTGTTCCTGCCCCTTCTCATCGTCATCGTGCTGTTCGCCGTCTCGAACATGCAGCCCGTGCAGGTCGGGCTCTGGCCCTTCGACCTGACCTGGCAGACGCCGCTGGCGCTGGCCGTGCTGCTGATCGCGGCGCTCGCCTTCCTGCTCGGCGCCTTCATCGCCTGGGCCGCCGGCGGCCCCTCCCGCCGCCGCGCCCGCGCCCGCATCCGCGCGGGAGAGGCCGCGCAGGCGGAGCTGAACGGGCTCCGCGCGAAGGAGGCCAAGCGGGTCGAGGCTGAGACGATCGCCCGCGACCAAGCCATGTATTCCGGCACCGGCTCCACGGCGGTGCGCGTCATCGGGTAGGACGACGGCGGAGGGGGAAGGCATTTCCCCTCCCTTCAAACCCCGATCCATCCCTTCACCCGCGCGAAGTCGCGGTCCAGCTCCTCCCCGCTGCCCTCCCACACGGTGCGCCCCTTCTCCAGCACCGTGTGCCGGTCCGCCAGCCGCCGCAGCGCCGCCAGGGTCTTGTCAATCAGCAGGATCGCCTGTCCTTCGGCCTTCAGCGCGGCCAGCGTCGTCCAGATCTCCGCCCGGATCACCGGCGCCAGCCCTTCGGTCGCTTCGTCCAGGATCACCAGGTGCGGGTTGGTCATCAGCGCGCGGCCGATGGCCAGCATCTGTTGCTCCCCGCCCGAGAGGGTGCGTGCGGACTGCCCCGCCCGCTCCCTCAGCCGCGGGAACAGGGCGAAGACCCGCTCCAGCGTCCAGGGATTGCGGGCCTTCTCCCGGTCCGCCGCGGTGGCGACGAGGTTCTCCCGCACCGTCAGCGTCGGGAAGACCTGCCGCCCTTCCGGCACCAGCCCGATCCCCCGCCGCGCCACGCCTTCCGGCGGTAGGCCGGAGACAACGGCGCCCCGGAACTTCACGCGGCCGCCGCGCGGCGGGTTCAGCCCCATGATGGCGCGGACCGTGGTGGTCTTGCCCATGCCGTTGCGGCCGAGCAGCGTCACCACCTCGCCGGGGCCGACGCGCAGGTTCACGTCGAACAGCACCTCGGCCCCGCCATAGCCGGCGCGCAGCCCTTCGACCTCCAGCATCAGACCGCCTCCTCTTCCGAGAGGTAGGCAGCCCGCACCTGCGGGTCGTGCCGGATCCCGTCCGGCGTGTCGCAGGCGATGCAGTGGCCATAAACCAGCACGGAACACCGGTCGGCCAGGCTGAACACCGCGTCCATGTCGTGCTCCACCAGCAGCATGGGGATGCGGCCCTTCAGGCGCCGCAGCACCTCCGTCATGCGCAGGGATTCGCTGGCGCCGAGCCCGGCCATCGGCTCGTCCAGCAGCAGCATCCGTGGCCGGCTCGCCAGCGCCACCGCCAGTTCCAGCTGCTTGCGCTCCCCGTGGGAGATGTCGGCCACCGGCAGCGCCCAGCGCGCGCGGGGCAGCCCCGCCTCCTCCAGCGCCGCCCGCGCCGGCTCCAGCAGCCGCGCATCGCGCGAGGCGTCGCGCCAGAAGCGGAAGGAGTGCCCGGCCCGCGCCTGCACGGCCAGCGCCACATTCGCCTCCGCCGTGTCGTCCTCCAGCAGCTGCGTGATCTGGAAGGTGCGGGCCAGGCCACGCGCCACGCGGGCCGGCGCCGAAAGCCGCGTCACCTCCTCCCCCATGAAGAGGATGCGGCCCCGATCGGGCGTGATCTCCCCCATGATCTGGCCGATGGCGGTGGTCTTGCCCGCGCCGTTCGGGCCGATCAGCGCGTGCAGTTCGCCCGGCAGCACCTCAAGGTTCAGGTCGTCCGTCGCGGTCAGGCCGCCGAAGCGCTTGACCAGATGCTGGACGGAGAGGACGGGCACTTCAGCCATGTCGCACCGCCTCCGGAAGCGCCTCGCCCAGGGGCTTCTGAGCTTGCGGCAACTCCCCGTGCGGCACCGCTTCAGGGGCCGGGACGCGCCGCCCCGCCAGCCGCCGCACCGCGCCCATCAGCCCGCCGCGCGCGAAGAGCACGACCAGCAGCAGGATCGGCCCCTCGATGAATTGCCAGTGCTCCGTCAGGCCGGAGAGGGTGTATTCCAGCGTCACCAGCACGCCCGCGCCGATCACCGGCCCCAGCAGCGTGCCCAGGCCGCCGAGGATGACCATGATCATCATCTCGCCGGACTTGGTCCAGGCCATCATGTCCGGCGAGACGAAGCGCAGGTAATTCACCATCAGCGCCCCCGCCATGGCCGCGCCCATCCCCGCGATGACGAAGGCGACCAGCTTGTAGAAATAGGTCCGCACGCCGAGCGCGGCCATGCGCCGCTCCCCCTGCCGCACGCCCGCCAGCACCCGCCCGAAGCGGGAGCGAGCGATGCGGTCCATCAGAAACAGCCACACGGCCAGTAGCCCGAGGCAGATCCAGAACAGCGTGGCCGCATCGCGCAGGTTCATGCCGAGCACCGGCGCCACGCGCCGGATCGCCAGCCCGTCATCGCCGCCATAGGCCTTCAGCGAGACGAAGAGGAAGTAGAGCATCTGCGCGAAGGCGAGGGTGATCATGATGAACTGCACCCCCGCCGTACGAAACGAGAGCGCGCCGATGATCGCGGCGCCGATGCCGCCCACGATGATCGCGACAGGCATCGTCACCAGCAGGTCGTTCGAGCCGGGGATGAAGCCGAGGAACGGCTCGCCGGAGCTGTAATGCGCGTAGAGGATCCCCACCGCGTAGCCGCCCAGCCCGAAATAGGCCGCGTGCCCGAAGGAGACGAGCCCGGCATGGCCGAGGATGAGGTTCAGCGAGGAGGCCGCGATCGCGTAGATCACGATGCGCGTGGCCAGCCCCACCGTCGCCGGGCTGTCCAGCATCGGCGCCACCACGGGGATGAGGGCCGCGAGCAGCAGCAGCGCCACCGCCCAGGCCCGCTCGTCGCGAAGCATCTTGTGCATGGACCCCTCAGGCATGAGCCGGGAACAGCCCGCGCGGCTTCACCAGAAGCACCAGCGCCATCAGCAGGTACACCCCCATCGAGGCGAGGCCCGCGCCCAGCGCGTCCGCCTCAGACCCTTCCATCACCTGCCGCAGCAGCCCCGGCACGTAGGCGCGCAGCACCGTGTCCACCAGCCCGACCAGCACCGCCCCGAACAGCGCCCCGCGCACCGATCCGATCCCGCCGATGACGACGACGACGAAGGTGAGGATCAGGATCTGCTCGCCCATCCCCACCTGCACGGAGAGGATCGGGCCGGTCATCACCCCCGCCAGCCCCGCCAGCAGCGCGCCCAGCCCGAAAACCAGCGTGTAGAGCAGCCGCACGTCCACGCCGAGCGCCCGCACCATCTCCCGGTGTGTCGCGCCCGCGCGAACCAGCATCCCCACCCGCGTCCGCTGGATCAGCAGGTAGAGGCCCAGCGCCACCAGCAGCCCCACCGCGATGATCGCCACGCGGTAGATCGGGTAGTCCACGCCGGGCAGCACGCGCACCGTGCCCCGCAGCGCCTCCGGCACGTTCACGAAGAGCGGTTGGCGGCCGAAGAGCAGCACCATCCCCTCGTTGAAGAACAGGATCAGCCCGAAGGTCGCCAGCACCTGGTCCAGGTGGTCCCGCGCGTAGAGCCTTCGCAGCACCACGTACTCCACCACCATCCCCACACCCGCCGCGGCCGCCAGCCCCGACAGCAGAGCGACAATCGCGGAGCCGGTGGCGGAGGCCGCCACCGCCGCCGCATAGGCGCCCACCATGTAGAGCGAACCATGGGCAAGGTTGATCACGCCCATGATCCCGAACACCAGCGTCAGCCCCGCTGCCAACAGGAACAGCGTGACGCCCAGCTGGACCCCGTTCAGCAACTGCTCCAGCAGAAGCGCCACGCTCGTCTCCTCAGATCAGAACTTGCAAGTCAGAACTTGCAGGTCAGAACTTGCACTGGGCCGCGTAGACGTCCCCGTGGTTCGTCAGCACCCGGTCCTTGCTGACCAGCGCCGGCTTGCCGGAGACGTTCTCCACCTTGATCGCCCACCAGTCCTGGATCGGGTGGTTGTTGGCGCCGAAGGCGAACTTCCCGCGCGTGCTCTCGAAGTTCGCGGGCTTCATCGCGCGGTAGAAGGCCTCGGTGTCGTCCACCTTGCCTCCCGTGCCCTTCAGGGCCGCGCCGATCGCCAGCGCGGTGTCGAAGCTCTGCTGCGCGTAGAAGGTGGGGATGCGGTTGTACTTCGCCTGGAACGCCGCGACGAAGCGCTTGCTCGCCGGCACGTCGAGGTCGCTGTTCCACTGGCTGGTGAGATTGATCCCCACCGCCGCATCGCCCACGGCCGCCAGCGTCGTCGCGTCCATGGAGGGCGAGGCGAGCGTCATCGGGATGTTGGAGAGCAGCCCGGCCTGCACGTACTGCCGGAGGAAGCTGATCCCCAGGCCGCCGGGGTGGAACTGGTACACGCCGTCCGGCGCCGCCGCGCGGATCTGCGCCATCTCCGCCGCGTAGTCCGTCTGGTCCAGGCGCGTATAGACCTCGCCCGCGACCTGCCCCTTGTAGAGGCGCTTGAAGCCCGTCAGCGCGTCGCGCCCGGCCTGGTAGTTGGGCGCCAGGATGAACATCTTCTTCTGGCCGAGGTTGTTGGCCAGCTGCCCCGCGCTCTCGTGCAGGCTGTCGTTCTGCCACGCGACGGACCAGAAGTTCTTGTGGCACTCCTTCCCCGCCAGGTTCGACGGAGACGCGTTCGGCGAGACGTAGATGCCGCCCGCATCCAGCACGTCGCCCACCACGGCGCCGAGGATGTTGGAGAAGATGATGCCCGTCAGCAGCTTCACGCGCTCGTTCTTCATGAACCGCTCGGCCACCTGCTTGCCCTGGCCGGGGCGGAAACCGTCATCCTCCACCAGCAGCTGGATCGGCGTGCCGCCGAGCTTCCCGCCCTCCATCTCCATGGCCAGCATGAAGGCGTCGCGGATGTCCTGGCCGATGTAGCCGCCCGCGCCGGAAAGGGTGGTGATCATCCCGATCTTCAACGGTGCCGCCTGCGCCAGCGCCGGCCGCGCGAGGGAGGCGGCGCCGAGCCCGAGGGCCGCGCCCGAGGCCAGCAGGCCGCGTCGATTCAGGGTCATTGGAAGCCTCCGTGTCGTTTCGTTGAAGCCTAAAATACTTTCGCGCGGCCCGTCCACATTCCCGTGAGCACCCTGCGCTTCGGCCAGGCTGCTCATGCATGTTCCAGGCCGGTAGGACTTGTCCGGGCTCGTCTTCCGCCGGTGCTCTATCCCGGGGGAAGGAAGAAGGAATTCTCCCTCCCCCCGAACCCCGCACCATCATCTTCTTCTGGAAGTCGGAAGCATCGACGAAGGTGCGTCTCGGGTCCGTGACCCTAGGCGACTGCAGGGGCAGGATCCTGCCCGCTCGTAGAGGGCCCGGGGGAGGCAAGGCCTCCCCCGGCATCACCTCTCGAACGGCACCGCGATTCGGCAGGCCAGCCCGTCCGCCCTCATCTGAACCTGGGCCTCACCGCCCAGGGCGAAGGCCAGGGCCTCGTCCAGCACCTGGCGCGCGTAGCCGCTGCGCAGGCCGCTGGCGTCCGGCTCGGGCACGCCGCCTTCCTGCCAGTCGATGACCAGCCGCCCGCCCTCCTTGCGCCAGCGCACCGCCAGGCGGCCTCCGGGCACGGCCAGGGCGCCGCGGCGGGCGGCGTGGGCGGCCAGCTCGTGCAGGGCCAGGGCGAGGGGCCCGGCCAAGCCGGGGCGCAGCGTGACGGGCGGCCCGTCCAGCACGGCCTGGGCGGGCCAGGGGCCGAGCTCCGCGCGCAGCAACGTTTCCAGCCCGGCCTCGCCCCCGGCCTGGGCGCGGCCGAGGGCCGCGACCCGGTCGTCCAGCGCGCGGCTTTCCTCGGGCGGCGCCGCGCTCCGGCCGGCGATGCTGCGCAGGGTGGAAAGGATGGATTCCGTGCGCTGGCGCAGCTCCTCGGCGCGCGGGTGGTTCCGGCCCTCGGCGGTCACGTCGCGCTGGATGGAGAGCCAGTGCGTCACCTCGCCGCCGGGGCCGGTGATGGCTGTCACGACCCACTCGTTCAGGTAGCGCTCGCCGCCCTTGCGGTAGTTGATGGTGGCGCCGATGAAGTGGCGCTCCGTCTCCAGGCACCGCCGCAGCCGGTCCAGCTCCGCCCGGCTGGTCTCCGGGCCCTGGAGGAGGCGGGGGGAGCGGCCGATCAGTTCCGCGGCGGCGTAGCCCGTCACCGCCTCGGTATGGGCGTTGACGTAGCGGATCGTCGGCCCGGGCGGGTCCAGCGCCGCCTCGGTGATGATGACGGCGAGGCCGGCCATGTCCAGCGCGGCGCCGAGAACGGCGGCGCTGAGCGCGCCGACGCTGCCCGAGAGGTCCGGCTCAGCCATTCTGCCCTGCGCGGCCGGTTCCGCCGGCGCGGCTGCGCTCCAGCGCCTCCGCCAGCACGCGGAGCTGGCGGCGGGTGCGGTGCAGGCGGTCCAGCAGGCCGAGGACGACGGGCATGGCGGAATCCCCTACCTCCATCTCCTCCTGCAGTTCCAGAATCAACCGGCAGCGGGCCAGGTCGATCTCCTCGAAAACCGGGCGCCCCTCCTGCCGGGCGGGGCGCACCCAGCCCTCGGCGATCCAGGCCTCCAGCCGGGCGGCGTCCAGGCCGGAGACGCGCGCCACCACCGTCTCGAAGGCGATCATGCCTTCCTCCTCATCTCCTCGCGCGGGTCGAAGGGGGTGTCGGGCGTCCAGCCGCGCAGGAAATCTTCCAGCCGGTCGTCCACGGGGCCGAGCACCAGGCGCAGCGTCACCAGCAGGTCGCCAGCGGGCTGGCCGCCCCCCTCCGCCACGCCGCGGCCGCGCAGCCGGAGCTGGGCGCCGGAATCGGATCGTGGCGGAATCGTCAGCATCACCTCTCCGCGCGGGGTCGGGACAGGTACTTTCCCCCCGAGAACCGCCTCACGCATTGTCACAGGTAATTGCAGCCGCAGGTCGCGGCCCTCGCGCTCGAAGAACGGGTGGGGACGGACGCTCACCTCGATCAGCGCGTCGCCGTCGGGCCCGCCCTCCGCGCCCGGGTTGCCCTTGCCGCGCAGGCGCAGCACCTGCCCGTCCTCCAGGCCCGGGGGGATGCGCACGTCCAGGTCGCCGCCGCCGGGCAGGCTCAGCCGGGTGGTGGCGCCGTTCACCGCCTCCAGGAAGCTCACGGCCAGGCGGTAGTTCGCGTCGCGCCCCCGGCGCGGGCCGGTACGGAAGCCAGCGCCCCCGCCACCTCCCATGCCGCCACGGAACATGCCGAGGATGCTTTCCAGGTCGTCCGGGTCGAAGTTGCCCCCACCCATGCCCATGCCCGCGAAGGGATCTCCGCCGGAGGCATCGCTCCCGGCATAGCGGGCCCCCTGCGCGCCCTCCGCGTGCTCGCGGTAGTAGCCGCGCGGAGGCACCTCCTGGCCGGCGGCGTCGATCTCGCCCCGGTCGTAGCGGGCGCGCTTCGCGGGGTCGGAGAGGAGGTCGTTGGCGGCGTTGGCGGCCTTGAACCGCTCCTCCGCCGCCCGGTCGCCGGGGTTGAGGTCAGGGTGATTCGCCTTGGCGATCTTGCGGAACGCCTTGCGGATCTCTTCCGGGCTGGCCGTGCGGCCGACGCCCAGGACCTTGTAGGGATCGGTGGTGCGGGAATCATCCGGGGGCATGGTGCGGAGCATAACGCCGGGGCGACGGGATCCGTCCATGCCCGCGATGCGGGTCCGGCCCTACCCGTGGAACAGCCCCTTGCGCTGAAAGCCTCGGCGCGACTACCTCCCCCCCGCGCCGGCCGGGCCCACATTTTCATGATGGGGGAGGACCGGCCCGGATTGAGGCGGCGATGAACTGGATCTCCGACTGGGCGCTGCCCAAGATACAGACGCTCTTCGGCACCAAGCGCGACGTGCCGGAGAACCTCTGGATCAAGTGCCCGCATTGCGGGGAGATGATCTTCCACCAGGACCTGGAGCGCAGCCTGCACGTCTGCCCGAAATGCGGGCACCACATGCGGATCGAGGCCGCGCGCCGCCTGGACTACACCTTCGACCCGGGCTGGCAGCGCATCGAGCTGCCGCGCGCGCCGGCGGACCCGCTGCGCTTCCGCGATTCCCGCCGCTACGGCGACCGCCTGCGTGAGGCGCAGCAGAAATCCGGCATGGATGACGCGATCGCGGTGGCCCACGGCACGATTGAGGGGCGCCCGGCCGTGGCCGCGGCCTTCGAGTTCGGCTTCATGGGCGGCTCCATGGGCGCGGGCGTGGGCGAGGGCATCGTGACCGCCGCGCGGCTGGCCGTGCTGCAGGACGCGCCGCTGATCGTCTTCACCGCCTCCGGCGGGGCGCGGATGCAGGAGGGCGCGGTCTCCCTCATGCAGATGCCGCGCACAGTCATCGCCACCCGCATGGTGAAGGAGGCGGGGCTGCCCTTCATCGTGGTGCTCTGCGACCCCACCACGGGCGGCGTGACCGCGAGCTTCGCCATGCTGGGCGACATCCAGATCGCCGAGCCCAACGCCCTGATCGGCTTCGCCGGCGCCCGCGTGATCGAGCAGACCGTGCGCGAGAAGCTGCCGGAGGGCTTTCAGCGGGCGGAGTACCTGCTGGAGCACGGGATCCTCGACATGGTCGTGAAGCGCGGGGAGATGAAGGCGACGCTCGCGCGCCTGATCGGCTTCCTGCGCCCCGCCGCGCCGGCCGAGCTGCCGGTGGCGGAACCGGTCGCCCCCGCTCCGGCCGAGTAGGGGCCCGCCCGCCATGGCCGATTCCGCCCCGCCCGAATACCTTCCGGGCGCCCCCGCCGGGCTGCGTCTGGTTCCCGGGGCGGAGGCCGGGCGGTCCGAGCGGATCATCGACCGGCTGCACGCGCTGCACCCGAAGCTGATCGACCTCAGCCTCGACCGGCTGGAGGTCTGCCTCGCCGCTCTGGGCCACCCGGAGCGCCGCCTGCCGCCCGTGGTCCACGTGGCCGGCACCAACGGCAAGGGCAGCACCTGCGCCTTCCTGCGCGCCATCGCCGAAGCCGCCGGGCAGCGGGTCCACGTCTACACCTCCCCCCACCTCGTGCGCTTCCACGAGCGCATCCGGCTGGCCGGCACGCTGGTGACGGACGATGCCTTCGCCGCCGCGCTGGAGGAGGTGGAGGCGGCGAATGCCGGCCGCCCCATCACCGTCTTCGAGATCACCACCGCCGCCGCCATCCTGCTGTTCAGCCGCGTGCCGGCGGATCTCCTGGTGCTGGAGGTGGGGCTGGGCGGGCGCTTCGACGCGACGAACGTGGTGGACCGCCCGGCGGCCTGCTGCATCGCCTCCATCTCCATGGACCACACGGACTTCCTCGGCGACACGCTGGCGAAGATCGCGGCGGAGAAGGCCGGGATCATCAAGCCCGGCATCCCCGCCGCGACCGGCCGCCAGCCGCCCGAGGCCATGGCGGCGCTGGAGGCCGAGGCGGCGGCGAGGGGCGCGCCCCTGCTGGCGCGGGACCGCGACTGGTGGGTGGAACCGGCCGGGGAGGGGCTGCGCTTCCGCGATGCCGCCGGGGAATTGACGTTGCCGCGCCCCGCCCTGCCCGGGCCGCACCAGGCGGAGAATGCTGGCATCGCCATCGCCGCCCTGCGCGCCTGGAACCCGCCCTGGCTGAAGGCGGAGGCCGCCATCACCCGCGGGCTGGAGACGGCTCGCTGGCCCGCCCGGCTGCAGCGCCTGCACGGGGCGCTCTCCGCCGCCCTGCCGGCGGGCTGGGAGCTTTGGCTGGACGGCGGCCACAACGCCGGGGCGGGCGTGGCGCTGGCGGAACAGCTGCGGGAATGGCGGGACCGGCCGCTGCACCTCGTGGTGGGGATGAAGAAGTCGAAGGCGGTGGCGGACTTCCTGGCGCCGCTGCTGCCGCTGGCCACCACCGCCTGGGCGGTGGCCGAGCCAGGGCAGCACCTGGCCGTGCCGCCGGAGGAGATCGTGGCCGCCTCGGGCGGCGTGGCGCGGCCCGGCCCCCGCGTGGCCGATGCCCTCGCGGCCCTGGCCCAGGAAGGGGCGGGCGCGCCGCCCGCCCGCGTGCTGGTCTGCGGCAGCCTCTACTTGGCCGGGGAGGTGCTCAAGTCCGACGGAAGCCCGCCGGACTGACTCCCGGCCTGCCGGTGGCGGCGCAGGCGCGGGATGGAGACCCGCATCGCGGCCGGTGCGCCGGTGCGGAGGCGGGCGGCCATGGGATATCGTTTGTTCAAGTGAACGGCGACCCGCCAGCGGGATGGCCGCATCATCAGGGCCATGATTTCCATCAGGACCTCGTCAGCGTCCTCCAGGGCATGCGCCCGGGCGTAGCGTGCGAGGTCCTCGACAGCCTGAACGGCGGCGTGAGACGGCATTGATCCCCCTCTGCGCTTTTGGGGCGCGGCCCAGCCTTTTGGACCGCTGCCCCTGGAACGAGGCGTAAGAAGAACGCAACAAGGTCGGATCGTTAACAGGCCCTTTGCTAAACCTCCGAGTTTAGTAGTGATTGAGAAATCAACCTTAAGTTGTTGGCAGATCACGTATACCGTCGCGGTTACGTGTTGATCGGGACGGCTTGCTGCCGTTGTCTCACAAACTGTTGATAGTCTCGGGCAATCAATGAACGTCTCTGGCGGTGCGAACCACCCAGGTGTTGCGGGGGCGGCCCTGCCACTGTTAGATTTCAAACAACAAAATACCTTTCATTGATTGAAATGCGGCCCTGGGCCGGACCGTGAGGGAACCATGGGCATCTCCGTCTTCGACATGCAGGCGCTCCAGCACAACTGGAGCACGGAGGAGACGCGGGCCATCTTCGACGAGCCCATGCGCGTGCAGAAATGGATGGAGGTGGAGGCGGCCCTGGCCACGGCGCAGGCGCGGCTCGGCATCATCCCGCAGACGGCGGCCGACGACATCGTGGACCACGCGAAGGGCAGCACCATCGATATCCCGAAGATGGCCGCCGAGATCCGCCGCGTGAAGCACGCGCTGGTTCCGGCCATCAAGCAGCTCCAGGCCGCCTGCTCGCCGGAGGCCGGGCAGTGGGTGCACTACGGCGCCACCACCCAGGACGTGCTCGACACGGGAATGGTGCTGCAAATCCGCGACTGCCACGCCCTGTTCCTGCGGGACATCAAGGCGGTGGGGCGTGAGCTGGCCCGGCTGGCGCGGGAGCACCGGGACACGATCATGGCCGGGCGCACCCATGGCGTGCTCGCCCTGCCCATCACCTTCGGGCACAAATGCGCCATCTGGCTGGACGAGATCGGCCGCCACCACCAGCGGCTGCGCGAGTGCGAGCCCCGCCTCTTCGTCGGCGAGCTGGTGGGCGCGGTGGGCACCCAGGCCTCGCTCGGGCCGAAGGCCCGGCAGGTGGAGGAGGGGACCATGGCGGTGCTCGGCCTCGGCGTGCCCGACATCTCCTGGGCGCCGGCGCGGGACCGCTTCGCCGAGTACGTCTCCATCCTGAACATGATCGGCGGCACGATCGGCAAGATCGGCAACGAGCTGTTCAACATGCAGCGCAACGAGTTCGCCGAGGTGGAGGAGGGCTTCACCGAGGGCAAGCTCGGCTCCTCCACCATGCCGCACAAGCGCAACCCGGTCTTCGCGGAGAACCTGCCCTGCGTCGCCCGCGGCCTGCGCGCCTCCGCCGGCCTGATGATGGAGGCGATGGTGGCCGAGGGCGAGCGCGACGGCATCGGCTGGAAGACCGAGTGGAAGGCGGTGCCGGAGTGCTGCCTGATGGCCGGCGCCCTGCTGTTCCAGTGCGCCTCCCTTCTCAAGGGCCTGCGCGTGGACAAGGCGCGCATGATGGAGAACCTGGACCGGATGCGCGGCTACCTGCTCTCCGAGCGGGTGATGCTCGAGCTCGGGGAGAAGGTGGGCAAGCAGAACGCCCATGAGTGGATCTACGAGGCCTCCATGCACGGCATCGAGAACCGGCTGGACTTCGCGGACGCCATGCGCCGGCACCCCGAGATCTCGAAGGTTTCCACCGACGCGGAGATCACCGGCATGACCGACCCGCGCGGCTATCTCGGCGAGGCCGGGGCTGCCGTGGACCGTGTGCTGGCCCGCAGCGCCGCCTGGTTGGAGGGCTAAGGCTCCACCCCGGAATCAACCATAAAATGAGGTGAATTCTGTAATTCACGCGCCGAACTGGACATAAGCCGGATTAACCGGCAGGGAGCGGCGCCCTCGGAGGAACACATCGTGGCCGACGCCTATCTTCGCTCTGCTCTCACGCGGCGCCGCCTCATGGCCGGACTGGCCGGGGGCGCCGCCGCGCTCGCGGCCCCGCGCCTGACCCGTGCCCAGGGATTGGGGGGAGGGGCTGCGAACCGCCCCGTTCTGCTCGCCGTACCCTTCGCGCCGGGGGGCGCGGTGGACATCATTGCCCGCGCGGTCGCGGAACCGATGTCGGCCGCGCTCGGGCGTCCGGTGGTGGTGGACAACCGCCCCGGCGCCTCGGGCGCCATCGCCGCCGCCTCCGTCGGGCGGGCGGAGCCGGACGGGCACACGCTCTTCATCGCCACCCCCGGCACTTCCATCACCGCCGCCTTCCAGCCGCATCTCCTGCCCGGCGATCCCCGGCAGTTTCTGGCGCCCGTGGGCCGGCTGGCGACGCAGACCTACGTGCTGACCGTGACGAAGTCCTTCCCGGCGGACGACTTCGCGGGCTTCGTGGCCTGGGCGAAGGCGCACCGTGGCGAGTTCCTGCTGGCCAACACCGGCCAGATGACGGCCACCCGCCTGGCCGGCGAGTTGCTGGGCCTGCGGATCGGGACGGAGATCACGCCCGTTCCCTATCGCGGCAGCGGCGTAGTCGGCACGGATCTCCTCTCCGGGCGCGTTCACGGCATCTTCGCCCAGCTCTCGGACGCGCTGGCACTTCGGGCCCAAGGCGCGAAGCTCCTTGCCGTGAGCGCGAAGGACCGCTCGCCGATTCTGCCGGACGTCCCCGCCATTGCCGAGACAATCCCGGACTTCGACGTGTACAGCTGGAACGGCCTCTTCGCCCCCGCCGCCACTCCCGTGCCGGTGCTGGAGGAGTTGAACGCCGGGCTGAACAAGGCGATCTCCAACGAGGCGCTGCGCGAGCGCTTCCGCGCCGACGGCGTCACCTTCGTGCCCGGCCCGCGCCAGGCCCTGGCCGAGATCCTGGACAAGGAGATCAAGGGCTGGGTGGAGTTGAGCCGGAAGGTCCGGATCGACGCCCAGTAGGGCGGCAGGCCGGCGAGCGGCGGCCCGCGGCGTGACCCGCTCTCCACACCGCAGGAGCAGGAGCCACGCCATGACCAGCCCCGCCGTCCAGGCCTTCTTCGACAAGGCCACGAACACCGTCTCCTATCTCGTCTGGGACGAGGCGACGCGGGCGGCGGCGGTGATCGACCCCGTCCTGGACTGGGACAATGCGGCGGGGGAGGCGGACACGAGATCCGCCGATGCCATGCTGGCTGCGGTGGCGGAAAGGGAGCTGCGGCTGGACCTGGTCCTGGAGACCCACGCCCATGCCGACCATCTGACCGCCGCCCCCTACATCAAGCAGAAGACCGGCGCGCCGGTGGGGATCGGGGCGCGGATCACGGAGGTGCAGGCCATCTTCCGCCCGGTGTTCGACGCGCGAGACCTGCGCCCGGGCGGCGGCGACTTCGACCGGCTCTTCGCCGATAGCGAGACCTTCCCCCTCGGCGGGCTGGAGGTGGAGGTGCTGCACGTGCCCGGCCACACCCCGGCCGACGTGGCCTACCGGATCGGGGACGCCGTCTTTGTCGGCGACACGCTGTTTATGCCGGATTCCGGCACGGCGCGGGCGGACTTCCCGGGCGGCGACGCGCGCCAGCTCTACCGCTCCATCCAGCGCATCCTGGCCCTGCCGCCGGAGACGCGGGTCTTCATCTGCCACGACTACAAGGCGCCGGGCCGCGACAGCTTCGCCTGGGAAACCACGGTGGCGGAGCAGCGCGCGCGCAACATCCACGTGGGCGAAGGGCGCGACGAGCAGGCGTTCGTGGAACTCCGCACGAAGCGGGACGCCACCCTTTCCTCCCCCGCGCTCCTGCTGCCCTCCATCCAGGTGAACATCCGCGCGGGGCGCTTCCCGGCCGGGGAGGGGAGGGGCGTGACCTTCCTTCGCATTCCCGTGGCCGGGCGCGGCGTGATCGCGCAGGGGGAGACCAACCCATGACCGAACCCGCCCTGCACCCCCTGGCCGGATGGGTGGCGGCGCTGGATGGCGCGGCGGGGGACGCGGCGGTGGATTCCGCACTCTCCTCCTCCGCGCTGGACTGGGCGGGGGCGCTGATCGCCGGCACGGCGCATGATCTCCACCCCCGCTACATCGCCGCCTTCGCCGCGCTGACCATGCCGCACCGGGGCGCGGGCTGCGCCGTGGCGGGCGACGCGCGCGGCTGGGCGCCGGTGGAGGCCGCCGCGGCCAACGCCGCCATCAGCCACTTCTGGGAATTCGACGACAGCCACCGCGCCGCGATGATGCACCCCGGCATCACCGTCTGGCCCGCCGTGCTGGCCCTGGCCCAGGCAAGGTCGGGCGTGACGGTGGCGGACATGCGCGCCGCCGTGGCGGCGGGCTACGAGGCCGGGCTGCGCCTGGGCGCGCATCTCGGCAAGGCGCACGCGGCAACGAACCACGTCACCGCCACCGCAGGCACCTTCGGCGCGGCGGCCGCCACCGCGCGCCTGCTGCGCCTGGACGCGGCGGCGACGCTCTCGGCCCTCGGCCATGCCGGCACCCAGGCGGCGGGGCTGTGGCAGTTCCTGGAGGACGGAGCGACGGAGGCGAAGCCCGTGCACCCCGCCATCGCCGTCCGCAACGGCGTGACGGCGGCGTTGCTGGCCGAGGCCGGCATCCCCGGCGCGCCGCGCGTGCTTGAGGGCGGGCGCGGCATGCTGGCGGCCTGGAAGCTCATCCCGGAACCCTCCGCCTCCCTCGTGCCGGAAGGCGCGCCGATGATCCTGACGGCCACCATCAAGGGCTGGCCCGTCTGCGGCCAGATGCACAGCCTGCTGGACGCCGCGCAGGACCTGATGCGGAAGGCCACGCTGCGCGTGGAGGAGATCGCCGCCGTCACGGTGGAGGCGCCGCAGGCCCTGCTGGACGTGGCCGGGCTGCGCCGGCCGACGAATGCGGGCGACGCGAAGTTCTCCACGAATTTCTGCGTGGCCCTGCTTCTCTCCGGCGGCGACCTCTCCTTCACCGGCTTCGACGGCAGCGCAGTGCGGGACGAGGCGGTGCAGGCGCTGGGCGACAGGATCGAGGTGCTGGCACCGGCAGAGTTCTCCGCGCGCTACCCGAAGGAGCGCCCGGCGCGCATCACCGTCACCACGCTCGACGGACGGGTGCTGTCCGAGGAGCGCAGCTTCCGCCGCGGCGACCCCGAGGCGCCCTGGGAGTGGGAGCCGCTCGTGGAGCGCTTCCACGGCATCGCCGGGCTCGCCATGCGCGACGCCTCGGCCCGGCAGGCCGTGGTGGATTGGTGCCGCGCTTTCGGGGCCGGCGATCCCGCGCTGGACCGGTCCGCCGCCCCCTTCTTCCGCGGCAAGGCGCCGCTGGAGCGCGCGGCATGAACGAGATCCGCCCCGCCGCCCGCGCCCTTCCCACCGACCTGGCCGACCGGCTGCGCGCCGCCCTGCCGGATGGCACGGTGCTGACCGAGGCCACCGACCGGGAGGCCTACCTGCTGGAGGAGCGCAGCCTCTACCGCGGCCAGGCCCCCATCGTGCTGCGGCCGCGCTCCACGGAGGAGGTGGCGGCGGCCGTGCGGATCTGCGCGGAGGCAGGCGCCCCGATCGTCCCCCAGGGCGGCAACACCGGCCTCGTCGGCGGCACCGTCACCGCCCCGCACGAAGTCCTGCTCTCCCTCGGCCGGATGAACGGGATCGAGGAGGTCGATCCGCTGAACTTCACCATGACCGTGCAGGCCGGCTGCATCCTTGCCGACATCCAGGCGGCGGCGGAGCACGCGGGGCGCCTCTTCCCCCTCTCCCTCGGCGCGCAGGGCAGCGCACAGATCGGCGGCAACCTCGCTAGCAACGCCGGCGGCATTAACGTGCTGCGCTACGGCAACGCGCGCGACCTCGTGCTGGGCCTGGAGGTGGTGCTGGCCGATGGCCGCGTGTGGAACGGGTTGCGCGCCCTGCACAAGGACAATACGGGCTACGCGCTGAAGCACCTTTTCGTCGGCAGCGAGGGCACGCTCGGCATCATCACCCGCGCCGTGCTGAAGCTCTTCCCCCGCCTGACGGACCGAGTGGCGGCCTTCTGCGCCCTGCGCGACCCCGCCGACGCGCTGACGCTCCTCTCCCTGGCCCGCGACCGCGCCGGAGAGGCGGTGACAGCCTTCGAGCTGATGTCCGGGCTGACGGTGGAGATCGTGGCGCGCCACGCCGGCGGCCACGACCCGATGCGCGAGCGCCACCCCTGGTACGCCCTGATCGAACTGGCCGGTTCCGGCCATGACGGCACGCTGCGCCCCGTGCTGGAGGGCATCCTGGAGGAGGCCTTCGAGCGCGGCACCCTGGCCGACGCCGTGATCGCGGAAAGCAGCGCCAGGTACGCCGCCCTCTGGCGCCTGCGCGAGGGCATCCCGGAGGCGCAGAAGAAGGAGGGCGGCAGCATCAAGCACGACGTCTCCGTGCCCGTCTCCCGCATCCCCGCCTTCCTGCACCGCGCCGGCGAGGCGGCCGCGGAAGCCCTGCCCGGCGTGCGCGTCTGCGCCTTCGGGCACCTCGGCGACGGCAACATCCACTACAACCTCACCCAGCCCGTCGGGATGGAGAAGGCGGCGTTCCTGGCCCAGTGGGAACGGATGAACGCCGTGGTCCACGACATCGTGGTGGAGCTCGGCGGCTCCATCTCGGCCGAGCACGGCATCGGGCTGCTGAAGGCCGGCGAACTGCGCCGCTACAAGGACCCGGTGGAGATGGAGCTGATGCACCGCCTGCGGGACGCGCTGGATCCGGCGCGGGTGCTCAATCCCGGGAAGATGCTGGGGTGACGCGGCCGGGGATCCCCGGGGCGGTGCGGCGGGAGAGGGACACCGCGCCCTTCGCCAGCCTGCCGGGTAGGAAGGCGCCGGCCCGCACCGCCGGGAAGGCCGGCGTTTCCGACAAGATCCTGGCCGCCGCAGGGCGCAGCCTCGGCGGCGATGCCGGAAAGGCCGCCCCATGACCACCATTCCCTATGCCAGCGCGCTGATCATCGGCGCGGGCCCGGGCATCAGCGCCTCGCTCGCGCGGCAGCTGGGCCGTGCCGGCCTCGCCGTCGCCCTCGCTGCCCGCGACACGGAGAAGCTTGCCCCGCTGGTCGCGGAGACGGGCGCCGCCGCCTTCCCGGCCGACGCCGCCGACCCCGCCTCTGTCGAGGCGCTGTTCTCGGCCGTGGAGGCGCGGATCGGCGCGCCGGAGGTGGTGATCTACAACGCCAGCGCCCGCGCGCCGGGGCCGCTGGCGGAACTGGACCCGGAGGCGGTCCGCAGGGCGGTGGAGATCACGGGTTTCGGCGGCTTCCTCGCGGTGCGGGAGGCGGCGCGGCGCATGGTGCCGCGCGGGAAGGGCGCTATCCTCCTCACCGGTGCCACGGCGAGCGTGAAGGGCTTCGCCGGCTCCGCCGCCTTCGCGATGGGCAAGTTCGCCCTGCGCGGGCTGGCGCAGAGCGCTGCGCGGGAGCTGGGGCCGAAGGGCATCCACGTCGCGCATATCGTGGTGGATGGCGGCGTGCGGAGTGCGCGGCGGCCGGAACCGCCCGGGAAGCCCGACAGCCTCCTGGACCCGGACGCGATCGCGCAGGCCTATCTCGACCTGCTCCGCCAGCCCCGCAGCGCCTGGTCCCAGGAGGCGGAGCTGCGCCCCTGGACCGAGAATTTCTGAAGGAAAGGGCTGACATGCCTCTCTCGATGTACCAGGCCTCCGTTCCCGTCTTCCTGCGGGGCCTGGGCGTGCTCTCGGCCCTGCTGGACAAGGGCGCCGCGCACGCGGTGGGCACGGGGATGGATCCGGCGGCGCTGGTGGGGGCGCGCCTGGCACCGGACATGCTCACCCTGGCCGGCCAGGTGCAGCGCGCCAGCGACACCTCCAAATTCGCGGCCGCCCGGCTGGCAGGTCTCGCCGCGCCTGCCTTCGCGGACGAGGAGGCGAGCTTCGATGAGCTGCAGCAGCGCATTCAGGCGACCGTCGCCTTCCTGCAATCCGTCCCGGCGGAGGGCTTCGAGGGGAGCGAGGAGCGCGCGGTGACCTACGGGCCCCGCAGCAGCCCGACCACGCTGCCGGGCGCGGAGTACCTGCTCGGCTTCGCCCTGCCGAACTTCTACTTCCACGTGACCACCGCCTACGACATCCTCCGCCACCTTGGCGCGCCGATCGGCAAGCGCGACTATCTCGGGCCGCTCGGCGCGAAGGGCTGAGGCGATGCCGGCGGCCCTTGCCCGTCCTGCGCCGCCGGAGACGCAGCGGGGGAGCGCCAAGGCATGCCGCCCGGCATCAAGGGCTGGCGGGAGAGGGGAGTGCGCGTGAGCATCAGAGGCAAGGCCTGCATCGCCGGTGCCTACGAGCACCCGGCCCGCAAGGCCGAGGACAAGAGCACCGCGCAACTCCATGCCGAGGTCGCGCTCGGCGCGCTGCGCGACGCCGGGCTGACCCGCGCCGACGTGGACGGCTACTTCTGCGCCGGCGACGCGCCGGGGATGGGGCCGCTGAGCATGGCCGACTATCTCGGCCTCAACCGGCTGCGCCACGTGGATTCCACAGATATCGGCGGCAGCTCCTACCTCGCCCATGTCGCCCATGCGGCGGGGGCGATCGCGCTGGGCCGGTGCGACGTGGCGCTGATCACCCTCGCCGGGCGCCCGCGCTCCGAGGGGCAGGCGACCGGCACGGCCCCGCGCGCCGGCAACCCCGCGCAGCCGGACGTGCAGTTCGAGTACCCCTATGGCGCCGCCATCGCGAACATGTACGCCATGTGCGCGAGGCGCCACATGCACGAGTACGGCACGACGAGCGAGCAGCTGGCCTGGATCAAGGTCGCCGCCTCCCACCACGCGCAGCACAATCCGCACGCGATGCTGCCGAAGGTGGTGACGGTGGAGGAGGTGCTGGCCTCCCCCCTCGTCGCGGATCCGCTGCACCGGCTGGACTGCTGCGTCATCTCCGATGGCGGCGGCGCGCTGGTGGTGGTGCGGCCGGAGATCGCGCGCGGCCTGAAGCGCCCCGTGGTGACCATCCGCGGCGCGGGGGAGGCGGTGAAGCACCAGATGGGCGGGGATCTGGACCTGACCTATACCGGCGCGCGCTTCTCCGGCCCCCGCGCCTTCGAGGAGGCCGGGGTGACGCCCGCCGACATCAAGTACGCCAGCATCTACGACAGCTTCACCATCACCGTGCTGATGCAGCTGGAGGATCTCGGCTTCTGCGAGAAGGGCATGGGCGGCCGCTTCGTTCAGGACGGCAACCTCATCAGCGGCGTGGGCCGGCTGCCCTTCAACACGGATGGCGGCGGCCTCTGCAACAACCACCCCGCCAATCGCGGCGGCATCACCAAGGTGATCGAGGCGGTGCGCCAGCTGCGCGGGGAAGCCCATCCGGCGGTGCAGGTGCCGAGTTGCGATCTGGCGCTCGCCCACGGCACGGGCGGCTCCCTCGGCACGCGGCACGGCAGCGCCACCCTGGTGCTGGAGAGGGAGTGATGGGGATGAGCGAGACGAGTGCCCGGCGCGTGCCGCCGGGCCCCACCCCCGACCCCTCCACCCGCGCCTTCTGGGACGCGGCGAGAGACGGAAAGCTGCTAATCGGGCGCAACGCGAGGACGGGCCGCTTCCACTACCCGCCGCGCCCCATCGACCCCTTCGACGACGAGGGAGAGGTGGAACTCGTGCCCGCCAGCGGCCTGGGCACGATCTACACCTTCAGCGTGATGCGGACGAAGGTGCCCTACGTCATCGCCTATGTGGAGCTGGAGGAGGGGCCGCGTATCATGACCAACATCGTCGGCTGCGACATCGCGGCGCTACAGGTGGGCCAGCCCGTCCGCCTGGTTTTCGAGAGGAGCGAGGACGGCCAGGCCATCCCCATGTTCACGCCGGCCTGATCGCCGCGGGCAGCCCCTTCGTGCCGGCGGGCGCAGCCCCGGCGCCGAGGCTTTCCGGCCCGAGGCGGCGGCGGGGCCCTGCAGGCAGGGCCCTGGGGTGCGCTCCCCCGGCGGTCTCTTGCGGGCCGGCATGCGGGGGAGGCTGGTCCGGCGCATCTGGACATCCCCGCCCGCGCGTCGCATGGGCATCCGTTCCGCCAGGGGATGCCGAGCATGGTCGAGAACGTGATGAAGAGCCCTGCCTACGGGGAGGCGCTGCGCCACCTGGCGGCGAACCACGAGCGCTTCGTCGAGGAGACCATCCGCCTCACGGAAATCCCCGCCCCCTTTTTCCAGGAGGAGGAGCGCGGCCGCGCCTACCTGGCCATGCTGCAGGAGGCCGGGCTGGAGGAGTGCGAGACGGACACGGAGGGCAACGTGATGGGGCTGCGCCGCGGCCTCGGCAACGGCCAGCTCATCGTCGTCGCCGCGCACCTGGACACGGTGTTCCCGCCGGGCACCGACCTGAAGGTGCGGCGGGAGGGAACGCGCCTCTACGCCCCCGGCATCGGCGACGACACGCGCAGCCTGGCGATGAACCTCGCCTTCCTGCGCGCCATGGACGCGGCGGGCATCCGCACGCGGCACGACATCCTCTTCGTCGGCAATGTGGGCGAGGAAGGGCTGGGCGACCTGCGCGGCATCCGGCACCTCTTTCAGAAGGGCCGCTACGCCGGGCGGATCGCCGCCTTCATCTCCGTGGAAGGCCCGATGGGCATGGGCACCATCGTCTCCGGCGCCACCGGCTCGCTGCGCTACCGCATCACCTTCCGCGGGCCGGGCGGGCACAGCTTCATGGATTTCGGCCTCGTCAGCCCCTCCTTCGCCCTCGCCGAGGCGATGGCCGGCCTCTCCCGCCTGCAGGTCCCGGCCTCGCCCCGCACCACCTTCAGCGCCAGCGTGATCGGCGGCGGCACCTCCGTGAACTCCATCCCGAACGAGGTGTGGCTGGAGGTGGACCTGCGCTCGGACTCCGCGCAGGAGCTCGCCCGCATCGACGCCGCCTTCAAGGCGATCGTCGGCAAGGCGGTGGATGCGGAGAACGCCGCGCGCAGCACCGCCAAGGGCGCGATCACCGCGGAGTGGAAGAAGATCGGCGACCGCCCCGCCGGCGCCATCGACCGCGACAGCGCCCTGGTGGCGAACGCCACCGCCGCCGCGAAGGCCCTGGGCTTTGCGCCGAAGACCGTTGCCAGCTCCACCGATGCCAGCATCCCCATCTCCATGGGCGTGCCCGGCATCGCCCTCAGCGCTGGCGCCGGCGCGGGCGCGCACTCGCTGGACGAGTGGGTGGACGTGGAGCCGCAGCAGACCCTGCACGACATGCAGCTCGCCTTCGCCACCCTGCTGAAGACGGCGGACATGGAGGTCTAGCCCGCGGGGCGGCCTCTCACTGCGGATGCACGGGTGGCGCCCGCCGCCACCCGCGCGGCCGGCGCACGCGCTCCCGCATGAAGGTGAAGACGCCGGAGAGGATGATGATGGCGACGCCCAGGCCCATCACCGCGTCGATCCCGTCGCCGAAGACCGCGTAGCCGAACAGGATCGCCCAGATCATCTGGCTGTACTGCGCCGGCGCCACCAGGCTCGCCTCGATGCGGTTGGAGGCCATCATGACAAACACGTTGGCCAGCGCCATCAGCAGCCCGTAGCCCAGGATCCAGACCCACTGCATCGCCGTGGGCCAGGCGAACTCCGGCAACATCAGCAGCCCGGCGCCGAGGACGGGGCCGACGAGGCCCGCGCCGTAGAGGGAGAGGCGCGTCTCCGTCCGCCCGAAGGCGCGCATCATGACGACGGTGACGGCGCCGGAGAGGCCGCCGACCACGGCGCCGAGATGGCCGATGTTCAGCTCGCGGAAGCCCGGGCGCAGCACCACCAGCACGCCCGCGAAGCCCATCAGCACCGCCAGCCAGCGCCGCCACCCCACCTTCTCCCCCAGGAAGGCCACGGACAGGACCGTCACGAAGGTCGGCATGAGGAAGAGGAGGGAGAAGGCCTCCGCCATGGAGAGATGGGTGAAGGCGGTCACGCTGCCGACGCTGCCGGTGAAGGCCGCCACGGCGCGCAGCACCCACATGGCCCGGTTCCGCGCCCGGAACACGCCGGAGAGCCTCTCGCCAGGCTCGCGGATGAAGGGCAGGGCGGCCACCCCGGAGAGGGCGCCGAAGAACACCGCCTCATAGGCCGAGAGCGAGCCGTGCAGCAGCTTCACGGAAGCGTCGCTGACGGCATAGGCGGCATAGGCGAGGAAGGCGAGCAGCACGCCCTGCGCGGATCGGTCCATGCGCCAGCCGTTTAGAGGGGTTTGCTGCAATGCGGTATGGCGCGAAGGCGTGAGGTTGCTCCAAGGGCACCCGGGCAGCGCTCGCCGAGCACGGGCGATTGGACAAGCCCGCCCGCCCGGTCTGGAATGGCGGCCATGACCGATTCATGGCGCCTCACCGCGACAGAGCTCGCTTCCCGAATCCGCGCGCGCGACCTCTCGGCGGAGGAGGTGGCGCGCGACGCCCTCTCCCGGCTGGATGCCGCCAACCCCGCCATCAACGCTGTGGTGCAGTTCATGCCGGAGGAGGCGCTGGCCGCCGCCCGCGCCGTGGACGCCGCCCTCGCGCGCGGGGAGGACCCTGGTCCCCTGGCCGGCGTGCCCGTGACCACGAAGGTGAACGTGGACCAGAAGAGCCACGCCACCACCAACGGCCTGCGCATCCAGAAGGACCTGATCGCGAAGGCCGACAACCCCGTGGTGTCCAACCTCCGCAAGGCGGGCGCCGTCATCATCGGCCGCACGAACACCCCCGCCTTCTCGCTCCACTGGTTCACGCGCAACTCGCTCCACGGCCATACGCGAAACGCCCGCAACCCCGCCCTGACCCCCGGCGGCTCCTCCGGCGGCGCGGCCTCGGCCACTGCGGCGGGGATCGGGGCCATCGGGCACGGCACAGATATCGGCGGCTCCGTCCGCTACCCCGCCTATGCCTGCGGCATCCACGGGCTGCGCCCGACTATCGGCCGCATCCCCGCCTGGAACCCGGGCGGCCCGGAGCGCGCCATCGGCGCCCAGCTCATGGCCGTCTCTGGCCCGCTCGCCCGCTCCATCGCCGACATCCGCTTGGCCCTGCAGGCCATGTCCGCCCCCGATGCCCGCGACCCCTGGTGGGTGCCCGCCCCGCTCCAGGGCGCGCCCTTCCCCAAGCGCGCCGCCCTCTGCGTGCGCCCGGAAGGCATGGCCACCACGCCCGAGGTGGAGGAAGCCGTCCGTGCCGCCGGCCGCCGCCTGCAGGACGCTGGCTGGACCGTGGCCGAGACCCCGGTTCCGCCCATGCGGCAGCCCGCCCGCCTCCAGGCCCTGCTCTGGCTCGCCGAGAGCCGCCGCGGCCTGAAGCGGGCCCTGGCCGAGGAGAACGACCCCGACGCCAACTTCGTGTTCGCCCAGATGGAGCGCCTCTGCCCCGAGCCGGACATGAACGCCTTTCAGGACGCCCTCCAGGCCCGCGCCGGCTTCCTGCGGGAGTGGAGCCTCTTCCTGGAGCGCTACCCCGTGGCCCTCATGCCCGTCTCCGCCGAGCCGCCCTTCCCCGACCTGCTGGACCTGGAATCGCCCGAGGCCTTCGACCGGGTGATCGAGGCCCTCCTCCCCCAGGTGGGCCTGCCGCTGATGAGCCTGCCCGGCCTGACCGTCACCACCGACCTCTCCGGCCCCGCTCCCCTCGGCGTCCAGCTCGTCGCCGGGCGCTACCGGGAGGACATCCTGCTGGAGGCCGGCGCCCTGCTGGAGACGGAGATCACCATCGCCGGATAGGCGAGGGGCCCCGGCGCAGGGCTGGGATGCGAAGCCACCGGTTGCGGCGGGCGGGCCCTGCCCCGATATGAGCCCGGTCGCGGGGCCGAAGCCCCGCCCTTTCCGCGCCGCCCCCCGCGCCACGCCCCTCCATGGAGGAGGGCTGCCGCGCCCAGGCGCCCCAAACCACCGGACGCCTCTCACTGATGTCTTTCGACACCCTTCCCGCGCCGCTGCGCGATGCCCTGACCACCCGCGGCTATGCCAGCCCCACGCCCGTCCAGGCCGCCGTGCTGGCGGAGGACACGGCGGGCCGGGACATGCTCGTCTCCGCCCGCACCGGCTCCGGCAAGACCGTCGCCTATGGCTTGGCCATGGCCACCGACCTGCTGGGGGAGGGGACTCGCCTGCCCCCGCCCGGCGCCCCCCTCGCCCTCATCGTCGCCCCCACCCGTGAACTCGCCCTGCAGGTGAAGGCGGAGCTGACCTGGCTCTACGGCCCGGCCGGCGGCCGTGTGGCCTCCTGCGTCGGCGGCATGGACCCGGTGGCGGAGCGCCGCGTCCTCCAGAACGGCGCCCAGATCGCGGTGGGCACCCCCGGCCGCGTGCGCGACCACATCGAGCGCGGCAACCTCCGCACCTCCGACATCCGCGCCGTCGTGCTGGACGAGGCCGACGAGATGCTGGACCTCGGCTTCCGCGAGGAGCTGGAGGCCATCCTCGGCGCCCTGCCGGAGGAGCGCCGCACCCTCCTCTTCTCCGCCACCGTCCCCGCGCCGATCGCCAAGATGGCGAAGGACTTCCAGCGGAACGCCCTGCGCCTCGAGGTGTCCTCCAAGGACGAACCCCACGGCGACATCACCTACCGCGCCGCTCTGGTCTCCTCCGGCGACGTGGAGCGCGCCGTGGTGAATGCCCTCCGCCTGGAAGATGCGCCCATCTCCATGGTGTTCTGCTCCACCCGTGCGGCGGTGAACCGGCTGCACGGGAATCTGACGGAGCGCGGCTTCGAGACCGTGGCCCTCTCCGGCGAGCTCTCCCAGGCCGAGCGCACCCGCGCCCTGCAATCCCTGCGCGACGGCAAGGCCCGCATCTGCGTGGCCACCGACGTGGCCGCCCGTGGCATCGACCTGCCCGAGCTAGACCTGGTGATCCACGCCGAGCTCCCGCGCGATCCGGAAACCCTCCTCCACCGCTCCGGCCGCACGGGGCGCGCCGGGCGCAAGGGCACCAGTCTCCTCGTTGTCCCCCCCTCCCGCCGCCGCATCGCGGAGCGCCTGCTCCACGCCGCGCGCGTGCAGGCCGAATGGGGCCCGGCTCCCTCGGCCGAGCAGGTGCGCGCCAAGGACGCCGAGCGCATCGCCGCCCGTGCCACGGAGATCCTGGGCGAGGAGATCGCGGAGGAGGACCTGGCCATCGCCCGCACCCTCACCGGCCTGCAGGGCGCCCCGAAGGACGACACCGCCGGCTGGAGCCAGGCCGATGGCGCCGCCCCCTCCGGCGTGGACCCGCTCGCTCTCGCCGCCGCCCTGGTGAAGCTCCTCCGTGCGCCCTTGCCCGCGCCCGAGGAGCTGACCTCCGTCTCCGACCGCCCCCGCCGTGCCCCGGGCGACTACGACGGCGCGCGCGGCGCCGGCGGCCCGCCCCCGTCCTCCGAGGGCGTGTGGTTCCGCGTCTCCGTCGGCCGCGACGGCCAGGCCGACCCGCGCTGGATGCTGCCCTTCCTCTGCAAGCGCGGCGACGTCTCCCGCGCCGAGATCGGCCGCATCCGCATCCAGGGCCACGAATCCCAGGTGGAGATCGCCCCCTACGCCGCCGCGCACTTCGCGGCCAACGCCCGCCGCCCCGGCGGCGAGGAAGCGCACATCCGCGTCGAGCCCATGCAGCCGATCCCGCGCGGGCCGCGCCGGCCTGTTCGGCGCTGAGGGTGCTTTCGGGGAAGGGCGCTGCCCTTCCCCGGACCCCAACCCGCCAGGAAACTGAGTTTCCTGGACCTTCCATCCGTTAAACGCCCACGGCGCGAGGGCCCCTTTGGGGCCCCTCGCGCCGTGGGCATGTCTTTTACAGGCGGAAGGTGCAGGGAAGCTCGGGTTCCCGCCGGATGGGGGGGGCTTGGGGGAAGGCAGAGCCTTCCCCGAACGCCCTCAGTGCCGGAAGTGGCGCATCCCCGTGAGGACCATCGCCAGCCCGGCCTCGTCGGCCGCCGCGATCACCTCGTTGTCGCGCATGGAGCCGCCGGGCTGGATCACGGCCGTCGCGCCCGCTGCCGCCGCCGCCTGCAACCCGTCCGCGAAGGGGAAGAAGGCGTCGGAGGCGACCACGGAGCCCTGGGCGAGCGGCGTGTCCAGCCCGGCGGCCTTCGCGGCCTCGGCGGACTTCCAGGCGGCGATGCGGGCGGAATCCACCCGGCTCATCTGCCCCGCGCCGATGCCCACCGTCGCCCCGCCCTTGGCATAGACGATCGCGTTCGACTTCACGTGCTTGCAGACCCGGAAGGCGAAGATCAGGTCCTGCATCTCCTGCGCGCTGGGCTGGCGCTTCGTCACCACCTTCAGGTCCGCCACGGCCACGCGGCCGGCATCGCGGGACTGGGCGAGGAAGCCGCCGCCCACGCTGCGGAAGGTCATCCCCGGCGCGGCGGCATCGGGCAGGCCGCCCGTCAGCAGCAGGCGCAGGTTCTTCTTCTTCGCGAAGATCGCGCGGGCCGCGTCATCCGCGTCCGGCGCGATCACCACCTCGGTGAAGATGGCGGTGATCCGCTCCGCCGCCGCCGCATCCAGCACGCGATTGGCCGCGATGATCCCGCCGAAGGCGGAGACGGGGTCGCAGCGCAGCGCCGCGTCCCAGGCCGCGTTCAGGTCGCCCGCCACCGCTACGCCGCAGGGATTGGCGTGCTTGACGATGACGATCGCCGGCTCCTCGAACTCCGCCACCGCCTCGAAGGCGGCGTCCGTGTCGTTCAGGTTGTTGTAGGACAGCTCCTTGCCCTGCACCTGCTCGGCGGTTGCGATGCCCGGGCGGTGCGTGCCGTCCACGTAGAAGGCGGCCTTCTGGTGGGGGTTCTCGCCGTAACGGAGCGTCTGCTTCAGCATCCCCGGCACGGAGAGGCGCTGCGGGAAGTCCTGCTCTAGCTCGGCAGCGAACCAGCGGGAGATGGCCGCGTCATAGGCGGCCGTGCGGGCATAGGCGGCGGCGGCGAGGGTCTTGCGGGTCTCCAGGCTCGTCCCGCCCGTCTCGGCGATCTCCTTGCCCACCGTCACCAGCTGCTCCGGCTCGGTCAGCACGGCGACATGGGCGTGGTTCTTGGCGGCGCTGCGGATCATCGCCGGCCCGCCGATGTCGATGTTCTCGACGCAATCCTCGTAGGAGGCGCCGCGCGCGACGGTCGCCTCGAAGGGGTAGAGGTTCACGCAGACCAAGTCGATCGGCGCGATCCCGTGCGCCTCCACCTGCGCCACGTGCTCCGGCACGTCCCGCCGGAACAGCAGCCCGCCGTGGACGCCCGGCACCAGGGTCTTCACCCGCCCATCCAGGATTTCCGGGAAGCCCGTGTGGTCGGACAGCTCCTTCACGGGGATCCCCGCCTCTCGCAGGGCCTTTGCCGTGCCGCCGGTGGAGAGGATCTCCGCCCCCTGGGCGGCGAGGGTTCGGGCGAACTCCACCAGCCCCGTCTTGTCGGAGACGGAGAGGAGGGCGCGTCGGATGGGGAGGGTGGCCATGGGCGGGGCGGATAGCGCGCGGCGGCCCCGGACGGAAGGCGAAACGGGCGCGGGGCTGCCGTGATCCCCATTCGGGTCCGAGGCACGGATCGGAACGGGCCGTGAATGCGCTTGTGTCCCCTCAGCGGGGCATCCCACCAGATCTTGTGTTTTGGCGGCCGGGAACGCGCGTCAGCGATTCGTTCGCGCGACTCGGGCGATATCGCTGATTCACCGTCATTTCCGGCTCGCTGCGTTCGGCATGTGTTCGGCCGCCGACTCGGCGCACCCGGAACACTCTGTTGCACCGCAGCCGGTCAACCCTCGGGCCGGCGGGGGCGTTCCCCTGCCCGGGCCATGCGGCCCAACCAGCCGAGGTGCCCATGCCCGAAACCGCAACCCGCCCCATCCTTGCCGGCCGGCGCGCCCTCGTCACGGGCGCCTCCTCCGGCATCGGCTTCGCCGTGGCGCGGGGCTTGGCGATGGCCGGGGCGGCGGTGGCCGTGAACTACCATTCCAGCCGGGAGCCGGCGGAGAAGCTGGTGGAGGAGATCCGCGCCGCCGGCGGCCGGGCCGTCGCCCTCGGCGCCGACGTCTCGGAGGAGGCGGAGGCGACCCGCCTGGTGGACGACACCGTGGCCGAGCTCGGCGGGCTGGACCTGCTGGTGGCCAATTCCGGTATCCAGAAGGACGCCCCCCTCGGCGAGATGACGCTGAAGGACTGGCAGGCGGTGATCGGCGTGAACCTCACCGGCCAGTTCCTCTGCTGCCGGGAGGCCGTGCGCGCCTTCCGCGCCGGCCCGGACCGCCCCAACCATGCCCGCGCCAGCATCGTCTGCATGTCCTCCGTCCACGAGCTGATCCCCTGGGCCGGCCATGTGAACTACGCGGCGGCCAAGGGCGGCGTGCGGATGATGATGCAGACCCTCGCGCAGGAACTGGCGCCGGAGCGCATCCGGGTGAACGCCGTGGCTCCCGGCGCCATCCGCACCCCCATCAACAAGGAGGCCTGGGGCACGGAGGAGGCGCTGGAGAAGCTGCTGCGCCTGATCCCTTACGGCCGCATCGGGGAGCCCGAGGACGTGGCCCGCGCCGTGACCTGGCTCCTCTCCGACGAGGCCGAGTACGTCACCGGCACCACCCTCTTCGTGGATGGCGGGATGAGCCTCTATCCCGGCTTCGTCGGCAACGGCTGAGGGTTCCGCCTGGAACCGTGAAGTCGCCCCGCGGCAAACGCGGCAGGGTTTGCGCTGTTCACAGCCGACCCGCGTTTAACTTAGGTGAAGTGGAGTGAGCCCCGAATGGGAGAGCCGATCGAGAACCACGGCATCGTCGGCGACCTCCGCACCGCCGCCCTGATCGGCTTGGACGGAACCGTGGACTTCCTCTGCTGGCCCCGCTTCGACAGCCCGAGCGTCTTCGCCTCCCTCCTCGATGACGAGAAGGGCGGCCGCTTCGAACTGGCGCCCCAGCTGAACGGCATCCGACACCGTCAGCTCTACCTGCCCGACACCAACGTGCTGCTCACCCGCTTCCTCTCGCAGGAGGGGGTGGCGGAGATCTCGGACTACATGGCCCTCGGCCCCACCCAGCGCTTGGTGCGCCGGGCCAAGGCCATCCGCAGCCCCCGCGCCTTCCGTATGCGCTGCGCCCCCCGCCTGGACTATGCCCGGGCGGAGCACGCGGTGCGGGAGGAGGCCGGCACGATCGTTTTCGAGGGCGGGGGGCAGGCTTTGCGCCTGCGCGCCACCGTGCCGCTGCGGATCGAGGGCGGCGACGCCGTGGCCGAGTTCACCCTGGCCCCCAACGAGTCCGCCGCCTTCGTGCTGGAGGACGCGGCCCACGGCCACGCCCGCCCCGCAGACCCGAACGAGGTGGCGGAGTGCTTCAAGCACACCGCCGACACCTGGCGGGAATGGAGCGCCCGCTCCACCTACCGCGGCCGCTGGCGCGACACGGTGAACCGCTCCGCCCTCGCGCTGAAGCTCATGACCTCGGCCGAGCACGGCTCCATCGTCGCCGCCCCCACCTTCGGGCTGCCGGAGACGATCGGCGGCGTCCGTAACTGGGACTACCGCTACACCTGGATCCGGGACGCCGCCTTCACCGTCTACGCCTTCCTGCGCCTGGGCCACACGGCGGAGGCCAACGCCTTCATGCGCTGGCTCGCCGCGCGGGAGAAGGAGTGCACGGACGGCAAGCTGGAGCTGATGTACGGCCTGGACGGCCACCGCGAGCTGGAGGAAACGATCCTCCCCCACCTCTCCGGCTACGCGAACTCAAGCCCCGTCCGCATCGGCAACGGTGCCGAGGGCCAGCTTCAGCTCGACATCTACGGCGAGCTGATGGACGCCGCCTACCTCTCGGACGAGTACGGCGAGCAGATCTCCCACGAGGCCTGGCAGGGCATCACCCGCTCCATGAACTGGGTGGCCAGGAACTGGGAGCAGCCGGACGAGGGCATCTGGGAGGTGCGAGGCGGCCGCCGCCATTTCCTCCACTCCCGCCTGATGTGCTGGGTGGCGCTGGACCGCGCCATCCGCCTGGCCTTCAAGCGCTCCCTCCCTGCGCCGGTCGCCGAATGGCTCGCCGCCCGCGACGCCATCTACGAGGACATCCATACCAACTTCTGGAACGAGCGCATCGGCGCCTTCGTGCAGAGCCGGAACGGCAGCTGCCTGGACGCCGCCTGCCTTCTCATGCCCCTGATGCGCTTCATCAGCCCCACGGACCCGCGCTGGCTCTCCACCCTCAAGGCGGTGGGCGAGCGCCTGGTGGATGACAGCCTCGTCCGCCGCTACGAGGACGCGAGCGTGGACGGCCTCGACGGCGTCGAGGGCAGCTTCAACATGTGCTCCTTCTGGTACGTGGAGTGCCTGGCCCGCGCCGGTGACGTGAAGATGGCCCGCTTCCTCTTCGAGAAGATGCTCGGCTACGCCAACCACCTCGGCCTCTACGCCGAGGAACTCGGCCCCGCCGGAGAGCACCTCGGCAACTTCCCCCAGGCCTTCACCCACCTCGCCCTCATCAGCGCCGCCCACTACCTGGACCGCGCCCTGACCGCCCAGGAAGGCCCGCCCCGCCAGCCGGTGGGTGGGATGCCGGTGACGTTAACGGAACTCTGAGGACCTGTCCGGGGGCTTCCTTCCCCCGGACCCCATCATCTTCTTCGGCTTGGCGCGGTGGGACATGTCCCGTGCCGGGCGGCGTGGCCGCTCGGCGCGCCGCAAGCCCCGCATCCCGCGGCAGCCCCCCAGAAGAAGATGAGGGTGGGGGCCAGGGGGAGGGAGAATTCCTTCTCCCTCCCCCCTAAGGCCGCTCAGGCCGCCACCACCGGGAAGCAGACCGCCGCGAACTCCGCGCTGGCCAGGTTCTTCTCCTTCGCCTCAACCTCGATATCCGCCCATTCCAGGTGCCGCGCCGCCCAGGCCGCGTGGGGCCGGTTCCACAGCCGGGCGGAATGGGCGCGCAGGTCGCGGGCGGAGACGCCGGCGGCGATCAGGGCCGCGCGGTCGGGCAGCACCTCCGGGTCCTGGTCGGGCACCAGGTCGGGCTTGGGGGCGCTGATGTGGATGATCGGCCGCACGCCGCGCCAGGACTCGATCACGCGGGCGATGCGCGGGTCGTCGGGTTCCAGGTACTCGCCCGTGACCACCCAGTGGTGGTGCAGGTCCAGCACGATGGGCAGGCTGTCGGCCAGGGGCAGCAGGTCGTCCAGCCCGTAGGCGGTCTCCTCGTTCTCCACCGTCAGCAGGTTGCGCGCGTCCTGGGAGAGAAGGGAGAGGCCGGAGCGGAAGGCCTCGATCCCCGCCGCGCGGCCGCCGGCATGGACGTTGATGTGGGCGCCGTTCGGGTGCCAGCCGCCCGCCTGGCCGAGGTGGCGCATGACGTCCGTGTGGTACTCGATGTCGGCCACCGCGGCGGCGCGGGTGTGCTCCTTCTCCGTCGCCAGAACCGTGTACTGGCCGGGATGCATGGAGAGGCGCACGCCCCCTTCCTTCGCCGCGCGGGCGGCGGGGGCCAGGCTGGTTTCCACGACCCGCTTCAGGGCGGGGTCCTCGTAGAGGGGCCGCACGGCCGGGTGGCTGTAGACGGGCAGCACGTTGCTGCCCATCCGCATGGCCCGTTGCCCGGGCGGCAGGCGGGCGGTGCGGGAGATCTGGGCCAGCAGCGTCTCGCCATTGGTCTGCACCAGGCCGATCAGCTTCGCGATCGCGTCCTTCGGCTCCATCTTGGAGATGTAGGTCACGGTGGTGTCGCGCAGGTTCAGCGCGGCCTGCTCCTTGGTGGGCAGGGAGGGGTCGAGCCACTGGCAGACCCAGGCGATGCGGCGTTCCATGTCTGGGGAACGGGTCACGCGCCCCTTGGTTCGCCGGGGCTCAAAGCGGGTTGATGCGGCGCTGCCAGAATCCCATCAGCCCGCCCAGCGCGGCGGCGACAAGGACCATCACGATCAGGTCCCCGAACTCCCGCCCCGCCGCCCAGGGGCCGAGCGAGACGAGAAGAACGGCCGGCACCCATAGGATGGCGGCCCAGCGCCGCCGGGCCGGCCCGCCGCGGACGATGAAGTACCAGGCCAGGAAGCTCGGCAGCCAGAAGGGGGCGTCCTTCAGGACAACGTAGAGGAACAGCCCCACGCCGGGCCCCTCAGCTCCCCTCGGCCGGCACCGGCCGCGGGCGCCCCGTCTCGTCCAGCGCCACGAAGGTAAAGGCCGCCTCCGTCACCCGCTCCCGCAGGTCGGAGTGCCGCTCCCGCCGCCAGGCCTCGACCTGGATCCGCAGAGAGGTGCGGCCGACCGAGAGGATGCGGGCGTAGAGGCTCACCTCATCTCCCACATGCACGGGCCGGTGGAAGGTCATCCCCTCAACGTTCACCGTCGCGCAGCGCCCGCGCGCCCGGCGGGCGGCGGCATTTCCCGCCGCCAGGTCCATCTGCGCCATCAACCATCCGCCGAAGATGTCGCCGGCCGGATTGGTGTCGCCCGGCATGGCGATGGTCCGGATCATCGGTGCCATCTCGGGCGGCAGGTGCTGGTCGTTCACGTCTCGTCGTCGTCCCTGTCGGCATCGGGGCGGGGGGTCAGGTCCCGCTGCACCTCCGGCCGGCGCATCACCGCGTCGATCTGCATGGCATAGTCGAGCGCGGTGTCCGCCTGGAAGTGCAGCTCCGGGGCGAACTTCAGACGCACGGCCCGTGCCACCTGCTTCCGCAGCTCCGGCTGGTTTGCCTTCAGCAGCTTCAGCAGCGCCGGATCGGCCGCAGTCCCGAGGCGCGAGACGAAGACCGTCATGTGCTTGAGGTCGGGGGAGGCCCGCACCTCTGTCACCGTCACCCGCGCATCCGCGAGGTCGGGGTCGCTGACATCCCCGCGCAGGAAGACGGCGGAGAGCGCGTGCCGCACCTCCTCCGCCACGCGGAGCATCCGCTGCGAGGGGGCACCCGCGCCACCCTGGTTCTTGGCGTCCCTGGCCATTGGTCCTTAAGCCCTAAAAGCGTCCGCCGCGCCCCGCTTTCACGGGGCGCGGCGGATCATCAAACCCGAAGAGGGGAGGGGCGGATCAGTCCGCCGCCACCGTCTCCGTCTCGTAGCACTCGATCTGATCGCCGACGCGGATGTCATTGTAGTTATGGAAGGACATGCCGCACTCGTAGCCGTTCGCGACCTCCTTCACGTCGTCCTTGAAGCGACGGAGCGTGGAGAGGGTGCCCTGGTGGATGACGACGCCGTCGCGCAGCAGGCGGACGCCCGCACCGCGCTTCACCACGCCTTCCGTCACGCGGCAGCCGGCGATGTTGCCGAGGCGCTTGACCTCGAACACCTGCAGGATCTGCGCGTAGCCCAGGAACTTCTCGCGCTGGATCGGGGCAAGCTTGCCCTTGACCAGCTTCTCGATGTCGTCGGCCACCTCGTAGATGATCGAGTAGTAGCGGATCTCCACGCCATCCCGGTTCGCCATCTCGCGCGCCTGCGTCGTCGCACGCACGTTGAAGGCCACCACGACCGCGTTGGACGCCTTGGCGAGCTGGATGTCGCTCTCGGTGATCTGGCCGACCGCGGAGTGGAGCACGCGGACGCGCACCTCCTCGCGGGACAGCTTGCCGAGAGTGACGCCGAGCGCCTCGGAGGAGCCCTGCACGTCCGCCTTGACGACGACCGCCACCTCCTTCTGCTCGCCCGCCTGGATGCGGGCCAGCATGTCGTTCAGCGTGCCGCGGGCGGCGCCGGCGGCTGCCGCCACCTTCTCGCGCGCCTTGCGCTGACGGAACTCGGTAATCTCGCGGGCGCGGCCCTCATCCTCCACCGCGACGAAGGTCTCGCCGGCCGACGGAACACCCGTCAGGCCGAGGATCTCCACCGGCTCGGAGGGCTCGGCGCCGGTCAGCGGGATGCCCATGTCGTCGATGATCGCGCGCACGCGGCCCCATTCGGCGCCGGCCACCACGATGTCGCCCTGGTTCAGCGTGCCCTTCTGGACCAGCACCGTGGCCACGGGGCCCCGGCCCTTGTCGAGCTTGCTCTCGATGACCGTACCCTCGGCCGCCCGGTTCGGGTTGGCCTTCAGGTCCAGCACCTCGGCCTGGAGGATGATGGCCTCCAGCAGCTTGTCGAGGCCCGTGCCCTTCAGCGCGGAGACCTGGATCTCCTGCGTGTCGCCGCCCAGGGCTTCCACCACGACCTCGTGCTGCAGGAGCTCCTGCCGCACGCGGTCCGGGTTCACACCGGGCTTATCGATCTTGTTGATGGCCACGATCATCGGAACGTTCGCCGCCTGGGCGTGCTTAATCGCCTCGACCGTCTGCGGCATCACGCCGTCATCGGCCGCGACCACCAGCACGACCATGTCGGTCACGCTCGCACCGCGGGCGCGCATGGCGGTGAACGCCTCGTGGCCCGGGGTGTCGATGAAGGTCACGCGGTCGCCGCTCGGGATCTGGATCATGTAGGCGCCGATGTGCTGGGTGATGCCACCCGCCTCGCGCGCCGCCACGTCCGTCTTGCGAAGGGCGTCCAGAAGGCTCGTCTTGCCGTGATCGACGTGGCCCATGATCGTGACCACGGGGGGACGCGGCTCGAGGTTCTCCTCGGTGTCCACCTCGCCCTCGAGGCCCTGCTCCACATCGGCCTCCGACACGCGGCGGATGCGGTGGCCGAACTCGGTCGCCACCAGCTCCGCCGTGTCTGCGTCGATGGACTGGGTGATGGTGGCCATCACGCCCATGCGGAACAGCGCCTTCACCACCTCGCCGGCGCGGGCGGCCATGCGGTTCGCCAGCTCCTGCACGGTGATGATGTCGGGGATGACCACGTCGCGCACCACGCGCTCCTGGCCGGAGCGGAGGCGGGCGAGCTCGGCCTGGCGCCGCTCGCGCTCGCGGGCGCGGCGGACGGAGGCAAGGCTGCGCCCGCGATCGTCGTCACCCTCGATCGCCGCGGCCACGTCGATGCGGCCATGCCGGCGATCGACCGGGGCCATGCCCTTCTTCGCGGGGGCAGGGACCGGCTTGCGCGCGCCGGCAGGCGCCGGGCCGCCGAGGCGGCGCGGCGGCGGACGGCGGTTCTCGTCCTCCAGCGAACCGGGGGCGGGACCCTCGCCAGGGCGGGGCCGCAAGGAGAGCTTGCCGGCGCCGGGCGCGCCGATGCCGCTCGGCACGGGGCCGGGGCGACGCGCCGCCAGCGGGGCACCGCCGCCGCCGGCACGGTCGCCATAGCCACCACCACCCGGGCCACCCGCGCGCGGGCCGTAGCCGCCGGGGCCACCAGCCGGGCGCGGGGCGTAGCCACCACGGTCGCCGCCGCGGTCCCCACCGGGGCCGCCAGGGCGCGGGGCGTAGCCGCCGCGGTCGCCACCGCGATCCCCACCGGGGCCGCTGGGCGTGCGCATGACGTAGCCGCGCTCGCCACCACGCTCGCCACCACGGTCACCACCGGGGCCACCGGCCGGACGGGGCGCGTAGCCGCCGCGGTCCCCACCGGGGCCGCTGGGCGTGCGCATGACGTAGCCGCGCTCGCCGCCACGGTCACCACCGGGGCCACCGGCCGGACGGGGCGCGTAGCCGCCGCGATCCCCACCGGGGCCGCTGGGCGTGCGCATGACATAGCCGCGCTCGCCGCCGCGATCCCCACCAGGGGCAGCAGCCGGACGCGGGGCATAAGCGCCGCGGTCGCTGCTGCGGTCGTAGGACGGACGGACGGAAGGCGCCGGGCGGGGCGCCGGAGCCTCCTCGCGCGGGGCAGGCGCCGGCCGCGCGGCCGCGGGGGCCGGGGCGGGCGCGGGGCGCGGGGCCGGGGGAGCGGCCTGGGGCGTCGGCGCCGTTTCCGTGCGCGGCGCGGGCTC